>NZ_JBSEYF010000003.1:0-416610 GCF_053627655.1 Serratia sp. 121840015-1
GTAAAAGAATCGGTGGAGCGGTAGTTCAGTTGGTTAGAATACCTGCCTGTCACGCAGGGGGTCGCGGGTTCGAGCCCCGTCCGTTCCGCCACTTAATTGATAAGCCCTGAGTCTCTGACTCAGGGCTTTTTCATATGCAAAATTCACGGAATATCGTCGAAATTGCCACCGCTCCTGCCGCTTTTCCTCAATATTGTTGCCTGTTGATCAAAAGTCTTATGCCGAACCTGGCGTTTTTGCTCACTAAAAATATTGCCATACTCTCTCGCATTGCTATTTATCCACTAATGAGAGAGTAAAAATTGTGAGCATTCCTGCATTTGGTTTAGGTACTTTCCGCCTTCAGGATCAGGTCGTTATCGACTCGGTGAGTACGGCGCTGGAACTGGGCTATCGGGCTATCGATACCGCACAGATCTATGAAAACGAAGCGGCCGTCGGCCAGGCTATCGCAGCCAGCGGTGTGCCGCGTGACGAGCTGTTCATCACGACCAAAATTTGGATCGCGAATCTGGCCAAGGGGTCATTAATTCCCAGCCTGCGAGACAGCTTGGTCAAACTGCAGACCTCGTATGTCGATCTGACATTGATTCACTGGCCATCGCCAAATGATGAAGTGTCGGTCGCCGAGTTTATGGCTGAATTGCTGGAAGCCAAGCGATTGGGGCTAACCCATCAGATAGGGGTATCCAATTTCACGGTCGATCTGATGCAGCAGGCGATTGACGCGGTCGGTGCCGATCAGATCGCAACCAACCAGATCGAACTGTCGCCGTTCTTGCAGAATGAGAAAGTGGTGGCGTTCGCACGGCAGCATGGCATTGCCATCACCTCTTATATGACGCTGGCGTATGGCAAAGCGTTGCAGGAGGAGACGATCAAGCGTATCGCGGCGCGGCACAAGGCGACGCCGGCACAGGTGGTCCTGGCCTGGGCGCTGAAGCTCGGCTACGCGGTGATCCCTTCCTCGACCAAGCGTGAAAACCTGGAAAGTAACCTGCTAGCGCAGCAGCTGCAGCTGAGTGATGAAGATATGGCACAGATTGCCGCGCTGGAAAGCAACGGCCGGTTGGTCAGCCCGGAAGGTCTGGCACCCGACTGGGACTAATCTTCAGATATGATGACCTCAGGCGCTCGAGAGAGCGCCTTTTTTATCACTTTAACCGCTCGCTGATAAAATCGATAAAGCTGCGCAGGCGGTTACTGACGGCGCTATCGCTGTAGTACACCGCGTTGATCGGCATTTCGAGTGGCAGCGTGTCCCCCACCAGAAGGGGGACCAGATCCCCGCGTTTGACGTCTTCATCACTCATAAAGTCCGACAGGCAGGCGATGCCGTTGCCGTGCAGGCACAGGTGGCGCTGGGTTTCGCCGCTGTTGGTGGTCAGCCCTGGAACGATCTCCAGTTGGCGACCATCGGCACAGGCCAGCGGCCAGCGGTTTAGGTTAGGCAGGTCGTTAAAGCCGATGCAGCAATGGTGTTCCAGATCGGCCACCGTCTTTGGCGCGCCATACTGCGCCAGGTAGGCGGGGGAGGCCAGGATGCGCCGATAGCTGGCCATTAGCTTGCGCGCTTTCAGCGTAGAGTCCGTCAGCTCGCCGACGCGGATTGCGATATCCACTTTCCGTTCGATCAAATTGATGAAGTTTTCCGAAGAGACTAACGATAGCGACATTTCCGGATAGCGTTCACGAAACTCGGCGACCAGCGGCGTCAACAGATGCAAGACGACCGGCGTTGCGGCATCGATGCGCAGCAGCCCCTGCGGGCGTTGGCGGCTTTCCAGCAACGCATTTTCCGCTGCGGCCATATCGCTCAACACCTTTTGCACCTGCCGAAAGTAGTTTTCGCCTTCCTGTGTCAGGCTGATTTGGCGTGTCGTACGGTTGAGCAGGGTCACGCCCAGCTTGCTCTCCAGTTTTTTTACCGTACGGCTAACCACGGAGTTGGCCTGCTGCAGGCGCTCTGCCGCCCGGCTGAAGCTGCCGCTCTCCACTACGGTGACGAAGGTGATAAGCTCGTCCGAATTCGCTTTCATTTTTGCTCCACGGGCAAACATCGTTTGAAATTTTGAGCGATTTCGTCATTTAATCACGTCGGAGCATCGCCGTCACCCACTTGAGCACGAACCTGTACATTCCGATATCCCGTGCGCATTTTGCTGGCCTTTTCGCATTTTTCACCTCTGATGCGTCACCTTTACACAGCTATACCCTCAGAATATTGAAATCACCGCAGACGGCCCCTATAACTGAAAAGGTTATGCCTGTAAAAGCCATGCCCTCTGTGCGGGGCAGGCGTATAATCAATTCACCGTTGGCGAAGTCTTCATCGCCAGTTTCATGCTAATGGGTAATAGGCGAATCGCGTGCCGAAACGAACTTATGCAATGAGGTATGTTGCAGGCCAGCCAGTCGAACGAATTTTTCCTGGCGCCGTTAACCAGCCGTTGCCGCCAGGGGCTGCGCTGCCGACGACCGGCGCTCTGCGCGTCATGGTATGGAATATTTTCAAACAGCAACGAGCCGACTGGCTTTCGGTGCTGAAAAATCATGGCAAAGATGCGCAGCTGGTGTTGTTGCAAGAGGCGCAAACCACGCCGGAGCTGGTGAGCTACGCTACCGCCAACTATCTGGCGGCCGATCAGGTGCCGGCCTTTGTGTTGCCGCAACATCCTTCCGGCGTGATGACGCTGGCAGCCGCTCATCCGGTTTACTGCTGCCCGCTGCGTGAGCGTGAGCCGCTGCTGCGGCTGTCCAAATCGGCCTTGATCACCGTTTACCCGCTGTACAATGGCGAGCTGTTGATGGTGGTGAATATCCATGCGGTGAACTTCAGCCTGGGAGTCGACGTCTACAGCAAGCAGCTGGGGCCGATTGGCGAGCAGATCGCCAGCCATCGGGGGCCGGTGATCATGGCGGGGGACTTCAACGCCTGGAGCCGTAAACGTATCAACGCGCTGTATGACTTTGCCGGCGAAATGGCGCTGCGCGAGGTTAGCTTCACCGACGATCATCGTCGCAAGGCCTTTGGTCGCCCGCTGGACTTCGTGTTTTACCGTAACCTGGGTGTTGTTGAGGCCTCGGTGCTGGTGACCAGCGCGTCGGATCACAATCCGTTGTTGGTGGAGTTCCACCCGGAAAAAGACTCCCCCGTCTGGTGAATCGCAGGTAATAAAAAAGCACCCCGAGGGGTGCTTTTTTTGTGCCGGAAACTTAGGTATCCGGCGTTAGCTTGTTGCCGACAAACAGGGTCAACTTCAGACCGGGTTGCAGACTGCCTTTACCGAGCGTTGAATTCCAACGCATCACGTCGTTAATATCGACGCCGTGACGACGTGCAATGCTGGCGAGCGAATCACCTTTGCGAACCTGATAGGTGATACTGCTGTTACTGCCCGTATTGCTGGCCACTTGCAGGGTTTGCCCAACTTTTAAGGCGCTCTTGGCGCGCAAGTTGTTCCAACTCTGCAAATCGCTGGTCTTAACGTTCAGCCGCTTGGCAATGCCCGATAAAGTGTCGCCGGAGCGTACTTTATACGAACTGCCACCGGACAAACCGCTGTTCTTCGCCAACTGCGTCGTTGGCTGAGTCACGGCGATCTGGCCATCGGCCAGCGAGTCTTTCAGCTGATCGGCATGCCCTTTGGGAACCATGATGTAATGGGGCCCGTTAGGTGCCGTAACGCCTTTTTTGTAGCCTGGGTTATACGCTTTCATCTTGGTGACCGAAAGCCCTGCCATCTCAGCCGCCTGAGTCAGCTGGATCTGCTGTCCGACATCGATACGCGCCAGCGCACGGGTTTCATCCGTTTTCGGGAGTTTCACGCCGTACTTCTTGCTGTTCTTGATGATGTCGCTCAGCGCCAGCATTTTCGGGACATAGATTGACGTTTCACGCGGAAGCGACAGTGCCCAGAAATTGGTTGGCTTACCCTGGCGTTTGTTTGCCTTCACCGCTTGCATCACGCGGCCTTCACCACTGTTATAGGCGGCTACGGTCAGTAACCAGTCGCCGTTAAACATGCGGTTCAAGCGTTGCATCATGTTAAGCGCAGCGGTTGTCGAGGCGACGACATCGCGTCGACCGTCATACCACTGATTGTTTTTCAAACCATAATTGCGACCCGTTTGCGGCACGATTTGCCATAGCCCTGCGGCGTTGGCACTTGACGTGGCGTGTGGGTCAAAAGCGCTCTCCACTATGGGTAGCAGTACCAGTTCCATCGGCATATTACGTTTCTTAATCTGCCCGACTATCCAGTACATGTACGGCTCTGCCCGTAATGTTACATCGTGGAGATAGCTCTTACTTTTTAAGTACTTTCTTTTCTGATCACGGATCCGGGAATTTTCCGGAACCTCCATCTTCAGCTCGTCGCTAATGAAGTTCCACAGGTCCTGTTGCGCGGCGGGACTGTTGTTATCCAACCACCGCGCCGAGCTCGCTCGGCCATTTGCTGTGTACTCTCCTGCTTCACCATCTTGACCAGCCGAAGACAAACTCTGTGCATGCTGTTCTGGCGCCGGTGCGTCCTGCCTGGACGACTGGCAACCCACTAGCAAGACTGAGGCGAGAAATATCGCTTTAGCCTTCATGTGTGTGTCAATGTAGTTGCTTAAAAGACGAGCAATAATACTTTGCTTCGCCAAATAACACAACTAAAAGCTTAGAAGTTATCTTTCCGCAGGCGTAATTCGGAAAAAACTGAATGAAGGCTTTCTGGTGGTGAATTAAAGCCTAATTTCTTTTGTAAATCAGTGTCATGGCAACGTAAAAACAGGTTAATTTTGCGCTCTAATTGCAATGTGGTCGGCACGCTGGCTTGGCCTTTTGCCCTTAACGCTTCAACATGTTGTTGATATGTTTCAATCTCTCGATCTTCCGGCAAAATAGCCCGCGCAAACTTAAGATTTGAAAGAGTATATTCATGCGCGCAGCAAATTAAGGTGTTATCGGGAAGTTGCGCGAGTTGTTGAAATGAGTCGTACATTTGTTTGGCGGTGCCTTCAAACAGCCTGCCGCAGCCGGCAGAGAACATTGTGTCGCCACAGAACAGATAAGGGGCACTATAGAATGCCACATGGCCTAACGTATGGCCGGGGACGGCGAACGTCCTGTAATGGCAGCCATCGATGTCAAAGGTGTCGCCGTCGCGGACGATGTGATTGGCGCCTTTGTCTGCGGTTTCTTGCGGCCCATAGACGGCCAGGCCGGGATACTGAGCCACGATCTGCGCCACGCCGCCGACGTGATCGTGATGATGGTGGGTCAGCAGGATCGCCGCCGGCACCAGCTGCAGGCGCTGTAGCGCTTCGAGCACCGGCTGCGCCTCACCCGGATCGACGATAATGCAGCCTCCCTGCCGGTCATCCAATAACCAAATGTAATTGTCCTGGAAGGCGGGAATGCTGATAAGATTCATGGTGTACCTCTCGTTGGCAACGGCTTGAAAGAAGATAATAAATCATGAAACCAGCCCGTACTCTACAAAAGCTCACCGGCCCGCAGTCCTGGGCGGCGCTGCCGTGGGGGGAGTACTATCGTGAAGCGCTCGAGCGACAGTTGCAACCCTGGTGGCCGAAGCTGTTCGGTTTCCATCTGCTGAAGATGGGCATGCTCAGCGCCGAGCTGGCCACGGACAAATGCGCGATTTCCCATCAGGTCAACGTAGGGCTGGAGGGCGAAGGGCTGCAGGTGATCGCCGATGCTTATCAACTGCCGTTTGCCGCCAAGTCGGTGGATGCCTGCCTGTTGGCGCATACGCTGTCCTACGCGGACGATCCGCACCGCATGTTGCGCGAGGTGGACAGGGTATTGATCGACGACGGCTGGTTGGTTATCAGCAGCTTCAATCCGTTCAGCCTGTTGGGATTGGGCAAGCTGGTGCCCGGACTGCGTCGCCGCCAGCCCTATGTCAGCCGCATGTTTACCCAGATGCGGCTGCTGGATTGGCTCAGCCTGCTGAATTATGAGGTGCTGCACCAGGCGCGTTTTCACGTGCTGCCGTGGCATCGCCAGGGTGGAAAATTTTTATGCACCCATTTGCCGGCGCTGGGCTGCATGAGCGTGATTGTGGCGCGCAAACGCACCTTGCCGCTGACGCCCACGCCGATGAAACTGGGGGCGAGAAAACCGTCTCTCAGCCGCGCGGTGGGCGCGACCAAGAGCTACCGCAAACTGCCTTAGGCTTCCGGTTGATAACCGACGTCTTCCTGCGTCGGCTTGCCGGCCGCTTCGCGCGCCAGCACGTCACAACGTTCGTTCTCCGGGTGGCCGGCGTGGCCCTTGACCCATTCCCATTTTACCTCGTGGCGCTGAATGGCCAAATCCAACCGCTGCCACAGATCGACATTCTTGACCGGCTTTTTTTCGGCGGTTTTCCAGCCGCGCTTCTTCCAGTTATGGATCCAACTGGTGATGCCCTGGCGCACATACTGGCTGTCAGTGCTGAGCGTCACGGCGCAGGGTACGGTCAGCGCTTCCAGCGCCACGATCGCCGCCATCATTTCCATGCGGTTATTGGTGGTCAGACGAAAACCCTCGCTGAAAGTTTTTTCCGTCTGCTTATAGCGTAATATCGCACCGTAACCCCCGGGGCCGGGATTGCCAAGGCAGGAGCCATCGGTGAAAATTTCTACCTGTTTGAGCATCTCTGGTAGACTCTTCCTATCAGTTTTATAAAAGCCAAGTCTGACATAAACGAGCGCTGTGAGCACTGCAATATGATCTCTACAACCACCAGACAGATTGTCCTCGATACCGAAACCACCGGTATGAACAAGCTTGGGGTGCACTACGAAGGGCACCGCATCATCGAAATCGGTGCGGTGGAGGTGATTAACCGCCGCCTGACCGGGCGTAACTTCCACGTTTACATCAAGCCGGATCGGCTGGTGGATCCGGAAGCTTACGGCGTACACGGCATCAGCGACGATTTCCTGGCCGACAAGCCGACCTTCGATCAGGTTGCCGACGAATTCCTCGACTTTATCCGCGGCGGCGAGCTGGTGATCCATAACGCGGCGTTCGACATCGGCTTTATGGATCACGAATTCCGCATGTTGCAGCAGGGTATCCCGAAGACCGAGACCTTCTGCACCATCACCGACAGCCTGCTGATGGCGCGCCGCCTGTTCCCGGGCAAGCGCAACAACCTCGATGCCTTGTGCAGCCGTTATGAGATAGACAACAGTAAGCGTACGCTGCACGGCGCATTGCTCGATGCCGAGATCTTGGCGGAAGTCTATCTGGCGATGACCGGCGGTCAGACCTCGATAGCGTTCCAGATGGAAGGTGATACCCAGCAAAACGACGCCGCGCAAGAAATTCAGCGCATTGTCCGCCCGGCGACGGCGATGAAAGTGGTCTACGCCAGCGACGAAGAAGTGAAGGCGCACGAGGCGCGTCTGGATCTGGTGGCGAAAAAGGGCGGCAGCTGCCTGTGGCGCGGTTCGCCGGCCGAGTAACGGCATTGTTGCACGAAAAAAACGCACCGGATGAACCTTCGTTGAAAAACTGTGCAAACGGTTCATTTGGTGAGAAAAAGGCGTTGACGGAACCGAGAGGCGTCCGTAATATGCGCCTCGTTCCCCCGCAAGAGGGAATGGCGCGGAGCGGTAGTTCAGTTGGTTAGAATACCTGCCTGTCACGCAGGGGGTCGCGGGTTCGAGCCCCGTCCGTTCCGCCACTATTCAGAAGCCCTGAGTTAGCGATAACTCAGGGCTTCGTCGTTTCTGCTCTCTGCAAAACGGTGCGGCCCAATAAACGGGGCCGGCAGACCGGCCCCTTATCCTCAGAACAACACCGAGTAGTTCAAGCCGAAGGTGCGTCCGCGGCCTTTATAACTGTACAGCTCAGGCGAGCCGTAGGTCGGGCTGTACAGGATCGGCGCGCGTTGGCCCCAAACGGTGGTGTATTCCTTGTCCAGCAGGTTTTCCACGCTGAAGCTGATTTTCCCTACCGGCAGGGTATAGCTGCCGAGAAAATCGAGGGTGTTGTAGCCATCGATTTTGCGGCCCTGAGTGGAGTTGGCCTTGGTGTAATCGCCATCGTCCGACACGTCGAAGGTTTGCTGCGACTGTAAACGCAGATTCCAGTCGCCCGGCGCCCAGCCGACATAAGCGGTGATTTTCGATGGGCTGGCGGTATCGACCACCAGCTTCTTCCATTCGCCGTTGACCTTGGTTTCGGAACGGATAACGTTGAAGTTGGTGCCGGCGCTCCAGTCGCTGTCTTCAAAGAAGTAGTCTACCGCGCCTTCCACCCCGTAGATGCGGCGTTTGTCCGCATTGACGTTGATGGTCATGTCGGTTTTGTTGATGGCGATGCTCTTGTCGGACAGAGAGTAGTAGGCGGCGATTTGCGTGCGCAGGTTATCGCCGGTATAGCGCCAACCCAGCTCGTAGGCATTGACCTTAATGCCTTCCTGCTTGGAATCACCGACGTTGACGCTCTTCAGCAGTCGGTAATGGCCGCCGTTCAACGCGTAGGTGCCGTTGCCGTAATATTTGCCCGGGTCCGGAATCTCGAAGCCCTGAGAGAAGTTGAACCAGGTTTGCTGGCGCTCGGTCAGGTGCGCCAACAGGCCGGCGTTGAACAGCGCGTTGTTATAGTCGGTTTTCCCGCCCGGTATCGCGTCGGCGGACGTCGCGGCGCCGGTGGCGATCGCCTGCTGTTGGTTATAGCCGACGAAGTCGTCAATCTTGTTTTCGGTGTACTGGTAACGCACGCCGCCGCTCAGGGTGAAGATCGGGTTGATGTCGTAGCTGGCCTGCAGGAATGACGCCAGGTTGCTGGTGGTATAGCTCGGGTAGCGGCCGGTATTGTAGGCGTTCTCCAGCGTCATGCCGCCGGACTGTTGCGCTTTAGCCAGGTTGAAGAACTGTTGGTTGGCGTTGAAGCTCTCATGCTCGGCGTCGATGCCGTAAGTCAGCGTCAGTGCATCGACAGGCTTGCTGTTTAACGTCAGCTTGCCGCCGTAGAAATCGGTTTTTTGCTGCGAAGCGCCAATGCTGCTGACGTAATAGTTCGGCGCTTTGCCCGCCAGCGTCGGGAACGGGTAGAAGGTCAGGGTTTCGTCGCGGTAGTAGACCTGCGCCACCAAATCCTGGCCGAGGAAATCGGTGTTGGAATACTGCAGGTTGATCAGATGGCGTTCGGTGCCGGGGATACGGTCGGAATTTAAGTTTCCGCTGTTGTATGCCTTGGCGTTACCGGTCACCGCCGCAAAGTTCTCTCCCAGGAACAGGCCGTGGTCGCCGTCGGATTGGCTTTTATAGTATTGAGTGGTCAGCTGCAGCTGTTGATGATCGTCGATGTTGAGGGTGCCGGTGCCCATGACGTCGAGGCGATCGGAATACTGCAGGCCGGTTTGGGTATTGTCGATCAGCACCTCGTTGCCTTTGCCGTCGTACCAGCCACCGTAGCGTTGGTAAGAAACGGACAGGCGCCCCGAGGCGTTGTCGTTGCCGCCGCTGACCGCCGCCGCCACGTTCTCGTCGTGATCGTTATGGCCGCCAAAGCCGGTTTTACCGCCGATCTGCAACTCGACCTGTTGTTCCGGTTGCCCCTTTTTGGTGACGATGTTGATCAGGCCGCCGGTGCTGCCGCCGCCGTACAGCGAGGTCGCGCCGGAAATCACCTCAATATGATCGATATTGAACGGATCGATCGAATCCAATTGGCGGCTGTCGCTGCGCGATGAATTCAGGCGTACGCCGTCGATCATCACCATCATCGAACGGCCGCGCATATTCATGCCATAGTTGGTGCGGCCCTGGCCGCTGACGTCCATGCCGGGGATCAGCTGCGCCAACATGTCCTTGATCTCTTTACCGCCCTGAACCTGCTGTTCGATCTCCTGGCTTTCAATGATCCAGGTCGTCTGCGCCATTTCCGCCGCGCTACGGTGCGAACGGCTGGCGGAGACCACCAACTGCTCTTCGTTGCCGGCTTTCTGATCCTCTGCCCAAGCCGCCGGCGCAAGCATTGCCAGCAGACAAGGGTTCAATACCCAAAGGTGTTTGCGTTTCATCGTTATTTCCCAGGTGATATTGTTATTACGTTATTTTTGAGAATGATTCTTTTATCAATAACGTTTCTTGTTATCAATAAAATCATGATATGATTTTTTGCGATACATTAACGTAATTAATTAGTTTTATTAACATTTTATCCGCTGCACGATCGCGCACTCCACGCCGTCAAACGGTAGCCGATCGGCCATACGTATAAGCGACAGCCGTTGCCGGAGAATCGAGAACATGTCCGCCAGCTACAGAATTTTTGATATCACCTTGAAAAGCAAAACGCTGATTTCACCTTCGCTGGTGCGCTGCGTGTTTGAAGGTGCGGATATTCATCGGATGAAGCTGGAAGCGCCGGATCAGCGCATCAAACTGTTGTTCCCGGCGGAGGACGGCAAGATCCCGCAGTTGGTCAACGGCCCGGACTGGTACGGCGATTACATGGCGATCCCCAAAGAACAGCGTCCGGTGATGCGCACCTATACGCTGCGTGCGCTGCGCTGTGAGCAGAATCAGATGGACGTCGAATTCGTGCTGCATGGCGTGAACGGCCCGGCCTCCGCCTGGGCGACCCACGCCGAGCCGGGTGACGCCCTTCAGACGGTCGCTCCCAACGCTGACTTCGACGGCGACAGCGGCGGCTACGAATGGGTGCCGCCGGCGCAGTTGCAGCAGGCGCTGTTGATCGCCGATGAGACGGCGGTGCCGGCGGCGATGGGTATTCTGGAGCAGCTGGCGCAGCAGGCCAATCCGCCGCGAGTGCAGGCATTTTTTGAGGTGCCGGTGGCGGGGGATTGCCTGGATTTGGCCCGTTTCCCGTTCGCCGAGGTTTACTGGCTGCCGCGTGACGTGGGCCACCAACTGGCGCATGGCACGCTGCTGGTGGAGGCGGTGCGCCAGCGGGTCGATATCCCCGCGTCGGCGTGTGCGCAGGCGCAGTCCCTGGCGGAAAGCAGCCTGAGCGATGAGGTGTTGTGGGAGCGTGCGGCCGGCGGTAACGCTTTTTATGCCTGGGTGGCGGCCGAGTCTTCCACGGTGAAAACGCTGCGGCGTTATCTGATCGGCGAACGCGATCTGGATCGCGCTACCGTCAACTTCATGGCCTATTGGTGCTGAACGCGCGGCCCTTTTCCGGCATTGATGCGGGAGAAGGGCATGCCGCTGCCATTCCCCACCCACGAATAATCACTTGCCAGCGGGTAGTTCGACCGTGTTATGTTCCGCTGAAACGAATGTTACAGCGAGAACGATAATGCAACGGTTCGACGAACGCCTGCGCCGCGACTACCCACAGCTGACGCCACAGGAGCAGCGGGTGGCCGACTTCATTTTCGATCACTATGACGATTTGATCGGTTACAACAGCGCCGAGCTGGCGCGTCTGAGCGGCGTTTCCAAAGCCACGGTCAGCCGCTTGTTCAAACGGCTGGGCTACCCCAACTACCGCGCCATGCGCGATGAGCTGCGCACCCTGCGCCAAAGTGGCATGCCGCTGACCGACAGCCGCGATGCGGTGCAGGGCGATACGCTGCTGGCGCGGCACTGTAAGCAGGAAATGGCCAATCTCACCCGCTGGGTAAAGCAGATCGATGCGGTGCAGTTCAGCGCGGCGATCGCCGCACTGGCGCAGGCGCGAGGCGTAATGCTGCTGGGGCTGCGCAACAGCTATCCGGTGGCGATGCACCTGCGCCAGCAGCTGATGCAGGTGCGTGAACAGGTGCTGCTGGCGCCGCAGCCGGGGCAGACGCTGGCGGAAGATCTGGCGGGGCTGACGCCGCAGGACGTGGCGGTGGTGGTGGCGTTCCGTCGCCGGCCGCGCCAGATAAAGGCAGTGCTGGCGCTGTTGCAAAGCCGCGGGGTACCGACGCTGTTGATCTGTGAACCGCAGGCGCAGGCGTTGTTCCCGTTGGCCAACTGGCATTTGACCGTGCCGCTCGACAGCGTGTCGGCCTTTGACAGCTATGCTGCCGCCATGAGCCTGGCCAGCCTGCTCAGCAATGCGTTGCTGCATGAGAGGCTGGCGCAGGGGCGGCAGCGCATTCATCACGTCGCCGAACTGTTCCAGGCGCTGGACGAACTGGAGCTGCGTTAAGCACGGCAGTTCATTTCCCTTCCTTCACCTTCCGCCGTTTAAGGCGGATCGGTCACCTCATTGTGTTACTTTGGTTTCATTAATTGATCATAAGAATCTTTTGTTTCAACTGAATCCCTATCGGGAGTAGGCTGTTGGGCAGCAAACAAACGTCATGTCGACGCTGACGGCATAACTCAATAACTTACTAAGCTGACAGGGAATGAACATGTTGGATACTTCGCAATTCGATCAGATTAACCCGCCGGCGCGCCTGCTGATGGGGCCGGGGCCGATCAACGCCGATCCGCGCGTGCTGCGCGCCATGTCGAGTCAGCTGATCGGCCAGTACGATCCGGCGATGACCGGTTACATGAATCAGGTCATGGCGCTGTACCGCGCGCTGTTCCGCACCGAAAACCGCTGGACGATGCTGGTGGACGGCACCTCGCGCGCCGGCATCGAGGCACTGCTGGTTTCCGCCATTCGGCCGGGCGATAAGGTGCTGGTGCCGGTCTTCGGCCGTTTCGGGCATCTGCTGTGCGAGATTGCCCGCCGCTGCCGTGCCGAGGTACACACGATCGAGGTACCGTGGGGCGAAGTGTTCAGCGCCGATCGCATCGAAGACGCGATTAAGCGAGTGCGCCCGCGCCTGCTGCTGACGGTGCAGGGCGACACGTCCACCACCATGCTGCAGCCGCTGTATGAGCTGGGCGATATCTGCCGCCGCCACGGCGTGCTGTTCTATACCGACGCGACGGCTTCCTTCGGCGGTAACCCGCTGGAGACCGATGCCTGGGGGCTGGATGCGGTCTCCGCCGGGCTGCAGAAGTGCCTGGGCGGCCCCTCCGGCAGCTCGCCGGTCACTCTTAGCCCGCAGTTTGAAGAGATTGTGCGCCGCCGTAAATGCGTGGAGGAGGGGATCCGCACCGCCGAGCACGCCGATGGCGACGACGAGATGATCTACTCCAACTATTTCGACATCGGCATGATCATGGATTATTGGGGGCCGGAGCGCCTCAATCACCACACCGAAGCCACCAGCATGCTGTTCGCGGCGCGGGAATGCGCGCGGGTGATCCTCGAAGAAGGGCTGGATCACGCCATCGCCCGCCACCGGCTGCACGGCGCGGCAATGCTGGCGGGCATCCGGGGCATGGGGCTGGCAGTGTTCGGCGATCTTGAGCACCGCATGAACAACGTGCTTGGCGTGATGATCCCGCCGCAAGTACAGGGTGAACAGGTGCGGCAGATGATGCTGAATGACTTTGGCATTGAAATCGGCACCTCGTTTGGCCCGCTGCAGGGCAAGATCTGGCGCATTGGCACCATGGGTTACAACGCGCGCAAAGATTGCGTGCTGCAAACCCTGGCGGCGCTGGAGGCGGTGCTGAACCGCCTCGGTTTCGCCAGCAAGCAGGGCGAGGCGTTGCAGGCCGCCTGGAACGTTTATGACACAGGCAAGCGTGGATGACGCAGCTGGAGGCACAGCAGGCCGCCGCACGGGTGATGGCGCGCTGTGACGAGCTGGCGGCGATCAGCGCAGAGCCCGATCGGCTGACGCGTCTTTATCTCTCCGCCGAACATCGGCGCGCCAATCACCGAGTCGGGGAGTGGATGCGTGAGAGCGGCATGCAGGTTTGGCAGGACAGCGTCGGCAATATCTGCGGCCGCTATGAAGGGCACACGCCCGGCGCCCCCGCGCTGCTGCTCGGTTCGCATTTGGACACGGTGCGTAACGCCGGGCGCTATGACGGCATGCTCGGCGTGCTCACGGCGCTGGAAACGGTGGCGCACTATCACCGCCAGGGGCATCGATTACCGCTGGCGCTGGAGGTGATCGGCTTTGCCGACGAGGAGGGCGCGCGCTTTGGCGTCACGCTGCTCGGCAGCCGCGGCCTGACCGGCCAGTGGCCCGCAGAGTGGCTGGCGCGCACTGATGCCGACGGCGTGAGCATAGCGCAGGCGATGCGCGACTTTGGGCTGGATCCGGCGGCGATCGCGCAGGCGCGTCGCGCACCAAACGAAATTCGCGCCTATCTCGAATTACATATCGAACAGGGCCCATGTCTGGAGGCGGCCGATTTGGCGCTGGGCGTGGTGACGGCGATCAATGGCGCGCGCCGGCTTAACTGCACTTTCAGCGGCGAGGCGGGCCACGCTGGCACGGTGCCGATGGGGCAGCGCAAAGATGCGCTGGCGGCCGCAGCAGAATGGATCACGGCGGTCGAAACGCTGACCTGCGCCGCCGATTCGCCACTGGTGGCCACCGTCGGCTGCATCGAGAGTCTGCCGGGCGCGGTCAATGTGATCCCCGGTGAGGTGAAATTGACGCTCGATGTGCGCGGCCCGCAGGATGCGCCGCTGGCGGCGCTATTGACGGCGTTGCTGGCGCAGGCGCAGGCGATCTGCGCGCGGCGTGGAATGCGCTTCGCCAGCGAGGCGTTTTATCGCATCGATGCCACCGCCTGCGACGCGGACCTGCAGCGCCGCTGGCAGGCGGCTGTCGCACAAGTGCAGGGCCGTAGCCTGGCGTTGCCGAGCGGCGCCGGGCACGACGCCATCGCCGTGGCGGCGCAATGGCCGGTCGGCATGCTGTTCGTGCGTTGCGCCGGCGGCGTCAGCCATCATCCGGACGAAGCGGTGCGGCAGGCGGACGTGGCGCTGGCGATCCAGGCCTATTGCCTGATGATCGCCGGCTGGGAGAAGGGGGAATCAGTCTAAACGCAGAAAGCTGTCGGCATCGCGCCAGGCCGGGAAGGCGCTGCGGTAACTCTGCAGGGTTTCCAGCGACAGCTCGGCGTCCAGCCGCGTGGCCGCGCCGGGCTCCGCATTCGCCAGGATCTCGCCCTGAGGGCTGATGATCAGGCTGTCTCCGCTGTAGCTCAGGCCGTTGGGATCTTCGCCCACCCGGTTGCAGCCCGCCACGTACACCTGGTTTTCAATCGCCCGCGCCGCCAGCAGCGTTTGCCAATGGCTGCTGCGCGGCGCCGGCCAGTTGGCGACGTACAGCGCCAGATCGTAATCCTGCTGATAGCGCGCCCAGACCGGGAAACGCAGGTCGTAGCAGATCTGCGGCAGGATGCGCCAGCCGCGCCATTCGAAGATTTCACGCCGGTTGCCGGCTTGGTAGTGCAGATGTTCGCCGGCCATGCGGAACAGGTGGCGTTTGTCATAGGCGTGCACCTGGCCGCCCGGCTCGACCAGCAGGAAGCGGTTGACCGCACCCTCGTCAGTTTTCAGCGCCACGCTGCCGCCGATTAACGCGTGGCTTTTCACCGCCCAACCGTGCAGCCAGTCGATCACCTGCTGTTCGGGCAGGGCGCTCTCGCCGGCATCCATGGCGAAACCGGTGGTGAACATCTCCGGCAAGACGATGAGATCTCGGCCAACGATCGGCGCCAGCAACGCATCGAAAGCCGCCAGGTTGGCGGGGCCGTCGCGCCAGACCAGCGGTTGCTGCAACAGGGTAATTTTTAAAGTCGACATAACCGCTCCGCAGCTGCATCCAGCGTGGCGTCCTGTTTAGCGAAGCACAGCCGGATCAATTTATGGGGGAAAGGATCGGCACAGAAGACCGACAGCGGAATGGCCGCCACGCCCACGTGCTCGGTTAACCAATGGCAGAATGCCACATCGTCCAGATCGGAGATGGCGCTGTAGTCCGCCAGCAAGAAGTATGTACCTGCACAGGGTAAAATTTCCAGTCGGCTGCTCGTCAGCGCCTGCACAAAGCGGTCGCGTTTGGCGCGATAGAACGCCGGCAGCTGTCGCCAGTGCTCCGGCTCGGCGCGCAGGCTATCCGCCAGCGCCAGCTGGGCCGGGGTATTGACCGAAAAGGTCAGGTATTGATGCACTTTGCGCACCTCGGCGCTCAGCGCGGCGGGTGCCACGCAATAGCCCACTTTCCAGCCGGTCATGTGGAAGGTTTTGCCGAAAGAGGACACCGCGATCGCGCGTTGGCGCAGCTGCGGGTGGGCCAGCACGCTGGCGTGCCCGCCTTTGGCGAAGCAGATGTGTTCGTAAACCTCGTCGCTGAGCACGTAGATTTCGCGTTCGGCGATAGCGTGCCACAGCTGCTGCATGTCTTCCGCCTGCCAGGCGGTGGCGGACGGGTTGTGCGGCGTGTTGACGATCACCAGGCGGGTGCGTGGCGACAGCGCGGCGGCGAACCCTGGCCAATCCACGGCAAACGCGGGCGGCTGCAGGGCGATGCGTTTGAGTATGCCGCCGGCCAACGTGACCGCCGGCGCATAGCTGTCATAGCTGGGATCGAAGCAGACCACTTCGTCGCCGGGGCGCACCAGCGCACTGATGGCGGCGAACAGCGCTTCGGTGGCGCCGGCGGTGACGGTCACTTCGGCGGTGGCGTCCGGTTGCCAGCCATACAGCTCGGCGGTTTTGTCGGCGATGGCTTCGCGCAGCGGCGCCACGCCGGTCATTGGCGCATACTGGTTGGCGCCCTGGGCGACGTGCCAGGCCAGACGTTCTTTCAGGTAGTCCGGGCCGTCGAAATCGGGGAAGCCCTGCGACAGGTTGATCGCCTGATGCTGCTGCGCCAGCGCGCTCATCTGGGTAAAGATGGTGGTGCCCAGGGCAGGCAGTTTACTTTCGGGAATCAATGCGGAAGTGCTCATAGCAGGTGAATACTCCAGGCGCTTATATTGCCGTCAATATAACACGATGCTAGTATTTGGCAATCAAGACGCTTAGATGGCTAAATGCGAAAAAGTGCTTAGCCCGCCACGCGGCAGGCAACGTTTCATCTGCCGACCGCCTTACCGAACGGGAAACGATAATAATGACGGAGAATCCGCAACTTACCGCATTGCTGGCGGCCTGCCACTGGATTGGCGACAAAGGCTGGTGCCCGGCGACCGGCGGCAACATGTCGCTGCGCCTGGACGAACGTCAGTGCCTGGTCACCGAGTCCGGCAAAGACAAGGGTAGCCTCAGCGCCACCGATTTTCTGCGGGTGGATATCGCCGACAATCATGTGCCGAGCGGCCGCACGCCATCGGCGGAGACTGGGCTGCATACGCTGCTCTACCGCCTGTCTGCGCACATCGGCGCGGTGCTGCATACCCATTCCGTCAACGCTACCGTCCTGTCGCGGGTGGAGCGCGGCGATGCGCTGGTGCTGCAGGGGTACGAAATGCAGAAGTCGCTGGCCGGCCAGCGCAGCCACCTGGACAGCGTGGCGATCCCTATTTTCGACAACGATCAGGATATCCCCCGGCTGGCGGCGCGCGTGGCGGCCTATGCCGAGGCCACGCCGCTGCAATACGGCTTTCTGGTACGCGGCCACGGCCTGTATTGCTGGGGGAGCCAGGTGGCGGAAGCCCGCCGCCATCTCGAAGGGCTGGAATTCCTGTTCCAGTGTGAACTGCAACGCCGCTTACTGGAGGCGAAATGATCCGCGCTATCGTGACCGATATTGAAGGTACCACCAGCGATATTCGCTTTGTGCATCAGGTACTGTTTCCTTACGCCCGCGAACGGCTGGCGGATTTTGTGCGCCGCCATGCCGCTGAGAGCGAAGTCGCCGCGCCGCTGGCGGCGCTGCGCGCTGAAATTGACCAGCCGCAGGCAGATCTTGACGCGCTGATCGCCGCCCTGTACCGCTTTATGGATGAAGACCGTAAATCTACCGCGCTCAAGGCGTTGCAGAGCATCATCTGGCGCAGCGGCTACCGCGAAGGGGACTTTCGCGGGCATCTGTATCCGGAGGTCGCCGGGCAGTTGGCCGCCTGGCAGCGGCAGGGGGTGAAGCTTTACGTCTATTCTTCCGGTTCGGTGGAAGCGCAGAAACTGCTGTTCGGCCACAGCGATGCGGGCGATCTGCAGCCGCTGTTCAGCGGCTATTTCGATACGCACGTCGGCGCCAAGCGTGAAACCGCGTCGTACCGCAACATCGCGCAGGCTATCGGCATCGCGCCCGACGAGCTGCTGTTTTTGTCCGACATCCACCAGGAGCTGGATGCGGCGCAGGCCGCCGGCTGGCATACCTGCCAGCTGATCCGCGATGAGGCGGACGACCAGAGCCGGCATCCGCAGGTTAACCGTTTTGATCGTATCGATTTAGGGGAGTTTGTCTCATGAGTGGATTGACCATTTTCAGCGATACAGCGCCGCAGCAGCCGCTGTGGCAGAGCCGCGATGCGCAGGAGATCAAGCGGCAGTTGGCGCAGATCGGCGTGCGCTTTGAGCGCTGGCAAGCGGATCGCGAGCTGGGCGATAACCCGCAGCCGGAGGCGGTGATCGCCGCCTACCAGCATGAGATAGACCGGCTGGTGGCGGAAAAGGGTTACCAGAGCTGGGATGTGATCAGCATGCGGCCGGACCATGAGCAGCGCCAGGCGCTGCGTGAAAAATTCCTGTCCGAACATACGCACGGCGAAGATGAAGTACGCTTTTTCGTCGAAGGCGCAGGGCTGTTTTGCCTGCATCTGGACGGCAAGATCTTCCAGATCCTGTGCGAAAAGAACGATCTGATCTCGGTGCCGGCCAACACCCGGCACTGGTTCGATATGGGATCGGCCCCGCATTTCACCGCGATCCGGGTGTTCGACAACCCGGAAGGCTGGGTGGCGCATTTCACCGGCGACAAGATCGCCGATGCCTATCCGCGTCTGGACTGAGCGTCAATCTGCGGGCGTTACCCCAGCGCCCGCCGGAAGATCCCCGCTTCAACCTGCTGCGGCGTAATCACGCCGCTGTCGAATACCCAGCCGCTGATGAGCTTGGCCGGCGTAACGTCGAACGCCGGATTGTAGACCGGTGCCTCGTTTGGCGCCCACTGACAGGCGCCGAAGCTGCCTGAAACGCCGGTGACTTCGGCCGCCGCGCGCTGCTCGATCGGAATGGCGGCGCCGTCCGGGCAGTGCGGATCGTGGGTGGTATGCGGGGCGGCCACGTAGAACGGGATGCCGTGGTAGTGCGCCAGCACCGCCAGGCTGTAGGTGCCGATTTTGTTGGCGACGTCGCCGTTGGCGGCGATGCGATCCGCGCCGACCCACACCGCATCGACCTGGCCCTGTGCCATCAGGCAGGCGGCCATCGAATCGCAGATCAGGCGATAGGGAATGCCCAGCTCGCCCAGTTCCCAGGCGGTCAGGCGGCCGCCCTGCAGCAGCGGCCGGGTTTCATCGACCCACACCTGTTGCACCTTGCCTTGCCGGTGAGCGTGCAGCAGCACGCCGATGGCGGTGCCGACGCCGGCGGTGGCCAACCCGCCGGTATTGCAGTGGGTCAGCAGGCGGCTGCCGGGCTTGACCAGCCCAGCGCCGTGATCGGCAATGCGATCGCACAATCGGCGATCTTCTTCCACCAACCGCAGCGCTTCGTTCACCATCGCCGGCACCCAATCAGGCTCCGCCAGCGCCAGCTTCATGCGATCCAGATTATTCATCAGGTTGACCGCCGTCGGGCGGGCGGCGCGCAGCGTGTGCAGCGCCTGCTCCAGCTCGGCGCGCGGCAGACCGCGTTCCGCGAGCAGCGCCAACAGCAGGCTGGCAGACAGCCCGATCAGTGGCGCGCCGCGCACCCGCAGGCTGTGAATGTGCCCGACCAATTCCTCCACGCTGTCGCAGGTGCGCCACCGCTTTTCCTGCGGCAGGGCTTGCTGATCGAGGATCCAAAGGCGGTTGTCCTGCAGGGTCAAACTGGTGGTGTTAAGCGCTTGCATCGGCGGTTAATTCCTTGTTGCGTGGTTATTGCATCTGAAACGCTATTCTGCCAACATGACTTCCAGATGTATAGACGTCCAAATGCTTTTACGTCTAAATAAACAGAATCGCTGGGATCGGTGAGAGAGAACAGAGGGGTTGGGGAATGTCGCTTTATCGTACGTTTACGGCTACCGACGCCGTTGAATACGCCCGCCAATACGGTCGGGTGTCTGAACCGCAGGCACTGGTCAGCGCTGACGAGATCGGTGACGGCAACCTGAATCTGGTGTTCAAGATCCGCGATCGCGAAGGGGTGAGCCGGGTGATCGTCAAACAGGCGCTGCCTTACGTACGTTGCGTGGGCGAATCCTGGCCGTTGACGCTGGATCGGGCGCGCATCGAAGCGGAAACGCTGCTGGTCCACGGCGGCTTCTGCCCGCGGCATACGGTAAAAGTCTTGCATCACGATCCCGAATTGGCGGTGATGGTGCAGGAAGACCTTTCCGACCATCGCATCTGGCGCAGCGAGCTGGTGCAGGGCAACTATCACCCGCTGGCGGCCGGGCAACTGGCGGAATACCTGGCGCAGACGCTGTTCCACACCTCCGATTTTTATCAGTCGGCGCAGCAGAAGAAGGCGGAAGTCAGCCGTTTCACCAACCCCGAGCTGTGCCAGATCACCGAAGATCTGTTCTTTACCGATCCTTATATCGATCATGAGCGCAATCGCTTCGAGGCGGCGCTGTTGCCGCAGGTGCAGGCGCTGCGTGAGGATACGCCGCTGAAGCTGGCCGTCGCCGGCCTGAAACATCGCTTTCTCAGCAAGGCGGAGGCGCTGCTGCACGGCGATATTCACAGCGGTTCAATTTTCGTGGCGGAAGGGCGATTGAAAGCGATCGACGCTGAATTCGGTTTCTACGGCCCGATCGGTTTCGATGTCGGCACGGCGTTAGGCAACCTGCTGCTCAACTATTGCGGCCAGCCGGGGCTGTTCGGGCCGCGCGACGCCGCCGCCGGGCGCGAGCAGCGCTTGCAGGATGTGCGCGAGCTGTGGCTGATCTTTGCCGATCGCTTCCTGGCGCTGTGCCATCAGCAAAGCCGGGATGCGGCACTGGCGACGCCGGGTTACGCCGAGCAGTTCCTGCAACAGGTCTGGGCCGATGCGGTCGGGTACTGCGGTACCGAACTGATTCGGCGCACCATCGGCCTGGCGCACGTCGCCGATCTGGACAGCATCGCCGACGCCGACATGCGCCTCGACTGCCAGCGTCATGCGCTGGGACTGGGGCGCACGCTGATCGTCAATGCGCCGCAGATCGAGCATATTGACGCGCTGTTGGCGCGCATTCGTCAACAAGGCTGAATAACTCGGCAATGAGGCAAACCCGGCTGCGGCCGGGTTTTTTATTTTTAAGAACTTATTGGTATCAGCAATAGAATAGATAAATTGTTTTTAACTAAAAATGTATTTTTGTTCGTGCCCTATTTGTAAATTTAATTATATTTTCTGACCGTTGGTTACATGTCTTTAATATTGATGGTTTGGTGCCTGAGGAGGGTATTTTTCTGGGTTTTATTGAGGTGGTGAAAACAAAGCAGGGTGGGCTGTGCTTTTTTTGATCGTTTTATTGTGGAAACAGAAAGAGAAAAAAAGAAATTTTATCGATAAAAACTATCATGTCACCGTTACTTTTTTATGGCGTGGGATAACTCATGCTCTAACGTGAATAAAGTTGTGGGTTGATCATCTCAATATTACCTCCTAGATTGTTCGAGGGTCAGATAAACGCAAATAAATAACGCAAGGTTATTAACTATTAATCACATTTGGCCTCGTTTTGTCTGATTATTCCTATCGAGATCGGAGTGCCCCATGCAATTAACGCCAAGAGAAATTGAAAAGTTGATGGTCTATACCCTGGCCGACGTCGCATTAAAGCGAAAGTCCAGAGGGATAAAGCTGAATTACCCCGAGGCGGTGGCGATTATTACCACCGCAGCGCTGGAAGGCGCCCGCGAGGGAAAAACGCTGGAAGAAGTCATGAACGACACGCGGCAGGTATTGAGCCGCGATGACGTGATGGACGGCGTGGCGGAGCTGATCCCGCACGTGCAGGTCGAAGCGATATTCAGCGACGGCAGCCGCCTGGTGACGGTGCACGATCCGATTCAGTAAGTGCGGTTTGCGTTCCTGATTGCCATGGATAAACCTTATCAGCACAGGTATTTCGATGAAAAAGCATGACCCAGAAAAGCACGTGCCGCCCGGCGGCTATATCCTGTCCGAAACCCCCATTACCTTCAATGAAGATCGCGAAAGCCTTATTTTAACGGTGCGTAACACCGGCGACAGACCTATTCAGGTCGGTTCGCATTTTCATTTCTTTGAGGCCAACAAAGCCTTGCAATTCGATCGCGCTGCCGCCTTTGGCAAGCGTTTGAATATCACTGCCACGACGGCGATCCGTTTTGAACCCGGTGACGAGATTGAGGTGGCGCTTATTGCCATCGGCGGCAAACAAACGGTCTACGGATTTAATAATCTGGTGGACGGTTGGGCGGGGGACAGCCCGGTTGCGGCCGGTGAAAGAGTAAAGAAAACGATAGATGTAAAGCGAGCTATTGAGCTGGGTTATAAAAACCTCGATCAGGCGCCGACGAAAACGAGCGAGGAATAACGCATGCCAACTCTCTCCAGGCAAGAATATGCCGGGCTGTTCGGCCCAACCACCGGCGATAAAATTCGTTTGGGCGATACGCAACTGTTTATTGAAATAGAGAAAGACCTGCGCGGCTACGGCGAGGAATCGGTCTACGGCGGCGGCAAGTCGCTGCGTGACGGCATGGGCGCCGACAACCGATTAACCAGCGATAACGTGCTGGATCTGGTGATTACCAACGTAACGATTTTGGACGCCCGGCAAGGGGTGATCAAGGCGGACGTCGGCATCAAAAACGGCCTGATCGCCGGCATCGGCAAAAGCGGCAACCCGGCGATGATGAACGGCGTCACGCCCGGGATGGTGGTGGGCGTCAGCACCGACGCTATCTCGGGCGAGCACCTGATCCTGACCGCCGCCGGCATCGATACGCATATCCACTTCATTTCGCCGCAGCAGGCGGCGCATGCGCTCTCCAACGGCGTGACAACGTTCTTCGGCGGCGGCGTCGGGCCGACCGACGGCTCCAACGGCACCACCGTGACCGCCGGGCCCTGGCATATCCACCGCATGCTGCGCGCCTTCGAGACTATGCCGGTCAACGTGGGGATGCTCGGCAAGGGGCACGCTTCGCACGCTGCGCCGCTGGTCGAACAAATCGCCGCCGGCGTGGCGGGGCTGAAAGTGCATGAGGACTGGGGCGCCACCAATTCCGCGCTGCGCCACGCGTTGCGCGTGGCCGACGACATGGATATTCAGGTGGCGGTGCATACCGACAGCCTGAATGAAGGCGGCTACGTCGAAGACACCATCGACGCCTTTGAAGGGCGCACCATCCACACCTTCCACACCGAAGGCGCCGGCGGCGGGCACTCGCCGGATATCATCAAGGTTGCCGCGCAGATGAACGTGTTGCCGAGCTCCACCAACCCCACGCTGCCGTTCGGCATCAACAGCCAGGCTGAATTGTTCGACATGATCATGGTGTGCCACAACCTCAATCCCAATGTGCCGGCCGACGTGGCGTTCTCTGAAAGCCGGGTGCGGCCGGAAACCATCGCGGCGGAAAACGTGCTGCACGACATGGGCGTGCTGTCGATGTTTTCCAGCGATTCCCAGGCGATGGGGCGGGTCGGCGAAAACTGGTTGCGGGTGATGCAGACGGCACATGCGATGAAAGTCGCGCGCGGCAAGCTGCCGGAAGACGCGGCGGAGCACGACAACTTCCGCGTGTTGCGCTACGTGGCGAAGATCACCATCAACCCGGCGATTGCGCAGGGCATCAGCCACGTGCTGGGTTCGGTCGAGGTCGGCAAGATGGCCGATCTGGTGCTGTGGGAGCCGCGCTTCTTCGGCGCCAAGCCGAAG
The DNA here is from genome assembly GCF_053627655.1 of Serratia sp. 121840015-1. Classification (NCBI taxonomy): domain Bacteria; kingdom Pseudomonadati; phylum Pseudomonadota; class Gammaproteobacteria; order Enterobacterales; family Yersiniaceae; genus Serratia; species Serratia sp. 121840015-1. The sequence goes on from NZ_JBSEYF010000003.1 coordinate 23,799, forward strand.
CTGGTGATCAAGGGCGGGATGATCAACTGGGCGGTGATGGGCGATCCCAACGCGTCGTTGCCGACGCCGCAGCCCACGTTCTACCGCCCGATGTTCGGTGCCATGGGCAAATCGCTGCAGGAAACCTGCGTCACCTTCGTCTCCGGCGCCGCGTTGCATGACGGCATCAAAGAGAAACTGGGGCTGGAGCGGCAGGTGATGGCGGTGCATAACTGCCGGGCGATCTCCAAGCAGGACATGGTGCGCAATGCGGAAACGCCGAACATCGAGGTGGATCCCGAAACCTTCGCGGTCAAGGTCAACGGCGAACACGCCACGGTGAAGCCCATCTCCACCGCCGTGCTTAATCAACGCTATTTCTTCAGCTAGGAACCGCCGCTCATGATCGTGATTGAAAAGATACTCGGCAATATCAAACGGGATGCCGACTGGCGCGAACGCTTGCAACACGCCTCGCTGGACGTGCTGGCGCTTTCGCAGTGGGAGGCGCAGAAAAGCCGCTGCCGCAAGACGACCCGCGACGGCCAGGATCTCGGCATCTCCCTCGATCGTCATCAGGTGCTGGCCGACGGCGACGTGTTGCTTTGGGACGAAGCGAACCGCAGCGCGGTGGTGGTGCAGATGAACCTGCGCGACGTGATGGTCATCCATCTTGAGTCGTTGCTGGCGACCGATATGGCGACGGTGCTGAAGACCGCGTTCGAACTGGGGCATGCGCTGGGCAATCAGCACTGGAAATCGGTCATCAAAGGGAATCGCATCTTTATTCCGCTGACGGTGGCGACCAAGGTGATGGATTCGGTGATGAAAACCCACGGTTTCCACGCGTTGCCTTATTCGTTCGTGAAGGGCGAAAGCATTTTGCCGCATTTGACCCAGCCCGAAGCGCGCTTGCTGTTCGGCGGCGCGGAGGATTCCGCCACCCATGTGCATGTCGACAGCCCCTTCCTCGGCCAGCATGTGATCAAACTGAAATGAACGCCGTCCAGTTGATTCGCATTCTGCAGTTTGCCGACTCGGTGCTGCCGGTGGGGGCGTTCGCCTTTTCCAACGGCGTCGAGTCGGCGATCCAGGCCGGCATCGTGCGCGATGCCGACACGCTGCAGTCGTTCACCCGCACCGCCTTGCAACAGGCGGCGGGCGGCGACGGCCGAGCGGTGACGGCGGCCTGCCGGGCGCTGCAGGCCGGCGATCGCGAGGCGGCGATGGGGCACGACTGGGCACTGTTCAACCGCAAGCTGAACGAAGAGGGCCGCAACATGGTGGTGCGGATGGGAAAAAAGCTGGCGGAAATGGCGGCGGCCATCTGCGACGAACCTCAGGTGGTCTGGTGGCTTGAGCAGATCAAAACCGGCCGCGCCGCCGGCACCTATCCGGTGACGCAGGCGGTGGTGATGACGGCGCTGGGCGCCGGCCCGCGCGAGGTGGCGGTGATGCATCAGTACGGCGTGGCGATGACCATTCTCAGCGCCGCCATGCGCCTGATGCGCGTCACCCATATCGACACCCAACGCATCCTGTTTCAACTCAACCGGGACATCGACGTTTTTTGCGACGAAGCCGAACGCGGCGGCGTTGAACAAATGGCCTCTTACGCGCCGGTGACCGATGTCCTGGCCGCACTGCACGTCGGCGCATTTACCCGACTGTTCAGCAACTGATAATAAGGAACGAGCAGAGTGAAGAAAATTACCCGCATCGGTATCGGCGGCCCGGTAGGCTCGGGCAAGACCGCGATCATTGAAGTCATCACGCCGCGCTTGATCGAGCGGGGCATCAGCCCGCTGATCATCACCAACGACATCGTCACCACCGAAGACGCCAAACAGGTCAAGCGCACGCTCAAGGGGATCCTGGACGAGGAGAAAATTCTGGGCGTGGAAACCGGCGCTTGCCCGCATACCGCCGTGCGGGAGGATCCGAGCATGAATATCGCGGCGGTAGAGGAGATGGAGGCCCGCTTTCCGGAAAGCGACGTGGTGATGATCGAGAGCGGCGGCGATAATCTGACGCTGACCTTCAGCCCGGCGCTGGCGGACTTTTACATCTATGTCATCGACGTCGCCGAAGGGGAAAAGATCCCGCGTAAAAACGGGCCGGGCCTGGTGCAGGCCGACATCCTGGTGATCAACAAAATCGATCTGGCCCCCTATGTCGGCGCCAGCCTGGCGGTGATGGAACACGACACCCGCGTGGTGCGCGGCGAGCGGCCTTATATTCTCACCAACTGCAAAACCGGCGAAGGCATCGACGAGCTGGTGGACATGATCATGCGTGATTTCCTGTTCACCCATGCGCCGTCGGCGGCGGTATGACGGCGGTCAGTGAAGCCGCGAGGCGCGTCGCGCAGCTTGGCGCCGATGCGCCGGAGCTGGCCGATTATCAGGATGAGCCGCCGCAAATGGCCAGCGGCGGCGTGGGCAAAACCGGCTATCTGCGGCTGGGGTTTGCGCTAAGCGGGCATCGCAGCGTGCTGCGGCAGATGGAGCGGCGCGTACCGTTTCTGGTGCAGCGGGCGCTGTATTGGGATGAAGCGCTGCCGCAGATGCCGTGCGTGTTCGTCATCTCCACCTCGGGATGCATCTTGCAGGGCGATCGCCTGACGCTCGAGGTGCAGGTCGCTCCCCAGGCCTGCGGGCATGTCACCACCCAGTCGGCGACCAAGATCCACGCCATGGAAAATAATTACGCGGCGCAGATGCAGACGCTGACGCTCGAAGAGGGCAGCTATCTGGAGATGATGCCCGATCCGGTGATCCCCCACTGCGGTTCGCGCTTCATTACCGATACCCGCATTACGCTACACCCGACGGCGACGCTGCTCTACGGCGAGATCCTGATGTCGGGGCGCAAACACCATCAGGCGGATCGCGGGTTCAGATTCGACGTGTACTCCTCGCGCATCAGTGCCTGCCGCCCCGAGGGCAAGACGCTGTTTGTCGAACGCTATGTGCTGGAGCCGCATAAACACCCGCTGAACGGGGTCGGCGTGATGGGGCCGTTCGACGTGTTCGGCAATGTGATCCTGCTGACGCCGCCCGAGCACCATCAGCGGATCCTCGATCGCATCGCGCCCCATTATGACGAGGTTGAGGGGATCGCCAGCGGCGTCAGCCGGTTGCCCAACGAGTGTGGGCTGATCTTTAAGGCCCTGGGCAAAGAGGCGCGCCAGGTGAAGGCGGCCATTCGCGTTTTCTGGCGCGTCGCCCGGGAAGAGATCCTGGGCGTGACGCTGCCGGAGCCCTTTATCTGGCGCTAATCTGCAGCGGGAAGCGGTCATGACGACAAGGTGGAGTTGGGGCGGTCTGTGTGCCCACAGCCGGATAGCGGCGGCGGCGGATGCGGTGCTGCGCGGCTGTTCGCAGGTGATGTTTCAAAATAACCCGTTGACCGGATTACTGTTTTTTATCGCCATTTTCGTGGGCGCCTATGAGGAAGGGTTGCCGCAGGTGGCCTTCGGCTGTCTGCTGGGCACCGCGTCGGCGACGCTGAGCGCGGCGTGGCTGGTGGACGATCGCACGGCGTTGCGCTCTGGGCTGTATGGCTACAACGGCTGCCTGGTCGGCGCCGCGCTGCCGACCTTTTTACTGCCCTCGGCCTGGCTGTGGATCGGCGTGATGTTCAGCAGCACGATCTCGGTGATCGTCACCGTTGGCCTCAATCGGCTGTTGCGCACCTGGAAGATCGCGGCGCTGACGGCGCCTTTCGTGCTGACCACCTGGACGGTGCTGTTGGCCAGCTACCCGTTCAGCCATCTGCGGCATGTACGGTTGCCGGCGGCGGCCATCCCGGCCGACGGGGCGGTGTTCTACGCGCATCCCGGCGTCGCAGAGATGCTGAGCGGCGCGCTGCATGGCGTTTCTCAGGTCTTTTTGTGCAGCAGCGTGAGCGGTGGCGTACTGCTGTTGCTCGGGCTGGCGGTGTCGTCGCCGCGCGCGATGCTGCTGGGTTTTTTCGGCGCGTTGCTGGCGGTGGCCACATCGCTGGCGATCGGCGCCGATCCGCAGGCGGTTTTCGCCGGGCTGTACGCCTTCAGCGCAGTGCTGACGGCGGTGGCGCTGGGATCCGTCTTCAACCCACCCGGCCGGCGAGTGCTGATCTATACGCTGCTCGGCGTGATTTTTACGGTGCTGGTGCAGGGCGCGTTCAATACCCTGCTGGCCCCGCTGGGCATGCCGTCGTTGACCATGCCGTTCGTGATCGCGTCCTGGCTGTTTTTGAGCGCTAATCCGGCGGTGATCGCGGCGCGGCGCTAATCCATTGATTTGAACATAACGATAAAACAGGAGTGTGGGTATGGCGGTAGTTTCCGAAGGATTGCATGGCGCGGCCCGGCGACGGGCGGTATCCCTGTTGCTGGGGCTGGTGGCGGTCAACGTCATCGTCTGGCTGCTGGCGCTGGCGGTGTTCAAAGACAATGCCGCGCTGATGGGCACCGCCTTGCTGGCCTACAGTTTTGGTCTGCGCCATGCGGTGGATGCCGATCACATCGCCGCGATCGACAACGTGACCCGCAAGCTGATGCAGCAGGGCAAAACGCCGGTGGCGGTCGGTACCTTCTTCTCGCTCGGCCACTCGACCATCGTGGTGCTGGCCTCGGCCGCGATTGCCGCGACGGCGATGATGTTCAGCCGTCAGATGGGCTGGTTTCACGAGACCGGCGGCCTGATCGGCACGCTGGTGTCCTCGTTGTTTTTGCTGACGGTCGCCTTTATCAATCTGCTGGTGCTGATCTCCGTGTGGCGAGCGTTCCGGCAGGTGAAGGCGGGCGAGCTGCCAGCGCATCAATCGCTGGATCTGCTGATGAGCGGCGGCGGTGTGCTGGCGCGCTGTTTCCGCCCGCTGTTCAGGCTGGTGAACCAGAGCTGGCACATGTACCTGGTGGGTTTCTTGTTTGGCCTGGGCTTCGACACCGCCACCGAGGTCGGGCTGCTGGGGATTTCGGCCGCCGGTGCGGGCCATGGCATGAACCTGTGGAGCATCATGCTGTTCCCGGCGCTGTTCGCCGCCGGCATGGCGCTGATCGACTCCATCGACAACTTCGTGATGATTGGCGCTTACGGTTGGGCGTTCTCCAAACCGATCCGCAAACTGTACTACAACATGACCATCACGGCGGCGTCGGTGATCATCGCAGTGTTTATCGGCGGCATCGAAGCGCTCGGGCTTATCGCCGACAAGCTGGCGCTGTCCGGCCCGCTGTGGGACGCCGTCGCACGGCTCAACGATCATCTGGGGGAGATGGGCTATTGGGTGATCGCCGTGTTCATCTTCTGCTGGTTGGTGTCGGTGGTGAATTACCGCCTGCGCGGCTACGACAAACTGACGGTCAGCGGTTGAAAAGACGGGGGCTCGTGGATCCTGCCTGACATCATCGGCCAACGGGCGGGGCGAACCCCGCCGTTGGGTTGCCTTACCGTTCGGATTCGTAAGCCAAAGTGGCCGCAACCTCCGAGTCTCCCAGCCTGATGCGCAGTTCGCACAGCGAACCGCGGGTTAGCCAGATGAACGCGATCAGCGTCATACAGACGATCACCAGTTTAAGTACGACCCGTTTTTGCTGCATTTTTGACCTCCCTATCCTTGCCTTGCGGCGGGTAAGAGGCTAACCTGATGTTGCTTGGCATCAGAGTGGCCTCGGGTTGATAATATCGACTCGGGGCCTTTCTCTTTCTCTCCTTTGCCAAGGCTCCGGACAGAAAGATCCAGAGCACCCGCCGCGCAGTCTACTCGAACTTCCTTCCCGTGAAATCCGCCGTTGCGCCAACCTGCGGCGCGGTGCGCAGTTCGTGATGCAAGAAAAGAAAAAGGGGCGATGATGATCGCCCCTAGGATGAGTGGAGTGGGAATTGGCGTTAAGCCGCTTCGGTCTGCTGTTGGCGCTTAGACTGCGCCGCCGGCTTTTCCGGCTTGGCGGCCGCCAGCGCATCCGGCGCAAAGTCGTCCACGTTGATGGAGCGCAGACGGCTCTCTTCGGCTTTCACCAGAATTTTCGCTTCGTCGGCGCTGATCTTGCCTTCTTCCAGCGCGCGTTCCGCCAAACGATCCAGACGGGTGAACGGCAGGTTTTTGCCGACCGCCTTGCACAGACGTTCGTGAATCGGCTCGGCGGCCATCACGTCGGCCAGCGCCGCTTCCAGCAGGCCGATTGGGTTATGTTCGCTCGGCGTCAGGTACTGGCCGCGCCCCAGACGGCTGCGGGTGGCGGAAGGTACCTGCAGGATCTTGGCCAACTGGTGATCCAGACGATCGGACGGTGCGGTATGCACACGGCCGAGCGGGAAGACCACGAAGCGCATCGCGCCGGCGATAAAGCGGTTCGGGAAGTTACGCAGCAGGTCATCCAGCGCCTGTTCGGCTTTATGCAGGCTGTCTTGCACGCCCCAATGCACCAGCGGCAGATCTTCTTTCTGACGGCCTTCGTCGTCAAAGCGTTTCAGCACGGCGGAAGCCAAATACATCTGGCTGAGGATGTCCCCCAGGCGAGCGGAGATGCGCTCGCGGCGCTTCAGGCTACCGCCCAGCACGCCCATGGAAACGTCCGACAGCAACGCCAGGTTGGCGCTCAGGCGGTTCAATTGCTGATAGTAACGACGGGTCGCGTCCTTGGTCGGCGTGGCGCTGGTGCGGCCGTTGGTCAGGCCCAGCCAGAAGCTGCGTACCTTGTTGCTGCCGACGTGGCCCAGATGGCCGAACAGCGATTTATCGAAGGCGTTCAGATCGTTGCTCTGCGCCGCCGCCATTTCATCCAGCACATAAGGATGGCAGCGGATCGCGCCTTGACCGAAGATCATCATGGTGCGGGTCAGGATGTTCGCGCCTTCCACCGTGATGGCGATCGGTGCGCCCTGATAGGCGCGAGCCAGGAAGTTGGATTCACCGAGCATGATGCCTTTACCGCCGGCGATGTCCATGGCGTCAACGATCGACTGCTGGCCGCGGTGCGTACAGTGATATTTGACGATGGCAGACAGCACGGCCGGCTTCTCGCCCTGCACCAGCGCATAGGTGATCAGCGAAGCGGCGGCGTCCATCACATAGGTGTTGCCGGCGATGCGCGCCAACGGCTCTTCGATCCCTTCCATCTTGCCGATGGAGATCTTGAACTGACGACGAATGTGCGCGTAGGCGCCGGTCGCCAGGGCGATGGATTTCAGGCTGCCGGTAGAGTTGGACGGCAGGGTGATGCCGCGACCGACCGACAGACACTCAACCAGCATGCGCCAGCCCTGGCCGGCCATTTTCGGGCCGCCGATGATGTAATCGATCGGGACGAACACGTCGGTGCCGCGGGTCGGGCCGTTTTGGAACGGCACGTTCAGCGGGAAGTGGCGGTTGCCGATTTCCACGCCCGGCGTGCTGGTCGGGATCAGCGCACAGGTGATGCCCGGGGATTCGTTGTCGCTCAGCAGGCGGTTCGGGTCATGCAGTTTGAACGCCAGGCCCAGTACGGTGGCGACCGGCGCCAGCGTGATGTAGCGCTTGTTCCAGGTCAGGCGCATGCCCAGCACCTGCTTGCCCTGCCAGTCGCCCATGCACACGGTGCCGACGTCCGGAATGGCACCGGCATCGGAGCCCGCTTCCGGGCTGGTCAGCGCGAAGCAAGGGATCTCGTCGCCGCGCGCCAGGCCCGGCAGATAGTGGTTTTTCTGTTCTTCGGTGCCGTAGTGCTGCAGCAGTTCGCCCGGGCCGAGGGAGTTCGGCACGCCGACGGTGATCGCCAGGATGCCGGAAACGCCGGCCAGTTTTTGCAGCACCATCGCCTGAGCATAAGGAGAGAATTCCAGACCGCCGTACTCTTTCTTGATGATCATCGCGAAGAAACGGTGTTCTTTCAGGTATGCCCAGAGTTCAGGCGGCAGATCGGCCAGTTCGTGGGTGATCTGGAAGTCGTTGGCCATGCGGCAGGCTTCTTCCACCGGGCCGTCGATAAACGCCTGCTCTTCTTCCGTCAGGCGCGGTTTCGGGTAGCTGTGCAGCTTGTTCCAGTCCGGCGCGCCGCGGAACAGATCGCCTTCCCACCAGGTGGTGCCGGCGTCGATCGCTTCCTTCTCGGTGGTGGACATCGGCGGCATCACCTTGCGGAAGGCGCGCAACGCCGGTGCGGAGAGCAGGGAACGGCGCAGGGAGGAAAGGTTCAGCGGCAGCAGCACGATCGCCAGCGGCAGCAACAGCCAGAAGCTCCACAGGCCAATCGCGCCCATGGCGGCGGTGTACGCCACCAGGATCAGGCTGCTGAGGGTAAGGTTCACTCGGTGGTAGAACACCACGCCGAGGAGAGCCAGTAAAACGACAATACTAAGAACCATCATAAGAAGCTCCGAAGTAGTAAGAGGTCTGACCTGTTGTGTGTATGTAATAGGTTTTAGTACAAGGCAGAATTTTTATCAATGCGTTTACAGTTTAATTACAACTCAGGTCACAAACTGACAGCACCAATCATCAAAAACCTCTCCGCTTCCTTAACCGGCGCGCTGTTTGGCTGAGAATGCTTCTCGCTGTTTCCGCGATCCGGTACACTGCGGAGCGGAAGATTTGACGATAACAAGAGGTTCCTCATGTACCACGACCTTATTCGCAGTGAACTGAACGAAGCGGCTGATACCCTGGCGAAATTTATCAATGACGACGCCAACATCGACGCCATCCAACGTGCGGCGGTGCTGCTGGCGGATTCCTTCAAAGCCGGCGGTAAAGTGATTTCCTGCGGCAACGGCGGTTCCCATTGCGACGCGATGCACTTCGCCGAAGAGCTGACCGGCCGCTACCGTGAAAACCGCCCGGGCTACCCGGCGATTGCCATCTCGGACGTGAGCCACCTGTCCTGCGTCAGCAACGACTTCGGCTATGAGTACGTCTTCTCTCGCTATGTGGAAGCGGTAGGCCGCGAAGGCGACGTGCTGCTGGGCATTTCCACCTCCGGCAACTCCGGCAACATCATCAAGGCCATCGACGCGGCGCGCGCCAAGGGGATGAAAGTGATCACCCTGACCGGCAAGGACGGCGGCAAGATGGCGGGTTCCGCCGATGTGGAAATTCGCGTGCCGCACTTCGGCTACGCCGACCGCATTCAGGAAATCCACATCAAAGCGATTCACATCTTGATTCAGCTGATCGAAAAAGAGATGGTTAAGGCTTGATAGCCTGCGGGGAGCTGCGGCTCCCCAAGAATAAGACTGCGGGCGCCGCATGCTGCGCCCGCACGGCCTGTGTCAGTGTGGTTAAGGAGTGCTGGCGATGTGTGAACTGCTCGGGATGAGCGCAAACGTACCGACCGATATCTGCTTCAGCTTTACCGGCCTGGTACAGCGCGGCGGCCGCACCGGGCCGCATAAGGATGGCTGGGGCATTACCTTCTATGAAGGGAACGGCTGCCGCACATTCAAGGATCCGCAGCCGAGCTTCAACTCGCCGATCGCCCGCCTGGTGCAGGACTACCCGATCAAGTCCTGTGCGGTGGTGTCCCATATTCGCCAGGCCAACCGCGGCGAAGTGGCGCTGGAAAACACCCACCCGTTCACCCGCGAACTGTGGGGCCGCAACTGGACCTACGCGCACAACGGCCAATTGAAAGGCTACCGTCAGCTGGATACCGGCACGTTTCGCCCGGTCGGCCAGACCGACAGCGAATACGCGTTCTGCTGGCTGCTGCATCAGCTGGCGCTGAAATACCCGCGCACCCCGAGCCAGTGGCCGGCGGTTTTCCGCTACATCGGCCTGTTGGCGAGCCAGCTGCGCAAGAAAGGGGTATTCAACATGCTGTTGTCGGACGGGCGCTTCGTGATGGCCTATTGCTCTACCAACCTGTATTGGATCACGCGCCGCGCGCCGTTCGGCAAGGCGACGCTGCTCGATCAGGATGTGGAAATCGATTTTCAGCAGCAGACCACACCGAACGATGTGGTCACGGTGATCGCCACCCAACCGCTGACCGCCAACGAAACCTGGCACAAGATTGAGCCAGGCGAGTTCGCGTTATTTCACTTCGGTGAGCGGCTTGTTCTGAGCGAAGGGGTTGGTGTTGGGCGTCGGGCTGGCTGACGCGTACTGCGTCATCTGGCCGCTGCTCATCAACGGTTGACCCAGCACGTACTGGCCGTTGTCCACGGTCATCATCGGCGGCTGGTGGTTCTTCGCGAAGTAATCGTAGCCCGGCTTCAGCTGGCGCCAGAAGGCGATATAGCTGGATGACGCATGGCGCTTGAGGTTTTGCTCGGTCATGCGGAACGGGTAGATGCTGATGTCGACGCGGCTTTGGCCATAGGCGAAGGCGGCTTCGACATAGCGATAGATCTCATCCATATAGGTGTTGGTCATCGCGTAACAGCCGATCGATTTACATTCACCGTGGATCATCAGATAAGCGCCGGAATAGCCCTGCGATTTATCGTAATCATTAGGGAAACCGATATTGATCGCCCGATAATACTTGCTGTCGGGTTTCAGATGGCGCGCGTCAACGCTATAAAAGCCTTCCGGACTTTTAAAGTCGCCTTCACGACGTTTAGGACCCAGCCCACCGGAGAAATTACAGATCGGGAACGTGTTGACCAGGCGGAATTCATTGCCCATTTTGGCATACAATTCCAGCTTGCGTTCCTCTTTGAAGATCTGAATATAGACCGGCGAACCCAATAATTGCTGTTTAACTACCGGCGTTTCCGGTACCTGCTCGCTGGCGCTGCAGGCCGTGATCATCGGCATAGAAACAAGCATCGCAAACAACAGCGCGATTTTGCTCATTATTATTCCTGCTTATATTTATCTGCCAGCCAATGACGTTGGTCGGCATGCCACTGATTATTGTTTTTACTGCTGCAAAACACCGCCAGATTACCAGCGCGTTTATTTTTAGCAATACGTGATATGTATAAAAAAACGACAAAGCTCGATAAAAGTGAAATGACCGGCAGATTTTAACGATAAGTAGTGAAAAACAGGCGAAATTTAATTGTGTTTGCTTGACCCAAGTCACGACGGAACGCAGAACAATGTTGCGAACAATGTTAATATTCCCTCTTCAATTTAACGCGCTGTGGCGATTGAAGTGGCAGGGTTTATGGCATATAACCCGGCCGTTTTGATGGTTATTTGGCTACAGGCCGTTAACACATCGACTGTCGAGCAAACAACGGAAAGGGGGAATCAAGGGAATGCGCGTTACCCCGATTTTTCACTGCGAGAAAGTTCATGTTGGGCGTGCCGCCATGCGCACTGCCCGGCAATCCTGGCATCGTCAGCACCCGCCTCTGGGGCCGGGCAGACGTGTAAACCAAACTACATCGTATAAATCCTATGATTAAGATCAGAAAAGGGTTAGATCTGCCGATAGCCGGGGCTCCGGTTCAGGCGATCCAAGACGGCCCGAACATTCAGCATGTCGCCCTGCTTGGGGAAGAGTATGTCGGAATGCGTCCCTCCATGCTGGTGCAGGAAGGCGATACCGTTAAGAAAGGCCAGGCGTTGTTCGAAGATAAGAAAAACCCCGGGGTTTTCTTCACGGCTCCCGCCAGCGGCCGCATCGCCGCGATTAACCGCGGCGAACGGCGCGTATTGCAATCGGTGGTGATTGCGCTGGAAAACGGCGGTGACGATCAGCTCGAGTTTGCGCATTACCCGCTGGGTGAGCTGGCCCAGCTGCCGCGCGAACAGGTCGAGAGTGAACTGATCGCCAGCGGCCTGTGGACCGCGCTGCGCACCCGTCCGTTCAGCAAAACGCCGAGCCCCGGCAGCGAAGCACGCGCCATTTTCGTCACCGCGATGGATACCCAGCCGTTGGCCGCCGATCCGCAGGTGATCATCGCCGAACAGCAGGCGGCGTTCAACGCCGGGCTGCTGGTGTTGGCGCGCCTGACGACGGGCAAGGTACACGTATGCCACGCCGCCGGTGCCTCCGTTGGCCAGCAGAGCAGCCCGCAGATCGCCTACAGCGAATTTGCCGGCCCGCACCCCGCCGGGCTGGTGGGTACGCACATTCACTTCCTGGAACCGGTCAGCCTGAAGAAAACCGTTTGGCACATCGGCTACCAGGACGTCATCGCCATCGGCACGCTGTTCACCACCGGTAAGCTCGATACCCGCCGGGTCGTGGCGCTGGCCGGGCCGCAGGTGGCGCAGCCGGCGCTGCTGCGCACCCGCCTGGGGGCCAGCCTCGAGGAGCTGACCGCCGGCCGCCTGAAAGACAGCGAGAACCGGGTGATCTCCGGTTCGGTGCTGAACGGCATGCACGCCGCCGGCCCGAACGCCTGGCTTGGCCGTTTCCACTCGCAGGTGTCGGTGCTGGAAGAAGGGCGCGACAAAGAGCTGTTCGGTTGGATCGTGCCTTCGCCGAACAAGTTCTCCATTACCCGCACCACGCTGGGCCACTTCCTGAAGAACAAACTGTTCGCCTTCTCGACTACCACTAACGGCGGCGAGCGCGCCATGGTGCCGATCGGCAACTACGAGCGGGTGATGCCGCTGGATATTCTGCCGACGCTGCTGCTGCGCGATCTGCTGGCGGGCGACAGCGACAGCGCGCAGGCGCTGGGCTGCCTGGAGCTGGACGAGGAAGATCTGGCGCTGTGCACCTTCGTTTGCCCCGGCAAGTATGAGTACGCGCCGGTGCTGCGCGAGGTGCTGACCAAGATTGAGCAGGAAGGATAACCGATGGGCCTGAAGAATTATTTTGAGAAGATAGAGCATCACTTCACGCCGGGCGGCAAACTGGAAAAGTGGTACCCGCTGTATGAAGCGACCACCACGGTGTTTTATACCCCCGGCACGGTGACGCGCGGCGCTTCGCACGTGCGCGACGCCATCGATTTGAAACGCATGATGATCCTGGTGTGGCTGGCGGTATTCCCGGCGATGTTCTGGGGCATGTACAACGTCGGCCAGCAGGCAATCCCGGCGCTGCACCATCTGTACAGCGGCGACGAGCTGCAACAGGTGCTGGCGGGCGACTGGCATTATCGCCTGGCGCAGTGGCTCGGCGCCTCGCTGGCGGCCGACGCCGGCTGGGTCAGCAAGATGGTGCTGGGCGCCTGTTACTTCCTGCCGATCTACGCCGTGGTGTTTGTCGTCGGCGGCTTCTGGGAAGTGCTGTTTGCCATTATCCGCAAGCATGAGGTCAACGAAGGCTTCTTCGTCACCTCTATCCTGTTCGCGCTGATCGTGCCGCCGACCCTGCCGCTGTGGCAGGCCGCGCTGGGCATCACCTTCGGCGTGGTGGTGGCCAAAGAGATCTTCGGCGGCACCGGGCGCAACTTCCTCAACCCGGCGTTGGCCGGCCGCGCCTTCCTGTTCTTCGCCTATCCGGCGCAGATCTCCGGCGATCTGGTGTGGACCTCTGCGGACGGTTTCTCCGGCGCGACGCCGCTGGCGCAGTGGAGCGCTGGCGGGGCGCACAGCTTGAGCAACGTGGCCACCGGCCAGTCCATCAGCTGGATGGACGCCTTCCTCGGCAACATTCCCGGCTCCATCGGTGAAGTCTCCACGCTGATGATCCTGATCGGCGGGGCGATTATCCTGTTCGGCCGCGTGGCCTCCTGGCGCATCGTCGCCGGCGTAATGCTCGGCATGGTGGCTTCCGCCCTGTTGTTCAACGCCATCGGTTCCGATACCAACCCGATGTTCGCCATGCCGTGGTACTGGCATCTGGTGCTGGGCGGTTTCGCCTTCGGCATGATCTTTATGGCGACCGACCCGGTTTCCGCCTCCTTCACCAACAAGGGGAAATGGTGGTACGGCATTCTGATCGGCGTGATGTGCGTGCTGATCCGGGTGGTCAACCCCGCCTATCCGGAAGGCATGATGCTGGCGATCCTGTTCGCCAACCTGTTCGCACCGCTGTTCGATTATCTGGTGGTGCAGGCCAACATCAAGCGGAGAAAAGCCCGTGGCGAATGAAGCGAAAAACGACGGCATCGGTAAAACGCTGCTGGTAGTGCTGCTGCTGTGTCTGGTGTGTTCAGTGGTGGTGGCGGGCTCCGCCGTCGGCCTGAAGTCCAAACAGCAGGAGCAAAAGCTGCTCGATAAGCAGCGCAATATTCTCGACGTAGCCGGCCTGTTGCAGCCGAAAATGGAGAGCGAGCAGGTCAAGCGCCTGTACAGCGAGCGCATCGAGCCGCGCCTGGTGGATCTGAACAGCGGCGAGTTTGTCGCCGGCAAGGTGGCGGCGTTCGATCTGGGCGCCGCGCTGCGCGACGACGCCAAAAGCGTGGCGCTGGCGGCGGGCGACGATCCGGCCGGCATCAAGCGCCGCAGCAATCAGGCGGAAATCTACCTGGTGCGCGATGAAAGCGGCCAGGTGAACAAGATTGTGCTGCCGGTATACGGCACCGGCCTGTGGTCGATGATGTACGCCTTCGTGGCGCTGGATAACGACGGCAACACGGTCAAGGGCATCACTTACTACGACCAGGGGGAAACCCCGGGGCTGGGTGGCGAGGTCGAGAACCCGTCCTGGCGCCAGCAGTGGGTCGGCAAACAGCTGTTCGACGACAACGGCCAGCCGGCGATCCGCGTGGTGAAAGGCGGCGCGCGTCAGGGGGATGTGCACGGGGTGGACGGCCTGTCCGGCGCCACGCTGACCTCCAACGGCGTGCAGCATACGTTTGATTTCTGGTTGGGCGAGCACGGCTTCGGCCCGTTCCTGAAAAAAGTTCGTGAAGGAGCGCTGAAAAATGGCTGATTCCAAAGAGATAAAGCGGGTCCTGCTGGGGCCGCTGTTCGACAATAACCCGATCGCCCTGCAGGTGCTGGGCGTTTGTTCTGCGTTGGCGGTGACCACCAAGCTGGAGACGGCGGTGGTGATGACCATTGCGGTGACGCTGGTCACGGCGTTCTCCAGCTTCTTCATCTCGCTGATCCGTCACCATATTCCCAACAGCGTGCGCATCATCGTGCAGATGGCGATCATCGCCTCGCTGGTGATCGTGGTCGATCAGCTGTTGCGCGCCTACGCGTTCGAGATCTCCAAGCAGCTGTCGGTGTTCGTCGGCCTTATCATCACCAACTGTATCGTGATGGGGCGCGCCGAGGCTTACGCCATGAAGTCGCCGCCGATCGAGAGCTTTATGGACGGCATCGGCAACGGGCTGGGCTACGGGGTGATCCTGGTGCTGGTCGGTTTCCTGCGCGAGCTTATTGGCTCCGGCAAGCTGTTCGGCGTCCCGGTGCTGGAAACGGTGCAGAACGGCGGCTGGTATCAGCCGAACGGCCTGTTCCTGCTGGCGCCGAGCGCGTTCTTCATCATCGGCCTGCTGATCTGGGTGCTGCGCACCCTGAAGCCGGCGCAGATCGAAAAGGAGTAAAGGCCGATGGAACACTATATCAGCCTGTTTGTGCGCGCGGTGTTCGTTGAGAACATGGCGCTGGCGTTCTTCCTCGGGATGTGTACCTTCCTGGCGGTGTCGAAGAAGGTCTCGACCGCCTTTGGCCTGGGCATCGCGGTGACCATCGTGCTCGGCATTTCGGTGCCGGTGAACAACCTGGTCTACAACCTGATCCTGCGCGACGGCGCGCTGGTGGAAGGCGTCGATCTGAGCTTCCTCAACTTCATCACCTTCATCGGCGTGATCGCGGCGCTGGTGCAGATTTTGGAGATGATCCTCGATCGCTTCTTCCCGTCGCTGTATAACGCGCTCGGCATCTTCCTGCCGCTCATCACCGTGAACTGCGCCATCTTCGGCGGCGTGTCCTTCATGGTGCAGCGCGACTACAACTTCGCCGAATCGGTGGTGTACGGCATCGGTTCCGGCACCGGCTGGATGCTGGCGATCGTCGCCATGGCGGGGATCCGCGAAAAACTCAAGTATGCCAACGTGCCGGCAGGGCTGCGCGGCCTGGGCATTACCTTTATCACCACCGGACTGATGGCGCTGGGCTTCATGTCCTTCTCCGGTGTTCAGTTGTAAAGGCGGGAAGAATTTATGGAAATTATTTTAGGCGTAGCCATGTTCACCACCATCGTGATGGTGCTGGTGTTGCTGATCCTGTTCGCCAAATCGAAGCTGGTGAATACCGGCGACATCGCGGTGGAAATCAACGGCGATCTGGATAAGAGCTTCCATGCGCCGGCGGGCGACAAGCTGCTCAACGTGCTCTCCAGCCAGGGGATTTTCGTCTCCTCGGCCTGCGGCGGCGGCGGTTCCTGCGGCCAGTGCCGGGTGGTGATCAAAGAGGGCGGCGGCGATATCCTGCCGACCGAGCTCTCGCACATCAACAAGCGCGAAGCGAAAGAGGGTTGCCGCCTGGCGTGCCAGGTGAACGTGAAGCAGAACCTGAAGATCGAGCTGCCGGAAGAGATCTTCGGCGTGAAGAAATGGGAGTGCGAGGTTATCTCCAACGATAACAAAGCCACCTTTATCAAAGAGCTGAAGCTGAAGATCCCCGATGGCGAAGACGTACCGTTCCGCGCGGGCGGTTTCATCCAGATCGAGGCCCCGGCGCACGACATCAGCTACGCCGACTTCGACGTGCCGCAGGAGTATCGCGGCGACTGGGACAAGTTCAACCTGTTCCGCTACCGCTCGACGGTGAAGGACACCACGGTGCGCGCCTACTCGATGGCCAACTACCCGGAAGAGAAGGGCATCATCATGCTCAACGTGCGTATCGCCACGCCGCCGCCAAACAACCCGGACGTGCCGCCGGGCATCATGTCTTCCTATATCTGGTCGCTGAAAGCCGGTGACAAGGTGACGATCTCCGGGCCGTTCGGCGAGTTCTTCGCCAAGGACACCGACGCCGAAATGATCTTCATCGGCGGCGGCGCGGGCATGGCGCCGATGCGTTCGCACATCTTCGACCAGCTCAAGCGCCTGAACTCGAAGCGCAAGATCACCTTCTGGTACGGCGCGCGTTCGCTGCGCGAGATGTTCTATGAAGACGACTTCAACCAGCTGCAGGCGGAGAACGACAACTTCACCTGGCACGTGGCGCTGTCGGATCCGCAGCCGGAAGATAACTGGACCGGCTACACCGGCTTTATCCATAATGTTCTGCTGGAGAACTACCTGAGGAATCACCCGGCGCCGGAGGACTGCGAGTTTTACATGTGCGGGCCGCCGATGATGAACGCTGCGGTGATCAAGATGCTGAAAGATCTGGGCGTCGAAGACGAAAACATCATGCTGGATGACTTTGGTGGCTAAATGCGCGCATTGGCGATGAAGAACTGGCTGACGGGCGTGGCGCTGAGCGCCACCCTGCTGCTGACCGGCTGCGGGCCGGAACAGGTGGATCTGACGGGTAAAACCATGGGCACCTCGTATTCGATCCGTTACGTGACCGGTGACGATACGCCGTCGGCGCGCGAGATGCAGGCGGAGATCGACAAACGGCTGGAGCAGGTGAACGACCAGATGTCCACCTACCGGCCGGACTCTGAGCTGAGCCGCTTCAACACCAGCCGCGACATTGACCGGCCGTTCCCGGTTTCGCCGGCCACCGCTGAGGTGGTGCGCGAAGCGCTTCGCATCAACCGCGTCACCGACGGTGCGCTGGACGTGACCGTCGGGCCGCTGGTCAACCTGTGGGGCTTCGGCCCGGAAGGGCGGCCGGATAAAGTGCCGAGCGAGGCGGAGCTGGCGCACCGCCGCGCCTGGACTGGGGCCGATAAACTGTCGGTGCAGGGCAACGCGCTGGTGAAAAACATCCCCGAGCTGTATGTCGACCTGTCGTCGATCGCCAAAGGATACGGCGTGGACGTGGTGGCGGAGTACCTGCAATCGCAACACGTGCAAAACTACATGGTGGATATCGGCGGTGAAGTCCGCACTCGCGGGCGCAACGGCGAGCAAAAGCCGTGGCGCATCGCCATCGAGCGCCCGACCGCCGGCACGCAGCAGCAGGCGCAGCTGGTGATCCAGCCGGGGGAGATGTCGATCGCTACTTCGGGTGACTATCGCAACTACTTCGAGCAGGACGGGGTACGCTATTCGCACACCATCGATCCGATCACCGGCCGGCCGATCAACCACCGCCTGGTGTCGATCACCGTACTGAGCCCGACCTGCATGACCGCCGACGGCCTGTCCACCGGCCTGAACGTGATGGGGCCGGAGCGCGGCCTGGCGCTGGCCAATCTGCTCGGTATCCCGGTGTTCATGATCGTGAAAACCGCCGACGGGTTTGAGGAGCGTTATTCGGACGCGTTCAAACCCTACCTGAAAAAGCGTTCGTGAGGTTGCTATGCTGACGGTATTCGCCGCCACCTTCGTGTTGTTCCTGCTGATCGTCGGCGGGATGTCGCTGGGCTACGTGTTCAAACGCAAAAGCCTGCAGGGCAGCTGCGGCGGCATCACCGCATTGGGGATGGAGAAAGTCTGCGACTGCCCGGAACCTTGCGATGCGCGTAAAAAGCGCGAAGCCAAAGCGGCGCAGCGGCGCGAGCAGTTGGACAAGCACCGCATTCTGTAGCTGTAGCGAAAACCCGGCCAAGGCCGGGTTTTTTATTTCGCCTTACGGAAGCTTTTAGCCTCGGCCGGTGAGTTAACCATCACGCCGTCGGCGCCCAGCGCCAGCGCCTGCTGATACTCCTGTGGCGAGTTGACGCCGAACAGGATGATGTGCGCCGGGCCCTGCGAGCGGAAGCAGTCCATCGACTCTTTATCCCAGGTCAGAAACGCCTTCGAACGCCCTTCGCCGAGGGTATATTTCTCCACCACTTCCACCTCGCGCTTCAGCTCCAGCCCGTACCAGCGCGGCTGCCGGTTATCCGGTTTGACGTCGCACTGGTGCGCCATGGTGACGTTGGCCAGCAGCGTGCGGGTCTCGTCGCGGCTTTCGAAGCGCGGGATGGCTGGCGGCAGCGCCTGCAGGTATTTGGCGTCGGTGGAGTAGACGCGGATGCGGTTCAGGCTGTCGGTGCTCTCCAGCGTCGCCAGCAGCGCCTGGCCAAACTGCGCCGGATCGGCGTCCGGGGATTTGATGTCCAGATAGAAGGTGACGTGCGGAAACGCTTTAAGCACGTCGTCCAGCCGCGGAATGCCGATGCCCTGGCCGCGGAACGGGTGCGCATCTCCCCTGGCGAAGGCCCAGCCGGCGTCGGTCTCGGCCAGCTGCGCGGCGGTATAGGCAGAGACCGGGCCCTGCCGGTTGGTCAACGCTTTCAGATCCGAAGGGCGATACAGCACGATGACGCCGTCTTTGGATTCTTGCAGGGTGATCCAGATGGCGTCGGCGCCGTTTTTCAGCGCGGTTTCGATGGCGATGCGGGTGTTCTCCGGCGCATCGGCGGTGCCGCCGCGGTGGGCGACGATCGCCGGCGCGTGACCGGCAGCGCTGGCCGCCAGCGCGCTCAGCGACAGCGCGGAAGCCAGCAGCAAATAAGAAAATCTGATCATGTAGGGTACCTTGTCGTTATCGTTGTGGTGAGCCGCACGGGATGGCGGAAATCATACTATTGAAAAATTAAGCTTTTTTAACAACGCGGAAATATCTGGCGGAAACGGTGCTTTCGTCGAATCCTGCGGCCTTGAGCTTTCGGTATCTGACTGTATACTTATACAGTGTTACTGGAGGGTGCGATGCGTAAAATCATTCATGTCGATATGGACTGCTTCTTCGCGGCAGTGGAAATGCGCGACGATCCCAGCCTGCGCGATATCCCGCTGGCGATTGGCGGCAGCGCCGATCGCCGCGGGGTGATCAGCACCGCCAACTACCCGGCGCGGCGCTACGGCGTACACAGCGCCATGTCCACGGCAATGGCGCTCAAGCTGTGCCCGCACCTCACCCTGTTGCCGGGGCGCATGGCGGCCTACAAAGAGGCCTCGCTGCATATCCGCGAAATCTTCGCCCGGTATACTCCGCTGATCGAGCCGCTGTCGCTCGATGAAGCCTACCTCGACGTGACCGACAGCCCGCAATGCAATGGCTCGGCAACGCTGATCGCCCAGGAGATCCGCCAGGCGATCGCCGACGAACTGAACCTCACCGCCTCGGCCGGCGTTGCGCCGATCAAGTTTCTCGCCAAAATCGCCTCCGAGATAAACAAGCCGAACGGGCAATACGTGATCACGCCGGCGCAGGTGCCGGCGTTTTTGCAACAGCTGCCGCTCAGCAAGATCCCCGGCGTCGGCAAGGTGACCGCCAAGCGGCTGGAAGAGGTGGGGCTTATCACCTGCGCCGACGTGCAGCAATACGATTTGGCGCAGCTGCTCAAGCGCTTCGGCAAATTCGGCCGGGTGCTGTGGGAGCGGTGCCAGGGCATCGATCGGCGCGAAATCTCGGCGGAGCGGCTGCGCAAATCGGTGGGGGTGGAGCGCACGCTGGCGGAGGATATTCACGACTGGGAAGACTGCGAAACGCTGATTATCGACAAACTCTATCCCGAGCTGGAGATGCGGCTGCGCAAGGTGAAGCCGGATCTGCAGATCGCCCGGCAGGGCGTGAAGCTGAAGTTTCAGGATTTTCAGCAAACCACCCAGGAGCACGTGTTCCCGGTGCTGAACCGGCAGGATTTGCTGGAGGTGGCGCGGCAGGCGTGGCGCGAGCGGCGTGAAGGGCGCGGCGTGCGGCTGGTGGGGCTGCATGTGACGCTGCTCGATCCGCAGCTGGAGCGGCAGCTGGCACTGCCTTGGGAATAAAAAAGCCGGCGGTCGCCGGCTTTTTGCGTTAAGCGCGCAGCTTACGCGCGCTCAGGGATCGCTTTCAGCAGCGAGGTCAGCAGCTTCCAGTACAGACCGACGCTTTCGATATGCACCTGTTCATCCGGCGAGTGCGGGCCGGTGATGGTTGGCCCGATCGATACCATGTCCATGTTTGGATACGGCTTTTTGAACAGACCGCATTCCAGACCGGCGTGGATCACCATGATGTTCGGCGTCTTGTTGAACAGCTCCTGATACAGCTCGCGCACCAGGTGCATCACCGGCGAGTCGGCGTCCGGCTGCCAGCCCGGGTAGCCGCCCTTCGGCGCCACCTTGGCACCGGCCAGCTGGCCCAACGCGGTCAGCATCTCGACCACATAGTCTTTGCCGCTGTCGATCAGGGAGCGGATCAGGCAGATGATTTCCGCTTCGTTTTCGCTGGTGGTGACCACGCCGACGTTCAGTGAGGTTTCCACCACGCCTTTTACCGCGTCGCTCATGCGGATCACGCCGTTCGGCGTGCCGTTCAGCAGCGCCAGGAAGCGCTGCTGGCTGTCGGCGCTCAGCGCCTGCGAAGCGCTGGTGGTCGGCTCCAACAGTACGGTGATGTTCTTCTCTTTGGCGGAGAGTTCGTTCTGCAGCACCGCCAGGAACTCCTGGCTCAGGGCTTTCAGCGCGTCGGCCTTGTCCGCCGGCACCGCAACCACCGCGGAGGCTTCACGCGGGATGGCGTTGCGCAGGGTGCCGCCGTTCAGATCCAGCACGCGCAGGTTCAGCGCCGCCGCATGGGCGAACAGGAAGCGCGCCAGCAGCTTGTTGGCGTTGCCCAGCCCGACGTGGATCTCGGCGCCGGAGTGGCCGCCTTTCAGGCCCTTGAGCGTCAGCTTCAGGGTTTGGTAACCGGCCGGTACCGCTTCGCGCTGCAGCGGCAGGGTAGTGATGAAGTCGATACCGCCGGCGCAACCCATATAGATTTCGCCTTCCTCTTCGGAATCGGTATTGATCAGGATGTCCGCCTGCAGCCAGTTCGGCTGCAGCCCGAAGGCGCCGTCCATACCCGCTTCTTCGGTCATGGTCAGCAGCACTTCCAGCGGGCCGTGCTCTACGCTGTCGTCGGCCAGCACCGCCAGGGCGGAGGCCATGCCGATGCCGTTGTCGGCGCCCAGCGTGGTGCCGCGCGCTTTCACCCACTCGCCGGCGATATAAGGCTGGATCGGATCCTTGGCAAAGTCGTGCACGGTGTCGTTATTCTTTTGCGGCACCATGTCCAGGTGCGCCTGCAGCGCGACCGGCTTGCGGTTTTCCATGCCTTTGGTGGCCGGCTTGCGCAGCAGGATATTGCCGACCCGATCGCGCTCGGCGTGCAGGTTCTTTTCTTTGGCCCAGGTGAGGATGTGCTGCGCCAGCGCTTCTTCATGATAAGAAGGGTGTGGGATAGAACAGATCTTGGCGAAAATATCCCACAGCGGCTGTGGCGAAAGCTGAGACAATTCAGACACTATAAGTCTCCTGTGACGGCAGGCTCCGACAGGACGGGCGTGCCGCGCGGTTAAGGTGAGTGGGCATCTGTGCGTCGTGGCACGATCATCAGAGAATATCACTTTATTTCCGGCGGTGCGCGCCCCGTATTGTGCGGTTTAAGCGCTTGATCACACGGCTTCGCTGCGGGAACGTTCGTTTTTTCAGCATCAATCACCGGAAAGCCGCGCGGCGGAAATCGCGAGGTTTTCCTCGGTACAGCTGGAATTCAATGCGGCCAGTCTCTATAATCTCGCGCAACCTTTTTTCCCCTGAACTATAAAATAAGCCGCTTCACCGCCGGCTGGGACACGATTCTATGAGCGAAAAATACGTTGTTACCTGGGATATGCTGCAAATACACGCACGCAAGCTGGCGCACCGCCTGCTGCCTGCCGACAAATGGACAGGCATCATTGCCGTAAGCCGCGGCGGTCTGGTACCGGCGGGCCTGCTGGCGCGCGAACTGGGCATCCGCTATGTGGATACCGTCTGCATTTCCAGCTATGACCATGACAACCAACGCGAAATGAAAGTGCTCAAGCGCGCCGAAGGCGACGGTGAAGGCTTCATCGTGGTGGACGATCTGGTGGATACCGGCGGCACCGCGAAAGCGATCCGCGACATGTACCCGAAAGCGCATTTCGTCACCATCTTCGCCAAACCGGCGGGCCGCCCGCTGGTGGACGACTACGTGGTCGACATCCCGCAGGATACCTGGATCGAACAGCCGTGGGACATGGGCGTCAGCTTCGTTCCCCCTATCGGCGGCCGCTAAGCCCAGCCCGTTCCAGCCAAACGCCCGGTTATGCCGGGCGTTTGCGTTATCTTGGTTTATCCCGCCAGAGTTAGGTACACTACCTCCAGTTAAGTAGGCCTTTTGCGGCCTATCGCCAGATTTACGGAGGCTGTTGTTACCATGGCACAGGCCAACCTTTCTGAAATTCTTTTCAAGCCCAAATTCAAACACCCTGAAACCTCGACGCTGGTGCTGCGCGCGCGCAACAAAGTGAGCGCCGCCATGCATTCCGCGTTGGAAGGCGACACCACCGGCAACTGGTACCGCATGCTGAATCCGCTGCTGTGGGCCTGGCGCGGCGTCAGCCCGATCGAAATCCACGAAGTGCTGGCGCGCATCGCCGCCTCGGACGCCGAGCGCAGCAATCCGCAGCGGCTGGATACCGTGGTGGGTTACCGCAACGGCAACTGGATCTACGAGTGGATCCATCAGGGCATGCGGTGGCAGCAGCGGGCAACGGAGCAGCAGGATCCGCTGCTCGGCGGCGAATACTGGCTGAAGGCCGCGAGCCTGTACAGCATCGCCGGTTACCCGCACCTGAAGGGCGACGAGCTGGCCGAACAGGCGGAGATGCTCGCCAACCGCGCTTACGAAGAGGCAGCGCTGCTGCTGCCGTATCAGCTGAAAGAGCTGGAGTTTCGCATCGAGGGCGGCGGCAGCGTCACCGGTTTCCTGCACATGCCGGAGAAGGGCGAAGCGCCGTTCCCGACGGTGCTGATGTGCGGCAGCCTCGACACGCTGCAGACCGACTACCACCGCCTGTTCCGCGATTACCTGGCGCCGCACGGCATCGCCATGCTGACGCTCGACATGCCGTCGATCGGCTCCTCCTGCAAATGGAAGCTGACGCAGGACTCCAGCTACCTGCACCAACAGGTGCTGATCCAGCTGGCCTCGGTGCCGTGGGTGGACCATCAGCGGGTGAGCGCCTTTGGCTTCCGCTTCGGCGCCAACGTGGCGGTGCGATTGGCCTACCTGGAGCCGCAGCGGCTGCGCGGCGTGGCCTGCCTGGGGCCGGTGGTGCATCGCCTGCTGTGCGACAGCAGCACCCAGCTGAACGTGCCGGACATGTATATGGATGTGCTGGCCAGTCGCATGGGCATGGCCAACGCTTCCGACAACGTGCTGAAGGTGGAGCTGAACAGCTACTCGCTGAAAATGCAGGGGCTGCTGGGGCGCCGCTGCCCAACGCCGATGATCTCCGGCTACTGGGAGCGCGATACGCTCAGCCCGAAAGAGGAGTCGCAGCTGATCGTCACCTCCTCGGTGAGCGGCAAGCTGGTCGCCATCCCGCGCACCCCGGTTTACGACAGCTTCCACCGGGCGTTGCTGCAGATGTCCGGTTGGCTGAGGGACAAAATGCGTTAATTAGTTGCTAAATTTTAACAGTTTGTTAAAAAGAGTGGTCTACATTGAGGAGGTTAGAGAATGACGTTACCGAGTGGTCACCCTAAAAGCCGACTAATGAAACGTTTTGCCAGCTTGGGGCCGTACCTGCGTGAAGGGCAATGTGAGAACGACCGGTTTTTCTTTGATTGTTTGGCCGTCTGCGTCAATGTAAAGCCCGCTCCGGAAAAGCGTGAGTTCTGGGGCTGGTGGATGGAGCTGCAGGCGGAAGAGGCGCGCTTCACCTATTCGTACCAATTCGGCCTGTTCGACAAGGAAGGCGACTGGACGGCGCAAAACATTAAGGATGATGAAGTGAACGCCAAGCTGGAAGACACCCTGCGCGACTTCCATCGCCGCCTGGGCGAACTGCTGGCGACCATGGAACTGGGGCTGGAACCCGCCGACGATTTCAAAGAAAAACTGATCAAACTCTCCGCCTGACCCCGTTTGACCACGTATTGTGCTGATTTCGCGTTGTGCCTGTTGGCATAACGCGTCTCTCCTGTTACAAAGACCTTTGCACTCTTCTTCTCATCATTACACACGGCAGAAATACTATGAACGGCAGCCAGACATTGGTTGTGAAATTGGGCACCAGCGTGTTGACCGGCGGATCGCTGCGTCTGAACCGCGCCCACATTGTCGAATTGGTGCGCCAATGTGCGCAGCAACACGCCGCGGGCCACCGCATCGTCATCGTCACCTCCGGCGCCATCGCCGCCGGGCGCGAACACCTGGGCTACCCCGAGCTGCCCGCCACTATCGCTTCCAAGCAGCTGCTGGCAGCGGTGGGGCAGAGCCGGCTGATCCAGCTGTGGGAACAGCTGTTCTCCATTTACGGCATCCACGTCGGGCAGATGCTGCTGACGCGCGCCGATCTGGAAGACCGCGAGCGCTTCCTCAATGCGCGCGATACCATGACGGCGCTGCTGGACAACCGCATCGTGCCGGTAATCAATGAGAACGACGCCGTCGCCACCGCCGAAATCAAGGTGGGCGACAACGATAACCTGTCGGCGCTGGCGGCCATTCTGGCCGGGGCCGACAAACTGCTGCTGCTGACCGATCAGCAGGGCCTCTACACCGCCGATCCGCGCAACAACCCACAGGCCGAACTGATCCGTGAAGTGCACGGCATCGACGACGCGCTGCGCGCCATCGCTGGCGACAGCGTCTCCGGCCTGGGCACCGGCGGCATGGGCACCAAGCTGCAGGCGGCCGACGTGGCCTGCCGCGCCGGCATCGACGTGGTGATCGCCGCGGGCAGCAAGCCGGGCGTGGTGGCGGACGTGATCGAAGGCAAACCGGTGGGCACCCGTTTCCACGCGTTGGAAACCCCGCTGGAAAACCGCAAGCGTTGGATCTTCGGCGCGCCACCGGCCGGTGAGATCACCGTCGACGATGGCGCGGTGGAAGCGATGATGGCGCGCGGCAGCTCGCTGTTGCCAAAGGGCATTCGCGAAGTGAAGGGCGACTTCTCGCGCGGCGAAGTGATCCGCATCCGCAACCTGGCGGGGCGCGATCTGGCGCACGGCGTCAGCCGCTACAACAGCGACGCGATGCGCATGATCGCCGGGCACCACTCGCAGGAAATCAGCGAGATCCTCGGTTATGAATACGGTCCGGTGGCAGTGCACCGCGACGATATGATTGTCAGTTAAGGAGTGAGCATGCTGGAGCAGATGGGGAAGGCCGCCAAGCAGGCCTCCTGGCAGCTGGCGGTGCTGAGCACGGCGAAGAAGAATCAGGTGCTGTCGGTGATGGCCGACAGGCTGGAAGCCAGCAGCGAAGCGATCCTGCTGGCGAACGAACAAGACATGGCGCAAGCGCGCGCCACCGGCATGAGCGAAGCGCTGCTCGATCGCCTGCTGTTGACCCCGGCGCGGCTGGCGGCGATCGCCAACGACGTGCGCCAGGTGTGCCGCCTGAACGATCCGGTCGGCCACGTGTTGGACGGCAACCTGCTGGACAGCGGGCTGAAGCTGGAGCGCCGCCGGGTGCCGCTCGGCGTGATCGGCGTGATTTACGAGGCGCGGCCGAACGTCACCATCGACGTCGCCAGCCTGTGCCTGAAAACTGGCAACGCGGTGATCCTGCGCGGCGGGAAAGAGACGCACAACACCAACCAGGCGACGGTGAAAGTGATCCAGCAGGCGCTGGAACAGTGCGGCCTGCCGGCGGCGGCGGTGCAGGCGATCGACAGTCCGGATCGTGCGCTGGTGAACGAACTGCTGCGCCTGGATCGCTATGTCGACATGCTGATCCCGCGCGGCGGCGCCGGCCTGCACAAGCTGTGCCGCGAGCAATCGACCATCCCGGTAATCACCGGCGGCATCGGCGTGTGCCATACCTACGTGGATGCCGACGTCGATTTCGACAAGGCGCTGACGGTGATTGAAAACGCCAAGATCCAGCGCCCGAGCGCCTGTAACTCGCTGGAGACGCTGCTGGTGAACCGCAGCATCGCCACCGAGTTCCTGCCGGCGCTGAGCGCCAAAATGGCGGCGGCGGGCGTGACGCTGCACGCGGCGGAAAACGCGCTGCCGCTGCTGCAGGGCGGCCCGGCGACGGTGGTGCCAGTGAACGCGGAAGATTACGACGATGAATGGTTGTCGCTGGATCTGAACGTGTTGCTGGTGGACGATATCGATCAGGCCATCGACCACATCCGCACCCACGGCACCAACCACTCCGACGCGATCCTCACCCGCTCGCTGAGCAGCGCCGAGCACTTCGTGCGCGCGGTGGACTCCTCGGCGGTGTATGTCAACGCCAGCACCCGCTTCACCGACGGCGGCCAGTTCGGCCTGGGCGCGGAAGTGGCGGTGAGCACCCAAAAACTGCACGCCCGCGGCCCGATGGGCCTGGACGCGCTGACCACCTACAAGTGGATCGGCTACGGCGACGATCTGGTGCGCAGCTAAGGCCGGATTGCGACAGTAAAGACGTCAGGGCGCAGCGTGTTGCGCCCTGATTTTTTTGGAAGGGCCAACGCGCGGCAGTGTGGCTGCTTGCAAAACAACCAAACGCCCCGGCGGCTATTGACTCATTTCGTGCACAGGTCTACCTTGTTCAACGCACTTCCGGCTTGCCCCGCAGGCCCGGCTCGATGCCGATATAGCTCAGTTGGTAGAGCAGCGCATTCGTAATGCGAAGGTCGTAGGTTCGACTCCTATTATCGGCACCACCTCTCCTTCAGATTCCCTTTGCTTACCTTTTCGCCGGTTAAACAACCGTTTAATCATCCGCTGTTATAATTACCCCTGTTGAGTCTTGATGGATGAATGTTTTCTCCTCAAGCATTGCGATGCGGCGCTCTGTGGAGCGGCATCCGTTTTTTGGACATGCCGGTGGTTCGGTGAGAAGTTAGGAGAAGTGCACTATGAGCAGAAAAGACAAGCTCGCGGCGGCCCTGCTGGCCATCTTCCTGGGTGGGTTGGGCATTCACAAGTTTTACTTAGGGATGAAGTGGTGGGGGCTGTTCTACCTGCTGTTCTGCTGGACGGGGATCCCGGCGGTTGTCGGCTTTATCGAAGGCATTATTTATCTGTTCCAATCGGAAGAGAAGTTCAACCAGAAATACAATCCGGGTCTGATTTAACGCGTTTTCTGGCGGCGCCTCCTGTTAAGGGAAGCGCCGTTTTTCATTCCGTTACTGTTTCTTCATCATCATCTTGCCGCGCATCTCTTTGCTCATCATTTTATTCGAGCTGGAAATGACGCAGTTATATTGCTTACCTTGGTTAATGATCATAAAGGTGCTGACCGGATCTTTAAAATTCTTGTCGATGGTGAAATAAATATAGGCCTGCGGCAGTGCGGCCGGTTTAAAGGCGCCGAAGGCATACACATCCGCCAGGCCCAACGCGGAGAGATCGACCGTCAGCTCCATGGGCTTCATGGAATCCGGTGATGGGAACATCGATTTGGCCGACATCATCATGGTGCTGCTGTTAATGGTGTAATCGGTTTTAACCTTCATGCCCATATATTTCGATTCCGGCATGGAAAGTTCTTTTTTGCAGGCGGCGTCGTGCTGCGGCGCCGGGCTGCCGTTTTCCATCACGGCGTGCACGTGTTCCAGCGTCACTGCCGCGCTGCCGGTGGTAGGCTGCGCATCGGCCGCGTAAGCCGCGCCGCTGAAGGCGGCTACAGAGGTAAGGATGATGCCTGTAACGATTTTCATTGTCGCTCTCCGGAATACTAATAATGATATTAATTGCGGTGTGTAGCCTATTGGCTTGATAAAACGCAAGGTTACCCGTTCCGTGGAAATAAAATCCCATCGGAATATTGCTATAGAATGTTTTCCACCCTCGCGGTTAGCGGGGTTGATTCAACTTTGCTAAACGCCTTTCACTTTTTTATTCAGCGTTTTTACCTGCATATAAATAGTATGTCTAAACATAGTCAATGTTTAGAATATACACAAATTATTGCGGTTTTTTTCCTCTTTTATCTTTTGGCTTTTAATGGGGTTGCGAATATTGCATTGAGATACAGAGGGTTATCTTTTTACGTTGAAATCAACTCTGTGAAGCGTTATTTACGTGATCTTCATAGTCACAGAAATAACGATGAAATTATTACCTTTCTATTTAACGGCTAATTATTCATGGCATAGGCTTCAACCCCGCTAACCGCCTGAGCTAGAATCAGGCGGTTTTCTCGTTGAAAAGGATATCGCCATGGCCGCCTGGGCCCTTTTGATCGTCGGTTGGTTGTTGATTTGGCAGGATCACCCGGTTTTCGGCGTGCTGTGCATCGCGCTGTTTGCCGTGCTGCAATGGGCGAAGTACGCCGCTAAAAGCGCGCAAGACCCCGCAGAGGCGGCAGAATGGCGCAAGACCGACTGGCGCTCGCAGCCGATTGAGATGGCGCACGCCGGCGACAGCGATCGGCAGATTGGCGGCGTGGGGGAACTGGGCATGGGCGGCCCCAATTTTTGGACGCTGCTGCTGCGTGACGGGGCGATTGTGCATAGCGCCTGTGCCGCGCCGCAGGACGTGGACGGCGGCAAGCTGCGCCTGATCCCGACCCGCAGCCGCGAGGGTGAGGGGTTGACGGTGTACGAGCCTGCCGCCCGAGTGATGTACGCGCTGCCTGCATTGACCGAGCGGGAGCAGGACGCGTTGGCCGCCGGTTCCGCTGAGGCGCTGGCGCGGCTGCGGGCGAGGTGTCGGCAGGCGGAGGCTACGCCGCTGCGTCAGGTGCGCGGTCTGTGGGTGCCCCAGTGGACTGAGGATCCGGCGGATCGTCTGGCGATCGCCTTACCCAGCGGGCGGGCGCTGGCGGCGCGTTCGATGTTGCCGACGGATTTGCGCCAGGCGGACGATCCGGCCGCGTTGCTGCACGCGCCCCCTTATGAGCTGTTGCTGGATAACCGGCCGACGGATCGTTTTGTGCGCGATCTCGAACGCGTGGCGGAATCCCCGGCGGGTGACGGCTTGAGCGTCGGCGGCTGCCAGTTCCACGGCGAGCATATTGTCGATGGTCTGTACCATCTGTACTTCGCCGGCGAGTGGTTCAGCCTGCTATCTCACGCGCACAAACCGGCGGGCGGGCGCGGTTCGGACACCACTTTTTTCGTCGAGCGGGTCGAGCCGCAAGACGGCGGCGTGTTCGTGATTGAATGGGATGCCTACGGCGTGGGGCCCGACGGGCGTGCGCCGCGTGTCGCGGCGCCGCCGGTCTTGGTTATCGCGGTGAGCTGGCAGGAAGCGCCGCTGCAGCTGCCCACGGCCAATAACCGCGTGACCGTGCGCTTGCCCAACGCCACGGCGTAAGGCTTAAGGCAGCACCCTGACTTCGCCGTTGTGCAAGGTCAGTACGGCGATCGGGCTGCCGGAGAAGCACTCCCTAAAGGCCCAACTGCTGGGCCGAAACGCTGCCGCAGGCAGCCCGGCCTGCCACTCCTCCCATTGCGGAGCCGGCCGATCCGGCGGCAACAAGAAGGTGACCAGCCAACCGGCTTCGCAGCGCACCCTTTGGCCGCTCGGGCGGGTAAAGGTGTGCGCGCTCGCCAGCTCCATCACCGGCGGTAAAACCTCAAAGGCGATGATCGGCACGCCGGCCACGCTCTGTGGCTGAGGAAAACGCACGGCGGTCACGCCGTCCATCGTGATAGGGCTGTCTTCGGTGCCGGGCAGGCGTGGCTCCTGGCGATTTACCCAGCTTCCCTTCGGCAGCGTGATTTCACCAAACGGTTTTGCCTCGTCGAGCGTCAGGTAGCTGCGTTGATTCCAGCGTTCTTCCGCCCGCTGGCTCTTGATGTCCTGGATGGCCATGCCGATCAGCATCAGCGCGCACGCCACCGGGTAGACCGCCAGCGCCGAGGCCAGCAGATAGCCGCCCCAGGAGAGCGGCGGTCGCGGGCGGCCGCAGCGGGCAGAAGCGTAGCGCCAGCCTCACCAGGTGAGCAGGATACCGGTGAGCAGCAGGGCCAACAACAGCGCCAGCAATCCTGCGGCGCCGGCGCCATAACCTAACAGCATGGCAAGTTCCTTATGTTCACGGCGTGGTGGAACGATAGCGGACGAAGTAGGGCAGTGGCGGGGTCTCCCCGTCATCGCCATAGTGGCTTTCCGGTTCGATCACGGTCTGACGTGCGTCGTCGCGCCCGTTGTAGCGGTACTCCAACGGCTGCCGGTAGCGCACGTCGGATGAGCGCAGATCGAAAATCAGCGAAAGGCGCGCATCGCCGTTATCCGTTTGGGCGACCAGCTTGTCGTTGCCCGCCCACAGCTGATACAGCGATTTATCGCCGTTTTCCAACAGCACCGTCAGCTGCCCGCTAGATTGATAACGCAGGAGCTGATACAGCCCCCTGTCCAGCGTTTGCGCGATCAGGTAGATGCCGCCATCCGGGGCCTGGGCGCTTTCCTTCACGCGCACCGTTAGCCAATGCAGTTCGGCCACCTCGCCGGTTTTGCCGTTAACGGCGATGTGCAAGGCGCCGGAGCCGAGCACCGGGTTCATCCAGAACAGCACGCGTTCGCCATCAACGGCGGTAAAGATCTCGGGCATGGATTTGCGCTTTCCGGCGGCGTTAACCGTCGGTGAGTCCTCCTCGCCGCGCTCAAAGCCCAGCAGCTGCCGCGCGTCCAGCTGCGCCGGCAGATCCAGCGTTTGCCGCCAATGGGCGCCAAAGTCCGGGCTGTAGAATACGCCTTCGGTGCTGATGAAATACAGCGCGCGTTTCCCCGGCAGCGCCACCAGTTTGCCGCCGATAAAGGAAGGCAGGCTATCGTCGCCCTCGGGCCAGGGGATCAGTGGCCCGATGGTTCCCCGTTGCACATCGACCAGCCTGCGCCCCTTGGACAGAAAAAGCACGCACTCCTGCTCGACGCAAACCGCATCGTAGATCAACTCGTCGAGTTGCCCCAGCATCTGCAGCCCCTTCGGGCCGGTGAATAACACCTGGCTCAGGTAGTTGGCCGCCCAGCCGTAAAAGCTATTGTAGGCCCCGCGTTCGCTCCTTTTGCTGATGAGCAGCAGAGCGCCGTCCTGCGCCGGGTAGCTGTGGATGAGATCGTAACGGGCTATCGTCGGCAAGGCCTCGTCGCTCTGGGTCCATTGCCACTGTGCATAGCGTTGCTCAGGGGCGAGAAAATAGACGCCCAGCGCGCTGGCCAAAAACAGCGTCAGGATAATAAGGGGTCTTTTATAAAGCGCTAACGTCATCATTTCAGCTCCGTCACCTGCTCCTGCCGCCATAGCCTGCGGCGCAGATTGCGCAGGTATTTGAACGTCTTAAACGTGCGGTGCTGCTCAAAAGCGTAGAGGCGACAGATCTGGGCGAAGCCCTCGATCAGCAGCGCCAGGCCGCTGATCATCAACATCAGCAGCAGCAGAATCGGCGGCAATTCACTGCCGAGGCGCTTCAGGGTCCAGGCATCCAGGTAAACGCCCGCTGGGGTATCGGCGTTATCCCACACGATAAGGCCGAGCATCAAACACATCATGATCGCGCCGAGGATGAAGACGACGCGCGCGCTCAGGCTAAGGCCGGCTTCGGTGAAGTAGCGGCTGCCGCCGATGAGATAGGTCTGGCGATCGCGGTGATTGATGATCCCACGCACCGTAGGCAGCTCGGGGACGGTGTCGTTCTCGCAATACAACACCTGCAGCGGATCGCCTTTGGCGATGAAAAGCGGATGCTGCCGACGAAATACCGGATGCAGTTTGGTATTGGGGACGTTGAGCGCGCGGGTCGTCAACGCGAAGTGCGTCTCCTTCTGGCGCCACGCATAAGTGTCCAAATACTGCACCTGCCGCGGGATCTCATAGTGGAGGAGTTCGTAGCTCAGGGCGTTGACCGTCTCGATGCCGGAGGCCTCGACGCCGTCAGGGAGGGGAAACTCGGTTTGTTGCGATGTGGGCGCTGACGTTGCGTCTGCACGGATGGCCCGGTATCTGATGCCGGGGATTTTCAGGCTGAGCGAGCCGGGCGGCGTGACGTCTTGCCCCTGCAGCACGCGATCCAGCGCCCTGAGCAGGCGCCTGCGGCCGCGGTGCGCTATCAGCAGGAGCTCCGAACCGACGAACAGCACCAGGCCGATGCCGATAAGGCCGGCGATAATGGCGATAAAGAACAGGGCGATGGTCAGCCAGGAATCTTCTCGGTCCATGATGAAAAAGGCCGCCGGGAAACCGCCGGTGAGCGCCGCGCCCAGCACCAGCAGGGCGAAGTATTTCAGCTTGTATTTCAGCGTTCTGTCTGGCTCCAGCCGGCCTTTAGTGCCGTGTAGCAGCCAGTGCAGCCAATAGCTGCCGTCTTGCAGGCGGTGGGCGCCAATCTTCACCCGATCGCCGGCGGCGAGCCTGGCCAGCAGATTTTCGCTGTCGCTGAAGTCGTCACGGTAAAAAAAGAACGTCTGGCCGGAAGCGATGATCCTCACCAGGTTGTCGGGCGCCGTCTGTTGGCTAGCGCATTGCTCGACGGTCACATGAAAAAATTGGGTTTGCATGTCATTCCCTGTCAGCGGGCGTGGCCCGAAAATTCATCCCTGGCGCCAGGTAGTCAGCGCTTTTTCATCAGTGGCAGCATGCGCACCAGCGCATTGTCCTTGACGATATAGTGGTGGAACAGCGCGGCGGCAGCATGCAGGCCGATCAGCCAGTAGCCGAACGACGCCAGCGTTTTGTGCCAGCCGATAATCATCCGCGCCTGCGGCCGATCCGCCACGTCGGCGAACGGCATCGGCAGGCCGAACAGATACCACTCCTTGCCGCCCAGATAGCGCGAGTACACCCCCAGTACCGGCAGCGTTAGCAGCAGCAGGTAAATCAGGGTGTGCGTCAGGTGCGCCAGGCCGGTTTGCCACTTCGGCGGTTTGGGCACGATAGCGGGCGAAGGGTGGCGCCAGCGCAGGAACAGGCGGGCGATCATCAGCGCAAACACCGTTACGCCGCAGCTGAAGTGGGTGACAACCAGCACGTACCAGGGGGCGCTGCCCGGTTCGGCAAAGCCGCGCAGCTCGATGGTGACGCAGGTGATGACCAGCAGGATCGCCACCAGCCAGTGCAGGCGAATTTGCCACGGCATGTAGGTGTTCTGCACCGGGTTACCTTTTGATGTTAAAGGGTCTGTGTGCCGATGGTAACGAAATGTTACAGGCGAGGAAAGCGCCTGCGTGCAGTTTAAGCAAAATGCCAGGGATTACGCCGCTTATTAAGCTATGAACTTAGTGGATTAAATGCCTGGCGGCAGGGGAGGGCGCTAGCATCGTAAGTTGTGAAGTTAATGCGCGGTAGGTTCAGAGGCTGGCAGCTTATTAAGCGATGAGGCGGGTAGCGCCGCAGCTCTCGCCGCGGCGCCTGGGATCAGTTCAATTTGGCCTTGGCGAAGTCGCTGCCGTTCACGTCCACCACGTAGCCGCTCAGGTTGCTGCGGGTGGCGTAGAACACTTTGCCGGTGGCCAGCGGCAGCCACGGCGCCTGTTTGGCGAAGATCACCTGCGCCTGTTGATACAGCTTGGCGCGCGCCTGCGGCTGATTTTCCTGAATCGCCTGCTGGATCAGGCTGTCGTAATCCTTATCGCACCAGCGCGCCACGTTGGCGCCGCTCTGCACCCCGGCGCAGCCGAGCAGGGTGGCGAAGTTATCCGGATCGCCGTTGTCCGACACCCAACCGTACAGCGCGCTCTGCTGTTCGCCTTTGCGCAGCCCGGCCAGATACTGGCCCCACTCCCAGGTGACGATCTTGGCTTTCACGCCCACCTTCGCCCAGTCGCTCTGGATCATCTCGGCGATGCGCTTCGAGTTCGGGTTGTAGGGGCGCTGTACCGGCATCGACCAGATGTCGGTCTCAAAGCCCTGCTCCAGCCCGGCCTGCTTCAGCAGCTCGCGCGCCTTCTGCGGATCGTAGGCGTACTCCGGCAGTTTATCGTTGTAGCCCAGCATGCCCGGCGGCAGCAGCGAGTTGGCCGGCGTGCCGCTGTCTTTGAACACTGCGGCGACGATCGCTTTCTTGTCCACTGCATAGCTCAGCGCCTGGCGCACCAGCAGGTTGTCGAACGGTTTTTTCTGGGTGTTGAACGCCAGATAGCCGACGTTCAGCCCGGTAATGTCGTGCAGCTGCAGGTTGCCGTCGGCCTTGATGGCGGCGAACTGTTCCGGCAGCGGCGCGGGGATGATCTGGCATTCATTGGTCTTCAGCTTGGCCAGCCGGGTTTGCGGATCCGGCGTAATCGAGAAGATCAGATGCTTGCTGGCCACTTCGCCCTGCCAGTAGTGCGGGTTGGCGATGTAGCGGATCAGCGAATCCTGCTTGTACTGCTGCAGCGCGAACGGCCCGGTGCCGATCGGCCAGTTGTCGACGTATTCCGGCGTGCCCTTTTTCAGCATGGCGTCGGCGTATTCGGCGGACAGGATTGAGGCGAAATCCATCGCCCAGTCGGCGACGAAGGCGGCGTTGGGCTGGCTCAGCGTGAAGCGTACGTGATGCTCGTCCACCGCTTCCACCTTGGCGATCAGTTTATCCAGGCCCATGTCGGTGAAGTATTCATAGTTGCCGCCGGAGACCTTGTGATACGGGTTAGCGGGATCCTTCTGCCGCATCACGGTGAACACCACGTCTTCGGCGTTGAAGTCGCGCGTTGGGGTGAAATATTTGTTGCTGTTGAATTTCACGCCCTGGCGCAGGGTAAAGGTGTAGGTCTTGCCGTCCGGGCTGACGCTCCACTCGGTGGCCAGCGAAGGGGCAGGGGTTTTATCGCTTTCGCGCAGAGTTACCAGCCGGTTGTACAGCACCTGCGAGGTGGCGATAAAGGTCGGCCCGGAGCTGGAAAGCTGCGGGTTGAACGATTCCGGCGAGGCGACGGTGCAGTACACCAGCGCATCGGAAGCGGCCAGCGCGCTGCCCGCCGACAGCAGGCCGGCGCTTGCCAGCGCCAGCGCGGCGATAGGGTGTTTTGAAAACGTCAAGGCAAGATCCTCAGGTGGGGGGAGCCGTTAGCGGCGAATTGATTTAACTATAGATAACGGATGGCGCGACGGGGAACAAGCGCCTCAGCTGCGCATTCTGTGCGCCCCGCGTTGCCTGCCACCGCAGCGCAGATCTACACTGCGGGACAATCAGTCACTCGCAAGGATTTCCCGATGAGCCACTTTCGCCCTGTCGCCCTCGAACACGCCAGCCGCCTGCTGAACCACGGCCCGACGGTATTGATCACCAGCCGCAGCCGCGACGGCGCCAAACGCAACGTGATGGCTGCCGCCTGGTCGATGCCGGTGGAGTTCAGCCCGCCGCGCATTGCCATCGTGGTGGACAAAGGGGCGCACAGCCGGCAAATGATCGAGGAAAGCGGCGCATTCGGCATTTGCGTGCCGGCGGCCATGTTCATCGACGCCACCTACGCGGTCGGCAGCGTGTCCGGGCTGGATGACGACAAGTTCGCCCGCTTCCACATCGCCGCGGCGCCGAGCGCCACCCTGCAGGTGCCGCTGATCGAACAGGGTTGCGTGGCGTGGCTGGAGTGCCGCTTATTGCCGGAAAGCGGCGCGCAGGAAAAATACGACACCTGCTTCGGCGAGGTGCTGAGCGCGGCGGCGGACGAGCGGGTGTTCCAGCAGGGGCGCTGGAACTTCACCGCCGCCAATGCGGATCTGCATACGATTCATCATCTGGGGGCGGGCAACTTCGTGCGCAGCGGCGAGACGCTGCGGGCCAAACCGCTTTAATCGGCCTCGCGCCCGCGGTCGGCATCATAGCGCTCGCGGGCGGCGTCCAACTCGGGGAAATGGTATTCCGCCCATCGGTCCAGCGCCGTCAGCGTCTCGACCAGCGAGCAGGCGACGGCGCTGAGCCGGTATTCCACATGCGCCTGATTCTTTTCACTTAAATCCAGCCGTTCGAGCAGCCCGTTGCGTTCCAGCTGGCGCAGCGTTTGCGTCAGCACCTTCTGTGAAATGCCGTCGATGCGGCGCAGCAGCTCGCCGTTGCGCATCGGCCGCTGCGCCAGCGCGGGCAGGATCAGCATCACCCACTTGCCGGAAATCAGCGCCAGCGCATCGCGCGCGGAGCATTTACTCGAATAGACGTCGCCGGGATAGGCCATGGGGGGTTACCTTCAGGTGCGTAATTGCCAAGGATGCGATAAAGCCACAGCATAGCAGCACCACCTTACCGTGGGAGAAACAGGATGAACGTGCTGATTGTGCTGGCTCACCCCGAGCCACATTCTTTCAATGCCCATTTGGCCGAACAGGCGCGGCAGGCCTGGCTGGCGCAGGGGCACCAGGTGAAGACGGTCGATCTGTATCAGGAGGGGGTTGATCCGCGCGAAGGCGCCGGCCATTACCCCAGCAGAAAGCAGGCGGACAGGTTCGATGCGATGCAGGAGCAGCGCCATCACTGGACGATCCAGGCGCTGCCGGCGGAGATTCGGCGGCATATCGAGCTGCTGCGCTGGGCGGATACGCTGGTGCTGCAGTTCCCTTTCTGGTGGTTCGGCGCACCGGCCATCCTCAAAGGCTGGATGGATCGGGTGTTCGTTTACGGCGGGGTGTACGACAGCCGCCACCGCCATGAGAACGGCGTGATGCGCGGCAAACGGGCGCTGCTGACCGTTACCGCTGGCGCTTCCGCTCAGGCCTGTGCGCCGGACGGGCGTGACGGCGATATGCGGTTGATGCTGTGGCCGATCATGCATGCGCTGCACTATATCGGCTTTAGCGTGCTGGAGCCGTTCCTGGTCTATGGCGTGCGCGGCGGGTTGGCGGGCGAGGAGCGGCGGGCGCAGAACGCCGCTTTGGCGCAGGTGACGCAGGCGTATCGGGAAGGCTTAAGCGATCTTGCCGCCTGGCCGGCGGTACCGTTCAACCGCAATGACGATTTTGACGCCGATATGGCGCTGAAGCCCGGCGCGCCGGTCTACAGCCCGTTCGTGCGGCACCGCGATCCGATTTAGAACCCGGCCTTCAGCAGTTCCTCGCGCAAGTCGTCGATAATCGCCGGTTCGATGTCGGGGAACTGTTGCTGGATATCGGCGATGGCGTCGGCCACGCTCGGGCCGGCGAAGGTGCCGGAGAAGGGCACCAGCGGCAGGTTGGCGTCGCTGTCCGGCAGTTCACCGCGGATAGTGCCGGTGATCATGCCCGCTTTTTTTTCCGCCGTGAGGTCGTACTCCCCCACGTTTTTGTCGATCGGTTTCATTGGCCGCCTCGCTGTCGGTGAGTGTTTACCCTGTTCTGTTAAAGCATAGTGTTTCAGGCAATGAATACCAATCAATGTATATAATATTAATATAAAACAATATGATGCGATTTTTTGTCGTTTGACGTTCACCGGGGGCCGGCGCTATGCTCTTGGCGCTAAAGGACCTTCCTCACTGACAGGGACAGACGACATGAAAAAACTGAAAAGCGCGGCGCTGTTGTTGCCGCTGTTGGCGCTCAGCGCCTGCACCCACCACCTCAGCAGCGCGGAGCTGCACGCCAAGCATTACGTTTATCAAACGCGCGACGACTTCGATCCGCAATTCCGCACCGATGTGAACGGCAGCATTAAAAACGCCGTGCCGATGTTCGAACAGTTCTACCAATGGGGGAAAAAGGATCGCGCGGCGGGCGTAGCGCGCAGCGAGGCGCAGAAAAAGGCCGACTATCTGGCCAGCGCGGAGTTCCAGCAGAACATGGAACACAAGACCATTTTCATCAATCGCGCCTACAGCGGCTCCGACAATCCTAAGCGTCGCCAGGTGCTGTCGCAGGAAGCGGTAGGTGCCTATTGGGACGGCTACGAAGGGCGCTGACTGAATCCCACATAAACAGAAGGTAATAAAAACTGGCCTTCTTCCGGTTATTTGATTATAAAAACCGCCGCTAAGGACGATGTTCATAATCGAAACCAGGAGTGTTTATGTTGGCAAAAGTTAAGCGTTCGTTCGCCGCCGCCGTCGTATTGATGTTGGCGTTGCCCGCGGTTCAGGCCGCGGATTACCGTGCGGGCGAGCAATACACCCGGCTGGATAAGCCGGTGGCCGCCGCGCCGGCGGTGGTGGAATTTTTCTCCTTCTACTGCGGCCCTTGCTATCAGTTCGCCGAAACCTACCGCGTAGGCAGTACTGTGGCGCAGGCGTTGCCCGCCGGTGAGAAAGTCACCAAGTATCACGTCAGCCTGATGGGCAAACTGGGCAATGAGCTGACCGAAGCCTGGGCGGTGGCGACGGTGCTGGGCGTGGAAGACAAGATTGAAGGAGCGATGTTCGACGCGGTGCAGAAACAGCGCGCCGTCAACGGCGCCGAAGATATTCAGCGGGTGTTCACGGCGGCCGGCATCGATGCCGCTACCTATGAAAACGCGCGTCACAGCCTGCTGGTCAAAGGATTGATCGCCAAGCAGAATGAAGCGGTGAAAGCGTTCGAGGTGCGCGGCACCCCATCGTTCTACGTGGCAGGCAAATACAAGATAGACAATGCCGGCATGGCGAGCACCAGCGTCGAAGGCTACGCCAAAGAGTACGCGGCGGTGGTGCGTTACCTGTTGGACAAGCAGCCGTAAACCGGGCCATCAGGGCCCGGTGTTAGCCGCCGGGTCTATTTTTCCGCAGGCAAATCCAGCGCCAGGCGCAGCTCGTCGCGCGCTTGCCGGTACTGCTGCTGGAAATCCTGCTGCTGTGAAAGCTGCTGGCTGATCACGCTGCCGGCGATGCGGCCCATCTCGATATCGGAAGGGTAGTGGATCCCTGCCACCACTCGGTTGTCACCGTATTGCCAGGCGCGGGTCATAATGGCGGCGCGCTTTTCCGGCACCATATTGGCCAGGGTGATGCCCATCAGCGTGCCCAGCGTGGTGTGGCCGGAAGGCCAGGAGCCGGAGCTGGAGCGCTTGACGATCGGCTCGATGCGGCTGTCCAGCATATGCGGGCGCGGGCGCTTCCAGAAATCTTTCGCCGGATCGACCACCGCCGCTTCGGTGGCGACGATGCGATCGAAGAAGGCGCTCACGGCCGGCAACGCTTTGGCGTTGAACTTCGGCCCCATCACGTTGCTGTACACCCAGACGTTCTCTTCCGCATCCGCCTTGGCCTGGCTGGCCATTTCCGGCGTGCGTTTCTGCTGCATGTCGAGCACTTCCCGCAGTTCGCGCTGGGTCTGCGCCGAGTCGTTGGCCGGCGGCGGCGGCAGGATGTGGGTCAGATCCACCTGCTGCGCGGTGGTGAACGGTTGGGCTTCCTCTGCCGCCTGCGCGTGGAACGCGGTCAGGGCGCTGGTGGTAAACAAACACAGCGCTAAAACGGATTTCTGCAACGATTTCATCGGATCATGTCCAGGGTGTCAAAGTGAAAGGGGAGCAGTCTGTATCTTTGGCGAGGCCTGTGACGATGAGATGACGGTTTCGTGGCGGATTGATGACGGGCGCCGGGTGAACTGTGATCGCGGCGCCAAATCCCCCGCTCGCCATTGATTGTGTGTTAACGGATTGTTATGGTGTTTTTCTGTTCAACGGCGCAGCACCGCTGCTGTTTGAAGGGAGAGATCATGACGGCATTGGCAACGCTCCGGGACGTCGGCTTCGAAGAGTGGCTGGGGAAAATCAACACCGCCTGCGGCCGATTCTGCGCGAAAACGCTGGGGCCGGGCTTCAGCGGGGCGATGCAGGAATTCCGCGCCCATGCGCTGCGCCTGAGCGTGGTCGACGTGTCTCAGGCCCGGCTGTACCGCACGCCGCGCGAGATCGCCCGCAGCGACGGCGCGCACTTTTTTACCGTCTTCCAGCTGCGCGGCAGCGCGTTGATGGAACAGGGCGAGAGCCAGACGGTGCTCTCTCCCGGCGACATCACGCTGATCGACGCCTCACGGCCCAGCAGCTTCACCTTCCAGCGCGATTCACGCCAAATCTCACTGCTGTTGCCGCGCGGCTGCCTGCCGGTGCCGCCGCCTTGTGCCCAGCGTCTCGGAGCAGAGCTCAGCGCGGTGCGCCTCAGCCGCCAGCTGGTGCTGAGCAGCATGCAGGATCCTCAGCTCGCCGCGGCGGAAAGCGAAGCGGTGCTGAATGCGCTGGCGGCGCTGCTGCGCCCGGCGCTGGCGCTCGAACAGGCGCGCCCGGAGGGGCAACAGCCGGTTTTCGACAAGGCGCTGGCGTTGATTGACAGGCATATTCAGTCGGCGCAGCTGCGCCCGGAATGGGTGGCGGCCGAGTTGGGGGTGTCGCTGCGCAGCCTGTATCGGCTGTTCGCCCGCCAGGGGCTGGTGGTGGCGCAGTACATCAGAAATCGCCGGCTGGATCTGTGCGCGCAGGCGCTGCGCAGTGCCGCCGGGCAGGAAAAGCTGGCCGGAGTCGGCCTCGACTGGGGTTTCGCCGATCACAGCCATTTCTCGACCGCTTTCAAGCAGCGTTTCGGCATGTCGCCGAGCGAGTACCGCCGGCAATATCAATAAGTCAGGGCGCGGGCCAGGCCCGCGCCGCCTCACTCAATAGCGGATGCAGACCGATTTGGTTTCGGTGTAGGCATCCAGCCAATCCGGGCCGAAGTCACGGCCGCTGCCCGACTGTTTGAACCCGCCGAACGGCATGTTCGGGTCGATCAGCGTATGGGTGTTGACCCACACGGTGCCGGCCTGGATGCGCGGCGTCAGCGCCATCGCTTTCTGCAGGCTGGTGGTCCACAGGCTGGCGGTCAGCCCGAAGTCGGTGTCGTTGGCCTTGCTCAATGCCTCTTCGGCGCTCGCTACCCGAATCAGGTTAACCACCGGGCCGAACACTTCCTCGCGCGTCAGGTTCAGCCTGTCGTCCGGGTTGATCACCAGCGTTGGCGGGATGTAGAAGCCATTGGCATCCGGCCCGGCCGCGCCGCCGATAAGCTCGGCGTTTTTCGCCCGGGCATCGTCCAGGTAGGCCGCTACCTTGTTGCGGTGCGCGAGCGACACCAGCGGGTTGATTTGCGCGCCGGTATCCATGCCCGGCCCGACCGACAGCGATTTCACCGCCTGTTCGAAACCGGCCACCAGTTGGTCATAGATCGGCGCTTCGATATAAATCCGCGAGCTGGCAGCGCACACCTGCCCCTGGTTGAGGAAGCTGCCGAGCATCAGGCCTTCGACCACCTGCTGCGGATCGGCGTCTTTCAGCACGATGGCCGGGTTTTTGCCGCCCAGCTCCAGCGTCACGCGGGTCAGGCGATCCGCCGCCGCGCGCGCGATGCTTTTGCCCACCGGCGTGGAGCCGGTAAAGCTGACTTTGGCGATCAGCGGATGTTCGGTCAGCGCCTTGCCGCACAGGGTGCCGCGGCCGGTGACCACGTTGAACACGCCCGGCGGCACGCCGGCTTCGCTCGCCAGTTCGGCCATGCGCAGCAGGGTGAGCGGGGTGGTTTCCGACGGCTTGATGACGATGGAGCAGCCTGCCGCCAGCGCCGGCATCACTTTCCACATGCCGATCATCAGCGGGAAGTTCCAGGGCACGATGCCAGCGACCACGCCAATCGGCTCTTTACGGGTATAAACCTGATATTTGGCGCCCGGCGGCATCGGAATGGAGACGTCCAGCGTCTGGCCGGTGATTTTGGTTGCCAGACCGGCGGTGTAGCGCATCCAGTTCAGGGTGCTGCCGACTTCGAAAGCGCGGGCGATGTTGATGGACTTGCCCTGCTCCAGGGTTTCCAGCTGCGCCAGCTCCTCGGCGTGTTGCTCCACCAAATCGGCGTAGCGCAGCAGGATGCGTTCGCGCTCTACCGGCAGACGCTGTGCCCAGACGCCTTCGCTGAAGGCTTTGTGGGCGGACTGCACCGCCAGCGCGACGTCTTGCTCGTTGGCGTCGGCGGTGGTGGCGATCTGCTGCCCATTGGCGGGGTTATACACCGCCAGGCGGCCTTCCGCGGCGGACGCGCGCCACTGGCCGTCGATATACAGCCCATGCTGACGATCGAGAAAACGCGACACGCTATCCAGCACGGCTACGGTATTGTCAGACATACATCCTCCGATCAGGCTCATCAGGTTATCGTTAACCCTGCAAGTCTAGATCAGCGGGAAAGCGGCGGCTTTGGTCTGCCTGACATTCGGTTTGCCCTGCGTGTCATTTTGCCGTGACGAACGAGTAAACCGCGGCCGGCGGGCGCCGGCCGGGAGGGATCACGAACTCAGGGTTGCCAGACGGGTGGCGAAGCCGAGGAACAGCAGGCCGATCAGGCCGTTGCCGAGCTTCGCCAGACCTTTCTTGTGATTGAAGAAATGCGCCAGCATCGCGCCGGAGAAGATCAGCGTGCTCATGTAGATAAAGCTGACGGCTTCGAGGATCAGCGCCAAAATGGTGAACGACAGTCCGGTGTGTGCGTAGTTGAAGTCGATGAACTGCACGAAGAACGACACGTAAAACAGGATAGCTTTTGGGTTGGTCAGGCTCAGCGTCAGCGATTTGCGCAGAATGCTGTGGCCGCCCTCAATTTGCTGCTGTTGCGCCTGCGCCTTCTGCACGAAGGTGGCGTAGAGGATTTTTGCGCCGAGGAACAGCAGGTAAATCGCGCCGAGAAAACGCACCAGGGTAAACAGGAACGGCGTGGTGCGGATCAGCGAAGCCACGCCGATATAGGCGCAGAAGATCAGGATCGCATCGCCGATGAACACGCCGAGCGCTGCGGTGTAGCCGGCGCGCACGCCGCGCGATACGCCGGTTTTCAGTACGTACAGCGTATTCGGCCCCGGCAGAATGATAATAAAGACCACCCCGGCCAAATAGGTCCATAAATTCAGGACGCCAAAACTCTCTAACACAATAACCTCTCCATGCGCGCAACTAACAGGCAAAAACACTGGCCACGCCCGTGGCCGGCCGCGATCCTAACGCTGTGCAACCGGGTTGGCAACGTAATAAACTTCATGTTGTTGGTTAAAAATTGTCGAAACATTGTTGAAAACGTCGGCGCCGAATTAAAAAGCAAGAGTCGGCGTGTTTCGCCAACGGCCCGTCACTATGCTGGTTAACATCGAAACCGCAG
The DNA here is from genome assembly GCF_053627655.1 of Serratia sp. 121840015-1. Taxonomy (NCBI): domain Bacteria; kingdom Pseudomonadati; phylum Pseudomonadota; class Gammaproteobacteria; order Enterobacterales; family Yersiniaceae; genus Serratia; species Serratia sp. 121840015-1. The sequence continues at coordinate 67,523 of NZ_JBSEYF010000003.1, forward strand.
TGAGGAACGGATGATGAAAAACGTAATCGACAGCGCCGATCCGCGCTGGCTGGCGATCGTCAGCCGCGACAAGCACGCCGACGGCCGCTTTATCTACGCGGTGAAAACCACCGGCGTGTATTGCTCACCTTCTTGCCCGTCACGCCAGCCGAACCGGCAAAACGTGGAGCTGTTCGACGACGCCGAGCAGGCGGAGGCAGCGGGTTATCGGCCCTGCAAACGCTGCCGCCAGGGGCTGACGCCGTTGACGGAGCAGCATGCGCGGCAGATAGCCGAGGCCTGCCGCTATATCGAACGGGCGGAGAAAGCGCCGTCGCTGCAGACGCTGGCGCGCCACGTCGGGTTGAGCCAATACCATTTCCACCGGTTGTTCAAAGCGATCACCGGCCTGACGCCGAAAGGCTATGCCGACGCGCAGCGCAGCCAACGGCTGCGCACCGGTCTTACGCAGCAGGAGACGGTGACCGACGCGATCTTCGACGCCGGCTATGGCGCCAACGGCCGCTTCTACCAGCAAGCCAACGCCGCGCTGGGCATGACGCCGAAGGCTTACCGGGCGGGCGGCAAAGGCATGCGCATCCATTTCGCCGTCGGGCGCTGTTCGCTGGGCGAGATCCTGGCGGCACAGAGTGAGGTGGGCATCTGCGCCATTTTGCTGGGGGACGATGCGCAGCGGTTGGTGCAGGATCTGCAGGACAAGTTCCCTAATGCCGAGCTGATCGGCGGCGACGCGCAGTATGAAGCGCTGATGGCGCAGGTGGTGGGGTTGATTGAAGCGCCGGAGAACGGGTTGGCGCTGCCGCTGGATATTCGCGGCACCGCGTTTCAACAGCGGGTTTGGCAGGCGCTGCGGACGATACCGGTCGGCGAGACCGTCAGCTATGCCGATATCGCCCGGCGCATCGGCGCGCCCAAAGCGGTGCGCGCGGTGGCCGGCGCCTGCGCCGCCAACGTGCTGGCGGTGGCGATCCCCTGTCACCGGGTGGTGCGCAACGACGGCGCCTTGTCCGGCTATCGCTGGGGCGTCGAGCGCAAGCAAGCCTTGCTGGAAAAAGAGGCGCAGCGATGAGCGGCCCGCTGGCGGCGCGGCTGGCCGAATTGGACTGGGCGGCGATTGAACGCGAACTCGATGCGCAGGGCTGCGCGCGGTTGCCAGGCGTGCTCAGCCAAGACCTGTGCCGCGAGCTGGCGGCGTTCTACCCGCACGATGCGCACTTCCGCAGCCGCATCGTGATGGCGAAGCACGGTTTTGGCCGCGGCGAGTACCGCTATTTCGCCTATCCGCTGCCGCTTCCGGTGGCCGAGGTGCGCAGCCTGATGTATGCACGGCTGGCGCCGGTGGCCAACCGGTGGAATACCTTATTGGGTTTGACGGCGCGCTATCCCGCCGAACACGAGGCCTACCTGTCCGAATGCCACCGGGCCGGCCAACGGCGGCCGACGCCGCTGCTGTTGCGTTACGAAGCGGGGGATTACAACTGCCTGCATCAGGATCTGTACGGCGAGCGGGTGTTTCCGCTGCAGGTGGCGTTTTTACTTTCCGCCCCTGAACGGGACTTCACCGGCGGCGAATTCGTGCTGACCGAACAGCGGCCGCGGATGCAGAGTCGGCCTGAGGTGGTGCCGCTGCAGCAGGGCGACGCGGTAGTGTTCGCCGTGCATCACCGGCCGGTGGCGGGAGTGAAAGGCTACTATCGGGTCAATCTGCGCCACGGCGTCAGCCGGATACACGCCGGCCAACGCCACACGCTGGGGGTTATCTTTCACGACGCGCTATAGCTTGCGCGCCAGCAGGGTGGCGAAGCGCAGCGAGATGCGGTTGCCGGCGGCGTCGGTCTTGTGCAGTTGGCCGACGTCTTCGTTGTATTTGAGGATCTCCCAGTTGCGATAATAATGCTTCAGCTCACCCGGGCTGAAGGTGAACGGGAACGGCAGCGGGCAGGGATAATCCTCGGTATCCATCGCCGCCACGATCAGGTTATGGCCGCCGCGCACGGTGCTGTCCTGCATGTTTTGCACGATAGACGGAATTTGCTGGCGTTCGAGGAACATCATCACCACGGTGGACAGGATGAAGTCGTATTCGCCGCTGAAGCGGTGGGTATTGAGATCCTGCACGCTGGCGCTCAGGCGGGTCAGCTGCTCGGCGTCGATGATCTGATTGAGGCGGTCTATCGACGGCGCGTGCTTGTCCCAGGCGGTGACGTCGAAACCTTTCAGATTGAGATAGAGCGAATTGCGGCCGCCGCCGCAGCCCAGATCCAGCGCCTTGCCCGGCGCGATGCGCGCCGCCGCCTCGATCACTTCAGAGTGGGTGCGCGTCAGTTCGTATTTCTTGTGGTAGTAATCTTCCGGCGTGCAGTAAAACGCCAGCCGGCAGGTCATGTCGTCCGAGAAGGAAACGATGCGATGCCACTGCTGCGGTGCGATAAACGGCGGCTGGCTTTCGGGGCTGAACTGCCAGGTCTCGGTGGTGGCGCCGTCTTCGGTCATCATGGCGAACGTCAGGCTGCCGCTCAGGACGGTGAGCTTCGCCCAGGTGCCGCTCTGGGTGTTGTGGCGCTGGCGGAAGGCTTCCGGCAGCGTGTCGCTGTTCCATTCCGGCAGGGTTTTATAGCAAAGCAGCTGCTGCTCCATAAGGGGCTCCTCTGGCTGGACAAGCAAAGTGATTTATATGATGTATATAAAATACATCTTTATGAGGCGTTTGAACATAGCGGCCTGACGGGAAGGCGCGGCGATATCTTTATACTGGATTGTGCGCGGCGGCTGGGCTAATTTCAGTGCTGTTCATGTCATCACGTTCAGGGAAAAGATGCCGATACCTCGTTTATTTCACCCGACGCCCTTCCGTTGGCTGAGCCTGGCCGCGCTGCTGGCGCTGGCGGGCTGTACCAGTAAAACCCCCACCACGGCGCCGGCGGCGCGCCCCGCCGACGTCAAAGCCCGACTGATGACGCTGATCCCGGCCAACGCCGGCGATCGTCAGGGCTGGGCTACCGATATTACCGCCGCCTTTGCCGCGCAGGGCATCGAGCCGAGCGATGAGAACCTGTGTTCGGTGCTGGCGGTGACCGAACAGGAATCGACGTTCCAGGCCAACCCGCAGGTGCCGGGGCTGCCGAAGATCGCCTGGAAGGAGATCGATCGCCGTGCCGATCAGATGCACATCCCGAACTTTTTGGTGCACACCGCGTTGAAGATCTCGTCGTCGAACGGGAAGAGCTACAGCGAGCGGTTGGATAAGGTGCGTACCGAGAAGGATCTGAGCGATATCTTCGATGACATGATCGACCGCGTGCCGATGGGGCAGAAGCTGTTCGGGCATTTAAACCCGGTACATACCGGCGGCCCGATGCAGGTGAGCGTCGCCTTCGCCGAGGCGCACGCCAAAGGGTACCCTTATCCGATCGACGGCTCGATTCGCCGCGAAGTCTTCAGCCGGCGCGGTGGCATGTACTTCGGCATTATGCATTTGCTGGGGTATCCGGTCGATTACAGCCGGCCGATTTATCGCTTTGCCGACTTCAACGCCGGCTGGTACGCCAGCCGCAACGCGGCGTTCCAAAACGCGGTCAGCCGGGCGAGCGCGATTCCGCTGGCGCTGGACGGCGACCTGATCGATTTCGGCAGCGACAAGCCCGGCTCGACCGAGCTGGCGGTGCGCACGCTCGGCAAGCGCCTGAACATGAGCGACAGCGCCATTCGCCGGGCGCTCGAGAAAGGCGACACGGCCGGCTTTGCCGACACCGACCTGTATAAGAAGGTCTACGCGCTGGCGGGCGGCAAGCTGCCGCGTGAGATGCTGCCGGGTATCCAGCTGGAGAGCCCGAAAATCACCCGCAAGCTGACCACCGCCTGGTTCGCCAAGCGGGTGGACGAACGCCGCCAGCGTTGCATGGCGCGCGCCGGCGGGTAACGACATAAAAAAATGCCGCCGGTGGCCTGAACCACCGGCGGCGCGGTAGCGCCTCAGGCGCTGCGGCGTGGGTTGGTCAGGCCGAAGTTAAAGCTGTTGCAGCGGTTGCAGAACTCTTTCATCACCGGCGGCGTGTCCATCATCGGCACTTTCACCTCGATAAACGCCAGCCGATCCTGCCGCGAGGCGCGTTCCAGGGCCATTTCCAGCTGCTGCGTGGTCTCCACCGCCACGCTGAACGGCTGCGCCTGAGTATTCAGCACCGCCGGCAGTTTGGCGTAGTCCCACGGGCCGATGTCGTTGTAGGACGAGTTTTCGCCGAGGATATAACGCTCGATGGTGTAGCCGTCGTTGTTGATCAGGAAGATGATCGGCTTTTGCTCGCAGCGCAGCAGGGTAGACACTTCCTGCGCGGTGAGCTGGAAGGAGCCGTCACCGATGAACAGCAGATGCCGGCGCTCCGGCGCCGCCATCAGGGTGCCGAGCAGCGCCGGCAGGGTATAGCCGATCGAACCCCAGATCGGTTGGTTGACCACCTTGACGCCGCCGGGCATGCGCATGCCGCCGATGGCGGCGCCCGAGGTGCCGTTTTCCACCACCACCACGTCATCTGCCCGGATAAATCGCTGGATCCGTTGCCACAGATAGGCCTGGTCGATGGGGGTATCGCTCGGCGTCGCCAGCTTCTCTCGTGGATCGGGCAGCGGCGCCAGGGGCTGTACCGGCGCGTCTTCACTCAGATCCAGCAGCGCCTGCAGCAGATCCGCCGCCGCCACCGCCGGGTAGGAGGTGTTGTCCAGCTTCAGCGAGAACGGCTGGATATCCACCTGAGCGGCGGCGGGAATTTGCTGCGAGAAATAGCCGGTGGTGGAGTCCACCAGACGCACGCCGAAGCTCAGCACGCAGTCCGAGTGGGCCATGCGTTCATACAGTTCGGGGCGCGACAGGTTGCCGCTGTAGCCGCCCATCCAACCGGCGGTATCTTCCGGAATAATGCATTTGGCGGTCGGCATATTGGTCAGCGGAATGGCAAAGCGATGAGCGACCTCGATAACCCGCTGCTGCAGCTGATAGCGATCCACCATTTGGTCGATCAACATGATCGGGCGCTGTGCGCGTTTTATTTTGGTTAACAGCGCCATCGCCGCTAATTGCACATTGTATTTATCGCTGGCCGGCAACTGCGGCGCCGCTGCGGCTGCGGTGATTTCAATTTCGACGTCGCAAATATCGGAAGGCAGCTGTAAATAGACCGGTTTCTTCTCTATCCAGGCGCGGGAAATAACGCGCGGAATTTCCTGCGCGGCATTTTCCGGCGTAATCAAGGCTTGAGCAACGGTGAATTGTTTAAAACAGTTCATGACGTTGTCGAAATTGCCGTCGCCCAAGGTATGGTGCAATAGCTGATGATTCTTCATCGCGTGCAGCGGCGGCGTGCCGGCAATGCAGATCACCGGCGAAGATTCGGCATAGGCACCGGCGATGCCGGACAGCGCGGCCAGATCGCCAACGCCGTAGGTGACGATCAGCGCGCCGGCGCCTTTCATTCGGGCGTAGCCGTCGGCGGCGTAGGAGGCGTTCAATTCATTGCAGTTGCCGATAAACGCCAATCGGTCGTCGCTTTCCAGCAGCTCCAGCAGGCTGAGGTTATAGTCGCCGGGCACGCCGTAAATACGATCGACGTTCAGGGCGTGAAGCTGTTGCAGAATGAATGACCCGATAGTTATTTTCATTGATTGCTCCGGATTATTTATCTTTATTTTGTCAGGCGAAAATCAGCAAAAATAAATTGCTGGCGATGTTGTGTCGTTAGCTTTAACAGTTATTTAAAGCGTCGACTTGTTCAAGATAGGGTTGGCAGCCGAAAAATGGGCGGTTTGTATTCGGCGCTTTACGCGATTGAGTAATACATAAAAAGTAGGGGTATTGCGTATTGGCGTGCGGCGGTATTTTTCCTTGATGGAATATCAGCAGAGAAACGGCGCCGCGTTGGCATTTATCATGACGCAGGGGGAGTTTACCGGTACTTTTGATGCCGCGTTAAATCCTGTCTGGCGGTATCCGGCAGTTAGCCTGGAAAAGAAAAGCCGACGCTGACGTAAAGGGGGATTTTGGTGATCCGCCGCACGCTTATTTCAAGAAACCATTCTGTAACCAATTAAAAACAAAAAATTAACAGCGATCGTTTTTTATTCGTCGGTTTCCGTCAGCTTTGCTTTACGGGGGCGGCGGTGCGCGCCACGTCGGGCCGGCGTTAAAATGCGCCGCCACGGTCGCTAAGATAACGTGGTGGCCATCACATTCCGTGGGAAGTGATACGTAAACTTTTCTCTACGTGCGCGCAGATGGCGTATACCTACCAAAGAGGGCGGTGCCCCAGTGGCACTGACTGACGGGGGAAAGAGCGATGAAAAGCTATCGACACATTCTGGTACTGATTCACGATGAGCGCGATGGGCTGCCGTTACTGCGTCAAACGCTAGCGATGGTGGGCGGGCTGCCGATCGCCATCACCGTCGGCCACCTCAACGCCGACTATGCGGAGCTGGAGTACGGCAGCGATGCGCTGGTCAAAGATCGCCAGGCGCAGGAGGTGATCGCCGCCAAGGCGATGCTGAGCCGGCTGGTTAGCGCCGTCGAGGCGCCGGTTGCGGTCAAGGAAATCGTCACTATCCGGCGCTTTAAGGACGTCAACGATTTCATTCATCAGGCCGGTATCGATCTGGTGGTGGTCGGGCACCAGAATCGCCTGTTCGGTCTCTATTCTTCTTATTCCCTGGAGTTTGTGAACCGTCTCGATGTCGATGTGTTGGTCAAGCACCTTGCCCGCGAGTCGTGTGCGACAAAGCGGACTTTTCCCACGGCTTTGCCGCCCGAAAGGCGATAGCATACGCAGGCCGGCACAACCTGTTAAAAGTTATCGGGAATTTTCCGGTGCTAAACTTAACCAAAGCACAACGGGCGTTGGATAAATTAGATACAGCTTGATCTTGCCTGGGCTATCGGTAAGAATCTTCGGCCGTATTTTTACAGGAGCTTTACGATGTTTCTCAAACGGACTCTTTTGGCATGTTCTCTGGCGTTGATATTTCCTGCACTGCCTTCTTACGCTGAGGTTGGTACAGAAAGTGGCAATACCGCGCAGGCTGAAAAACCGGGTCTATGGCAGCGTTTTACCGATAACGTGGCGGAGACCTGGAACAACTCGCCTAACCACGATCTCTATATTCCGGCCATCACCTGGCACAACCGTTGGACTTACGATGATGAACATATCGATAAGTACAACGAGCGCCCGTGGGGGGCCGGTTACGGTATCTCCCGCTACGACAGCGACGGTGACTGGCACGGCATCTACATCATGGCGTTCAAGGATTCCTTCAACAAGTGGGAGCCGATCGGCGGCTACGCCTACGAGAAGATCTGGCGCCCGCTGGATGACAAGGATTTCCGCCTGGGGCTGGGCTTCACCGCCAGCGTCACCGCGCGTGACAACTGGAAATACATTCCTATCCCGGCACCGCTGCCGCTGGCCTCTATCGGCTATCAGCGGCTGACGTTCCAGGCGACCTACATTCCCGGCACCTATAACAACGGCAACGTGTTCTTCGCCTGGCTGCGCTGGCAGTTCTAAATTTCCTGAATTCCGAAAAACGGCGCAGCGGCGAGATAAAAGGAACTTGTCGCCGCCGGCGGCGTCGGAAGGGTATCCCGGCGCGCTGCGCCGATCGCATGCCGTTATTACAGGAGTTTTACCACTATGATCACCAAACATCGTTTACTGCTGGCCTTGGCGCTGTCCGCTACCCTGGCTAGCGGCGCCACTCAGGCTGCCGGGCTGATGGATTCCCTCAGCAGCGCGGCGGGCGAACTGAGCAAGTCGGGCGGCGACAGCAGCGGCGGCATGTCGCTCTCCTCGCTGACCGGCCTGTTGAACGGTGGCGACAAGGCGTTGAGCTCCAGCAGCATGACCAATGCCGCCGGTATCCTGCAGTACTGTGTGAAAAACAACGTGCTGTCGGCTAACGGTGCCGAAGGGGTGAAAGATCAGCTGCTCAGCAAGCTGGGCATCACCAGCACCGAAAACGCCAAGAGCCAGGATTATCAGCAGGGCCTGGGCGGCTTGCTGCAGACCGGCGAAGGCAAGAGCCTGGATCTGAACAGCCTGGGCACCTCGCAGATCACCGAGAAGGTGAAGCAAAAAGCCTGCGATCTGGTGCTGAAACAGGGCAAATCCTTTATTTCATGATGAACGAACGGCGGAGCGCTCCGCCGTTCTTTTTTGCATAAGCTGGAAAAATGAAAAAAACGTTGATGCTTTCCCTGTTGGCGGGGATGACGATGTTGCAGGGGTGTTCCGTGAAATCCAACGATGCGCCGCCACCGCCGCAGGTGAAACCGATCGGCATGGCGAACCCGGCCGACGTGTATTGCACCCAAATCGGCGGCAAGCTGAATGCCAAAGAGAACGCGGCAGGCCAGTATTCCACCTGCACCTTGCCGAGTGGGCAGGAAATTGAAAGCTGGGAACTGTTCCGCCGCGATCACCCGGTGAAAAAGTAACCCTCGCGGCGCCGGCGCTTCCGCCTGGTGCCCGATCAGAATTGGCGATCCCCTATCGACTGCAGCTGCAGGCTGCCGTCTTTTTGTAGCGTCAGCGGCATGCGCCAATCGCTCTGTTTATCCAGGTTGAACGGCCGGGAGCGGAACATGCAGCCGGTCTTGATGTTCTTGATTTTCATGACGTGTTCCGCGTCCGCATTGATTTTCACCTCGAAGCTGCCGGCGGGCGGAATAAAAACTTCCGCCAGCTGCTGCGGTGCCGTCGGCGTTTCCAGCTTGACCAGCACCGCGAAATCGTTGCCCTGATTATCCAGCGTCAGCCGATGCAGACCGGTCGCGGGCAGCCGCATCGGCTGGTGCAGATAACCGGCTGAGGCGGGCCACGGCTGCCCGGCATTGTCGTGCAGCGGCCCCCCGCACTGTTCACGCGCCTCGCGCAGCGGCATTTCGCGCTTTATCGCGCGGTTGTAATCGGTGGGGGCGGCGAGGCTGAACTCGTCGTCATATTGATGAGCGCGCAGATAGCGCTTGGCGCCGAGCACCGCGATGGCGACCAGCATAAAGAACAAAAATATCCTCAGGCGATTTTTAAAAATCAGCCCGAACAGCTTCCCGGGGAGTTGAAACAGCCACCTTGCGATCGTCAATAACATCGTTTTCCCTTTACGCCCAAGCCGTTACGTCTACGGTAACTTCGCCTGCCTCAGTATAGCCAAAGCGTTGCCTCCGGGCGGCATGCGCCATGAAATTCCTGTTTTTTTACCCCAAACCTTCCTCTAACAGCAACAGCAGCAGGAAGCCGGCAAAGAACATCGCGGTGGCGAACGGTGTCTCTTTTCCGCCTTCATGCGCTTCGACCAGCAGCTCCTCGGTGACCAGGTAGAGCAGGGCGATCAGGCCAAAGGCCAAAAAGGCGGTCAGCCAAAATGCGCCCAGCATGGCCACCGGCGCCCCCAGCAGGCCACCGATGGGCAGCAGCAGCGCCAGGCCGACTATCGCCGCCATGGCCCGCAGCCGCCTGCCGAGAAAGTCTTTCAAATCGCCGACGATCGACAACCCCAGGAACAGCACTTCCAGCGTCAACGCCAGCGTCAACAGCAGACCGGCCTTGGCACCGGCCGCGAAGGCAATACCCAGCACCAGCCCATCGATAAAGATATCGACGCCGACCGCGGCGATAAAACCGACCGGCCCCTGCGCTTTTTCACCCAGATGCCTAACCAACAGCATTAACAGCACCCCCGCAGCGCCGCCCAGCAACACGGCCAAAGGCGACTGCTGCTTGAGATCGGGCAGGATTTCGGTGGCGGCGGCGGCAAAAACGATGCCGGCGGTAAAGTGATGGATGACGCGCATCGTGGCGGCACCGGGGCGGCGATAGAGTGCCACCGCAGCGCCGATGACGGTGGCTGCGGCGGGAAACAGCGTATAAAGCACGGCGGAGGTCATCGCGTCATAATCCCTTATCGGTGATGTCACTCTCAGTCTAGACGAGCGCCGCCGCTTCAGCGTGGCGAAAAAAATGATTGTTCGATTGTGTACGTTTATGTACATTCGTGATCACTTTAGCGTCACCGGATTTACGCGATGTCCAAACTGTTACCGAATGAACGCCACCAGGCCATTCTCGACGCGCTTCGCCAACAGGGGCGGGTGTTGGCCCTGGAGATGGCGCAGCGGTTGAATACCACCGAAGCCACCATCCGCCGCGATCTGCGCCAGCTGGCGGCGCAGAACCTGTGTAAACGTATCTATGGCGGCGCGCTGGCGCCGACGCCGGCCGAAGGCCCCGTTGCGGCGCGCATGGCGCTCAGCGGCGATGAGAAGCTGACGCTGGCGCAGACCGCGCTGGGGTTGATCGGTGAAGAGCAGCTGATCTTCCTCGATGCCGGCAGCACCCACCTGTATCTGGCGGATATGTTGCCGCGCGATCGGCGTTTGACGGTGGTGACCAATGCATTGAGCATCGCCGGCAAAATGCTGGAACGGCCGGGGATCCGCACCATCCTGATCGGCGGTGAGCTGGATGCGCAGGTTGGCGGCTGCGTGGACGCCAAGGCGGCGGAAGAGATAGATGGTTTCCATTTCGATCTGGTGTTCACCGGCATCTGCGCCTACGACCCGGACGGCGGCTTCTCCGCGCTGAGCTACCAGGACGCCACCTTCAAAAAGCGGCTGCTGACGCGCGCCGGCAGCGTGGCGGTGCTGTGTACCCGCGACAAGCTCAATACCTACGCCCCTTACCCCTTCCTGCCCGCCGGGCGGGTGGATCATCTGGTGACGGCGCGCGGCGCGCACCCGCAGCTCGAGCTGCAGGTGGCGCAGGGCGGCGGCCAGGTTTGGCACAGCGATTTACCGACCGGAGAATGATGATGAAAATAGCCCATGTTGCCCTGTGGACCCGTGATATCGACGCGCAGCTGGCGTTTTGGCAGCGCTATTTCAACGGTGAGGCGGGTGAGGAGTACGTCAGCCGCAACCGGCCGGGGTTTGTTTCCCGTTTCGTCAGCCTGGCGGCCGGGCCGACGCTGGAGATCATGCGCGTGCCGACGCTGTTGCCGGCGCAGGCCCTGGAAGAACGGGTGGGCTGGGCGCACATCGCGCTGTCGCTGGGGGATGAACGGCAGGTCGATCGATTGGCGCAGCGCGCGCAGCAGGAGGGTATCTTGCAGTCCGCTCCGCGCTGGACCGGCGACGGCTTCTATGAGGCCGTCATCCGCGATCCGGACGGCAACGCGATCGAAATTACCGCCTAATCACTCCTCTTCGATGCTGGCGAACTGCTCGCCCAGATAATCGAGCAGCAGCCGCACCGCCGGCAATAAACCGCGGCGCGACGGGTAGACCGCATGCACCACGCCGCCCTGCGGCTGCCAGCCGGGCAGCAGCTGGACCAGTTCGCCGCGCAGCATGTCGTCACGCATCATCATCGCCGGCAGCTGAACGATGCCGGCGCCGGCGATGGCGGCGGTGCGCAGCATCAGCATGTCGTCGGTGACCAGCCGCGGCGTGTGTTCCCACTCGACCCGTTCACCCTGCGGGCCGGTCAGCCGCCATTGGTGCTGAGCGCGCGCCGGGCCGAGATCGAGCGTCGGGTATTTACGCAGGTCTTCCGGCGTGTGCGCCGGCCCGAGGGTGCGCACCAGCGCCGGGCTGGCGGCGACGCACCAGGTGCGCTGCGCCAGGATCTTCAGCACCAGATCGCTGTCTTCCAGCGGCGGCGGCCGCACGCGGATCGCCAGATCCAACCCTTCCCCCACCACGTCCACCCGGCGGTTGGTGGCCTCCAGATGCACCGTCACCTTCGGATAGTCGGCCATAAAGGCCGCCACCATGCTGCCGACGCGGGTGTGCAGGATCGCCACCGGGCACGACATGCGCACCGTGCCGCAGGGCTCGGCGCGCGTCTGTTCGATCGCCTGCTGCGCCGCTTCCGCTTCCACCAGCATCGCCTTGCAGTGTGCGTAATAGTTTTGGCCGACCTCGGTCACCGAGAAACGCCGCGTCGAGCGCTGGATCAGGCGCACGCCCAGCCGCTCTTCCAGCAGCGCCACGCGGCGGCTGAGCTTGGATTTGGGAATGCCCAGCGCCCGGCCGGCGGGAGCAAATCCCTGGTGATCGACCACGCTGGCGAAGAAAAACAGATCGTTCAGATCGGTCAGCATCGTATCCCTTATCGTTCTACCAGTAGAACGCTGAGTGTACATCTTGCCTACTACTGCAGCAAACCCCGACAGATTAAACTTCTGCCATCAACTTAAGGCCGTGAGGTCTGAAACGGGAGTTCAAGATGAAAAAAATCCTCGGTATTCACAACAGCCCGGAAGCACATTGGGTCGGTAACGGTTTCCTGGTGAATTCGCTGTTCTCTTATAACGATTTGGGGGCGGAAATGAGCCCGTTCCTGCTGCTGGATCATGCGGCGCCAACCAAATTCCGCTCTGCCTCCGGCACCCGCGGCGTGGGTCAGCATCCGCATCGCGGGTTTGAAACGGTGACCATCGTCTATCAGGGCGAAGTGGAACACCGCGACTCGACCGGCAGCGGCGGGGTGATTGGCCCCGGCGACGTCCAGTGGATGACCGCCGCCTCCGGCATTCTGCACGAAGAGTTCCATTCGCGGGACTTCTCGCGCAAGGGCGGCACCATGGAAATGGTGCAGCTGTGGGTCAACCTGCCGGCCAAGGACAAAATGGCCGAGCCTGGTTACCAGACGCTGCTGAACGCCGATATTCCGGTGGTTCCGCTGGCGGACGGCGCAGGGCAGGTGCGGGTGATCGCCGGTGACTTTGGCGGCCACGCCGGCCCGGCACGCACTTTCAGTCCGCTCAACGTGTGGGATATGAAGCTGAATGCCGGCCACACCACCACGCTGACGGTGAAAGAAGGCCATACGCTGGCGCTGGTGATGCTGCACGGCGCGATCCTGGTCAACGGCGAAGAGGTGGTGCGCGAAACCCAAATGGTGCGTTTCGACCGGGCGGGGGATTCGATCACGATTGAAGCCAACAACGACGTCGCGCTGCTGGTGCTGAGCGGCGAACCGATCGATGAGCCTATCGTCGGCTACGGCCCGTTCGTCATGAACAGCGACGCGGAAATCCAGCAGGCGTTCCGCGACTTCAACAGCGGCAAGTTCGGTAGCATGAACGCCGAAGCGAGCGCCGGCTGACCTTGGTGCCTGGGGCGGGACGTGTTCCCCGGCCCAGGCGCTACACTTAAACCTCAACGCCCCGTCCCAGCGGCGGGGCGTTTCATCCGCAACATCAACCCCCACAGGAGTAAAACCATGACTGCAAATTACAAGCGCCTCGACAAGGACCAGGCCGCCGTATTGCTGGTGGATCATCAGGCAGGGCTGCTTTCGCTGGTGCGCGATATCGATCCCGATCGGTTTAAAAACAACGTGCTGGCGCTGGGTGATTTAGCGAAGTACTTCAATCTGCCGACCATTCTGACCACCAGTTTCGAAAACGGCCCCAACGGCCCGCTGGTGCCGGAGCTGAAGGCCCAATTCCCCGATGCCCCTTTTATTCCTCGCCCCGGCCAAATTAACGCCTGGGACAACGACGACTTCGTCAAGGCGGTAAAAGCCACCGGCCGTAAACAGCTGATCATCGCCGGTGTAGTGACCGAAGTGTGCGTGGCATTCCCGGCGCTGTCGGCGCTCAATGAAGGCTTTGAGGTCTTTGTGGTGACCGACGCCTCCGGCACCTTCAATGAGCTGACGCGTCAGTCGGCCTGGAGCCGCATGGAAGCCGCCGGCGCGCAGCTGATGACCTGGTTCGGCGTCGCCTGCGAGCTGCACCGCGACTGGCGCAACGACATCGAAGGCCTGGGCACGCTGTTCTCCAACCATATCCCGGACTACCGCAATCTGATGACCAGCTATAACACGCTGGCCGGCGGTAAGTAACACGGCGGCCCTTTACCCCACCTTTCGCCTTTCATCACGTTAGATGCGGGATGTAAGCAAAACGTAGCGGGGCGAAAAGGTAGCGAAAAGCGGCTTTCTCATTGGCCGGGGGCGGGGTAGCGTAATCCCGAACCCGGCAAATGAGGCTAATTCAATGAAACAAGCAATCAAGATCCTGGCGCTGCCCTGCATGGGCATGGCGCTGTTGTTCAGCGCGAGCGCGATGTCGGCCCCTGAGGCGCCTGCGGCCAAAGCGTTGCCGCCTGTGGCGGATGAACCGATGCGCATGCCGCCTTTCCCGGGCGGGCACCCGCCCAAACCGGGGTTCTGCCACGGCGGCGAACTGTTCTGCGCCACCTCGGCCAGCGACAATCCGGTGGAAACCATCAACAAACTGACGGCGGTGATCCCGGCGGGCAGCGCCAAGCATTACGAGGTGCGCGTCGCGGTGGTGGCCGTGCCTGACGCCCCGCCTGCGCCTTAACGGGCCCTGTCATCCCGCTCTGGTTCGCACGCTCAAGGCGCGTTAGGCTAAGGCGAGCGTTTATCGGGAGGCGGGATGACCCTTTTAGCACAACTGCCCTATCTCCAGTCCGGCGAGTGCGCGCTGTTGTTCGACGGCGAATGCAATCTGTGTCACGGGCTGGTGAGGTATCTTATTCGCGCCGATCGGCAGCGGCGCATTCTGTTGGCGACGGTGCAATCCGTCGAAGGGCAGGCGATCCTGCAGGCGCTGGGATTGCCGACCGATCGTTTCGATTCCGTGGTCTATGTTGAGCAGGGGCGTTATTGGCTGCGTTCGGCGGCGCTGTTCCAGGCGTTGCGCCAATTGGGGTGGCCGTACCGCGCGCTGGCGCTGGCGCGTTACCTGCCGCCGCGGCTGGCGGACAAGGTCTACGATGCGGTCGCCGGCAATCGCTACCGGCTGTTTGGCCGCAACGACGGCACCGGTTTGCCGGGCGCCAACCAGCCCGGGCGCTATCTGCCCCGGCGTCGGGAACCTCCGGCCTGAGCTTTACGCTTCTTTACCATCCAACCGCTTGAAATATCAGCACTCCAGCTCCATATAATGGAACGTTTAGCCAACAAGGAGCGCGTATGGGAATCAGTGAAGAAGAGCACATCCGCCGTTTGACCCAGGAGAAGAACGACATGGGCAATACGGCGAAATGGGTGGCGATCGTTTCCGCCGTGTACTTTGCCTTGATGGTGTTTTACGGCCACCCGACCGGCGTATTGGCGATGTCGGGCGCGGTGTTCATCGTTTCTACCGCCACCTGGCTGAAAAAGCGTCAGAAGGTCAAATCTTACCGCATGGCGTTGGCCAAAATCAGCGACGATCAGCCCTGATAGTCGCCGCGCTTTAGCGTATACACCAGGCTCGGCGCTGCGCCGGGCACGTCATCCAGCGTATCCACCCGCTGCATGCCAATCTTTTCCAGCACCCGCCACGAAGCCTGATTCTCCACGCGCACAATGGCAGAAATCTCACCCACCTCCAGACCGACAAACCCGTATTGCAGTGAAGCCCGCGCCATCTCGGTGGCCAGCCCCATGCCCCACACCCGGGTGTCGAAGCGATAGCCGAGGTTAACGGTGCGCTGCGCGCCGAGCGGTTTCCAGGACAAGCCGCCAAAACCGATAACCCAATCCGGCCGTTCGCGCAGGGCGAGCGCCCAGGAGCCGTAACCGTGTTGCCGCCAGACGGCGAGCCGCTCCTGCAGCGCCGAAGCGGCCTGCGCTTCGCTGGTGAGCGGGCCGGCGGGGTTGAAGCGTTGGGTTTGCGGATCGCCAAAGATGGCGTAGAAACGTTCGAGGTCTGTCATCACCGGCGGCCGCATCTGCAGGCGCTCGCTGAAGTACGGGGCTGAAGGATTAAAGCTCGGCATCGTTTCTCCCGGCCGGATCAATGAACAGCGTTCACTGTAGTCCAGATCGGCGAAACGGGAAATCCCCCTCTGCGGGTGAGAGGGGGAGAGGAGTATTACAGGAAGGAATCGTCGTCGTCGCTGTAATCGTCGTCGGCGTAGTCCGTGTCATCCTGATAGTTGGCGTTCTGGAAGCCGTTGTCCTGATTCAGGAAGCTGCCGCCGTCGCCGTTGTTGAAGGTATCAAGGTTGTTGGAGGCGTCGAAATTGCGCATCGCGCTGTCGTCCAGCGGTGCCGGGTTTTCTTCGATAATATTCACGATTTCCTGCGGCTGCGAATGGCGGAACATGCCGGTCAGCATGTCGGCCAATACCACGCCGCCGGCGACGCCCGCCGCGGTTTGCAAAGCCCCACCCAGGAAGCCGCCGGCGCGCGAAGGCGCCGCCTGCTGCGGTTGGGCATAGGCTGGCTGCTGCGGCTGTGAGTAGCCCCCTTGCTGCGCGTTGTTCCAGGCCGCCGTATTTTGCTGCTGCGCCTGATACTGTTCACGCGGGCTTGGCGTACTGCGGCTGCCGCCGCCGAACAGGCCGGCCAGGAAGCCGCCGCTGCTCTGTTGGCCGTTGGCGGTTTGCTCCAGCTGCGCGACCTGGGCTTCCAGCTCTTTGACCCGCTGGTCCATCTGTTTGAGCGCCGCTTCCTGAATGATCATTGCCTGCGCCATGTAATAAGGGGCGGAAGGCTGCTCGCGAATATGCTGATTAATTTGCTGTTCTGCCTGGAGATCCCGTGGGCCCGTCTTGGTCTCGGCTTCTTTCAGGCGGCCAAACAGACCATCGATAAGGCGTTGTTCTTCGGATTGCATAGGCGTACCTCGGGAGATAAATAACGGTGCTGGATGATCGTTGTCATCGGTAACAATCACCCTAGCGCGTTTGCATGAACCAATAAATAAATGGCGGGTAAACCTGTCTATGAATTTGTTACCAATTACCGCAGCGGGATCAGCATTACCAGCTTCAGACCGCCGTGCTCCGCCGGATGGAAGGTGAGCTGGCGATAGCGCAGCGCACCTTGCTGAGGGTGCTCGAACGCGCGCTCGCCGCCTTCGCGCGCCATCACGTCATGCTGTTTCCACCAGTGATTAAAGTCCGCGCTGTTGTGCGTCATGTTGCGCACGAAGGCGCGCATCTCTTCGGTGTTTTGGTGATGGCTGGTCTCGGCGCGAAACTCGGCCACCACGCGGCGGGCACGTTCTTCCCAATCGCTGACCAGCGTTTTCGCCAATGGGTGGAAGAACATGAAGTGCAGCAGGTTGGGGCTGTTGGCCACATCCAGCCAGCCGCTGAACAGCGCCGCCGCCTGCGGGTTCCAGGCGACGACGTTCCAGGTCACGTCCAGCAGGTAGCAGGGCACAGTCATCTGGTGCACGCTTTGCAGCACCGCGTCGTTGGCGGTTTCGCGGTGCGTTTCCTGCTCGGGATCGGCGACGCGCGCCAGGGTAAACAGGTAGTGGCGTTCGGCGGGGCCCAGCCGCAGCGCCTTGGCGATGCGTGCCAGCGTATAGGGGGAAATGGACACCTCGCGCCCCTGTTCGATCCAGGTATACCAGGTGGCGCTGATGCCGCTGATTTGCGCCAGCTCTTCGCGCCGTAGGCCGCTGGTGCGGCGGCGCGAGGAGCTGGGCAGGCCGAGCATTTCCGGCGTGATGCGCTCGCGGTGCGCGCGCAGGAATGCGCCGAGGGCCTTTGGCCCGGATAAGGCTTCTGATGACATAGCGTGGTACCTATTTATACCAGGATAACTGCTCATATTGTACCCGTATAGTAGCCTGATTATAGTAGCCGAAAGCCTTCAGGCACAGGCGCAAGCCGGATAATAACGGGAGCAAACATGAGCATCAGCAACAGCCATAAAAACGCGGTAGACCGGCAGTTCGGCGAGCAGGCCAACGCCTACTTAACCAGCGCGGTGCACGCGCAGGGCAAGGATTTGCAACGCCTTGCACAGTTACTGGAACCGCATGCCGGCGCGCGCTTGCTCGATCTGGGCTGCGGCGCCGGGCACGCCAGCTTCACGGCGGCGGCCAGGGTGGCGCAGGTGGTGGCCTACGATCTGTCGGCGCAAATGTTGGCGGTGGTGGAGCAGGCGGCGGCGGAAAAAGGCCTGGGCAACATTCAGCCGCAGCAGGGCGTGGCGGAGTCTTTACCCTTTGAGGACGCCAGCTTCGATCTGGTCATCAGCCGCTATTCGGCGCACCACTGGCACGATGTCGGCCAAGCGCTGCGTGAGGTCAGGCGGGTACTCAAGCCGGGCGGCAGAGCGATCTTTATGGACGTGGTCTCGCCGGGGCATCCGCTGCTGGATACCTACCTGCAAACCGTGGAAGTGCTGCGCGACACCTCGCACGTGCGCAACTATGCGCCGGGCGAGTGGCTGGCGTTATTGACCGAGGCCGGGCTGGTGGTGCGCGAGGTGACGTCGGATCGGTTGATGCTGGAGTTCGGCAGCTGGGTGGCGCGCATGCGCACGCCGGCGCATTTCGTTACCGCGATCCGTGCGCTGCAGCAAAGCGTGTCGCAGGAGGTCGCGGCGCACTTCGCCATTCAGCCGGACGGCTCCTTTACCAGCGATATCATGATGTTTGACGTGACGAAGGGCTGAAAGCAACGGGGCAGCCGATGAAGGCTGCCCCGTGAAACGCTATCGACTGCGATACGCTTATTTTTTGTCTTCCAGCAGGCAGCGGTAGATCAGGCCGCCGATAATGCCGCCGACCAGCGGCACCAGCCAGAATACCCACAGCTGCTGCAGCGCCCAGGTGCCCTGGAAGATCGCTACACCGGTGCTGCGCGCCGGGTTGACGGAGGTGTTGGTCACCGGGATGCTGATCAGGTGGATCAGGGTCAGCGTCAAGCCGATCGCCAGCGGGGCAAAGCCTGCCGGCGCGCGCTTGTCGGTTACGCCATGAATAACGATCAGGAAGAAGGCCGTCAGCACCAGCTCAATCACGATGGCTGATTGCAGAGAATAACCGCCCGGTGAGTGTTCGCCGTAACCGTTGGAGGCGAAACCGCCCGCGGTGGCGTCGAAACCGGCTTTGCCGCTGGCGATCAGATACAGCACCGCCGCTGCGGCGATACCGCCGATCACCTGTGCGATCACGTAAGGGATCACGTCTTTCGCCGCGAAACGGCCGCCGGCGAATAAGCCGACGGTGATCGCCGGGTTAAAGTGCCCGCCGGAAATATGGCCGACGGCATAGGCCATCGTCACCACGGTCAGACCGAAAGCGAGCGCGACGCCGAGGAAACCAATACCCAGTTGTGGGAATGCCGCTGCTAATACTGCGCTACCACAACCACCAAACACCAACCAAAATGTGCCAAAAAATTCAGCAAAAAGTCGCTTTGACATAGATTCCATCCTGCGGAATTGACTAACGGGCGTTAGCACTAAAAACTATAGAACAGCTTTTTCAGTTCATGCAGATATTCTATAGAATTTTCTTAATGCACCTTAAATAACGGCGGTATTAAATCCCCGGTATTTTATTTTGTCTATGAGAAAAACACCGTTTTTTGCCGTGCTGGCGTGCGTTTGCCGATTTTTTTTATCTTTGCCATAAGAATTTACCCTAAGCGAAATGGCGGGCTATTTTCGGGCGATTTTTTCCAGCGGTTTTCTCCATTCAATATCCCCAGGTTAATTGCTAATTTCTATTTGCCAGCCAACCTATTGCCTATTTCACATTTGACGAATTGCCTGTTGTCATCTAGGTGTCATGCTAAATTAATATCTTCGTCTGCCTGATAACGCTTCATTCAACCTCGGGTAAAAACCATGAAAATAAAATCGCTCTCCCTGCTGTTGGCTTCACTGTTTCCTGTATTCACCTACGCTGCAGATATTGAGGTGGCGCGTTATGTGGTCGGCTTCCCCGGCGGGGAACGCGTCGCCTATCAGGGGGCGTTCGCCAAGAATTTCCCGCAGGGGCTGCCGGTGGGGATCGGCTCCGGGCTGACGTTCAATCGCAAGCAGGGCGACGATCTGGTGCTGACGACGCTGACCGATCGCGGCCCGAATGCCGATGCCCCGGCGGTGGGCAAGCAAGAAGCCAAGATTTTCGCCAACCCGCAATTCGTGCCCCTGTTGATGGACATTCGTATCGGCGGCGGCAAGGCCGTGGCCGAGAATGCACGGCCCTTGCATGACGAAAAAGGGCCGATTAGTGGGCTGCCGCTGCCGAGCGAGCTGATTGGTTCCACGAACGAAGTGGCGTTGAACGACGCGTTGCAGCCGCTGTCCGGCGATCGCCGCGGGTTGGATACCGAAGGCATTACCGGTGACGGCAACGGTGGCTATTGGCTGTGCGATGAGTACGGTCCGTTTCTGATCCATATCGACGGCAAAGGTAAAATTCTCGCCAAATACGGCCCAACGCCGCAGGCCGGCGAGCAGGCGGTGGCGGGCGGTTTGCCGAACATCCTGAAATGGCGCCAGCCCAACCGTGGTTTTGAGGGGCTGACCCGGATGCCGGATGGGCGCATTCTGGCGGCGGTGCAGAGCACGCTGGATGTCGATGGCAAAAGCAAAAACAAGGCGCAGTTTACCCGGCTGGTGAGCTTCGATCCGCGCAGTGGCAAAACCGCCATGTACGGCTATCCCATCGATATCGACAGCTATAAAAAAGCCAAAGACGCCAAGATTGGCGATGTGGTGGCGTTGGACAACCAGCGCATCCTGTTGATTGAACAAGGAACCGGTAAAGATAAGACGATGATCAACAAGATCTATCTGGTGGATCTCGCGCAGGCCAGCGATCTGAGCGCGTTTGACGGCCAGGGGAAAGCGCTGGAGTTCGACGATGCGAAAGATCTCGCCAAACGCGGCGTGAAGCTGGCGCAGAAACAGGAAGTGGCGGATCTGCGCCAGTTGGGCTGGCGCCAGGAGAAAGCGGAAGGGTTGGCGCTGATCGACGATCGCACGCTGGCGGTGATTAATGACAACGATTTCGGCCTGCAGGCCAAGCTGGTGGACGCATCGCCAAAAAGCAAGAAAATCGGCGATTATCAGCTGGAGAAAGAAGGGCGGCTGAGCCTCGACGGCGACAAGACCGACGCCCGTATCGAATTGCGCCCGCTGGAGCAGCCGGAGTCGCTGAGCGAGCTCTGGGTGCTCACCTTGCCGCATCCCTTGAAGTGAGACAGCGGGGGCGATAGCGCCCCCGTCAGACCGTTGACAAAGGAGGAAAAAACGTGGTTTTTCCTCCTTTGTGGCCATCAGCCGAAAATCAATAAATTGATTTTCCTTGTTTTTTTATCCGCTACTCTCTGCAAACCCGGCAATGGCATGAGGTTTGTCATCAATCTCACAGCGGGGGCGGTGACGCCCCCGTTTGCTTCAGGCTTCCGCGTGCCGCTGCGGCGCTCTGCCGCGCGAGATGCTCTCCCACACCGCCACCACCACCATGATCAGCGTCGTCAGGCCATTGACCATCAGCAGATCGGTGAAATAGGCGACGGGGGCCAATACCGCCAGCGCCAGCAGCCCCACCAGGTGCGACAGCGGAAAGCGATGATACACCAGCCGTTTATACAGCGCGTTGGCGAACAGGTAGAGTGCCGGGCCGAGCAGCAACACCGCCGCCGTGGCGTTTTGGATGCGGCCGTCGGGATGGGCGATCACCAGCTCGTTGGCCACGGCGCAGACGATGATCGCTCCCACCAGCGCGACGTGCACGTAATGGAAGTAAGCGCCCAGCAGGCCGGGGTTTTCCGCCTGGCTGATGGCATGGCTGCCGGCTTTGCTGCTGGTGTCGAAGTAGACCCACCACATCGCCAGGCTGCCGAGAAAGGCCACCAGCGAGGCGATGAGCACCGGCAGGCTCCAGCTTTCCATCTCGCTCAGGGTGGCGCCGGTGATCAGAATGGTTTCCCCCAGCGCCACGATCACGAACAGCTGGCAGCGTTCCGCCAGATGGTGACCCTCGATGGTCCATTCGCTGCTGCTGTCCGAGCGCCCCAGCACCGGCAGCCGGAAGCCGAACATCGGCGAGACGTATTCGCACAAGACCGCGACCGCCCACAGCGCCAGGCGGGTGTTGCCTTCCGCCAGCCCACCGGCGATCCAGAAGACGGCGGAGATACACAGCCAGCCGAGAATGCGGTGAAAGTTTCGTTTTAACGGATGACCGGGCGCCAGCAGGCGCAGCACCGTGACGGAGCGCCCGACCTGAATGGCGACATAGAACAGTGCGAAGATCAGGCCGCGCTCGCCAAACGCCTGCGGCAGTGCGGCGGCGGCGAACAGCCCCTGCAGCATGATAGCGAACAGTAGCAGGCGGATCTGACGGGTATCCGGATTAAACCAGTTGGTGACCCAGGCGGTGTATTGCCAGGCCAGCCAGACGGCGAACCACAGCAACAGGGTTTCCAGCGCGCCGGTCAGCGTCAGGTGATGCAACAGATAGTGGGAAAGTTGGGTCACGGCGAAAACGTAGATCAGATCGAACAGCAGCTCGGAAAACGAGACCGAAGCGCCCTGACCGTCACGCACGCGCAGCAGGTTTTGCGACATAAGCGTTCTTCCTTAAAAGGGTAAGCCACAAAATCAGCGTAGCTCAGCGCGCCCCGGCGGGTAAAAAATCTTAAATAGCGGCGGCGCGCGTTCTTTCTTTCGCCCCGTCTTTAATTGTTCATCAAATAGGGGTAAGGTGAACCCTATAAAGTCATTTCCGCCTTAAAATACACACTCGCTCTCACTTCCTCCTTATTCTCCTCACAATGATTGATGTTCTTTACGTTGCATGACGTCCGTTTTCATTGGCTAGCGGATAATTAACATCACTGACAACGAGCTAATAAACAAGAACACCTGGAGTCAATCATGAAACTTAGCCCAAGCATCGCAGCAGTATTGATCGCCGCCGCTTCCTTCTCCACTTTCGCCGCGCCGCTGTCGTCGGTGAAACAGGTCAACAGCGAACAGGCCGCCAATCTGCAAAGCCTCGGCGTGGTGTCGGTTTCCGGCATTAGCGGCTCACCGCATGACGCCATTCACGCCCTGAAAGAAAAAGCCGCGGCGGACGGCGCCGGCCATTACCGCATTATCGGTCTGGACACCCCCGGGGATTCCAGCAACTGGCGCGGCAATGCGGAAATTTATCGCTAAGCGTTGGCTTTTTACCCTCTGGCCACGGCAACGTGGCCAATAAAATAAACGGTCGTAATAATTATCTGATAGGGCGCGCGTGGGCGGCTTATTTTCAGGTCATTATTACGGCCGTTTTTCATTTTTCCACTGCGGCTGAGGTTGCATTTTATTACAACTGTGTCCGCCGCTTTCGGAATCATGTTAATGAATACTTAAGAAATTCGGCTCACATTGAGGGCTTAACCCAAGGAGGCCTCAATGTTAAATGCGACCCGGCTGCAACTGATGAATCACTTCGCTTACCTGCAGCAATTTATGGCTTCACCGCGCACCGTCGGTACGCTGGCGCCTTCTTCCCCGTGGCTGTGCCAGGCGATGCTGAACCAGGTTGAATGGACCCGGGCGCTGTCGATCGCGGAGCTGGGCGCGGCGGACGGCGTATTGACCAAACGCATTCTGGGGCGGATGCGCGCCGATGCGGCGCTAGAGGCTTTCGAGATCCAACCGCATTTCGTGCATCGGCTGCGGGGGATAGACGATCGGCGGCTGCAGGTGATGGCCCATTCGGCGACACAAATGGCCACGGATTATGACGTGGTGTTTTCCTGCCTGCCGCTGCTGTCGATCCCGGTCAGGATCAGCGTGCGCATCCTTCAGCAGGCCCGGCAGCGGCTGCTGGCGCGCAACGGCACGCTGGTGCTGTTCCAATACAGCCACCTGTCGGAAAAATTGCTGTCCCGCTATTTTCACTGGAAGCGCCTGCGGGTGGTGCGCAATTTCCCGCCAGCGCTGGTGTATGTCTGTACGCCGCGTTAACTACAGCGTTTTCACCATCACCACCACGTCTTCGTCATACTGCCGCCGGCGCTCCAGAGGTTGCCAACCCCAGCCGGCGTACAGCGCTTCCGATTTGTCGGTGATGAGATGCAAAATCGAATGATGGCGCTGCCGCGCCGCTTCGACGATCGCCATCTCCAGGCGGTGGGCAATGCCCTTGCGGCGGTGATCGGGATGCACGAAGACGCCGGCCAGCCACGGGGTGAGATCCTGGCGCTGATGATCGTCGCTGGGCCACAGGCTGGCCATGCCCACCGGGCGATCGCCGTCGATCATCATCAGCGTCAGGTGATCGCCGCTTGGCCGGCTGCATTGGGCGAAGCGCAGCTGG
Source organism: Serratia sp. 121840015-1 (assembly GCF_053627655.1). Classification (NCBI taxonomy): domain Bacteria; kingdom Pseudomonadati; phylum Pseudomonadota; class Gammaproteobacteria; order Enterobacterales; family Yersiniaceae; genus Serratia; species Serratia sp. 121840015-1. The sequence goes on from NZ_JBSEYF010000003.1 coordinate 91,610, forward strand.
GTGCGCTCCAGCGTGCCGCCGCGTTGTGAACCCCACTGGCCGAAGGCCCAGGCGGCGCACACATCGGCAAACTGCGGGCACTCCGACAGCGGAATAATGCGTTGATCCATGGATGTCTCCCTATTTTGGTGGTTTCCGCTCTATTTAACCGATTTCCCCGCCATTTTTTTAACTTTTTAAAGCCGCTCTTTTAGCGGTTTCGCCATGTTTCGCCGCGCGCCCGGCGCCGTTTCCCGGATTTCTTTTGGCAATCGCCGTGCAGGATTGCAAGTGCTAATGAGAGTGATTATCATGCGCACACTATTTCCCCGTGTCGGCTTAATCATGCGCAATTCCCTCATTTTACTGCTGCTTTCCCTGTGCTTCGGCGTGTTCTCCGCTCAGGCGAAGACGGTGACCGATATCACCGGCCGCCAGGTCGTGGTGCCGGACAACCCGCAGCGCATCGTGGTGGGGGAAAGCCGCATGCTGTATACGCTGGCGCTGCTGGAGCCGGGCAACCCGGCGCAGCGCATCGTCGGCTGGCCGGCGGATCTGGCGCGGTTCGATGCGCAAAGCTGGCAGCTCTATACGCAGAAGTTCCCGCAGATCGCCGCGATCCCCATTATCAGCGGCAATAATTTCCGCCAGGTCAATATTGAAAGCCTGCTGCAGCTGAAGCCGGATCTGGTGATCCTGGCGCGCTACGCGCGTGAAGACGGCGATAACGATCTGCTGGTTTCCGCGCTGAACAAGGCCGGCGTGGCGGTAATCTACGTCGATCTGCGCATCGATCTGCTGAACAACACCGTGCCGAGCGTGCGGCTGCTGGGCGAAGTGCTCAATCGCCAGCAGCGCGCTGAGCAGTTTATCGCGTTTTATCAGCAGCATATGGCTGTGATTCAGCAGCGGCTGGCGGGCTATCAGGGGCCGAAGCCCAAAGTGATGCTGCACCTGCATCTGGGGCGGCGTGACACCTGCTGCACCACCGCCGCGCACGGCAACCTCGGCGATCTGCTGAGCTTCGCCGGCGGCGACAACATCGCCAACGCCAGCGTCAAAGGGGTGTACGGTGAGCTGAACCCGGAAACCATTCTGAGCGCCAATCCCGACGTTTACCTCGCCACCGGCATGGCCGGGCCGCAGGGCAAGCGGCTATCCGATCTGCGCCTCGGGCCGCAGGTCAGCCAACAGGACGCCGCCGACAGCTTCCGCCGGCTGATCGCCACACAGCCGATGCTGGCCAGCCTGCAGGCGGTGAAGCATCACCGCGCCTGGAGCGTCTGGCACAACTTTTACCTCAGCCCGTACCACGTGGTGCTGGTCGAGATGTTCGCCAAAGCGTTTTACCCGGATCTGTTCGCCGACATTAACCCGCAGCAGACCTTCCAACAGCTGTATCAGCAGTTTTTGCCGTTACCTTTTTCAGGGACCTATTGGAGTCAGTTAGATAATGAATAACAACAAGCGCGGCTGGTGGTGCGCATTGCCTTTGGCGGCCTGCGCGACATCGCCGACGTGGGCGGCGGATAAAGCCGCGCCGCAGGAAGAGAGCCTGGTCGTGGTCGGCCGCAAAGATGCCGACGGCGTGCAGAGCTATCAGCCGTTGACCAGCGTCACCGGCACCCGCAGCGAAACCAACCTGCTGAACGTGCCGCAGGCGATCGACGTGGTGCCGCAGCAGGTGATTACCGATCAGGCGGTCAGCAGCCTGGACGAAGCGCTGTACAACGTCAGCGGCATTACCCAGGCCAACACGCTGGGCGGCACCCAAGACGCGGTCATGAAACGCGGCTTCGGCGACAACCGCGACGGCTCCATTCTGCGCGACGGCGTGCGCTCGGTGCAGGCGCGCAACTTTACGCCGACCACCGAGCGGGTGGAGGTGCTCAAGGGGCCGGCCTCGATGCTGTACGGCATGGGCGAGCCGGGCGGGATGATCAACATGATCACCAAAAAGCCCCAGCTGCAGCAGCATACCCACGTGGAAGGCTGGGGCAGCAGCTTCAACGGCGGCGGCGGCCAGCTCGACGTTACCGGGCCGCTCGGCACGTCGGGGTTTGCCTATCGCATGATCGTCGATCACGATGAAACCGATTACTGGCGCAACTTTGGCCGCAATCGCCAGACGGTGATCGCGCCGTCGTTGATGTGGTACGGCGAGAACACCACCGTGCGCTTGGCCTATGAACATATGGAATATCTGGTGCCGTTCGATCGCGGCACCATTATCGATTCGCGCACCGGCAAACCGGTGAATACGCCGCGCGATCGCCGTTTCGACGAAGCCTATAATGCCACCCGCGGCGATCAGGACAGCATTACCCTGCAGATCGATCAGACGCTCAACGAGCGCTGGAAAAGCTCACTGACCTACGCCTACAGCCGCAACAGCTACAGCGACAACCAGGCGCGCGCCACGGCGCTGAACCCGGTGACCGGCGTTTTGAGCCGCCAGGCCGACTCGACTGCCAACGCCGTCAGCCACGCCAACGCGGTACAGCTGACGCTCAATGGCGACGTGGACTGGGGCAGCATCAACCACCAGATGCTGTTCGGCTTCGATTTTGAAGATAACCGTACCTTCCGCGGCGACATGATCCGCGGCAAAAAGAACAGCGATTTCAATATCTATCATCCGGTATACGGCCTGATGCCGCCGTCGACGGCGGTCAGCGCCAAAGACAGCGACCAGCGGGAAAACCTCACCAGCTACGGTTGGTTTATGCAGGACTCCATCCAGCTAACCGATAAATGGCTGGTGATGGGCGGGCTGCGTTACGACGCTTTCGACGTCTATGCCGGCAAGGGGCGGCCGTTCCAGGCCAATACCGACAGCTCGGACAGCAAGCTGGTGCCGCGCGCCGGGGTGGTGTACAAGCTGACGCCTTATGTGTCGCTGTACAGCAGCTATACCGAGTCGTTCAAGCCGAACTCTTCCATCGCCACCCAAATTGGTTCGCTGCCGCCGGAGCAGGGCAAGTCGTGGGAAGTCGGCGGCAAGCTGGCGTTGCCGAACGGCGTCACCGGCACGCTGGCGCTGTTCGACATCACCAAGCGCAACGTGATGGTCAATGAGCTGGTGGAGGGCGAAACCGTGACGCGCACCGCCGGGCGCGTGCGTTCGCAGGGCGTGGAGCTGGACGTAGCCGGTAACCTCACCGATTCGCTGAGCCTGATCGGCTCCTATGCGTATACCGACGCGCGGGTGGTGGACGATCCGGACAACAAGGGGAAAGAGATGACCAACGTGGCGCGCCACACCGCCTCGCTGTTCCTGACCCAGAACCTGGGCAGCCCGGGCTTCTACAGCGGCGATGAGGTGCGCATTGGCGCCGGTGCGCGCTACGTAGGACGCCGCCCGGGTGACGCCGCCAACAGCTTCTCCCTGGATAATTACACCGTTGCCGATGCGTTCGCCGCTTACACCATGCCGATCAACGGCTATCGGGTGAAATGGCAGCTGAACGTGAAGAACCTGTTCGATAAAACCTACTACCCGTCCAGCGGCGGTAATTTGCGCGTGGCGGTGGGGGAACCGCGTGAGGTGGTGCTGCGCGGCAGTATCGATTTCTAAGCTACGGGCGGTGAAATTTGCTTAAATAACCGCCCCAACGTTAAGGAGAACCCATGAGCCTGCAGATTCGTTTGGCGCAGCAGCGGGATATCGTGCATCTGATGGCGGTTGAACGTTCGGCGGCGCAGCTGTTTCGCCAGCAGCCGGAATGGCGCTTTATCGCCGAAGGCGAGGTGATGGCCCCGCAGCAGCATGCCGCGTTTATTGCCGAACGCCGTGAATGGCTGGCGGAAAGCGACAACGGCGAGTGCGCCGGTTTTATCGCCGTGCAGGTTCAGGGGGGCGATTGGCACATCGCCGAATTGTCGGTCGCCGGCACCTGGCAGCGGCAGGGCGTCGGCCGTCGCCTGATCGGCGCGGTGGCGGAAGAGGCCAAACGGCAGGGCGCTGGCCGCCTGACGCTCACTACCTTCATTGAGGTGCCGTGGAATGCGCCTTACTACCGGCGGCTGGGATTCCGGCCGCTCGACGACGCGCGGCTCACGGCTGCCCTGCGGCGGCATCTGGATGAGGATCTGGCGCACGGCTTTGCCGTCGGCAGTCGCTGTGCCATGGAATTTACACTATCGTAAATATTGAAATACAGAGCGGGCAGGGTATGATGCTGCCACCACGCCATCGCACCCGCTCGGTATTTTGGTATGCAATGCACTCAAGTCACCGCATAAGGGACAACCCGTAATGACACAAACCCTGTTCATGATAGGCGCTCGCGGAGCCGGCAAGACGACGGTAGGCAGCGCATTGGCGCTGGCGTTGGGCTATCAGTTCGTCGATACCGATCTGTTTATGCAGCAGGCGGCGCAGATGAGCGTGGCGGAAATGGTTGAGTGCGAGGGCTGGCTGGGGTTCCGCCGCCGCGAGACCATCGCGTTGCAAACCGTGACCAAGCCGTCAACTATAGTTGCCACCGGCGGCGGGGCGATCCTGGCGGAGGAGAACCGTCAGTTTATGCGTCAACATGGCACCGTTATCTACCTGCGCGCGCCGGCCAGCGTGTTGGCGCGGCGGTTGGAAGAGTTCCCGGAAGATGCGCAGCGCCCGACGCTCACCGGCAGGCCGATCGCCGAGGAGATGCTCGAGGTGCTGGCGGCGCGCGAAGCGCTGTATCAGGACGCCGCGCATTACGTGATAGACGGCGCCGCCGATCCGCAGCGGGTGGTGGAACAAATCCTCGCGGTGCTGCCGCGTGAGACGGTGAAGTAACCCTTTCTTCTCTTCGGGCGCTGGGCGCCCGTTTTCTTATTCCGTTTGCCGAGCCGGCGCAAAGTACGCCCCGGGCGTGACGCCGAAGCGGCGGCGAAAGGCGGCGATATAGGCGCTGACGTTGTCATAGCCACAGGCGTCGGCCACCTCGCTGACCGCTTCGCCGCGTGATAATCCCTCCAGTGAACGCAATACCCGCGCCTGCTGGCGCCACAGCGCGAAGCTGATGCCGGTTTCCTGCAGAAAACGGCGGCTCAGGGTGCGCGGGCTGAGCCCGGCCCAGGCGGCCCAGTCGCGCTGGCTGCGCAGGCTGGCGGGATCGTTCAGCAGCGCCCGGGCGATGTTCAGCAACCGGGCGTCCTGCGGCAGCGGCAATTGCAAAGGGGCGCGGCTTGCCGCGTGCATTTCGTCCAGCAGCACCTGCAGCAGCCGCCGTTGCGGCGCACTCAGCGGGCCGGCGGGGAACTGCGCGATGCGCTCTACCAGGGCCTGCAACAGCGCAGAGGCCGTGAACAGCTGCGGCTGCGGCGGCATCTCCGGCACGCTTTCCACCGGCAGATACAGACTCCAGCCTGCCACGTCGCCGCAGGCCAGCGCCTGATGGGCGCATCCCGGCGGCAGCCAGCCCAGCGTACCGCCGGCGATCGCCCATTGCCGGCCCGGGAGTTCCATGGCCAGCATGCCGCGCGTCAAGAGATAGATCTGGCCGCCTTCGTGCCGGTGCCAGGGCGTCAGGTGCTTTTTTTCATGCTGAAGGCGTTGGCTGCGGATCTGCGTCATGTTGGCCGTTTAACGTTATTGAAAGTCTTGATGTAGTTATTATGCCATCGCCGGACCGGGATAGGATCGTCGTTCACCCTATTTCGGAGAAACGTGATGACTCAACTTACCCCACTGGATCTGGTACTCGATACGCTGCAGCAGGTCGTCGCCAGCCCGGAACATCGCCCGGCGCAGATCGCCGCCCGCTTCAGCGTGGGCTACCGCCAGCAGGTGGATGGCAAGGCGCTGAACTTCGAGCAGTTTGAGCAACATATGGCGCTGCTGAAGCGGCAAACCCGCCGCATGACGCTGAGCGTGATCGCGGCGGCGGAGCAGGGCGAGGCGGTGCTGACCCACCATCTGGTCGAGCTGGAAAAGCGCGATGGTTCCTGCAGCCGCGTGCGGGTGCTGGCGCACTTCACCGTGCGTGAGGGCCGCATTTGCGCCTGTGACGAACTGACCGAGCTGTTGGCGGGCTCCCCCGGCGATCGCGATCTTGGCTCGCGCGTGTCGGAATGAGGGCGGCTGCTATACTTGCTACTGTGTGAAACACACGGGAGAACGGCATGCGCGAAAATGATCAACCTGCTTATCCACGGAGCGCCCGCGTCGTAGAGGTGTTTCGGGGCGACCCGAGCCTGCATCTGCGCCGTTTTGAAGTGCGCACCGACGACATTGAGCCGAATACGCTGCTCAGTGAACATGAAACCGAGCAGGAAGCGCTCGACGCCAAGCATCGCTATGAGGACGAGGCGTTAGAGCTCTGACCTGCAGCCCAGCGGAAACCGGCGTCAGGCCGGTTTCCTGTTTATCCCCGCCTTAGCACATATTTCCTAGAACAATATTGATAATGATAATCATTTATGTGATTTTTATCGCCCCTATTGGGTGTTTCACTTCTGGGAAAAGAGATGTCCAATTCCGAGTTGCAGGCGCTGTTTCTGCGCCACATGCGGCCGCTGCAAACTTATTTGAACGCTAAACTGCGCGACCCTCAGCTGGCCGCGGATTTGGCGCAGGAAAGTTTTACCCGCCTTACCGAGCAATACCCGCAGGGTAACATTCTCGATATTGAGGCCTACCTGTATAAAACCGCCAAAAACCTGATGCTCGACCATCTGCGCCAGCAGCAGCGGCGGCAGACCGAAGCGGTAGAAGACGACATTCTGGCGCAGTATCCCTCCGGCGAACCGGCGCTTGAACAACTGGCGATCGATAGCCAACTGCTGCAGCTGTTGCAACAGGCGTTGGCGGGCATGCCGTCGCGCACGCAGCAGATTTTCCGCCTTAACCGGCTCGATGGCCTGACCCAGGCGCAGGTGGCGGCGCAGCTGGGCGTGTCGCTCAGCACGGTGGAAAAACACCTGGCCAGCGCGCTCGAGCGGCTGATGGCGCGTATGGAAGAACAATAATGGCAATTTTTTTACGGGTTTATCCGCCCTCAGACGTCTTAACCTATAACCAGAAAAAACAGGGGGCTACGTCATCATGAAACCGCTAACCGCGCAGGCGCGACAGCAGGCGGCCGCCTGGGCCGTACGCCTGGCCGAAGGGGCGCTGCCCGCCGAACGGCGGCAAGCGCTGGACGCCTGGCTGGCCGATGATCCGCAGCATCCGGCGGCGCTGCGTCAGGCGCGCCAGCTTTGGGCGACGCTGGGGCAGCTGCCGCCAGAGCAGCGGCAGGCCTTACAGCCGCAGGTGGCGGCGCTGAAAACGCCCTCTCGCCATCGATGGCCACGCTGGGCGGTGGAGGCGGCGGTGGCGATCGCCGTTTCCTTCGGCGTTTATCGCGGGCCGGATCTGTGGATAGGCATGCAGGCGGATTATCAAACCGTTCGCGGCGAAGTGCGCGAAGTTGCGTTGCCGGACGGCAGCCGGGTGGCGCTGGACAGCGGCAGCGCGATCGCGCTGGCGTATTCTGCAGACGAGCGCAAGGTGCGATTGCTGCGCGGCACCGCCTATTTTATCGTCGCGCCGCTGGGCGGGGCGGAACGTCGCCCGTTCAGGGTGGAGGCGGAAAATGGCGTCACGCAGGCGCTGGGCACCGAGTTCAGCGTAGCGCGCACCGAGCAGGGCGTGGATGTCAGCGTGCATCAGCACAGTGTGCGGGTGACGCTCGAGCGCGGCGAGCGCTCGCTGGTGGTCGCGCAACGTCAGGCGGCGCATTACCGCAGCGGCCTGCTGTGGCTGACGCGGCAAGCGGCCGGTGATGACGCCTGGCGGCGCGGCTGGCTGGTGATCGACCGCCAACCGCTGGCGCAGGCGCTCGCGCAGCTCAATCGCTATCGCGAAACCCGCATCGTGGCGGTCAACCCCGCGCTAAGAGCACGCACGGTGAGTGGCGTGTTCGCGCTCAATAAACTCGATGACGGCGTCGGCGCCATTCGTCAGGAACTCTCCGCCCGTCAGCTGAATCTCCCCGGCATCACGCTGCTGTACTGAGCGGCAAAGGCGGGCCGGGATGCCCGTTTCGCCGCTATTTTCACTTTCTGTAAAAAATCTTTACGGGTTTTTGCCTCCCGGAACGTCCTTATGTTTAAACGAGATTGATTTCCATTATCACTTGGTTTGGCATTCTTTCGGGTGGAACACACACGCATGTTTATTCACAAGGGAACCACGCCGGCCGGCCGATTGGCCACGGCGCTACGCGCCGCGCTGGCGGCGATGATGCTGACTCAGCCGGCGGTGGCGCTCGCCGCCCAGGCTGACGCGAGCAGCGCGCAGGCCGCACAGCAAAAGCATTTCAACATTGCGGCGCAGCCGCTGCAGAGCGCCATGTTGCGCTTCGCCGAGCAGGCCGATATGCAGGTATTTTTCGACGAGGTGAAGCTCGACGGCATGCAGGCGGCAGCGCTGAACGGCAGCATGAGCGTCGAACAGGGCCTGCGGCGCTTGATTGGCGACAATCCGGTGGCTTTCCGCCTGCAGCCGCAGGGGCAGATCGTATTGAGCCGGCTGCCGACGGCAAACGGCGACGGCGGTGCGCTGGCGCTGGATAGCCTGACGGTGCTGGGCGCCGGCGGCATCAACGCCAACGATTGGGTTTACGACGAACCGCGCTCGGTCAGCGTCATCAGCCGCGAACAGATGGATAACCGCCCGGCGCGACACGCGGCCGATATTCTGGAGCAGACGACGGGGGCCTATTCCAGCGTCAGCCAGCAAGATCCGGCGCTGTCGGTCAACATCCGCGGCATACAAGACTATGGCCGGGTGAACATGAACATCGACGGCATGCGGCAGAATTTTCAAAAGAGCGGCCATGGCCAGCGTAACGGCACCATGTACATCGATTCCGAGCTGCTGTCCGGCGTGACCATCGACAAGGGCACCTCCGGCGGCATGGGCAGCGCCGGTACGCTCGGCGGTATCGCCACCTTCAATACCGTCAGCGCGAGCGATTTCCTGGCGCCGGGCAAAGAGCTGGGCGGCAAGCTGCACGCCAGCACCGGCGATAACGGCACCCACTTCATCGGCAGCGGCATACTGGCATTGGGCAACGAAACCGGCGATATCCTGCTGGCCGCCAGTGAACGCCACCTCGGCGACTATTGGCCCGGCAACAAGGGCGATATCGGCAACATTCGCATCAATAACGACACCGGCAATTACGATCGCTACGCCGAGAGCATCAAGAACAACAAAATCCCCGACACAAATTACCGCATGCACTCGCGGCTGGCCAAGGTGGGCTGGAACCTGCCCGCCAATCAGCGCCTGCAGCTGAGCTATCTGCAGACCCAAACCGCGTCGCCGATCGCCGGCACCTTGACCAACCTGGGCACCCGCCCGCCCTATGAACTGGGCTGGAAGCGCACCGGTTACAGCGACGTGATGGCGCGCAATGCGGCGTTCGACTACAGCCTGGCGCCGGAAGGCGTCAACTGGCTCGATTTTCAGGCCAAGCTTTATTACGTCGATACTCAGGACGACAGCGACACCTACAGCACCAGCTCGCTGCTGGACAACGGCTACGCGACGCGCACTCGTCTGCGTACCTATGGCGCGCAGGCGCAAAACACCTCGCGCTTCAGCCTGGCGCCGGGGCACGACTTCCGCGCCAACTACGGGCTGGAGTTCTATTACGACAAAGCGACCAGCGACTCTTCCCGTCAGGGCATGGAAGGGGTGACGCCGGCCGGCAACCGTTCGGTAGCCAGCCTGTTCGCCAACCTGACCTACGACTACGACGGCTGGCTGACGCTGGAGGGCGGGCTGCGTTACGACCGCTATCGCCTGCGCGGCCAGACCGGCCTGAGCTATCCGGATTTGGCTAAGGATGGGCAACGCTACACGATTGATAATCCTTGCAAAGCGCTGCGTCTGACCGGCTGTTCAACCACCACCCGCGAGGATTGGGCGGTTGACCGCGATCAGGGCAAACTGTCGCCGACGCTGGCGGTGGCGGTGCGCCCCGGCGTGGAGTGGCTGGAGCTGTATTCCACCTACGGCAAATCCTGGCGGCCGCCGGCGATCACCGAAACGCTGACCAACGGCAGCGCGCACAGTTCTTCCACGCAATACCCTAACCCGTTCCTGCAGCCCGAGCGCTCGCGCGCCTGGGAAGTCGGGTTCAACGTGCAGCAGCCGGATCTGTGGTTTGAGGGCGATCGGCTGGTGGCCAAGGTGGCCTACTTCGACACCAAAGTGGATAACTACATCAACCTGGCGATAGACCGCAATAAACCGGGGCTGGTGCAGCCGAGCATCGGCAATGCCGCTTACGTCAACAACCTGTCGAAAACCCGCTTCCGCGGGCTGGAGTATCAGCTCAACTATGACGCCGGGGTGTTCTACGCCGACCTGACCTACACCCACATGATCGGCAAAAACGAGTTCTGCTCGAACAAAGCCTGGCTGGGAGGGCGTCTGCGCTACGGCGACGGTTCGCGCCGCGGCAACTTCTATGTTGAACCGGATGCCGCGTCCAATGATGCCGTCACGTGCGACGGCGGCTCGCAGTTCGGCACCGCTGCCTATCTGCCGGGCGATCGCGGCTCGGTGACGCTGGGCGGCCGCGCCTTCGATCGCAAGCTGGACGCCGGGGTGACCGTGCGCTTCGCGCCGGGCTATCAGGACAGCTCGGTGCCGTCCAACTACCCGTACCTGGCCGACTGGCCGAAGTACACCCTGTTCGATCTGTACGCCAGCTACAAGCTGACCGACAGCCTGACGCTGCGCGGCTCGGTGGAGAACCTGACCAACCGCGCCTACGTCGTCAGCTACGGCGAGACGCTGGCCAACACGCTGGGGCGTGGCCGCACCGTGCAGGGCGGGGTGGAATACCGTTTTTAAGCAGTAAAAGGGCGTTGCTCATTCTTGAGCACAAGGGCGGCCTCGCAAGGGGCGCCATTCATCAATGGAGATAGAGAAATGGCATTTTCAGTCAACTATGACAGCAGCTTCGGCAGCTACAGCATCCATAACTATCTGAACGAGTGGGCGTCGTCATTTGGCGATATCAACCACACCAACGGTAACGTCACCGACTCCAACAGCGGCGGCTTCTATGGCGGCAGCCTGTCCGGCAGCCAATACGCCGTGACCAGCACCGCCAACAACGTTACCTCGTTCGTGGCGGGCGGCAACCTGACCTACACCTTGTTCAATGCCCCGGCGCACACCCTGTACGGCCAGCTGGATTCGCTGTCGTTCGGCGACGGCCTGAACGGCGGCGGCTCCACGCCTTACAACATCCAGGTGCCTGACGTCAGCTTCGGCGGCCTGAACCTCAGCAGCCTGCAGGCGCAGGGCCACGATGGCGTGGTACACCAGGTGGTGTACGGCCTGATGTCCGGCGATACCGGCGCGCTGGAAACCGCGCTGAACGGCATCCTCGACGACTACGGCCTGAGCGTCAATTCCACCTTCGATCAGGTGGCGGCGGCGACGGCGGTGGGCGTGCAGCATGCCGACAGCCCGGAACTGCTGGCGGCCTGATCGCGGCCGTTTGCCCGCCGGTGCCGCGCGCCCCGGCGGGCATTTTCTCGTTTTTAGCCGATGGAAAACGCCATGAAAAACGCCGTCAGGCGCGGAGAAGTGATGAGCGTGCTGGCCGCATACCGGCGCGGATTTTGGGGCATCGCGCTGTTTACTGCGGTGATCAACCTGCTGATGCTGGCCCCGGCGCTGTACATGTTGCAGGTCTACGATCGCGTGTTGCCGTCGGGCAACCGCATGACGCTGGCGATGCTGACCCTGATGGTGGTCGGCCTTTACCTGTTTATGGGGCTGCTGGAGTGGGTGCGCAGTCAGGTGGTGATCCGCCTCGGCGCCCAGATGGATATGCGCCTGAATCAGCGGGTCTACGACGCCGCCTTCGAAACCAATCTGAAAACCGGCAACCCGCTGGCGGGGCAGGCGCTGAACGATCTGACCAACCTGCGCCAGTTCGCCACCGGCAATGCGCTGTTCGCCTTTTTCGATGCCCCCTGGTTCCCGGTTTATCTGCTGGTGGTTTTTCTGCTCCACCCCTGGCTTGGCGCGTTGGCCAGCGCCGGAGTGATCGTGCTGGTGCTGCTGGCCTGGCTCAACCAGCGGGTGTCGCAGGCGCCGCTCGCGGAGGCCGGCCGGGTCGCGCTGAGCGCCACGCAGCAGGCCAACGGCAACCTGCGCAATGCGGAGGCCATCGCCGCCATGGGGATGCTGACCGATTTACGCCTGCGCTGGCTACGGCAGCATCAGCAGTTCCTGCTGTTGCAGAACCGCGCCAGCGAGAAAATCGCCGCCGTCACCGCCTGGTCGAAAACCGTGCGGCTGGCGCTGCAGTCGCTGATGTTGGGCTGCGGGGCGCTGCTGGCGATCAACGGCGACATTACGCCGGGCATGATGATCGCCGGATCGATCCTGATTGGCAGGGTGCTGGGGCCGATCGATCAGCTGATCGGCGCCTGGAAGCAGTGGTCGTCGGCGCGCCAGTCCCTGCAGCGGCTGGAGGTGATGCTGGCCGCCAACCCGCCGCAGGCGGCGAGCCTGCCGCTGCCGGCGCCCAGCGGCGCATTGGCCGTGAATCAGCTGACCGCCGCTGCGCCCGGGGGGAGCGTACCGGTGTTGCACGGCGTCAGTTTTCGTCTGGAGGCCGGCGAGGTGCTGGGCGTCATTGGCGCATCCGGCTCCGGCAAAACGCTGCTGATGCGCCAACTGGTCGGCGCGCTGACGCCGCTCAGCGGCGACGTGCGGCTGGACGGCGCGGATCTCCGGCAGTGGGACAAACAGCAGCTGGGGCCGCATATCGGCTATCTGCCGCAGGATATCCAGCTGTTCGCCGGTACGCTGACGGAAAACATCGCCCGCTTTGGCCAGGTTGACGCCGAGAAGGTGGTGGCCGCCGCCGCGCTGGCCGGCGTGCACCAATTGATCCTGCATTTGCCCAAAGGGTATGAAACCGAGCTGGGCGAGAGCGGCAGCGGCCTGTCCGGCGGCCAGCGTCAGCGGGTGGCGCTGGCGCGCGCGCTGTATGGCTCTCCGGCGTTGGTGGTGCTGGATGAACCGAATGCCAACCTCGATCGTGAAGGGGAAGAGGCGCTGCAGCGGGCGATCGAAGCGCTGAAGGCGCGCGGCACCACCAGCGTGTTGGTGACTCATAAACCGGCGATCCTGGCGACGACCGACAAATTGCTGGTGCTGGCTGCCGGTCAGGTGCAGCACTTCGGCCCCAGCGACGCCATCCTGAAGAAACTGCCTGGTTTTACGCCCGCTGCCGTACCGGCCAATGCCGGCCGCAGCAGCGGCGGTTTCAACGTCAACTACGCCAACTTTGCCAAAACGGCCAGCGGTGAACGAAAAGTATGAGCAATCAGAGTGTGATCCCCGGCGATATCGACGCCCTTTCCCGACAGTTCGACGAAGGGCGTCATCTGCGGCTCGGCAGCTGGCTGGTGCTGCTGGGATTTGGCGGCTTCCTGCTGTGGGGGCTGTTGGCACCGTTGGATAAGGGCGTGCCGGTTTCCGGCAGCGTGGTGGTGGCCGGTAACCGCAAGGCGGTACAGCACCCGAGCGGCGGCGTGGTGTCGCAAATTCAGGTGCATGAGGGGGATCGGGTCCGCGCCGGGCAGGTGCTGTTGCTGATGGATACCGTCGACAGCCGCACCCAGCGCGATGCGCTGCGCAGCCAGCAGTTGAGCAACGCCGCGCAGCGGGCGCGGCTGCAGGCCGAGCGCGACGGCCTGCAGGCGATCGTTTTCCCCGCGTTGTTGCAAGCGCGGCGGGAGGAGCCGGAGGTGATGTCGTTGATGCTGTTGCAACAGCAGCTGTTCACCAGCCGCCGTGCGGCGTTGCAGAGCGAGCTGGCGGCGATCGCGGAGAGCATCGCCGGATCGCAGGCGATGCTGGAGGGGATCCGGCAGTCTTACGCCAGCAAACAGCGGCAAAAGGCCATGTTGCAGGAGCAGCTGGGCGGCATGCGCAAGCTGGCGGCGCAGGGGTATGTGGCGCGCAACCGGCTGCTGGATCTGGAAGGGCAGTATGCGCAGATCGACGGCCAGGCGTCCGAGGACACGGGCAATATCGGCCGCCTGGGGCGCCAGATCCTGGAGCTGAAGCTGCGGGCGATCCAGCGGCGGGAAGAGTATCAGAAAGAGGTCAGCAGCCAGCTGGCCGAGGTGCGGATGAAGCTGGACGAACTGGATAACCGCCTGGCCAAGGCAGAGGCCGATCTGGGCCATACGCAGGTGAAAGCGCCGGTGGCGGGCACCGTGGTGGGGCTGAGCGTGTTCACCGAAGGCGGCGTGATCGGCGCCGGTCAGCAGCTGATGGAGATCGTGCCCAGCGATCGGGGGCTGCAGGTAGAGGCGCGTATTCCGGTCGAGCTGATCGACAAGGTGCAGGTGGGCTTGCCGGTCGAGCTGTTGTTCTCGGCGTTTAACCAAAGCACCACACCGCGCGTTGAGGGCGAAGTGACGCTGGTCGGGGCCGATCGCCTGACCGACGAGAAAAGCGGTGCGCCCTATTACAGCGTGCGCGCCAAGGTCAGCGAAGCGGGTCTGCAGCGGTTGAACGGGTTGGAGATCCGCCCGGGGATGCCGGTCGAAGGGTTCATCCGCACCGGCGAGCGTTCGATGATGAACTACCTGTTCAAACCGCTGACCGATCGCCTTCATCTGGCGCTGACGGAAGAGTGAGCATGTCGGTTTCTCCACTGCCTTTCGCCGCGCCCGGCGCCGCTATGCCCTGGCGCCGTTGCCTGGTGCTGGTGCTGGCGCTGCACCTGCTGGCCGCGGCGCTGCTCTGGCCCTGGCGAGACAAGGCCGCGCCGCCGTGGGTGCCGCCGCCGGCGGTCATGGTGGTGATGGCCGCCGCACCGCAGGCCCCGGCCGAGGTAAAACAACCGCCGGGAGAAAGGACGCCGCCGCCTCAGGTTGAACCGCCGGCGCCGCCGGAACCCTTGCCGACGGTGAAGGTGCCTGAAGCCGTACGGCCGAACATCGCCGTAGCGCCGAAGCAGAAAAAACCGCCCAAGCCGGTGAAGAAAACCCTCCCGCCACGCACGCCGCCGCAGGAGAAAACGATCGCGCCGCCGAAGGTTCAGGAGCAAAGCGTCGGCGCGCCGCCGCCGGGCCGGGCGGATAAAACGGCCGCGCCGCAGACCCGCCTGACGCCCTATGCGCAGGCGGGGGAGGATAGCTGGCGCAGCCGTATCAACAGCCGCCTTAATCGCTTTAAGCGTTACCCCAAAGACGCATTGCGGCTGAAGCGCCAGGGCGTCGGGCAGGTGCGTTTCACGTTGGACAGGCAGGGCCATGTGCTGGCGGTGACGCTGGTCAGCAGCGCCGGGCTGCCGTCGCTGGATCGCGAAATCCAGGCGCTGGTCAAGCGCGCTTCGCCGTTGCCTACGCCGCCGGCGGATGCTTACGTCAACGGCACGGTGGAATTGACGTTGCCGATCGATTTCAGTTTGCGCGGCGCGGGTTTTTGAGCCGCGACAATATCTCCTCCTGATAAACTCATTTTTCAGCAGCTTGTCCTGCCATTCATTATTTTCGAAGCGTATCGTTATTTTATTTGGCGCGGATAAGTTGGCGTTCTGCGAGATATTTTCATTTAAAAAGCACGAATGCCTTTTATTTCGCGGCTGACAAAAAATAAACAGCTTGACGCTGAGGAGTTCGGGTTCTAGTTTTTAATTATAAAACAGGAACTGAGTTCCATATAATGGAACAAGGCGGATCATGACAACGCTGGAAAATGCCGCTGCGGTATTAAAACTCTTTTCTCAACAACGCGTGATGCATGGCCAGCCGGGCATTGCATTCAGCGACGTGGTGGGCCAACTGGCGTTGCCGAAAAGCACGGTATCGCGCCTGCTGCAGACCATGGAAAATCAGGGCATGCTGGAGCGCGATCCTGATAGCCGGCGTTACCGCATCGGCGCGCTGTTGCTGGCGGCATCCAGCCACTACCTGTCGATGCCGCTGGTGGACAGCCTGGCGGCCAGTATGGCGCAGCTGTGCCGCCAGACGGCCTGTACCGGCTACCTTTCGATATTGGAAGGGCAGGAAATCATGGTGATGCGCATGTTCCCCGGCCGCCACTTTTTGCAGGTGGTGACTCCGGCGGGTTACCGTTCACCGGCGGCGGAAACCTCGGTCGGCCGGGCGATATTGGCGCGTGAAAGCGACGAGCAGGTTCGGGCGCGTTACGCCGGCGGTTACCGGGCGACTTCGCCCAATGCGCCGCAAACGTTGGATGCGCTGTTGCAGAAGTTGCAGCAGGTGAGGCGTGAGGGATGGTCGCTGGCGCGCAATGAAACCCTGAACAGCATCAGTTCGCTGGCGACCGCGCTGGTGAACAAGCACGGCAGCGAGACGGTGGGGTTGTGCCTGTCCTTCCCCTCGCAGGGCGAGGAGCAGCCGTTTGTACCGGAAGTCCTGGCTGAATTAATCGCAGTCAGCCGCCAACTGGCGGAAAAATATGGCGATGATTATTGGCAGCAGATCAAATAACGCGCCTGAGCTATCGTGTTGCATCATAATTAACGAGCGCCGACACCAGGGAACTCATTAATTATATTTCACCGTATTTTATTGGTGATAAATAGATAGGGTAAATAAGAAAATAATCACGTTATGACGCCGGCAGTTCCAAATAATGGAACTGCCGCGGCGAGCTATCGCCTGGCGTTATTTCCGCCACGCGGCAGGGAATATTCAGGGAAACCAAGCATGAAATCAAATAATCCGCTAAAAGAGGCCGGCACGCTGTTGGTCATGGCGCTGCTTTCGGTGGTGGGAGCGATCATCGGCGTTCAGCTGATCACCACGCTGGGCGTGACGCCCAACACCTCGATCATCGGTGCGCTGATCGCCATGCTGTTGGCACGTATTCCGCTGCAAATGTTCCAACGCTACCGCTCGGTGCACACCCAGAACCTGGCGCAGACGGTGATCTCCTCCGCCACCTTCGGCGCGGCCAATTGCCTGCTGATGCCGATTGCGGTGCCTTACGTGATGGGGCAACCGCAGCTTATTTTACCGATGTTCTGCGGCGTGGCGGCGGCGATGCTGCTCGACGCCTATCTGCTTTATCGCCTGTTCGATACCAAAGTGTTTCCCGCCGCCAATGCCTGGCCGCCCGGCGTCGCCGCCGCGGAGGCGATTAAAGCCGGCGATCGCGGCGGCAAGCAGGCCTGGCTTTTGGTGGTGGGCGTAGGGGTGGGCATCGCCGGATCAATGCTCAAGATCCCCATGGCGGCCTTCGGCACCGCCTTTATCGGCAATATCTGGGCGCTGAGCATGTTCGGCGTCGGGCTATTGCTGCGGGCTTACGCCGAGCCGGTGGCCGGTTTCGATATCAATGTCCATTTTATTCCGCACGGCGTGATGGTCGGCGCCGGCCTGGTGGCGCTGATCCAGGTTGCGCAGGTGATCCGTAGCCGCCGCGCCGATAGCGCCGGTTATACCCAGCCGGACAGTGCGGTAAGCAAAGCGCTCGGCCTGGGCGCAGTCGGCTACATCGCCATCGCCGCGTTTTTGGCTCTGGTCGGCGGGCTGTTTAGCGAGATGTCGCTGCCGATGTTGGCGCTGTTCGTGATTTACGCGGCGTTCGCCGCTTTCGTTCATGAGCTGATCGTCGGTATCGCCGCCATGCACTCCGGCTGGTTTCCGGCGTTCGCGGTGGCGTTGATCACCCTGATCGTCGGTATCCTGATCGGTTTCCCACCGCTGGCGCTGTGCATCCTGACCGGTTTTACCGCCGCCACCGGGCCGGCTTTCGCCGACATGGGCTTTGATTTGAAAGCCGGCTTCATCCTGCGCGGCTACGGCGAGGATCTGCGGCAGGAGCTGCTGGGGCGCCGCATTCAGCTGTTTGCGGCGCTGATCGCCTTCCTCATCGCCATTCCGGTGGTTTACCTCTCTTATCACAGCTATTTCCTGCAGGACCTGATCCCGCCGGTCGCGCGCGTTTACGCGAAGACCATCGAAGCCGGTGCGCAGCCGGGCATCGCCTGGAGCCTTTTGATCTGGGCGATCCCCGGCGCCGTGGTACAGCTGATCGGCGGCCCTAAGCGCCAGCTCGGCGTGCTGCTGGCGACCGGCCTGCTGATCAACAACGCCTTGGCCGGGTGGGCGGTGCTGGTGGGCATCGCGCTGCGCGTGGCGATCCTGCGCCGTTGGGGCGATCGCGGCCGCACGCCGATGGAGATCATGGCGGCCGGGTTTATCGCCGGCGACGCGCTCTACAACTTCTTCAGCTCGATTTTTTCCAGCAAGGGCAAATAGCCCCTGCCGATGACATTGGTGAGGTAAAACGACCATGAGTTTGCAACAAACGCTGCAGGTTTTTGAATTGATGGATAGCGCATTCGTCAGCGGCCAGGACGTCGTCGATCTGTTTGCGCCTTACCCGGTGATCCGGGCCAGCACCTTGCGCGCCGACGGGCCGAAGGGTGGCACCGATTTCGTGCGCATCGAGATCCCCGGTAGCGCAGGCAAATTCGCTGGCGGTGCGGCGCCGACGCTGGGCATTATCGGCCGCCTGGGCGGCATCGGCGCGCGGCCGACGCGTATCGGGCTGGTGTCCGACGGCGACGGCGCGATCGCTGCCATTGCCGCCGCGCTGAAGCTGGCGGAGATGCAGCGTAAGGGCGATACGCTGCCGGGCGATGTGATCGTCACCACCCATATTTGCCCGAACGCGCCGACCCGCCCGCACGATCCGGTCGATTTTATGGATTCGCCGATCGATGACGTGACGATGAACGATAATGAAGTGGTGCCGGAGGCGGACGCCATCCTGTCGATCGATACCACCAAAGGCAACCGTATCATCAACCACAAAGGCTATGCGCTGTCGCCGACGGTGAAAGAGGGCTACATCCTGCGGGTGGCGGAAGATCTGTTGCGCATCATGGAGATGACCAGCGGCCGCCCGGCGGTGACCTTCCCGATCACCACGCAGGACATCACCCCTTACGGCAACGGCGTGCATCACCTCAACAGCATCCTGCAGCCCTCGACCGCTACTGCGGCGCCGGTGGTTGGCGTGGCGATTTGCAGCGAATCGGTGGTGCCGGGCTGCGGCACCGGCGCCAGCCACGAAACGGACATCGCGCTGGCGGCCAAATTCGCGGTGGAAGTCGCCAAAGAATTCGGCCGCGGCACCTGCCGGTTTTACGATGCCGCCGAATACGGCCAGCTGCTGGCGCTGTACGGCAGCCTGAGCCACCTGCAAAAAAGGAGATAGACCCATGACGGCTTCATTCGCCACGCTGACCCTCGGTCAGGCGCCGCGCAGCGATATCATGCCGCTGCTGTCTGCTTATCTGCCGGCGGAGCGGGTGAGGCACGTCGGTTTGCTGGACGGCCTGGATGCCGGGCAGATCGCCGAGCGTTATGCGCCGCAACAGGGTGATAAGCTGCTGGTGTCGCGCCTGTTGGACGGCACGCAGGTGACGCTCGGTGCCGCTCGCGTCGAAAGCGGGTTGCAGCAGAAGATCCGCGAGCTGGAGGCGGCGGGGTGCCAGGTGATCCTGCTGCTGTGCACCGGCGAATTCGGCCGCTTGCAGGCGGAACAGGCGCTGTTGCTGGAGCCGGACCGCATTATTCCGCCGTTGATCTCCGCGATTGTCGGCGCACACCGCGTCGGCATCGTGGTGCCGATGGCGGAACAGGTTGGGCAGCAGGCGGGTAAATGGCGGCAGCTGGCGACGCCGCCGAGCTATGCCGTCGCCAGCCCCTATCTGGCAGATGAAGCCGCGCTGGAGCTGGCGGCTTGCGCACTGCTGCGGCAGGGGGCGGAGGTGGTGGTGCTCGACTGCATCGGTTATCACCAGCGCCATCGCGCCTTTTTGCAGGCGCGTCTGTCGGTGCCGGTGCTGCTGTCGAACGTACTGGTCGCCAAGCTGGCCGCAGAGTTAATCGACTGATTCAAATAGCGATAAGTCACCGCTCGACGCGGCCTCAGGCGCTTTACGCCCAGGGATCGCCCAGGGCTTCAGCAGCCCTGGCTGCCGGTGAGAGGCCCGGCAGCGTTTTCCTCTGCGCCGCGATCGCATTTCGCGCGAAAAACCAGTGACAGATCAACCGCAATCCCCCAATATGGATTTTCCATCAAGATGATTACGCGGGTGCCAGTCTATGCTGAAAGTGAATGAGTATTTTGCCGGAAAAGTGAAGTCTATCGGTTTTGACAGTAGCAGCATCGGTCTTACCAGCGTGGGCGTGATGGAAGAGGGGGAATACACCTTCTCCACCGCGCAACCGGAAGAAATGACGGTGATCACCGGGGCGCTGAAAGTGCTGCTGCCGGGGGCGCCGGACTGGCAGGTGTTTACGCCGGGCGAGAAGTTCTTCGTGCCGGGGCACAGCGAGTTCAACCTGCAGGTGGCCGATGCGACCGCCTATCTGTGCCGCTACCTGAGCAAATAAATTTTGTTCGTTAGGGGAACGCAGGGCTCAGCGGATGCTGGGCCCTGGTCGTTTCTGCGGCGGGATTAACGCTGGGCTTCGCCGCCGAGCGCTTCGATGGTGTTTTTGATCAACGCCGCCAGCTCGCTGGTCATCAGGATAAAGTCGGCGTCAAAGCGCTGAGCGAAGTCATCGCGATCGATATCGTCGTTCTGCTCGCGCAGCGTGTCGGCGAACTTCAGGCGCTTGAGCGAGCCGTCGTCCGACAGCATCAGCTGAATGCGCTCCTGCCAGTCCACCGCCAGTTTGGTCACCAGCTTGCCGGCTTCGATATGCACCGCGATTTCGTCGCTGATCAGATTCTGTTTCTTGCAGCGGATCACGCCGCCTTCTTCCAGAATCGCTTTCAGTTCCGCTTCATCCTGAATGGCGAAGCCGGCCGGCATCTCGCCGGAACGCACCCATTCGGTCAGCGTCAGTTCGATCGGGCTTTCCATGGTCAGCGGTACCACCGGCAGCGAGCCGAGGCTTTTGCGCAGCAGCGCCAGCGTATCTTCGGCGCGTTTGGCGCTGGCGGCATCGACCATGATCAGATCGTTGACGGTGTCTATCCACATGAAGGTCTGATTGAAGCGGCTGAACGCGCGCGGCAGCAGGCTGTGCAGCACTTCGTCCTTCAGCGCGTCTTTCTCGGTTTTCTTCAGTTTGCGGTGTTGTTCCGCCTCCAGGCGCTCAATCTTGGCCTGCAGCTCTTGCTTGATGACCGGCGACGGCAGGATTTTCTCTTCCTTGCGCGCGCAGATGACGATCTGGCCGTTGACCGCGTGCGTCAGCGCATCGCTGTGCGAGCCCATCGGGGAGACCCAGCCGGTCTTCGCCATGTCCTGGCTGCCGCACGGCGTGAAGGCGAACGCGCTGAGTTGTTTTTCCATTTCATCCGCGTTTAACGCCACTTCGCGGCTCAAACGGTAAACCATCAAATTCTTAAACCACAGCATAATGTTATCCCTGGCTGGGCGTGCGTTCGGCACGCTGATTCGTCAAAAGCAGGGCGGCATGATAACGAATTGACGCTGAAAAATCGCCCCATTCTCTCCGAATTGCGTCGCCGTACGCAGCGGAAAAGGCCTGGCCGGGGAGAGGGAAACAGGTGATTCATCCGCGCGCTTACATTAGGCTGTGGCAACGCTGCGCTGCATCGAGGAGAAAAAAACGTGCGCATTGGCATCGATTTGGGCGGGACAAAAATTGAAGTGATTGCGTTGGCGGACGACGGGCGGGAGCTGTTTCGCCATCGTATCGCCACGCCGCGCCATGACTACGGGCAAACCTTGGCGGCGATCGCCGGGCTGGTGAAACTGGCGGAAGATCATACCGGCGAACAGGGATCGGTCGGGATCGGCATTCCCGGCACGCTGTCGCCGTTTACCGGGCGGGTGAAAAACGCCAACTCGGTATGGCTCAACGGCCAACCGTTGGACAAGGATCTGTCGGTGCTGTTGGCGCGCGAGGTGCGTATCGCCAACGACGCCAACTGCCTGGCGGTGTCGGAAGCCACCGACGGCGCCGGTGCCGGCGCGCAAACCGTGTTTGCGGTCATTATCGGCACCGGCTGCGGCGCCGGCGTGGCGCTGAACGGCCTGGCGCATTCCGGCGGCAATGGCATCGCCGGCGAGTGGGGCCACAACCCGCTGCCGTGGCAGGATGACGATGAGCTGCGCTACGCCCGCGACGTGCCGTGCTACTGCGGTAAGCCGGGCTGCATCGAAACCTTTATTTCCGGCACCGGTTTCGCCACCGACTATGCGCGCCTGAGCGGCAACGCGCTGCAAGGGCACGAGATCATGGCGCTGAGCGAGCGGGGCGATGCGCTGGCGGAGCAGGCGATCGTTCGCTACGAAATGAGGCTGGCGAAAGCGTTGGCGCACGTGATCAACATTCTGGATCCGGACGTGGTGGTGCTCGGCGGCGGCATGAGCAACGTGGATCGCCTGTACCGCACGGTGCCGCAGCGGGTGAAAGATTGGGTGTTCGGCGGCGAATGTGAAACGCCGATCCGCAAGGCGGTTCACGGCGACTCCAGCGGCGTACGCGGTGCGGCCTGGCTGTGGCCGCAACAGCAGCGCTAAGCGTTGCAACAAAGCGCGAGGCTGCTCGCGCTTTAAACCCTTTCCTGTACAAAAACTGGACGGCGCCTTATGCTTTAGCTAACTTAGCTAAGGAGGACGCGTATGCCGATTCAGGCCAATATGCACGAAGCCAAATCCAATCTGAGCCAGTTGGCGGACAGAGCCGCGGAGGGAGAAACCGTGATTATTGCAAAAGCAGGGAAGCCGTACGTACAGCTGGTCGCCATCCAGGGCGAAGCGCGCCGCCCCGGTGCCGCCAAGGGCAAGTTCACCGTACCGGCGGATTTCAACGCGGGGGATGCGGCCATTGCGGCGCTGTTTGAGGGCGATGAATGAAGCGTCTGCTGCTGGATACCCACACATTGCTGTGGTGGCTGATTGATGACGCCTGCCTGGGCGCGAACGCCAAAAGGCAGATCGCCGATCCGGGCAATGCGGTGTACGTCAGCGCGGCCAGCATTTGGGAGATCTCGATCAAACAGGCGCTGGGCAAGCTGGCGCTGCCGGAAGACATCTTTGCGATCATCGAGGCCGAAGATTTTCTGGCGCTGCCGATGGACGCCTTTCACTGCCAACAGGCCGGGCAACTGCCGCCCTATCATCAGGATCCTTTCGATCGCATGCTGATCGCACAGGCGCAGGCCGAAGGCCTGACGCTGATCTCCGCCGACGCGGTGTTTCCGCAGTACGGCGTACGGGTGGCGGACGCCCGCCGTTAAGCCGGTTTTTCCTCGCTTTCGCTGCGCACCCGTTCGATATGAATGGTCAGGAACATCATCTCTTCCGTGGTGAGCTGATGCTGATAGTGCTTTTCGATGTGGCGGTTGATCTTGCCGGCGCAGGCGAATGACTCACGGTATTTCTCTTTCACCACCTGATACAGCGAGTCGTCGTCGCTGTCGACGTAGTTTTTCCCCAGCAGGCGCTGGGCGAAGAATTTCAAATGGGTGACGAAACGGTGGTAGCTCAGGGCTTCCTCGTTGTAATCAAAGCGGAAGTGGTATTTGACCAGGTTGAGGATCTCTTGCATCACGCGGGTGATGTGCAGCGTATTGTGCATCTCGTCGTTAAGCTGGGCGTTGACCAGGTGCAGGGCGATAAATCCGGCTTCGTCTTCCGGCAACGCGGTATCCAGCCGTTGGGCGATCAGGGCCAGCGCCTCCAGGCCGACGGCGAACTCGGCCGGATAGAGCTTTTTAATCTCCCACAGCAACGCATTTTTGATATCCAACCCTTCCGCATGGCGCTGCAGGGCGAAGTGGATATGATCGGTCAGCGTGATGTAGACGATGTTGTGCAACTTGCCCGGCAGCCGTTCGCGGGCGAGGGTAATAATCCTGTCGGCGGTGGTGACGCAGGCCAGCGGGATCTCGGAGAGCAGCTCTTTATAGCGCTCGGCGATTTCGCCGCCGTTATGGGTGAACACCTTTTCGATCAGGCTTTCGTCCAGCGTGTCGCCGGGCTTCTTTTTAAAGCCGATTCCTTTTCCCATTACCACCGTCTCTTCCTGACGGTCGTCCAGCGTAATCACCACGTTATTATTGAGTATTTTAGCGATTTTCATGGTCTTTCCCGGTGTTTCAGCATCCTGAAAACGAAAAAACCTGACGCCCGGAAGCGATCCCGGGCGTCAGGTTTTGCCTGTATTTTATGTTTCTGTCCTGCGGCCTGAGCGGCGGAGGGGATACAGTAACAATCCTGTTATGCCTGCATAATAACCCGTGCTCGCCGCGGCTCAACGCTTTTCACCGCGGAGTGCCGCCGCGGTCACACTTCTGTGCCGCGCACGGCGGGATCATTCCAGCCTGAAGTGCGCCTCCAGCCGGCTGACGCCGAGCCCGTTGACCTTTTTCACTTTGATCTGCACCGGAATGCGCTCTTTCATCGCCTCGACGTGGCTGATCACGCCAATGGTTTTACCGGAAGCATTCAGGCTGTCCAGCGCGTCCAGCGCGGTATCGAGGGTTTCGGCGTCCAGCGTGCCGAAGCCTTCGTCGAGGAACAGCGAGTCGATGCTGGTTTTGTGGCTGACCAGATCGGACAACGCCAGCGCCAGCGCCAGGCTGACCAGGAAGCTCTCGCCGCCGGACAGGGTACGGGTATCGCGCAGCGCGTCGGCCTGCCAGGTGTCCACCACCTGCAGCTCCAACGCGTCGCTGGTTTTGCGCTGCAGCAGGTAGCGCCCGTGCAGCCGGCCGAGCTGAAGGTTGGCCAGATAAACCAGATGATCGAGCGTCAGCCCCTGCGCGAAGCGGCGGAACTTGTCGCCTTCTTTCGAGCCGATCAGCTGGTTGAGGTAGCTCCAGTCGTCGTAGTCTTGCTGGCTGCGGGCGATTTGCTCGAACAGCGCCTGTTGATTGAGACGGCGGGCGGCGTCGCTTTCCAGCTGGTTGCGCAGCTCGCCCTGGCTCAGCTGCAGCGCCTTCAACTGCTGTGCCAGCTCGGCCAACGATTGGGTGAGTGCGTCGAGATCCGCGTTGGCTTCATCCACCCCTTCCGGGCGGTTCTGCCGATGCTGCTCCAGCGTTTGCGTTGCCTGAGCCAGCAGGGCCGCAGCCTCTACCTGCCGCTGCTGCAGCTGCTCTTTGCGCTGCTGCAATTCGCGGCGCAGGGCGTCGTCCAGGAGCGCGGCGGCGAAGGCAGTTTCATCGGCGAATTCGCTGTCGGCCAGCGCCTGCTGCCATTGCTGCTCCGCCTGCTGCAGCCGTTCCTGCATTTGGGTGTGCTGTTGTTGCAACCCGGCCTGCTGGCCGGCCAGGCGCTCGCGCAGTTCCTGCGCCTTTTGCCACTGCTCGGCGGCCTGCAAGCTGGCCTGTTCACAGGCGGTTTGTTTGGCGCGCAGCTGTTCCCGCACCTCGGCGACTCGCTGTTCGCCGAACAGCGCCAGCCGCTGCGCGCGCCGCTCGGCGAGGGTCTTCTCGCCTTCCTGCCAGCGTTGAAGCAGGTCTTGCTGCTGTTGCAGGCTGTCGGCGTGGGTTTTCTGCAGCAGCGTAAAGCGCTCTTCGAGCAGCGCCAGCTGTTGCTGCGCCTGCTGCTGCTGCGTTTGCAGAGCGGCGAGCGCGTCTTTTGCCTGTTGCACCGCCTGCGCCGCCTGTTCATGCTGCTGCAGCGCGTGCTGCCCGCGCCGCTCTTCGTCGTCGCAGCCGCTCAGCCAGGCGCTGAGTTGCTCGCC
The DNA here is from genome assembly GCF_053627655.1 of Serratia sp. 121840015-1. Classification (NCBI taxonomy): domain Bacteria; kingdom Pseudomonadati; phylum Pseudomonadota; class Gammaproteobacteria; order Enterobacterales; family Yersiniaceae; genus Serratia; species Serratia sp. 121840015-1. The sequence goes on from NZ_JBSEYF010000003.1 coordinate 117,281, forward strand.
CTCCGCCAGGGTAAAGTCGAATGCCAGCGGCGCGCTGAGCTGCTGCCATTGCTGCTGTTGGGCAGCCAGCTGCTGCTCATCCTGCGCGATAGCCTGCTGCTGGCGTTGTTGCTGCTCTTGCAGGCCTTCACAGCGGGTGCGCAGCTCGGTGCCCTGGGTTTGCAGTTTCTCGGCGAGGGTGCGCATCTCAACCAAGCGTTGTTCCGTCGCCGAAGGCTGCACGGCCTGATATTGCTCCACCGCCGGATGGCTGGTGGAGCCGCACAGCGGGCAGGGTGCGCCGCTCTGCAACAGGGCGCGCTCCGCTTCCAGGCTGACGATGCGTTTTTCCAGCTCGTGGATCCGCTCCACTTCCTGCAGCTGCGCCTTGTGCTGTTTGAATTGCTGACGCGCGTTCTCCAGCTGGTGTTGCAGCCCGGCGAGCTGCGTTTGCCGCTCGGCGTGCTCTGCCTGTTGCCGGGCCAGACGCTCGCGGGTCTGACGGTAAAGGGAAGCGAGCGTGAATAACTGCTGGCGCGTCGGGCGCAGATCCGCCAGGGCGCTCAGGCGCTGGCGCAGCGGGGCCAGCGGGGTTTGCGCCTCCAGCGCCTGCTGCCGTTGCCGTTGAGCGGCCAGCGCTTCGGTCAGCGCGTTCAACTGCTGCTGATGCTGTGCGGCCTGCGCCGTCAGTTGGCTGCGCTGGGCGGTGAGCTGCTCCAGTGCGGTCTGCTGCTGGGCGCACTGCTGCGCGGCGGCATCGCCGGCCTGTCGCCGCTCGGCCTGCGTCGATTGCAGTTGGGCGATCTGATGGTCGAGCGGGGCGACCTGGTCATCGATCAGCTGTTGCTGCTGCCGCATATGCTCGGCATGGGCTTGCTGCGCCAGACGGGCCTTTTCCACCGCCTGCTGCAGCGGCGCCAGCTGTGCCGAGTGCTGCTCCTGTTGCTGCGTCAGCTGGGCTGCCTGCTGTTGTATCGTCTGCAGCTCGACGCGGCAGCGATCGCGTTCGCCGCGCAGCGGCCGCAATTTCTCGGCCGGTTCGCTCAGCGCCAGCCGCTGCAGCTGCGGGGCGGCCTCGGCCTGCTCGCGCTGGGCGGTTTCCAGCCGCCGTTGCCCCTCGTTTTGCTGTTGCTGGAGGCGCTGCCATTGCTGCAACCAGCTCAGCGCCTGTTGCTGTTGCTGGGTTTGCTTGCCGAGAGCGCTTTCCTGCGCGCTCAGCGCCGTCAGCCGTTCAGTCAGGGAGTGGCGCTGTTCATCGCTCAGCAGCTCGATGCCGCTGGCGCGCTGGTGCAACGCATCCAGGTCGGTTTTGGCCTGCTTGTGGGATTCGAACACCTGTTCGGACAGCCGCCCGTAGATTTCGGTGCCGGTCAGCTCTTCCAACAGCTCGGCGCGATCGTTGGCGTCGGCGTTGAGGAACGCGGCGAACTGCCCCTGAGACAGCATCATCGATTTGGTGAAGCGGCCGAAGTCCAGCCCGGTGATGGCGGCGGTGATCTCCAGCTTATCGCGCACTTTATCCGCCAGGATCTTGCCGTCCTCGCGCCGCGCCAGTTCGACCTTCGGCGCCTGCAGATTGCCGTCCGGCGCGTTTTTGGCGCGGCGCTGGCTCCAGAAGGCGCGATAGCCGACGCCCTTGACCTCGAATTCGACCTCCGCCAGCGATTCGGCGGTGTGGCGGGTCATCAGTTCATTCTGGCTCGGCGTGACGTTGAGACGCGGCGTCTGGTGGTACAGCGCCAGGCAGATGGCGTCCAGCAGGGTGGTTTTGCCCGCGCCGGTCGGGCCGGTAATGGCGAACAGGCCGTTGCTGGCGAACGGCTCGGCGGTGAAGTCAATTTTCCACTCGCCCTGCAGCGAGTTGAGGTTTTTTAACCGCAGGCTGAGGATCTTCATGGGTGGGTCTCCTCAGGATTGTGCTGCACCGCATCGACCACCTGGCGGAACAGTTGATGCATCCGCCGTTGGCGCGCTTCGGGCATGTCGGCCTCCTGCGCCAGGCGCCGTTCGAACACCTCGTTGACGCTCAGCTCGTTCAGCGTTTCCTTGTCCTGCTGCGCGATCGCCTGGCGGCGTTGCTCCTTGCTGCGCCGCAGCAGCACCACTTCCACCGGCAGCTCATCCGCCATCAGCTGGATACGGCGCTGGATATCGCTGAGGTAGTCCTGCGTCGCCACTTCGATATCCAGCCACACCGGCAGCTCGCCGGCATAGTCGGCAAATTGCTGCAGCTGCCGTTCGATCTCGGCCAGATCGCCTTTGATCAGCTGCATGGGCTGGAACTGCGGGATCGTTAACGCTTCTACCTGCTGCAGGGCACCGTCGGTGAAATCCACTAGGAAGACGCTTTTGGCTTTGCCCAGTTCATCGAAGCTGAGCGGAATCGGTGAGCCGCTATAGCGAATATGTTCCGACTTGGCGACGTTCTGCGCGCGGTGAATGTGGCCCAGCGCGATGTAATCGGCAGGGGGGAAGGCCTGCGCCGGGAAGGCGTCCAGGGTGCCGATATAGATGTCGCGCACCGAGTCGGAGGTGGTGACGCCGACGGTGGTCAGGTGGCCGGTGGCGACGATCGGCAGCGGCAGGCCCAGCTGCTCGCGGCGTTCGCAGGCCGCCTGATACAGCGCTTGGTAATGTTCGGCAATGGCTTCCTGCAGCGCCTGCTGTTTCTGCGCGCCGGATTCGCCGGCGCGGCTGGTGAGCAGATCGCGCGGCCGCAGAAAAGGAATGGCGCACAGCACGGCGCCCGGCTGGCCGTCGCGCCGGTTAAGCACCACGATCTGCTGCTCAAGGGAGCCCTGCGCACTCGCGATCACCGTGGTGTTCAGGCAAGAGAGCAGTTCCCGCGATTCGTTCAGCGTCGCTACCGAGTCGTGGTTGCCGCCCAACACCACCAGTTGGCAGCCGGTGCGCTGCAGTTCCACCACGAAGCGGTTGTACAGCTCGCGGGCGTAGCTGGGCGGCGAGCCGGTATCGAATAGGTCCCCGGCGACGATCAGCGCATCCACCTGCTGCTGCTCGATCTGTTCGATCAGCCAGTTCAGAAAAGCCTGGTGCTCGGCGGCGCGGCTTTTGGTGAAAAAGTACTGGCCAAGATGCCAGTCAGAGGTGTGGATCAGGCGCATGACACTCCCGGATGCAAAGGTAATGGCGATGATTATAAAGGCCGCGGCGGCGCCTGTCCCGGCGCAATGGCGACGACTACGGAATGATTTTTCTTTGCACCGGGAAATAATCGCTATGCTTACTGCCTATAACAGCCGCTTTTTTTCATAAAAGTGTCACAAAACTGACGCATAATGGCGCCCGCAAAGTCGCTAACACATTGGCAGGATTGACGATGGCAAGACGCATACTGGTGGTGGAAGACGAAGCGCCGATCCGTGAGATGGTGTGCTTTGTGTTGGAACAGAATGGTTACCAACCGTTGGAAGCCGAGGATTATGACAGCGCCGTGACGCGCCTGTCTGAGCCGTTCCCTGATTTGGTGTTGCTCGACTGGATGTTGCCCGGCGGTTCCGGCATTCAGTTTATCAAACATATGAAGCGCGAAGCGCTGACCCGCGATATTCCGGTCATGATGCTGACCGCGCGCGGCGAAGAGGAAGACCGCGTGCGCGGCCTGGAAGTGGGGGCGGATGATTATATCACCAAGCCGTTCTCGCCCAAGGAGCTGGTGGCGCGCATCAAGGCGGTCATGCGCCGCATTTCACCGATGGCGGTGGAAGAAGTGATTGAAATGCAAGGGCTGAGCCTGGATCCGTCCTCCCACCGCGTGATGGCTAACGATCAGGCGTTGGACATGGGGCCGACCGAGTTCAAGCTGCTGCACTTCTTTATGACCCACCCAGAGCGGGTTTATAGCCGTGAGCAGTTGCTTAATCACGTCTGGGGCACTAACGTTTATGTGGAAGACCGTACCGTTGACGTGCATATCCGTCGGCTCCGCAAGGCGTTAGAAACCAGTGGGCATGATAAAATGGTTCAAACCGTTCGGGGCACCGGCTACCGGTTCTCAACGCGCTACTGATCGCGCCGCGCTGGAGAATATGTCGTGTTAGAACGTCTGTCGTGGAAGAGGCTGGCTCTGGAGCTGGCTCTTTTTTGTCTGCCCGCCTTACTGCTGGGGCTGATTTTCGGTTATCTGCCCTGGTTCCTGCTGGCCTCCGCGCTGGCTGCGCTGGTGTGGAATTTCTACAACCAGCTCAAACTTTCCCATTGGCTGTGGATCGACCGCAGCATGACGCCGCCGCCCGGCCGCTGGAGCTGGGAGCCGCTGTTCTATGGCCTGTATCAGATGCAGCAGCGCAATCGCCGCCGCCGGCGTGAGCTGGCGCTGCTGATCAAGCGCTTTCGCAGCGGGGCCGAATCGCTGCCTGATGCGGTGGTGATGACCACCGTCGAAGGCAATATCTTCTGGTGTAATGGGCTGGCGCAGCATCTGCTCGGCTTTCGCTGGCCGGAAGACAACGGCCAGCACATCCTCAACCTGCTGCGCTATCCGGAATTCAGCCACTACCTGCAACAGCAGGAGTTCTCGCGCCCGCTGACGCTGCAGCTGAACAATGAACACTACGTCGAATTCCGCGTAATGCCTTACTCCGAAGGGCAGCTGCTGATGGTGGCGCGCGACGTCACCCAGATGCGCCAGCTGGAGGGCGCGCGGCGCAACTTCTTCGCCAACGTCAGCCATGAGCTGCGCACGCCGCTGACGGTGCTGCAGGGCTACCTGGAGATGATGGGCGATGAAGAGCAGGACGGCTCGCTGCGCAGCAAGGCACTCAGCACCATGCAAGAGCAGACTCGCCGGATGGACGGGCTGGTCAAGCAGCTGCTGACGCTGTCGCGCATTGAGGCGGCGCCCAATGTCGACATGAACGAGCGGGTAGATATCCCGCTGATGCTGCGGGTGTTGCAGCGCGAGGCGCAGTCGCTGAGCGGTGGCAATCACGAGATCACCTTCCGGGTTAACGAACAGCTCAACGTGTTCGGTAATGAAGACCAGTTGCGCAGCGCGGTGTCTAACCTGGTGTACAACGCGGTCAACCACACGCCGAAGGGCACCCATATCGAAGTGAGCTGGCAGCAGACGGCGCACGGCGCGCAGTTCCAGGTCAGCGATAACGGGCCGGGCATCGCCGCCGAACACCTTCCGCGCCTGACCGAGCGTTTTTACCGCGTCGACAAGGCACGTTCGCGCCAAACCGGCGGCAGCGGGCTGGGGCTGGCGATCGTCAAACACGCGCTCAGCCATCACGACGCGCGGCTGGAGATCCTCAGCGAGCCGGGGATCGGCACGCGCTTTATCTTTACCTTACCCAACCGGTTGATTGTTCCCGCCGCTTTATCAGAGAATGCGGTGAAAAATTAACGCGAGACACCGGTATGACCCGAATAACCCGAGGGCTGTTGCTTTGCCTGGCGCTGCTGGCCGGACGCGGCGCGCTGGCGCAGCCCGATGGCATGTTGGCGGGCAACCTGTCCAGCGTCGGCTCCGACACCCTGGCGAATCTGATGGCGTTGTGGGCGCAGGATTTCAGCCGGCATTACCCCAACGTTAACCTGCAGATCCAGGCCGCCGGCTCGTCGACCGCGCCGACCGCGTTGGCGGCGGGCGCCGCGCAGCTGGGCCCGATGAGCCGGCCGATGAAGGCGGCTGAGGTTTCGGCGTTCGAACACCGTTACGGCTATGCGCCGCTGGCGGTGCCGGTGGCGGTGGATGCGCTGGTGGTGTTGGTGCATCAGGACAACCCGCTGCGTGGCCTCAATCTGCAGCAGCTCGATCGCATTTTCTCCGCCACCCGGCGCTGCGGTGAGAGCAAACCGCTGACGCGCTGGGGCGAGCTGGGGCTCAGCGGCGATTGGGCGACGCGCTCGCTGCAGCGCTTCGGCCGCAACTCGGCTTCGGGCACCTACGGCTATTTCAAACTGCGCGCGCTGTGCGGCGGCGATTTTATGCCGCGCGTCAATGAGCTGCCCGGCTCGGCCTCGGTGGTGCAGGCGGTGGCCGGTTCGCTCAACGGCATCGGCTATGCCAGCATCGGCTTTCGCGCCAGCGGCGTGCGGCTGCTGCCGTTGGCGGAGTCGGGAGAGGACTATGTCGCACCTACCGCCGCCAACGTGCGCAACGATCGCTACCCGCTGTCGCGCTATCTCTATATCTACATCAACAAAGCCCCCAATCAACCGCTCGAGCCGCTGACCGCCGCGTTCCTCGACCGCGTGCTGTCGACCGCAGGGCAGAGCCTGGTCAATCACGACGGCTATCTGCCGCTGCCGCCGGCCGCCCTGCAGAAGACCCGCCAGGCGCTCGGCTTGCAGCCGCTCGCGTCGGCTACGGTGCAATAAGCGGCAAAAAGCGGCGTAATTTTCGCCTTTTTTCACGGCCAAACGGAGCTTATGCCACGCGAAAACCGGGCATTTATTGGCGTTTTCGCGCGGTAAAGTGATATATGCTTCACGTTTCGTGAATCTGTTGTTCAAAAATGATACAAATCATGTAGTGTATATTTATTGATAGCCAATATGATCGACTGGTGGCAAAAGTTTATATGGTCGATAGCTCTGCTTTTCGCCGTGCGCCTTGCCTTGAAGCGCTATAAACGTTTACCTTAGCCTTCGTTGTCGGATTAAACCTCCATTTTTATAACTCCTAAAATTTTGCCCATCTTCATGAGCGGCCACTTTCGAATAGGGACATAAACGCCGGATCTATTGCGTTTAGGGTGCTTATTTGGCGCTGCAACGATCGGGCATGCCGGCAACCGGGTGGGGCGTCACGCCACCACGCTATCGGACACTATTTTTCATTTGAACAGGCAACACGACATCGTATGAGTCATCGTTTAACGTCAAAAGATATCCTGGCACTGGGCTTTATGACCTTTGCCTTATTCGTCGGGGCCGGGAACATCATCTTCCCGCCGATGGTCGGCTTGCAGTCCGGTGAACACGTCTGGACCGCGGCGCTGGGCTTCCTGATCACCGCCGTCGGTCTGCCGGTCATCACCGTCATCGCGCTGGCGCGCGTCGGCGGCGGCATCGACGCCCTCAGCTCACCGATCGGCCGTGGCGCCGGCCTGCTGCTGGCGACCGTCTGCTACCTGGCCGTCGGCCCGCTGTTCGCCACGCCGCGTACCGCCACCGTGTCCTTTGAAGTGGGTATCGCCCCGCTGACCGGCGACGGCGCCATGCCGCTGTTCATCTACAGCCTGGTGTACTTCGCGCTGGTGATCGGCATCTCCCTGTATCCGGGCCGCTTGCTCGACACCGTCGGCCACGTGCTGGCACCGCTGAAGATAGTGGCGCTGGCCGTATTGGGCATCGCCGCGTTGCTGTGGCCTGCCGGCGCGCCGATCCCGGCGACGGCGGCTTACCAGAGCGTGCCTTTCTCCTCCGGCTTCGTTAACGGCTATCTGACCATGGATACGCTGGGTGCGCTGGTATTCGGCATCGTTATCGTCAACGCGGCGCGCTCGCGCGGCGTGAAAGACGCCGGTCTGTTGACCCGTTACACCATTCTGGCCGGTTTGATCGCCGGCGTGGGCCTGACGCTGGTTTACCTGAGCCTGTTCAAGCTGGGCTCCGGCAGCGGCGCGCTGGTGCCTGACGCCACCAACGGTGCGGTGATCCTGCACGCTTACGTTCAGAACACCTTCGGCGGCCTGGGCAGCTTCTTCCTGGCGGCGCTGATCTTCATCGCCTGTATGGTGACCGCAGTCGGCCTGACCTGCGCCTGCGCCGAGTTCTTCGCGCAATACCTGCCGTTCTCGTACAAGACGCTGGTATTTATCCTGGGCCTGTTCTCGATGGTGGTGTCCAACCTCGGCCTGAGCCACCTGATCCAGATCTCCATTCCGGTGCTGACCGCGATTTATCCGCCGTGCATCGTGCTGGTGGTGCTGAGCTTCACCCTGCGTTGGTGGCACAGCGCGCCGCGCATCATCGCGCCGGTGATGCTTGTCAGCCTGTTGTTTGGTATCCTTGACGCGGTGAAAGCCTCCAGTTTCCAGCAGCTGCTGCCGGCCTGGACCACTCACCTGCCGCTGGCGGAGCAGGGGTTGGCATGGTTGCCGCCTTCGCTGCTGATGCTGGTGCTGGTCGCGATTTATGATCGGGTGTGCACGCGTTCCCAAGTGACCGCGCACTGATAATTCCCCGGCTTAATCCAGGGCCACGGACATGTCCGTGGCTTTTTTACGTTTAAAACTATGGGTCATCTTCATGCAACAACAGTCACCCACCACTGCCCCCGACAATAAGCTGAAACGCGGCCTCAGTACGCGTCATATCCGCTTTATGGCGCTGGGATCGGCCATCGGCACCGGGTTGTTCTACGGCTCGGCGGACGCCATCAAAATGGCCGGCCCGAGCGTGCTGCTGGCTTACCTGATCGGCGGCATCGTGGCCTTTATCATCATGCGCGCCCTGGGGGAGATGTCGGTCAACAACCCGCAGGCCAGCTCGTTTTCCCGCTACGCGCAGGACTACCTCGGCCCGATGGCGGGTTACATCACCGGCTGGACCTACTGCTTTGAAATCCTGATCGTCGCCATCGCCGACGTGACCGCCTTCGGCATCTATATGGGGGTCTGGTTCCCGGAAGTGCCGCACTGGATCTGGGTGCTGAGCGTGGTGCTGATCATCGGCGCCATCAACCTGATGAGCGTCAAGGTATTCGGTGAGCTGGAGTTCTGGTTCTCGTTCTTCAAGGTCGCCACCATCATCATCATGATCGCGGCCGGCATCGGCATCATCATCTGGGGCATCGGCAACGGCGGGCAACCGACCGGCATTCATAACCTGTGGTCGAACGGCGGTTTCTTCAGCAACGGCTTTATCGGCATGATCCTGTCGCTGCAGCTGGTGATGTTCGCTTACGGCGGCATTGAAATCATCGGCATCACCGCCGGCGAAGCCAAAGATCCGAAAAAATCGATTCCTAAAGCCATCAACTCGGTGCCGTGGCGCATTCTGGTGTTTTACGTCGGCACGCTGTTCGTCATTATGTCTATCTACCCATGGAACCAGGTGGGCACCAACGGCAGCCCGTTCGTGCTGACCTTCCAGCATATGGGCATCACCGTGGCGGCGGGCATTCTCAACTTCGTGGTGATCACCGCTTCGCTGTCGGCGATCAACAGCGACGTGTTCGGCGTCGGTCGCATGCTGCACGGCATGGCCGAGCAGGGCCACGCGCCGAAGATGTTCAGCAAGGTGTCGAAACGCGGCATTCCCTGGGTGACGGTGGTGGTGATGATGCTGGCGCTGCTGCTGGCGGTATACCTCAACTACATCATGCCGGAGAGCGTGTTCCTGGTGATCGCGTCCCTGGCGACCTTCGCCACCGTGTGGGTGTGGATCATGATCCTGTTCTCCCAAATCGCCTTCCGCCGCAGCCTGAGCAAAGAGCAGGTGAAGCAGCTGGCGTTCCCGCTGCGCGGTGGGGTGTTCACCTCGGTGGTGGCGATCGTGTTCCTGGTGTTCATCATCGGCCTGATCGGCTACTTCCCGACCACGCGCGTCTCGCTGTACGCCGGCCTGGTCTGGGTGGTATTGCTGCTGGCGGGATACTGGTTCAAGGTCAACCATCAGAAAAAACGCGCGCCGCTGGCGACGCAGCAAGACTAAATGGAAAAACACCGGCTGAGGCCGGTGTTTTTTTAGCGTTTGTCTTCCACTTCATCCTCCCCGGCGGCGCGCGCTTCGATACGCATGTCGCCGCCGTTAAGGCGTTCTTCCTCTTCCTCGCCGGCGCAGCGCGCCAGCACTTCGCGAATGTCCTGCATGTTGCTGCTGAGGGCGCTCAGCGAAGGTTGCAGATTGCGGGGCATGCGGCTTTCGTCCAGCGAAGCGCTGTGCAGGCAGCCGATAAACAGCAGGGTGGCCATCAGGGTAAACAGCCGATGACGTAACCGTTTCAGCAAGGGCTTTCCCTCTCGGTGGTGAAGGTGATGGCGCATTAACGCCGTTTTCGCCGGGGAAAAGAAGGGGATGGAGATATCTGCTGGCAATTGAAAGAACATCATTACCAGCAGACACAGTTACGTCAGCCGACGTCAGGAAGCGTTCGCGTTCTGTAGCAGCATGCCGCGCAGGTCATTGCCGGTTGGCGTCTGGTGCACGCGCAGGCCGAACTCGTCGATCACCGCCAGAATATGGTCGAAAATATCCGCCTGAATGCTTTCGTACTCCGCCCAGACCGTGGTGTTGGTGAAGGCGTAGATTTCCAGCGGCAGGCCTTCCGGCGTCGGCGCCAGCTGGCGCACCATCAGCGTCATGTTCTGGTGAATGCGCGGGTGAGCGCGCAGATAGGCTTCCAGATAGGCGCGCAGCGTGCCGAGGTTGGTCAGGCGGCGGCCGTTGAGCGGCGAGGCCAGATCGACGGCGATCTCCTGGTTGTGCTGGCTCAGCTCCTGGGTCTTGACGTTCAGGTAGCTGTGCAGCAGCGGGTTGCGCTGCAGGCGGCGCTGTTCCTCTTCCGACAGGAAGTGCACGCTGCCGGTGTCGATATTCAGGCTGCGCTTGATGCGCCGCCCGCCGGATTCCGACATCGACCGCCAGTTTTTGAACGAGTCGGAGATCAGCGCGTAGGTGGGAATGGTGGTGACGGTGTTGTCCCAGTTACGCACTTTGACCGTGGTCAGGCCGATGTCGGTGACCGCGCCGTCGGCGCCATATTTCGGCATTTCCAGCCAGTCGCCGATCTTCAGCATATCGTTGGCGGAGAGCTGAATGCCGGCCACCAGCCCGAGGATCGGATCCTTGAACACCAACATCAAGACCGCGGTCATGGCACCCAGGCCGCTGAGCAGCAGCAGCGGCGATTTGCCCATCAGCAACGAAACGATCATGATGCCGATCAGGATCGCCGCCACCAGTTTCAGGCCCTGGAAAATGCCGCGCAGCGGCAGCTGATTGGAGATCGAACTTTGGCGCAGCAGCGCCAGCAGCGTATCCAGCAGCGAGAACAGCGACAGCAGGGTGAAGGCGAGGATCCACACCTGCGCGCCGGTGACGATCACCGCCTGGGTCTGGCTGCCGCTCTGCAACCACAGCGTCGCCTGGATGCTGATGATCACCCCTTGCAGCAGCAGCGCCACGCGCTGGAACAGTTTGTATTGGGTGATGGCCTGTTGCCAGACGCGCTGCGATTGCTGGCCACGGCGCTGAAGGGCGGCCAGCACCACCCGGTGCAGCACCAGGTGGATCGCGACCGAGATCAGGACAATCAACCCCAATACCATCAACAGCGACATCACTCCGCCGAATTCCAAACCAAACTGTTCCAGCCAGCGCGTTATCTGTTGTTGCATTACCGCTCCTTAAAAAATGCGCAAAAAATATCCTGTAAACTTAAAACGCGTTAGCCTAAGGGGTAACGTGCAGGATTTGTGCCTGTTTACCTTTTTTTACATCGGGTTAGCGTTATTTTTCGGTCTCCGCCCCCCGGCTCATCCCCGGGTTTTGCGGCCAGAGAGGAGGGGGAGTTGCACTTAACGTGGCATTGTTCGCTTCTTGAAGAACGCCGTCGATTTCGTTTGGTACAGCAGGAGAAACAGTATGCTTAACGCCTGGCATCAACCGGTCCCGCCTTTTGTGGTGAAGCAAGGGCAACGTTTGGATATCACGCTGTGGTTACAGGGGGATGAACTGCCGGAACGGGTGTTTTTGCGCGCCGAACCGGACAACGAAGAGTGGCTGCTGGTGATGAAAGCGCAGCGCCACGAGGGAATGCGGCGCTACCAGGCCAGCCTGACGCTGAATGAGGGCGAGCCGACGCGGCGTTACTGCTTCAAGCTGCTGTGGGCCGATCGCCAGCAGTGGTTCGGCCCGCAGGGCTGGTCGCCAACGCCGCCGGGCCAGCTGGCGCAGTTCGCCGTCGACGAGCCCGACCATGGCCCCGAGTGGGTGGCGGATCAGCTGTTCTACCAGATTTTCCCCGATCGCTTCGCCAGCAGCGGCGGCGAGCACGGCATCCAAAGCGGCAGCTACCGCCATCACGCGGCCGGCGCCGAGGTGATTCGGCGTGACTGGCAGCACCCGTTGGAGGATCGCCACGCCGCCTCGACCTTTTACGGCGGCGATCTGGACGGCATCAGCGCCAAACTGCCGTATTTGCAGCAGCTGGGCGTGACGGCGCTGTATCTGAACCCGATTTTTACCGCGCCGAGCGTGCATAAGTACGATACCGAGGACTATTACCAGGTCGATCCGCACTTTGGCGGCAACGCGGCGCTGCAGCGTTTGCGAGTGAGCACTCACAAGGTGGGCATGAAACTGGTGCTGGACGGGGTATTCAACCACACCGGAGACTCGCATCCGTGGTTCGACCGCCATCGCCAGGGCGAAAACGGCGCCTGTCACCACCCTGATTCACCGTATCGCGGCTGGTTCAACTTTTACCCGGACGGCCGCGCGCTCGACTGGAAGGGCAACGCCAGCCTGCCGAAGCTCAACTTCGCCGAGCCGCAGGTGGCGGAAGCGATCTATCGCGGGGAAGGCAGCGTGGTGCGCCACTGGCTGCGCCCGCCGTACAGCATCGACGGTTGGCGGCTGGACGTGGTGCATATGCTGGGGGAGAACGGCGGCGCCACCGGCAACCTGCACCACCTGGCTGGCATCTATCAGGCGGTGAAGCAGGAGAACCCGCAGGCCTACGTCTTGGGCGAGCACTTCGGCGATGCGCGCCGCTGGCTGCACGCCGGCGTGGAGGATGCGGCGATGAACTACATGGGGTTCGCGCTGCCGGTGCGGGCATTTTTGGCGGGGCTGGACGTGGCCTATCACCCGGTGCGGCTGGACGCCGCCGGGTGCGCGCAGTGGATGGACGGTTACCGCGCCGGGCTGCCGCACGGCCGCCAGCTGATCCAGTTCAACCAGTTGGACAGCCACGATACCGCGCGTTTTCTCACGCTGTTGCAGGGGAACGCGGCGCGCATGCAGATGGCAGCGGTGTGGTTGCTGAGCTGGATTGGCGTGCCTTGTCTCTACTACGGCGATGAGATTGGTCTGGACGGCGGCAACGATCCGTTCTGCCGCAAGCCGTTCCCGTGGGACGTCGGCGACTGGGACCGGCCGCTGTTGGCGCTGTTCCAGCGCATGGCGGCGCTGCGTAAACAGAGCGTGGCATTGCGTCGCGGCGGCTGTCAGGTGCTGTATGCCAGCGGAGAAACGCTGGTGTTCGTGCGTCTGTATCAGCAGGAGCAGGTGCTGGTGGCGCTGCAGCGCGACGGCAGCGGCCAGGCGCAGCTGCCGCACAACCCGCTGTTGGCGCGCGGTCCGTGGCGGCGTGTGGAAGGGCGGGGAGAGTTGAGCGAAACGGCAGGCGGGCTGCGCCTGCAGCTGGCGGAAGAGTCGGCCACCGTGTGGCGCTGCGAAGGCTAAAGCAACTGCGGGGGCCAAAGGGCCCCCGCGATAAAAGTGAGTAGGCGTTTACATCAGTAACCGACCGCAGAACCTGCCGGGCGACGCACGTCGTTGGCGCCGTACAGATAGCCTTCGCGCACCTTGCCGGAAACCGCCGAGTCGTTGCCGGAGTTGGCCGGGCTGACGCCCGCCGCGCCCGGCAAACCGACCAGAATCAGTTCGGCGGCGCCCCACGGCGTTTGCTCGACCATCTTATAGCCCATGCCGCTCAGCAGCTTCAGCGTATCGGCGGAAACGCCGCGCTGTTCGTAGTACACCTCATCCGGCAACCATTGGTGATGGATGCGCGGTGCGTCCACCGCTTCCTGCGGCGCCATGCCGTGGTCGATCACGTTCAACGCGGTCTGCAGGGTGATGGTGATGATGCGCGAACCGCCCGGTGAGCCCAGTACCATAAAGATCTTGTTGTCCTTGGTCACCAGAGTCGGGCTCATCGACGATAGTGGGCGCTTACCGGGGGCAATGCTGTTGGCTGTGCCCTGCACCAGTCCGTACAGGTTTTTCTCGCCCACTTTGACCGTAAAGTCGTCCATCTCGTCGTTGAGGAAGAAGCCGGTGCCCGGTGCGATCACCACGGCGCCGAAGCGGCCGTTGACGGTATAGGTGGTGGAGACGGCGTTGCCATCGTGATCGACGATCGAATAGTGGGTGGTTTCCGGTTTTTCATGCGGTTCCATGCCGGGCTGCACGTTTTCCGACGGCGTGGCCTTGTCTGCGACGATTTTCTTGCGGATCTGCTCGGCGTAGCTCTTGCTCACCAGCCGGTCGATCGGGTTCTTGATGAATTCCGGGTCGCCGAGGTAGGTGTTGCGGTCCATGTAGGCATGACGCATCGCTTCGGTCATGGTGTGAATGGCCGCCGCCGAGTTGAAGCCCATGCTTTTCAGGTCGTAGCCTTCCACCACGTTGAGGATTTCGCACAGCGTCACGCCGCCGGAGCTGGGAGGCGGCGCCGACACGAACTTGTAGCCGCGATAGCTGCAGGTAATCGGCGGCGTTTCGGTGACCTTGTAATTGGCGAAGTCGGCGGCGGTCAATATGCCGCCGCTCTGTTTGGCCGCCGCCTCCACCGCCTGCGGGATCTTGCCTTTATAGAAGGCGTCGGTTCCCCCTTTGGCGATGGCTTCCAGCGTATTGGCCAGATCGGTTTGCACCAGCTTGTCCCCCGGCTGCAGCGGGCTGCCGTCCGGGCGCAGGAAGATTTTGGCCGACTCGGGATCCTGTTTGAAGCGTGCGACGGTGGTGTCGAGGATATCGGTATCGGCGCGGGTCAGCACAAAGCCTTCGCGCGCCAGCCTGATGGCCGGCGCCAGCACCTGTTCGCGGCTCAGCTTGCCGTACTTCTCACGCGCGGTTTCCATCCCCAGCACGGTGCCCGGCACGCCCGCCGCCAGATAGCCGTACAGGCTGGCGTCTTTCTTTACCTTGCCGTCGGCATCCAGATACATGTTGGCGCTGGCCGCCGCCGGCGCGGTTTCACGGAAGTTGATGAAGGTGTCGGTGCCGTCCGCCAGGTGGACGGTCATAAAGCCGCCGCCGCCGATGTTGCCGCAGCAGGGGTTAACCACCGCCTGCGCATAGCCCACCGCCACGGCGGCGTCGATGGCGTTGCCGCCCATCTTCAGGATATCCACGCCGACCTGCGAGGCCAGGTGTTGCGAGGTGACCACCATGCCGTTTTTGGCTTCCACCGCCGGGTTGGATGCCGCATACAGGCTGCCGCTGACCAGCAGCGCCGCCATGGTCAGGGGTTTGCTCCATTTCTGTAAAAACATAGTTATTCCTACCCTGTCAGTTTTTTATTGTGTTGTGTTTGCTTGCCGCTGTTCACTTGCAAAGCGCGAGCCAGCGTTATTGATAGTAGCCGCAGATGGGCGTGCGCGCGGCGAGCAGGGTGGGAAATGTGAGCGGAAACAGGGAAATAAAGCACTGAAGGTGGGCGGTCTGCCCCATAAAGGGGCATAAAAAAACCGGCCGCGTGGGCCGGTTGATTCACTATCAGGCTGAAATTACAGCTTGGCAGCGTTTTCAGACAGGTATTTTGCAACGCCGTCTGGGGAAGCGCCCATACCTGCTTTGCCTTTTTCCCACTGAGCCGGGCACACTTCACCGTGCTCTTCGTGGAATTGCAGCGCGTCAACGGTACGGATCATTTCGTCGATGTTACGGCCGATTGGCAGGTCGTTAACAACCTGAGCACGCACGATGCCGTCTTTGTCGATCAGGAAGGAGCCGCGCAGCGCAACGCCGGCTTCCGGGTGTTCGATGCCGTAAGCTTTCTGGATTTCACGCTTGATGTCAGCAACCATTGCGTATTTCACTTCACCGATGCCGCCTTTGTCGACAGGGGTTTTACGCCATGCGTTGTGGACGAACTCTGAGTCGAAGGAAACGCCAACCACTTCAACGCCACGCTTCTGGAACTCTTCATAGCGGTGATCGAAAGCGATCAGCTCGGAAGGGCATACGAAGGTGAAGTCCATTGGCCAGAAGAACAGCACGGCCGGTTTGCCGTTCAGGTGCTTCTTCAGGTTGAAGTTTTCAACGATTTCGCCGCTACCCAGTACGGCAGCTGCAGTGAAGTCAGGGGCTTGACGAGTTACCAGGACCATAATTACTCCTGTAATAGGTGTTAAAGGGTGGATGTAAAAACAAGGGCCAGTATAGGGGCCGCGACTTGGTGAATAAAGGGTAAAAGACCAATCGATGAGATAGCTTTCACCTATCAAAGTCGTTGATATAATTTAGCGAGCTTTAAAAATAACCTTTTCCCACAAAAGGGCAAGCGGCAAAACGTAAATTCTTGCAAGGCGTTGCAATTTCAATGGCTTGGGCTTGACCTCAGAGCGCTTTGTCCTTCGCCTGCCGCATCATTTGCGGGTAAAACTGCCAGAACTGTGTTTCAAGCTGATGATAATGTTGCTCGACGTCGGCGAACGAGCCGGCCAGCGCATCGAGGCGCGGGCGGCGGCTGGCCATGCCCTGCAGCACCCGGGCGATGAACGGCAATTCGGCGTAGCGCTCCAGCCAGCGTTCCGGCCACAGGTAGCCGTTCAGGTTTTGAAAGCGCGGCGGCGTGAGTGGCAGAAAAGGTTCGATCTGGCTGCGGGCTTCCTGGGTAAACTGGTGCAGGTCGCGCGAAGGCTCCAGCTGCTGCCAGTGGCGCGCCAGAAAATGGTCCCACACCACGTCGAGGGTGATCGGCGCCACGCGGCGGTAGGGGGCGCTGAAATAGTCGCGGCTGGCTTTGACCTGCGGCAGGCTGTCGGTCAGCACGTCGACGCGGCGGTGCATCATGATGCCGGCCACCACGTCGGGCTGGTAGTCGGCGGCGGGGTTGCCGCGCACGAAATCGGCCAGCAGGTTGCCCAGCAGCGAGCTGTCCGCCAGCATGGCCAGGTGAAGATGAGCGAGAAAATTCATCCCTCAACTATACCCGAAGTCAGGCAAATCCTCCTTATTTCTTGCCGCTGACCGCCCCCGGCTTTAGACTAGGCCGCCTGTTTTTTACCAACCAGCCCTAAATTGAAGAAGTGAATACCCATGCGCGTCGCTGATTTTTCGTTTGAACTTCCCGAATCCCTGATTGCCCACTATCCCCAGGCCGAACGCAGCGCATGCCGCCTGCTGCAGCTGGACGGGCCGAGCGGGGCGCTGACGCACGGCGTATTCACCGATCTGCTGGATAAGCTGGAAGCCGGCGACCTGCTGGTGTTCAACAATACCCGCGTGATCCCGGCGCGCATGTTCGGCCGCAAGGTCAGTGGCGGCAAGATTGAAGTGCTGGTGGAGCGCGTGCTGGACGACCATCGCGTGCTGGCGCACGTGCGCGCGTCGAAAGCGCCGAAGCCGGGCGCCGAGCTGCTGTTGGGGGATGACGAGAGCATCGCCGCCACCATGGTAGCGCGCCACGAGACGCTGTTCGAGCTGCGCTTCAACGACGAGCGCGACGTGTTCACTATCCTCAACGCCGCCGGCCATATGCCGCTGCCGCCTTATATCGCCCGCCCGGATGAAGACGCGGACCGCGAGCTGTATCAGACGGTCTACAGCGAGAAACCCGGCGCGGTCGCCGCGCCGACCGCCGGCCTGCACTTCGACGAACCGCTGCTGGCGGCGCTGCGCGCCAAGGGCGTGGAAATGGCGTTCGTGACGCTGCACGTCGGCGCCGGCACCTTCCAGCCGGTGCGCGTGGAAACCATCGAAGATCACGTGATGCACGCCGAATACGCCGAAGTGCCGCAGGACGTGGTCGATGCGGTGCTGGCCTGCAAGGCGCGCGGCAAACGCGTCGTGGCGGTGGGCACCACCTCGGTGCGCTCGCTGGAAAGCGCCGCGGCGGCCAGCAAAGAGGCGCTGATTGCGCCGTTCTTCGGCGATACCAGCATCTTTATCTATCCGGGCTATCACTATCAGGTGATCGACGCGCTGGTGACCAATTTCCACCTGCCGGAGTCGACCCTGATCATGCTGGTGTCGGCCTTCGCCGGCTATAAAAATACCATGAACGCCTATCAGCAGGCGGTGGCCGAGCAGTATCGCTTTTTCAGCTACGGCGATGCGATGTTCATCAGCCGTAACCCGCAGGCGGAAAACGAGTCCGTCGGCGGTTAATTTCCCGGGCTGCGCCCACGGCGCGGCCCCGTTTCAACGACATCAGACTGTTTCTCTGATGCTGGAGGCTTTGTGAAGTACGAACTACAAACTACCGATGGCCGCGCGCGTCGCGGCCGCCTGATCTTCGACCGCGGCGTGGTGGAAACCCCGGCCTTTATGCCGGTCGGTACCTACGGCACGGTCAAGGGCATGACGCCGGAAGAAGTGAAAGAGACCGGCGCACAGATCCTGCTGGGCAACACCTTCCACCTGTGGCTGCGCCCGGGCCAGGAGATCATGAAACTGCACGGCGATCTGCACGACTTCATGCAGTGGCATGGGCCGATCCTTACCGATTCCGGCGGTTTCCAGGTATTCAGCCTGGGGGCGATGCGCAAGATCAAAGAGGAAGGCGTGTACTTCCGCAACCCGATCAACGGCGACAAGGTGTTCCTGAGCCCGGAAAAATCGATGGAAATCCAGTATGACCTGGGTTCCGACATCGTGATGATCTTCGACGAATGTACGCCGTATCCGGCCGACTGGGACTACGCCAAGCGTTCGATGGAAATGTCGCTGCGCTGGGCGGAGCGCAGCCGCAAGCGTTTCGACGAGCTGGAAAATAAAAACGCGCTGTTCGGCATCATTCAGGGCGGTGTTTACGAAGATTTACGTGATGTTTCCGTCAAAGGGCTGGTGGATATCGGCTTTGACGGGTACGCTGTGGGCGGCTTGGCTGTAGGCGAGCCGAAAGAGGATATGCATCGCATTCTTGAACACGTTTGCCCGCAAATTCCGGAAGATAAGCCACGCTATTTGATGGGCGTCGGCAAGCCGGAAGATTTGGTGGAAGGCGTGCGTCGCGGCATCGACATGTTCGACTGCGTCATGCCGACCCGCAACGCCCGCAACGGCCATCTGTTCGTGACTGACGGTGTGGTAAAAATCCGTAATGCCAAGCACAAGGATGATACTTCTCCGCTGGATAAGGACTGTGATTGCTACACGTGTCGCCATTACAGCCGCGCCTACTTGCACCATCTCGACCGTTGCAACGAAATATTGGGTGCTCGACTGAACACGATTCATAACCTGCGTCACTACCAGCGCCTCATGGCGGGTTTACGCCAGGCTATCGAAGAGGGTAAATTAGAGCAGTTTGTTGCGGATTTCTATGGTCGGATCGGCAAGCCGATTCCGCCTTTAAACGCTTGATCTAATAATTGATAACTTAATGAGGGAATTTCAATGAGCTTTTTCATTTCTGACGCCGTCGCATCCGCAGGGGCCCCGGCTCAGGGAAGCCCGTACTCTCTGATCATTATGCTGGTGGTGTTCGGCCTGATCTTCTACTTCATGATCCTGCGCCCACAGCAGAAGCGCGCTAAAGATCACAAGAAGCTGATGGACTCCATCGGTAAAGGCGACGAAGTGCTGACCACCGGCGGCCTGATCGGTCGCGTGACCAAAGTGGCCGACACCGGCATCATCGCCATCGCGCTGAACGACACCACGGAAGTGATGATCAAGCGTGATTTCGTGGCGGCCGTTCTGCCGAAAGGTACCATGAAGGCCCTGTAATCTTTTTTCCCGAAGGGAATTGCCGTGCTAAACCGTTATCCTTTGTGGAAGTATCTGATGTTGATCGTCGTGATCCTCGTCGGTCTGCTTTATGCGCTTCCCAACATCTACGGTGAGGATCCGGCCGTACAAATCACTGGCGCGCGCGGCGTCGCCGCCAGTGAAACTACGCTGGACCAGGTCCGTACCGTATTAGAAAAAGACAACATCGCGAGCAAGTCGATTGCGCTGGAAAATGGCGCCATCCTGGCTCGCTTTAAAGATCCTGACGTTCAGCTGCGCGCCCGCGAAGCGCTGGTGACCGAGCTGGGTGACAAATTCGTCGTGGCGCTGAACCTGGCGCCGGCCACGCCGACCTGGCTGGCCATGCTGGGCGCAGAGCCGATGAAACTCGGCCTGGACCTGCGCGGCGGCGTGCACTTCCTGATGGAAGTGGACATGGACACCGCGCTGAGTAAGCTGCAGGAACAGACCATGGATACCCTGCGCAGCGAGCTGCGTGAGAAGGGCATTCCTTACGCGTCTATCCGCAAGCTGGACAACAACGGCGTGGAAGTTCGCTTCCGTGACGATGCGGCTCGCGACCAGGCCATCAGCTACATCGGCCCGCGTCAGCGCGATCTGGTGCTGTCCGCCAACGGCGCCAACACCATGAAAGCCAGCCTGACGGACGCCCGTCTGAGCGAAGCGCGCGAATACGCCGTCCAGCAGAACATCACTATCCTGCGTAACCGCGTCAACCAGCTCGGCGTCGCCGAACCGCTGGTGCAGCGCCAGGGCGCCGACCGCATCGTGGTCGAGCTGCCGGGCATTCAGGACACCGCGCGCGCCAAAGAAATTCTGGGCGCCACCGCGACCCTGGAATTCCGTCTGGTGAACACCAATGCGGACGCCACTGCGGCGGCCAACGGCCGCGTGCCGGGCGACTCCGAGGTGAAATACACCCGTGACGGCCAGCCGATCGTGCTGTACAAGCGCGTGATCCTGACCGGTGACCACATCACCGACTCTACCTCGAGCACCGACGAATACAACCAGCCGCAGGTTAACATCTCGCTGGACAGCGCCGGCGGCACGTCCATGTCCAACTTCACCAAGGATAACATCGGTAAGCCGATGGCGACCCTGTTCGTGGAGTATAAGGACAGCGGCAAGAAAGACGCCAACGGCCGTGCGGTGCTGGTGAAACAGGAAGAAGTGATCAACGTGGCGAACATTCAGTCGCGTCTGGGCAACAGCTTCCGCATCACCGGTATCGGCAACCCGAACGAAGCGCGTCAGCTTTCGCTGCTGCTGCGTGCGGGCGCGCTGATCGCGCCGATTCAGATCGTCGAAGAGCGCACCATCGGTCCAACCCTGGGTCAGCAGAACATTACCCAAGGTCTGGAAGCCTGTCTGTGGGGCCTGGTGGCGTCCATCGTCTTCATGGTGGTCTGGTACCGTAAGTTCGGCGTGATCGCCACCACGGCGCTGGTCGCCAACCTGGTGCTGATCGTCGGCGTGATGTCCCTGTTGCCAGGGGCGACGCTGACCATGCCGGGCATTGCCGGGATCGTGTTGACGCTGGCGGTGGCGGTTGACGCCAACGTACTGATTAACGAACGTATCAAGGAAGAGCTGAAGAACGGCAGGTCCGTTCAGCAGGCGATCCATGAAGGCTATAAAGGCGCGTTCTCCAGTATCGTCGACGCCAACATCACCACGCTGATCACCGCGGTCATCCTGTACGCAGTGGGCACCGGTTCGATCAAAGGCTTTGCGATCACCACCGCTATCGGTGTGGCGACGTCCATGTTCACCGCGATTGTCGGTACCCGTGCCATCGTCAACCTGCTTTACGGCGGCAAACGCATTAACAAGCTGTCTATCTGAGGAGTGCGTTGTGGCACAGGATTATACTGTTGAGCAACTCAACTACGGCCGTAAAGTCTACGACTTTATGCGCTGGGACTACGTGGCCTTCGGCATCTCGTTGGTGCTGTTGGTCGCGTCGATCGCCACCATGTCGGTGCGCGGGTTTAACTGGGGTCTGGATTTCACCGGCGGTACGGTGATTGAAATCAACCTGGAGAAACCGGCCAATCTCGACCTGATGCGCGATACGCTGGAGAAGGCCGGGTTCCAGGATCCGATCATCCAGAACTTCGGCAGCAGCCGCGACGTGATGGTGCGTATGCCACCGGCGACCGGCACCGCAGGCCAGGAACTGGGCAACAAGGTGATCGGCGTGATCAACGACTCGGTGGATAAAAATGCCACTGTGAAGCGCATCGAATTCGTCGGCCCGAGCGTGGGCAGCGAACTGGCGCAAACCGGCGGCATGGCGCTGCTGGTGGCGTTGATCTGTATCCTGATCTACGTCGGTTTCCGCTTCGAATGGCGCCTGGCGCTGGGGGCGGTTATCGCGCTGGCGCACGACGTGATCATCACGCTGGGCGTGTTGTCGCTGTTCCACATCGAGATTGACCTGACCATCGTCGCGTCCCTGATGTCGGTTATCGGTTACTCGCTGAACGACAGCATCGTGGTCTCCGACCGTATTCGTGAGAACTTCCGCAAGATCCGCCGCGGTACGCCTTACGAAATCATGAACGTGTCGTTGACCCAGACGCTGAGCCGTACGCTGATGACTTCCGGGACCACCCTGATGGTGGTGCTGATGCTGTACATCTTCGGTGGCGCGATGCTGCAAGGCTTCTCGCTGGCGATGCTGATCGGCGTGTCGATCGGTACCGTTTCCTCCATCTACGTCGCGTCCGCGCTGGCGTTGAAGCTGGGGATGAAACGCGAACACATGCTGCAGCAAAAAGTGGAAAAAGAGGGCGCAGATCAGCCTTCGATTCTGCCTTAACCGTCGCAGTATTCAGCGAAATGAGAAGGAGCGCCGATGGCGCTCCTTTTTTTTGCTTCGGGTTTCAGTGCGGCTGCACCACCGCCGGTTGGGCGGTCGAAACCAGACTGTGCAGGCGGATATAGCCCAGCTGTTCCGGCGTCAGGCCGCTGAAGCGCAGTTCGAAGTCCTGGCCGGGCTTCGGCAGCAGCGAATCGGCGCTGGCGATCGGTTGCGACAGCGCCTCGGCGGTCAACGGCCGGCCGGTGGCTTCATCCAGTGGGCCCCATTCTACCACTGCGTTGAACGGCGGCAGCGTGGCCTGCGAGAGGATGCGCACATGCAGCTGCGCCTGCGTGCCGTTGGCTTCGCTCTTGATGTGGCTCAGCGAAACGCTCAGTTCGCCGAGGCTGCTCTGCAAACGGGCGGCGCTCCGGGCTGCCGGCAGCAGGTAGACGCCGTTGTCGGAGTGCTGATTGAGCTGATTCTGCCGCTCCAGCGCGGTGGTTTGATCGGTCAGCACGCTCACTTTCTGGTTCAGCGCGGCGACCTGATGGCGCAGCTGAGGCACGGCGGCGTTGTGCGCGCAGCCCGCCAGCAACACGGCGGCGGCGAGCAGGGCGATTTTGGGGTAACAGGTTGTCATGACGGCGATTTCCTATGCTGAATCTCCTGCTATCAGCTTAGTCCGCCCGGAGGGGAAAGTCATATCGGCGCCGCTTCCTGGCCGCGTGTCGCAACAAATGGCCGCCGCCCTTTGTTGTGGCTGCACTTCGGGGTAAACTGCATTTATCTATAAAAAACGTTTATCAGGACGTGTTATGCATTGCCCTTTCTGCGCCGCCGTTGATACCAAAGTCATTGATTCCCGCCTGGTGGGGGACGGTTCGCAAGTGCGCCGTCGCCGCCAGTGTCTGGTGTGCAATGAACGCTTCACCACCTTTGAGGTGGCCGAGCTGGTGATGCCGCGAGTGATTAAAAGCGATGAGGTGCGCGAGCCGTTCAACGAAGACAAACTGCGCCGCGGCATGCTGAAAGCGCTGGAAAAGCGCCCGGTCAGCTCGGACGACGTGGAAAACGCCCTTAACCATATCAAATCCCAACTGCGCGCCACCGGCGAACGCGAAGTGCCGACCAAGTTGGTGGGCAATCTGGTGATGGACGCGCTGAAAAAGCTGGATAAGGTCGCCTATATTCGCTTCGCGTCGGTGTACCGCAGCTTCGAAGACGTGCGCGAGTTCGGCGAAGAGATTGCCCGCCTGCAAGACTAAAGGATCTTTCATGCATCACGACGAATTTTACATGGCGCGCGCCTTCGAACTGGCGCGGCTGGGGCGTTTTACCACCGCGCCCAATCCGAACGTCGGCTGCGTTATCGTGCGCGACGGCGAAATTGTCGGTGAAGGCTACCATCTGCGCGCCGGCGAGCCGCACGCGGAAGTGCACGCGCTGCGCATGGCGGGCGACAAGGCGCGCGGCGCCACCGCCTATGTTACGCTCGAGCCGTGCAGCCATCACGGCCGCACGCCGCCCTGCGCCGATGCGCTGGTGGCCGCCGGCGTGACGCGGGTGGTCGCGGCGATGCAAGATCCTAACCCGCAGGTGGCGGGGCGCGGGCTGTACAAGCTGCAGCAGGCCGGCCTCGAGGTGCGGCACGGCCTGATGCTGGCCGAGGCCGAATCGGTCAATCTGGGCTTCCTCAAGCGCATGCGCACCGGCTTCCCTTACGTGCAGCTGAAGCTGGGCGCGTCGCTGGACGGCCGCACGGCGATGGCCTCCGGCGAGAGCCAGTGGATCACCTCACCCGAAGCGCGTCAGGACGTGCAGCGCCTGCGCGCGCAGAGCGCCGCCATTCTCAGCACCAGCGCCACTGTGCTGGCGGACGATCCGTCGCTGACGGTGCGTTGGGATGAATTGGACGCCGAGACGCAGCGCCTCTATCCGCGCGACAATCTACGCCAGCCGCTGCGCATCCTGCTCGACAGCCAAAACCGCATTACCCCGCAGCACCGCGTGGTGCAGCAGCCGGGCGCCACCTGGCTGGCGCGCCTGCAGGCGGATGAACAGACCTGGCCGCAAGACGTTGAGCAGTTTATCTGCCCGGCGCACGGCGGCGGCGTCGATCTGGTGGTGATGATGATGCTGTTGGCCAAGCGCCAGGTGAATTCAATCTGGGTGGAGGCGGGCGCATCGCTGGCCGGCGCGCTGCTGCAGGCCGGCCTGGTGGATGAGCTCATTTTGTACATCGCGCCGAAACTGTTGGGCGATAATGGCCGTGGCCTGTGCCACCTGCCGGGCCTGGAGCGATTGGCCGACGCGCCGGAATTCGTCTTTAGCGACGTGCGTCAGGTCGGCCCCGATCTGCGTTTGCGCCTGCGGGCGAAACACTGAATCTCGCGCCCGCGCGCCGGTTTTACAAAAGCGCCGCGCAGGCGATGAAAGAATATGATAGAATCCGCCCCCCTGCGGGGTATTGAACCCATTTTTAAGGAAAGCCCATGAAAGTTATCGAAGGTGTTGTTGCTACTCCAAATGCCCGTGTGGCGATCGCAATTGCACGTTTTAACAATTTCATCAACGACAGCCTGCTGGAAGGCGCCATCGACGCGCTGAAACGCATTGGTCAGGTTGCTGACGACAACATCACCGTTGTCTGGGTCCCGGGCGCTTACGAGCTGCCGCTGACGGCGAGCGTATTGGCCAAAACCGGCAAATACGACGCGGTTATCGCGCTGGGCACCGTTATCCGTGGGGGCACCGCGCACTTCGAATATGTGGCGGGCGAAGCCAGCTCCGGCATCGGCAACGTTGCGATGAATGCCGAAATCCCGGTTGCTTTTGGCGTGCTGACCACCGAAAGCATCGAGCAGGCGATCGAACGCGCCGGCACCAAAGCGGGCAACAAGGGCGCTGAAGCCGCGCTGACCGCACTTGAAATGATTAATGTTATCAAAGCTATTAAAGCCTGAATTTAGTTAAGGGGAATTCCGTGAAACCTGCTGCTCGTCGCCGCGCTCGTGAGTGCGCTGTTCAAGCGCTTTACTCTTGGCAGTTGTCTAAAAACGACCTTGCCGATGTTGAACACCAGTTCCTGACGGAGCAGGATGTCAAAGATGTTGACGTCGCCTATTTTCGCGAGTTGCTGTCCGGCGCGGCAGTGAATGCAGGTATGCTGGACGAACTGATGGCGCCTTACCTGTCGCGTCAGCTCGAAGAGCTGGGCCAGGTGGAGCGCGCGGTGCTGCGCGTCGCGCTGTTTGAACTGAAAATGCGCGAGGATGTCCCTTACAAGGTGGCAATCAACGAAGCGATCGAACTGGCGAAAACCTTCGGCGCGGAAGACAGCCACAAGTTTGTGAACGGGGTGCTGGATAAAGTGGCGCCAACCCTTCGCAAGAAAAAGTAAAACTTTAAGGCCGGCATTCCCGGCCTTAATTTCTTCTAGTGGAATATCGATATGGCATGCGGCGAATTTGACCTCATTGCCCGCTATTTTGACCGGTTTAAGCGCGTGCGCCGGGATGTACAGTTGGGCATTGGAGATGACTGCGCACTGCTGGCAGTGCCGGAAAAACAGCTGGTGGCCGTCAGTACCGATACGTTGGTCGCGGGCATTCACTTCCTGCCGGACATCGATCCGGCCGATCTCGGCTATAAGGCGCTGGCGGTCAATCTGAGCGATCTGGCGGCGATGGGCGCCGATCCGGCCTGGCTTTCGCTGGCGCTGACCCTGCCGGAGGTGGACGAGCCCTGGCTGAAGGCCTTCAGCGACAGCCTGTTCGACCAGCTCAACTATTACGGCATGCAACTGATCGGCGGCGATACCACGCGCGGCCCGCTGAGCATGACGTTGACCATTCAGGGGCTGATCCCGGCCGGCCGGGCGCTGACCCGCAGCGGTGCGCGCATCGGCGACTGGATCTATGTGACCGGCACGCTGGGCGACAGCGCCGCCGGTCTGGCGATCCTGCAGGATCGCCTGGCGGTGAAGGATGCGGCGGCGCGCGATTATCTGGTCGCCCGCCATCTGCGGCCGCAGCCGCGGGTGCTGCAGGGGCAGGCGCTGCGGGATCTGGCCAGCTCGGCGATCGACATCTCCGACGGCCTGATTTCCGATCTGAAGCATATCCTGAAGGCCAGCGACTGTGGCGCGCGCATCGTGCTGGACGAGCTGCCGATGTCGCAGGCGCTGAGCGGCCACGCCGATGCCGAGCAGGCGCTGCGTTGGGCGCTGGCGGGCGGCGAAGATTATGAGCTGTGCTTCACCGTGCCGGAGATCAACCGCGGCGCGCTGGAAGTGGCGCTGAGCCACCTCGGGGCCGACTACACCTGCATCGGCCAAATTGGCCCGCTGTCTGAAGGCATCCGCTATTATCGCAACGACGAAGCGGTAGAGCTGGATTGGATTGGGTTCGATCATTTCAACGCGGAGCCGGGCACCCATGGATGAAGCCAAGCGTCGGCTGCGGATGAGCAATCCGTGGCACCTGCTGGCCACCGGGTTTGGCAGCGGTTTGTCGCCGGTGATGCCGGGCACCATGGGATCGCTGGCGGCGATCCCGTTCTGGCTGCTGCTGATCCAGCTACCGTGGCAGCTTTACTCGCTGGCGGTGATGTTCAGCATCTGCATCGGCGTCTATATTTGCCACCGCACGGCAAAAGACATGAAGGTGCACGATCACGGCAGCATCGTCTGGGACGAGTTCGTCGGCATGTGGATCACGCTGATGGCGCTGCCGGTCAACGACTGGCGCTGGGTTGCCGCCGGTTTCGTCATCTTCCGCATTCTGGATATGTGGAAACCGTGGCCGATCCGCTGGTTCGACCGCAACGTGCATGGCGGCATGGGCATCATGGTCGACGATATCATCGCCGGCGTGCTGTCCGCCGGCATCATCTACCTGATTGGGCACCACTGGCCGATCGGGCTGTTCTGACAGACGGGCGCGCTGTTTCGCGCCCGTCTCTCTTATTCAAATCCCGTCACCCGATGCGGCACGTAAGCCGTCTCCAGCTCCGCGACCTCTTGCGGCGACAAACTCAAATCGACCGCGGCGATGGCGTCGTCCAGCTGTTCGCTGCGCGAAGCGCCGACGATCGGCGTGCTGACCGCCGGTTTGTTCAGCAGCCAGGCCAGCGCGATCTGTGCGCGTGAAACGCCGCGTTCCTCGGCGAGGCTGGCGACGCGCTCGGCGATAATGGCGTCGATGCCTTCAGTTTCCTCATACAGGCTCTTGCCGAACCGGTCGGAAACCAGCCGCGCGGTGGTTTCGCCCCAGGGGCGGGTCAGGCGGCCGCGTGCCAGCGGGCTCCACGGCAGCACGGCGATGCCTTCGGCGGCGCACAGCGGATGCATTTCGCGCTCTTCTTCGCGCTGAATCAGGTTGTATTGATCCTGCATGCTGACGAAGCGCGTCCAGCCGTGCAGATCGGCGGTATACAGCGCCTTGGCGAACTGCCAGGCGTACATCGAGGAGGCGCCGATGTAACGCGCCTTACCGGCTTTCACCACGTCGTGCAGCGCTTCCAGCGTCTCTTCCAGCGGCGTTTCGTAATCCCAGCGATGGATTTGCAGCAAATCGACATAGTCGGTGCCCAGGCGCCGCAGGCTGTCGTCGATGGACTGCATGATGTTGACGCGCGATAAACCGCGCTTCAGGTTGCTCAGCGGGAAATACACCTTGGTGGCGATCACCACGTCTTCGCGGCGCGCATAGTCGCGCAGCGCCCGGCCGAGGATTTCCTCGCTGCTGCCGTCGGAATAGCTGTTGGCGGTGTCGAAAAAGTTGATGCCGGCTTCCAGCGCCTGTTTCAGCAGCGGACGGCTGCTCTCTTCCGGCAGCGTCCAGGCGTGATTGCCGCGGTTTGGTTCGCCGTAGGTCATGCAACCCAGGCAGATGCGCGAGACGTTCAGATCGGTGTTGCCCAGTTTCAGGTACTTCATGCTTGCCTCCCATTCACAGCTCAGACAGTAACTGTAGCGCGGATCTCGGCGAGAGGGGGCGGAAACAAAAACGCCCCCGAGGGCGGAGGCGTTTTGTCAGGCGCGAGTGGCGATTACTGCGCCAGCCAGGTTTCGATTTGGCGCTGAATGCCAGCAGCATCCAACCCCAGATCGGCGCGCAGTTCTTCCTGGGTGCCCTGCGAGACGAAGCTGTCCGGCAGGCCGAGGTTCAGCACCGGCACCGGACGGCGTTTGGCCATCAGCAGTTCGTTGACGCCGCTGCCGGCGCCGCCCATGATCGCGTTCTCTTCCAGCGTGACCAGCGTTTCATGGCTGGCGGCCAGTTCGAGCACCAGCTGCTCGTCCAGCGGTTTGACGAAGCGCATGTCGACCAGCGTGGCGTTGAGTGCTTCCGCCGCTTGCGCAGCCTCCGGCAGCAGGGTGCCGAAGTTGAGAATAGCGATCTTTTCCCCCTGGCGGCGCACCACGCCTTTGCCGATCGGCAGCAGGTTGAGCGGCTCCAGCGCCGCGCCGGTGCCGGTGCCGCGCGGATAGCGCACGGCGCTCGGGCCGGCATTGTAGTGATAGCCGGTATACAGCATCTGGCGGCATTCGTTCTCGTCGCTCGGCGTCATGATCACCATGGTCGGGATGCAGCGCATGAACGACAGATCGAACGCCCCCTGGTGAGTCTGGCCGTCGG
Organism: Serratia sp. 121840015-1; assembly: GCF_053627655.1. Classification (NCBI taxonomy): domain Bacteria; kingdom Pseudomonadati; phylum Pseudomonadota; class Gammaproteobacteria; order Enterobacterales; family Yersiniaceae; genus Serratia; species Serratia sp. 121840015-1. The sequence continues at coordinate 146,342 of NZ_JBSEYF010000003.1, forward strand.
CGCCGACGATGCCGCCGCGATCGATGGCGAACATCACCGGCAGGTTCTGGATCGCCACGTCGTGAATCAGCTGATCGTAGGCGCGCTGCAGGAAGGTGGAATAGATCGCCACCACCGGTTTGTAGCCGCCGATCGCCAGCCCGGCGGCGAAGGTAACCGCGTGCTGCTCGGCAATCGCCACGTCGAAATATTGCTGCGGGTAGTCGCGGGAGAACTGCACCATGCCGGAGCCTTCGCGCATGGCCGGCGTGATTGCCATCAGCGAGCTGTCTTTGGCGGCGGTTTCACACAGCCAGTCGCCGAAGATTTTCGAATAGGTCGGCAGACCGCCGGCACTTTTCGGCAGCGTACCGCTGGCAGGATCGAACTTCGGTACGGCGTGGAAGCTGATCGGATCCTTCTCCGCCGGTGCGTAACCGCGGCCTTTCTTGGTCATGATGTGCAACAGCTGCGGGCCTTTCAGATCGCGCATGTTTTTCAACGTGGCAACCAGCCCCTGCACGTCGTGCCCGTCTACCGGACCGATGTAGTTAAAGCCCAGCTCTTCGAACAGCGTGCCCGGCACCACCATGCCTTTCAGGTGCTCTTCGGTGCGTTTCACCAGCTCCTTGATCGGCGGCACGCCGGCCAGCACTTTCTTGCCGCCTTCGCGCAGGGTGGAGTAAAGCTTGCCGGACAGCAGCTGCGCCAGGTGATTGTTCAGCGCGCCGACGTTTTCCGAGATCGACATCTCATTGTCGTTCAGCACCACCAGCATGTCCGGATTGATGTCGCCCGCGTGGTTCATCGCTTCGAACGCCATGCCGGCGGTGATGGCGCCGTCGCCGATCACACACACCGTGCGGCGGCCTTTGCCTTCACGCTCTGCCGCCACCGCCATGCCGAGGCCGGCGCTGATCGAGGTCGATGAGTGGCCGACCGACAGCACGTCGTATTCGCTTTCGGCGCGCCACGGGAACGGATGCAGGCCGTTCTTTTGCCGAATGGTGGCGATACGGTCGCGGCGGCCGGTCAGAATTTTGTGCGGGTAGGCCTGGTGGCCGACGTCCCACACCAGGTGATCGAACGGCGTGTTGTAGACGAAATGCAACGCCACCGTCAGTTCGACGGTACCCAGCCCGGAGGCAAAGTGGCCGCTGGAGCGACTGACGCTGTTCAGCAGGTATTGCCGCAGCTCATCGCACAGCTTCGGCAAGCTCTCTTTGGGCAGCGAGCGGAGTTCCTCGGGGTTTTCCGCTAGCGCCAGGGTTGGGTATTTGGCTATATCAAGACTCATTCGATACTCATATCAGAGGAGTTAACGTCACACGTTAATTGTCGCGTTCAATAATGAAGCTGGCTAACGCTCGCAATGGCGCTGTGTTATAAGATTGCGCTGCCAAAGTGTCCAATGCAGCTAATGCTTCCTGATAGAGATCCCACGCTTTTGCTTTCGCGCTGTCAAGCCCGAGTAACGCCGGGTAGGTACTCTTTCCGTGTTGTTGGTCCGCTCCCTGGCGCTTGCCGATTTTCTCAGTCTCGCCGACAACGTCCAAAATGTCATCCTGCACCTGGAACGCCAGGCCGACCGCGGCGGCATAACGATCCAGCTGCGGCAGCGCCGCTCGCCCGGCTTCGCCGGCGCTCAGCGCGCCCAGGCGCACCGCCGCGCGGATCAGCGCGCCGGTTTTATGGCGATGGATCTGCTCCAACGCCTGCAGATCAACGCGCTTGCCTTCGGCTTCCAGATCCAGCGATTGGCCGCCGCACATGCCGGCTACGCCGCTGGCGGCCGCCAGTTCAGAGACCATCGCCAGCCGATCGCGCAGGGCCACGTCAGGCATTTCGGCATCGGCCAGGATCGAAAACGCCAGCGTTTGCAGCGCATCGCCGGCCAGTATCGCGTTGGCTTCGCCGAATTTAATGTGGCAGGTCGGCTGGCCGCGGCGCAGATCGTCGTCGTCCATCGCCGGCAGATCGTCGTGGATCAGCGAGTAGGCGTGAATGCATTCCACCGCTGCCGCCGGCGCGTCCAGGTTAGCCAGCGACACGCCGAACATCTGGCCGGTGGTGTACACCAGGAACGGGCGCAGGCGCTTGCCGCCCAGTAAGGCGCCGTGACGCATCGCCGCCACCATGTTGCCATCGTTGAACGGCAGCGGGGCGATGAAGTCCAGCAGCGCGCGATCGGCGCGCTGGCGGAAAATCTGCAGTTGATCGGCAAAAGCGGCCGATGGGGCGATCTCAGACATGTCGGTTACTCGGCATCCGGTGTGAAAGGCGCCAGCGCCGCATCGTCGGCGCTGTCGTTAAGAAGTATCTGCACACGCTGTTCCGCCTGTTGCAGTTTCTGCTGGCCCTGACGCGCCAGCTGTACACCGCGTTCGAACTCGTTTAGCGCGTCTTCCAGCGGCAGTTCGCCTGACTCCAGGCGCGTCACGATGCTTTCCAGCTCGCCGAGGGCGCTTTCAAAGCTGGCAGTTTGCTCTGTACTGGCTGATTGTGCTGGTTTTTTCGGCATAATTTTCTTTTTACGTCATCATGTGAACCGTGGCGCCAGAGCCTATCCTAGCGGATCTTGATTAGCAAATCATGGCGCTCATGTGTGGTTTTGTGCGCAGAGCACGGCGATATGGTGATATACTCCGCGCCGTAATTCTTATCTGACAACAAAGACCGCCATGAAGTTTATCATTAAATTGTTCCCGGAAATCACCATCAAGAGCCAATCTGTGCGCTTGCGCTTTATCAAGATTCTCTCGACCAATATTCGCAACGTCCTGAAGCAGTATGATGAAACGCTGGCGGTCGTCCGTCACTGGGATCATATCGAAGTTCGCGCCAAAGATGAAAACCAGCGGCCGATCATTGCTGACGCCCTGACGCGTATTCCCGGTATCCACCATATTCTGGAAGTGGAAGATCGCGCTTATACCGATATCCACCACATCTTTGAGCAGACGCTGGAAGCCTACCGCGCCCAGCTGGAAGGCAAAACCTTCTGCGTGCGCGTCAAGCGCCGCGGCAAGCAGGCGTTCAACTCGCAGGACGTGGAGCGCTACGTCGGCGGCGGCCTGAACCAACACATCGAAAGCGCGCGCGTTAACCTGACCCGCCCGCAGGTCACGGTAAACCTGGAGATCGAAGACGACAAGCTGATGTTGGTCAAACGCCGCCTCGAAGGCATCGGCGGTTACCCGGTCGGCACTCAGGAAGACGTAATGTCGCTGATTTCCGGCGGTTTCGACTCGGGCGTGTCCAGCTACATGCTGATGCGCCGCGGCTGCCGCGTGCACTTCTGCTTCTTCAACCTGGGCGGCGCCGCGCACGAGATCGGCGTGAAGCAGGTGGCGCACTACCTGTGGAATCGCTTCGCCAGCTCGCACAAGGTGCGCTTCGTTGCCATCGACTTCGAGCCGGTGGTCGGTGAGATCCTGGAGAAGGTCGACGACGGCCAGATGGGCGTGGTGCTCAAGCGCATGATGGTCCGCGCTGCTTCGCAAGTGGCCGAACGCTACGGCGTGCAGGCGCTGGTGACCGGAGAGGCGCTGGGGCAGGTCTCCAGCCAGACGCTGACCAACCTGCGTTTGATCGACAATGCGTCCGATACCCTGATCCTGCGTCCGCTGATCTCGCACGATAAAGAGCACATCATCAAACTGGCGCGCGAAATCGGCACCGAAGACTTCGCCAAAACCATGCCGGAATACTGCGGTGTGATTTCGAAGAGCCCGACGGTGAAAGCGATCAAGGCCAAGATCGAAGAGGAAGAGAGCCACTTCGATTTCAGCATTCTCGACCGGGTGGTGAGCGAAGCGAAGAACGTCGATATTCGCTCTATCGCCGAGCAGGCGCAGGAGCAGGTCACCGAGGTGGAAACCGTCGCGGCCTTCGGCGCCGACGAGGTGATCCTGGATATCCGCTCCAACGACGAGCAGGAAGAGAAGCCGCTGCAGCTGGAACAGGTTGAAGTGAAAGCGCTACCGTTCTACAAGCTGAGCACCCAGTTTGGCGATCTGGATCAGAGCAAAACCTATCTGCTGTATTGCGAGCGCGGCGTGATGAGCCGCCTGCAGGCGCTGTACCTGCTGGAGCAAGGCTTCAGCAACGTGAAGGTTTATCGCCCGTAACGCACGCAGCGGCATAAACGACAAGGGCTGAACCGGTGTTCAGCCCTTTTTTTATCGGCAAGCCGCTCAGTCGCGAAAATCGTACATCCCCGGGATCAGCACCAGCTGCGCGGCGATCTCCGCCGCTTTGGCCTTGCCGAGCAGCAGGTCTATCAGCTTCAGCGCGAACTCCATCGCGGTGCCCGGCCCCTGGCTGGTGAGCAGGTTGACGCGGGCGTCGTACACCACGCGGCGCTCCATCCATTTATCCGCCGGGATCTGGTCTTTCAGGCCAGGGAAGCCGGTCATGTTGCCGACCGGGAACAGATCGTGGTGCTGCAGCACCAGCGCCGGTGCCGCGCAGATGGCGGCGACGATGTTGCCCTGCAGATGCATCTGCCGCACCTTTTCTACCAGCAGCGGGCTGTCGCGGAAGCATTCTGCGCCTTTCAGGCCGCCGGGCAGCACGATGGCGTCGAACGGCTCATCGACGATCGCCACCAGCGGCGCGTCGGCCAGCAGTTTGACGCCGCGCGAACAGACGATAGTCAGCTCGCCGTCGCCGGCAACGCTGGCGGTAGTGACTTTTACGCCCGCCCGCACCAGCAGATCGATGGCAGTGACGGCTTCGGTTTCTTCGCTACCAGGTGCCAGGCAGACCAGCGCCGATACGCTCATATTCATTTTCCTTTCGTTTAATCAGTTCAAACAGCCGCGCATTCTCCGGCAGCGTGAGGCCGTGGCTGCGCGCGCGGCGCAGCAGATAGCCGGTGATGTAGTCGATCTCGGTGTGCCGCTGGTTGCGGATGTCCTGCAGCATCGACGAAACGTTGTCGGCGGTGCTATGGATCACGTCCATCACGTATTGCATCAGGCCTTCGCAGGAGGTGTGGTAGCCCTCCATCGCCATCACGCTGGCGACTTCACGGCACAGCGTTTCGATCTGTTCCGGGTAGCGCTGCAGATCGCCGTTACGGCAGCCGTACAGCGCCGTCAGCGGGTTGATCACGCAGTTGACCGCCAGCTTGCGCCAGTTGGCCGAGGCGATGTTGTTGTGCCAGGCAACGTCGGGCAGCGCCTGATGCAGCACTTCCGCCAGGTGGCTGAGGTGCTGGGCGGCCGGCGAGGTCGGGCCGATGTGGGTGATGCCGGTGGCGACGTGGATAATGGTGCTGCCTTCGTGGCGCGCGGCGTGGGTGGTGGTGCCCTGCAGGATCGGCTGGCCGTTCGGCGGTAGCTCCTCTTGGGTGCCCATGCCGTTGTGCAGCAGCAAAATGGCGCACTGGGGGTTCAGCTTCGGCAGCAGTGCGCTGACCGCGCTGGACACCTGCCAGGCTTTCAGCGTCACCAGCAGCAGCTCGCTTTGCGCAAGGTGCTCTGGATCGTTAGTGGGCAAGTTGCGATTAAACGAGACGCCTTCCGGCTCTATCACGTTCACCGCGCAAAAAGGCTGCGGCACTCTTAGCCATCCCTGTACATCGTGGCCCTGCTGATACAGCCGGGAGAGCCACAGTTGTCCGAGCGCGCCGCAACCAAGAATGGTTATTTTCATTCAGTCTCCTTGGAAACACGGGAATACCGCTCAATTACCGTGAATTAACTATAGGCTTTATGGCAGCCCGAAGCGCTATCCCTGCGTGCGTTCAGCAGATTTTGTCTGAGGCGGCAAAGCGGTTATCATGCTCGGCATCAAAATCGCCTAAGCTATTAGGCACTCATTCAGGAGGAAGAAGTATGCCATCTTTCGACATCGTTTCCGAAATTGATATGCAGGAAGTGCGTAACGCCGTTGAGAACGCCACCCGCGATCTCGGCACCCGCTGGGATTTTCGCAACGTGCCGGCCAGCTTTGAGCTAAACGAGAAAGACCAAAGCATCAAGGTTGCCACCGAGTCTGATTTCCAGGTGCAGCAGCTGCTCGATATTCTGCGCGAAAAGCTGAGCAAGCGCAGCATCGACGGCGCCGCGCTGGAGATCCCGGAAGAGTTTACCCACAGCGGTAAAACCTACAGCGTGGAAGCCAAGCTGAAGCAGGGGATTGAAACCTCTGTGGCGAAGAAAATCGTCAAGCTGATCAAAGACAGCAAGCTGAAGGTGCAGGCGCAGATCCAGGGCGAAGAAGTGCGGGTGACCGGTAAGTCACGCGACGATTTGCAGAGCGTGATGGCGCTGGTGCGCGGCGGCGATCTGGGGCAGCCGTTCCAGTTCAAGAACTTCCGCGATTAATCTCTACGGGGCCGGCATTGCCGGCCCTGATTCTTTACAGCGAATTGACCAGCGCTTCCAGCTGACCGCGATTGGTCTGCTTGGTATCCACCTTGACGTAGGCGCTGCGCTCTTCCGGCACTACGATCGCCTCGGCCACGCCGGGCTGCGCCTTCAGGCGGCTTTCCAGCGCCGAATCTTTCACCGCCAGTTCCGACAGCGTAATGCGCAGGCTGCTGACATACGGCGGTTCTTTCATGGTGCTGCTGACCAGGAACCAGAGCGCGGCTAGTACGGCGCCGGCGATAAACACCAAGCCCGCCCCCTGCAAACCGTACAGCCAGCCGCCGAGGCTGCCGCCGATCGCCACGCCGATAAACTGGCTGGTGGAGTAGACCCCCATCGCGGTGCCCTTGTAGCCGGCCGGTGACTCTTTGCTGATCAGCGAAGGCAGAATGGCTTCCATCACGTTGAAGGCCATGAAGAACAGCTGCACGCCGGCGATGATGCCCCACAGGTGCGCGCCGGAGAGCCACAGCAGCACTTCGGCGCAGAACAGCACCGCCACGCAGCCCATAAAGACCTGCTTCATGCGGCGATATTTTTCGGCATAGATGATGAAAGGCACCACGGCGGCGAACGATACCAGCATGGTGACCAGGTAGACGATCCAGTGCTCGCTGGCCGCCAGCCCGGCTTTTTCCATCGCCAGCGGCAGCGCCACGAAGCTCGACATCAGCAGGATATGCAGGCACATGATGCCGAAGTTGAGCTTCAGCAGGCGCGAGTTGCTCAGCACTTTGCGGAAGCTGCCGCGCACGATGCTGGACTCGCGGTTCAGCAGGTGAGTGTCGGCGGAAGGCACTACCGCCAGGGTGATGACAATGCCGGCCAGCGCCAGTACGGCGATCATCCAGAACAGCGCATGCAGGCCGAAGGCGTGGGTGATGATAGGGCCCAATACCATGGCGATGGCAAAGGTGATGCCGAAGCTGACGCCGATAAACGCCATCGCCTTGGTGCGGTTCTGCTCGCGGGTCAGATCGGAGAGCAGCGCCATGACCGCGGCGGCGATCGCGCCGGAGCCTTGCAGCGCGCGGCCGAGGATCACGCCCCAGATCGAATCGGTCGCGGCGGCGATCACGCTGCCGAGGGCAAAGATCAGCAGGCCGCCGACGATCAGCGGCTTGCGGCCGATGCGATCGGACACCAGGCCGAACGGGATTTGAAACACCGCCTGCGCCAGGCCGTAGATGCCGATGGCGATGCCGATCAGCGCTTCGCTGGCGCCGTTGAGCGCCATGCCGTAGGTGGTCAGCACCGGCAGTACCATAAACATGCCGAGCATGCGCAGGGAGAATACGGTGCCCAATCCCCAGGTGGCGCGGCGCTCCTGCGGGGTCATTGAATTATCGTTCACATCAAACCTCGGTAAAAACCATGCCATCAGACGTTGAAACAGCGCCTGATGGCATGACTTCTGTAAAGCTGCGTCATTTTAGTGTGCAGGGCAGGGGGGGTAAATCGAATGTTGTTTAACAGATATTACAGTTCGGCCGCTTTTCGGCGTGACAAATAAAATGGGCCGCAAAAGCGGCCCATTCACAGATGATTTGGCTTACCAAACGTAGGTCACCAGCGCTTCAGGCGCCGCCGTGGCGCTGAAGTCGATCGACATCATCACGCTCAGCGAGGTGATGGCGACGATGGAGAACACGAACAGTTTACGCGCCCAGACGCTGTCGTTTTCGGTCTTGTAACCGCGCAGCGCCATGCCGAGCCACCATACGCTCACCGCCGCAGCGACGATCAGGTACTTGTAGCCGGCATAACCTACCAAGGTCAGCATCAGCGTGGCGATCATAAACGCCAGGATGTAGACCGTGATGTGGTTCTTGGCGACGGAAATGCCTTTCACCACCGGCAGGACCGGAATGTTGGCCGCCTGGTAATCTTTAAAGCGGAAGATAGCGATCGCATAAGAATGCGGCATCTGCCACAGGCTAAAGATAGCCAGCAGGATCAACGCGCCGGCGTCGAACTCGTTGGTCACCGCGCAATAGCCGATAACCGGCGGCGCGGCGCCCGACAGGCTGCCGATCAGCGTGCCGTAGACCGAGTGGCGTTTCATGTACAGGCTGTAAACGCCGACATAAACCACGAAGCCCATCACCGCCAGCCACATGGCCAGCGGGTTGGCCGCGATATACAGCAACGCGAAGCCCGCAATACCCAACACGGTCGCATAAACCAGGGTGACACTCGGCGCGATCAGGCCTTTTACCAGCACCCGATTCTTCGTTCTCTCCATTTTCTTGTCGATGTCGCGGTCGATGTAGTTGTTAAACACACAGCCCGACGCGACCACCAACGAGACACCCACCAGGGTGGCGAGAAACAGGGGATAGTCGATGCTCCCTTTGGAAGCGAGCAGGAATCCCCCAACGACAGAAATTAAATTGCCGAAAATAATTCCTGGTTTAGTGACTTGCAGGTATTGCTTAATCATCACGTGCAGCTCAGCTCTTAATCGACCATCATATTGATGTTGAGGTTGTACATAATCCAGAGTGAACCTACAACAACGATACCGATGATCATAGCGGTGAACAGCAATGCCACCAGGTTCCAGCGCTCTTCCGATGAGGTGTTCATGTGCAGGAAGTAAACCAGGTGAACAACCACCTGGATAACCGCCATACCGACAACAACCGCCAGGATGGTGGAATGAGAGGCAGTGCCGTTCATTACCATCGCAAATGGAATTACCGTCAGGATGATCGACAGGATAAAGCCGACCAGGTATGACTTCACGCTGCCGTGGCTTGCGCCGCCGTGAGAGGTTTCATGGGATGAATGGCTCATTACATAACCCCCAGCAGGTAGACAACGGTAAATACGCAGATCCAGACCACGTCCAAGAAGTGCCAGAACAGGCTCAGGCACATCAGGCGGGTTTTGTTGGTCGCGGTCAGGCCGAACTTGCTCACCTGAATCATCATCACGATGATCCAAATCAGGCCGGAAGTTACGTGCAGACCGTGGGTGCCGACCAGCGCGAAGAAGCTGGACAGGAACGCGCTGCGATCCGGACCGAAGCCTTCGGCGATCAGGTGATGGAATTCATAGATTTCCATCGCCACAAAGCCCAGACCAAACAGGAAGGTCAGGAACAGCCAGGTGTTTACACCGCCAACTTTACCCTTGTTCATGGCGATCATCGCCATGCCGTAGGTGATGGAGCTGAACAACAGCAGGAAAGTTTCGACCAGGACAAACTTCAGGTCGAAGATGTCTTTGCCTGAGGGACCGCCGGCGGTCCCGTTCACCAGGACTGCATAAGTCGCGAACAAGCTCGCAAACAAAATACAGTCGCTCATCAGGTAGATCCAGAATCCGAAGACCTTGGTTCCACCCGCGTCGTGGTGCCCATGCTCTGCATGGGCTGCGTTATGATTGGTCAGAGTTTCAGTTGACATGGTTCACGCCTGCTTTACGGATTTGTTCGTAGTGTTGGTTCTCAATGCGCTCGATTTCATCAACCTGCACATAGTAGTCAACATCGTGATCGAAGCTCTTGCCGATCCAGACAACGATCATACCGATGAAGCCGGCCAGAGCCATCCACCAGATTTCCCAAATCATTGCGAAACCGAAGACCAGGCTGAAGAAGGCGATGATCACGCCGGCGCCGGTGTTCTTAGGCATATGAATCGGTTCGTATTTAGCCGGTTTCTTATACGCTTCGCCTTTTTCTTTCATGTCCCAGAATTCATCACGGTCATGAATCTGCGGCACTACGGCAAAGTTATAGAACGGCGGTGGAGACGAAGTTGACCACTCCAGAGTACGAGCGCCCCATGGGTCACCGGTCAGATCGCGGTTCTGTTCGCGGTCACGGATACTGACGAAGATCTGGATCAGCTGGCACAGGATGCCGCAGGCGATCAGCGCCGCACCGCCGGCTGCAACCAGCAGCAGAGGGTGGAACTCAGGGTTGATGTTCTGGCTGATACGACGGGTCATGCCCATAAAGCCCAATGCGTACAGCGGCATGAAGGCGGTGAAGAAGCCGATGATCCAGAACCAGAACGCGCGGATGCCCCATTTTTCGTTCAGCGTGAAGCCGAAGGATTTCGGGAACCAGTAGGTCAGGCCCGCGAAGCAACCGAACACCACGCCGCCGATGATGACGTTGTGGAAGTGAGCGATCAGGAACAGGCTGTTGTGCAGCACGAAGTTCGCGCCCGGCACCGCCAGCAGAACGCCGGTCATACCACCTACGGAGAAGGTGATGATGAAGCCAACGGTCCACAGCATCGCGGAGTTGAGTTTGATACGGCCCTGATACATGGTGAACAGCCAGTTGAAGATTTTCACCCCGGTCGGGATGGAAATGATCATGGTGGCGATACCGAAGAAGGCGTTAACGTTCGCGCCGGACCCCATGGTGAAGAAGTGGTGCAACCAGACGATGAACGACAGAACGGTGATCGCGATGGTTGCCCATACCAGTGAGGTATAGCCGAACAGGCGTTTTCTAGAGAAGGTCGCGGTGACTTCAGAGAACACGCCGAACACCGGCAGAACCAGGATATACACCTCTGGGTGACCCCAGGCCCAAATCAGGTTGATGTACATCATCATATTGCCGCCCATATCATTGGTGAAGAAATGGGTGCCCAGATAGCGATCCAGGGTCAGCAGCGCGATGGTGACGGTCAGAATTGGGAAAGAAACGATGATCAGGACGTTAGTACACAGGGCCGCCCAAGTGAACACCGGCATCTTCATCATAGGCATGCCAGGGGCACGCATCTTCAGAATGGTGGCGAAGAAGTTCACGCCGGTCAGCAGGGTACCCAGACCGGAAATCTGCAGACTCCAGATCCAGTAATCGACCCCGACGCCAGGACTGTACTCTTTACCGGACAGCGGCGGATACGCCAGCCAACCGGTCTGAGCGAACTCACCGACCCCCAGGGAGATGTTGATCAGCACAACGCCCACCACGAAGAACCAGAAGCTCAGGGAGTTCAGGAACGGGAAGGCGACGTCGCGCGCACCGATTTGCAGCGGCACCACGACGTTCATCAGGCCGACTACGAAAGGCATCGCCATGAAGAAGATCATGATAACGCCGTGCGCGGTGAAGATCTGGTCGTAGTGGTGCGGTGGCAGGAACCCGGCTTCGCCGGCGGACGCCAACGCCTGCTGGCTACGCATCATGATGGCGTCGGCGAAGCCGCGCAGCAGCATGACCATCGCCACGATGATGTACATGATACCAATTTTTTTATGGTCGACCGAAGTCAGCCATTCGCTCCACAGCCACTTCCATTTGCCGAAATATGTCAGCAGCGCCAGCACTGCCAGGCCCCCGACAATAATTGCGGCTACGGTGACCATGATGATCGGTTCGTGGTACGGAACCGCATCAAGTGTTAATTTTCCCAACATCAGTTATTCCTCGGCTCCGGCGTGAGCAGCATGTTCACCCATGTCCATACCTTGGCTCATGTCCATGCCTTCGTGCGCGCCAGCGCCCTTGTGCATATCCATGTCGCCCATGAATTTGGCAATTGTTTCTTTGAACAAATTCGGTTTGACAGCGGCAAAGTACTCAACCGGGTTGTTTTCACTCGGCTCTGCCAGTTTGTTAAAGTCGTCGGTGGTGTTCAGGTTTTTAGACGATGCCTTCACCTTGGCCACCCACTGATCGAAGTCGCCTTCGGTCGGGGTAACGATCGCGGTGAATTTCATACCGGAGAAGCCTGCGCCGCTGTAGCTGCTGGAGATGCCCTTGTAGGCACCGGCTTCGTTGCCGATCAGGTGCAGTTTGGTCTGCATGCCGGCCATCGCATAAATCTGTCCACCCAACTGCGGGATAAAGAACGAGTTCATTACCGAGTTAGAGGTGATCTTGAATTCGACTGGAACATCTTTCGGGAAAGCCAGCTCATTAACGGTCGCAATGCCTTGTTCCGGGTAGATGAACAGCCATTTCCAGTCGAGCGACACCACTTCGATCGTCATCGGCTTCTTGTCGGTGACAATCGGCTTGAACGGGTCGAGTTCGTGGGTAGTCTTCCAGGTAATGGTGCCAAGGATGGCGATGATAATGATAGGAATGGTCCAGACGACCGCTTCGATCTTGTTGGAGTGGGCCCAGTTCGGACTGTACTTGGCGTCTTTGTTGGAAGAACGATACTTCCAGGCAAAGGCGAACGCCATGAAGATAACTGGCACCACCACGATCAACATCAACGCGATTGCAGTGATAATCAGTGTCCGTTGCTCAACACCAATTGCTCCTTTGGGATTCATCAAAACCATATCGCAGCCACTGAGCAATACAGTGCCTGCGATTAATGACAGCATCCCAATACTTTTATTGTATTTCTTAAGTCTCATCTAACGACCTCAATAACAAAGGCTCAATTGTCGTTTCATGTGTGCGGGCATTTTACGGGAAGGTTGCAGTACTGTAAACATGCTTAAGGGAGTGTCAGCGGCTTGTTGACACTTTCTGTTAAGGGGGTCACAGATGTAACCCTGCGTGACAATTTACCAATGACAACAACGCGTTGGCACGCTGAATCGTGACGAGCAGCCCGTATGTTAAGGAAAACTAAAGGTATGATGAATTTGGCGAAGAAATGCGCGGCGGGGAAATACGCAGAAAAGGTTTATTTAATGTAAAATAATTGTGTCTTAAAGGTGAATTTAATTTTATTTCCGAGTGCGGCAGTCGGATAAAAAAATAATTTCCGCGTCGATTATCTTTTTTTACCAAAATAAATATACCCGCGGATCGCTTTTTTTTCGGCCGGCGAAATCGCCGGCCGGTCAGATTATGCCAAACGGGTGCGGCGCAGGGCCAGGTAGTCCAGCGCGCTGCCCATCGCGACGCCGAGCAGGCTCAGCGCGGCGCCGACCTGCAGCAGCCGATCGGCCAACAGCGGTGCCTGCGTCCAGTCCAGCGCATTGGCGATCAGCAACAGCAACCACAGGCCCAACAGCGAACAGCCCAGCGTCAGCAGGCGCAGCGCCCAGCGGTAAGATCCGGAAAACTCGGTGCGCGGCATAAAGTCGCCATGTTGCTGGGTGTGTTCCAGCGTCTGGCGGCAGATGCCGAGCAGCAGCAAGCCGGGCAGGGCGGCGGCGATAGAGAACAGGTAGAACAACGGCCAGCCGTGGGCTTCGACGAACCAGCCGGCGATCGGGCCGACATAGACGCGCCCCACGGCGGACAGCGCCGACAGCAGCGCGAACTGGGTGGCGGAGAACGAACGGTTGCACAGCGTCATCAGCAGCGCTACGAAGGCCGCGGTGCCCATGCCGCCGCACAGGTTTTCGAGGAAGATGGCGCTGCCCATGGTGAGCAGGCTCTTGTCGGTCACCGCCAGGATCCAATACCCGAGGTTGGAGACCGCCTGCAGGACGCCGAACAGCATCAGTGCGCGGAACAGGGTGAGACGCTGCATCAGCACGCCGCCGAACAGGGCGCCGACGATGGTGGCGAACAGGCCGAGCGTTTTGTTGACCAGCCCGACTTCACCGGCGTCGAACCCCACGCCGCGGATCAGGAACGTGGTGCTCAGGCTGCCGGCGAAGGCGTCGCCCATTTTGTACATCACGATCAGCAGCAGGATCAGCCAAGCGTTGTTGCGGCCGAAGAAATCACGCAGCGGCGCGACGACCGCCTGTTCCATGGTGCGCGGCGCCGGGATGCTTTCATCCGGCTCCGGCGCCATCAGCGTGGCAGCCACGCCGATCAGCATCAATCCGGCCATCAGCCAGTAGGTGGCCTGCCAGCCGAAATAGCGATCCGCCAGCCACAGCGCCAGGCCGCCGGAAACCAGCATCGCCAGCCGGTAGCCCAGCACCGAGATCGCCGCACCCGCCCCGCGCTCTTCGGCTTTCAGCAGGTCGGTTTTATAAGCGTCGAACACGATATCTTGCGAGGCGGAGCAGAACGCCACCAGCACCGCCAACGCCGCCAGCCACCACAGGTGCTGCGCGGGCTGCATGAAGCCCATCGCCACGATCGCCGCCACCAGCAGCAGCTGGCTGATCAGCAGCCAACCGCGCCGCCGCCCGAGAAACGGCGGGGTATAGCGGTCCATGAACGGCGACCAGAGGAATTTGAAGACGTAGGCCTGGCCCACCAGCGAGAAAATGCCGATGGTCTTCAGATCGATATTTTCGACGGTCATCCAGGCTTGCAGCGTGCCGGAGGTCAATGCCAGCGGCAGACCCGACGCGAAGCCCAGCAGCAGCAGAATGGCGGAGTTACGCTGGGTGAAGATGTTCAGATAGTGTTTCGACATGAGTTCCCTGTCTGCGCCGCCCGATCCGCCGGGCGGCGCAAGGCGCGTCGATTAGCGCGCGTTTTGCTTGATAAAGTCGTTGACGCTGGTGTCCTGCGCCATGTCGGCGATCACGTCGCCCAGCACGGAGTTGACGGCGTCGGTGATCTTCTCGTTGGTGGCCGTGAAGGCGCCCTGCACGTTATACGTCGAGCGGTAATTTTTCACCTGCTTGTTGCCGTTCTTCGCCTGGGCGATGATCGAGATGTCGGCTTTGGTGGTGATGTTGTAGCGCAGGTTCCCTTCGGAAACGTCCGCGTACAGGTTATTGACGACGATCTGCAGCGCCACCGGGCCGTCGGCGCCGATCATGTAGCCGCGAGCGCCCATCTGTTTCTCCAGCACTTCCTGCAGCAGGAAACGCAGATCGCGCGATGGCGTCAGCGTGACCAGTTGGCCGTCGCGATTCACCTTGGCCAGCGCCTGATCGGTGCGCTGATCCGCGCCGTTGATGCTGATGGTGATGCCCTGCAGGGTAGGATCCTGCTGCGGCAGAACGATTTTCGGCGTGACGTTCAGGGTGTTGCTGCTGGTCGCGCAACCGGCCAGCAGCAGGGCGGCCAGCAAAGGAAGACAAAGTTTCTTTAACATGCTTTCTGTCTCATTCTCGATGGATTTAGCAATAATCAGAGCGGGATAGCCGACAACAAATTGCCGACATCATAGCATCGCCGCCGTGCGGTGGAAGCGCGGAAGGCGCCTGAGTGACAAATTTTTACCTGCCGTTGATAAAAACACGCTTTTTTGGCCCGCTCAATCGGATAATCCCCCAAGCGGCGGGGATGACGCTCATCATCTGACCGCAGAAAAGAGAAATTTGTCCCGGTGATGGTCTAAACGGGGGAAAACCGGCTAATATTGAACTAGATGGGCACGGTCCTCTGCCGGTGTTGTAAGGAGATCCTATGATTCGCGAGCAAATAGAAGCAAAGTTAAGGGCGGCGTTTGAGCCCGCGTATCTGGAAGTCGTTGATGAAAGCTATCGTCATAACGTTCCGGCGGGTTCAGAAAGTCATTTCAAAGTGGTATTGGTCAGCGATCGCTTCGTCGGCGAACGGTTTTTGACGCGTCACCGCTCTATCTACGGCGTACTGTCGGAAGAACTGGCCGATGGCGTACACGCGCTGGCGCTGCACACCTATACGCTCAAAGAGTGGGAAGGATTGCAGGATACCGTGCCGGCCTCGCCGCCGTGCCGCGGCGCCGGGACGCTGGCCTGAGGGGGAAATTTTCAGGTATCAGTGGAACTTTGCCCTCGAATTAGGGTATTACTACTGACGAATTTTGAAACGGCCTGCGGGCCGTTTCTGTTTTTGACGACGACACGGCCGACGCGCAATATGGCCAACGTTCGGTCTGTTTTGGCGGCCTTTTGGCGATTGAATCGGTAAAAGTGTGAGTTTTAGCGCGCCTGCGCCGCCTAGCTTTCCTCGACTCGCCATGCATGCGCCGCTATAATGTCGCGTCTTATTTTTCCGGAATGGTTTCGGGACGCTTCTGTCATCAGGGAACTCGGTTCTTATTTGTAGCCGTCCTGGTTCTTGGAACGGAGTTGACCGAGCACTGTGATTTTTTTGAGGTAACAAGATGCAAGTTTCAGTAGAAACCACTCAAGGCCTTGGGCGCCGTCTCTCTATTACTGTACCGGCTGATACTATCAAGCAGGCGGTGAAGAAAGAGCTGATCAACGCAGCGAAAAGCGTGCGTATCGACGGCTTCCGCAAAGGCAAAGTGCCGATGAACATCGTGGAACAGCGTTACGGCGCCTCTGTTCGTCAGGACGTGCTGGGCGAAGCGATGCAGCGCAGCTTCGTTGACGCGATCATCAAAGAAAAGATTAATCCGGCCGGTGCACCAAACTACGTGCCGGGCGAGTACAAAGAAGGTGAAGACTTCACTTTCGCCGTTGAATTCGAAGTGTATCCAGAAGTTGAGCTGAAAGGCCTGGAAAACATCGAAGTTGAAAAACCAGTGGTTGAAGTGAACGACGAAGACGTCGACGCGATGCTGGACACTCTGCGCAAGCAGCAGGCGACCTGGAAAGAAACCGATCGCGCAGCGGAAGCTGAAGATCGCGTGACCGTTGACTTCACCGGTTCTATCGACGGTGAAGAGTTCGAAGGCGGCAAAGCGTCCGACTTCGTACTGGCAATGGGCCAGGGCCGCATGATCCCAGGCTTCGAAGAAGGCCTGGTCGGTCACAAAGCGGGCGAAGAGTTCTCCATCGACGTGAACTTCCCAGAAGATTACCACGCGGAAAACCTGAAGGGCAAAGCGGCCAAGTTCGCTATCGTGCTGAAGAAAGTTGAAGAGCGCGAGCTGCCGGAACTGACCGAAGAGTTCATCAAGCGTTTCGGCGTGGCGGACGGTTCCGTTGCCGGCCTGCGCACCGAAGTTCGCAAGAACATGGAGCGCGAGCTGAAAGGCGCCGTGCGTAACCGCATCAAGTCTCAGGCGATCGACGGTCTGGTGAGCGCGAACGAAATCGACGTGCCTGCTGCCCTGATCGACGGCGAAATCGACGTACTGCGTCGTCAGGCTGCACAGCGTTTCGGCGGCAACGAGAAGCAAGCGCTGGAACTGCCACGCGAGCTGTTCGAAGAGCAAGCGAAACGCCGCGTAGTGGTTGGCCTGCTGCTGGGCGAAGTGATCAGCACCAACGATCTGAAAGCTGACGAAGACCGCGTGAAGACGCTGATCGAAGAAATGGCTTCTGCCTACGAAGATCCGAGCGAAGTCATCGAGTTCTACAGCAAAAACAAAGAGCTGATGAACAACATGCGCAACGTGGCTCTGGAAGAGCAAGCGGTTGAAGCCCTGCTGGCAAAAGCGAAAGTGACTGAAAAAGCCACTACCTTCAGCGAGCTGATGAACCAGACTCAACAGGCGTAATGCCGGCGTGCCGGGCGCGATGAACGGCGCCCCCGGTTTCGCCTGGCGAACCGGCGCACGATGAAAAAGCCCGCAACCTCAGGTTGCGGGCTTTTCTTTTTGCCACGTTGCTGATTAATCTCAGGTTAAGCGGGGCAATATGCACTATATTTACCCTGTTGCCTGGGGAACTGGCTGGCATGATAACGGTCAGAATAACGGCATCGTTTTCGGCGCGCGGAGAAAATCGGCCTCTGGGCTTGAAATCGCGCCGGGATCCCCCAATCTGTTAAGAATAATTCTGGGGCTGTTTGCCAAAGTGCGCGGGATGAAATAACCGTCGGGTACGTGTGGCGCGGGTCGAATGCTTGAGCATAGTCATCATGGCCGTTCTCAAGTAGAATCGGCGTATTAGGGTGATACCCTGGCCGCCAAGGCAATTTCTATTAGGAGACGGTAATGTCATACAGTGGCGAACGAGATCAATTTGCACCGAACATGGCGCTGGTGCCGATGGTGGTAGAGCAGACTTCACGCGGGGAGCGTTCTTACGACATCTATTCCCGCCTGCTGAAAGAGCGCATCATTTTCCTGACCGGCCAGGTGGAAGATCACATGGCCAACCTGATCGTGGCGCAAATGCTGTTCCTCGAAGCGGAAAGCCCGGAAAAAGACATTTACCTCTACATCAACTCGCCGGGTGGGGTAATTACCGCGGGCATGTCGATTTACGACACCATGAAGTTCATCAAGCCGGACGTCAGCACCATCTGTATGGGCCAGGCGTGCTCGATGGGCTCCTTCCTGCTGACCGCGGGTGCCAAAGGCAAACGTTTCTGCCTGCCTAACTCGCGCGTGATGATTCACCAGCCGCTGGGCGGCTACCAGGGCCAGGCGACGGACATCGAAATCCATGCGCGTGAAATCCTTAAGGTGAAAGCGCGCATGAACGAACTGATGGCCGAGCATACCGGCCAGCCGCTGGAGCAGATCGAGCGCGACACCGAGCGCGATCGCTTTATGACCGCGGAAGAAGCCGTGGAATACGGCCTGGTTGACGGCATTCTGACACACCGCAGCTAGAACCACGCGGCGCCGATGGACTATAGTAATCAGAGTGGGCAGGGGCTCGCTCTGTTGTGGCCCCTCGGCGTTCCCGATATGAGTTTGGGCGCACTGCCGCCGTGATTTTCCTGCGGGACAAGACTAAAGAAGAGGTTTGACTGATGACAGATAAGCGCAAAGACGGTTCAGGAAAGCTGCTGTACTGCTCTTTTTGCGGCAAAAGCCAGCATGAAGTGCGTAAGCTGATTGCCGGGCCGTCAGTGTATATCTGCGATGAATGTGTCGATCTGTGTAACGACATTATTCGCGAAGAGATTAAAGAAGTTGCCCCGCATCGTGAGCGCAGTGCGCTGCCGACGCCGCACGAAATTCGCCACCACCTGGATGACTACGTCATCGGCCAGGAGCAGGCGAAGAAAGTGCTGGCGGTTGCGGTGTACAACCACTACAAACGCCTGCGCAACGGCGATACCAGCAACGGTATCGAGTTAGGCAAGAGCAACATCTTGCTGATTGGCCCGACCGGCAGCGGTAAAACCCTGCTGGCGGAAACGCTGGCGCGCTTCCTGGACGTGCCGTTCACCATGGCCGACGCCACCACGCTGACCGAAGCCGGTTACGTGGGCGAGGACGTGGAAAATATTATCCAGAAGCTGTTGCAAAAATGTGACTATGACGTGCAGAAAGCGCAGCGCGGCATCGTTTATATCGATGAAATCGATAAGATTTCCCGCAAGTCCGATAACCCGTCGATCACGCGTGACGTCTCGGGTGAAGGCGTGCAGCAGGCGCTGCTGAAGCTGATTGAAGGCACCATCGCCGCGGTTCCGCCGCAGGGTGGGCGCAAGCATCCGCAACAGGAGTTCCTGCAGGTTGATACCTCCAAGATCCTGTTTATCTGCGGCGGCGCTTTCGCCGGCCTGGATAAGGTGATCGGTCAGCGCGTCAACACCGGCTCCGGCATCGGCTTCGGCGCGACCGTCAAGGGCGAGTCCGAGAAGGCGACCGAGGGCGAACTGCTGCTGCAGGCCGAACCGGAAGATTTGATCAAGTTCGGTCTGATCCCAGAGTTCATCGGCCGTCTGCCGGTGGTGGCGACACTGAGCGAGCTGAGCGAAGATGCGCTGATTCAGATCCTGAAAGAGCCGAAGAACGCCCTGACCAAGCAGTATCAGGCGCTGTTCAATCTGGAAGGCGTGGAGCTGGAGTTCCGCGACGAAGCGCTGAACGCCATCGCCAAGAAAGCCATGGCGCGCAAAACCGGCGCCCGCGGCCTGCGTTCCATCGTGGAAGGCGCGCTGCTCGACACCATGTACGATCTGCCGTCGATGGACAGCGTAGACAAAGTGGTGATCGACGAGTCGGTCATCGCCGGCCAATCCAAGCCGCTGCTGATTTACGGCAAGCCGGAAGCCCAGGCATCTGGCGAATAATTAGCCAGTTAAACCAGAGCGTTATCAGCAAAATGGGGGATTTCATCCCCCATTTCTTTTTCCTGCATTCTTGCCGTTGAATGTAAGAGATTCATCCCCATATACTCATTAACCAGATTTTATGAAACGTTAGATGCTTGCGTCTCATGAGATTCCCCCTCAACCTGGCGGAAATTAAACTAAGAGAGAGCTCTATGAACCCTGAGCGTTCCGAACGCATTGAAA
This sequence comes from Serratia sp. 121840015-1, assembly GCF_053627655.1. Classification (NCBI taxonomy): domain Bacteria; kingdom Pseudomonadati; phylum Pseudomonadota; class Gammaproteobacteria; order Enterobacterales; family Yersiniaceae; genus Serratia; species Serratia sp. 121840015-1. The sequence goes on from NZ_JBSEYF010000003.1 coordinate 166,601, forward strand.
TCCCCGTCCTGCCATTGCGCGACGTGGTGGTTTATCCGCACATGGTGATCCCGTTATTTGTTGGCCGGGAAAAATCGATTCGGTGCCTCGAAGCCGCAATGGATCACGATAAGAAGATCATGCTGGTGGCACAGAAAGAGGCCTCAACGGATGAACCTGGCATTAACGACTTGTTCTCGGTTGGCACCGTAGCGTCGATCCTGCAGATGTTGAAGCTGCCGGACGGCACGGTAAAAGTGCTGGTCGAGGGGCTGCAGCGCGCACGCATCACTACGCTGTCCGACAGCGGTGAGCATTTTGCCGCGCAGGCGGAATACCTTGAGTCGCCAGCGATCGACGAGCGCGAGCAGGAAGTGCTGGTGCGCACCGCGATCAATCAGTTTGAAGGCTATATCAAGCTGAACAAAAAAATCCCGCCGGAGGTGCTGACTTCACTGAACAGCATCGACGACGCCGCGCGCCTGGCGGACACCATCGCTGCCCATATGCCGCTGAAACTCAGCGACAAGCAGTCGGTGCTCGAGATGTCCGACATCACCGAGCGTCTGGAATACCTGATGGCGATGATGGAGTCGGAGATCGACCTGCTGCAGGTCGAGAAACGCATCCGCAACCGCGTCAAGAAGCAGATGGAGAAGAGCCAGCGCGAGTACTATCTGAATGAGCAGATGAAGGCGATTCAGAAAGAGTTGGGCGAGATGGACGACGCCCCGGACGAGCACGAAGCGCTGAAGCGCAAGATCGATGCGGCGAAGATGCCGAAAGAGGCGCGCGAGAAAACCGAAGCGGAACTGCAGAAGCTGAAGATGATGTCGCCGATGTCAGCGGAAGCGACCGTGGTGCGCGGCTACATCGACTGGATGCTGCAGGTGCCGTGGAATGCGCGTAGCAAGGTGAAAAAAGACCTGGTCAAGGCGCAGGAAGTGCTCGATACCGATCACTACGGCCTGGAGCGCGTCAAGGATCGCATCCTCGAGTACCTCGCGGTACAGAGCCGCGTCAGCAAAATCAAGGGGCCGATCCTGTGTCTGGTGGGGCCGCCGGGCGTGGGTAAAACCTCGCTGGGGCAGTCGATCGCCAAAGCGACCGGCCGCCAGTACGTGCGCATGGCGCTGGGCGGCGTGCGTGACGAAGCGGAAATCCGCGGTCACCGCCGTACCTACATCGGTTCGATGCCGGGCAAACTGATCCAGAAGATGGCCAAGGTTGGGGTGAAGAACCCGCTGTTCCTGCTGGATGAGATCGACAAGATGTCTTCCGACATGCGCGGCGATCCGGCCTCCGCTCTGCTGGAGGTGCTGGATCCGGAACAGAACGTGGCGTTCAACGACCACTACCTGGAAGTGGATTACGATCTGTCCGACGTGATGTTCGTCGCCACCTCGAACTCGATGAACATTCCTGCGCCGCTGCTGGACCGTATGGAAGTGATCCGCCTGTCGGGTTACACCGAGGACGAGAAGCTCAACATTGCCAAGCAGCACCTGCTGCCGAAGCAGCTTGAGCGCAACGCGCTGAAAAAAGGCGAGCTGACGGTCGACGACAGCGCCATCATCGGTATCATTCGCTTCTACACCCGCGAAGCCGGGGTGCGTAGCCTGGAGCGTGAAATCTCCAAGCTGTGCCGTAAAGCGGTGAAAACGCTGCTGATGGACAAGAAGCGCAAGCATATCGAGATCAACGGCGACAACCTGAAGGATTACCTGGGCGTGCAGCGCGTCGATTACGGCCGTGCGGATACCGAAAACCGCGTGGGCGAAGTCACCGGGCTGGCGTGGACGGAAGTGGGCGGCGATCTGCTGACCATCGAAACCGCCTGCGTGCCGGGCAAAGGCAAGCTGACCTACACCGGTTCTCTGGGTGAAGTGATGCAGGAATCGATTCAGGCGGCGCTGACCGTGGTGCGCGCGCGCGCGGAGAAATTGGGCATCAACGCCGATTTCTACGAGAAACGCGACATCCACGTGCACGTGCCGGAAGGGGCGACGCCGAAAGACGGCCCGAGCGCCGGTATCGCGATGTGCACCGCGCTGGTCTCCTGTCTGACCGGCAACCCGGTACGCGCCGATGTGGCGATGACCGGCGAGATCACGCTGCGCGGCCAGGTATTGCCGATCGGCGGCCTGAAAGAGAAGCTGTTGGCGGCGCATCGCGGCGGCATCAAAACCGTGCTGATCCCTTACGAGAACAAGCGCGATCTGGAAGAGATCCCGGACAATGTTATCGCCGATCTGGAGATTCATCCGGTGCAGCGAATCGATGAAGTTTTGAACATTGCGTTGCAAAACCCGGCCTTCGGCGCACTGCCGGTAGCGGCAAAATAGTGACGAATCGCAAAAACCATTGATAAAACTTATACTGGCAAGCCATTTCGGACTTGCCAGTATTTTTTTGTACCGCTAAGTTAGATCTCTGTCGGCCCGCGTTTTGCCACCCAGTCGGTGGCTTGCTAAGGCTCGATGGGATTGATATAACAGCTGCGCTGTCGCAACCGTAGGGATTTTTCGGTGCGACGATAGAATTCTAGAGGGGATGATAGAGTGAATAAGTCACAACTGATCGACAAGATTGCCGCAGGTGCTGATATTTCCAAAGCGGCAGCGGGACGTGCTTTAGACGCAGTAATCGCTTCCGTTACCGACTCTCTGAAAGCAGGGGATGACGTGGCTCTGGTAGGTTTCGGTTCCTTCACCGTGCGTGAACGTTCGGCTCGTACCGGCCGCAACCCGCAGACCGGTAAAGAGATCAAAATCGCGGCAGCCAAAGTACCGGCCTTCCGTGCAGGGAAAGCGCTGAAAGACGCTGTAAACTGATTTAGCGTCTAACCGTTTAGCGTAACAGGGTTTTGTAATAAACAATCACCTGACGCAGCGGTGCTGGTAAGGTAAGATACAAGGCGCATCGGACTGATGCGCTTTTTTTATTTTTGTCGCAGGGAACGCGCCTGCACAAGGGTTGTTAATCCACATCACAGCGGAGTGTTGTCACACTATGATGGACAATTTACGCGCGGCTGCTAATCACGTCGTGCTCAAAATCATCCTGGCCCTGATCATCCTGTCATTCGTTCTGACCGGGGTGGGTAACTACCTGATCGGCGGCTCCGGCGATTATGCTGCGAAAGTAAATGGTCAGACGATCGAACGCGCTCAGCTGGAACAGGCTTTCCAAAGCGAGCGTAGCCGCATGCAGCAGCAGCTGGGTGACCAGTTCTCCGCGCTGGCCGGCAACGAAGGCTACATGCAGCAGATGCGCCGTCAGGTGTTGTCCCAGTTGATCGACAACATGCTGCTCGACCAGTACGCCAAGAAGCTGGGCCTGGCGGTCAGCGACGATCAGATCAAGGACGCCATCCGCAAGGCGCCTTACTTCCAGACCAACGGCCAGTTCGATAACGCCAAATACCTCGACCTGATCGGCCGCATGGGCTACACCGCCGACAACTTCGCGCAGTCGATGCGCCAGCAGCTGGTCAATCAGCAGCTGATTCAGGCCTTCGGCGAGTCCGGTTTCGTGCTGCCGTCCGAATCGCAAGCCATGGCGGCGCTGGTGCTGCAGGAGCGCGACGTGCGCCTGGCGACCATCGATCTGAAGGCGCTGCAGGCGAAACAGAGCGCTGGTGACGACGAACTGAAGGCGTATTACGATCAGAACAAAAACAGCTTCATCGCACCAGAGCAGGTGAAGGTGAGCTATATCCCGCTGGACGCCGCGTCCATGCAGGACAAGGTGAAAGTGAGCGAAGAAGACATCAGCGCTTACTACGACCAGCACAAGAGCAGCTACGGCCAGCCGGAGCGTAAGAACTACAGCGTGATCCAGCTGAAAACCGAGGCGGAAGCCAACGCCGTGCTGGACGAGCTGAAGAAGGGCGCCGATTTCGCCACCCTGGCGAAAGAGAAATCCACCGATATCATCTCACGCCGCACCGGCGGCGAGCTGGGCTGGCTGGAGCCGGAAACCACCGCCGACGAGCTGAAGCAGGCTAACCTGACCGAGAAAGGGCAGCTGTCCGGCGTGGTGAAATCTTCCGTCGGCTTCCTGATCGTGCGTTTGAATGATATCGAACCTGAGAAAGTGAAGCCGCTGAGCGAAGTGCATGACGCCATCGCCAAGCAGGTGCAGCAGGAGAAAGCGGTAGACGCGTATTACGCGCTGCAGCAGAAGGTGAGCGAAGCGGCGACCAGCGACAACGAATCTCTGGCCTCGGCTGAAGAAGCGGCCGGCGTGAAAGCGGCGCAAAGCGACTGGTTCACCCGTGACAACATTCCTGCCGCGCTGAACTTCAAGCCGGTCGTGCAGGCGATCTTCGACGGCTCGCTGATCGGCGAGAACGGCGCGCCGGGCAGCAACTCCGACGTGATCACCGTAGATGGCGACCGCGCCTTCGTGGTGCGCGTGAGCGACCATAAGCCGGAAGGTATCGAACCATTCGACCAGGTGAAAGACCGCGTGGCCGAGCTGGTGAAGCGCAACAAAGCGGTGCAGGAAGCGAAACTGCAGGGCGAGAAGCTGCTGGTTGAGCTGAAGCAGGGCAAGGGCGACGAGGCGATGAAAGCCGCCGGCCTGAGCTTTGGCGCCGTGCAGAAGATGGCGCGCGCGCCGGAAGACAGCCAGCTGGTGGAGAGCGTGTTCGCGCTGCCGCACCCGCAGGACGGCAAACCGGTGTACGGCATGTCGCAGGATCGCCAGGACAACGTGGTGCTGATCGCGCTCGATGCGGTGAAGCCAGGCACGCTGCCGGAAGACGAAATGAAAACCTTCGTCGGCAAGATGGAAGAGGGCGCGACCGGCGTTTCCTTCGATTCGCTGCTGGCGAGCCTGCGTAAAGAAGCCAAGATCAAAATGGGCGCCGCTGAGCAACAGCCTCAGTAATCGCCGCATTTTTCTGCAACGCAGTGCAACAAACAAAGGCCGCTTTCGCGGCCTTTTCCACATCTGATATCCGCCGATTGCTGAATATTCGCCGCCGCGGCAAGGTAGCCGTGCTGTCACACACAAGGAGGATACAGCATGCAACATACAGAGAAAAAAGCGTTATCAGGTTACCGTCATCACGTCAAAGCTGCGCTCACCGCGCTGCTTTTGTGCCTGGCGGGGCCGGCCGCCGCGGTGGATAAAGCCGAGGCGCCGGCACCCATGCTCTCAGCACCGGCGAGCAATGGCGGGCAATCGGTGATGACCAAGACAGCCGAGGAGGCGGTCAGCATCAATCAGGCCACCGCCGAACAGCTGGCCGCCGCCTTGAGCGGCGTCGGTTTGAAGAAGGCGGAAGGCATCGTGCGCTACCGCGAGCAGAACGGGCCGTTCACCCAGGTTGAGCAGTTGCAGGAGGTGCCGGGCATCGGGCCGGCGCTGTTTGAGAAGAACCGCACCCGGCTGAAAATGTGATCCCGGTCGCGGCTGCGTGGCAAAATGCCGCTGAGGCCGTCACTCCTCTGCTACATTTTACAGGTCTTACCAGTTTGGCGCGTTGACCAAACGGGCGAGGGAGCCGCTGCGGCTCCCTCTTTCTGTAATCACCAGGCAGGAGCGATCGTTCCCTATGCAAACCTTTATCAAAGTTCGCGGTTATCACCTTGATGTTTACCAGCACGTTAACAACGCCCGCTATCTGGAGTTTCTGGAAGAGGCGCGCTGGGAATGGCTGGAGAACGAGGCCGGGTTCCGCTGGATGACGGAAAACAACATCGCTTTCATCGTGGTGAACATCAATATCAATTACCGCAGCCCGGCGGTATTGGGGGATAAGCTGCGTATCGACAGCCAGATGGTGCAGCTCAATGGCAAGAGCGGGGTGCTGAGCCAAAAGGTGACGCAGGATCCGGCGGGGACGCCGGTGGCTGACGCGCTGCTGACTTTCGTGTGCGTCGATCTGAAAACGCAGCGTGCGCTGCCGATCGAAGGAGAATTGCGCGAGCGCCTGGAGGCGCTCACGCCGAAGGATAATCTGCAGTAAGCTCACGGGCGGCAGAGGCTGCCGCCGTCACTGCCTCAGACCAGAGCGGCCTTCTGTTTCAACGCCGCCATCACTTCCGCCTGGTTGGCCCGGTACTGCATCAGGCCATTGGCGCGCAGGTTGCAGGCGGCACATTCGCCGCAGCCGTCACCCTTGATGCCGTTGTAGCAGGTCAGCGTATCCTGGCGCACGCGATCCAGCTGGTGGTAATAATCCGCCAGCGCCCAGGTCTCGGCCTTGTTTAGCCACATCAGCGGCGTTTCGAAGCGGATATCGCGGGCGATGCCCAGCGTCACCGCCTTGTTCAACGCTTTAACAAACTCGTCGCGGCAATCCGGATAGCCGGAGAAATCGGTTTCACACACGCCGGTGATCACCGCTTCCGCTTCCACCTGGTAGGCGTAGATCGCCGCCAGCGTCAGGAACAGGATGTTGCGGCCCGGCACGAAGGTGCTCGGCAGCGCATTTTTCTGATTGGGATCGTAGGCGGGAACCGGAATATTGTCGCGCGTCAGGCTGCTGACGGCCAGCTCATTGAGCAGCGTTACGTCCAGCACTTTGTGTGCCTTGGCGCCGAGGGCGACCGACAGCTCTTGAGCCACTTCAATCTCGGCGCGATGGCGCTGGCCGTAATCGAACGTGACGCAGTGAACTTCATCATACTGTTGCAATGCCTGGATCAAGCAGGTCGTGGAGTCTTGTCCACCGCTGAAAACGACAACCGCGCGCTTCATAAAATCACCTTTTTGGGCTTTGGCCTCTCCCGATACACATTCGGGCGGCAGGATAAAATTGCGTTGCGGCGACAATAGTAGCAGAAAGGGCCGCCAGGCGCAGGGCGGTTCGGCTCAGGCCGGTGCGCTGTCCACCGGCGGCGGCAGCCACGCCTGGCAAAAATCGAACCAGCCGTGGGCGGTTAGCGTGACGCCATGCATGCGCGGCGGCGCGCTGATCTGATACTGGTAGTGAAACAGCGGCGTGATGATGGCGGCGGCCATCAGCCGTTGATAATAAGCCTGCAGCTGTGCGAAGCGCGGTTGCTGCGCCTGCAGCTGCTGGATCTGTCGCAGCGTGTCCTGCTGCTGCTGCCAGCGGCTTTCCGTCAGGATACCGCGCCACAGCGTATCCTGCCGCAGCCAGCTCTCCAGCGTCGCCTCCGGCGCTTCACCGATCAGGTTGTCTGCCAGCAGCAGGTCGGCCTGGGCGATCTGCGCCTCGCTTTGCCAGCGTTTACCGGCGTAGTAACGCACCTCCAGCTCGCAGCCGTGCTGCGCCAGCAGCCGCTGCAGCGCGACCGTCACCGTTTCCAGCTCGACCGGCGGCCGATACAGCAGCGTCAGCCGGGCGGGCAGGGTGACATCTTCCTCAATCCGTTGGCTGGGAATACGCCAGCCGGGCAGCATTTCATGGCTGGGGGTGATCACGCTGTTGGGAATAGGTAGACGGCTCAGCAGGCCGGACTGCTGGATCAGCATCAGCAGCTTTTGCCCCTGGGCTTCGCTCAGCACGCCGTGGCGCAGGTTCAGCGCCAGATAACACCAGCCCAGGCTCATGCTGCGCTGCACCGGCCTGGCCTGCGCCAAATCGTCTTGCTGACCGATGGTGATGCGCACCGGATGCTGGCAACTGGTGTCGGCGCCGGCGGTGGGCAGGTCGGGGGTGATCCAGTACTCGATGGTGTCCAGATACGGGTGCTGCAGATGGTAACCGGCGTGCTGTTCCAGCCGCACTAGCTGCGGTTCATTCAGCGCCAGCTTGAACGGGCCGGCGCCGATGCCCGGCAGCTCCGGGTGGGTCATCAGGCAAGGCAGCTCCGCCAGCCGGTGAGCCAGCCAATAGTCCGCCAGGTGCAGATCGAACTGGATGCACAGCGGATGCGGCAGGCTGATGTGCGCGACGTTGGCCAGGCTGGGTTGGCTGCGCGGGTGGCGCTGCAGTTTTTCCAGCGTTTGCAGCAGCTGTTGGCCGGTCAGCGGTTCACCGTTATGCCAGCGCAGCTGACTGCGCAGAAAGAAGCGCCAGCGCAGGCCGTGCTCGCCAATTTGCCAGTGGTGCGCCAGATCGGGCTGCGGTTCCGGGTTACCGGTCATCAGGCGCGTCAGCCCGGCATGCAGGGTCGATACCAGATGTTGCTCGGCGCGGCCGGTCAGCGTGAGTGGGTCGAGCGCTTCCAGCGTGCGGTAATAGGGAATGCGCAGCGTCGGGCTGCCGGCCTGCCATTGACCGCCGAGGTGCGGGCTGAGCAGATCCTGCAGGTGCTGCGGATCGAGCTGCGCCATCTCCAGCGCCCCCTGATGGTTGCCCTGTTGCAGCAGCTGTTGCAGCAGCTGCGCGCGCAGTTCATCCGGGGTTTTCAGGCAATGCAGGCGGGCGCGTTTGCCGCGGCCGGGCTGCGAATGCCAGCTCAGCCAGCCCTGATCCTGCAGCTGTTGCACCAGCGTGCGGGCGTGCCGTTCGCTGCAGTAGAACATCGCCGCCAGCTCGCCGATGGTCACGGCGACCGGCGCGCTGCCGAGCTGTTGGTACAGGCGTTGATATTGGCTGAGACGGTGAACCAGGCGCATGGGCAGAAATCCGGAACAGTTTTCTCAAATTGTTCACTATTACTTCCGCAAATACCATCCCATACTGCACGGATTGTAATCGCGTTCACATTCAAGAGGTCTTTATGTATCGCCTGGCAGCTTTCGATATGGACGGCACGCTGTTGATGCCGGATCACCGGGTTGGCCCGGAAACGCTGGCGGTGCTGAACCAGCTGGTGGAGCGGGAAATGGTGGTGACGTTCGCCACCGGGCGGCACTACCTCGACGCGCAGCCGATCATGGCGCAGCTGGGGCTGCAGGGTTACCTGATCACCGGCAACGGCACGCGAGTGTATGACAACCGCGGCCAACAGCTGCACGCCACCGATTTGCCGGCGGCGGTCGCCGAAGAGGTGCTGCATCATCATTGGCGCACCCGCGCCAGCATGCATGTGTTCCGCGATGAAGGTTGGCTGACCGAGTTTCCCGTGCCGGAAGAGATGCTGCGGGCGCACCACCTGAGCGGCTTTCGTTTTCAGCTGGCTGACGTGCGCCGCCTGCCGGCGTTCGGCAACAGCAAGGTGTGCTTTGTCGCGCCGCACGAGGAGCTGCTGGCGTTGCAGGTGCAGCTGCGGGCACAGCTGGGCGACGAGGCAGACCTGTGCTTTTCCGCTTACGACTGTCTGGAAGTGCTGCCGCTCGGTTGCAACAAAGGCACGGCGCTGGACCGGCTGAGCCGTCATCTGGGGCTGACGATGGCCGACTGCATGGCGTTCGGCGACGCGATGAACGACAAAGAGATGCTGGGGGCGGTGGGGCACGGCGTGGTGATGGGCAACGCCCTGCCGCAGCTGAAATCCCTGCTGCCGCAGCTACCGGTTATCGGCCATTGCCAGCAACAGGCGGTGGCCCACTATTTACAACATTGGCTGCGTTCACCTTGCCTCACCTATTCCCCCGAAGAATGAGGTTCTCCTTACAGCCGGCCGGGTATGACTACCCGGCTTTTTTTTATCCGGAGCCTGGCGTTACAAATCCGCCAGCTGCGCCAGATACGGCTGCAGATCGCCGATGTTGTTGCTGACCCATTCCGGGTTGTAATAGGTATCCAGATAACGCTCGCCGTTGTCGCACAGCAGGGTGACGATCGACCCTTGCTCGCCGTTTTCCCGCATCTGTTTCGCCAGCTGCAGCGCACCCCAGACGTTGGTGCCGGTGGAGGCGCCAACCTTGCGGCCTAACACGCCTTCCAGCCAGTGAATGGTGGCGACGCTGGCGGCATCCGGCACCCGCAGCATGTTGTCGACCACCGACGGGATGAACGACGGCTCGGCGCGCGGGCGGCCGATGCCTTCGATACGGCTGCCGCAGCTGCCGATCAGGGTGCGATCGCCGTGGTGGAAGCAGTCATAGAACACCGAATTTTCCGGATCGACCACCGTCAATTGGGTGTCGTGCCCCTGATAGCGGATGTAGCGCCCCAGCGTAGCGGAGGTGCCGCCGGTGCCGGCGCTCATCACGATGTGTTTCGGCACCGGGAAAGGTTCGCGTGCCATCTGGCGGAAGATGCTGTCGGCGATGTTGTTGTTGCCGCGCCAGTCGGTGGCGCGTTCGGCATAGGTGAACTGATCCATATAGTGGCCGTTCAGCTCTTTCGCCAGCTGTTCGGAGGCGGCGTAGATCTGGGCGGCGTGATCGACGAAGTGACAGCGGCCGCCGTAAAAGGCGATCTGCTCCACCTTGCGGCGCGCGGTGCAGGATGGCATCACCGCGATGAACGGCAGGCCGATCAGACGAGCGAAGTAGGCTTCGGACACCGCGGTGCTGCCGGAAGAGGCCTCGATGATGGTGGTGTTCTCGGTGATCCAGCCGTTGCACAGGCCATAAAGGAACAGCGAGCGCGCCAGGCGGTGTTTCAGGCTGCCGGTCGGGTGGGTGCTCTCGTCCTTCAAATACAGGCAGATGCCTGGAAACGCCGGCAGGTTCAGGCGAATCAGGTGCGTATCGGCGGAGCGCTGAAAATCCGCTTCTATTTCACCGATAGCATATTTTACCCAAGAGTTTGTCATGATTTGGCCTCAAAATAGGGGGCTGGTTTATGGCGTAGCATAGCCTGTCGGCAGGAAAAAAGGATTGCCATTTCCCCTGTTTAATCGCCTAATGAGAGAAAATTTTTCTCCTGGTGGCCGCTATGTTAGATAAAACAGACCGTAAGCTGCTGTGCATGCTGCAGCAAGATTGCACCCAGTCGCTGCAGGCGCTGGCCGATGCGGTCAATTTGACCTCGACGCCGTGCTGGAAACGGCTGAAGCGCCTGGAAGACGAGGGCTATATCCGCGGCCGGGTGGCGCTGCTGGATAACGAAAAGCTCGGCCTGGGGTTGACGGCGTTCGTGCTGATCAAGACCCAGCAGCACAGCAGCGAGTGGTATCAGGCGTTTGTGCAACTGACCAGCCAGATGCCCGAGGTGCTGGCGTTCTACCGCATGGCGGGGGAGTACGACTATCTGATGCAGGTCGAAGTGGCAGACATGAAAAGCTACGACGGCTTTTATAAGCGCCTGGTGAACGGCGTCCCGGGCCTCATCGATGTCACCTCAAGCTTTGCCATGGAAAAAATCAAATACACCACCGCGCTGCCGGTGCCGGAGTGAAAAGTTCACCGGACGGGCGGCTCAACGGTGGTATCCTGCTCTACTGAAGCAGAAAAAGAGACAAATCCCATAAAACCCTGGAATCAAACTGCGTGAGATTATTTGCTCAAATCGGCTGGTACTTCCGCCGGGAGTGGCGCCGCTACCTCGGGGCGGTGGTGCTGCTGATCGTCATCGCCATCCTGCAACTGCTGCCGCCTAAGCTGGTCGGTATCATCGTGGACGGCGTCACCGAAAAACAAATGTCTACCGGCGTGCTGATGGCCTGGCTCGGGCTGATGATCGGCACCGCGATCGTCGTTTACCTGCTGCGCTATGTGTGGCGGGTGTTGTTGTTCGGCGCCTCCTACCAACTGGCGGTTGAGCTGCGCGAAAACTTTTACCGCCAACTCAGCCGGCAAAATCCGGCGTTCTACCTGCGCCACCGCACCGGCGATCTGATGGCGCGCGCTACCAACGACGTGGACCGCGTGGTGTTCGCCGCCGGCGAAGGCGTGCTGACGCTGGTGGACTCGCTGGTGATGGGACTGGTGGTGCTGGTGGTGATGAGCACCCAAATCAGCTGGCAGCTGACGGTGCTGGCGTTGATCCCGATGCCGCTGATGGCGATCGCCATCAAATATTACGGCGACCAGCTGCACCAGCGCTTTAAATCGGCGCAGGCGGCGTTTTCCAGCCTGAACGATCAGGCGCAGGAAAGCATGACCAGCATCCGCATGATCAAGGCCTTTGGGCTGGAAGATCACCAATCCAACCGCTTCGCCGAGGTGGCGGCGCAGACCGGCGCCAAGAACATGCACGTGGCGCGGGTGGATGCGCGCTTCGATCCGACCATTTATATCGCCATCGGCGCCTCTAACCTGCTGGCCATCGGCGGCGGCAGCTGGATGGTGGTGAACGAGTCGCTGACGCTCGGGCAGCTGACCAGCTTTGTGATGTATCTCGGCTTGATGATCTGGCCGATGCTGGCGCTGGCCTGGATGTTCAACATCGTCGAACGCGGCAGCGCGGCCTACAGCCGCATCCGCAGCCTGCTCGACGAGGCGCCGGCGGTGCAGGACGGCCCGCAGGCGTTGCCGGCCGGCCGCGGCGTGCTGGACGTGGATATCCGCGCGTTCCACTACCCGGAAAACCCGCATCCGGCGCTGCATGACGTGGCGCTGACGCTGAAGCCGGGGCAGATGCTGGGGCTGTGCGGGCCGACCGGTGCCGGCAAGTCGACGCTGTTGTCGCTGATCCAGCGCCAGTTCGACGTCGACCAAGGGCAGATCCGCTATCACGGCCTGCCGTTGCCGCAGGTCAAACTCGACGACTGGCGTTCGCGGCTGTCGGTGGTGAGCCAGACGCCGTTCCTGTTCTCCGATACCGTGGCGAACAACATTGCGCTGGGCCATCCGGGGGCGACGCAGGCGCAGATCGAACAGGCGGCGCGGTTGGCCAGCGTCCATGAGGACATTCTGCGGCTGCCACAGGGCTATGACACCGAAGTGGGCGAACGCGGCGTGATGCTGTCGGGCGGGCAGAAACAGCGTATCTCCATTGCGCGTGCGCTGCTGCTGGATGCGGAGATCCTGATCCTCGACGACGCGCTGTCGGCGGTGGACGGCCGTACCGAACACCAGATCCTGCACAACCTGCGCAGCTGGGGGCAAGATCGCACGGTGATCATCAGCGCGCACCGGCTGTCGGCCTTGACCGAAGCCAGCGAGATCCTGGTGATGCAGCACGGCGGCGTTGCGCAGCGCGGCGATCCGGTGGCGCTGGCGGCGCAGCCGGGCTGGTATCGCGATATGTACCGTTATCAGCAGCTGGAAGCGGCGCTGGATGAAGCGCCGGAAAACGGCGAGGAGGCGTTGGCCGATGAATAAAGTGCAAAAGCTGTGGCCGACGCTGAAGCGGCTGCTGGCCTATGGCTCGCCGTACCGCAAACCGCTGGGGCTGGCGGTGCTGATGCTGTGGATAGCGGCGGCGGCGGAAGTCGCCGGGCCGATCCTGGTGAGCTATTTTATCGATAATTACGTCGCCAAAGGGCAACTGCCGCTGACGATCGTCGGTGGGCTGGCGGCGGCTTACATTCTGCTGGAGCTGCTGGCGGCGGCGCTGCACTACTTCCAGGCGCTGCTGTTCAACCAGGCGGCGGTGGGGGTGGTCCAGCGGCTGCGCACCGACGTGATGGACGCCGCGCTGCGCCAGCCGCTCAGCGCCTTCGACACGCAGCCGGTCGGGCAATTGATCTCGCGCGTCACCAACGACACCGAGGTGATCAAGGATCTGTACGTGATGGTGGTCTCCACGGTGCTGAAAAGCGCCGCGCTGATCGGTGCCATGCTGGTGGCGATGTTCAGCCTCGACTGGCGCATGGCGCTGGTGGCGGTCTGCATCTTCCCGGCGGTGTTTGTGGTGATGGGCATCTATCAATACTACAGCACGCCGATCGTGCGCCGGGTGCGCAGCTATCTGGCGGACATCAACGACGGTTTCAACGAAGTGATCAACGGCATGGGCGTGATTCAGCAGTTCCGCCAGCAGGTGCGCTTCGGTGAACGCATGAGCGCCGCCAGTCAGTCGCACTATCTGGCGCGCATGCAGACCCTGCGGCTCGACGGTTTCCTGCTGCGACCGCTGCTCAGCCTGTTTTCGGCGCTGGTGCTGTGCGGGCTGCTGATGCTGTTCGGCTTCAGCGGCGAGGGGGTGATTGGCGTCGGCGTGCTCTATGCCTTCATCAACTACCTGGGGCGCCTGAACGAACCGCTGATCGAGCTCACGTCGCAGCAGTCGATCCTGCAGCAGGCGGTGGTGGCCGGTGAACGCATTTTCGAGCTGATGGATCGCAGCCAGCAGAGTTACGGCGCCGACGATCGTCCGCTGGCCGGTGGCCGCATCGACATCACCGATCTGAGCTTCGCTTACCGCGCGGACAAAAAGGTGCTGCAGCACATTTCGCTGGCGGTGCCTTCGCGCGGTTTCGTGGCGCTGGTTGGGCATACCGGCAGCGGTAAGAGCACCTTGGCCAACCTGCTGATGGGCTATTACCCGGTCAGCGAGGGGGAAGTGCGTCTCGATGGCCGCCCGATCTCCAGCCTGTCGCACCGCACGCTGCGCCAGGGCGTGGCGATGGTGCAGCAGGATCCGGTGGTGATCGCCGATTCGGTGCTGGCCAACGTTACGTTGGGGCGCAACATCGAGGAAGACGCCGTGTGGCAGGCGCTGGAAACGGTGCAGCTGGCGAGTCTGGTGCGCGGCTTCCCGCAGGGTATTCACACCCGGCTGGGAGAGCAGGGCAATAACCTGTCCGTCGGGCAGAAACAGCTGCTGGCGATGGCGCGGGTCTTGGTGCAGGCGCCGCAGATCCTGATCCTCGACGAGGCGACCGCCAATATCGACTCGGGCACCGAACAGGCGATCCAGCGCGCGCTGCGTGCGATCCGCGAGCACACCACGCTGGTGGTGATCGCCCACCGGCTGTCGACCATCGTCGATGCCGATTCCATCCTGGTGCTGCATCGCGGCCAGGCGGTAGAGCAGGGCAACCATCAGCAGCTGCTGGCGCAGCAGGGGCGCTACTACCAGATGTACCAGCTGCAGCTGGCGGGCGAGCAGCTGGCGGAAGCGGTGCGCGAAGAGAGCCAACCCGCCTGAGCATGGGCCGCGATCGCGGCCCTTCTTTTTTTCCCACGCACCACAAGCAGGCAACCCGCCTGCGCCATGCCCCCTTTCTGCACTTTTTCGACGCGATGCGCACCAAATCAGTGCGCGATATTTAATCAATTCAGGGTATCGGTATGGCGCCGCGGTCTGATGGTGCCCGCGTTCCCGCTAATCCGCTGAATCGTCATGCAAAATCAAATCTGGCACAGGCCTTGCTACATATGACGCGTACCAGGGGTGAGTTTGGGTTTAATTCGTGGAGGGGCAATATGAAGCTGGTGACCGTGGTAATCAAACCGTTCAAGCTGGAGGACGTGCGCGAGGCTCTGTCCTCCGTGGGCATTCAGGGGTTGACCGTAACCGAAGTGAAGGGCTTTGGCCGCCAGAAGGGGCACGCCGAGCTGTATCGCGGCGCCGAATATAACGTCAACTTCCTGCCCAAGGTCAAAATCGACATCGCCATCGCTGACGATCAGTTGGATGAAGTGGTTGATGTGATTAGCAAAGCCGCCTACACCGGCAAAATCGGCGACGGCAAAATTTTCGTTGCCGAGTTGCAACGCGTGATCCGCATTCGCACCGGCGAAACCGACGAATCGGCACTGTAACCGCGAACTCAGCTAAGTGATGGGGATGGATTGATAATGAAAAGACTGTTATCCATGTTGGGCCTGAGTTCGGTAACCCTGGTTCCTTCTTTGGCCCTGGCCGCCCCGGCGGTCGCTGATAAGGCCGACAACGCCTTTATGATGATCTGCACTGCGTTGGTGCTGTTCATGACGCTGCCGGGCATCGCGCTGTTTTACGGCGGCCTGCTGCGCGGCAAAAACGTGCTGTCGATGCTGACGCAGGTCACCGTCACCTTCGCGCTGGTCTGCGTGCTGTGGGTGCTGTATGGCTACAGCCTGGCGTTCAGCGAGGGCAATGCGGTATTTGGCGGGTTCGAAACGGCGATGCTGAAAGGCATCGGCATCGACAGCGTCACCGGCAGCATCAGCCAGATGATCCACGTCGCCTTCCAGGCGTCCTTCGCCTGTATCACCGTGGCGCTGGTGGTGGGCGGCTTCGCCGAACGCATTCGCTTCTCGGCGGTGCTGATCTTCGCGATTGTGTGGTTCACGCTGTCTTATCTGCCGATCGCGCACATGGTGTGGGGCGGCGGCTACCTGGCCACCGATGGCGCATTGGACTTCGCCGGCGGCACCGTAGTGCACATCAACGCCGCCAGCGCCGGGCTGATTGGTGCCTACCTGATCGGCAAGCGCGCCGGCTTCGGTAAAGAGGCCTTCAAACCGCACAACCTGCCGATGGTGTTTACCGGAGCGTCCATCCTGTATATCGGCTGGTTCGGCTTTAACGCCGGCTCCGCCAGCGCGGCCAACGGCATTGCGGCTCTGGCATTCCTCAATACCGTGGTCGCCACCGCGGGCGCCATTCTCTCCTGGACCTTCGCCGAATGGGTGCTGCGCGGCAAGCCTTCGCTGCTGGGCGCCTGCTCCGGCATGATCGCCGGGTTGGTTGCGGTGACGCCGGCGGCGGGCACCGTGGGCGTGGGCGGGGCGTTGATCATCGGCCTGGTGGGCGGCGTCGCCGGCCTGTGGGGTGTCGTGACGCTGAAAAAATGGCTGAAGGTGGACGACACCTGCGACGTGTTCGGCGTGCACGGGGTGTGCGGCATCGTCGGCTGCCTGCTGACCGGCGTGTTCACCGCCTCTTCACTGGGCGGTACCGGCTACGCCGAAGGGGTGACGATGGGCCATCAGGTCTGGATCCAGCTGGTGAGCGTGCTGATCACGCTGGTGTGGTCGAGCGTCGTCGCCTTTATCGCTTTCAAGATTGCGGGCGCGATGGTGGGCCTGAGAGTACCGGAAGAGCAGGAACGCGAGGGGCTGGACGTCAACAGCCACGGCGAGAGCGCCTACAACCAATAAGACTCGAAGCAGGGCAGTGCGCTAAAGACTAAAATAATGATGAAGCCGACAGGGGCGATGGAAACATCGCCCCTTTCTTTATGCTGCGGATCAGGCGTCGCGCTGGCGAATCACCCCTTCCTGCACGGTGGTGGCGACCAGTACGCCGTCGCGGGTGTAGATTTGGCCGCGTACAAAGCCGCGTGCGCCGGAGGCGGAGGAGCTCTCCACCGCGTACAGCAGCCAGTCATCCATGCGGAACGGGCGATGGAACCACATGGAGTGGTCAATGGTGGCCACCTGCATGCCCGGCTCGAGGAAGCCGACGCCGTGCGGCTGCAGCGCGGTCGGCAGGAAGTTAAAGTCCGACGCGTAGCCCAGCAGGTATTGGTGGATGCGTTGATCGTCCGGCATGCTGCCGTTGGCGCGGAACCAGACGTAGCGATGCGGTTCTTCCACGCTGCCTTTCAGCGGATTGTGGAATTTCACCGGGCGCATTTCGATCGGCTTTTGGCCGATAAATTTTTCGCGCACTTTTTCCGGCAGCATATGCGCCAGCTTCTGGGCGATCTCTGATTCGGACAGCAGCCCTTCCGGCGGCGGCACGTCCGGCATCAGGTTCTGGTGCTCGAAACCCGCCTCCGGGCTCTGGAAGGAGGCGGTCATATAGAAGATAGGTTTACCGTGCTGGATGGCGCTGACGCGGCGCGCGCTGAAGCTGTTGCCGTCGCGCAGGGTTTCCACGTCGTAAACGATAGGCTTGCTGCTGTCGCCCGGGCGCAGGAAGTAGCTGTGGAAAGAATGCACGCTGCGTTCATCCGGCACCGTCTGCTTGGCGGCGTACAGCGCCTGGCCGACCACCTGCCCGCCGAACACCTGGCGCAGCCCCAAATCTTCACTCTGGCCGCGGAACAGCCCTTCTTCGATTTTCTCCAGATCCAGCAGATCGAGGAGGTTTTGCAATGCCTGGCTCATAAAGTTGTTACCTTTCTAATAATCATTTTGCGTAGTGTGCGGAATATCACGGCGCGGCGTCAACATCTTGCGTTATAGGGCCGATGAGAATGCTCTTAATAGTGGGCGCTTTGGACAGGCTAAGTGATTAATAGGTGGAGCAAAGTGGATTTGTCAGTGTTTTGTGCTAAGTTTAATAGGTGCGGTGGTGAAAGCCACCAACATGTTGATAATAAAAAAGGAGACCGATCCATGAAACTCTGGCAAATCGTAGGCGGTGCCGCGGCACTGACGATCACGCTGGCAGGATGCGCGCAAAAGAGTGCTGATGTGCCTACACAGGCGGCCGGTAACCCGGCGGCTGCGCAAACGCAGATTCAGGGCCCGGCGGTGACAGGTTCGGTTAATATACGTCAGCGCATTGCGCTGCCGCCGGACGCGGTACTGACGGTCACCCTTTCTGACGCCTCGCTGGCGGATGCGCCGTCTAAAGTGATTGCACAGCGCGCGGTACGCACTGAAGGGCAACAGGCGCCGTTCAGCTTTACGCTGCCGTATAACCCGTCCGACATCCAACCGAATGCGCGTATCATTCTGAGCGCGGCGGTGACGGTCAACGGGCGACTGATGTTTATTACCGACACCATCCAGGAAGTGGTCAACCGCAACGGCACCCGTGCCGATCTGCTGCTGGTTCCGGTTCAGGGTGTGCCGATTCAGGCTGCGCCAACCGCCATGCAGTAATCTTACTGCGGTACAGCAAGATGAAATCAACAGCCTTTGCGCTTCGGCCAAAGGCTGTTTTGTTTTACCAGCGCCAGCCGTAGCGATCGAAATCGACCGTGCTGTGCGGGCCGAAAATAATCCCCTCCGCCAGCAATGCCTGCCGCTGCCGTTGAAAATCCTCCCCTTGCTGCGATATCTGCCCGTGGCGGTTGATCACCCGGTGCCAGGGCAGCGTGCTGCCTTCCGGCAAACGCCGCAGCACGCCGCCGACCTGACGTGCGGCGCGCGGTGAACCGGCCAGCCGGGCAACTTCGCCGTAGGTGGTGACTTTGCCGTAAGGAATGGCGGCCACGATGTGGAATACCCGCTGGCTGAAAGAGGCGTCTTCTGGTTGCATGTTGCTGTTCCTGCGCGAGTCAAAACCCAGGCGGAGAGTGTGCCACAGCGCAGGTGGGTAAGAAAACAGCGGTTGGTCCCGGTTGGCTTGCTATTTGATAGGGCATCGCCGATAATGCCCACCGCTTCGGAGTACAGAAGCCGTCAATGGGGGCCCTGTTGGTTCTCCCGCAACACTAACTTGTGAACTCGGTCAGGTCCGGAAGGAAGCAGCCGCAGCAGGTGACGTGTGTGCCGGGATGTAGCTGGCAGGGTCCCCACCCATTTGCGGCCCGCAAAAACGTTTTTCCCCGTTATTCTTCCTGTCGACAGCTGCACAAGCGTCATTTCGTACGCCGCGAGCGAGCGTCTTTTCCTCTGCGCCGTTTTTGCCCTTCTCCCCCTATAGGGTTGCCAACAGATCCGATGACGGTGAAAAAAATAGCGTTTATATCGTTATTTGTGGGGCAAATAATGGCGCAGGCATAGGGAAAATTCTTAAAGTTGCACGCCTGTTGGGATGGCGTTAGTATTGTTTATTCTCTGTGCGAAAAAACTATCCGCGCTTCGCGGCGGTCGTCGAACTCGCTGAATAAGTTTAAATAATAACCCGTGTGCGCTGTCAGGCTGAACATGATTTATATCATTGATAAAGATATTACATTTAACACTGAAAACGGTTCATTGAAGAGTATAAAGAAGGGACGGGAAGTTTTCTTATCCAGCGTTAATTCTAGAGTATTCAAATGTTTGCTTGAGCATGGCCACGAGGCGGTGAGCCGGGATACGCTGTTGCAGCAGGTGTGGACCGATCACGGCCTGAGCGCCTCTTCGGCGACGTTGAATCAATATATCAGCCTGACGCGGCGGGCATTGACGTCTGTCGGTTTCAATGAACGCCTGATCGTTACCCTCTCTAAAAAGGGGTATAGACTCAATAGAATAATACCGATCGACCGACTGCGGATTGATTTACCCGATCCCCCACCGCTTGCCGATGCCCCGGTTCCCTTGGCTGCGCCGACCGCAACGTCAAAAAACACCCACCACTATTTTTTTATTCTGCTGCGCAGCTTATCGATCGTCGTGCCATTATCTTTTCTGGCGCTGTGCTTTATCTATTACAAACATCATCGCGACAGTGAAAAGAAGCAGGTATTGTCTTACGTGGGGACGGTAAACGGCTGCCCGATCTACTATGCCGGCCATTTTTTGGAGAATCATCAGGACGACTATTTGCAGTTCTTGGTCAGGAAGGATCTTTATGGCCAGCGTTGCCGCCCCGGTGAGATTGTCATTACCAAGGTTAACCGTTCTCATAATGCCAATGAAGACAGCGGACGCCAGTTTATCGCCAAATGCACGAAGGACAGTGCGGCCGTTTTGCATAATTGTGAGAGCGAGTACATCCGGGCATGGAAAAAAAGTTAAATATTTTGTCAGCCACGCTGGTCGGCCTGTGCGTGTTGACTGGCAGCGTGGTGTATTCCCTGGTTCGCAGCCATCATGAGTTCGGTGATTTTTCCTGCGAAGCGAACGCCACGTTCAATTATTTCAATTCGCTGGACGCGCAGGCGGCACACGATGACATCCAGCTGTCGCTAAAAATAAACTACATCTTTTTGTCGGGCGATAAGGGCGTGATGATCTTGTCGGGCCTGGCCAACGACGGTGAAGAGAAGTATTTCGTCAACCGACGGGTTAATTTCAGCTATGTCTCGCAAGGCAGTTTCTATCGTTTCCACTATGGTGAGGTGAATTATTCACCGCGCGATACCTTGCCGGAAGAGGTGTATACTTACTTTTTCAGCAATGAATCGACGTTTTATCATATTCGCAGCGTAGACAAGAATACGTTGATGTTCAGCAATGCCTACTCGCCGATGTTTTTATGTAATATCGAATCCTGATTTTTATCTCGTTTTTTATGTGAGCTTAAGGTGTATTTCTGTTACCCTTTACATCCTCGCCTCCTGCCTTTTTAGCACGCAACTAATAACATGGGTTATTATGCGTGAATGTCTATTTTCTTTATCATTAATCAAATTTAATGGTGGTTTAGCTATTTTATAAAACCTGCTATCGTCATGTTTTTAAATGATTTAATGAATCTAAGGTAATGTGATGTGACCATATTAATTTTATATTGTTTATTTTAAAGAAATAAGTTGCATGAATGTTTTTCGCATGATTAATTGAGGCCGCTCTTGAAACGGCGAACCATTAATTTTCATTGAAAATGCATCTCGCCGCATGCGTGCAAAGGTGATGGCACAGAGGGCCTTTGAACTTCATTAAACTGATAGGCGAGAGATGGACATACATAACATTGCCCTGAACGAGACTCTGTTGGAAAATGAGTTGGTAATATTAAACAACAATGAAAAAACGCTGTTGTTTAAAAAAGAGAATGTGCTCATTGAAATGACCGAATTACAGCGGCGCTTCATGCTGTGCCTGTTGAGCGGTATTTATAAGAAGAACGACATTATTCGCGCTGTCTGGTTTTGCAACCATGAGACCATCAGCGACAATAACTATTATCAGATGATATTCCAATGCCGCTCTTTGCTCTCCCGCCACGGTATTCCTGGCGAGGTGATCAAGACCATTCCCCGATTTGGCGTGATGTTGAGCTTTCAAGCCTGCGAGCGTGCGGCCGCTAATTTGCAGGGGGAATGCCCGTCGTCATCGGTTAATAATCGCCGGCGAACGTGGCTGGACGCCGTGAATTATAAAGTGGCTCTGGTCATCACGCTGCTGTTTTCCGTCGCGATGGTGGTCGGTATTTCCGCTTAGCGTTGGCGCCGTTGAATAACCGGGGGTGCCGTGAGCAAACGGTTGATAGATTTTTTTATGCTTCTTTTTTTTCTGACGAATCTGGCGTTCATGCTTCAGCTGGGATGGCGAATGATGGCCGGGGATGGCGCGCCCGTTGAGCCGAGCCGTGAAAACGCGCCCGGGCCGGGGCGCCATATTGTCTTTCCTCAGGAAGAGGACATCGGAAAAATTAATGACGCGCACTGGTTTGGCCGCTATCAAGCGGCGAAAGACGGCGAAAAGGCGCACGGGTATAAAGTCGGCGAATGGGCGATCGGTGCCGAGCTGCTGGCTAACGCACCGGAAGCCGCTGCGCTTGGCAAGATAGCGGGTTTGCTGTTCAGCGATAACGCCAAAAAAAGCCTGGTCATCGTCGAGCATGGCGGCAAGCAAACCGGTTATGGCGTTGGCGACCGTCTGGCCGGCAGCAATGCTGTCATCGTGCGGATAGTGAAAAATAAAATACTGCTCGATGAAAACGGCTATTACGCCACGCTGACGTTTAAAGAGTAGCCGGCGCGCCGTTTCGGCGCGGGGTGTTTTATAGCATAAGGCGACATTGTGATTACGCATTTTATTTATCGTTCCGGCCCAGGCTGGAGCGCCGGCTTATGGCGCGCGTTAGCGGCGGTGGCCGTCATGATTGTGCTGGCTGGCGCGGCGCGCGCGGAGCAATTCTCCGCCAATTTCAAAGGCACGGACATTCAGGAATTTATCAATACGGTCAGTAAAAACCTGGGCAAAACCATCATTATCGATCCGGCGGTGAAAGGTAAGGTCACGGTGCGCAGCTATGAACAGCTCGACGAGAAGCAGTATTACCAGTTCTTTCTCAACGTGCTGGATGTCTATGGCTATACGGTCATCGGCATGCCCAATAACGTCTTGAAGGTGATCGCCGCCAAAGAGGGAAAAAGAGCCGCGCTGGCACAAAACGGCGGCGAGGCGATCGCCGAAGGGGATGAAGTGGTGATGCGCGTGGTACCGCTGCGCAATATCGCGGCCAAAGACGTTTCGCCGATATTGCGCCAGCTCAACGACAGCATCGGCGTGGGCAGCGTGGCGCATTACGAGCAGGGAAACGCGTTGTTGATCACCGGCCGGGCCAGCGTGGTCAATGGCCTGCTCGAGCTCGTCAGGGAGATGGATCAGGACGATGGCAATCGGGTCGAAACTCTCGCGCTGAAGCATGCGGCGGCGCCGGAAATCGCGCGCATGGTGAATGAACTGTTTCGTGAAGAGGGCAAGCGGCGCACGGCCGGCGCGAGCTCGCTGCGGCTGGTGGCGGATGAGCGGACCAACAGCGTGATGATCGCCGGGGATGATCGGAGCCGCGAACACGCCAAAGAACTGATTGACCAGCTGGATAACAAGAGCGTCACCCAGGGCAATACCCAGGTTATCCCTCTCAAATACGCCAAGGCGCAGAGCCTGGTCGAGGTGCTGACCGGCGTGAGTGCGGGCCTGCAAAACGAGAAGGAGAGCGCCGCCGCCAACGTGGCGCTGCTGAAAAATGTGGTGATCAAGGCCGATGAGCAGACCAATGCGCTGATCATCACCGCCGCGCCGGATGTGATGCGCGATCTGGAGGCGGTGGTCGCCAAGCTCGATGTGCGCCGCGCGCAGGTGCTGGTCGAAGCGGTGATCGTCGAAGTGCAGGATGGGCAGGGGCTGAACATCGGCGTGCAGTGGGCCAACAAATACGGTGGTGGCACGCAGTTCGCCGGCCAGATGCCCGGGGTGTCGGCGGGGTTCGAAAACGGCATGAGCGACGTGTTCGGCAAGGCCAACGGCCTGATGACCGGTTTCTACAGCGGTAACTGGGGCGTATTGCTGACCGCCATCGCCAGCAACAACCAAAATAATATCCTGGCCACGCCGAGCATCGTCACGCTGGATAACGCCGAGGCGGAATTCAGCGTCGGGCAGGATGTGCCGATCCTGACCGGTTCGCAAACCACCAATAGCGATAACGTCTTCAATACCGTGTCGCGCAAGACGGTGGGGATCAAACTCAAGGTCAAACCGCAGATCAACCAGGGCCAGTCCGTGCTGATGCAGATCGAACAGGAGGTCTCCAGCGTTGCCGACAGCGCCGGCGCTACGCCGGATTCGCTGGGGGCGACCTTCAATATCCGCACGGTTAACAACACGGTGCTGGTGGACAGCGGCGAAACCGTAGTGGTGGGCGGCCTGTTGGACAAGTCCAACTCGGAGCTGGAGAGCAGCGTGCCGATCCTGGGCAAGATCCCGCTGGTGGGGGCGCTGTTTCGCTCGACCGCCACCAAAGCGAGCAAGCGTAATTTGATGCTGTTTATCCGCCCGACCATCATTCGCAGCACCGAGGGATATGCCCGGCAGAGCCAACGCAAGTTAGGCAAGTTCGACGCCGAACAGCAGGACGATCGTGAGCTGAATGACGCACTGCGCGGCGAGATCGCCGGCGATAAGAAGGCGCTCGACAATCGGGCGTTTCTCGCCACCGTTGCAAGTATCGACGCGTTTTATTCGCGGGGAGTGCGCCCGTGAAGCCCCGTTCTGCGGGGCCGCTGCTGCCTTTTTCCTGGGCGCGCCAGCATGGCGTGCTGGCCGTTGACGGGCAGCACGGTATCCAGATTTATTGTCACCCTGACACAAGCCACGCCGCATTGATGGAGGCCTACCGCTGCCTGCCCGGCGAGCCGGCGCTGGCCCGGCTGGAGGCGGAGGCTTTTGATCAACGGCTGGTGGCGCACTACCAGCAGGAAAGCGGCCAGGCGCAGAAAATGATCGACGACCTGGGTGGCGAACTGGATTTTTACGCGCTGGCCGAGGAGCTGCCGCAGCAGCAAGACCTGTTGGACGAACAGGACGATGCGCCGATTATCCGCCTGATCAACGCCTTGCTGAGCGAGGCGATCAAAGAGCGCGCCTCCGATATCCACATCGAAACCTACGAGAGCGAGCTGGTGATCCGCTTTCGCATCGACGGCGCGCTGCGGCGGATTTTGGCGCCGCAGCGCAAGCTGGCGGCGCTGCTGGTGTCGCGCATTAAGGTGATGTCGAAGCTGGATATCGCCGAGAAGCGCGTGCCGCAGGATGGGCGCATGGCGCTGAAGGTCGGCGGGCGGGCGATTGACGTGCGGGTGTCGGTGATGCCGGCCAGCCACGGCGAACGCGTGGTCATGCGCCTGTTGGACAAACAGGGCGTGCGGCTCGAACTGCCCAGCCTGGGCATGGCGCCGGCGCACCAGCAGGCGTTGCTGCGCCTGATCCGCCAGCCGCACGGCATCATTTTGGTCACCGGGCCGACCGGCTCCGGCAAGAGCACCACGCTCTATACCTTGCTGAGCCAGATCAACGATGAACAGCGCAACATCATGACGATCGAAGATCCCGTCGAGTATGAGTTGGCCGGCATTGCGCAGACGCAGGTGAATCCCAAGGTGGACATGACCTTCGCGCGCGGGCTGCGCGCGCTGCTGCGTCAGGATCCCGACGTGGTGCTGATCGGTGAGATCCGCGACGGCGAAACGGCGCAGATCGCGGTGCAGGCCTCATTGACCGGGCATTTGGTGCTGTCGACCCTGCATACCAACACGGCGATCGGCGCCGTGACCCGGCTGCGGGACATGGGGGTCGAACCGTTTCTGCTTTCGAGTTCGCTCAGCGGCGTGTTGGCGCAGCGCCTGGTGCGCCGGCTGTGCCCGCAGTGCCGTGAGCCTTATGCGTTGCCTGACGCGCAGCGGCACCTGCTGGGGCTGCCCCCGACGCCGGCGGTGACCTGCTGGCGCCCGTTGGGGTGCGAGGCCTGCGGCGGGCAGGGATATCACGGCCGAATCGGCTTGCACGAACTGTTGGTGCTGGATGAACCGATGCGCATGGCGATCCATCGCGGTGACGGCGAGCTGGACATCGCGAAACTGGCCGCCGAACGCTATCTGCCGCTGCGCCAGGATGGGATCGCCAAAATGCGCGCCGGGGAGACCAGCCTGGAGGAAGTGCTGCGAGTGACGCGCGAAGGGGACGGCGATGAAGTTTGATTATCGCGCCTGCGATCGTGAGGGGCGCGCCCAGCGCGGCGTGTTGGAGGCGGATTCTCTGCGCCACGCCCGCGATCGCCTGCGTGAAAAGGGGTGGCAGGTGCTGGCGGTGCAAGCACGCAGGCGGCCCGCTTTCGCCGGCATGTTTGCCGGCCGCTGGATGAGCGGCGTGAGCAGCGGCGATGTGGCGCTGTTGACCCGGCAGCTGGCGACGCTGCTGTCCGCTGCGCTGCCGCTGGAGGAAGCGCTGATGGCGGTGGCGCGGCAAACGGAGAAAAAAGGTCTGCAGGCGGCGTTGTCTCAGGTGCGGCAGCGCATTCTGGAGGGCTTTCCGCTGGCGCAGGCGCTGGGTCAGCATCCGCAGATTTTTGACCGCCTCTATTGCGCCATGGTGGCCGCCGGTGAGATTTCCGGCCATCTGGCGCCGGTGCTGGAACGGCTGGCCGACTACGTCGAACAGCGCCAGCAAATGAAGAACAAAATCGTGCAGGCGCTGGTGTACCCGATGGTGCTGACGACGGTGGCAATCGGCGTGGTGGCGATCCTGTTGACGGCGGTGGTGCCGAAGGTGATCGAACAGTTTGTGCATATGAAGCAGACCTTGCCGCTGTCGACCCGGATGCTGCTCGGCGCCAGCGACGGGCTGCGTCGATGGGGGGCGTTGGCGCTGATATCGGTGCTGACGGGCCTTGGCGCGTTCCGCTATCGCCTGCGGGATCCGGCGCGGCGCGTGCGCTGGCATGCGTTCATCCTGCGGTTGCCGGTGGTCGGCAAGCTGTCGCTGGCGGTGAACACGGCGCGCTACGCCAAAACGCTGAGCATTTTGAACGCCAGCGCGGTGCCGTTGCTGGAGGCGATGCGCATCAGCGCCGGCGTGTTGGGCAACGATGCCGCCCGCGAACGGCTGCTGGCGGCGATGGAGCGGGTGCGGGAGGGCGAAGGATTGTCGCCGTCGCTTGAGGGCACCGCGCTGTTCTCACCGATGATGCGGCACATGATCATGTCCGGCGAGCGCAGCGGTGAGCTGGACATGATGCTCGAACGGGCGGCGACGATGCAGCAGGAGGCCTTCGGCCGGCAAGTCACGCTGGCGCTGGGGCTGTTTGAGCCTTTATTGGTGATCGCGATGGCCGGTTCGGTGCTGTTTATCATTTTGGCCATCCTGCAGCCGATATTGCAGCTCAATAATATGGTCGGCTAATCATGCCGTTAATGGAGAGTAAAGTGAGTCATATCAGCAAGATGCGCAGGTCGCGGCAGCGAGGGTTTACGCTGCTGGAAATCATGGTGGTGATCGTCATTCTGGGGCTGTTGGCCAGCCTGACTATTCCAAGCCTGATGGGAAACAAGGAGAAGGCCGATCGGCAAAAGGCCGCCAGCGATATCGTCGCGTTGGAGAACGCGTTGGATATGTACAAGCTGGACAACGGGCGTTATCCCAGCGCGGAACAGGGGCTGGCGGCGCTGGTGACCCGGCCGGCGCTGGCGCCGATCCCGAGAAATTATCCCGAAGACGGTTATATCCGCCGGTTGCCGCAAGATCCCTGGGGGCAGGAGTATCGTCTGCGTAATCCGGGGCGTCACGGCAAGCTGGACGTGTTTTCTCTGGGGCCGGACGGCATCGCCGACACCGATGACGATATCGGCAACTGGGTGGCCGACGCCGACGCGCCATGAGGCGCATACGCGGCTTTACGCTGCTGGAGATCATGCTGGTATTGCTGCTGCTGGGGGTGACCAGCGGCCTGGTGATGCTGAGTTTTCCGGCGGATGAGAAAGCGTTGGCACGGCAGGGGGAGCGGCTGAACCATTGGTTGAATGCCCTCGCCGAGCGGGCCGAGCGCGAAGGGGTGAGTTATGGCGTGGCGTTCGGCAGCGGCGGTTGGCGCAGCGTTGCCGCTGCGGGGCAGGCGAGCCGGGAGGCATACGCCCTGCCGGACGGCATCGCGCTGTGGCTGAGCGTTGAAGGGCAAACCGTCGCGCTCGATGACGCGGCGGCGCGGCCGCCGCAGGTGTGGCTGCATCCGGGGGGCGAAACCACGGCGTTCAGCGTAGCGCTGTCGCAGGGGCGGTGCCTGTGGCGATTGCAGGCGCCCGGTTACTTCGTATTTGAAACGACGGACATTCGTTGCGATGACGCGGAAAATGAGACGCCAGCAGGGCATGACACTGCTGGAAGTGATGGTGGCCTTGATGATCTTCGCCATCGGTTGCCTGGCGCTGATCAACAGCACCGGCGGCCAGGTGCGTAGCCTGAGCGAGATTGAAGCCAAGACCGTTGCGCTGTGGGTAGCGGACAACCAGCTGATGCTGCTGCAGCTCGATCCGCAGCCGCCGACGCTGGCCTGGCATTCGGGCACTACGGTGATGGCCGGTGAGACCTGGCACTGGCGTTATCGTGGGCAGGAGACCAGCGACGCCGGAATGCGGGCGATCGCGATCGAAGTCAGGCGCGATCCGCAGGATCGCAACGTGCTGGCGGAGTTACAGGCTTACCGGGGGTTGCCATGAAGCGCGCTTTACAACGCGGCTTTACGCTGGTGGAAATGCTGCTGGCCATCGCCCTGTTCGCCATGCTGTCGCTCACCGCCCTGGCGGTCTTCAGGGGCGTGCTGAAAAACGACGAAATTACCCAGCGCAAATCGACGCAGCTGACCCAGCTGCAACGGGCGCTGGCGATCGTCGAGCGCGATTTTGCTCATGCACAGGCGCGTGCGCCGATCGGTGATAAACGCAGGCCGGCGGCGCCGGAATTCGCGGTGCTGCAGACGGCGGAGGGGGAAGACGTGGATTTTCAGCTGTTGCTGATCCGAAGCGGCTGGTCGAATCCGCAGGCCCGGCTGCCGCGTGCCACGCAGGAGCGGGTGGCCTATCGCCATCGGCAGGGGCGGCTGGAGCGCCTCAGTTACCCGAATTTGAGCAGCCCGCAGGCGACGGCGCGCAGCGTGCTGTTGCTGCCGGAGGTGACGCGGTTCCGCCTGCGTTTTTACCGGCAAGGCGAATGGTTGACGGCCTGGCGCGCCGGCGGGCTGCTGCCGCAGGCGGTGGAGATCACCGTCGAGACCCCCGCGTTGGGGGAAATACGGCGCATCATCGCGCTGCCCTCGGCGAGGCCATGATGAAAAAACAACGCGGTATGGCGCTGTTGATGGTGCTGCTGATGATGTCGCTGATGGCGATCGTGGCGGTCAATATCAATGACCACTGGCAGCGTTCGCTGGCGCGCACCCAGTCTCAGCAGGATCGGCTGAGGGCGAAATGGCTGCTGTTGGGCGGGGAGATCTACGCCCAACAGCGGTGGCGGCAGGCAGGGGAGCAGCGCAAGGCCTGGGGAGCCTCTGGGGCGGCGTTCAGTATGCGTACCGAAGAGGGGGAAGTGGCGATACGCCTGCGCCGGGTCGATGCCTGTTTCAACGTAAACGCCCTGATCCGCGCCGCCGGCCCAACGGAGGTCGGAGATAGCGAGGGGGCTCCCCCCAATAAAGAGAGGCGGATATTCATGCTGTTACTGAACAACCTGGGCATCGCCGACGCGCAGGCGGGCGCGATTGCCGATGCGATCGTCGCCCGGGCTTATGGCGAAGGGTACCTGATGGGGGATATCAGTGAACTGCGGGAGCTGGCCGGTATCGATCGTGAGCTATACCTGCGCCTCGCACCGCAGCTTTGTGCGGCGCCGGATGCTGAATTGCAGATCAACCCGGACGCCGTGGATGAGGCCCGGTTGCCGCTGCTGCGGGCGATGCTGATGAACGCCCTGGGCGGAGAACGGCTGCGGACGTTGCTGGCGGCCCGCCCGCCGCAGGGGTGGCAGACGCTGACGTTTTTGTCGCAGGAAAAAGCGCTGCAAGCCTTGGATGACGACGTTCTCGACGAGCGATTGAAGTTCGACGACAGCCGCTGGATTGCGCAGCTGCAGCTGACGCTGAATGACGGGCGCTATCGGCTCGTCAGCGCGTGGCAACCGGGCCAGTCAGGCATCACGGTCAGCGGACGCCAGTTCGACAGAGGGGAGGGGTAAAGGGTGGCGAACACAATCCTGCTTATCGCGCTGAGCGAGGACTCGATGGCCGATGTGCGCTGGGGCCACGTCGGCGAGACGCGCTGCCGCTTTGGCGCCCGCCTCGATCTGACCGACGGCGGCGGCGAGTTGGCAGCCATGGCGCAGGGCAGCCGAGTCGTGGTACTGGTGCCTGCCCGTCATGTGGTGCTGAGACAAACGACATTCCAGGGCAAGGCCCGGCAGGCGACGCCGCTGGCGCTGGCCTACACCCACGAGGCCGGGCTGTTGACCGATACCGAGCAGATGCACTGGGCGGTGCTGGGCAAGGCGCAGCGTGATTTCACCCTCGCCGGCGTCGCGTTGGCGCAGATGCAGGGCTGGGTCGAGCGCCTGAGCGCCTGCGGCATTCGCGCCGATAAAATGCTGCCCGACGTGCTGGCATTGCCGCTGCCGGGCCAATGCAGCGCGCTGCGCTGGCGCGATCGCTGGCTGATCCGAACGGGGAATGGGCAGAGCATGTCGCTGCCCGATGCCTGGTGGGATTGCACTCCGCTGCCGACGCCGGATTGGTGTCTGCACTGCGGCGGGGAGATTCCGGCGGACTGGGAAGCGGTGCGCATTGACGAGGATCCGCTCTGGCAACTGGCGCAAGAGGCCTGGAGCAGCCCCGCCACGCTGCTGCAGGGGCGTTTCAAACCGAGCGTACGCTGGCCGCGCCGTCTGCCCGATAAGACCGCCTGCGCGCTGCTGTTGCTCAGCGGTTCGCTGCTGGTGGGCGGTTTGCATCACCAACAGATGGCCCGGCAGAACGAGAGCCGGATAGCGGTACTGTCTCAGCGCCTGCTGCCTGGTCAGACCGCGCCGGCGTTGGTGGAACAGGTGGCTAAAGCGCAGGTGCGGCGTATGCAAGACGTCCTGAATGCGCCGCAGCTGTTCAGGCTACTGCCCTACGCGGCCGGGGCGCTCGCTTTATGGGCGCCCCCGCAGCTGCAGGCGCTGGCTTTCGACGCTGCCGACGATCGTCTGGTGGTGACGGTGAACAGAAACGACGTGCCGCTGCCGGCACCGGTTAACGATGGCGAGGTCAGTATGACGTTCAGCGAAGGCGGCGCACCCAACCAGGCGGTCCTGACGGTGAGAGGTGAGCGATGAATATCGGGTGGCACGATAAGGCGTTGCGGCGGGCGGTGTTGTTAAGCCTGTTGTTGTTGGTAGCCTGCGGCTACTGCCTGTATCAGTTTTCACAGGCGCAGAAAAGCGCACAACGGCTGGCGGCGCTGCAGGGTCAGGCACGTGTCATCCAGCAACTGCAGGCTCGCTTGCCGCCGGGCGCCGCTGCGCGCGAGCAACTGCCGGAGCGGCTGCGGCAGAGCGCGCAAGCGTACCGCATTCCCATCGCCGACCTGACGGAAAGTGACGCGGAGATGGGGGTGAGGCTGCCGCCCGTGCCGTTCGAAAGCTTGTTGTCGTGGCTGGCGGCCCTGCAGCGCGAGCACGGTATCCGCGTGCTCGCGCTCACCGTGGAGCGCGCGGGGCAGGCGCCGGGCGTAGTGCAGGTCAGCCGGCTGCAGGTGACGACGCAGCCGCCGATGTAACCCACGCTAACGAATCATCAGGAATCAGAAAAAATCATGCTATTCGCCCTAAACGCGGCGGCGGATGAACACTGGCTGTTATTTAGCGCCGTGTTGAGTCTGTGCGTCGGCAGTTTTATTAACGTGGTCGTTTATCGGCTGCCTATCATGCTTGAGCGTGAAATAGAAACGACGCAGGCCGAGCGATTTAATCTCGTTTGGCCGCGTTCATTTTGCCCGTCATGCATAAAACAATTATCGGCGTTCGATAATATTCCGTTATTAAGTTGGCTGCTGTTGCGTGGCCGCTGTCGTTATTGCCGCAGCCCTATTCCCGTGCGTTATCCACTGGTGGAGTTATTTCTGATGCTGATGGGAATCATGCTGGCCTGGCGTCTTGGCATCGGGGTTGATTGGTTTTTCATGCTGGCGTTTGTTGCGTTGTTGCTGGCGCTGGCGGCGATTGACAGCGAGCGCCAACTCCTGCCGGATTGCCTGACGCTGTCGCTGTTGTGGGGCGGGTTGCTGTGGCATTGCCTGGCGCACCCGGCCTTTTTGCCGGCGGCGGTGGTCGGCGCGATGGCGGGCTATCTGACGCTGTGGCTGCTGTATTGGGCATTTCGTCTGGCGACCGGCCGCGAGGGGCTGGGATACGGCGATTTTAAACTGTTGGCGGCGCTTGGCGCCTGGGGCGGGTATGCCGCTTTGCCGTCGATCCTGCTGTTTGCTTCCGCCGGCAGCCTGCTGTGGCTGTTGTTGCGCGTATGGCGCGGCGGTGATGGAACTCAGCCCCTGCCTTTCGGGCCGGGGCTGGCGACGGCGGGCGCAGGCGCGGTGGCCTGCCAATGGTTTGCGCTGCCGCTGGGGGGTTAACGGAGCTGGGCTAGAAAGGGCGCCAGTGACCGATTGAATTCGCTGCACTTCTCCTGCAGCGGCGTGGCGTCGGCCGCCAGCTGTGCGGCGACGCGTTGACCTGCAGCAAGCAACTGGGCGCGATTGAGCGCCGGCGACCACCCTTTTTTCTCTGCTTCCTGCAGCGCCGCAGCCGTGAGCTTATCGTCGGCCGGGATGTCGGCGCGGTTGCAACGCTCTCTCAAAAACAAGCCGGCGCCGACCAGCGACGACAGCTGGTCGCGTTGGGCGGCGGCGTCAGGGGCCGATTTGGCGGCGTGCTGGCAGCCGGAGAGCAGCAGGGAGGCCAAGACCGCTGCGGCGATATTTTTCAATGTCACGTTATTCTCTCTGTGGAATAGGAACGGTGCGCTTATTTCTTTCGCCGCAAGGCGGCGCTTCGCGATTTCCGGATTATTTTAAACGTTTGTCATGCCATTTAATATCTTGGCCGTATTAGGTTTTATTATTTTAATGCATTCTAAGTGCCGGGCGTTCAGGGCTTCTACTTATTATTCCTCTCGCGGTATCGCCGCATCTCTTTGAGTTTCTTCTCACTCAGTTGGAATCCAATAAATTTAACTGGAGTCGTAATGAAATTATCCAAAATCGCCCTGATGATGGCAACGCTTGCTGCCTCGTCGGCCGCCTGGTCGCATGGGTATATCGAAGTTCCCGAAAGCCGCGCCTACAAGTGCAAGCTGGGCAGCAACACCGACTGCGGCCGGGCGCAGTGGGAACCGCAGAGCGTTGAGCAGATTTCCGGCTTCCCTGGCGGCGCTACGCCGCTCGACGGCCAGCTGGCCAGCGGCGGGGTTAATGGCTTCGAACCGCTGGATCGCCAGGGCGTCAACGTCTGGGCGTTGAACACCATGAAGCCGGGGCCGCAGACGTTCACCTGGTACCACACCGCCAAGCACAAAACCAATAACTGGCGTTACTACATCACCAAACAAGACTGGGACGTGAACAAGCCGCTGTCGCGCGAGGCTTTCGAAAAAGAGCCGTTCTGCGAGGTTGATGGCCATGCTCAGGCGCCAAAAGATCGCGAAGTGCACCAGTGCGTGGTACCGGAGAGAACCGGCTATCAGGTGATTTACGGCGTGTGGGAAATCAATGACACGGTGAACAGTTTCTATCAGGTGGTTGACGTCAACTTTGAGGACGACGGCGTCGTATCCGAATGGCGCAAGCAGCTGCAGGGATCCCTCACCGGTAAAAACCTGCAGGTTGGCGACAAAGCGATCGCTCGCTTCTTCGACGCAAACGGCGAAGTGCTGGCGATGAAAACCGAGCTGGCGATCGACAGTGAGGCGCTGACCGACAAAAACCGCTGGAGCCACGCACTGGCTACCAAGATCAACGCCGAACAGAAAGCGGTGCGCGCCGGGGTGAAGGACGGCAAAGGCAACGTCAACCCGGTATTCGGCAACAACGCGGTCTTCGCCAAGCAGGGCAGCACGATGAAGAGCGTGGTGATTTCCTATGATGAAAATACACCTGAGATTACCGAAGAGATTCGTATTGGCAATCTGTCCAGCACCAAGATCAAGGATGGTAAAGCCCAGCTGACCTTCAATGCCGAGGTTAAAGGCAAGCTGACGGTTGAAGCGCGCGTTTACGATCACGGTCAGACGGAGAAAGGCTATGTGAAAGAGACGCTGGAAGACGCAAGCCAGCCGCTGACCATCGCGCTGAGCAACGTCAGCGAGGGCCACCACATGCTGAAAGTGATCGCCAGCAACGATAACGGGCAGAGCATTCAGCCTGATATCGAAAACTTCAATCTGGAAGCAGACTCCACCGGCGGTGGCGGCAATGGCGACTACAACTTCGTCTTCCCGAACGAGCTGAGTAAATACACCGCCGGCACCACGGTGCTGCAGCAGAAGGACGGCAAGGTGTATCAGTGCAAACCTTTCCCTTACAGCGGTTACTGCATGCAGTGGAACAGCGGCGCGACTCACTATGAGCCGGGCGTGGGCTCCAACTGGCAGGATGCCTGGGTTCTGAAAAAGTAAGCGTAAATCGGATAGCCAAGCGGCCAGCGATGGCCGCTTTTAAAGGAGTTTTATGTCACACGAACCTGCCCGTTACGATCTTTTCAGTCGGTTACTGCATTGGGGCATTGCCGCGGTCATGATCTACGTAATGATTGTCGGTTATTCGCTGCATTTTATGACGGATGCGCGCATCTTCGCTTTTTTCTCCGTGACCAATATGTCGTTGGCCTTGGTGCTGACACCGCTGATGGCGGCGCGCTTTATCTGGCGCTTTTTCCGGCCGAAGGTGCCCTATGGCGATATGCTGCAAGGGCACGAGAAGGGATTGGTGCATTTGCTGCACGAAATATTCTACCTGCTGATTTTCGTGGTGCTGATCAGCGGATTCCTCATGCTGGAGCACGGCTTTGCCGTTTTCGGTGCGATTGACTTCCCACGCCCGATTGCAAATCTCGACGTTAACCGCTTCTTTTTCGCCGTGCACCGCTATTCGTGTATCGCGCTGTCGGCCATGATCGTGCTGCACGTTGCGGCGGTGATTAAACACCACTGTTTTGCCCGGCAGGCGATTTTGCGCCGCATGCTCTGATTTTACGGGGCGATCACGCCGCCCGGAGGCAGTGCGGCGGCGTGGCCGCGAGGGGTATAGGTTAGGAGGGATTGGCTGCATGGCCGTTACGCTGGTGGCCGTTAAGAAGGGGGCGAGAGTCATCACGCGTTAATCGCGTTATACCCCGAACAGGAACAGAGAAGTGTTGCTATTTATTATTAACGATAAAGATGAACGTAATTAACATTTCATTGTCAATAGGAAAAATACGTATTTAACGTGGACATTGAAGCCGATAAAAGCATCGGCTCAACGCGTTGGGGTCTGATTACCTGACATATTTCCAAACGGAGGTGGGGATTTTGTCATACAGTTTGTTCATGGTGAGCTCCGCCAGACGGTGATCGGCCGCTGAGTAAAACAGCTCCAGTTCATCATCGGAAAGCTCGTACTTATTTTTCTCAATAACACGTTCGAGAGTATCAATCGTGGTGCATTTACGTAAACGCATCAGATAGTCGGTTTTAGTCATGGTGGCCTTTTAGTTTAATAACCGTAAAATAGCTCGGGAATAATTATCCCCTAAGTTTTCATTGTCGTACAGATGTCCTCTCCTGAGAACATTCTGAATAATCTCGCCTTGGTCTTTTGCCAGCGGCGCAGGTCGGAATCATTGATACCGTAGCTGCTGAACAGCGTATAAGTATCGTCGAGATATTCTTCGACTAACTCCGACAGGTCTGATTCGTCCATGTATTTAATTTTATAACTCATCACAAACGAAGCGATATGTTCGATCAACTCATTAAGCTGCAGGTTGACGGAGGATGTCGGATCGTTGACCCACCCGTGGTGGCTGTCTCCCAGGGTAGCGATACCTTCATCATACAAATTTTCGCACAAGAATTTGAGCTGAGCAATGTCGTGTCGCTTAGGCGAATACTCATCCATATCATCCCCTCCGTAAGTCTTAATTGCGGTGTGATAACACTATGTGAGTAAGCTGATTTACATCATGAACGGAGGCAGCTTAACGGTGGTTAAATAAACTTCCCGTAAAATGAATATAAATCATTTTTTCGCGTTTGGCCTGCAGTTATTACGTAAACTTACAATTCATCCGCAGTTGATGGACGTGAGTTATCAATGATGTCGAAGATTAAACCCCGCTCCGTCACTCGAAACCGGACGCTGTCGTTGATGATATCTTCGCTGTTGATATCCAGACAGGCATTAAAAATGCCCCACTTATAGCGATAACTCATTGAATAACCGCCGTCACCTTGTGGCACTATATCAAGTATTTCTAATGAATCCTCGGCATAGCGTGCGCTTTCAGAATAAAAACTGAGTCCGCTGGTCAGCGCCGGCACTAACTCCGCTATATTGTCATTAATCACTTTCTTTAATTTTTTAACAGAAAGTGCGTTCACTTCCAGGCTACAGGCAAGGGTAACAAGCATTAATCTCGGCCAACAGCAATGTTATCTGCTTATCTTACTCCTTTTCCGGCCTCGTCGGTAAATTTTTCGATTTACCGCAGTTCTTTACCCTATGCCAACATTTCTGTCGAACGGGAATATCCCTGAGGTTGATAAGGGGGAACGTGGCGGGGGAGAGCGCGCTGCGCGGGGCTGTTACGTTCCGTTGCATTAATTGGCACGGCAGAGCTTGAGACGTCGCAGTGAGTGTGATGTTATATTATAACCATTAATTCATCGCGTTGATCACGACATTGACTCCCTCTTCACAACATGACGCCGCGTCGTCACTGAATTCGCTGTTTACCACCTCCGCTGCCGTGCGCTGTGCGGGGGCCGTTGCGCTGCTGGCCCTGCTGTGGCTCGGCATTTTCTGGGCGGTGTCGCTGCCATGATCACCTTGCGTCAGTTGGCGATAGGCTATGGGGCCACGCCACTTTTCCCGCCGCTGAGCGGGCAGTTTACTGCCGGATCGTTAACCGCGGTGGTGGGCGTCAACGGGGCGGGTAAGTCGACGCTGCTGAAAACCTTCGCCGGATTGTTGCCGCCGTTGGGGGGCTGCCTGAGTTTTAGCGGCGGAAAGCCACCGCGCAGAGCGTATTTACCGCAGCAGGCGGAACTGGATCGGCAGTTCCCCATCGCGGTGAGCGATCTGGTGGCGATGGGCTGTTGGCCGCAAAGCGGCATGTTCGGCGGCATGAACAAGCGTGCGACGAGCCGGGTCAATGAGGCGCTGGCGAACGTTGGCATGAGTGCGCTGGCGCGCAGCCCGGTGGGCGAGCTGTCCGGTGGCCAGCTGCAGCGAGTGCTGTTTGCGCGCCTGCTGGTCCAACAGGCGCCGCTGATCCTGCTGGATGAGCCTTTTACCGGCATCGACAGCGCCACCACGCAGATTTTGCTGCAGGCGATTGCGCAACTGCACCGGCAGGGGAGAACGGTGATTGCCGTGCTGCACGATATGTCGATGGTTGCCGAGCATTTTCCGCAGGCGCTGTTGCTGACGCCGCAGGCTTGCCACTGGGGCGCGGCTGAGCGGGTGCTGGAACAGGTGCCGAGGTATCATGCCGCCGAACGGCAGCCTGACCTGCGGGCGGTGGCGCCATGATGCTGTGGCATGCGCTTATCGATCCTTTCCTCTCTTTCGGTTTTATGCGCCGCGCGCTCATGGCGTGCCTGGCGTTGTCGCTCAGCGCCGCCCCGCTGGGCGTGTTTCTGCTGCTGCGCCGCATGAGCCTGGTAGGGGATGCCTTGTCACACGCGGTGTTGCCGGGCGCGGCGATCGGCTATCTGATCTCCGGCATGTCGCTGGTGGCGATGGGCGTGGGCGGCTTTATTGCCGGGCTGGCGGTAGCGATGCTGTCCGGCCTGGTGAGCCGCCGCACGCCGCTGAAAGAGGATGCCAGCTTTGCCGGGTTCTATCTGGGGTCGTTGGCGCTGGGGGTCACGCTGGTCTCGCTGCGCGGTTCCAGCGTGGATCTGCTGCACGTGCTGTTCGGTTCGATTCTGGCGGTGGATGCGCAGGCCATGGTGATGGTCGGTGCGATCGCCTCGGTTTCGCTGCTGGCGCTGGCGGCGCTGTATCGTGCGTTAGTGATCGAATCCTTCGACGTGACTTTTCTGCGCGTCAACGCGCCGCGCCGCTTGGCGCTGATCCACGGCCTGTTTCTGGCGCTGGTGGTGGTCAATCTGGTGGCGGGATTCCAGATCCTTGGCACCTTAATGTCGGTGGGGCTGATGATGTTGCCCGCCGCCAGCGCGCGCTTCTGGGCGCGCAATCTGCCGCAGACGCTGGCGACGGCGATGGGCATCGGCGCGCTTTCCAGCGTGATTGGGCTGGTGTGGTCCTATTACGCGTCATTGCCTGCCGGCCCGGCGATCGTGCTCAGCGCCAGCGTCATCTTTTTCGTCTCGATCCTGTTTGGAACGCGCGGAGGCATTTGCGCCTTCGCGCGCCGTTGAGAAGTGCCCTTTGCAAGGAGAAAGTATGAAACGTTTACCTATATCGCTGGCGGTTGCTGCTCTGCTGGCCAGCCCATTGGCGATGGCGAAGACCGTCGACGCCGTCGCCAGCTTTTCCATTCTGGGCGATATCGTCAAACAGGTGGGAGGCGATCACGTCAAGGTTAGCACGCTGGTAGGGCCGGATGGCGATCCGCACAGTTTCGAGCCTTCGCCGCAGGACGGCAAGACGCTGGCTCAGGCTGATGTGGTGTTCGTCAGCGGCCTGGGACTGGAAGGGTGGATCGATCGTCTGGTCAGCGCTTCGGGTTATAAAGGGCAGGTGATCACCGCTTCACAGGGGATCAGCACCCGCCAAATGGAGGAGGACGGCAAACCGATTACCGATCCTCACGCCTGGAACAGCATGAAAAACGGCGTGCAGTACGCCACCAACGTGATGAACGCCCTGATTGCCGCCGATCCCGAAGATGCCAACTATTTTCGTCAGCGCGGAGCCGAATATATTCAGCAACTGCAAAAGCTGGACCTGTGGGCCAAAACCCAGTTCGCGGCAGTACCGCCACAGAAACGCAAGGTGCTGACCAGCCATGATGCGTTTGGCTACTTTGGGCAAGAGTACGGCGTCACCTTCCTTGCCCCGGTCGGGTTTTCCACCGAGGCCGAAGCCAGCGCCAGCGACGTGGCGGGCCTGATCAAGCAGATCAAGCAGGAAAAGGTCAACGCTTACTTTATCGAAAATCAGACCGATCCGCGGTTGGTGAAACAGATCGCCGCCGCCACCGGCGCCAAGGCGGGCGGCGAGCTGTACCCTGAAGCGCTCTCCCGCGCGGGCGGCCCGGCGGCCACCTATGAGCAGGCGTTCAAGCACAATGTCGACGCACTGCTGAGCAGCATGAAGTAATCTCCGCCCCCGCCTGCCGGCGGGGGACGGCTTGCAGGCACTTTCTCGCCATAAAAAAAAAGCCCCGTTGAGCAGCAACGGGGCTTTGCGACAGATGACACTTTGGAGTTAACGCTTTTTCTTACGTCCCTGTACCGCTTTGAATCGCGGATTGCTTTTACAGATCACATAGATGCGGCCACGACGGCGCACGACTTTGCAATCAGGGTGGCGGTTTTTCGCCGAACGCAATGAACTCAATACCTGCATGGGATTTCCTTGTTACTTATTGCCGATAAAGCGGCCAAAGCGCTGCTGGAAACGCGCCGTGCTGCCTTCTTTGGAATAGTCTTTCTGCTTGCCGGTGTAATACGGATGCGAAGCAGAAGAGACGTCAAGGGTGACATACGGCCAGCTTTCGCCGTCCAGCTCGATGGTGCGATCGGTTTTGATGGTCGATCCCACTTTGAAGTAGGCATTGGCGCTGACGTCGTGGAACACCACGGTGCGATAATCGGGATGGATGCCGGGTTTCATAATGGCTCTCTCATGTAATGTTATACTATAACAATAATTATGCGCCGACCTGGCATCGCGATCAAGCGCAAATTGCACACAAGAGTGAATTAATGAGAACGGTTTGCATTAAGCAACTGAAGCAAAAGAAAAAGGCCGCATGCGCGGCCTTTTCGATTATCGGG
Organism: Serratia sp. 121840015-1; assembly: GCF_053627655.1. Classification (NCBI taxonomy): domain Bacteria; kingdom Pseudomonadati; phylum Pseudomonadota; class Gammaproteobacteria; order Enterobacterales; family Yersiniaceae; genus Serratia; species Serratia sp. 121840015-1. Next base: position 206,238 of record NZ_JBSEYF010000003.1, read on the forward strand.
TGGAGCTTACATCACTGAGCGATCAGTGGTGCTCTACCGGATGGCTGTGTTCCAGGTCCTCGCTCTTCTTGCTGAAGCGGCGGCGAACCACCACGAAGAACACCGGTACGAAGAAGATCGCCAAGACGGTGGCGGTGATCATCCCGCCCATTACGCCGGTACCTACCGCGTTCTGTGCGCCGGAACCTGCACCGCTGCTGATAACCAGCGGCAGAACCCCGAGGATGAAGGCCAGAGACGTCATCAGGATTGGACGCAGACGCATACGCACCGCTTCCAACGTCGCTTCGATCAGGCCTTTGCCTTCTTTCTCCATCAGGTCTTTGGCGAATTCCACGATCAGGATGGCGTTCTTCGCCGACAGGCCTATGGTGGTCAGCAGCCCCACCTGGAAGTACACGTCGTTGTTCATGCCGCGCATCGTCGCGGCCAGCAACGCACCGATAACCCCCAGCGGCAATACCAGCATGACCGAGAACGGCACGGACCAGCTTTCATACAGCGCCGCCAGACACAGGAACACCACCAGAATCGAGATGGCGTACAGCGCCGGCGCCTGGTTGCCCGACAGACGTTCCTGATAGGACATGCCGGTCCAGTCGTAACCGATGCCGCTTGGCAGTTTGGACGCCAGCTGTTCCATCAGGTTCATCGCTTCACCGGTACTCTTGCCCGGTGCGGCCTGGCCCAGAATTTCCATCGACGGCAAGCCGTTATAGCGTTCCAGACGCGGTGAGCCGTATTCCCATTTCGCCGAAGAGAAGGCGGAGAATGGCACCATCTGGCCGCTCGTACCGCGCACGTACCATTTGTTGATGTCTTCCGGCAGCATACGGAACGGCGCCTCGGCCTGTACGTACACTTTCTTCACACGACCGCGGTCGATGAAGTCGTTGACGTACGAACCACCCAGGGCGGTGCTCAGCGTGCTGTTGATGGTGGTGATGCTGACGCCCAGCGCCTTGGCTTTCTCCTGATCGACGATCAGTTTGAACTGCGGCGTATCTTCCAGGCCGTTCGGGCGCACGCCAACCAGCACGTCCGGATGTTGAGCAACCATGCCCAACAGCTGGTTACGTGCTTCGGTCAGTTTCTCGTGCCCCAGGCCGCCCTGGTCAATCAGCTCGAAGTCGAAGCCGGTTGCGGTACCGAGTTCGATAATCGCCGGCAGGTTGAACGGGAACACCAGGCCTTCTTTAATCTGCGAGAACGCGCCCATGGCACGGCCCGCGATCGCTTCGACCTTGTTCCCGGCCCCTGGACGCTCGCCCCAGTCTTTCAGGCTGACGAATGCCAGGCCGTTGTTCTGGCCGTTACCGTTGAAGCCGAAGCCCGCGACGGTAAACACCGAAACCACGTTGTCCTTTTCCTTGTTCAGGAAGTAGTCGGAGACTTCTTCCAGCACTTTGTTGGTGCGGGACTCGGTGGCGCCGGCAGGCAGCTGCACCATGGTCAACAGGATGCCCTGATCTTCGTCCGGCAGGAACGAGGAAGGCAGGCGCAGGAACAGCAGGCCCATGCCAACCACGATCAGCAGGTAGATGATCAGATAACGGCCGGTGCTGCGCAGGATGTTGCCCACGCTGTCGGTATAGTGATGCGTGCTCTTCTCGAACATGCGGTTAAACCAGCCGAAGAAGCCTGTTTTAACCCCGTGATCGCCTTTCGGGATCGGTTTGAGCATGGTGGCGCACAGCGCCGGCGTCAGGATCAAGGCCACCAGCACCGACAGCGCCATCGCGGACACGATGGTGATCGAGAACTGGCGATAGATGGCGCCGGTTGAACCGCCGAAGAACGCCATCGGCACGAATACTGCCGACAGCACCATGGCGATACCCACCAGCGCGCCCTGGATCTGGCCCATCGATTTACGGGTCGCTTCTTTCGGCGGCAGCCCCTCTTCGGACATGACGCGCTCGACGTTTTCCACCACCACGATGGCGTCATCCACCAGCAGGCCGATCGCCAACACCATGCCGAACATCGTCAGGGTGTTTATCGAGAAGCCGAACGCCGCAAGGATCGCAAAGGTCCCCAGCAGTACCACCGGCACCGCGATGGTTGGGATCAGCGTCGCGCGGAAGTTCTGCAGGAACAGATACATCACCAGGAATACCAGGATGATGGCTTCGATCAGCGTTTTCACCACTTCGTTGATGGAGATTTTCACGAACGGGGTGGTGTCGTACGGATAAACCACTTTCATCCCTTGCGGGAAGAATGGCGCCATCTTGGCCAACTCGTCTTTCACACCTTTGGCGGTGTTCAGGGCGTTGGCACCGGTAGCCAGTTTGATACCCAGACCGGCGGCAGGCTTGCCGTTATAGCGAGCGGTAACCGCGTAGCTTTCCGCGCCGCGCTCGATGTGAGCGACGTCGCGCAGGCGCACCTGGGAACCGTCGGTATTCACCTTCAGCAGGATCTTGCCGAACTCTTCCGGTGAAGTCAGACGGGTCTGCGCGATGATCGAGGCGTTCAACTGCTGCCCCGGCACCGGCGGCAGGCCGCCCAGCTGGCCAGCGGCGATCTGGTTGTTCTGCTCGGTGATGGCGGAGGTTACGTCCGTGGTCGTCAGTTGGTAGTTGTTCAGCTTGTTCGGATCCAGCCAGATACGCATCGCGTACTGGGCACCGAACAGCTGCACTTCACCTACGCCGGACGAACGGCTGATCGGGTCCTTGATGTTGGACGCCACATAGTCCGCAATATCGTCCTGAGTCATGTTCGGATCGTCGGAAACGAAGCCGGCCACCATCAGGAAGCTGCTGCTGGATTTTTCTACTTTCAGGCCCTGTTGCTGAACTTCTTGCGGCAGCAACGGGGTGGCCAACGACAGTTTGTTCTGGACCTGAACCTGCGCGATGTCAGGATCGGTGCCGGAATCAAACGTCAGGGTAATGGTGACGCTACCAGAGGAATCACTGGTGGAGGACATGTACATCAGGTTATCGATACCGTTCATGTTCTGTTCGATAATCTGCGTGACGGTATCCTGCACCGTTTTGGCATCTGCGCCCGGGTAGTTGGCGGAAATGCTCACCGCCGGCGGTGCAATAGTGGGATACTGCGCGATAGGCAGTTTCATTATTGCAAGCACCCCCGCCAACATGACGATGATGGCGATTACCCAGGCGAAAATTGGGCGATCTATAAAGAACTTAGCCATGTATTACAGGCTCCTTTTTATGACTTCTGCGCTTCAGACTGCGGCTGTTTTTGCGCCTGAGTGTCAACTTCCTGCACTTTTACCTGCGCGCCCGGATGCACTTTCATCAGGCCGGAGACGATCACGCGATCGCCGGCTTTCAGCCCATCGGTAACCAGCCATTTGTCGCCAATCGCCTGGTCTGCCTTCAGCGTGCGCAGCTCAACTTTGTCGTCTGCCCCGACCACCAACGCCGTCGCGTCGCCGCGCGGGTTGCGGGTAACGCCTTGCTGAGGCACCAGCAGCGCATCGCTGCGTACGCCTTCGTCCAGACGGGCGCGCACGAACATGCCCGGCAGCAGCGTATCGTTCGGGTTAGGGAACAGGGCGCGAATGGTGATGGAGCCGGTGGTCTCATCGACGGTGACGTCGGAGAACTCCAGCGTACCTTCCTGCGCGTATTCAGCGCCGTTTTCCAGCATCAGTTTCACCTTGGCCTTGCCGTTTTCCTGCTTCAGCGCGCCGCTGGCCAGTTCTTGCTTCAGGCGCAGGAAGTCGGTGCTCGACTGGGTGACGTCGACATACATCGGATCCAGCTGCTGCACGGTGGACAGTGCGGTCGCCTGGCCGTTGCTGACCAGCGCGCCTTCGGTCACGGCGGACTTGCCGATGCGGCCGGAGATCGGGGAGGTCACCTTGGTGTATGCCAGGTTGATGCGCGCGGTTTCCACGGCGGCCTTGGCGGCCACCACGGCGGCATCCGCCTGCTGCAGCGTGGAGACGGCGTTGTCGTAGTCCTGCTTACTGATGTAGCTGGTACCCAGCAATGGCTTGTAGCGGTTTACCGTCACGCGCGCGATGGAAGCGCTGGCCTGTGCTTTGGCCAAATCGCCTTTTGCGCTGTCGTAGCTGGCCTGATAGGTGGCGGGATCGATTTGGTACAGGGACGTCCCGGCCTTGATATCGCTGCCTTCAACGAAATTGCGCTTCAGGATGATGCCGCTGACCTGAGGGCGAACTTCGGCGATACGATACGCAGCGGTACGGCCAGGAAGATCGGTAGTGATGTTGAGAGGCTCGGCCTTCAAGGTCACCACGCCCACTTCAGGAGCCTGCTGGTGGGCGCCTTGCTGTTGGGTTTCTTTATCGTTACATCCTGTTAGCACTAAGCTGCCTGAAAGCATCAGAACGGCCGCCAGAGGCGTTAACCCTCTGTTTTTGTTCATAGAAAAACCTCAAGTGTCCGATTTCAAAATGATCAATGGATCACAAGCTTTAAAACCCATTGCTGCGTTAATTATATGTGCGTGCTATGGTACATACATTCGCGAATGTATGTAAATCACACTCCCCCTAAATAACAATGCCATGGCACGAAAAACCAAACAGCAGGCGCAAGAAACCCGACAGCAAATCCTTGATGCTGCGGTGAGAGAGTTCTCTGAACGTGGCGTTGCTGCAACGTCACTGACAGATATTGCCACCGCTGCCGGGGTTACGCGTGGAGCCATCTACTGGCACTTCAAGAATAAGGTAGACCTGTTTAATGAAGTTTGGGAATCTACCGAGCCGAAAATTGACCAGCTCGAAACAGAGTATCAGGCAAAGTTTCCCGATAATCCACTGCGGGTTATCCGAGAAATTCTGATTTACATTCTGACGTCTACGGTTGAAGACGGCCGTAGACGGGCGTTGATGGAAATTATATTCCACAAATGCGAGTTTGTCGGTGAAATGATGCCGCTGCTGGATTCGCGCAAGGTGCTGTACCTCGCCGGCTACGAACGCATTGAAGCGGTGCTGTATAACTGCATTCACCACGAGCAATTGCCCGCCGATTTACATACCCGCCGTGCGGCGATCATCCTGCGCGGTTATATTACCGGCCTGATGGAAAACTGGCTGTTTATGCCGGAAAGTTTCGATCTGCGGGCCGAAGCCGAAGCGCTGGTGGACGCGTTTCTGGAGATGCTGCAGTTTTGCCCCACCTTGCGCCTCAAACCCGACGCGGCGACGCCTGACGCCGACCGCCTTCCTTTATAAGGAGAGATTTCATGTCATCCATCGTTCTCATCGCCAATGGCGCCGCCTATGGCCATGAATCCTTGTTCAATGCGCTGCGGTTGGCCATCGCCATGAAAGAGCAGCAGAGTAGCCTCGACCTGCGGCTGTTTCTGATGTCCGACGCGGTGGTGGCCGGGCTGGCCGGACAGCAGCCGCACGAAGGGTATCACCTGCAGCAGATGCTGGAGATCCTCACCGCGCAGCAGGTGCCGGTCAAGCTCTGCAAGACCTGTGCCGACGCGCGCGGCGTCAGCCGCTTGCCGCTGGCGGACGGCGTGGCGATCGGTACGCTGGTCGAGCTGGCGCAGTGGACGCTGGCGGCGGAGAAAGTGCTGACGTTCTGATTTCGCGACAACGAGACATCACCGGCAACGTTTTTGTTGTTCGTTGCCCGCCGGCGGTCGTGATAATCTTCAGGCTTCTTTACCGATCCGAAGCCAAATCATGCATCGCTGGTTGACTCTGCCTTCTCTGACGCCGCTCACGTTTGTCGGCGCATGCCGGCGGCGCATCGCCGCCGTGACACTCCTTTTCCTGATTTTTGCGTGTTGCTTGCCGGCACAGGCGGCGCTGAACGGCGATCTGCCGCAGCGCAGCGAAGTGCAAAGCCAGCTGGAAACGCTGAACAAGCAAAAAGCCCTGACGCCGGTCGAAAAGCTCTCCCAACAGGATTTAACCCGTACGCTGGAGCTGCTGGACGCCATCGAGCGCAACCGGCAGGACGCCGCACAGCTTAAACAGCAGGTGCAGCAGGCGCCGGCGAAGCTCAATCAGGTCACCGCCGAACTGGATGCGCTGAAGCGGCCGACGGACAACGCGGCCGCGCGCGCCGCGCTGCTGCCGCTGTCGCTGCGCCAGCTGGAAAGCCGGCTGTATCAAACGCTCGACGAGCTGCAAAGCGCGCAGGAGAGCCTCTCCACCTACAACAGCCAACTGGTGTCGCTGCAAACCCAGCCTGAACGGGTGCAGAGCACCATGTATGCCGCTTCGCAGCGCCTGCAGGAGATCCGCAGCCAGCTCAGCGGCCAGACGCCGGGGCAAGATTCGCTGCGCAACAGCCAGCAGGTGATGCTGAACACCGAACAGGCGCTGCTCAACGCGCAGCTGGAGCTGCAGCGCAAGAGCCTGGAAGCCAATACCACGCTACAAGATCTGCTGCAAAAACAGCGCGATTACACCACGGCGCATATCGACGCGCTGGATAGGTCGGTGCAGCTGCTGCAGGAGCTCGTCAACAGCAAGCGCCTGACGCTGTCTGAAAAAACCGCCAAAGAGGCGCAGAACCCGGAAGACGCCACCGATATCCAGCACGATCAGTTGGTCAGCAAGCAGCTGGACGTCAACCGCCAGCTGAGTCAGCAGCTGATCGCCGCCACCGAAGAGAGCAATACCCTGTTCCAGCAGAATATTCGGGTCAAAAACTGGCTCGATCGCGGTCTGCAGGCGGAACGTAACCTGAAAGAGCAGATTCAGGTGCTGAAGGGCAGCCTGGTGCTGTCGCGCATTCTGTATCAGCAGCAGCAGAGCCTGCCGCAGGGCACGCTGCTGGCGGATATAGACACGCGCATCGCCGATCTGCGGCTGGAGCAGTTCGATATCAATCAGCAACGCGACGATCTGTTCAAGGGGGAGGATTACATCAATCAGTTGGTGGCCGAAAGCAAGGAAAAGGCGGGCCCGGAAGTGATCGACGCGCTGAACGAAATTGTCGACATGCGCCGCGAGCTGTTGGATCAGTTGAACAAGCAGCTCAGCAACCAGCTGTCGTTATCGATCAACCTGCAGATCAACCAGCAGCAGCTGACCAGCGTCTACGGTTCGTTGCAGGATACGCTGACCCAGCAGATTTTCTGGGTCAACAGCAACAAGCCGGTCGATCTGGCGTGGCTGAAGGCGATGCCTGAGGCGGTGCGCGATCAGCTCGCCGGGCTCGATATCAAATTCGATGGCGGCAAGCTAGTGCAGGGCGGTTTGAATGCGCTGGTGTTCCTGATCCCGATGCTGGTGGCGATCGGGCTATTGCGCTGGCGCTACCGGCTGATCGACGGCCATCTGCAAAAGCTGGCCAACGATGTGGGGCAGCTTAAACGCGATGGCCAGCTGCATACGCCGAAGGCCATCGCGCTGACCTTGCTGAAGGTGTTGCCCGGCGCCGCGCTGCTGCTCGGCGTCGGTTTCTGGATGTATCGCGCGGACTTCGGCATCAGCGACTTTATCTGGGCGCTGTCGCAGCAGCTGGCGCTGTCATGGCTGGTGTTCGGCTTCAGCTACCGCATGCTGAAACCGGGCGGCATCGCCGAGCGGCATTTCAACTTCGGCGCCAACCTGTGCGCGCATTACCGCCGCCAGACGCTGCGGCTGGGGCTGGCGCTGCAGCCGCTGATCTTCTGGTCGGTCTTGGGCGAAAAAGCGCCGCTGCGCCTGGTGGAAGACGTCATCGGCCAGATCGTGGTGATGTTGACGCTGGCGCTGCTCACGGTGCTGGTGTTCCCGCTGTGCCGCGACAGCTGGCGTGAAAAGGGCTCGCACGCCGTGCGGCTGGTGGTGGTCACCGCGCTCGCCGCCACGCCGCTGATCCTGCTGGGGCTGATGTTCGCCGGCTACTTCTATACCACGCTGCGGCTGGCCAGCCGTTGGATAGACAGCCTGTATCTGTTCTTCCTGTGGAATATCGTGTACCTGACCGCGCTGCGCGGCCTGAGCGTGGCGGCGCGGCGTCTGGCCTACCGGCGCGCGTTGGCGCGGCGGCAAAACGTGGCGAAGGAGGGGGCCGAAGGCGGCGAGCCGGTGGTGGAGGAGCCGCCGTTGGCGCTCGATCAGATCAACCAGCAGTCGCTGCGCCTGACCACCCTGGTGCTGTTTGCTATCTTCGCCAGCGCCTTCTACGCCATTTGGTCGGATCTGGTGACGGTCATCGCTTACCTGGACAGCATCACGCTGTGGCATTACACCAGCACCGTGGCGGGCAGCAGCGTGTCGCAGGCGGTGACGCTGGGCAACATGATGGTGGCGATCGCCGCGGTGATCGTCGCCTACGTGCTCACCCGCAACCTGCCCGGTTTGCTGGAGGTGGTGGTGCTGTCGCGGCTGCAGCTGCGGCAGGGGGCATCCTATGCCATCACCACCGTGCTCACTTACTTGATCACCGCCGTGGGCGCGGTGGTCGCATTGGGATCGCTGGGCGTCTCCTGGGACAAACTGCAATGGCTGGCCGCCGGTCTGACGGTCGGGCTGGGCTTTGGCCTGCAGGAAATCTTCGCCAACTTCGTCTCCGGCCTGATCATTCTGTTCGAACGCCCGATCCGCATCGGCGATACCATCACCATCGGCACCTTCTCCGGTTCGGTCAGCAAGATCCGCATTCGCGCCACCACCATTACCGACTTCGATCGCAAAGAGGTGATCATTCCGAACAAGGCGTTCGTCACCGAGCGGTTGATCAACTGGTCACTGTCCGACACCATCACCCGCGTGCTGATCAAGGTGGGCGTGGCCTACGGTTCCGATCTCGACAAGGTGAAAAAGGTGCTGCTGCAGGCGGCGCACGACAACCCGCGGGTGATGACCGATCCCGAACCGCAGGTGTTCTTCCTCAACTTCGGCGCCAGCACGCTGGATCACGAACTGCGGCTGTATGTGCGCGAACTGCGCGATCGCAGCTACACGGTGGACGAACTGAATCGCTCAATTGACCGCTTGTGTCGGGAAAACGACATCGACATCGCCTTCAATCAGCTGGAGGTCTATCTGCATAACCAGCAGGGCAACGAAGTGCAGGAAGTGAAAAGAACGCTGTCGCCGGATGAAGGCGGCCAGACGGCGGGCTGATAAGCGTTGAAAGACGAAAGGGACAGCGGCGCTGTCCCTACTCACTGTCCGGCAGGCAGATAGGGAGAGGTGACGCCGGCGCGCTGCAGCTTTTCCTGATAGTCCCGTTTGACGATATCCAGCGCCGCCAGCGCGGTGGCCGGATCGATCTCGTTGCATTCCAGCAGGTAAATCAAGTCTACCGCCAGCTGCAGTTCGGGTGACGCGTTTTCCAGAGACATAGCACCTGCGCTTATATTAATTAATGGGATGAATAACTCGCGTACCGGCAGAGTATAGTGAACCCGGCGCGCAACCGGGAATAATCATTAAAATATTGTGATAAATCTTCAAAAACCGTTTTCTTTGCGCTCGATATTGCGCTCGATGCGCGCCAGCGCCTGGCGGCAGCGCATCAGTCTCCCCTCCAGCGCCGCCAGCTCGTGCTGCAGCTTTTGCTGCGCCGCCAGCGTGGTCTGGCGCCCCAGCAGGCTTTCCCGATCCTGAATCATGCCGATCAGCCGGCGTTCGTAGTCCTGATGCTCTGCCAGCTTGTGGTACAGATCGGCCTCGGGGGCTTCTTTCGGCTGGTTCTTGCGCCGCAGCGCCTGGGTTGCCAGCTCGCGCTGCAGGGCGGCGATCTGAGCCACCAGTTTTTCGGCCAGAAAAGCCACCTGGCTGGTGCGGCTGTCATTAGCGGCGCTTTGCAGCTGGGCGAAATTCTTCTCCACCTCGGCCAGGTAGTCGCGCAGCCGCGTGCCGCGATTGGCGAACAGGGCGGCGTCGAAGCGCGCCTGCGGGATTGGCACATCGCCGCGCGGGGTCACTTCGGCCGCCAGCGCCGCGATCTGCTGTGCCAACACCTGTAATAGACGCTGAGTGCTCACATAAGCTCCCTCTTGATTTCAACAGGCGTAAGCTTGCCCGCGATCCTGCCGTGAAACAAGCGCCGCACGCATATTCCGCCGGCGCGGCGCCGATGCTACAGTAGGCGGCAACCGATTGAGGAGCGAAGAGCCGCATGACGCGTGGGTTATTGATCATTTTAGGCTGGCTGGCGGTGGTGCTGGCAACGTTGGGCGTGGTGCTGCCGCTGCTGCCGACCACGCCGTTCCTGCTGTTGGCCGCCTGGTGCTTCGCCCGCTCTTCGCCGCGCTTTCATCACTGGCTGCTGCACCGCTCCTGGTTCGGTCCCTACCTGCGCCACTGGCAGCAGCATCGCGCGCTGCCGCCGGGGGCGAAATGGAAGGCGGTGCTGGTGATCGTGCTCACCTTCGCCTGTTCGCTGTGGCTGGTGAAAATCTGGTGGGTGCGCGGGCTGTTGCTGCTGATGCTGGCCATTTTGCTGACCTTTATGCTGCGCCTGCCGGTTATTGACCTGTCGCAACAAAAACAGCGCTGATTGTGCCTTAAACTCCCCAATAGCTTTCAAGCCGCAGCCAGGCGACAAACGCAGGCATCCCCGGGAGCTTACTTAGGTAAGTGACCGGGGGGAATGCGCGCAGTCAACAACGCTGCGGGTTGAAAGATGCAGGGGAGAGTTGCATTTGTCCGCCAGTTTGCATAGATTTGGGCGTTTTCGTGCGCGGATCGCCTGCCATTTCTTCTCCGGTGTGTTTCACCCGGGGGCGGTGGGTGAGCGGCGCGCCGGTTTTCAGGCAGTTTTATCAGGCAACAATTATGACCGCTACTGCGCAGCAGCTTCAGTTTATTAAAGACAGTATCAAAACCATCCCGGATTATCCGAAGCCGGGCATCCTGTTCCGCGACGTGACCAGCCTGCTGGAAAACCCGTTGGCCTACGCCGCCAGCATCGAGCTGCTGGTTGAGCGCTATCGCGAAGCGGGCGTGACCAAGGTGGTGGGTACCGAAGCGCGTGGTTTCCTGTTCGGCGCGCCCGTCGCGCTGGCATTGGGCGTCGGTTTCGTGCCGGTACGTAAACCGGGCAAACTGCCGCGCGCCACGCTCAGCGAAAGCTATGAGCTGGAGTACGGCACCGACAAGCTGGAGATCCACACCGACGCCATCACCACGGGTGACAAAGTGCTGGTGGTGGACGATCTGCTGGCGACCGGCGGCACCATCGAAGCGACCACCAAACTGATCCGCCGCCTGGGCGGTGAAGTGAAAGACGCCGCGTTCATCATCAACCTGCCGGATCTGGGCGGGGAAGCGCGTCTGAACAAGCTGGGCATCGACTGCTACTGCCTGGTGGACTTCGCCGGCCATTGAGGCGGCATCGCCCCTTGGGCACAACGGCCTCGCGGATCGCCGCGGGGCTGTGTTAGCATGACCCTCCAGATTCCTCGACTTCTCCGGTATTAATGAGCTATCAGGTTCTCGCCCGTAAGTGGCGCCCTCAAACGTTCGCAGACGTGGTCGGCCAGGAACATGTCCTGACCGCGCTGGCCAACGGCCTCTCGCTGGGGCGGATCCATCACGCCTATCTGTTCTCGGGCACCCGCGGCGTGGGGAAAACCACCATCGCGCGCCTGCTGGCCAAAGGCCTGAACTGTGAAACCGGCATCACCGCCACGCCGTGCGGCCAATGCGACAACTGCCGCGAGATCGAGCAGGGGCGCTTCGTCGATCTGATCGAGATCGACGCCGCTTCCCGAACCAAGGTGGAAGATACCCGCGATCTGCTGGACAACGTCCAGTACGCGCCGGCGCGCGGCCGCTTCAAGGTCTACCTGATCGACGAAGTGCACATGCTCTCGCGCCACAGCTTCAACGCGTTGCTGAAGACGCTGGAAGAGCCGCCGCCGCACGTCAAATTCCTGTTGGCCACCACCGATCCGCAAAAGCTGCCGGTGACCATTCTCTCGCGTTGCCTGCAGTTCCACCTCAAGGCGCTGGACGTCGATCAGATCCGCCAGCAGCTGGAAACGGTGCTGACGGCGGAGCAGATCACCAGCGACGCTCGCGCGCTGCAGCTGCTGGCGCGCGCCGCCGACGGCAGCATGCGCGATGCGCTGAGCCTGACCGATCAGGCGATCGCCATGGGGCAGGGGCAGGTGACCGCCGCCACCGTCAGCCAGATGCTCGGCACGCTCGATGACGAGCAGCCGCTGGCGATCCTCGAAGCGCTGGTCAGCGCCGACGGCGAAAAGGTGATGGCGCAGGTCGCGCAGGCCGCTTCGCGCGGCGTGGACTGGGAAAACCTGCTGGTGGAGACGCTGGCGCTGCTGCACCGCATTGCGATGGTGCAGCTGCTGCCTTCGATGCTCGACAACCACTACGCGGCCGTGGAACAACGGCTGCGCGAGCTGGCGCGCACTTTGCCGCCGGCCGATGTGCAACTTTACTACCAGACGCTGCTGGTGGGCCGCAAAGAGCTGGCCTATGCGCCGGATCGCCGCATGGGGGTTGAGATGACCCTGCTGCGCGCGCTGGCGTTTCACCCGAAAGCGGTGATCCCGGAGCCGGTGGCGTTGGTGCAGACCGCGCCGGCGCCGATGGCGCAGCCGCAGGCCGCCGCAGCGCAACAGCCGCCGCAGTTTCAGGACGCGCCGCCGCCGCTAGGGCAGCCGGCCGCGCCACCGCGACAATCATCGACCCCATTACCGGATGCCACCGCCCAGCTGTTGAAAGCGCGGTCCCAGCTGCAGCGGCAGCAGGGAGCATCCACACCAAAAAAGAATGAGCCGGCGGCGCCAGGAATAGCGCGGCCGGCAAACTCGGCGCTGGGGCGTTTGGCTTCCGTGACCGAGCGTAGCCAGCAGCGTCTGGCAGAGAAGAAGGTGCCGGAAAAACCGGCCAAGCCGGAAGCCTATCGCTGGCGCGCGCAGACCGAGCCGGAAGCGGCGCCGGAACCGCTGGCGACGCCGAAAGCGCTGCGCACGGCGTTGGAGCACGAGAAAACGCCGGAGCTGGCCGCCAAGCTGGTGGTGGAGTCGCTGGAGCGCGACGCCTGGGCGGCGGAAATCGACAGGCTGAAGATCCCGAAACTGGTGCAGCAGCTGGCGTTGAACGCCTTCAAGCAGCAGCCGGAAGCGGGCAAGATTTGCCTCCATCTGCGGTCTTCGCAGCGTCATCTGAATTCGCCTTCGGCGCAGAAGACGTTGGCCGAAGCGCTCGGTGAGCTGTACGGCAGCCCGATCGAGCTGACCGTGATAGAGGACGATAATCCGGCGGAGCGCACCCCGCTGGAGTGGCGACAAGCCATCTATGAAGAAAAGCTGGCGCAGGCGCGCCAGTCCATCGTTGCGGATACCCATATTCAGACGCTGTGCCGGTTCTTCGACGCGGATCTGGATGAAGAGAGTATCCGCCCCCTTTAAACGCCGCGCGAGGTGCGCGGCCCTAGCGACGAGAGACGACTATGTTTGGTAAAGGCGGTCTGGGCAACCTGATGAAGCAAGCCCAGCAAATGCAAGAAAAAATGCAGCAGATGCAGGAAGAAGTCGCCAAATTGGAAGTGACCGGCGAATCTGGCGCGGGCCTGGTGAAAGTCACCATCAACGGCGCGCACAACTGCCGCCGCGTGGAGATCGATCCTAGCCTGATGGAAGACGACAAAGACATGCTGGAAGATCTGATCGCCGCCGCGTTTAACGACGCCGCGCGCCGTATCGAAGAGACCCAGAAAGAGAAAATGGCCTCCGTCTCCAGCGGCATGCAGTTGCCGCCTGGCTTCAAGATGCCGTTCTGATGCAAACCAGCCCGCTCCTTGAATCCCTGATGGAGGCGCTGCGCTGCCTGCCGGGCGTCGGCCCGAAATCGGCGCAGCGCATGGCGTTTCAGCTGCTGCAGCGCGATCGCAGCGGCGGCATGCGCCTGGCGCAGGCGTTGACGCGCGCGATGTCGGAAATCGGCCACTGCGCCGACTGCCGCACCTTCACCGAGCAGGACATCTGCACCATCTGCGCCAATCCGCGCCGTCAGCAAAACGGCCAGATTTGCGTGGTGGAAAGCCCGGCGGATATCCACGCCATCGAGCAGACCGGCCAGTTCGCCGGGCGCTACTTTGTGCTGATGGGCCATCTGTCGCCGCTGGACGGCATCGGGCCGGGCGATATCGGTCTCGATCGCCTGGAGCAACGGCTGGAAAAGGAAAGCATCACCGAAGTGATCCTCGCCACCAACCCGACGGTGGAAGGGGAGGCGACCGCCAACTACATCGCCGAGATGTGCGGCCAGTATGGCGTGCTCGCCAGCCGTATCGCCCACGGCGTGCCGGTGGGCGGCGAGCTGGAGATGGTCGACGGCACCACGCTGTCGCATTCGCTGGCCGGGCGTCACGCCATCAAGTTCTGATGTTTTCCCGGACGGGGCCATTCGGCCCCGTCGTTTTTTTGCCAAAAATTTCCCGCCGTCCGCTTGAAAAACAAGACCCTGACCCTCATCTGATCCTCATTGTTCGATTTTGGTAGCCATTGTCTTTGAGGTAATCAATGAGTATGAAAGGTCAAGAAACCCGCGGGTTCCAGTCTGAAGTAAAACAGCTGCTTCATTTGATGATCCATTCGCTGTACTCCAACAAAGAAATTTTCCTGCGTGAGCTGATTTCCAACGCCTCTGACGCTGCCGACAAGCTGCGCTTCCGCGCCCTGTCCGCACCAGAGCTGTACGCCGGCGACGGCGAGCTGCGCGTACGCTTGTCCTTCGATAAAGAGCAGCGCACCCTGACCATCGCCGACAACGGCATCGGCATGCGCCGCGAAGAAGTGATCGAAAACCTCGGCACCATCGCCAAGTCGGGCACCAAAGCGTTCCTGGAATCCATCGGTTCCGACCAGGCGAAAGACAGCCAGCTGATTGGCCAGTTCGGCGTCGGTTTCTACTCGGCGTTCATCGTGGCGGATAAAGTGACCGTGCGTACCCGCGCCGCCGGCGCTGCCGATGATGAAGGCGTGTTCTGGGAGTCCGCCGGCGAAGGCGACTACACCATCGCCGACATCACCAAAGAGACCCGCGGCACCGAAATCACCCTGCATCTGCGCGAAGGCGAAGATGAGTACCTCGACGCCTGGCGCCTGCGCTCGGTGATCGGCAAATATTCCGATCACATCGCCCTGCCGGTGGAGATCGAAAGCAAAAACGAAGAAGACGACACCGTCACCTGGGAGAAGATCAACAAGGCGCAGGCCCTGTGGACCCGCAGCAAGGCTGACGTGACCGACGAAGAGTACAAAGAGTTCTACAAGCACATCGCCCATGATTTCACCGATCCGCTGAGCTGGAGCCATAACCGGGTGGAAGGCAAGCAGGAGTACACCAGCCTGCTGTATATCCCGGCGCAGGCGCCGTGGGACATGTGGAACCGCGATCACAAACACGGCCTGAAGCTGTACGTGCAGCGCGTGTTCATCATGGACGACGCCGAGCAGTTCATGCCGAACTACCTGCGCTTCGTGCGCGGCCTGATCGATTCCAACGATCTGCCGCTGAACGTGTCGCGCGAGATCCTGCAAGACAGCCGCGTGACGCAAAACCTGCGCGGCGCGCTGACCAAGCGCGTGCTGCAGATGCTGGATAAGCTGGCCAAAGACGACGCCGAAGGCTACCAGAAATTCTGGCAGCAGTTCGGTCTGGTGCTGAAAGAGGGCCCGGCGGAAGACAACGGCAACCAGGAAGCGATCGCCAAACTGCTGCGTTTCGCCTCCACCCACGGCGACAGCTCGGCGCAGACCGTGTCGCTGGAAGAGTACGTCGGCCGCATGGCGGAAGGGCAGGAGAAGATTTACTACATCACCGCCGACAGCTACGCCGCCGCCAAGAGCAGCCCGCACCTGGAGCTGTTCCGCAAGAAAGGCATCGAAGTGCTGCTGCTGTCCGATCGCATCGACGAGTGGATGATGAGCTACCTGACCGAGTTCGACGGCAAGCCGTTCCAGTCGGTCAGCAAAGCGGATGAAACGCTGGATAAACTGGCGGATGAAACCGAAGAGCAGAAGGCCGCCGAGAAGCAGCTGGAACCGTTCATCGAACGCGTGAAAACCCTGCTGGGCGAGCGCGTGAAGGATGTGCGCCTGACGCACCGCCTGACCGATACGCCGGCGATCGTGGTGACCGACGCCGACGAAATGAGCACCCAGATGGCCAAGCTGTTTGCCGCCGCCGGTCAGCAGGCGCCGGAGGTGAAGTACATTTTCGAGCTTAATCCCGAGCATGCGCTGGTCAAACGAGCATCCGATGTGGGCGATAACGAACATTTTGCCGAATGGATCGACCTGTTATTGGATCAGGCGCTGCTGGCTGAACGCGGCACGCTGGAGGATCCGAACCTGTTCATCCGTCGCATGAATAAGTTGCTGTCCGCCTAAAGCTGAAGATATGCGCCCTTAACGGCACCGTTAGGGGCGCATTGCCGATTTTTCCCCGCTTTTTCTCGCCTTTTGCTTGCCCGCTTTTTTGCACATTCCGCAATCGATTTCCTTCGCGCGCCTTGAGCCTGCCCCCCCTGAAATGGTATCGTTGAGCGTTTTCGCAATTTTATAAAAACTACATAGCAAGGGGATTTACGCAATGCGTATCATTCTGCTGGGCGCTCCGGGCGCTGGTAAAGGTACTCAGGCTCAATTCATCATGGAGAAATACGGCATTCCGCAAATCTCCACCGGTGATATGTTGCGCGCAGCCGTGAAGGCCGGCAGTGAACTGGGCAAGCAGGCGAAAGAGATCATGGACGCCGGCAAGCTGGTGACCGATGAGCTGGTGATCGCGCTGGTCAAAGAGCGCATCGCTCAGGAAGATTGCCGCAAGGGCTTCCTGCTGGACGGTTTCCCACGCACCATTCCGCAGGCTGACGCGATGAAAGAAGCCGGCATCAACGTGGACTTCGTGCTGGAGTTCGACGTGCCGGACGAGCTGATCGTTGACCGCATCGTTGGCCGCCGCGTGCACGCGCCGTCCGGCCGCGTATACCACGTGAAGTTCAATCCGCCGCAGGTGGAAGGCAAAGACGACGTGACCGGCGAAGAGCTGACCACGCGCAAGGACGATCAGGAAGAGACCGTGCGCAAGCGCCTGGTGGAATACCATCAGATGACCGCGCCGCTGATCTCTTACTACAGCAAAGAAGCGGCAGCGGGTAACACCCAATACCGCAAAATCGACGGCACCCGCAAGGTCGCCGAAGTGAGCGCAGAGCTGGCGACCATCCTCGGTTGATCGCAAGCGGATTGTGCATGACGCCGGGCCTGTGGCCCGGCGTTTTTTTTTGCCGTTTTCCCGCCAAATTGTGATCGCGGCGGCTTGTTGCGGCCGTGCCCATTAATCGCCCGCGCCAAATGGCGTATAACAAGCCTGCGTTTTCACCCTCAGCAGGGAGCCGGGCATGCTCAGACAAACCAATCTTCTGGCGGAAGCCACCGCGCGCCAGATCGTCCAGCGGGCGATGGGCATCATCAGCCATTCCGTCAACGTGATGGACAGCAACGGTGTGATCATCGCCTCCGGCAACCCGCAGCGCCTGTTCCAGCGCCATGAAGGCGCGGTGCTGGCGCTGGCCGAGAATCGGGTGGTGGAAATCGACCGCGCCACCGCCGAGCATCTGAAGGGTGTGCGGCCCGGCATCAACCTGCCGTTCAGCTTTCGCAACCAGCGGGTGGGGGTGATCGGCATCTCCGGCGAACCGGCCGAGGTGCGCGCCTACGCCGAGCTGGTGAAGATGGCGGCGGAGTTGATGGTGGAGCAGGCGGCGCTGCTGGATCAGCACCAGTGGGAAAAGCGCTACCGGGAAGAGCTGGCGAACCAGCTGCTGCAGCCGCAGCCGAACACCGCGTCGCTGCAAGCGATGGCGGCGTATCTGGGATTGGATCTGCGCCAGGCGCGCATCGTGTGGATCGTCGAGCTGCAAGAGGCGCAGCCGCACCTGCTGCGCGAGCTGCTGGCGGAGCTGGAGGCCACCCAGCGCGATGCGTTGATCGCCATTACCGGCTTCAATGAAATGACCCTGCTGCGCCCGGCCTGCATGGCGCAGGGTGAATGGAGCCTGAAGCTGGAACGCCAGCAGGCGCAGCGTTTGCAAAACCAACTCAAACACCGCTTTCGGGTGCGCTTGATCGTCGGCGGTTTTTATGACGATCCGCAAAGCGCCTACCGTTCCAGCCTGACGGCGCGCGCCACCCAGGCGATGGCGCAGCGCCTGAAACTGCGTCACGCCACGCTGTTCTACCACGACTACCCGCTGCCGTCGCTGTTGTGCGATTTGGGGGAGGACTGGCGCGCGCAGGAGCTGGGGCGCCCCTGGCGAACGCTGGGCGAACAGGACGAAAAAGGCGTGCTGCGCGGCACGCTGCGCCACTATTTTTCGCAGAATTGTGATCAGACGCAGACCGCCGCGCAGCTGCATATCCACGTCAATACCCTGCGCTATCGCCTGCAGCGCATCGAAGCGATAACCGGCATGAAAATCAATCAATTAACCGACGCTCTGCGGTTGTATATCGGCATGCTGATGCACGACTGAGTTGTGCCAACCCACAAATTCCACGCCGTTCACCCGGCGATTTTTTGTTGTTTCCCCTCAGGCCAACGCCGGGCGCGCGGGATATGTTGGCCTGCACATCAACCACGGAGAAAACAACAATGACAACCGTATCCACGCTGGGGGCACTGGTGGCGTTAGCCGTCGCCATCGTCCTGATTCTACGCAAGGTGCCACCGGCTTACGGCATGATCGCCGGCGCGCTGGCGGGCGGGCTGTGCGGCGGCGCCGACCTGGTGCAGACCGTAACGCTGATGATCGGCGGGGCGCAGGGCATCACCAACGCCGTGATGCGCATTCTGGCGGCGGGGGTGCTGGCCGGAGTGCTGATCGAATCCGGCGCGGCGCACACCATCGCCGAAACCATCGTGCGCAAGGTGGGTGAAACCCGCGCGCTGCTGGCGCTGGCGGTGGCTACACTGATCCTGACGGCGGTGGGGGTATTTATCGACGTGGCGGTGATCACCGTCGCACCGATCGCGCTGTCGATCGCCCAGAAGGCCGGCATTTCGCGCGCGGCGATCCTGCTGGCGATGATCGGCGGTGGCAAGGCCGGCAACGTGATGTCACCTAATCCGAACACCATTGCGGCGGCGGACAACTTCCACGTGCCGCTCACTTCGGTGATGATGGCCGGCATCGTGCCGGGGCTGTGCGGCCTGGTGGTGGCCTATCTGCTGGCGCGTCGCCTGAGCGATAAAGGCAGCAAAGTGATGGCCGAAGAGCTGACTCAGCATGCCGAAGGGGCGCGGCCGGGCTTCGCTGCGGCGATCAGCGCGCCGCTGGTCGCGATCCTGCTGCTGTCGCTGCGGCCGATCGCCGGTATCGCCGTCGATCCGCTGATCGCGCTGCCGGCCGGCGGGTTGGCGGGCGCGCTGCTGATGGGGCGTATCCGCCAGTGCAATCATTTTATGGTCTCCGGCCTGTCGCGCATGGCGCCGGTGGCGATCATGCTGCTCGGCACCGGCACGCTGGCGGGCATTATCGCCAACTCGGCGCTGAAGGATGTCTTGATTAACGGCTTAACGCACACCGGGCTGCCGGCCTGGCTGCTGGCGCCGCTGTCCGGCGCGCTGATGTCGATGGCGACCGCATCGACCACCGCCGGCACCGCCGTGGCTTCCGGGGTGTTCAGCTCTACGCTGCTCGAACTGGGTGTGAGCGGGCTGGCCGGTGCGGCGATGATCCATGCGGGCGCCACGGTGCTGGATCACCTGCCGCACGGCAGCTTCTTCCACGCTACCGGCGGCAGCGTCAATATGGCGGTGCACGAGCGGCTGAAGCTGTTGCCGTATGAAACGCTGGTGGGATTCACCATCGCGACGATCTCGGCGCTGATGTTTGGCGTATTTAACCTGGCGGGATAAGGAACAGTGATGAAAACGCTGAAAAAAGTGGTTATTGCCCCGGATTCTTTCAAAGAGAGCCTGAGCGCGCTCGGCGTTGCCGACGCCATCGAGCGGGGATTCCGCCAAATTTATCCGCAGGCGCACTACGTGAAGCTGCCGATGGCAGACGGCGGCGAAGGCACGGTGGAGTCGATGGTGGCGGCCACCGGCGGCGAAATCGTCCAGGTGACGGTCACCGGGCCGCTGGGGGAGCCGGTGCAGGGGTTCTATGGCCTGCTGGGCGATGGCGCAACCGCAGTGATTGAAATGGCCGCGGCTTCCGGGCTGCATCTGGCACCGCCTGGCCGGCGCGATCCGCGCATCACCACCAGTTACGGCACCGGCGAACTGATGCTGGCGGCGCTGGAGCGCGGCGTGAAGGCGATCATTCTCGGCATCGGCGGCAGCGCCACTAACGACGGCGGCGCCGGGATGATGCAGGCGCTGGGCGTTAAATTGTTGGATAAGGATCGCCGGCCGCTGCCGGTGGGCGGGGCGGCCCTGGCGCAGCTGGCGCACCTCGATCTCGCCGGGCTTGATGCGCGTTGGCAACGGGTGAGCGTAACCGCCGCCTGCGACGTCGATAACCCGCTGTGCGGTGAAAAGGGCGCCTCGGCGGTGTTCGGGCCGCAGAAGGGGGCGACGCCGGAGATGGTGGCGCAGCTCGATGCGGCACTGCATCACTATGGCGAACTGCTGGAACGGGAAACCGGCCGCGCCGTGCTCACCCAGCCGGGCGCGGGGGCGGCGGGCGGCATGGGGGCGGCGTTGCTCGGCATGCTCAGCGCGCGCTTGCGGCCGGGCATCGAGATCGTCACCGAAACCCTGCGTCTGGATGAGGCGGTGCGCGATGCCGATTTGGTGATCACCGGCGAAGGGCGGCTGGACAGCCAGTCGATCCACGGCAAAACGCCGATCGGCGTGGCGCGGGTGGCCAAGCGCTACGGGGTGCCGGTGATCGCCATCGCCGGCAGCCTGACGCCGGATTACCAGGTGGTGCATCAACACGGCATCGACGCGGCGTTTTCGGTGCTCGACCGCATCGTGACGCTGGAAGAAGCGCTGGCGGACGCCGATCGCAATCTGCAGGTGACGGCGCGCAACGTGGCGGCGGTGTGGCAACTGGCGCAAAGGGAAGGCCCACAGGCATAGCCTGTTGCTGTTATCGGTTTCGACGCAGGACTTTTCCGTTACAATAGCCGGCATTAATGGCTGCTGACATCCCGACCCAGAACGGAATGCCGGCCGGAAAGGAAATGAGGGGAACTGAGATGAAGCAAGAGAAACACGGCGTATTGCTGGTGAACCTGGGCACACCAGATGCGCCGACCTCGTCGGCGGTCAAACGCTATCTGAAGGAATTCCTCAGTGACGATCGCGTGGTCGATACGGCGCCGCTGATCTGGTGGCCGATCCTCAACGGCGCGATCTTGCCGATCCGTTCGCCGCGCGTGGCGAAGCTGTATCAGTCGGTGTGGATGGAAGAGGGCTCGCCGCTGTTGGTGTACAGCCGCCGCCAACAGCGGGCGCTGGCGGCGCGCATGCCGAATACGCCGGTGGAGCTGGGCATGAGCTACGGCTCGCCGAGCCTGGCGGAAGCCATCGACAAGCTGCTGGCGCAGGCCGTGACCAACCTGGTGGTGCTGCCGCTCTATCCGCAATATTCCTGTTCCACCAGCGCGGCGGTATGGGATGGCGTGGCGCGGGTGCTGAAAGGCTATCGCCGTTTGCCTTCTGTGGCCTTCATCCGCGATTACGCCGAACATCCGGCCTACATCGCCGCGCTGCAGCAAAGCGTGGAGCGCTCGTTCGCCGAGCACGGCCAGCCGGATCGGCTGGTGCTGTCGTTCCACGGTATTCCCAAACGTTATGCGCGCCTGGGCGACGACTACCCGCAGCGCTGCGAGGACACCCTGCGTGCGCTGAGCGCCACGCTGCCGCTGGCGCCGGAACGCGTGATGATGACGTACCAATCGCGCTTCGGCCGCGAGCCGTGGCTGACGCCGTACACCGATGAGACCCTGAAGGGGCTGCCGGCGCAGGGCGTGAAGCACATTCAGCTGATTTGCCCCGGTTTCTCGGCGGACTGCCTGGAAACGCTGGAAGAGATCAAAGAACAGAACCGCGAGATCTTCCTCAAGGCCGGCGGCGAGAAGTTTGAATATATCTCGGCGTTGAACGACGAGCCGGCGCATATCGATATGATGCAGCAGCTGGTGGCGCAGCGCCTGTAATCATCCATAATCTGTCTATTAGATGCATCGTGATCGGGCGGGGATGTGTTAACATTCTCCGCTTGTTAAACCGTCACCACCGCCAATCACATGAAATTTCCTGGTAAACGCAAGTCCAAACACTATTTCCCGGTGAGCGCCCGCGATCCGCTTCTGCAGCAGGCCCAGCCCGAAAGTGAAATCAGCACCTCGTATATCGTCGGCATCGATCAGACGCTGGTGGATATCGAGGCGAAAGTGGACGACGCTTTTGTCCAGCGCTACGGCCTGAGCCTGGGCCACTCTCTGGTGATCGAAGACGACGTCGCCGAGGCGCTGTATCAGGAACTGAATGACAACAACCTGGTTACCCATCAGTTCGCCGGCGGCACCATCGGCAATACCATGCACAACTATTCGGTGCTGGCGGACGATCGCTCGGTGCTGCTCGGCGTGATGTGCAGCAACGTGAAAATCGGCAGCTATGCCTACCGTTACCTGTGCAATACCTCCAGCCGTACCGATCTTAACTATCTGCAGGGCGTTGATGGCG
Source organism: Serratia sp. 121840015-1 (assembly GCF_053627655.1). NCBI lineage: Bacteria > Pseudomonadati > Pseudomonadota > Gammaproteobacteria > Enterobacterales > Yersiniaceae > Serratia > Serratia sp. 121840015-1. Next base: position 228,844 of record NZ_JBSEYF010000003.1, read on the forward strand.
CCATCGGCCGCTGTTTCACGCTGATTGGCGAGAGCGGCGAGCGCACCTTCGCCATCAACCCGGGCCAGATGAACCAGCTGCGCCCGGAAAGCATTCCTGAAGAGGTGATCGCCGGCGCGTCGGCGCTGGTGCTGAGCTCTTATCTGGTGCGCTGCAAGGAAGGGGAGCCGATGAAGGCCGCCACCCTGCAGGCGATCGAATACGCCAAAAAACACGACGTGCCGGTGGTATTGACGCTGGGCACCAAGTACGTGATCGCCGACAACCCGCAGTGGTGGCGCGACTTCCTGAAGGAAAACGTGACGATTCTGGCGATGAACGAAGACGAAGCGCTGGAGCTGACCGGGCTGAGCGATCCGTTGACCGCCTCGGACATGGCGCTGGAGTGGGTGGATCTGGTGCTGTGCACCGCCGGGCCGAACGGCCTGTATATGGCGGGCTACACCGAAGAGGCCAACAAGCGCCAGACCCAGCACCCGCTGCTGCCGGGGCATATCGCCGAGTTCAACCGCTACGAATTCAGCCGCGCCATGCGCCGTGAACACTGTGAAAATCCGCTGCGCGTTTATTCGCACATCGCGCCGTATATGGGCGGGCCGGAGAGGATCATGAACACCAACGGCGCCGGCGACGGCGCGCTGTCGGCGTTGCTGCACGATATTGCCGCCAACGGCTATCACCGCCATAACGTGCCGAATTCCAGCAAGCACGTGCGCAGCTACCTGACTTATTCCTCCCTGGCGCAGGTGTGCAAATACGCCAACCGCGTCAGCTACCAGGTGTTGAACCAGCATTCGCCGCGCCTCACCCGTGGCCTGCCGGAGCGGGAAGACAGCCTGGAAGAGTCCTACTGGGAGCGTTAACCCGCTGAAAAAGAAAAGGTCCGGCAATGCCGGACCTTTTTTGTGCGCCGTGGCGCTTCAGATCGGACAGCCGCCCATTTTTTCTTCTTCGCTCAGGGTGTCCAGCTGCAGGATGTTCAGCATGCTGTTGGCGATCTCCCGTTCGCCCATCACTACCTGATTAGCGCCGCGATCGGTGATGTAGGCCACTTCGTCGTCGTAGTGGGCGCGGGCGATGATCTCGATGTTCGGCCGCTTGGCGCGCGCCGAGGCGACGATCTCGCCGGCCTCATAGCCGTTGGGGATGGTCAGCAGCAGCCAGCGCGCGCAGTCGAGCCGCGCCAGATCCATCACTTCCGGATTGGCGGCGTTGCCCAGCACCGTCTTGATGCCCTGTTCGCGCAGCGCTTCCACCCGTGGGCGGGAGTTCTCGATCACCACCAGCGGAATGCCCGCCTCGGCCAGTTTGCCGCCCAGCAGGCTGCCGACGCGGCCGTAGCCGACCACCAGCGCGTGGTTGCACATGTCCACCGGGATCTGCTTCTCTTCTTCCACCGCCTCTTCGAGAATTTGCTCTTCGATGGTTTCGGTTTTGGCCAGATAGCGCTCCAGCAGGGTGAACAGCAGCGGGTTGAGCATGATGGACAGAATGGCGCCGGCCAGCACCAGATTGCGCCCGTGTTCCGACATCATGCCGAGCGCGATGCCGAGGCCCGCCAGAATAAAGGCGAATTCGCCGATCTGCGCCAGGCTGGCGGAAATGGTCAGCGCGGTGCGCTTGGAATGACCGAACATTTTCACCAGCAGGAACGCGGCGGCAGATTTGCCGAACACGATGATTGCCAGCGTCGCCAGCACCGCCAGCGGTTCGTTAATCACGATCATCGGATCGAACAGCATGCCGACCGAGACGAAGAACAGCACCGCGAACGCGTCGCGCAGCGGCAGGGTGTCGTGCGCCGCACGGTGGCTCAGTTCGGACTCGTTCAGCACCATGCCGGCGAAGAAGGCGCCCAGCGCGAAGGAGACGTCGAACAGCTTCACCGCGCCGTAGGCGATGCCGAGCGCCAGCGCCAATACCGCCAGGGTGAACAGCTCGCGCGAGCCGGTGCTGGCGGTTTTCGACAGGATCCACGGCACCAGGCGGCGGCCGACCACGATCATCAACGCAATGAAGGCGATGACCTTACCGATGGTCAGCGCCAGCTCCATCAGCAGCTGGCTGCTGCTGGCGTTGTCGTTGCCCAGCATATTGCCGAAGGCGGGCAGCAACACCAGCGTCAGCACCATCGCCAAATCTTCGACGATCAGCCAGCCGATGGCGATTTGCCCGCGCTGGCTGTCGATCAGCTGCCGTTCCTCCAGGGCACGCAGCAGCACCACGGTGCTGGCGGTGGAGAGGCAGAGGCCGAACACCAGACCGGAGATCAGATCCCAGCCGAGCAGCTTGGACAGCCCCATACCGAGCAGGGTAGCGACGGCTATCTGCGCCACGGCGCCGGGAATGGCGATAGATTTTACTGCGAGGAGGTCTTTCAAAGAGAAGTGCAGGCCAACACCGAACATCAACAGGATAACGCCGATTTCCGCCAGTTCCGGCGCCAGTGAGGTATCGGCGACGAAACCGGGGGTGAACGGGCCGGCGAGCACCCCTGCGGCCAGATACCCCACCAGAGGGGAGATGCGCAGGCGGTTCGCCAGCATGCCGAGGAGGAAGGCGAGTACTAACCCTCCGACGATGGTGGTGATGAGCGGTGTTGAATTATGCATCCATACTCCTTCTGGCTATGCATCGCGGCACGGGAGAAACGCAACAAAGTTACGAAAAGATACATTTAGTTTATTGCATTTGTTCGCGGCTTGCTTGGCTAATTTGGCCTTTTTTGTAAAAAAGCAGAGGATTTCACTTAAGGCGCGGCAATGAGGAGATTTTGTGTCAGATAAGCCAAATAACATTGGTTTATCCGTGGGATAACCCGGATGAATAAATAATGTCATCCGGGCATTCAGCGGGGTTATTGCGCTTTATGCTCCATATTGGGCAGTAGCGCCGTGATAATGCCGATCAGCGGCAGGAAAGCACAGATTTGGTAGACCAGCTCGATACTGGTCAAATCGGCGACATAACCAAGAACTGCCGCACCTAACCCACCCATACCGAAAGCAAAACCGAAGAATAAGCCGGAAACCATGCCGACTTTACCGGGGATCAGCTCCTGCGCATAGACCAGGATGGCGGAGAACGCCGAGGCGAGAATAACCCCGATGATCACCGTCAAAATGCCGGTCCAATACAGGGATGCATAGGGTAAAACAAGGGTAAACGGTGCAGCGCCGAGAATGGAGCCCCAAATAACATATTTACGCCCTATCTTGTCGCCGAGAGGCCCGCCGATAATGGTTCCAGCCGCCACTGCGAACAGGAAGGCGAACAGGTGAATCTGTGCATTCTGCACCGAAACGCCGAACTTATGTATCAGATAAAAGGTGTAATAGCTGCTGATGCTGGCCAGATAGAAGTATTTGGAGAAAATCAGCACCAGCAGGATGCCCAGCGAGTAGGCAACGGTACGTTTTGGCAGCGGTTTCAGCAGCGACGGGCTTTTCGGCTGCCCTTTAGTTGCCCGGTGCTGATGTTGATACCACTTGCTGACCTGTAGCAACACCACGATCGCCAGCAGCGCCGCCAGCGAGAACCAGGCGACGTTGCCCTTGCCGTAAGGCGCGATGATCAGCGCCGCCAGCAGCGGGCCGAGCGAGCTGCCGAAGTTGCCGCCGACCTGGAACAGCGACTGTGCCAGGCCGTGCCGGCCGCCGGAGGCCATGCGCGCCACGCGCGAGGATTCCGGGTGGAAGACCGATGAGCCGGTGCCCACCAGCGCCGCCGCCAGCAGCACCAGCGGAAAGGTGCTCGCCACCGACAGCAGCAGCAGGCCGGACAGGGTAAAGCCCATGCCGATCGGCAGCGAGTAAGGCTGCGGGTGTTTATCGGTGTAATAGCCAATCAGCGGCTGCAGCAGCGAGGCCGTCAGCTGATAGGTCAGGGTAATCATGCCGATCTGCACGAAGCTGAGGTGAAAATCGGCTTGCAGGATCGGGTAAATCGCCAGGATCAGCGACTGGATCATATCGTTGAGCAGGTGAGACACGCTGATGGCGCCAAGGATGGAGAAGGCGGTTCCCTTCACCGCGCTGCCCTTGGCGGGCGGCATCGCGCTTTGGCTACTGTCGGTCATATTATTATTAGCCTGATAAGTTGTTGAGCACAGAGATGACATCTTAGGCAGGGCGCTCAATTTTTACCATATCTGAAATAATTAGACTCACATCGCAAAAATTTGAAATCAGCTGTCATTAATTCGCGCTACAATTTCGCCCTCATCATAAAAGCCATTTAATACACGGAGATCCGCCATGCGCTTTTCGCTGAAAACCACCGCATGCGCGTTGGCCGTTTCCCTGACGTTGCTGTCGGGGGCTGCCAGTGCCTGGGAAAAGGATAAGACCTACGCCATCACCATTCTGCACACCAACGATCATCACGGTCACTTCTGGCAGAACGATCACGGCGAATACGGCCTGGGCGCGCAGAAAACGCTGGTGGACGGCATTCGTCAGGAAGTGGCGGCGCAGGGCGGCAGCCTGCTGCTGCTGTCGGGCGGCGATATCAACACCGGCGTGCCGGAATCGGACCTGCAGGACGCCGAGCCGGACTTCCGCGGCATGAACCTGGTGGGTTACGACGCGATGGCGATCGGCAACCACGAATTCGACAACCCGCTGAGCGTACTGCGCCAGCAGGAAAAATGGGCGACCTTCCCGCTGCTGTCCGCTAACATCTATCAGAAAAGCACCGGCCAGCGGCTGTTCAAGCCTTACGCCTTGTTCGACAAGCAGGGCATCAAGATCGCGGTGATCGGCCTGACGACCGACGACACCGCCAAGATTGGCAATCCGGAATACTTCACCGACATGGAGTTCCGCGTGCCGGCGCAGGAAGCGAAGCAGGTGGTGGAGCAATTGCGCAAGGACGAGAAGCCGGACGTGATCATCGCCGCTACCCACATGGGGCACTATGACAACGGCGAGCACGGCTCCAACGCGCCGGGCGACGTGGAGATGGCGCGCAGCCTGCCGGCCGGGTATCTTGACATGATCGTCGGCGGCCACTCGCAGGATCCGGTGTGCATGGCCGGCGACAACCGTAAGCAGGTGGATTATGTGCCGGGCACGCCGTGCTCGCCGGATCGCCAGAACGGCACCTGGATCGTGCAGGCGCATGAGTGGGGCAAATACGTGGGCCGCGCCGACTTCGAATTCCGCAACGGTGAGCTGAAGCTGGTGCATTATCAGCTGATCCCGGTGAACCTGAAGAAGAAGGTGGAGAAGGCGGACGGCACCAGCGAGCGCGTGTATTACACCCAGCAGATCGCGGAAGATCCGACCATGATGAAGCTGCTGACGCCGTTCCAGGAGAAGGGCAAGGAGCAGCTGAGCGTGAAGATCGGCAGCGTTAACGGCAAGCTGGAGGGCGATCGCAGCAAGGTGCGCTTCGTGCAAACCAACCTGGCGCGGGTGATGTTGGCCGCGCAGAGGGAGCGCGCCGATGCCGACTTCGCGGTGATGAGCGGCGGTGGGGTGCGTGATTCCATTGAAAGCGGCGATATCACCTACAAAAACGTGCTCAAGGTACAGCCGTTCGGCAACACCCTGGTGCATGTCGATATGAAAGGCCGCGAGGTTGAGCAGTACCTGGCGGTAGTGGCCAACATGAAGCCGGATTCCGGCGCCTACGCCCAGTTCGCCAACGTCAGCCTGGTGGCGGACGGCAAGGGCGTCAGCGAGGTGAAGATCAACGGCCAGCCGCTGCAGGCGGATAAAACCTACCGCATGGCGACGCTGAACTTCAACGCGCTGGGCGGCGACGGCTATCCGAAGCTGGACGGGCTGCCGAGCTACGTCAACACCGGCTTTATCGATGCCGAGGTGCTCAAGCAGTACATCGAGAAACACTCGCCGCTGGATGCGGCGGCTTATGAACCGAAGGGCGAGATCGTTTATCGCTAATCGCCACCGCAGCGGCCTGCTCCCCATGGGCAGGCCGCCTGTTTTCCCGCCGAAATCCTCCTTCAAACGCACGCAAAAGTCGCCGCCGCCGCCTTCCAATGATAGCCTGAGCAACAATTTGGTTTTGATAACGCAAGCAGGGAGATGACATGTTGAAAACCGCAGGCTGGCTGCTGCCCGCCATCCTGGCGCTGGCGGGGTGTTCGTCATCCGGCCAACGCCATGAGCAAACGCTCAGCCAGGCGCTGGCGGCCATCGGCCAAGACAAGGCGCTGGTTGGCGCGTCGAGCGGCGTGATGGTGCGTGATGCCGACAGCGGCACCGTGCTGTATCAGGCGCACGCGCAGCAGCGCCTGGCGCCGGCTTCCAACATGAAGATGTTCACTTCTCTGGCGGCGTTCGGCGTGCTGGGGGCGGATTACCGGTTTGAAACCCGGCTGCTGACCACCGGCGAGCAGCGCGGCGACACCTTGCAGGGGGATCTCTATCTGCAGGGCAGCGGCGATCCGACGTTGCACCCTGACGATCTCGACACCTTCGCCGCCACGCTGGCGCAGCGCGGCATTCGCCATATTCATGGGCGGCTGATCCTGGACGCCAGCGCGTTCGATCAAACGCCCTTCGGCGCCGGCTGGAGCTGGGACGACGAACCCTTCGCTTTCGGCGCGCCGATCTCGGCGCTGAACTACGCCTTTACCCCCGCTGGCGATATCAACGTGGTGCGGGTGGACGTGCAGCCGGGTGCCCGCGCCGGTGCGCCAGGGCGGGTGGGTTTCTATCCCGCCAATGACGCGGTGACGCTGGTCAACCGCACCACCACCGGCGGCGACACCGCACTGACGTTCGATCGCCAGCCGGGCAGCAACCGAATCGTGGTCAGCGGCACCATCGCCGCGCAGGCGGAGACCCGCTCGCGATTGATCACCGTCGATCAACCGGCCCGCGTGATCGGCGCCTTATTGCAACATGCGCTGCGCGCGCATGGCATCACGCTGCGCGGTAACGCGGAAGAGGGCGTGACCCCTGCCGATGCCCGGTTGCTGGCCGAAAAAACCTCGCCGCCGCTCTCCCGCCTGGCCGTCACCTTCCTGAAGGTGTCCAACAACGGTTACGGCGAGGTACTGACCAAGGCGATGGGCCGCAAGACGCAGGGCAAGGGGGATTGGGCCGCCGGCCTGCAGGCGATCGGCCAGTTTGTGCAAAGCCAGGGCATCGCGGCCGGCGCGTACCGTCAGGTAGACGGTTCCGGGCTGTCACGCATGAACCAGATCACGGCGCAGCAGCTGACGACGCTGCTGCTGGCAGCCAGGAAACAGCCGTGGTTTGCCGCCTGGTATAACGCCTTGCCCATCGCGGGCCAGCCGGGGTTGCTGGTGGGCGGTACGTTGCAGAGCCGCATGGTGAAGACGGCGGCGGCGGGCCGCGCCCACGCCAAGAGCGGCTCCATGACCGGGGTCTCGTCGCTCAGCGGCTATGTCGACTCGGCGACCGGACGGCCGCTGGCGTTCGCCATCATCAGCAACAACTATCTGGTGCCCGGCGCGGAGGTGAAGGCGCTGGAGGACCGCCTGGTCGAGACGCTGGCGGCCTGTGACGCCACGGTAGTGTGCCGCTGAGCGCGCGGCGTCAGTCGCGCTTGGCGATGTCGGCGAAGCTGCCGGCCAGCAGGCGGCACAGATCGGCGGCGGCCAGCTCGATGTCCAGCCCGCGTTTGCCGCCGGAAACGTAGATGGTGGCGAACGCTTGCGCCGGGCTGTCGATCACCGTCGGCAGCCGTTTTTTCTGCCCCAGCGGGCTAATGCCGCCCACCAGATACCCGGTGACGCGCTGCGCCAGCTGCGGATCGGCCATCTCGGCCTTTTTGGCGCCGAGGGCGCGGGCGACCTTTTTCAGATCCAGCTGGGTGGCGACCGGCGTGACCGCCACCGCCAGGTGTTTGGCGTCGCCGTTCAGCGCCACCAGCAAGGTTTTGTAAACCCGATCGGCATCCAGCCCCAGCTTTCTCACCGCTTCGTCGCCGAAATTAGTTTCGTCGCTGTCGTGGTGATACGGATGAAGGGTAAAGGTGACCTTTTGTTTTTCGAGCAGAACGACTGCGGGCGTCATGATGTGTTGTCCAGAATGCCCCCTGCGGGGGAAGGGTGATAACCAGCTTTAAAAATACAAAAATCCGACCTGCCCGGCAACCTGAGCGGCTGTTACATAAAGCGGGTTGCCAAGATATTCACCGGGTTGCTACCCTGTTTACTGTAACCGTTAACACGGTTGCTATGCGTATAACTAGAATACAAGAAATTCCTCTTTGACTGGCCAATAGCGATATTGGCCTCTTTTTTAGCCCTGCGGCTGCAGCATCGCCGGCAGGTTATCCTCGCCGTACAGGTGCAATGCGCCAACCGCCACCACATAGTCCCCGGCCGGCAGCGCCTCCAACTGACGCCGCCAGTCGCGATTGCGCTGATGCATCAGCACGTCGTACAGCCCGGCGCTGAAGGTGGCGGGCAGGGTGTCCAGCGTGCCGCGCGGTTTGGCGTCCAGCCACCAGCTCACCATGGTTTGCAGCAGCCGCGCGTTGGTGTGCCAGTGCTCCAGCGTATCGCGCAGCAGCGCAATGCCACCTTCCGGCAGCTGTTCCAGCATCGCCAGCTGCTGCTGCGCCCCTTCCAGCTCGATCACCGGTTTGTCCTGCGCCCGGGCGGCCTGCAGCAGCTGATAGTCCACGCCGTACTCTGCCCGCAGCCCCAGACGCTGAGCCTGGCGCGCCTGCATCATCAGCGCGACCTGCCAGCCGGGCAGGGTGGCGAAGGCGTATGGATCGGCGCCCAGCTCATGGCACAGCGCCAGCAGCCGTTGATATTCTTCGGCGGACAGGCGCTGTTCCAGCGCCGGCTGCAGCTCGGCGTGGTCGAAAGGCGAGGCGGAATCGGTGATATCGGCTTCGACGATCAGCGCGTCGGCCTGTTGCAGCCGGGCGGCGAGCCGGGGCGGCAACGGCGACATATCGACGGTGCCCATATGGATGCTGCCCACCAGATGCAGCCGACGATCGCCCGGCAGAGTGATGTCCAACGCCGGATAAGCGTAACGTTTGGGCGAGATCAGGCCGAGAAAGGCGGCGAGGCGGCGTAACAGTTGACCCATACGGCGTGGCTCCTGAATAACGGGTGCGCGTTTCAGCATGAAAGGCGAGGGAAAATCGTCATTCATGCTAAACGCTATCCGCCGCGCAGGAAAGCCCGGAAAACAGCGGGGCGCCATGACGGCGCCCCGGCGATCACTTCCTGGGTTTAAAACGCAGCAGCCGGTTGGCGTTGCTGACTACGGTAATCGACGACAGCGCCATCGCCGCGCCTGCCACTACCGGGCTAAGCAGCGTGCCGGTCAGCGGGTAGAGCACGCCCGCGGCGATCGGGATACCCAGCGTATTGTAGATAAAGGCGCCGAACAGGTTCTGCTTCATGTTGCGCAGGGTGGCCTTCGACAGCGCTACCGCATCCGCCACGCCGTGCAGGCTGTGGCGCATCAGGGTGATGGCGGCGGTTTCGATGGCGATGTCGCTGCCGCCACCCATCGCGATGCCCACGTCGGCCTGCGCCAGCGCCGGGGCGTCGTTGATGCCGTCGCCGACCATCGCCACGCGCTGGCCCTGCGCCTGCAGCTGCTTGATCGCCGCCGCTTTGCCGTCCGGCAGCACCCCGGCAATCACCCGATCGATGCCTGCTTCTTTGGCGATGGCGTTGGCGGTCACCGGGTTGTCGCCGGTCAGCATCACCAGCTGATAGCCCTGCTGGTGCAGGCGCTGCAGCGCCGCGACGCTGTCCTCGCGCAGCGGATCGCGAATGGCGAACAGTGCGGCCGGTTTACCGTTAACGGCCAGCAGCACCGGCGTCACGCCGCGTTCGGCCTGGGCGCGCATCGGCGCTTCCAGTTCGGCGGTCGCAACCTGATGCTGCTCCAGCAGCGCGGCGTTGCCCAGCAGCACCGGCACACCGTCGATCTCCCCGCTGACGCCGGCGCCGCGCAGGGTGCGGAACTGCGCGACCTGCGGCAGCGTTTGCCCGGCGGCGCGTTCCATGATGGCGCGTGCCAGCGGGTGGTTGGAACCTTGCTCCAGCGCGGCGGCCCAGCCGATCGCCTGCTGCTCGCTGACCTGATTGAAGGTCAGGATCTCTACCACCTGCGGCTTCCCTTCGGTCAGGGTGCCGGTTTTGTCGAACACCAGGGTGTCCAGCTGGCTGGCCTGCTGCAGGGCGTCGGCGTCGCGTACCAGCACGCCGAACTCCGCCGCGCGGCCGACGCCGGAGATGATCGACATCGGCGTCGCCAATCCCAATGCGCACGGACAGGCGATGATCAGCACCGTGGTGGCGATCACCAGCGTATAGACCAGCTGCGGCTGCGGGCCGAAGAAGTACCACATCGCTGCGCTGAACAGGGCGATCGCTACCACCGCCGGCACAAACACCGCCGAGACGCGGTCGGCCAGTTGACCGATCGCCGGTTTACTGCTCTGCGCCTGGCGCACCAGTTTGATGATGCGCGCCAGCGTGGTTTGGCTGCCGATGGCGGCGGCGCGGAACAGCACGCTGCCGTCGTCGACCACCGTCCCGGCATGCACCGTATCGCCGGGGCCTTTCTGCTGCGGCACCGCTTCGCCGGTCAGCATCGCTTCATCGAGCCAGACTTCACCCTGCACGATTTCACCGTCGACCGGCACGCGATCGCCGGTGGTCAGCCGCAGCGTCATGCCGAGCTGCACCTCCGCCAGCGGAATATCGCGCTCGCCGTCGTCGGTTACCAACCGCGCGGTAGGCGGCGTCAGATCCAGCAACCGCTCCAGCGCCTGCGAAGAACGCTGACGGGCGCGCTGCTCCAGCGCATGGCCGAGGTTGATCAAACCGATGATCATCGCGCTGGCCTCGTAATAGAGGTGGCGCGCCTCCATCGGGAAGAAATCGGGCCAAATGTTGACGGCGATCGAGTAAAGCCAGGCGGCGCCGGTGCCGAGCGCCACCAGGGTGTCCATGGTGGCGCTGCCGTTCATCAGCGCGCGCCAGGCGTTGCGGTAGAAGTGCCCACCGGCGAACACCATCACTGCCAGGGTGATGACGCCGACCAGCAGCCAGGGTCGCTGGGTCTCCGGCGTCAGCGTCATGCTGCCGCCGAACAGCCCCCAGGCCATCAGTGGGATACCCAACGCCAGACCCAGCGCCGCCTGCCAGCTAAAGCGCTTCATGTTGGCGCGTGCGGTCTGCTGCTGGCGCTCGCGGCGTTCGGTTTCATCCTGAATCATTTCGGCGCCGTAGCCGGCTTTTTCCACCGCCGCCACCAGCGCCTGCGCATCGGCGGCGCCGGTCACCAGCGCGCTGCGTTCCGCCAGGTTGACGCGCGCATGCTCTACGCCGGGAACGCTTTGCAGCGCCTGCTGCACTTTATTGACGCAGCTGGCGCAGGTCATGCCGCTGAGCAGCAGCTGTACGCTGTCGTCCGCGCCGTCGGTTGCCGGAAGGGGAGATTGCGCCGCTGGCTGAACGTCCGGCAACGAAGGTGTTGCGTCAGTCAACGGCTCAGTTTTTGGGGCGACGGCGCCCGCTACGCTGGCGTGATAGCCGGCATCTTCCACCGCGGCGATCAGCGCCTGCGGATCGGCATCGCCGTATACTTTCGCGCCGTCGATAGCGACATCGGCGGCGAACACGCCCGGCACCGCTTCCAGCGCCTTGCGGGTGGTGCCGACGCAGTGCATGCAGCTCAGGCCGCTCAGCTGCAGTTCGGTATCGGCGTGCGGCGCGACTTCGGCCTGATAACCGGCGGCGATCACGCTGTCGATCAGCGCGCTGTCCGGCGCGTCGCCGGTCACTTTGGCGTAATGCACGTTAACGTCCGCCTGTTCGACATCGCTGCGGCTTTCCAGGGCTTTTTTCACCCGTTGCGCGCAGTTCATGCAGGACAGCCCCTGCAATGCCAGCATAGTGGTGTGTGACATGATTGAACTCCTTGCTTAAAGGGCGGTGTTTAAAGGTTGACCGCCTGACCTGTTTTCACTAAGAATGGAGCTTAAACCTTCCAGCAAGGGTAAGGTCAAGGAGGGAAAATGAATATTAGCGACGTCGCGAAAAAAACCGGGTTAACCAGCAAGACGATTCGTTTTTACGAAGAGAAAGCGCTGATTACCGCCCCTATCCGCAGCGACAACGGTTACCGCCACTATTCCGCCAGGCACGTTGAAGAGCTGACGCTGCTGCGCCAGGCGCGGCAGGTGGGCTTCAACCTGGACGAGTGCCGTGAGCTGGTGGCGTTGTTCAACGATCCGGCCCGCCACAGCGCCGACGTGAAGGCGCGCACGCTGCAGAAGGTGGCGGAGATCGAAAGGCACATCAGCGAGCTGGGCGACATGCGCCAGCGCCTGCTGGCGCTGGCCGACCAATGCCCGGGGGACGAGGGGGCGGAGTGCCCCATCATCAACAACCTGGCGGGGTGTTGTCATCAGGTGACTGCAGCCAAATAATCCGGACGCCGGGTTGTCCATCTGCGTGTGGCACAACCCGCTGTTTTGGCGCTATGAAGGACCGAGTTTTAGAGTCTTGGTGTCGATTGCGACGCGCAGACTTCAAAGAGGAGGTTCTATGAATATCGGTTCTGATCGTGCTACCGCGTTTGCTGTTATCTCGAGTTTTGAGGCTTTAAGAGCCTATGTGCCCGCGCAAGCGGGAGTCAGGGTTACGCTTAATGCGTGGAAGGACGGTGGGATATACGGTGGCGGTGATTTCATCTCTGTTGCTGGTGTAAAAGCCGATGATGGCGGCCACGTTGCGCAAACGACCGGATTTTATTGGGAAAGGATTGCCGGCACGGTTAATCTTTATGATTACGGGATAGAAGCTACGGATAGAACGACATCAAATTATATTGATGTCACCGTCAGCTTGCAGGCGGCTATAAACAAAGCGATTGAAAAGAAATGCACTCTGGTGAGCGAGTTTCCCAAAGCGGGCTCGTATGCCCAAGTGGGCTTATTTATTTCGTCTTCTATCAATATTAGTGGGCTGACTTGTTTATCTGGAGCCCTGCATTTATTCATTAAATCTTCATCATTTACTCCAAAGACTGATATCGGGTTAAAATTGCCTTGGGTCGTGCTCAATCAGAATGGTCAGTATGACGGAAAAGGTTTAGTGTATGGAACGACTCAGGGTAATCAGGATCTGGATACCATCACGATTTACAATATGGATGGTTACACGGGTAAAGAGATTAATGGTCAACTGCACACGCTTTCAGGTTCCAGAGTTCAATTTCTCTCTTCAATGCACATGAATGGCGCAGGCGTCTATTTTGCTTCTACGTTTGATAACGTATTTAATGACGTCAGGGCACTGTTCTGTGGCAATGAGACGATGTTCGGTATCGACTTTACCAGTTACCCCGCTGCAACCGGATCGACGTTTGATGAGTCTAATGCCAATACGATCCACTCTTTAATGGCTCATGACTGTAGAGAGAAAGCTTGGCGAGTATCAGGCTCAAAAAATTGGCTGGCCAAAGTTCATGAAGAAGGCACGTTAGTCACCAAGGCAACTGTTGAAACTCCCAACTCTGCCGAAAAAAGAAACGGATATGGCTATATGAATAGCTACTTTTCTTCCGTCGGTGGCGGTGCCGGCGTGATTAATATCTATGCCTCTAAAAATAGCACGGTTGAGCATGTTCATACTTTCGGTGCAACGGCAACTGCTGTCGGGAATGTTTCGTCAACCGCGAATGTGTCAATTATACCTGGTGATCCCGCTCCGAATGGGGGGGCTATAGGGACAGTCTTTGCCAAAGACATTGTGGTTATGGCTAATGCCCGCGTCAATTTAGATTCTGTCAGAACGGTAGGGGGAGTAGATATTCGTGACGATAACTCATCAGTATCCAGAGGCAATATTGCGGGTAACCTACAGCTCTCTTCTGCCGCCAAGATTTTGAATAGTTACATCGGTGGCGATGTAATTTCTACGTCGATGCCAAGACTCACCAATTGCGACCTGCAAAAGAGCTTTACCGGCGGCGGAAGCCTGCAAAATACGAGAGTCGTTGGTGATGTCACAACGGTCGATGCATTACGCTTGGTTTTGATTGATGTCTCTTTAGCGACGCTGATGGTCACCGGGAAGGGGGTTTTGTTGGATGTGCAAGGGGGCAACTTTAACCGGATTACCTTTGTTAACGGCGTTACGGGGCGATGGATAATTTTCCCGTCACCCAGGGTGAATGTGACGGTAGATAATTGGTTACCTCCCACCTCTGCCGCTGGTTACGGATTATTCACTATCAACCCGCTGTCGAACAAGATTTACACGACGCGTAGCGGAGTGTGGGTCGATTATAAAACGTAAAACACGGATCTGCTGAAAGGATGAGTGAGCCGGGGTGAGTCAACCCGGCTTACTCGTTAGCGCAATGATGAAGGCAGGGCGCGGATCACCAGCGTGACGCCTTCCACCGCCACCACTTCCACTTCGGTGCCGGCGGGCAGATCTTCTGCCGCCTGCGCGCGCCAGCTGCTGTCGCCGATATTGATGCGCCCCATGCCGTTGTGCATCGGCTCCGTCAGCGTAGCGCGGGTGCCGATCAGCTGGCGGTTGCGCTGGTTGAGCACCGGCGATCCGCCGGATGCGGTCGCCGGGCGCCGGCGCAGCCAGTACCACCACAGGTAGGCGACGACGACGGTCAGGACGGCGAAGATCATGCCCTGCCACGCCCAGGAGAGCGGCGGCAGCAGCCAGATCAGAGCGCCGACCAACAGCGCCGCCACGCCGCTCCACAGCAGGTAGCCGCCGGCGCCGAGCATTTCTGCCGCCAGCAACACGCCCCCGAGGGAGAGCCAAAACCACAGCGGATTCGCCGCGATCAGTTCGAGCATGATTATTTGCCTTTGCTTTCTTTCAGCAGTTCGGTAATGCCGCCGATCGAGCCGAGCAGGCTGCTGGCGTCCAGCGGCATCATCACCACTTTGCTGTTGTTGGAGGAACCGATCTTCTGCAGCGCGTCGGTGTATTTCTGCGCCACGAAGTAGTTCACCGCCTGAATGTTGCCGCTGGCGATGGCGTCGGACACCAGCTGGGTGGCGCGCGCCTCGGCCTCGGCGGCGCGTTCACGCGCTTCCGCCTGCAGGAACGCCGACTGACGTTCGCCCTCGGCCTTCAGGATCTGCGATTGCTTCTCCCCTTCGGCGCGCAGAATGGCCGCCTGGCGCACCCCTTCCGCCTCGAGGATGTCGGCGCGTTTGGTACGTTCGGCCTTCATCTGGGCGTTCATCGAGGCGATCAGTTCCGCCGGTGGCCGCACGTCGCGGATCTCGATACGGGTGATTTTCACCCCCCACGGATTGGTCGCTTCATCGACGATGTGCAGCAGGCGGCTATTGATGCTGTCGCGTTGCGACAGCATTTCGTCCAGCTCCATCGAGCCGAGCACGGTACGGAAGTTGGTCATGGTCAGGTTGACGATCGCCTGTTCGAGGTTGCTGACCTCGTAGGCGGCGCGCGCCGGATCGACCACCTGGATAAAGCACACCGCGTCGATGGCGACGTTGGCGTTATCGCGGGAAATCACCTCCTGCGAGGGAATGTCCAGCACCTGCTCCATCATGTTGATTTTGCGGCCAATGCGGTCCATGAACGGCACCACCAGGTTCAGGCCCGGCATCAGCGTTTTGGTGTAGCGGCCGAAGCGTTCTACCGTCCATTGGAACCCCTGCGGCACAATTTTGACGCCGGCGAACACCACAATCAGTGCGACGACGATCACGATGGGAATAAAAGTAAGCATGCAAACCTCCTGTCAGACATATGTAAACAGATATTACGTCAGCGCCGGAAAAATGCCTACCGTTACCGCGACTTAATCCAGGGCGCTGACCAAACCCGCGATCAGCGGATCCCGCGTCTGGAACAGGCCGATCAGGGTACGCACCGCCTCACCGCCGCGAGCATCGGACCAGGCCAGCGACAGGGGAGAGGGCTGGCGCGGATATTTGAGCTGCTTAGCCACCAGCTCGCCGCTATCAAGGTAAGTTTGGCACAGCTGGCGCGGAAGGAAACCGATCCCGAGACCGCGCAGATGGCACTCCAGCTTGGTGCGCAGGTCCGGCACTTTGATCTCCTGCTGGCCCGACAGCAGCCAGGCGGTGCGCTTGGCCAAATGGCGCGCGGTATCTTCGACGTTGATCGCCGCGTAAGGGCGCAGCTGCGTTTCGTTCAGCGGATCGGCGGCGTCGGCCAGCGGGTGCGTCGGCGCGATGGCGAACACCCAATCGATCTTGCCCAGGGGCAGCACCTTGATGCTGTTTTCCAGCGATTCATTGCCCGCCGCCCCGATCGCCAGATGGCAATCCTCATTCAGCAGCGCGTCCCACACGCCCATGTACACCTGGCGGGAAATGTGAAATTGGGTGAACGGGTATTTGGCGTGCAGGTGGGTCAACAGCCCGGCCACGGCGGCGGCGTCATACAGCAGGTTGTTGACAACGATATTCACCTGGTGCTCTACGCCGTCGTTGATTTGCCGCAGTTCGCCCGGCATGGCGTCCAGCCAGGTGTGCCACTGGCGGCAGCGCTCCAGCAAATACTCTCCGGCCGGCGTCAGGTTGACGGTGCGGGTGGTGCGGATAAACAGCTGCGTGCCGATGCTCTCTTCCAGCGTTTTGATGCGGTAGCTGATGGTGGCGGTGGTTTTGTGCAGCAGCTCCGCCGCGCGGGAGAAACTTTGGCACTCGGCAACTTTGATAAACGAACGAATGGTTTCGTGATCCAGCATGAGGGGTCCTTGGCTGACACCGCCTTTTCGGTTATCGGTGAGAAGAATCTACTGATGTTGCGGCGCGATAGGCAGCGGCAAAGCCCAACCCCACGATCCCGGTCACAGAATCACCCGATAGCGATGAACGCGCGCCGCCCCATTTTGCCCGATGATGAATTGGGCGGTTTTTTAATTCATTGATTTAAAGCAACTAATATGGCTCTTCGATCGAAAAGTGTGCGGGTGATCTTGTTGTGGAAAAATTTTCCAAAAAAATGCTGTCAAATTCACCACGCGCTGTCTAGAGTGAAGGCGTTGGGTGAAATATCGCCGTTCAATCGCCGTCTGGGTCATGCGCTTGGGAGAATCACATGGATTTAGTCATCGAAGAATTAACGCCGGCGGCCTTTGCGCCTTACGGCGATGTATTGCAGATAGAGGGCTCGCGTTTCTTTCATATCAATGACGGAAAAACCGAGCGTTATCACGATCTCGCCAAGATAGAGGTGTCCGACGGCAACCGGGTGCTGGCCAGCATCAACCGGGCGGAACCCTGCGATCTGCCGATGACCTTTTCCCTGTTGGAAAAGCATCCGCTCTCGTCGCAGGCCTTTGTGCCGATGAACGGCGAACGCTTCGTGGTGATCGTCGCCGAACCGGGCGAAACCATCCCCATCGGCACGCTGCGCGCCTTTATCACCAACGGCAAGCAGGGAATTAACTATCACCGCAATGTCTGGCACCATCCGCTGTTTGCCTATGCGAAGGTCACCGACTTTTTCACCATCGATCGCGCAGGTGCCGACAACTGCGTGGTCAGCCGCTTGCCGGAGCCGTATCGCATAGTTTTGGCATAGCGCTGGCCGCACGCCGCGCAGGGCGTTTATCATAGCGTCACCCATGCCGTTACTGACAAAGGAAGCTTGAATGACCGAATTACGCAGGAAAGGACGACCCGCCACCGAAGCCGGCGCCACCAAAGGGGCGCAGGCGTTGGATCGCGGGCTGGAGATCCTCCAGTACCTGGCCAACGCCGGGGGGAGTTCGTCGGTTTCCGTGCTGTCCGAAAAGCTGGAGCTGCCGCTGTCCACCACCTTCAGATTGTTGAAAGTGCTGGAGAAATCGGAATTCGTCTTTCAGGATCCACAGCTGGGCTGGTGGCACATCGGCATTCAGTCGTTCACCGTCGGTTCCGCTTACATGAACGATCGCGACGTGGTATCGGTGGCCGGGCCGTTCATGCGCCGGCTGATGCTGCTGTCCGGCGAGACCGCCAACCTGGCGATCCGCAACAATTTCGACGCGGTGCTGATTCGTCAATGCGAGTGCCAGGCGATGGTGCGCATGTGCGCGCCGCTGGGCAGCCGCTTGCCGCTGCACGCCTCGGGCGCCGGCAAAGCGCTGCTGTACCCGCTGGCGGAAGAGGAGATGCTGGATCTGATCGTGCGTTCGGGGCTGCAATCCTACACGTCCAAGACGCTGACCAGTGTGAACCTGCTGCGCAAGGATCTGCATCAGTCGCTGGCGCAGGGCTACACCATCGACGATGAAGAGCACGCGCTCGGCCTGAACTGCCTGGCTTCGGCGATTTTCGATCGCAACAACAACGTGATCGCCGCCATTTCCATCTCCGGGCCCAGTTCGCGGGTCGGCAAGGAGCGGTTCAAGGAGCTGGGCGAACTGGTGGGTGAGGTGGCCAGAGACATCAGCGCCGCGCTGGGCGAATCGCGCAGCAAGGCATAAACGTCGCGCGCCGGGCTGAACCGGCGCGGAGCAAGACTCCCCGTTTGATGAGCAAACGGGTTTTTTTGACCGTAATTTTAAGTTGGAAAAATTTTCCAATAAATTAAGGAGAACATCACATGGCAATTATGCGAGCGGTAGACGCGGCAATGCACGTGCTGGAAAAAGAAGGGATCACCACCGCGTTCGGCGTGCCCGGCGCGGCGATCAACCCGTTCTACGACGCGATGCGGCGGCACGGCGGCATCAAACACTACCTGGCGCGGCACGTGGAAGGGGCCTCGCACATGGCGGAAGGCTACACTCGCGCCGCCGCCGGCAACATCGGCGTGTGCATCGGCACTTCCGGCCCGGCGGGCACCGACATGATCACCGGCCTTTACTCCGCCTCCGCCGATTCGATTCCGATCCTGTGCATCACCGGCCAGGCGCCGCGCGCGCGTTTGCACAAAGAAGATTTTCAGGCGGTAGACATCGAATCGATCGCCAAGCCGGTGACCAAGATGGCGGTCACCGTGCAGGAACCGGCGCTGGTGCCACGCGTGCTGCAGCAGGCGTTCCACCTGATGCGCTCCGGCCGGCCGGGCCCGGTGCTGATCGACCTGCCTTTCGACGTGCAGATGGCGGAGATCGAGTTTGATCCGGACACCTACTCTTCACTGCCCGCCTATAAGCCGGCGGCCACCCAGGCGCAGATCGACAAAGCGCTGGATCTGCTGTGCGCGGCGAAAAAACCGCTGATCATCGCCGGCGGCGGCATTCACAACGCCGACGCGGCGGATCTGCTGCAGCAGCTGGCGGAGATCTGCAACGTGCCGGTAATCCCGACCTTGATGGGCTGGGGCGCCATTCCGGACGATCACCCGCTGATGGCGGGCATGGCGGGCCTGCAAACCTCGCACCGCTACGGCAACGCCAACCTGCTGGATTCGGATCTGGTGTTCGGCATCGGCAACCGCTGGGCCAACCGCCACACCGGCTCGGTAGACAAGTACACCGCCGGGCGCAAGGTGGTGCACATCGATATTGAGCCGACGCAGATTGGCCGGGTGATCTGCCCGGATCTGGGCATCGTCTCCGACGCGCGCATTGCGCTGCAAATGCTGGTGGATACGGCAAAGCGCCGCTTCGAGCGCGGCGAGTTGCCGAATCGCGACGCCTGGTGCGCTGCCTGTCTGCAGCGCAAGCAAACGCTGCTGCGCAAAACCCACTTCGACAACGTGCCGGTCAAGCCGCAGCGGGTGTATGAAGAGATGAACCGCGCCTTTGGTCGCGATGCCTGCTACGTCACCACCATCGGGCTGTCGCAGATCGCCGCCGCGCAAATGCTGCACGTTTTCGAGCCGCGTCACTGGATCAACGCCGGCCAGGCCGGCCCGCTGGGCTGGACGCTGCCTGCGGCGCTGGGCGTATGCGCCGCCGATCCGCAGCGCAAGGTGGTCGCGCTGTCGGGCGACTATGATTTCCAATTTATGATTGAAGAGTTGGCGGTCGGCGCACAGTTCAAGCTGCCCTATATCCACGTGCTGGTGAACAACGCCTATCTGGGGCTGATCCGCCAGGCGCAGCGCGGGTTCGATATGGATTACTGCGTGCAGCTGTCGTTTGAAAACATCAACAACGCGGAGATTGGCGAGTACGGTGTCGATCACGTCAAGGTGGCGGAAGGGCTGGGTTGCAAGGCGCTGCGGGTGTTCAAACCGGAAGAGATCGCGCCGGCGTTCCGTCAGGCCCAGGAACTGATGCAGCAGCACCGGGTGCCGGTGGTGGTGGAAATCATCCTGGAGCGCGTCACCAATATTTCCATGGGCACCGAGCTGGATAACGTCAACGAGTTCGAACCGGTGGCGGCAACGCCGGAAGATGCGCCGACCTCGGTCAACTTCTTTGATTACCGTTGAGGAACCTTACCATGCCGAAATTTTCAGCCAACCTGTCCATGCTGTTCACCGAAGTCGATTTCATGCAGCGCTTCCGCCGGGCGAAGGAGCAGGGCTTCAGCGCGGTGGAATACATGTTTCCCTATGACTACCCGATCGCCGCGCTGCGCAGCGAACTGGAGGCGCATCGCCTGAGCCAGGTGCTGTTCAACCTGCCGGCCGGCGACTGGGCAGCGGGCGAACGGGGCATCGCCTGCTTGCCGGGGCGCGAAGCGGAGTTCCGCGACGGCGTCGGGCGCGCGATCGAGTATGCGCAGGCGCTGGGCTGCGATCGCATCAACTGTCTGATCGGCAATCCGGATCCCGCCGTCGGCCGCCACGCCACCGACGAACGGGTGAAAGAGAATCTGAGCTACGCCGCCGACGCTCTGGCGCGGCAGAATATCCGTCTGCTGATCGAACCGATCAACCGTTACGACATGCCGCAGTTCTACCTGCAAACCTCCCGGCAGGCGATCGAACTGATCGAGGCGATCGGCAGCCCCAACCTGTATCTGCAGTACGACCTTTACCACATGCAGCGCATGGAGGGAGAGCTGACGCAGACCCTTGAGCGCCTGCTGGCGAAGATCGACCACATTCAGGTCGCCGACAATCCGGGGCGGCACGAGCCGGGCACCGGTGAAATCAACTGCGAGTTTATCTTCGCGCAGCTGGATCGCATGGGTTATCGCGGCTGGATCGGCTGTGAATACAAACCGCTCACCACCACGGAAAGCGGCCTGTCATGGATTAAAAAATACCTGTCTTGAGGAGATGAAAATGAACGTGGGATTTATCGGTCTGGGCATCATGGGCGCGCCGATGGCGGAAAAGCTGCTGGCGGGTGGGCACACGCTTTACGCCCACACCCGGCATGAGGTGCCGGCGGCGCTGTTGCAGCAAGGGGCCATCGCCTGCCGCGATCCGCAGCAGGTGGCGGATGAGGCGGACGTGATCTTTATCATGGTGCCGGATACGCCGCAGGTGGAGGAGGTGCTGTTCGGTGAACGCGGCTGCGCCGCCGGCAAGCTGAACGGCAAAGTGGTGGTGGACATGAGCTCCATTTCACCGCTGGAGACCAAGCGGTTTGCGCAGCGCATCAACCAGCTGGGCGCCCAGTATCTGGACGCGCCGGTTTCCGGCGGCGAAGTGGGTGCCAAACAGGGCACGCTGACCATCATGGTGGGCGGCGAGGAAGCGACCTTCGAACGGGTGCAGCCACTGCTGGCGCTGATGGGCAAGAACATCACGCTGATCGGCGGCAACGGCGATGGGCAAACCTGCAAGGTAGCCAACCAGATCATCGTGGCGCTGACCATTGAAGCGGTCTCCGAGGCGCTGGTGTTCGCCTCGCGCGCCGGCGCCGATCCGGCCCGGGTGCGCGAAGCCCTGATGGGCGGCTTCGCCTCGTCGCGCATTCTGGAGGTGCACGGCGAGCGAATGATCAAGCGGGCGTTCGCGCCGGGATTCCGCATCTCGCTGCACCAGAAGGATCTCAACCTGGCGCTGCAAGGCGCGAAGGCGCTGGCGCTCAGCCTGCCGAATACCGCCACCTGCCAGGAGCTGTTCAACGTCTGCGCCGCCAATGGCGACGGCGAGCTGGATCACTCCGCGCTGGTGCGGGCGCTGGAAATCATGGGCAACCACCGAGTGGCCGGCTAAGGCGCCCGCCGGCATTTAATTTGCCGGCTTATCGTTAGAATCAGAGATGTTCGACATTAATAACGCCCTCTTTATGATAAATAAAGAGGGTCCCCGCCAATCCAATAAAAAATGATTCAGCACAATAAAAAGTAAAAAGCAGGATGCCAACCGAGGAGACACTGAATATGGCAACCGATAATGCTGTTATTGATAAAGATATTCTTACCGCCCCTGACAAAAACCGTTTATATCGAAAAATCGCCTGGCGCATTATGCCCATTTTATTAGTGAGCTATATAGTCGGTTATCTCGATCGGGTTGGGATCTCATTTTCGAAATTCCAAATGATGCCCGATATTCTGAACGGCAATGTCTCGATGGCCGAAGCCGTTTACGGGCTGGGCGCCGGGGTGTTTTTCATCGGCTATATCATCGCCGGGGTACCCAGTAACATTCTGCTGAGCCGCTACGGCGCCAGAAAGATCATCGCGCTGCTGATGGTGGTGTGGGGGGCGATTTCGATGCTGAGCATCTTTATCACCAATCCCTGGCAATTCTACCTGGCGCGTTTCCTGCTGGGGCTGGCGGAGGCCGGCTTCTACCCCGGCGTGATCCTCTATCTGACGCTGTGGTTCCCGTCCAGCCAGCGCGCCAAGATGACCGCGCTGTTCGTGTGTGGCATCCCGGTCAGCAACATCATCGGCGGCCCGCTGTGCGGGTGGATCATCGAGCACATGAACGGCCTGATGAACCTCTCCGGCTGGCAGTGGCTGTTCTTTATCAGCGGCCCGCGCGCGCTGCTGATCGCCGTCGTCATCTTCTGTTTCCTGGATAATACCTATCAGAGCGCCAAGTGGCTCAGCCCGCAGGAGAAGGCGCTGATCAAAGAGGATATGGCGCAGAGCGCGCCGCGCCAGGGCTGTGCCGGCGGGCAGGAATGGACGATGAAAAGCATGCTGAGATCGTCCGCGTTCACCAAAATGTGGCTGATTTGCTTCTGCACCGTGATGGGCCAGGGCGGGCTGGCGTTTTGGGTTCCGACCATCATTCGCGACACCGGCGTGACCTCGGTGATGGATATCGGGTTGCTGACCATGCTGCCGTACATGCTGGCGGTGGTGGCGATGCTGGTAGCCGCGCGCAGTTCGGACAAGCATCGCGAGCGGCGCTGGCACATCATCGTGCCGTTCTGCATCGCCGCGGTGTCGCTGATCTTTATCGGCCTGTTCCCGGACAACAAGCACGTGGTGATGGCGGCGCTGTGCGTGGCGGTGGCGTCGAGCCTGGTGCCGTCGCCGCTGTTCTGGAGCCTGCCGAACGCCATCTTTACCGGCACCTGCGCCGCGGCGGGCATTGCGCTCATCAATTCCATCGCCAATATCGGCGGTTTTATTTCGCCTTATATCATCGGTTATTTCAAACAGCTGACCCACAGCAATTTGGCGGCGATGTGCGTCTTATCGACAATGATGATACTGGGGGCGATATTAACCTACAGCGTGCCGGCGAAATGGGTCAATAAATAACACTTCCCATTATCTTCATTAAATGGTCGGCAACAGTTTTATTTTATTTCGCCATGCATTTCTCATCTGATTATTTCAGCGGGGGAAGGCATGGCCATTTTTATTTCGTCTCGAATAAAGGAGGCATCATGAAAATTGTTATTGCACCGGATTCATTTAAAGAAAGCGTCAGCGCGGAGCGGGCGGCACGGGCGATCGCGCGCGGCTTTCACGAGGTTTATCCCGATGCCGAGTGCGTGTGCCTGCCGATCGCCGACGGTGGCGAAGGCACGGTGGACGCGCTGGTGGCCGCCACCGGCGGGCGCAAAGTGAGCGTGGCCGCCACGGGGCCGCTGGGGGAACGGGTGGCGGCGTTTTATGGCGTCAGCGGCGACGGCAAGACGGCGGTGATCGAAATGGCGGCGGCCAGCGGGTTGATGCTGACGCAGGCGGAGCGCCGTAACCCGCTGCTGGCGACCAGCTACGGCACCGGCGAACTGATCCTGGATGCGCTGGATCAGGGCATTCGCCACCTGATCCTCGGCATCGGCGGCAGCGCCACGGTGGATGGCGGCGTCGGCATGGTGCAGGCGCTGGGCGGGTGCTTCTACCGCCCGGACGGCAAGGCGCTGCCGTGGGGCGGCGGCGAGCTGGCGACGCTGAGCGGAATCGATCTCAGTACGCTGGATGCGCGCCTGCGGCAGTGCCGAATAGAGGTCGCCTGCGACGTAGACAATCCGCTGGTGGGGCCGCGCGGCGCAGCGGCGGTGTTCGGGCCGCAGAAGGGCGCGACGGCAGCGATGGTGGCGCAGTTGGAACAGGGCCTGACGCAGTATGCCGAGGTGATCCGCCAGAGTACCGGCCGCGACGTGCGACAGGTCGCCAGCGGCGGAGCGGCGGGCGGCATGGGGATCGCCTGCCAGGTGTTTCTCGGCGCAACGCTGAAGCCGGGCATCGAGATCGTGATGGCGGCGCTGGGCCTGGAGCAGGCGCTGGCGGAGGCCGATCTGCTGATCACCGGCGAAGGGCGCATCGACAGCCAAACGTTGGGCGGCAAGGCGCTGTCCGGCGTCGCTCGTCTGGCGCGGGCGCATGGCCTGCCGGTCATCGCGCTGGCCGGCGTGGTGGAGGACGGGGCGGAGGCGCTGCACGCGCAGGGGATCGACGCGATGTTCAGCATTCTGCCGCGCCTGAGCACGCTGGCGGTCGCGCTGTCGCAAGGGGAACTCAACCTGCAGCGCAGCGCCGCCAACGTCGCCCGCGCGATGCGTATCGGCCGGCGATTGGGATAAATAAAAAAGAAGGCCACGCTGCGCGAGCAGGTGGCCTTGGTTTTGGCGGCGAAGCGCTTACGGCTCGACGTCGCGGTTGCAGTCCTTGGAGTAGATATAGCTAAAGGTTTCCTGGCCCACCGCATAGCCCGCCTGTTGCACATAGGCGCCCATGAAGATGTAGTCGCCTTGTTTCACCGGCATCCATTCATTGTCCAGGTTGTACACGCCGGCACCGCTGAGAATGTAGGCGCCATGCTCCTGCACGTGGGTCTCGATGTAGCCGTGGCTGGCGCCGGGGGCGAAGGAGAGGATGTGCATATTCATGTCGAAGCCCAGATCTTTCGGCAGCAGATCCTGCAGGATCACCTCGCTCATGCCCTCGTAGTGGATCTTCTCCAGGTTGGCGACGTTGTTGCTGACCACGTGTGCCTCGTAACCCTTGATGCGCTGATAGCGGCGCTTGTAGAGGAACAGGCGGCTGGATTGGCCACCGTTGGCGTTTTCCAGCCGCAGGGTGACGCCCGCCGGGCAGTAAAGGTAGCCGCCGGCGGTCAGCGGATAGTCGGTGGCGTCGGCGGAAGCGGTGATGGCGCCGTCGATGACGTACACGAAGGTTTCGAGCTCTTCGCCGCCAAAGCCTTTGGTGTTGCGGCCGCAGTCGTGCAGCGTCACCAGATAATCGACGAAGGTGGCGCCCAGTTTCGGCGTCGACAAGATGGTGACGTCGCAGTTTTCAAAACCGGGAATGACGTTGCGCACCAGGCCGTTCGGTGGGATCAGCGCATAGTTGCCGCGTTTGATGATGGCGCGCGTTGACAGAATGTCGGTTGGATAACCGGTTTGATTGTTGAAGTAACCCACGTTGATTCTCCTGATCGTTGAAAGGGCGCCGCGGCGGCGCCCGGTAAAAAAGCGCCGTCAGGCCTCGGTGGCCGTTCGGGCTGCCGTAGTGCGTTTCATCAAGACGTTGACGGTGAAGAAAATGGCGGTGCCCACCAGCAGGATGGCGGCGGAGATGTAAAAGCCCATCACCTTGGAGCCGGTGCTGTCGGAGATCACGCCGGTGAGGAAGGGGGCGATCACCGACGAGGACATGCCGAAGAAGTTGAACACGCCGAAGCTGGTGCCATAGCCTTTCTTCGGCGCGTTGTCGGCGACGAAGGAGATCATGATCGGATCGACCGCCAGCTTACCCAGCAACCCGTACAGGATCAGGCTGATCAGCAGCATGGTGGAGTCCGGCGAAATGACGGTGCAAACCAGCATCACCGCCGCGCACAGCTCGAGGAAAATGATCAGCTGCACCTTCTTGTTGCGGAAACGGTCGGACATGCGGCTGAAGAACAGCGCGCCCGGCACCGAGGCGAACGCCACCAGGGCGGAGGAGAAGCCGATGGCCACCCCTTCAAAGCCGCGCTCTTGCTGCAGGAACGAGGGCAGCCAGGTGACTATCATGTAGTAGCCGTAGCAGGTGGCGAAGTACATCGCGTAGGCGGAGATCATGCGCAGGCTGAACAGGCCGCTGGGCTGGCCGTCCTCTTCGGGCTCGGCAGTCGTCGGCGCAGCGGTCTGGCTGACGGCCGCCGGGGCTTGAGGCTGCGAGCCTTTGATGACCACGGCGAACACCAGCGTCATCACCACCAGCAGGCCGGTGATGATGAACAGCATGATCTGCCAGTTCATGTTGAAGCTTTTCACCAGCAGGCTGGAGGCGATCAGGCCGATGGCCATGCCGAGCGCCGAGCCGCTGTTGATCACCGCGGTCGCCAGGCCACGGCGTTCCAGCGGGATATTCTCCGACGACAGGGAGTAGGCCGAGCCGTAATAAGAGCCGCAGCCCATGCCCGCCAGCAGGCTGCCGGCATAGACCATGGTCAGGCTGGTGGCGTTGCCGATCAGCAGCGTGGCGATGATGAACAGGCAGAAGCCCGGGATCAGCACCACCTTCTTGCCGAATTTGTCCACCAGGATGCCCGCCGGGATCTGCATCCCGGTGTAGGCGAAGAAGTAGAAGCTGGCGATCAGCCCCATTTCCGCATTGGAGTGCGCGCCGATGGTTTGTTGGATCTCGGGGAAGATCGGCGTCAGGACGGTGCGATAGATCCAGATCACCGCCCAGCCCAGACAGAGCACGACGACGATCTTTTTCCAGTAGCGCGGGTCGATGTCGTTGCTCATGCCTCGGCCCCCTGTTCGGTGTAGGCCAGCTGATACAGCGTCTGCGCCAGGATTTTCACCCCTTCGTTCAGATCGGCGACGGCGGTTTTTTCCGCCGGATTATGGCTGATGCCGGCGATGCTCGGCACGAACATCATCACCGTCGGCACGCGCGGGGCGAAGATTTGCGAGTCGTGTCCGGCACCGCTGTGCATCATGCGGTAATTCAGCCGCTGCGTTTCGCACAGGCGGCTGACGCAGGCCACCAGCTGTTCGTTCATCGGGATCGGCGCTTCGTCCATCCACAGATCGATCTCGGCCTCGATGCCCATCTCGGCGCAGATGCGCTGGATATCCTGCTCGATCTCCTGCGTGAAGCGCAGCAGCGCGGCCTGATCGGTGTGGCGGCAGTCGAGGGTGAAGTGGGTGAAGCCCGGCACCACGTTGACGGTGTTCGGCTTCGGCTCCACCTTGCCGAAGGTCAGCACCAGCGGATCGCCCTCGGCGCGCGCCTTGGCGATCGATTCGCAGCAGATGCGGCTGAAAGCGTGCACGGTATCCCGGCGATAGCTCATCGGGGTGGTGCCGGCGTGGTTGGCTTCGCCCTGCAGACGCACGTCATAGCGCCGTTGGCCGACGATGCTGGTCACCACGCCGATGGTTTTGCCTTCGGTTTCCAGCACCTTGCCCTGCTCGATGTGGATCTCGACGAAGGCCGCGATGTCGCTGCGCAGCGGCTGATGCGGCGGAGGGAAATCGAAACCGGCGTCGTGCATGGCGTTGACGAAGCCGACGCCCTTGGCGTCCGTAATGTGCTGCACGTCTTCCCGCCGGGCCAGGCCGACGATGTTCTTGCTGCCCCAGAACACATAAGGGAAGCGGCTGCCTTCTTCTTCCGCCAGCGCGATGACTTCCAGGCTGCGCAGCGGCGGGCCGTAGGTGTCCTTGAGGTGTTTGATCGCCATGAAGGCGGCTTCGATACCGAACTGGCCGTCGAGGTTGCCGCCGTTGACCACCGTGTCGATGTGCGAACCGGAGAGAATCACCTGGTCGGGGTATTTGCTGCCCTCCAGTCGGCCGAACAGGTTGCCGACCGCATCAAAATGGGTGCTCAGCCCGGCGGCCTCGAAGGTATTTTTCAACGCGTGCTGCGCTTCGATCCATTCCGGAGTATAAAGCAGACGTGTCATGCCGCCGCTGGGATCGGCGCCGATTTTCGATAACCAGCCGGAAATATCACGGATTTCTTGTTGGAAGTCTTTCATGTTTACCTGCCCGCATGTTGTGTCTCAGCGGCGATGCGGCCAGGGCTGATGCTATTCGCCGCCGGCCGGCCTATTGCGCTGAGCGCGCTGATGAAGGTTTTCTTTTTTCTCCCCGGCTCTGACATATCAACCGCGAGCCGCGGCGTAAAAAGCCCACGATAATAAGAGTGCGTTAACTGGCGAAGGGATCTTTATGGTCGTAAGAACGCTGGTAAATAGCATTTGAAATTAAGTATTGATAAATATCGTCGACGATTTCGATGCCGTTTTTCTCGCTTTCCATTTCACGCGCATGGCTGTTCTGCCCTGGATAAAGCACTTTGCTGACGCCCGGCGCCGGCTTAACGGCATTCAATTCTTTCATGACCTGGCTGATATTTTTACGGAATGCGGATTCGTTGGTGAAATAACCCGGGTTCAGCACGATATGCAATTGGCCCAATTCCCGGCCGGCGCTGAGATCGTGATACATCGAGCTGACGTGTTTGCCGAACGGCAGGCCGAGCAAAATGCCCGACAGCACGTCGACCATCATCATCAGGCCGTAGCCTTTCGGCCCGGCGATCGGCAGCAGCCCGCTGACGGCGAACGGATCGGTGGTGTGCTTGCCCTCGGCGTCCACCGCCCAGGTATCCGGGATGGCGGCGTTGCGCGAGCGGGCGTCCAGCACTTTGCCCCAGGCCTGTACGGTGGTGGCCATATCGAAGGTGATCAGCTCGTCGCCTTCGCCCGGCGCGGAGAAGGCGATGGGGTTGGTGCCGTAGTAGACTTCGGCGCCGCCGTACGGCACCACCATCGGATCGGACTGGCACAGCGAAATGCCGATCATGCCGGCGCGCGCCGCCTGTTGCACGAAGTACGACAGTGCCCCGCTGTGGCCGATGCGGCGTACGCCCACCACCGCCACGCCGTTCTCTTTCGCCATCTCGATGGCGCGATCCATGCTCAGCTTGGCCGCCACGTGCCCGGCGCCGTTGTCGCCGTCGAAAATGGCGCTGCAGGGACCGGTTTTTTCAAAGGTGAAATGCGGGTGATTGTTGGTGCCGCCTTTGCTGATGCGTTCGGAATAGTATTCGACCCTGACCGCGCCGTGAGAATGAATGCCGCGCGCATCGGCATGAACCAGCACGTCGGCGACGATGCCGGCGTGTTCCTGGCTCAGGCCGGCGGCGTGAATTTTTTGCTGGATAAGCTGATGTAATTGTTGTTTAGAGACCTTCATATACAGTCCTTTTATCACTACGGTTTATTTAATTCGCCTCTGCGTTGTAATGTATAAATACCGGGTGGGAATAATGTGATCCAGATGCGTTTTATCCGATTGGATTAAAAATTCGTTGAATTAAATCGCCATTGTTAGAAGTTTTTTTATAAATGCTTTTTTTCGTCTGGATTAACTAATATTCAGGCGATTAAGTTATTTTTTCTAACAATAGATAAAGTGTGACCGTACTCACCTCTGGGCGTGGTTTTAATTTGTAGCTTGATCATTAACCTTTTCGCTGGATTCAATGCATCGCCGCGCCGCCGGTGCGGGAAATATTGCCGATATTATTAAATGCTGTCTTAAGGATATCACCATGATCCATGCTTTTATTAAAAAGGGGAGCTTTCAGGATTCCGTCAGCCTGATGTTGATCTCCCGCAAACTCAGTGAATCTCCCAAGGTCGAGGAAATATCCGTCATGATGGGGACACCGGCCAATAAATCCTTATTGGAGGTGACCGGTTTCTGGCACCCGCAGTTTAGCGAAGCGACGCCGAACGATATTTGCGTGGCGATCAAAGCGGAGTCCGCCGACGAGACGATCGCCGAGGAGATCGGCGCGGCGCTGGAGACGGCGCTCAAGGCGATTGCGCAGGGGAGCCAGGGCGGCAAAAAACTGCTGCGGGCGCGCAGCTGGCGCACCGCCAGGCAGAAGCTGTCCGCCGCCAATCTGGCGCTGATCTCGATCGCCGGCGAATACGCGGCGGAGCTGGCGGATAGCGCGCTGGAAGACGGCTGCAACGTGATGATGTTCTCCGACAACGTCAGCGTGGCGCAGGAAGTGGCGCTGAAAACCAAGGCGCGCGAACGCGGGCTGATCGTGATGGGGCCGGACTGCGGCACCGCCTGCATCGCCGGCGCGCCGCTGGCGTTCGCCAACGTGGCGCCCGCCGGATCTATCGGCGTAGTGGGCGCCTCCGGCACCGGCATTCAGGAGCTTATTTCGCAAATTACCCTGGCAGGCCAGGGCATCTCGCACGCCATTGGCCTCGGCGGGCGGGATTTGACGGCGGAGATCGGCGGCATCAGCGCCATCAGCGCGCTGCGCATGCTGGCAGCGGATCCGCAGAGTCTTGTGCTGGCGTTCGTGTCCAAACCGCCGGCACCCGAGGTGCGCCAACGGGTGATCGACGAGATGAAAGCGCTCGGCAAGCCGGTGGTGGCGCTGTTCCTCGGCGCGCAGTCCGCCGTGCGCCAGGAGGGCAACATCACGTTCGCCGCCACGCTGGATGAAGCGGCGCGGCTGGCGGCGATGCTGGGCTGCGTGCAGCAACAGGTGGCGCAGCAGCCAGCGGTGCCCGGCGGCAAAATCGCCGGGCTGTACGCCGGCGGCACGCTGGCGGCCGAATGCGCGATGCTGCTGGCGGAAAAACTGTCCCTGCCGGTGGATAGCGAACACCCGCGCGGCGCCATGCTGGTGGCCGACGGCCATCGCATTATCGACATGGGCGATGACTTTTATACCCAAGGGCGCCCGCACCCGATGATTGACCCGACCGCCCGCAATCAAGAGATCGCCCGCCTGGCGCAGCAGCCGCAGACCGGCGTCTTGCTGCTGGACGTGGTGATCGGCTTCGGCGCTCAGGACGATCCGGCGGCGTCGCTGGCGGCCGAGGTGGCCAACGTGCGCGCGGCGCGCGGCGCGGCCCACCCGCTGGCGGCAATCGCCACCGTCACCGGCACCGAACAGGATCCGCAGCAGCGCTCGCGGCAAATCGCCACCCTGCAGGAAGCCGGCATCGCGGTGATGCCGTCGCTGCCGGCGGCGGTCGCGCTGGCGCATCAGCTGATTACCCCCGTCTTAGCCGCACCCGAACGCGAACGGCCGGCCTTGCTGGACGGCGTCGCGGTGATCAACGCCGGGCTGCGTAGCTTCGCCGATGACCTGCAAACCAGCGACATTCCGGTGGTGCATTACCAGTGGGCGCCGGTAGCCGGTGGCGATCAACGATTAGCCAACATCTTGAAAAAATTAAAGTAAGGAACCGCTATGTACGCAACGATTGAGCAAGCAAACGCCGCCGTTATCGCCCGTATCCGCGAGGCGCGCCCGCACTGGCAGGATGTGGATCTGGCGCACCGCTTGATCCCGCAGCTGGCCGAAGGGCGCAAGCTGCTGCACGCCGGCCCGCCGGTCACCTGGCAAGAGATGAGCGGCCCGGTGCGCGGCGCCTGCATCGGTGCCTGCCTGTTCGAAGGCTGGGCGCAGGATGAGCAGCAGGCGCTGGCGCTGCTGGCGCAGGGGGAAATCGAGTTTATTCCGTGCCACAGCGTGAGCGCGGTGGGGCCGATGGGCGGCATCACCTCGGCCCACATGCCGATGGTGGTGGTCAGGAACACCGTTCACGGCAATTACGCCTACTGCAACATGAACGAAGGCATCGGCAAAGTGATGCGCTTCGGCGCCTACGGCGAGGACGTGCAGCAGCGCCTGCGCTGGATGCGCGACTCGCTGGCCCCGGTGCTGAAAGCGGTGCTGGCGACGCTGGAGGAAGGGATCGATCTGACCGCGCTGATGGCGCAGGCGATCAGCATGGGGGACGAATTCCACCAGCGCAATATCGCGGCCTCGGCGCTGCTGATGCGCAGGCTGGCGCCGGAGATCAGCCTGCTGCCGCGCGATAAGGCGGAGCTGGCGCAGGTGATGCAGTTCCTCAGCATCACCGATCAGTTCTTCCTCAATCTGGCGATGGCCTACTGCAAGGCGGCGATGGACGCCGGGGCGGAGATTGAGCAGGGTACCATCGTCACGGTAATGACCCGCAACGGCAAGAATTTCGGCATCAAGATCAGCGGGATGGGCGATCGTTGGTTCACCGCGCCGGTGAACACGCCGGAAGGGCTGTTCTTCTCCGGCTTCAGCCAGGCAGACGCCAACCCGGACATCGGCGACAGCGCGATCACCGAAACCTTCGGCATTGGCGGCGCGGCGATGGTGGCGGCACCGGGCGTGACGCGCTTCGTCGGGGCTTCCGGCGGCATGAGCGCCGCCACCGACATCTCCGAGGAGATGGCGGAAATCTACCTCGAACGCAACATGATGCTGCAGATCCCGACCTGGGACTTCCAGGGCGCCTGCCTGGGGCTGGATGCCCGGCGGGTGGTGGAAACCGGCATCACGCCGCTGATCAACACCGGCATCGCCCACCGCGAAGCCGGGGTCGGGCAAATTGGCGCCGGTACGGTGCGTGCACCGCTCGGCTGCTTCGAGAAAGCGATCGAAGCGCTGGCCGATAAGCTCGGCATTACGGCGTAAGCGAACGGAGGCGCATATGGACATTATCGCGTTGGCCGGCAGCCGCCATGCGACGCAGGATTACGGCGCGCTGCGCTGCGTCGGCAGCTTCAACAACGCGATCAATTTCCTGACGGAAAACGCACGGCTGCTGACGCTGCACCGCGCCGGCAGCGGCCTGAGCCCGATGGGGTGGCAGCTCGGCGCGCGGGATTTCGATCGCGTGCGGCGTGCGGTGCCGTCCGTACGACGCTGCGCTTTCTCCGCCGCAGGCATCACGTTGGATGCGCTCCTGGTGCGGCCCGCCGCGGCGGCGCGGGATCTGGCGCTGGCGCCGCGTGCGGCCATTGCCGATCGGCCGCTGACGGCGGTATTGCAGCGCTGCACGGCGCAGTGCGGGTTGCACGGCGAGCTGGGCCGATTGGTGAGGCAGCCGTTAACGCCGGAGCCGGCCGCGCTGGTGCGGGATTTTTCCCGTTGGCTGCGGGGCGACACGGTCGACTGGCACCAGGCGCTGGGCAAGGGGCCGGGGCTGACGCCGAGCAACGACGACACCTTGCTCGGCCTGCTGCTGAGCGCCCACCTCGACAGCCGCATCCAGGTTAGCGGGCTGGCGCCGTTTTTCGCCCAGACGCCACCGCTGGACGCGCTGACCACGCTGGTGAGCGCGCACTACCTGCGTTACGCCGAGCAGGGCCTGTTCGCCACGCCGCTGCATGCGTTGGCGCAGGGGCTGCGGGCGCCTGAAGGCGTATCGGCGGCGGTGGCGGCGGTGCTGAGCCTGGGGCACTTCTCGGGAGCGGACACGCTGCTGGGCGTGTGGCTGGGGGTGACGACGATTAACGCACTGTGCGGCGCGCGGTGTGAACACGAGGGCCGGATCGCGGATCCGGCCGGGACGGTATGATTTCAACTACGGGTGCAAACCATGAAAACCTTGGTCATTGCGTTGGGCGGCAACGCCCTGTTGCAGCGCGGAGCCGTGCTCTCTGCGGAAAATCAGTATAAGAGCATCGCCCTCATCGCCGACGCCATCGGCAAGCTGGCGCAGAAATACCGCATCGCCATCGTGCACGGCAACGGCCCGCAGGTGGGGCTGCTGGCATTGCAGAACCTGGCGTACCGCGACGTGCCGCCCTATCCGCTGGATATTCTGGTGGCCGAAAGCCAGGGCATGATCGGCTATATGCTGGCGCAGCAGCTGATCGCCAGCCATCCGCAGCAGCCGGTGTCCACGCTGCTGACGCGGGTGCTGGTGGATGCGCAGGATGCGGATTATCAGGCGCCGAGCAAGTTCATCGGGCCGGTGTATGCGCCGGAACAGCGGCAGGCGCTGGAGGCCAAATACGGCTGGACGCTGAAGGCGGACGGCAACTACATCCGCCGGGTGGTGCCTTCGCCGGCGCCGCAAAAGATCCTCGACATCGAGGCGATCACGCTGCTGCTGTCGCAGCGGCACATCGTGATCTGCAACGGCGGCGGCGGTATCCCGATGATCGCCGGCGAGCATGGGCTGACGGGCAGCGAAGCGGTGATCGACAAAGATCTGGCGGCGGCGCTGTTGGCGGAGCAGGTGGGGGCCGATCATCTGGTGATCCTCACCGATGCCGACGCGGTGTACCAGGAGTGGGGCACGCCGCGCCAGCGCGCTATCCGGCGCGCCACCACGCAGGAACTGGCGCCGATGGCGGTGGCGGACGGCGCCATGGGGCCGAAGATCATGGCGGTCAGCCGCTTCGTCGATCGCACCGGGCGGACGGCTCATATCGGTGGCCTGCAGGATATCGACGCGGTGCTGGCGGGCCAGGCCGGCACCTCTATTTTGCCTTAGCCGCCGTCGGTTTATCCGCGCCCGCGCTGGCGCGGATAAGTATGCCTAAATGGCATGATTTCAATAATTTTTATTCATTTCATGATGTTGCTCGCCTTGGCTAGAGTAAAAACACCCCCGTATTTACCGTCAAAAATTTGTCATTTTTATTTGCGACTATGCTTTTTGAAATGACATTTCGGCCAAGGATTGTTATGGATTCGCTCAGTGTTGATGAACTCGCCCAGAAGAAGGATCGCTGGTATCGCATTGTGGAGGAGATGTTGGCGGAAGCCGGCGTCGCCATCAACGGCCCGCGCGCCTGGGATATCCGGGTGCACAACCCGGCGCTGTTCAAACGCATTTTGCAGGAAGGCTCGCTCGGTTTCGGCGAAGGCTATATGGACGGCTGGTGGGAGTGCGAACGGCTGGACATGCTGTTCACCCGCATTCTGCAGGCCGGCGTCGATGAGCGGCTGCCGAAAAGCCTGAGCGACATCGCGCGCGTTGCCTATGCCCGGCTGTTCAACCGCCAATCGCGCAAGCGCGCCTGGCAGGTGGGCAAAGAGCACTACGACATCGGCAACGACCTGTTCCGGGCGATGCTCGATCCTTACATGCAATACTCTTGCGGCTACTGGAAAGAGGCGCAGACGCTCGAGCAGGCGCAGCAGGCCAAGCTGCGGATGATCTGCGAAAAACTGCAGCTGAAACCGGGCATGACGCTGCTGGATATCGGCTGCGGCTGGGGCGGGTTGGCGCAGTTTGCGGCGCAAAACTACGGCGTCTCGGTGCACGGCGTGACCATTTCCGCCGAGCAGCAGAAGCTGGCGCAGGCACGCTGCGCGGGGCTGGACGTCGAGATCTTGCTGCAGGACTACCGCGATCTGGATCGCCAGTTCGATCGCATCGTGTCGGTCGGCATGTTCGAGCACGTCGGGCCGAAAAACTATGAGACCTATTTCAGCGTCGCGGCGCGCAACCTGAAGCCGGATGGCCTGTTCCTGCTGCACACCATCGGTTCCAATCAGACCGATCTCAACGTCGACGCCTGGATAGACAAGTACATCTTCCCCAACGGCTGCCTGCCTTCGGTGCGGCATATCGCCGAGGCCAGCGAAGGGCGTTTTGTGATGGAGGATTGGCACAACTTTGGCGCCGATTACGATCGCACGCTGATGGCCTGGCTGGAGAACTTCAAACGGGCGTGGCCAGAGTTGGCCGGCGGCTATTCCGAGCGCTTCGAACGCATGTTCACTTATTACCTGAACGCCTGCGCCGGCGCGTTCCGTTCGCGCAATATTCAGCTGTGGCAGGTGTTGTTCAGTCCGGCGGGCGTGGAAGGTGGGGTGCGGGTCTATCGCTGATATCCCCGTCATATTTCAAGCTGCATCTGTGTTGGCTGCGTTTGCGCGCCCCGCTCGCTTACTTGAGTAAGCTCCCGGGGACTTACAAACTTGCCTCCTTGATGCAACTCGAACTATTTAGGGGATACCCTTCAATATTTACTTTGGGACAACAGATATACCCAATGGATTTCCAGTTGCGTCCAGGCGGCAAACGTGACAAACCCCAGGAGCTTAGATAACTAAGTGACTGGGGTTCGAACATGCAGCCGATAACGATGCGGCTGGAAAGAAGAAGGGTATATCAGTACAGCAGGGAGTACAGCTGGCGGCGATACTTAGCGGCCAGCGCGTCGCCGGTGCCGAGCGCGGCCAGAATGTCCATCAGGGTCTTGCGCGCGTTGCCGTTGGCGGCGGCCAGATCTTTCTTCAGATGCCCCATCAGCAGCTCCAGCGCTTCTTCGTTACGCCCGACCTGATGCAGCTGCAGCGCCAGCTGCACTGCCAGCTCGACGTTGTCCGGCTGCTGCTGCACCTGCTGTTGCAGCTGTTGGATTTCCGGCGTGTCCGCCGCCTGCTTCAACAGTTCAATCTGCGCCACCAGGCCCTGATAGCGGGTATCGCGATCCTGCAGCGGGATGGTTGCTAGCACCGCTTCGGCGTCTTCGCTACGGCTGAGCGCGATCTGGGTTTCGGCCAGGGTCAGGCCGATGTCGCTGCGCTGTTGGCTACTCTGCCAGGCGTCTTTCAGCAGCGGCAGCGCTTCGGCGGCGTTGCCGGCGGCCAGCAGTTCCTGCGCCTGCGCCAGTTTCAGGTCTTCTTCCTTCGGCAGGAAACGCTGCAGCAAGTCGCGGATCGCTTCTTCGGGCTGCGGGCCCTGGAAGCCGTCGACCGGCTGGCCGTCTTTGAACAGGTAGACCGTTGGAATGGAGCGCAGCCCGAATTGGGAGGCGATCATCTGTTCGGCGTCGCAGTCCACCTTGGCCAGAATAAACTGACCGGCGTATTCCGCCGCCAGCTTGTCCAGCACCGGCGTGAGCTGCAGGCAGTGTTGGCTGCGCTCGGACCAGAAGTAGAACAGCACCGGAATGGACATCGATTGTTCCAGCGTCTGGTGCAGGTTAGTTTCGTTAATATCAACAACAGCTTGAGCTAGCATCTTTTTTCTCTCTGATCGTGCGGAGCCATGGGATGTAGATGGGGGCGCACCGCCATTCTTCAACCCCGGCGGGCGAATTAAGCGTTGCTGCGCAGCAGCCAATCCAGACAGCGGCCCGGCAGAATGCGGCGCAGCACGCTCATGGCGTGCGCCAGCAGGGTCACCGGGTAGCGCAGTTTGGCGCGCGGGCTTTCCAGCGCGTGGCGCAGCTTGGGCAGAATGGCCTCCGGCGGCAGCGTCAGGCGCTTGGCGATGCCGGGGTTGTGCACCGGCTTGTCGCTCTGTGCCTGGTTGACGTTCTGGCTAAAGTGGGTAGAAATCGGCCCCGGTTCGATCAGGCTGACCTGAATGCCGCTGCCGTGCAGCTCCATGCGCAGCGCGTCCGACCAGGCCTCCAACGCGAACTTGCTGGCGGCGTAGGCGCCGCGCCCGGCGCTGGAGACCAGCCCCATCACCGAGCTGGTCTGGATAATGCGCCCTTCGCCGTGCGGCAGCATTGCCGGCAACAGCAGCTGGGTCAGCTGGTGGGTGCCGAACAGGTTGGTGGCGAACTGCCGCTCCAGCTGGCTGCGCGAAATGCGGCTGAGCGGGCCGTAAACGCCGAAGCCGCCGTTGTTGAACAGGCCGTACAGGCGGCCACCGGTCAGCGCGATCACCTCGGCGGCGGCGCGCTCGACGCTGGCGCTGTCGTCCAGATCCAGCTCGATGCCTTCCAGCCCGAGCTGGCGCATGTTTTCCACGTCCTGCGGTTTGCGGCAGGCGGCTAGCACCCGATAGCCGCGGTTGCGCAGATCCTGCGCCGCAATCAGTCCAATCCCGCTGGAGCAGCCGGTTATCAATACTGCTTTTTGCATAACTTTACCTAGTGTACGACCCTAATTTAGTTAGACTCATGTTTTACTAGCGGTTCCAGGCGCTCCGCCATCCAGGTGGCGATAAACGGCTGGGCGTCCCCATTGGGGTGCAATCCGTCATCCTGCATCCATTCCGGCTTCACCACCACCTGTTCCATATAGAACGGCAGCAGCGGAATGTTGAACTGCTTGGCCAGCGCCGGGTAAACGGCGCTGAACGCTTCGGTATAGCGGCGGCCGTAGTTCGGCGGGATGCGGATCTGCATCAGCAGCGGCTGTGCGCCGGCCTGCTGCACCTGTGTGATGATCTGGCCGAGATCGCGCTGTACGTCCTGCGCCGGGAAACCGCGCAGGCCGTCGTTGGCGCCCAGCTCGATCAGCACCCAGCGCGGCTGATGCTGTTTCAGCAGCGCGGGCAGACGCGCCAGCCCCTGTGCGGCGGTGTCGCCGCTGATGCTGGCGTTGACCAGCTGTGGCGCGCCCGGTTTTTTCTGCCACTGTTCGGCCAACAGCGTCGGCCAGGCCCGCTCGATCGGCAGGCGGTAGCCGGCGCTTAAACTGTCGCCCAAAATCAACAAGGTATCGGCGGCGACAGCGCGTAAACTGAATAATCCCAACAGCAAAAGGAAGGGAAGATGCCAGCGGAAAACGTTCTTGAAGTTCATCATCTTAGTAAACACGTTGGTCAGGGTGAGCATCAGCTCACCATCCTTACCGGAGTCGAGCTGCTTGTCAAACCCGCGCA
This sequence comes from Serratia sp. 121840015-1, assembly GCF_053627655.1. Taxonomy (NCBI): domain Bacteria; kingdom Pseudomonadati; phylum Pseudomonadota; class Gammaproteobacteria; order Enterobacterales; family Yersiniaceae; genus Serratia; species Serratia sp. 121840015-1. The sequence continues at coordinate 267,464 of NZ_JBSEYF010000003.1, forward strand.
GACGATCGCCCTGATCGGCGAATCCGGATCGGGGAAATCGACCCTGCTGGGCATTTTGGCCGGGCTGGATGACGGCAGCGAGGGCGAGGTGCGCCTGCTCGGCGAGTCGTTGACCGCGTTGGACGAAGAGGGCCGCGCCGCGCTGCGCGCCAGGAACGTCGGCTTCGTGTTTCAGTCGTTCATGCTGGTGCCGACGCTGAACGCGCTGGAAAACGTGCAGCTGCCGGCGCTGCTGCGCGGCGAGAGCGACAGGCAAAGCCGCGAGCAGGCGGTGCAGCTTCTGGAACAGCTGGGATTGGGCAAACGGCTCGATCACCTGCCGGCGCAGCTGTCCGGCGGCGAGCAGCAGCGCGTGGCGCTGGCGCGCGCCTTCAGCGGCCGGCCGCGGGTGCTGTTCGCCGATGAACCGACCGGCAACCTCGATCGTCAGACCGGCGATCGCATCGCCGACCTGCTGTTTTCCCTCAATCGCGATTTTGACACCACCCTGATCCTGGTGACCCATGACGAAACCCTGGCGGCGCGCTGCCAGCGGCGGCTGCGGCTGCGCGAAGGCAAGCTGTGGGAGGAAGCATGATCTGGCGCTGGTTCTGGCGCGAATGGCGCTCGCCGTCGCTGCTGATCGTTTGGCTGGCGCTGACGCTCTCCGTGGCCTGCGTGCTGGCGCTGGGCAGCATCAGCGATCGTATGGACAAAGGGCTCAGCCAACAGAGCCGCGACTTTATCGCCGGCGATCGGGTGCTGCGCAGCGCGCATCCGGTGCCGGAAGGCTGGCTGCTGGACGCGCAGCAGCAGGGGCTGAAACTGAGCCGTCAGCTGTCGTTCACCACCATGACCTATGCCGGCGATCGGCCGCAGCTGGCGGACGTGAAAGCCACCGATCTGGCCTATCCGCTGTACGGCAAGCTGGAAACGCGCCCGGCCAACATCAAGCCCGAACCGGGCAGCGTGCTGGTGGCACCGCGTCTGCTGGCGCTGCTGAACGTGAAAGTCGGGGATTCGCTCGAGGTGGGCGACACCACGCTGCGCATCGCCGGTGAAATCATTCAGGAGCCGGACGCCGGCTTCAACCCGTTCCAGACCGCGCCGCGCATCATGATCAACCTGGCGGACGTCGATAAGACCGGCGCGGTGCAGCCGGGCAGTCGCCTGACCTACCGCTACATGTTCGCCGGCGCCGAGCCGGATATTCAACGTTACGAAGAACGGCTGACGCCGCAGTTGACGCCGGATCAGCGCTGGTTCGGGCTGCAGGAGTCCGGCAGCGCGCTCGGCAAGTCTCTGCAGCGATCCCAACAGTTCCTGCTGTTGTCGGCCCTGCTGACGCTGCTGTTGTCGATCGCCGCCGTGGCGGTGGCGATGAGCCACTATTGCCGCAGCCGCTACGATCTGATCGCGGTGCTGAAAACCCTCGGCGCCGGGCGTGGCGCGCTGCGTAAGCTGATCGTCGGCCAGTGGCTGGCGGTGATGGCGCTGGCGGCGGTGTGCGGCGGGGCGATCGGGCTGGCGTTCGAAGCGCTGTTGATTCGCCTGCTGAAACCGGTGTTACCGGCCGCATTGCCTGCCGCCGGCGCCTGGCCGTGGCTGTGGGCGCTCGGCGCGCTGGTGCTGATTTCACTGCTGGTCGGGCTGCGGCCGTACCGTCAGCTGCTGGCTACCCAACCGCTGCGGGTGCTGCGCCGCGACGTGGTGGCCAACGTCTGGCCGCTGCGCTACTTCCTGCCGGTGACGGCGGCGGTCGTGGTGGCGCTGCTGGTGACGCTGATGGGGGCCAGCACGCTGCTGTGGGCGATCCTGGCCGGTATGGCGGTGCTGGCGCTGCTGCTGGGCGGCATCGGCTGGGGCAGCCTGTTGTTGCTGCGCCGCATCACGCTCAAGAGCCTGGCGCTGCGGCTGGCGGTTAACCGCCTGCTGCATCAGCCGTGGGTGACCATCAGCCAGCTGGCGGCATTTTCGCTGTCGTTCATGCTGTTGGCGCTGCTGTTGGTGCTGCGCGGCGATCTGCTCGAACGCTGGCAGCAACAGCTGCCGCCGGACAGCCCGAACTATTTCCTGCTCAACATGACCGAGGCGCAGGTGCCGCAGGTGAAAACCTTCCTGCAGCAGCACCAGATCAAGCCGGAAACCTATTATCCGATCGTCCGGGTGCGCCTGACCGAGATAAACCAGCAGCTGGCGACCGAGCGGGTGCATGAAGACGATCCGGGCGGCGAGGCGGTGAACCGCGAGCTGAACCTGACCTGGCTGGCCGATCTGCCGGATCATAATCCGCTGGTGGCGGGCAGCTGGCCGCCGAAAAGCGGCGAAGTCTCGATGGATGAAGGCATTGCCGGGCGGCTGAAGATCACGCTGGGCGACACGCTGACCTTCAGCGGCGATACCCAGGCGTTCAGCGCCAAGGTCACCAGTCTGCGCCAGGTGGATTGGGAAAGCCTGAAGCCGAACTTTTACTTTATCTTCCCGCCGGGCGCGCTGGACGGCCAGCCGCAGACCTGGCTTACCAGCTTCCGCTACGACGGCGACGGCCAGATGCTGACCCAGCTCAACCGCCAGTTTCCGACGCTCAGCCTGCTGGACATCGGCGCGATCCTGAAACAGGTCGGCGGCGTGCTGCAGCAGGTCAGCCGCGCGCTGGAGGTGATGGTGGTGCTGGTGGTGCTGTGCGGTGGCCTGCTGCTGCTGGCGCAGGTGCAGGTCGGCATGCGTCAGCGCCGCCAGGAGCTGGTGGTGTACCGCACGCTGGGGGCCGGCAAACGGCTGCTGCGCCGCACACTGTGGTGCGAGTTCGCCCTGCTGGGGCTGGTGGCGGGCATCGCGGCGGCGGTGGGCGCCGAGGCGGCGCTGTGGCTGCTGCAGAGCCGGGTATTCGACTTCCCGTGGACGCCGACGCCGGTGCTGTGGTGGGCGTTGCCGCTGGCCAGCGCGCTGCTGCTGTCGCTGTGCGGCGGCTGGCTGGGCGTGCGCCTGCTGCGCGGCCGGGCGCTGTTCCGCAGTTATGAGGGGTGATGTTGACTTAGCGGGATGAAAAAAGGGGTTAGCCTAAGGCTAACCCCTTTTACTTTCGGCGGCGGCGCTTTAGGCCAGCTTCTGCTGTGCCCAGGCCAGCCCGCTTTGGTATTCGCCCGGCAGCAGCGGCGCCAGCGCCTGCAGCGCCTGGCGCAGATCGGCGGCGCTCGGGTCGTTCAGATTGAGGTGGCCGACCTTGCGGCCCGGGCGCACCTCTTTCTCATACCAGTGCAGATGCACCAGCGGCAGCGACAGCCACTGTTCGTTGACGGCGGTGCCGATCAGGTTGACCATCACCGACGGCGTGCTCACCACCGGCTGCGGCAACGGCAGGCCAAGGATGGCGCGCAGATGCAACTCGAACTGACTGATGGACGCGCCGTTTTGCGTCCAGTGGCCGCTGTTGTGCACGCGCGGTGCCAGTTCGTTGATCAGCAGCCGATCGCCGACGATAAAGCACTCCATCGCCATCACGCCGACGTAGTTCAGCTCGTTCAGGATCGCCGCCAGCATCTGCTCGGCCTGTTGCTGCAGCGCCGGGTTGGGCTGCGGCAGCGCCACGCTAGTGCGCAGGATGCCGTCTTCATGCAGGTTGTGGGTCAGCGGGTAGAATACCGAACGGCCGTCGTGGCCGCGCGCGCCCACCAGCGACACTTCGCCGGAGAAATTGATGCCTTGCTCGACGATGCACTCGCCATAGGCGTCGGCCGGCAGTTCGGCTTCCTGGCCCGGGCGCAAGCGCCATTGGCCGCGGCCGTCATAGCCGCCGACCCGGCGTTTGACGATCGCCAGCTCGCCCAGCGAAGCGAATACCTGCGGCCATTCGGCGGCGCTCGCCAGCAGCTGCCACGGCGCGGTCGCCAGGCCGAGCTGGTCGAGCAGCTGTTTTTGCGTCAGGCGATCGGCCAGGCGCGGGAAGATGTCGCGGTTGACGAAGGCGCTGTGGGTCGCCAGCTCGCGCGTTAGCGCGGTTTCCGGCCAGCGTTCGATCTCGGCGGTAATGACGCTGTTCTGATACGGCACCGCCTCGGGCTCGGCATCGATGCCGACGGGGTAAACGGCGATGCCCAGCGGTTCGCCGGCCTGGCGCAGCATGCGCCCCAGCTGGCCGTTGCCCAGTACGCAAACTGGCTTCATGCGTCCTCCCGCGGATCGGGGTGGTTCAATACCTCTTCGGTCTGCGCCCGACGCCAGTCCGCCAAACGCTGCGCCAGCGCGGAGTCGTGCAGCGCCAGGATCTGCATCGCCAGCAGCCCGGCGTTGGCGGCGCCGGCTTTGCCGATCGCCAGCGTGCCCACCGGAATGCCGCGCGGCATCTGTACGATGGAGTACAGGCTGTCTACGCCGCTCAGCGCGGCGCTTTGCACCGGCACACCCAGCACCGGCACCAGGGTTTTCGCCGCCAGCATGCCCGGCAGGTGCGCCGCACCGCCGGCGCCGGCGATGATCACGTCAAAGCTGTTGGCGGTAGCCTGCTCGGCGAAGCTGAACAGCTTGTCCGGCGTACGGTGGGCGGAAACGATTTCGACATGGAAGGGGACTTCGAGCTGGGTCAGGACTTCGGCGGCGAACTGCATGGTGGCCCAGTCACTTTTCGATCCCATTACAATTGCGATTTTCGCCCCGGTAGTGGCGGCTGAAGCGGCGTTGGCTCCCATGGGTGTAAGGCTCCTGTGATTTGTCTGGCGTCGGCTGAGGGCCGAATGAGGGCGTAGAGCATACCATGAGCGCACGGCGAGGAAAACGGTTGCGTCGCCGGTTTTCACCGCCGAAAGCGCGAATTTTCACTCGCGCGCCAGTCCGGGGCTCAGAATGGGAATTGGATCAGCTCGACGGCGTCGGCGCTGACTTTGACCATCGATCCTTCGACGTGCCAGGCGCCCAGCACCGCGCGATGGGCTTCGCCGTTGCTCAACGCCAGCCGGTGCACCGCCGGGCGATGGGTATGGCCGTGGATCATCCAGTGCACGTCGTGGCGCAGCATCGTCTGTTCGACTGCCTGCGGGTTGACGTCCATGATGGCTTCCGACTTGTACTGGTTGGATTGCTGGCTGCGGGCGCGCATGTTGGCGGCGATCTTCAGTCGCCAGCGCAGCGGCAGCGCCAGGAACAATTTTTGAATCAGCGGGTTGTGCACTTTACGGCGGAATTGCTGATAGGCCTGATCGTCGGTGCACAGGGTGTCGCCGTGCAGGATCAGGATCCTGCGGCCGTACAGCTCCAGCACTTTCTCTTCCGGCAGCAGCTGCATGCCGCTGGCGCGGGCGAAGCGCTTGCCGAGCAGAAAATCGCGGTTGCCGTGGATGAAGTAGCAGGGCACGCCGGCCTGTTGCAGCGCTTTCAGCGCCGCGGCGATCTCCGCGTGCAGCGGCTCGGGATCGTCGTCGCCGATCCAGGCTTCAAACAGGTCGCCGAGGATGTACAGCGCGTCGGCGTGAACTGCTTCGCGCCGTAAAAAACGCAGAAAACCGGCAGTGATTGCCGGTTCCTGTGCGCACAAGTGCAGATCTGCGATGAACAGCGTACTCATGCAGCCGCGATTACTCGCTGACGGTCACGCTGTTGATCACGACGTCTTCTACCGGTACGTCCTGGTGCATGCCGCTGCGGCCGGTTTTCACGCCTTTGATCTTGTTGACCACGTCCATGCCTTCAACCACTTCAGCAAACACGCAGTAGCCCCAGCCCTGCACGTTTTCGCCGCGGAAGTTCAGGAAGTCGTTGTCAGCCACGTTGATGAAGAACTGTGCGGTGGCGGAGTGTGGATCGTTGGTGCGCGCCATTGCCAGGGTGCCGATGGTGTTTTTCAGACCGTTGTTGGCTTCGTTCTTGATGGTCGCGTTGGTCGCTTTCTGGTTCATGCCCGGCTCGAAACCGCCGCCCTGGATCATGAAGCCGTTGATCACACGGTGGAAGATGGTGTTGTCGTAGAAACCGGCGCGGCAGTAGTTCAGGAAGTTTTCAACGGTAACCGGCGCTTTGTCAGCAAAGGTCTTGATAACGATATCGCCGTGATTGGTGTGGAAAGTAACCATAGTTTTAATCCTAACAAGGTGAAGTGAGACGTCACGTAAAGCGAGTGAACATTCAGACCGCCCTTATAACATATCCGCCCCAGCGAGTCAGCAGCGGCTCAACCGTGCACTGTCTGTGGTAATTGCATTTATGTTATATTATAACAATTGCGCCAGCCGCCGAATTTCGCGCATTTTATTCGCGTGAAATCAGCAAAGCATGGCCTTAACCTTGCAATAGATCAGGCTTCAGGTTTCAATACGCTACCGGGCGGAAAACCTGAAGCCCGGTTATCTTTTTTGTTATCACGCACACCACGGAATCTCCCGATGCTAAAGATTTTTAATACCCTGAGTCGTCAAAAAGAGGAATTCAAACCCATTCATGCCGGGAAAGTGGGCATGTACGTGTGCGGGGTAACCATCTATGACCTGTGTCACATCGGCCACGGTCGTACCTTTGTCGCTTTCGACGTGGTGGCGCGTTACCTGCGCTATCTCGGCTATTCGCTGAACTACGTGCGCAACGTCACCGACGTGGACGACAAAATCATCCGCCGCGCGGCGGAAAATCATGAAACCTGCGACCAGCTGACCGAACGCATGCTGGCGGAAATGCACGCCGACTTCGACGCGCTGCTGATCGACCGCCCGGATCAAGAGCCGCGCGCGACCCAGCACATCGCCGAGATCATCGAGATCACCCAGCGCCTGATCGATCGCGATCACGCCTATGTGGCCAGCAACGGTGACGTGATGTTCTCCATCGACAGCGATCCGCAATACGGGCTGCTGTCGCGCCAGGATCTGGATCAGCTTCAGGCCGGCGCGCGCGTAGAGATCGACGATGTGAAGCGCAACCCGATGGACTTCGTGCTGTGGAAGATGTCCAAGCCGGGCGAGCCAAGCTGGCAGTCGCCGTGGGGGCCGGGCCGTCCGGGCTGGCACATCGAATGCTCCGCCATGAACTGCAAGCAGCTGGGCACCCACTTCGATATCCACGGCGGCGGTTCCGATCTGATGTTCCCGCATCACGAGAACGAGATCGCACAGTCGAGCTGCGCCCACGACGGCCCGTACGTCAATTACTGGATGCACTCCGGCATGGTGATGATCGACAAAGAGAAAATGTCCAAATCGCTGGATAACTTCTTCACCATTCGCGACGTGCTCGGCCATTACGATGCGGAGACGGTGCGTTACTTCCTGATGTCCGGCCACTATCGCAGCCAGCTGAACTACAGCGAAGAGAACCTCAAACAGGCGCGCACCGCGCTGGAGCGCCTCTATACCGCGCTGCGCGGCACCGATGCCGACGCCGCGCCGGCCGGCGGCGAAGCGTTCGAAGCCCGCTTCCGCGAAGCGATGGACGACGACTTCAACACCCCGGAAGCCTACTCGGCGCTGTTCGATCTGGCGCGCGAGGTTAACCGCCTCAAGGGTGAAGACATGGCGGCGGCCAACGGTATGGCGGCGGAACTGCGTAAGCTGGCGAACGTGCTCGGCCTGCTGCAGCAGGAGCCGGAGCAGTTCCTGCAAGGGGGCGCTCAGGTTGACGACGGCGAAGTGGCGGAGATCGAAGCGCTGATCAAACAGCGTAACGAAGCGCGCGCCGCCAAGGACTGGGCGCTGGCGGATGCTGCCCGCGATCGGTTGAACGAGATGAACATCGTGCTGGAAGACGGCCCGCAGGGCACGACCTGGCGCCGCAAGTAATCCGGCCGCAGGGAAAAACAAAAAAGGCGCTGAATTCAGCGCCTTTTTCTATGGCTGCGGGTTAGGGTTTAACCGTGACCTTGCCGCCGTTGAATTCCACCACCTGATCGGCGACGATCTTGCAGCGCTTGCGGGTTTCGACCTTGCCGTCGACTTTCACCTGCCCTTCGGCGATGACTTCTTTGGCGGCGCCGCCGCTTTCACACCAGCCCTGGAACTTTAGCAGATCGCACAGTTCGACGTGGGGATGATTGTCCAGATTGAAAATTTCCATACTGCCTTACTTATTTAGGTTGAACGTCGTGATATTCCTCGCAGGCCTGCAAGGTATTTTGGATCAGTGTAGCAACGGTCATCGGGCCGACGCCACCCGGCACTGGGGTGATGTAGGCGGCGCGCTCGCTGGCGGCGTCGAAATCGACATCGCCCACCACTTTACCGCTTTCCAGACGGTTGATGCCGACGTCCACCACGATGGCGCCCGGTTTGATCCAGTCGCCCGGAATGAAGCCCGGCTTACCGACCGCCACCACCAGCAGATCGGCGTTCTCGACGTGATGACGCAGATTCTTGGTGAAGCGGTGGGTGACGGTGGTGGTGCAGCCGGCCAGCAGCAGCTCCATGCTCATCGGACGGCCGACGATGTTGGAAGCGCCGACCACCACGGCGTTCAGGCCGTAGGTATCGATGTTATAACGCTCCAGCAGGGTGACGATGCCGCGCGGCGTGCACGGGCGCAGTTTAGGCGCGCGTTGGCACAGGCGGCCGACGTTGTACGGGTGGAAGCCGTCGACGTCTTTGTCCGGGTGGATGCGTTCCAGCACCTTGACGTTATCGATGCCGGCCGGCAGCGGCAGCTGCACCAGAATACCGTCGATTTCCTCATCGGCGTTCAGCTGGTCGATCAACGCCAGCAGCTCGGCTTCACTGGTGGCAGCGGGCAGATCGTAGGAGCGGGAAAGGAAGCCGACTTCATCGCAGGCGCGGCGCTTGCTGGCGACGTAAATTTGCGAAGCCGGGTTCTCGCCGACCAGCACAACCGCCAGCCCTGGGGCGCGTTTGCCGGCCGCCAGACGTTGTTTCACTTGCTCAGCCACTTCGTTTCTAACCTGCTGCGCAATCGTTTTACCATCAATAATCTTTGCTGACATCAGTGTGGAAATCCATCAATTAAGAAAAGCGGGGATGCCGCTATTCTGGCAGAAGCTGAGCGCGCTGTCAGGCGCAGAATCACCCTCGTGGCCGTTGCCGACGCCGATTTACGCTTTTTTTATGCCGGCCTCAGGATCCTCTACGTCATTTTTACCTGTATTTGGATACGCTGGGGCTGTTCACAGGGCGAAAGAGGGCAGGATCATGAGAGCGATAACCCGGCTTTACCCGTTGCATCATCAGCCTGACGAGCAACCGACGGAGCCTAAACATGTGGGGGAAACGGTGTTCGATTCTTCACTGCATCCGGCGGACAGCGCGCAACTCACCGCGTTGCATCAGCTCGGCAAGCATGAGGCGGCGCCATCGTGGCGGGCACGCCTGAATGCGCTGTGGCGGAAGTTATGCGCATGAAGGGCTGCGCCTGGGCAGGCTGCACGCTGTTGCTGGTTTGGGCATCGGGGAGCCAGGCTTCTTTAAACAGCGCCCGCCCCGACGCCACACTGGAGGAAAGGGTGGCGGTGACCTGCAACGCGCGGGTGGTTGAGCATGCCGATTGGGGCGACATCGCCGCAGTCGTGCAGTCCGCTCGCCTTTGCCGGTGGAGGGAGGATGGGCGGCGGTGGTCTGAACGCGCGCCGATTTACGTAGGTGTCGGCTTGGTTCAGCATGGCGGCGCCCGGTTGACGGGAACCCTCGCCGCGCGGGCGCTGGCGGAAAAAACGCCATAAAGCACGGCCGCCGCCGTAACGTCATGAAAAGGCATTGACTCGCTAACCTCTGACCGTATAATCCCAACCCGCAGCCGCAGGTTGCCGCATCTCAATGCGCCCTTAGCTCAGTTGGATAGAGCAACGGCCTTCTAAGCCGTAGGTCATAGGTTCGAATCCTATAGGGCGTGCCATTACTCCCTTGATTTTCTTCCCCCTACTCGTTCCCTTGAAAACTCGACTGCGTAACCCGTACTCCCGTTGGCTCGCCGCTGAGCGTCGTGCTATGTTCATGCGCTAACTTTCAGTCAGTGGCAGAGTGAAAAATGCAAAGCTTATTCGTATACGGCACCCTGGGGCCGGGCAGACCCAACGCGCACATCATGGAAGCCATCGGCGGCAGCTGGGAAGAAGGCAGCGTTGGCGGATCGCTGCTTAACGAAGGCTGGGGCGCCGAGATGGGCTACCCAGGCATCGTGTTGGATAACAGCGGCAATCGGGTGAAAGGTTTTCTGTTCCGTTCAGCGAATCTCGTCAACCACTGGCCGACTCTCGATGCGTTCGAAGGCGAGGGGTATGAACGGGTAGCGGTCAGCGTCACCACCGCTGACGGCGAAACCGTCGATTCGTTTATCTACATGTTGAAGAAATGATACGAGCCGCCTCGCCGAATGAGTGCGAGGCGCTCGACCCGCCGGCAATTGAACTTTCGTTTATTTTGCCGCGCTACAATAGGCGAAAATTTCCCCATGGAGCCTATCGTGCGCAAATCCAGATTCCTGCTTGTGACCTTGCTGTGCCTGTGCGCCGCCGCCGTGCTGTACGTGATGGCTTACCGGGCGCTGGGGCATTACCTCAGCGACGGCGAGAAGGCCTACCCGGATATCAGCGTTGAAATCCGCTGAGAGTCGTGCGGCGCCGTGGTGACTGTGCCGACTTTTTCGTACTGATTTACCCGCCATTTACCCGCCGTCGGCAATGATGACGCTGCGTCTCCACACTGTGTGGTTCTCTTGGGCGGAATGCGGTTATGTCACTGCAACAGGTTTCGAATGTCTCTTTGAGCAACAACGGCTTAAAGGGCATCAGTTACAAACATTACGCGTTGGCGATCGTGGCGTTTTCGGCGATCGTGCGGTTTATTTCCTTAACGGATCGGTACTTTTGGTGTGATGAAGCCTCCAGCGTGCTGACCAGCCGCTATGATGTGGGCGCTTTGCTGTACCACGCTTCCTTCGACGTTCACCCGCCGCTTTATTATCTGTTGCTGCATGCCTGGATGGTACTGTTTGGCGACGGCATCATGGCCGCCCGTTTGCTGAGCCTGGTGTTCGGCGTGGCGACGGTAGCGCTGGCGATGCGCTTTACCCGTTGGTTGGCCAGCGAGCGGGCGGCGCTGATAGCGGGATGGCTGATGGCAATCATGCCGATGGCGGTGCGTTACAGCCAGGAGGCGCGCATGTACGCGCTGATGGGGATGCTGGCGATCGCCGCCGCCATGGTGCTGGCTAAGTGGCTGAAAACGCCGGATAACCGCCGCTATCTGGCGCTGTATGCGTTGTTGATGACGCTGAGCTTTTATACCCATTACTTCACCATTTTCACGCTGATCGCCCACTGGCTGGTGGTGTTGGCGCTGTCATGCCGCCGAGAAGGCGTACGTTACATCAAGCAGCCGGCGTGGTGGCTGGCCAATGTGGCGATTGGGGTGGCCTACATTCCCTGGCTGCTGGTGCTGTTCAATCTGCTGGCGCATATCGCCGAACTGCGGGTCGGCGGCGACGTCGGTTGGATCCCTCAGGTTTCCTGGGGCGATCTGCCGGCAATGTATTGGCGTTTTCTCACCGGCCATGACGGCAGCAACTATCCCACGGCGATTCTCTGGCTGCTGCCGGCGATGTTTATCGCGTTGTGCGCGCTGCTGCTGAAACGGCGCGTGATGCCAAGGACATTCTCGCTGTTGCTGCTTGGTGGCATTCTGATCCCGGTGACGCTGGTATTCGCCATTTCCTGGCGCACGCCGCTGTTTGTCGATCGCTACCTCTATTCCGCCGCGCTCGGCATTCCGCTGGTGTTGGGCGTGCTGATCGCCGGAACGAAAAGCCGGGTGCGCGGGATCTCTTTGCTGTTGTTCTTCAGCCTGCTGTTCGGCTGCGGCGTGCGTAACGACTACCCGGTCGAGAAAGATGAGTTCAAGGTGATGGTGCACTATATCAACAGCCACTATCAGCCTAACGATGCGGTAGTGGTCAGCAACATGTTCAACTACCTGAGCTACGTGTATTACAACAAGAAGGGCTATCGCGCCCTGCTGTATACCCCGGCCAGGCCCAACGGCATTTCGGGCAAGCCCAATGCCTATGGCTTCGGCACTTTTTTCCACGATCGGGCGGCGCAGACCTATGTCGATAAGCTCAGCGTTTTATCGAAAGGCCATCGCCGGGTCTGGCTGGTCAGCGGCGGGGATTTCAATCAGGACTTCGGCCATTCGCCGCCGGGGTGGGTCAATACCGGCACCTTCAAGAGCGGCGGTTTCGAGTCGCGCCTGTTCGTGGTGCGCGACCTCAGATAGCCGGATAAATGCCCAATGTCTCGGAAGCCCCCACACGCCGATAGTTTTTCGCCGCTACCGGAGTGTGGGAGGCGCTTAGAGGCCGACAATCCGGGCGGGAATGCCCACTGCCGTGGCCGATGGCGGAATGTCCTTGAGCACAACGGCGCCGGCGGCAACACAGCAACTGTCGCCGATCCGCACATTACCCAATATTTTGGCTCCGGCGCCGATAACGGCGCCATTACCCACCTTGGGATGGCGATCGCCGCCGGCTTTTCCTGTTCCTCCCAGCGTCACCGAATGCAGCAGGGAGACGTTGTCGCCCACCGTCGCCGTTTCACCGATGACAATCGCGTGAGCATGGTCGAGCATGATGCCTTTGCCCAGCTTGGCGGCCGGATGGATATCGATACAGAAGAGTTCTGATACCCGGCTTTGGATGTGATAGGCCATTTCACGGTGCTGGTGCTGATACAGCGCATGTGAGACACGATAGGCTTGCAATGCGATGAATCCCTTGAAGAAAAAAAATATCTGTATCGTACTGTGGCAGGCGGGATCGCGTTCGTAAACCGCGCGCATGTCCGCCAATGCGGCGTCGACAATGTCGGGCGCGCGTTGCAGCGTTTGTTCAACAACGTTTCTCAGGCTCGTTGCATCGATATCGTCATTGGCCAGTTTCAAGGCCAGGCGGTTTGCGAGCGCCTCGTTGAAGGTGGCATGCTGCAATACTCCTTGCTGCAGGAGTTTGCTCATCACCCCTTCTCTTTCGGCCAAGGCTTTTGCCTCTTGCCGGAGCTGTACCCAGAAGGGGTCAGAGAACGTCAGGTTCGGAAAAATGGCATAGTTCATCAATCGCATCTTTTTTTCCTTGTCGCGTTATAGCGATAAAACGCCCGGCAAACGCCGGGCCGTTTTTCATCAGTTTACCGTGGGCAGCCCCATGCACTCCGCCAGGTCATCAAGGGCCTGATACAGGGCATCGATATCAGCCGTCGTGTTGTATAAATAGGCGGATGCTCGCAGGATTTCTCCACCGGCCAGAGTGCCGACGAAAGGTTGCGCGCACAGGTAACCGCTGCGGCACATGATGCCGTAGGCGTCGCTGAGCAAGCGGGCGATTTCTCCGACCGAAACGCAGCTCGAGAACTTGAAAGCGCCTATGGCATGGCGGTTTTCACCGTCAGCGGGGCCGACAAGTTTGAGATAAGGGCGAGAGGCCGCCCCGGAAAGCAGCGCGTTGACCAAACCTTTGTCGTGTTCACGCCGTGTCGTCTCATCGAAGCCGGCTAACAGACGAAAAGTCGCGCCGGCGCCGATGACGGAGGCAATCGCCGGCGTGCCGGCCTCGAGATGATAGGGCGCCCGACGATTGACCTGGCTATCGGCATCCACCCAGTCAACCGTACCGCCACCGAATTGCAGCGGTTTAAGTGCATCGAGGCGATGCTGGTTCGCGTACAAAAAGCCCAACCCGGTTGGGCCCAGCATTTTGTGTGCGGAGAAGGCGACAAAGTCGGCGCCCAGCGTATGGAGGTTGAGACGGCCGTGCGGGAGAGACTGTGCGGCGTCCAGCACAATAACGGCATCGCTTTGTGTGCGGATCATCGCGATCATCTGCTCAATGGGATGCACAACGCCGGTGACATTGGAGCAGTGCGTCAGGGCGACCACTTTCGGTCGTTGCGCGAGCAGCGTCTGGAAATGATCCAAATCGATCCTGCCCTGATCATCGGTTTGGATGAACCTCAGGGTGGCTACTTGCCGCCAGGGCAATAGTTGGGAATGATGTGAATCGATGCCAGCGATAACCAGATCCGATTTTCTCAGCGCCAATCCTTGCGCCACGATGTTCAGCGCATGGGTCGTATTGTGGGTAAACACGACTTCGTTGGCCTGTGCGCTGATGTAGTCCGCTACTGAGAGGCGCGCGGCTTCATAGGCATTGGAGGCTTCGTCGGAGAGACGGTGTTTGCCGCGATGGATATTGGCGCCGTTCTGGCTGTAATACTCCGTTACGGCATCAATCATGACGCGCGGCTTTAGGGTCGTCGCGGCGCTGTCGAGATAGTTGAGAGGCCGTCCGTCTATTTCCTGCATCAGCGCAGGGAACTGACTGCGGTCAATAAAATGATTCGTCATGGATGAGATGCCCCGTTATATCTGGAAATGCAGGATTGGAATTTTCCGCTGCGTTCGCAGGCGATGTAATCCACGGCTTCGAAAATGATGTCGCGGGTTTGGCAAAGTGCGCTGATGCGCTGTTGCAATGCGAATAGCTCAGACGATGATGCTTGATTGAGGATATAGCGAAAACGAAGATTCCCGAGCTCGTCTTGTTCCAACTTATATAAATCTATTCTTGGGCAATCGGTCACCGCCAGATCGACCTCGGCAGGCGTCACTATCGCCCCGTTTTTACCGATGACGTTGTGGGTGGCGCGCCCTTCGATGTTGACTACCGGCAAAGTGGCGCCACAGGTGCAGGGTTCTGACGACAGGCGGTACAGGTCGCCGGTGGCGTAACGAATGCGCGGTAGCAAGCTGTCATCAATGGTGGAAATGACCAACTCACCGACTTCATCCAAGGCCGATTCCAGCTCCCCGCTTAAAAACTCCAGGAAAAAGTCTTGGTTGTTGATGTGCAAACAGCCGTGGTGGCATTCGAAACCGAGGTAACCCAGTTCCGACATGCCCAGCATGTTGCCGATTGGTGTTCCGTCACCGAAGAAGTGCCGAATTTGACGTCGTGCAACCTGCGTCAAATGGGTATAGCCACAAACGATATGCAGCTTGTTAGTGGTGACGATAGTGCGTCCCAACTTGGCGGCCTCTCGAGTTAAAAAGGCTAAATGCGTCGGGTCCACCACCAAAATTTCCGGATCGTAGGCGGCGATTTCGTCCAGCGCTTGCTTGATCATCCTGGCTGGGGTCGCCAATAAGTCGTGAGCGACAGGCAAGACCAGCGTGCCGTCGGCCAGCGTGCGTTCCTCCATGGTCGTCAGACCGATGCCGCACTCTACGTCGGAGCAGTTAGGCGGGGCATAGCGGCAAATGCGCGGCCGGGCACCAGGGCGCCACAGCGCGTTGAAGTTTGCATTAACGCCCATGCTGGTTGCCTGTCGCCGCGCCAGGTCATAGGAAAGGATCGCGCTGTTCAAGCGCTCTCCTGAGGTCCCCGAACTTTGAAAGCGCATCACATGCGGCCCGGTCAGCGTAAATCCGGCAGCTAACACCCCTGACGGATAGTTGCGCCGATAGTGCAGTTTGCGTGTGACGGGGATGCGTTTAAAGTCCGCCAGGGTTTTAATGTCGTCGGGCCGTAGGCCCGACATTTCCATGTGAGTTTTAAAAAACTTTACCTTTTCATAAGCGTACGCCACTTCACGACGTACATCTTTAAATGAACCTGATTCGCTCATGTCATTGCCACCATGATGTTACGCGGCGGCGTAAATGGTCGCCGGCCGTGGGAAATGGTTTCGTTATCCAAAATTAGAATGTCGCCCTGTTCCCAGTCGAACAGGATTTCTTCTTGTTGATAGGCTTGTCGAATCAGCGTCAGGTCGGTTGACGGGATGGGACTGCCGTCGCCAAACAGAGCATTGCGCGGCAGCTCATGCTCGGCGAATTCGCGTCTTAACTCACGTTCTGCTTCCGCCGGCAGATTGCTGATATGGAACAGATGCGCCTGATTAAACCAGATCCCCGCCCCCGTTCGCGGGTGGGCAAGGGTCGCCTGACAAATTTGGCGTGTGCGCAGGCGTCCTTCCCCCAACCATTGGCATTGGATGTCGTTCGCTTGGCAATAAGCCTCAACCTCCGCCTGATTTTCCGTTTGGAATACCTGCTGCCAGCTGAGATCCAAACCCTGTCCAAAATTGCGCACGTACATCACGCCATGGGCTTCAAAACGCGCGCGCAGGTCTTCCGGCAGGCGCGCATAGACACCCTGACTGTCGGCAAGCGGAGTCTGCCCCTGAGTGCCTGGTTTGACGGCGCAGTGGAAGAACAGCCGCTTGGGCCAACTGCGGGTGTAGGACATCTCATTGTGTTGGGGAATATGTTGGTCGGCCGGATACTCGGTCGAAGTGTATATCCCTTCGCTGATATTGCTCCGCGGCGTGGAGCGGTGGGTGTATCCCAACAATGCGCCTGCCGACGTTTGCACAAAAGCGCGAAAAGCCGCGACATCCGCGACCTTGAAGCCACGAAGCAAAACGGCGCCAGATTCGGCTAACAGACTGGCGATATAATCCCAGCTGTTTTGTCCCCACTCGGGGGCGGATAGGTTGGCTAGCACCGGGCGCAACATGACACCTTTAGCGCCGGCATGGGTCAGTGGTGACGCGGTGACCAGACTGGTGATGGATACGCCTTGGCTCTGGCGCCGTCGGGCGAATAAACCGCTTGTTGTTTCGTTCATATTGCCAGTTCCTGAGAGTGACGTTGCTTATCAATGTTGCGGCTGAGGCCGGCTACGGTCGCATCCATAAACACGCTGCGCAGATTGAACGGAATATCGAAGGTGGAACGGATTTGAGCGACCAACTTTGTGGCGATAAGCGAATGCCCACCGATGTCGAAGAAGTCGTCGTGTATGCCTACACGGTTGGCCAGCAGCAACTCCTGGAAAATGGCCGCGACACTTTTTTCCGTTTCGCTTTGCGGCGCGACATAGTCATCGGCGTTGGCGGCGATAAGTGTATCCGGTGCCGGTAGCATGCGGTGATCGACTTTGCCGTTGTGGTTTAACGGGAAGCGGGAGAGCGACACGATTTGTGAGGGGATCATGAAATCCGGCAGGTAAGCGGCGAGATGCTCACGCAACCAATCGGCATTGCCGTTGTCGCCGCTTTGTAGGACCACGTAAGCCAACAGATGCGCGCTGCCGGATTCGCCTTGTTCAACGACGCAGCTGTCCAAAACTTCCGCATGTTTGCGCAGCGTTCTTTCTATTTCGGCCGGTTCTACCCGGAATCCGCGGATTTTCAACTGACGGTCGATACGGCCAAGGAACTCCAGGCTGCCATCGGGAAGCCGGCGAACTTTATCCCCTGAACGGTAAAGCCGGGCATTGGAGCGCGGGCTCCAGGGATCGGCGATAAAACGGGGACGCTGATCTTCAGCGCTCTGCACGTAGCCACAAGCGACCGTTTCGCCGCCAATATATAACTCACCCGCGACGCCGATGGGAAGCAATGCGCCATGCGGGTCGACGACATAGCAGCGGGCATGCGGCAAGGGGGTACCGAGGGGAACGGTGGAAGCCAGCCTGGCGTATTTATCCGACGCTACCTGCTGCGCAATGGCGCCCACGCAGGTTTCGGTTGGCCCATAATGGTTGTAGATGCGACAACCGTTCGCAAAATCGTTGAACAGGCGCCACATCCCCCAGCTCAACACTTCGCCCCCCAGCAATAAGGCCTTGCCAGGCATCAGGCGCGCTGGCGCGTCCGCCAGCGCGAATAGAGATGCCATATGAGAAGGGGTCAATTTGAGGACGTCATACTCGCTTTGCTCCATATAGCGAATTTGCTCCTGAATATCCTCGGCGTGTGTGAACGGTGAGATGTCGATGCAGCCACCGGTGACCAGTGCGGGGAACAGGGTGGTATTGCCCAAGTCGGTGGTGATGGGGCCAATGGAGAGATAGGTGAGCGCTGCACCCAGTTCCGCACGCTCAATAATGCCGGACACATAGTTCTGCAATTGATGATGAGCGATCTTGACGCCTTTTGGCTCTCCGGTAGAGCCGGAGGTGTAGAGCACATAAGCGAGGCTGTCGGCAGACGCGGTGAATGGCAGCGCGGAGTCATCCAGCACGCCAATGTCATTCCACTGTGCATCCAGCGCCATCACGGGGAGGGTGAGCTTTGCCTGGCGATGTTGCGTTTGAGCGACAAGCATCAGTGCCGGCCTGGTTTGCTTCAGAATGGTCTCCACCCGCTGCTGGGGCAGTTGAGGGTCGAAAGGGACATAGCAGGCTCCGGCTTTGTGGATGGCGATGATAGCTGCCAGCGCCAGATCGCTGCGTTCAAGCATCAGGCCGACCGCTGCGCCCTGTTCCACCCCATTGTTCAGCAAATGGCGAGCCAACTGATTGGTGAAGGCATCCAGCTCGGCGTAGCGCCAAATTCGCGAGTTGTACTTTAACGCCGGCGCATCGGGAGTCTGCGCCGCCTGGCGGCTGAAAGTATGGTACCAACAACCGAGGGCTGGCGATGACGACAGCGCGTTATGAGTGCTTTCAATCAGAATGCGTGTTTCATCGTCAGTCATAAGCGGAAAGCGATCGAGCATGGCCTGCGGTGTCTTGAGCAGCGCCTGCAGCGTGGCGCGGAACGCTTGTTCAATCGTTGCGATCCCTGCCGCATCGAAGACGCCTTGCTGTATCTGCAACTCAAGGTGGAGGCGTTCACCGGCATTCACCTGCAGAGATAATTTGCAGTGTTCCGGTACAGGGATGGCGGTACGGTTTTCCCAATGTAGCAGGGGCGTTTCGATTGCCGACGCCGCATTGAAGAATTGATAGCCGATCTCGCCGGCTGAATGCGCATCACCCGGCTGGCGGCCGTCTTGTTGCTCGCTCAGTCGCAGCGCTTGCTGACAATGTTCAGCGAACTGCAGCAACGTCATGTCAGCGTTGGGCTGCACGATCGTATGCACTGCATATTCGAAGCGACCCAAAGCCTGCTGAAGTTCCGCAAAAGGGCGGCCGGCAAGGTTTGTGCTGAGCGCAACACGGTCGGGATATTCCGCTATGCGCCATAACGCAGCGCTCCAACAAGCGTAAAGCAGAGCGCGAAGGGACAATGCGTTACCTGTTGCCAGCGCTTGTAGCTGAGATTGTGTTTCCCTCGCCAGCGTTATGGGGCGGCATTGCCTATCCTGGCTGTCGGACTTGAACTCGAGCGGCAGGCGCAAAGAAGAGTTGGGCTCGACATGAGCAACGGCGGTTTGCGGGATGAAATCCTCACGCTGCCATTGGGCAAAATCGACGTATTGTACGATGGGGGACGACGCGCCAGCCTCACCGGCATAGAGGCGGCTCAGCACCGCCATCATCGCGTCGGCGGAAACATAGTCCAGGCTGGCGGCGGGTAGTGAAATCACCAGCGTATGTCGGTCGGCTGTCATGCGGTAAAGCGCGGCTTTGAGTGGCCGTGCTGTAGCTACGGGGCTTACGCATGCCGATGCCGCTTCTCCCTCGTTGAACGGGTTAACGTCAGAAGGCTCACCGTCCGCCATAATCAGCTCGGGCTGATAGGGTTCATTGATGACCATCAGCACATCGCTGTGTTCTCCCAACACGTTTCTGAAGGACGTTCGCAAAATCTCATGTTCAGTAATCAGCGTGGACAAGGCCGTGATTAAACGGTTAGGGTCCAAAGATCCTGACAGAGAATACGTTGCGGTGAAATATTTCGGGCTATTTCGAGTATTTTGCTTAATCAGCTGTTGCTGTTGAAAAGACAGGGGAAACCCTTCCCAGTTATTCTCTGGTAATACCATGTTTTCTGCAGTTTTCATTTTTTATTACCCGTTAATGGTTTTGTTCCAAATGGACAAGGGTTTTTCACCTAGATATTCCGCGACTAACTCCCAAAACATGCCGTATTCCGCCGGCAGATTTAGGCAGGTGTGATATTTCTGCGTAGGGGTGTGTGCCAGCACGTCCGCCAGTTTTAAGGCTAACAATGCTTGGAAATGACCTAATGAAACGTTGAGTGTTCGGCCGTTCCTACGATCCTTCAGACAAGGTTGTCCTTCCGGTTTGAGGATATTACGGAAGCTTTTACTCAATGATTCGTAACTCATGACAGAGAAGTGATAAACCAGCTGTTCGGCGCTTTCGCCGATACTGGCTCTGACAATTTCCCTTTGAGATGACGGAATGTCACCAATCTCATCAGTATGTAATCCCTGTGTGCCGTATGCGCCGTGAAATAATCCGGATAAGCATATCGTCTCGTCACATTCCATTTCCCTGAGAAGATGGTGTGTTCGTATTAAATGATTCATTAGTGGCTCATCTAAATGAGCCACTTTATGTGCGCCCAACTTCACCAGCTGCGGCTGGTATTGCGCGATAAGCTTGGCATCTGCATCCATCATTTTTTCCTGTGAATAAGATCAGTCGTTGGCGGTGATTCGTTGTTTTCTTTGTTGCATTAGACGTTGTCGGCCGGAGAGCCGCTGTGCGGTTGCCTGAGACGCGCCCGCTGCATCGTTCTCTATGTGACCGGCCAGCCACTCGGCGAGGCTGCGCAAAGTGGTGTACTGAAAGAGCGTGACGATGGGGATCGTGCGATTCAGCGCGTTCTCCAGCGTTTTGTGTGTCCTTATCAAGCTGGCGGAGTTGCCGCCGAGATCAAAAAAGTTATCCGTAGCGTTCAGTGCCTCGCAGTTAAGTTCGTCCTTCCAGATATCGGCAATCGTCATCTCATAGCGTCCTGACGGGGGGGCGTGCCGATCGCCGGCACCGTTCATCGTTGTTGGCTCCGGGAGCCGCTGTTTATCCAATTTGCCATTGGCAGTTAAAGGAAATGCTGACAGACAGGTGAATACGGCGGGGATCATGTATTCGGGTAATTTGGTGCGCAGATTGGCGCGTAGCCGTGCAATCGCCTCCTGATTGTGTTCCTCGCTGACGATATAGGCGCACAGCCAGAGGCGATGACGCTCACCTTTAATCACGACGCAAGCGCCGTTTACGCCGGGTTGTGTGAGTAGCGCAGCTTCGATTTCGCCCGTTTCAATGCGGTATCCATTGATTTTTATCTGCGTATCTTGCCGTCCCAGGAATTCGATGGTGCCATCCGGAGAGAATCGGGCTCTATCGCCGGTTCGATACATTCTGGCGGTTGGCGTCAGGCCATATGGATCGGGCAGATAACTGCGCACCGTTTTCTCTTGATCGCCGAAGTAACCTTCGGCCAATACCTCGCCGCCGATAAACAGGTCGCCCTCGACCGCGATAGGAACGGGCTGCAGTTGCTTATCCAGTATGTAGTAGCGAGCATTTTGAATCGGTTTGCCGTAAGGGATGCTGCTCTGCTCCGGCGCTACCCGCTCGATGATAAAGAAGTTGGACCAAATGACGGCTTCAGTGGCGCCGCCCAAGCCGACCAGCTGCAGGTTGGGGAACGTTTTACGCAGCTTGTCCGGCAGCGATACGGGGATCCAGTCACCGGACAAGAAGGCCAGGCGTAATGTGGGAATCGGGTACGACGGGAAATAGGACTCGCATTGATCGAGCGCGATGGGCGCTGAGTTCCAGAAGGTGATGCCCTCTGCACAGACGATGTTGGCCAGTGTACTCGGATCTCTGGTTTCATCTCGGTCGGCGAGGCGAATCGTTCCGCCTGCGGCAAGCATGCCCAGCAGATCGTAGACGGACAGGTCGAAGGCCAGTGACGTGACGAACAGCGACTTGTCGCTGGCGTTCACGGTGAAGGTCTTGTTTACCCACTCGATCAGATTGATTACCGGTTTATGCCTGACGGCGACCGCCTTGGGATCGCCGGTCGTTCCTGATGTAAAGATGATGTAAGCCAGCGCATCCGATGTGATGCGGCTCTCCACGGGAATCGAAGGCCAGGAGAGGTCCTCGCTTATTGCGACGTGCACGTGCGCCAACGAGGTAGGCGCTTGTGCAATCAAGGCGGCGGCGGTATCGGCAAACAGCGCGTCAGTTGCGATACCGGTGATGCCGGCGATACGGATCATCGCTTGAAAACGAGCGGGAGGGCTGGCGGGATCGAAAGGCACATAAACACAGCCCGCTTTCAGAATAGCCAACATGGTGATGACCATCGCCGGGCTGCGATCGCACAGGATAGCGATGCGTGCGCCGGCGTCGAATCCCTGGGCCAGCAAATAATGGGCCAAACGATTGGCACGCGCATCCAACTCAGCGTAACTCATCTGGTTCCGCGCATTGCATAGCGCGATGTGGTGAGGTACCTGACTGACTTGCGCTTCGAACAGCTGATGAACCAGCCGATCGCCGGCATAATCGCATTGCGTGGCATTCCAGCCGTCGAGCATGTTGCGGCGCTCATCGTCAGAGAGCAAAGGCAGGGTATTGACGACGGCCTCATCGTTTGCGAGCGCTGCACTCATCAGCGTGAACCAATGGCCGATCAGGCGCTGAACCGCGGCATCGGTAAAGCGTTCCGTGTCGTATTCGAGATTCAGCTCAAGGCCGCCGTTGCTGAGACGGAAAAAGAAGCCCAGGCTGAAACGGCTGGTCAACAAGTCGATGGGCAGGTGGCTGGAGCCGGTATCCCTCATCGTCCACAGTGGCTGTTCTTGCTGCAGTGATAGCATGACGTTGAGCGCCGGCGCGCCATTGGCGGTGCGTAGTCCTTTGACGTTATCGATCACCGTTTCATAAGGAACCTGGCCGAACTGCATGGCTTCCTGGGTACATTGCCTGGCCTGACGCAATAATTCACCGACGCGCGGCTGGTGCCGCATATCGCCGCGCAAAATAACCGTATTGACGAAATTGCCGATAGTTGCGGCAAAATCGTGGTTGTTTCGCGTATGTAGCGGTGCGGTCAACAGGACATCGTCGGTATCCGCCAGGCGCCCCAAATAAGCCCAGGTCAGCGCCAGTAACCCGTGGAACAGAGAGACTTCGTGTCGGCGGCAAAGCTGAGAGATCGCGATGAATTTATCTTCTGGAATGGAGACGCTTAACTGGCGACCTTGCCCCCGCTCCTGGCGCGGCAGCGGTCGATCGCAGGGAAGTTGCGGGGCGGCCGGTGGTTCGGCCAGCTGTCGTTGCCAATAAGCCAGAGCCTCGGTTTGCCGGCTTTCACAGTGTGTCAGCCAGTGGCAATAGTCTTGGTAACTGAGGGGCGCTGGAGAGGTATCCGAGGTCGTATTCTCATAGGCCGCGGAGAGTTCGGCCAGCAAGATGTCCATGGAGCCGTCAACGGCGATGTGGTGCGTCAGCACCACCACCAGATGCAGGTCTTGCTTGATCTTGAGGGCCAGCACCTTGAACGGGATTTCTCCGGTCAGATCGAACGCCGTGCGAGCGAAGGCATTCGCGCGGTTCCAGGCCTGTTCCCAGGCTGCTTTTTCATCCCACTCACACAGGTTTTCATGATGGACCACCGGCGGGTAGGTTTGGGCGATGCATTGCCGCAGGCCCTGCGCGCCTTCTGCATAGCGCGTACGCAAGATGGCATGTTGCATCACGACTTGTTCCGCCGCGTTGGAAAGACGGCTCAGATCCAGTGGCCCCACGATTTGAAAAGCGGTGGGAATGTTGTAGCGAGGCGAGCCGGGCAACAGTTTTTCCAGCATCCACATTCTCGATTGCGAGGGCGAACAGGGTGCTTCGAGAGTGATTTGTCGCGTATGGCCGACGCACGGCGGCGCATCGGCGTTTTTCGTCCATTGTTCAATAAGCCGTGCCTGATGTGAGAGCGTATCGGCAGCCAGGAGCTGTTCTATCGCAAGGTCAGCAGAAAACTGCTTTTTGATCTCATGAGCCAGTCGGGCGAGCAGTAAAGAATGCCCGCCGAGACCGAAGAACGTATCGGCGCGATAGACGTCAGCACAGTCCAGCAGCTGGCGCCAAAGTCCAGCCAACGATAGCTCTGTGGCGCCTTCAGGCGCTTGGCCCGCACGATTTTCATGTTGCATTCGGCAGTGTCTTAAGGCGCCTCTGTCAATTTTTCCGTTAGGCAAACGGGGAAGTTCATCGAAGGTCATCCACTCCGCCGGTAGCATGTAGACCGGCAGTTGGGTTGCAGTCCAGGCGATAATGGCATGACGATCCGCCGGAGAGTGCAGTTCCAGCGCGCAGCGTAAAGATTTGCCCTTGTTCGCTGATTCGACCACCACCACCGCCACTTCTCGCACACCGGGATGCCGACGGAGCAGGGCGTCAATCTCACCGATTTCGATACGATGGCCGCGGATCTTGACCTGGTCGTCGCGACGGCCGAGGTAGAGCAGGCGCCCATCTTCAAGCTGCTTGCCATAATCGCCTGTACGGTACATTCGCGCCCCTTTGGGGCCGGCGGGGTCGGGCAGGAAGGCGTCGTTGAGTTCTGGGCGATGGTAGTAACCGCGAGCGACGCCAGGGCCGGCCACGTAGATTTCCCCCGTTTCTCCT
Source organism: Serratia sp. 121840015-1 (assembly GCF_053627655.1). Lineage (NCBI taxonomy): Bacteria > Pseudomonadati > Pseudomonadota > Gammaproteobacteria > Enterobacterales > Yersiniaceae > Serratia > Serratia sp. 121840015-1. Next base: position 291,758 of record NZ_JBSEYF010000003.1, read on the forward strand.
GGCGCTACGGCGTTGCCTTCCGCGTCAAGCAGGTAACAGCGTCGGCCCGTCAGTGGCGTGCCGATGGTGGGATGCGGGTCTGAGGCCAAAACTTCACCGCCGGTGGAGTAGGTCGTATCTTCCGAGGGACCATAGAGATTAAAGATTTTTGCCGTCGGGCATTGCCGCCTGAGCGTATGCACCAGGTGCATCGGCAGCGGTTCCCCGGCTAAGTTGATAATCGGCAAATGGGATGGCAACTCGCCGATTTTAACTATCTCGTTGATGACCGAAGGTACGGTATTGAACAGCGTAATATCGTCACGCTTGTGCCACTGTAATAACGCTAGGGGATCTGCCAGCATATGCACGCACCCGCCCTGAGTAAGCGGAGCAAAGATTTCAAAGACGGAGAGATCGAAGGTGATCGACGTGCCACAAGCGACCTGCGACAGTTGTTCGTCAGTATAGGTTTGGTGGGCCCAATCGATAAGCGACAGGGCGTTGCCGTGTTCGATCATCACCCCTTTGGGAACGCCGGTGGAACCGGAAGTAAAGATAAAGTAAGCCAGTTGGGTGGCGCAGGCGTTTCGCTGCAGTATGGCTGCCTCGGGGCGCACGCTTTCGTCGATGAAAACGGGCGTAATGGCGTCGGGCAGCCTGCTCGCTAGCGCCGCTGTTGTAATGACGTATTTGGCCTGGGCGATCTCCAGCAACAGTTCGGTGCGTGCCTGGGGATGCTTGGGATCGAGCGGCAGATAAGCGCAATCCGCCGCCATGATGCCCAATAAGCTGGCGGGGATATAGCGATCGCGCGGAAGATAGACGCCGACGGCCGTTTCTTTCGCCAGATTAAGCGCGGACAATTGCTGTGCGATACTCAACGCAGCATGCCGTAAGCATTGATAGTCCATTATGCCGCTTTCGTCGATCACGGCCGGGCGTAGTGGCGTTGCCATCGCCTGAGTGAAGACGGCTGCGTGCAGCGTATGGGATTGCGTCTGGTTTTCCGGTCCAATACCTTTCATGCTTTGCATTGTTAACCCTTATTTATTTGCGGCGATTAACCGAAAAGTCCCAAGAGGGCAGTTCGTCTGAACAGGCTGATGTGTTATCGACTTTTGGTTGTTGTGCATCGAGATAGCCTTTTATTTCCGGCAAGGCGATCGTCATGTCCTCAGAAACCTTCTCGATTAACTGCGTAAAGGCGACGGCAAGATTTGCGATTACGTCGGGTGTAAACAAGGCTGTGCGGTAATCCAGCCCGCCTTCCATTGCACCCTGTATGGTAACCAGCGACAGTTTTATGTCGTGCACGTCCAGCAGAAATTCCGCATCGAGCAAGGTGGCCTTAATGCCTGATAACGTCCATGGCGGGGTCGCTACGTCATGCAAGACGAACCACGAGCGGTAAATCGGCGCCGACTGCGACATTTTTCGCTTCGGTCGCAGCGCGTTGACGATTTGATCGAACGGCAGATCCTGATGCCGGTAGGCATCCAGACAGGTTTGTTTGACGCGCAGGCACAGATCTGCAAAGACGTCATGGCGTTGGAAGCGAGTGCGGATGGCGAGGCTGTTCACCATAAATCCGATGACGCCGGCGAGTTCGGGACGGGAACGATGGCCTGCCGCCGTTCCCACCACGATGTCGTCTTGTTGACACCACCAATGCAGCAGCAACTGCCAGGCGGTCATATACCCCATGAAAGGCGTGACACCCAGTTTGGCGCAGAGTGCATCGAAGCGTGCGGTGAGCGTCGCGCTTAAATGGAAAGGATGACGCGCGCCGGTAGCGGTCAGACGGCCGGTATCGACAGGCGTTGTCGGCAAAGCCAGCACCGGCAGATTATCGCCGAGCTGATTGACCCAGTAATCCAATTGGGTGTTAAAGGTCCGGGATGCGCATTGCGTTTGCTCCCATTGCGCGACGTCAAGGAAATTGAGCCTGTCGGACGATTCGGCAGGTGTCCTCCCTGCGACGAGAGCGTTATATATCTCGCTGATCTCACCCGCCATAATGGCAGTGGACCAGCCATCCCATACGATGTGATGCACGGCGATGATCAGGAGGTGACACTGTGCGGAGAATGCGATGAGGCTGGCTCTGAACATATCGCCGCAACGGGTATCGAACGGGCGTGTCGCCGCGGCCGCAAGTGCGCGCTGCATGTAGCCCTCTCGCTCGTGAGAGGGGATGTCGAACGCCTCTTCCAACTGCAGCTGAAATGAGGTCTCCAGCGACGGGGACATATAGGCGTCAGCCCTATCGTCGAGAATGCGGCATGTCAGCACCGAATGTCTGGCGACAAAGATTCGCAGGGCCTGGGACAAGGCATCCACATTAAGCAAGCCGTTCAGTTCGAAAGGTTCCACCAGGTTGTAGGTGCAGTTTCCCGGATGAAGCTGATCATGGAACCACAGCCGCTGTTGGGCGGAGGAAAGCGGCCAGCGGGACATGGCCGGTACCTTGACGATAGGCGGCAGTTCGTCCTCGGTGCGCTCCACATCCAGCGCATTCCTGACGGCTTCAGCAATGCCCCGCATGTTGGGCGTTTCAAAGGCGGCGCGAAGCGGGAATGCCGGGGTAAATTCTCGGCGAATTTGGGTCACCAAATCGGTGAGACGGCGTGAGTCAATCCCGGATTTAAACAGATCTTGGGTAACGCTCAACGCCTCGCCACCCAAAATATTCTGGCCAAGCCGGCAGAGACGACGCTCGATATCGTCCGCCGGAGCGATAAATTCACCGCTATGGCGTGACAGTTGCGGCGTCGGCAGCTGTGAAATATCGACTTTGCCATTGGCTGACAGCGGCAACGTCGGCAGGATTATAATGACGCTTGGCACCATGTAGTCCGGCAGTTGTTCGGCAAAATGACGATGAAGCTGCATTTCGTCGAGCGTGGCATCTTGCCTCGGGCAAAGATAGGCGAGTAGCAGCGCTGAGCCGTCCTGGCGGTGAAGACGAACCACACAGCGATCGACTCCCGGGTATTTACCGGCGGCGCGCTCTATTTCACCGGTTTCAATACGGAATCCATTGATCTTTAGTTGATTGTCTCTGCGCCCCAAAAATTCGATGGTGCCGTCAGGCAACCAGCGTCCCAGATCGCCGGTTTTGTATAATCGCTCGTCGCTTTGCGGATGGGTGATAAAGCGCGCTGCCGTTTCTTCGGGATTGTTCAGGTAGCCGGCGGCCAGCCCTTTGCCGGCGATATAAAGCTCGCCCGCAACGCCTTCGGGCCGGTGGCGAAGATGGGTGTCCAAAACATAGAAACGTTGGTTTGCCAAAGCCTTGCCATAAGGAATGCTGGTCATCGTCGGATCGATATCCTGGATGAGGTGGAAAATGGACCAAATGGCGGCTTCGGTGGCGCCGCCAAGGCTGACGCGCAGGGCGTTTGGCATTGCGCGGTGAATTTTCTCCGGTAAAGCAACGTTGATCCAATCGCCGCTCATCATGACCAGCCTGATGCTCCTCAGCGTTTCGCTTTGATTGGCGGACAGATGATTGACCAAGAGTTCAACCAAGGCCGGCACCGAGTTCCAGACGGTGACCCGGTATTTCTGCACGCAGGTTTCCCAGTGCGCAGGATCTTTGGCAAGCTCATCTTTCGGCATCACGATGGCCGCGCCGCGCGTCAGTGGCCCGAAAATGTCGTAAACCGACAGATCGAAAGAGAGTGAGGAAAGTGCCAACACGCGATCGTCCTCGCCGATAGCGAAACGCGAATTGATATCGATAACGGTGTTAGCGGCGGCGGCATGGGTGACAATGACCCCTTTGGGCTTACCGGTCGTGCCTGAAGTAAAGATAATGTAAGCCGGCGATGCCGCGTCGATCTCGCCATCGCGCCATTCGTCCGTGAATGCATTCATCGCTTCAGTGATGGGCAGATGCGCGACGGTTGCCGGCCACTCAACGCGCCCGTCGCTGGCGGGCGTCGTTAGTGCGACTCGAATGTCGGCCTCGCTCAAAAGCGCCTGCATACGCCCCTTCGGTAGGGTTGGATCAAGTGGAACATAGACGCAACCGGCGCGCAAAATACCTAACACAGCGGCGACTTGCTGCCAGCCTTTTTCTGCGACTACGGCTACGCGTGCACCGGGCTGGAGCGCCTGCTTGGTCAGCGACAGCGCCACATGGGCGGAGATATTCGCCAAATCCGCATAGGTGAGGACGGTTTCCCCCAGGATAGCGGGCGCCGACGGCTTCTTGTTTGCATAGGCCAAGAAACCCTGATGCAAGCAACTTTCGTCAAAGGCGACGGCCGTACGATTGGCTTCGGCGATGGCGCCGCTGTTGACGCGTTGAGCCAGAGCATCGCGCCAATTGTTTTCATGCCAGATGGCTTCTTCTTTGGGCAAACGCATCAGCAATGCGCGATAGTCCATAAACATGGTGTCAAGCATGTCAGGATCGAAAAGGCCGTCGACCGCATCCCAGTTGATGAGGAGATTGCCTTTTTCTTCGTAAACCTGGCAGTCGAGCCATACGTGTGGCGTTTGCGATATCCCTTCCACCAATTTACCGAGCCGGCTCACAATCGGTTTATCATCGGCGGACGGGAAGATCAGGCTGGTAAAGACATAGGGCATGGTTGGCCGTTCGGCGCTTTTTTCCGCAATGTCTCGCAACATTTTTACGCCGCTGTACTGCAAGGCAGAAAGATCGTCCCAGAGGCGTTTTTGCGTTTTTTTTGCGCGTTGAGTAAAGGTCTCCTCCTGCCGCAGATCGGCTTCGAACAGCAGAACCGAGGTGAAATCCCCCATCACCTGATCGACCTGTGGATGCACCTCCAGACGATTGAAAGCCGGCAGATTCAGGCAAAAATGTGGTGTTTCGCTCCAGTTAGCCAATATCTCCGTATAGGCGGTGAGCAATATGGTGGACGGCGTGAGGCCCTGGCGTGCGGCGGCGTCTTTCAGTTTGCGCCAGACGGCGTTAGGTATCGTCGTTTCCCGGCGAATGAAGCGGCGATGCTCCAGGCTTTGCGGAGCGATTCGCTGCGGCAGGGACGGGGCAGAAGGGAAAGTGTCGACGCGTTTAAGCCAATAGTCGCGAGCGCGCTGATAGGCGGCGCTCTGCTCCAGGCGCTGTTCGGCCAGCACGTAATCTCTGAATGTGATGGCCACCGATTCGGGCTGGTAATCGGCGTGGTAATAACGCTCCTCCAGTTCGCGCCAGAATAACGTAATGCTCCAGGCGTCCATAATCAGCAGATCGAAGCTGACGTGCAGCCGTACGGTGCCATCGGGCAATCGCGAGGCGGAAATATCAAACAGCGGCCATTGATCACAGGGCATCAGCTGATGAGATTTCTGCTCCCTGAGCGCCGTTAACTGAGCCACGGCGTCCTTAGGTTTCAACTGACTAAAATCGTTAGTGTCAATGATATATCGGGGGACGTGGGGGAGAACGCGCTGCATGCCGTCGTGCGTCATGACGGCTCTAAGCATATCGTGTTGAGCGATCAAGGCGTTGAGTGCCTGTTCTAGACGTGCAAGATCCAGATCGGCGCATTCAAACTCTTCATAGGCATGCGCTGCAACATTGCCCGAGTTATTGCCCGCGTTACGTCCAACCCAATATGCGTGTTGAATATCGGTAAGTGGGAACGGCAAGAACGCCTCGTCCGGACGGATTTCCAAGGCGCTTGCATAAATGCTGGCCAGATCTTCTTCCGGTTGCGCCGCTGCGTCGCGTTGCACTGCACGGCTCTCCAAAGCGGCGAGCAAGCTTTCCACCGTCGGAAATTCGAGGATGTCTCCGGGGCCAAAATGCAACCCCAGCGTACGCGCGCGGTTAGCAATCTGGATGCTGAGAATGGAATCGCCACCGAGGTCGAAGAAGTTTTCTTTCGGCTCAATATGCGCGACTCCCAGCGCTTCGCTCCACAGCTGCGTCAGTTTTTCCGCCAGGGTGTTCGCCGGTTTCGCCTGTTCAGGCGCATTTTCGTTGTCGACGGCGCTGATGGCCGGCACCGCGTTAGTGGTTTGCGGTTCGGGGTCGACCCAGTGACGGGCGCGATCAAAGCGGTAAGTCGGCAGCGGAATTTTGTTGCCCCGCGATGAGTGGGGTATCGTCTGGCCGTAACACCAGCGCTGCTCCTGGATGCGCAGAAGTGACGCCGGGCCACTTAATCCCGTGTGCTCGGGCGATAGCAACGGGATGGCGTTGACATCTTTGCGGCCGGCGCCAATGGCGCGCGCAGCTTGGCTCAATGAGGTGCCTGGCCCGCATTCGAACAACAGGAAGGCGTGTTGATCGATAAGCGTTGCCAACCCATCGGCAAAACGCACGGTGCCACGCAGATGACGCACCCAATAATCAGGGGCCGTCGCCTCTTCATCAGTGATCCATGTTCCGCTGAGATTGGAGATAAAGCGCTGACGCGGCGGTGTCAGGGTGACCTGAGCCAGCACGTCACCAAAAGCCTGCAAGCAAGGTTCCATCATGGCCGAATGGAAAGCATGAGAGGTTTCAAGGGCTCGGCAACTGATGCCCTCGCGCTCCAATGACCGGCGAAACGTGTCCATAACATGGGCGGGGCCAGAGATGACGGTCAACGCCGGCCGATTGACGGCCGCGATGGATAGGGCGGAGGGTAGCCGAGAGTGCAGGCTTGCCTCGTCAGACATGACGGCCAACATCTCGCCGTGATCCATGCTTTGCATCAAGCGGCCGCGTGCCGAAACGACCTTGACGGCATCTTCAAGCGTAAAAACGCCGGCGAGGCAGGCTGCGACATATTCGCCGATGCTGTGTCCTATCATGCCTTCGGGGATCAGGCCGGAAGCCAGCCAATGTTTCGCCAGCGCATATTCGACGGCGAAAATCGCCGGTTGCGAAAGCCGGGTTTGCGCCAGCAATTCGTCATTGTCCTGCGCCTTGTTGAACAACAGTGAGCGTAAGTCGTGGTCGATAAACGGTTGGAACAGCTGCGCCAGCCGATCGAACTCTTGGGTGAAGATGTCGCCGGTGTGATACAGGTTGGCTCCCATACCCTGATATTGTGTTCCCTGGCCAGGAAACATAAACGCTATTTTCATCGGCGCGTCGCAGGCTTCTCCGAAGCACATGGTTTTGGCTCGCTCGGTTTCCAGCTGCGCGATGGCCTCTTCCACACTGTCGGCCGTTATGGCGGCGCGCACGGGAAACGCTTTTCGACCTGTCGCCAACGAATAGGCGACATCGGCGAGAGATGCCTCGGTATGGTTGCGTAAATAATGGGCTAGTTGCTGCATTGTCGCGCGCAAGGCGACCTGGTTTTTGGCCGAGAAGCGTAATGCGCAGGTGGCGGGTTCTGCGGCAGGGGAGACGGTGGAAACCGGGGGTTGCTCCATGACGACATGGACATTAGAGCCGCCGATGCCGAAGGCGCTGACTCCCGCCCTGCGTGGCGAGCTTCCTTCCCAGGAAGTTCCTTTACTCGTCACGGTAAACGGGGTACCGGCGAAATGGATGGCGGGGTTGGGCGTCCGGTAATGCAGCGTAGCGGGAATATAATCGTGATAAAGGCTTAGCGCGGTCTTGATAAATCCGGCAATACCGGCACCGGCGTCAAGATGGCCTATATTGGATTTGACCGAACCGATCTTACAGCTTGCGGCTGGACAGTCGTCGCCAAAAGCGGCCGCCAGCGCGGCGATTTCTATCGGATCGCCCAAGCTGGTGGCCGTGCCATGGGTTTCAACGTATCCGATAGCGTCGGGCGTCACGTTAGCAACAGCGTGCGCCATTTGGATAACACGGGTTTGGCCTTCGACGCTGGGGGCGGCATATCCCACTTTTTGTGCGCCGTCATTGTTGGTTGCAGAGCCGCGGACGATGGCATAAATATGATCCCGATCGTTGATCGCATCATCCAGGCGTTTTAATACCACGATCCCTCCGCCATTCCCGCGCACTGTGCCGCTGGCATGTTCGCTGAACGGTTTGCAATGCCCGTCCTGTGAGAGAATGCTGCCCGGTTCATACCGATAGCCTTCTTCAGCCGGGTATTCCAGTGAGATACCACCGGCCAGGGCGATATCACACTCTCCTGCCAGCAGGGACTGGCCTGCAGTGTGTACGGCCAGCAATGAACTGGAACAGGCAGATTGAACGACGATGCTCGGGCCTTTCAAATCGAGTTTGTAGGAGATGCGGTTGGCCGCGTAATCCTTGTCATTGCCAATCAGCAATTGCATTTTGCTGGTGGTGGCGCAAAGCTGCCTATTGTTCGCGAGATTATGCAACCAATACCCGCTGGGACCGCTGCTGACATAGACACCGACGTTTTGTTGGTGACATGTGGCGGCATAGCCGGCGTTTTCCAACGCTTCCCACGCGCACTCAAGTAGCAGGCGTTGCTGTGGGTCAGTGATCGCCGCCTCTTTTGGCGACATAGCGAAAAATTTTGCGTCGAATTGATCGACATCGGTTAGCAGGTAGCCTGCGGGGACGTGCCAGGAACCGTCCGTGGAGGCTTGCGGCGCAAAATCAGCGTGCCAAGTAACGGAATCGATCTCCTGACAGAGATTATTCCAGTAAGCGTCGATGTCTCCTGCCCCGGGAAAACGCCCGGCCATTCCTATGACGGCCAGTTCGATGCCGGTAAATTCATTGTCGAGAGTTTTTTCTAATTCAGGCATGAGCATGATTCCCCTGGGATGTCGGCGGCATGTGCCGAGATAATCTGGCGAGTACGTTTTTCACGTCTTGCAACCAAATATCTTTTTGTTCGTCAAATAAGAAATGGCCAGCATTAAATTCGCGCCATTCGACGGTATTGGCGGTAACGTCTAGCCAGCCGCGAGTTGCCTGGCGATCGATCACCTGGTCGTGCAAGCCGTGGCAAACGTGTATTGGACATGTCAACGGGGCTTTACCCGTTGGTGCATAGCCGTCACTCGCCTCCAAATCTGCGCGGATGGTTGACAGAAAAAGCTCATAAAATTCCGGTGTCGCGGCATCCTGTGCGTTGATGCCACCCAGTTTGACCAGGCAATCGATCAGCTTTTCCGCCGACATCTGATGCCAGTTTTGTCGAGTTTTGTGATAGTGGGGAGACCTCTGGCTGGCGATCAATAGCGCGTGAACGCAGGCACCATGCTGTTCCAGCCGCGTTGCCATCTCATAGGCCAGCAGGCCGCCGTAGCTGATGCCAGCCAACACCAGCGGCGCATCGAGATAGGGTTTAATACGAGCGAATACGTCATCGACCACTTGCTCCAGCGTGGAAAAGGCAGGTTCAATAAAACGTTCTTCTCTGCCGGGAATAACGGGAATAAGAATATTGGCATATTCCTGTAATTCGGCATGCCAGGTACGATATCGGCTGGTACCCCCACCGGCATGAGCAAAGCAAATTAAATTTATGGCCGACGGCCGTGATGCAGACAGCTCACGGATAAAATGATTACCCATGCTAAGTCCTTAATTATTTTATGTGAAAAGGGGAAATAGCTGGCGGGCTGTATTCCCGCCGTGATGCCATTTTTCCTATTTTTATTCAGATTTTTTTAGCGTGACAATTGCGGCAATTAACGAGAGCAACGCCAATAAGGCCAGGCTAAAAGTAATAACCAGGGGAGTTCCGCTATTAAACTCGGCAATAAACTGCGTGGCAACGCTTGCGAGAAGCATACTGATGAACATGCTCAATCCTGCCGCGGTGCCCGCCAGAGGCTTGATCGCACCAATGGCACCGGCCTGCGCTGCCGGGCTGGTGATGCCGTAGAAAATACTGAATACCATCGTTGGGATGACCAGTGCGGGAATCGACCAGATGTTTATCAGGCTTAGCGTCAGAGCGAGCAAGCTGAAAATAAAGCCGATGATGCTGCCCAACAGCAAACGGCGCCGTAGCGACAGACTTTGCGGTAAACGGCTGGCCGACAAGTTACCGATAATGGCGCTGCCAGACACCATCAATAGCAGTAAACTGGCGCCAGAGGCGGAAAGTTGGAAGGTCTGCGTCAGCACGATGGGTGCGGCAGCCATAAAGGCCATAAAGGCCGACTGAGCGAAACCAAATTGAAAGGCATTGCCGAGAAAGGTGGCGTTTTTCGCCAACTGCCCATAGTCATGGAACAGATTGCTTTTGCCTGCTTCTACGCCAGTTTGCGCTTTGCGGGTTTCGGGGAGACTGAACAAGATGATAATAAACACGATGACTGCAATAGCGCCGATCAGAATGAAATTGGAACGCCAACCAAAGTTATCCGTTAATAAACCACCCAATGGCACGCCCAGTAGAGGCGATATCATCATAGAAGCGACCAGTTTCGACATGACATTTGCCGCTTTTTCGCTGTGATAGATATCCATGACGATAATTCGCGCCGCAATAACGCCGGCCGCCCCGCCCGCCGGTTGAATAATACGGCCCAAAATTACGGCTTCAATGGACTGCGCCGATAAACAAATGAAGCTACCAATAATCAGGATCGCCATGCCTAACAGTAATATTGTTCTGCGTCCCAGTCGATCAGCCAATCTTCCATATACCAGACAAGCAAGGGCAAAACTGATCATCGATAGAGAGACTGTCAGGTTGGCGGTCGCAGGTGTTGTTTCAAAGTATTTAACCAGGCTAGGCACTGAAGGCAGGAAAATTTGGAATGAGGTTGGCCCCAAACCTGACAATAGGATGAGAATGAATTGCAATAGGGCGTGATTGACGTGCGTTTGCTCGCTGGCGTTATCAGAGGACATCTGTCTTCCGTTCATTGCTTCTTCCTGTATTGAATGTGAGAGACAGCTAAATACCCGCGACATACCGCAATGGGCATTCACTGCCAAAAACAAATTATTAGAATCTATTTAATTACCTTGCTAACCATTTGTGCCTGTGTTTGGCGAAGTGATTAGGTTTTTTTTGTTGTTTTTAAAAGACTTTTATCATCACGCTGCTGCTGGTAGGGATTGTGATGTTATGTAAGGTTAAGTCCTCTTTTGTTAATCAAAGGTAAATATATGCAAATATTATTTATCTATAAGCTATATCCAAGTCAATCAGTAAGGTTAATTTATTTTAATGTTTTTTCTGCTGATTTAAGGTGAATGTCGCTGCAGGCCTTGATAAGTCTGCAATCAGGCTGTCGTTGAGTATTCCTTGATTTTTTAATAATGAGTGGGCGGTCACAGAATAAAAAGGATGAAAAAAAGAGCTATTTTTATAGCTTATGAAAATAGAAAAAATTGATGTTTTGGTTTTTTGTATTGTTAAATTCGCATAGTGTTGGTTTTAAAAACTGCCTTGTTGTTGCTATTTGGCGATTTTAATCGACTGCGATAATGGGGTTTCTCTCCCGAGCCCTTCCTGTCGTCCATGTTTCCGGGGGCGAAAGAAAAAATGGCGGTCTGATAGGGCGGACTCTGGTTCACGAATTGGGTGATTAATACTTTTTGTGATTATTATGATTGTTAATTATTTGTGCTGATGTTTAATGCTATTGTTTGCGCAAGGATGAATGATTGAACAACGAATTCAGTAAATGTTTGCATGGTATGACGAGGGCTTAGTGACATCTTCACATTCAAACGGGTTTAAGGGGGCGCGTCACTCTCGGCTATATGGCCGTGGATGAGTTTATCGGTTGTTTCATCTCCCCATTCGGCGTTACATCTGGCCGAGCAAACTTACGCGGGGATGACAGTTCTATACATTGGGATTGGTACTGTAGCTCTACCCGATGATGTTGTGTGTTATCCATTCCCTGTAGTGTATTACCCCATCCCTGTTAAGTTTATCCCGCCTTGCGCGGGATTTTTTTTATCTGCGCCGGGCGAGATGCACGCCGCCGGTCATGATGTTGCGGGTGGCTGGCAGGGCGAGAAAATCGTGCGGGAATCCCAGCTCGATGGCGCTGAGATCGTCCAATCGTCGCCAATGATCTTCCGCCAGCGCCACCTTCAATGCGCCGAGGTTATCTTCCAATTGCGCCAGGGTTCGGGCGCCGACGATCGGCGCGGTGACCATCGGGTGACGCAGTGTCCAGGCCAGAGCGATTTGTGATGGGGAATATCCAGTCTCATCAGCTATCTGGTTGACGGCGTCGGCGATATCAAGATTGTGTGCGTTCAATGTCCCCTTGGCGCGCACGGCTTCACGCCGAGAGCCCGCTTCATCGGGCGACGGTTGCAGATCCTGCCGCCGGTATTTGCCGCTTAATACGCCGCCGGCCAGCGGCGACCAAGGGATCACGCCCATCCCCAATTCTTGCGCCATCGGCATCAGCTCGCGTTCGACGGTGCGCTCCAGCAGACTGTACTCGATTTGCAGAGCGATCAGCGGCGACCAGCCACGCAGGTCCGCCAGCATTTGCATTCTCGACGCCTGCCAGGCGGGAAGGTCCGATACTGCCACATACAGCACTTTTCCGGCGCGTACCAAATCGTCCATGGCGCGCATGATCTCTTCCACCGACGTGGTGAAATCCCAGGCGTGCAGATAGAGCAGGTCGATGTAATCGGTATTGAGCCGTTGCAGGCTTCCCTCAACCGATCGCAGCATGCTTTTGCGGTGATTGCCGCCGGAATTGGGATCGTCCGGCTGCATCGGCAGGGTGTATTTGGTGGCGATCACCAACCGATCGCGGCGCCCGGCGGCGAATTCCCCCACGAAACGTTCGGCGCTGCCCTCGGTATAGCGGTTGGCGGTATCGATAAAGTTGCCGCCGCGTTCGACATAAACGTCAAACAGACGGCGGGCTTCGGCCAGTTCGGCGCCCCAGCCCCAGTCGGCACCGAAGGTCATGGTGCCCAGCGCCAGCGGTGAAACGCGCAGGCCGGAACGGCCCAATAAACGATAGTGATCCAGCGATAGTGACGTGTTCATAGGCATTCTCCCGTGTAGGTAGCGTCTACAGTAGCGCCCGCAGGTTGTTTAAGGAATGCGCTATAATCTTCATGAATTATTAAGGAGGGAGAGCATAATGAGGGGCAGTGATTTCGCCGAGTTGCGCGCCTTTGCCGCGATTGTTGAGCACGGCGGTTTCGCTCGCGCCGCTGCACATTTGGGCATGTCCGCTTCGGCGCTCAGCCAAACGCTGCGCAACCTGGAGGCGCGTTTGGGTGTGCGTTTACTGAATCGCACCACTCGCAGTGTGGCGCTGACTGAAGCCGGAAGACAGATGTTTGCGCGCCTGACGCCCGCGATGGCCGAGATTGACGCGGCGGTGGCACAGGCGGTCGAGCAACGCCAGAACCCCTCGGGTCTTTTGCGGCTTAATGTAACCCGCGTGGCGGCGTTACATTTTCTGGCGCCTTTGATCGCGCCGTTTCATCATCAATATCCTGATATTACGCTCGATCTCAATGTTGAGGAGCGGTTGGTGGATATCGTTGCCGGCGGTTTTGACGCCGGCGTGCGGCTGCACGAGAAACTGGCGAAAGATATGGTGGCGGTCAAGCTGGGCGGGGAGGTGCGGATGCGCGTCGTTGCTTCACCGGCGTATTTGGCGCGTCACGGCCGGCCGTCAACACCAGGCGATCTGCATCGACATCGCTGTTTGAATTACCGCTGGCCGACCAACGGCAGTTTGTATCGCTGGGAGTTTGAGTGCGACGGTGAAAAGCAGGAGATCGCCGTGGAAGGGCCGGTGATAGTCGATGAGCCGGAAGTCTTGGTGCGGGCTGCGATGGATGGGGCAGGCATTGCCTACCTGTTTGAGCAACAAATTGCCGCCGGTTTGGCCGATGGCCGGTTGTTGCCGCTGCTCGATGCCTGGACGCCGCCGTTCCCCGGTTTCTATCTGTACTATCCGGCAAACCGCCAAATGCCGCGCCCGCTGCGTGCTTTTATCGACTTCGCCCGTCAACAGGCAGAGCAGGGCGCATAACGCGATTTTTTTGAATAACACCGTCAGTTTTATTCGGTATTCAGCCGCTGCGCGCTTGATTAGATTGAACGCGAGAGGGGCGCCGTCGGCGCCTTTGTGCAATGAGTGGAGAATTTCTATGGCGAAGACAGTAGTGGTGTTTCATTCCGGCTACGGCCATACCGAGCGTTTGGCGAAAGTGGTGGCGGAAGGCGCCGGGGCGGCACTGATCGCCATCGACCAGAACGGTGATATCAGCGACGAAGCCTGGCAGACGCTGGATGAGGCGGACGCCATCATCTTTGGTTCGCCGACCTATATGGGCGGCCCATCCTGGCAGTTCAAGAAATTCGCCGACGCCAGCTCCAAGGCCTGGTTCGGCCGCAAGTGGCAGGACAAAGTGTTTGGCGGCTTTACCAACAGCGCCAGCCTGAACGGCGACAAGCAGGTCACGTTGATCGCGCTGCAGACGCTGGCTTCGCAACATGGCGGCCTGTGGGTCAGCCTGGGGCTGCTGCCGGCCAACACCAAATCGGCGCAGCGCACCGACGTCAATAACCTGGGCGGTTCGGTGGGGCTGCTGGTGCAGACCCCGGCGGATGCCGGCGTGGATGAGATGCTGTCGGGCGATCTGGCGACCGCCAAGCTCTATGGCCAGCGCGTAGCGGGTTTTGCCGCCAAACTGGCGTAAGGTCTTCCGTGCGGAGAGGGCAGTGACGCGACTGAACGGACGCCGCGTTCATTTTCTCTGCACAATTGGCGTGTAAGCTGCGAAATGTTATTAGCCTGCTTGGGCTAACACTGCATTTCGTACAAATATTCCCGGTTCCTAGGCCGGGTTTTTTGTTGCTAAGGTCTGCTTAAGCTTTCACCGCTATACTGCGCGGCAGCACAGGCATGCAACGTATGGCTGTGTCGTAACTGTCGATTTGCTGTTGTTCAAGCAAGCCCGCGCTATGCGGGCTTTTTTTGGGTTGTTATTGCACGGGCGGCCCAGTTGCAGGAAAATAATCGCGTAGTTATTCAAACATCATTCAACGACCAATAACCACAAACTTATTAATGTAATTAACGCCGTCGGCGGCCTATTACGCTATGCGCTATGCTGACAGCAGAGTCGGCATTATTTGCTGACGCTATGCGGGTGAGCCCGCCGCGGTCGCATCAGGCTAAGAAAAGTCTGTTAATTAAATGTTAACGTTTTTTATTATTGATTTGTCTGGCTTTTTTGGTTGAAATCCGAGTTGACTATCCCTCACTGGCCGGGCGAGAGAGTATGCACATTATTATTCTGGTTATTAGCGAAATATGGGCGAGGCGATGAACGTCAGAATAAACGCCAGGCATGGCCTGCCTCTGACGGTTCAGCTGATCAATCTTTTCATGCTGGCCTTTTTACTTTCTCTGGTGGGTATTCTTAGCCGGCCAATTGGTTCGCTTTCTTTATTTTGGCCGGTGAATGCGATTCTGCTCGGCCTGCTGCTGCGCAAACCCGTTTACGCCACGCCGCTCGGCTGGCTTACCACCTATCTGGGCATGGTTGCCGCCGATCTCAGCACCGGCGAAGGCTGGTCCCTGGCGCTGTGGCTGAATGCCTGCAACATGTCGCTGATCGCCGTCGGTTACGGCATCATGCTGATGCTGCCCCAGTCGCAACGGCGCATGGGTAAACCCCAGGCGATACTCTATATGTTCAGCGCCAGTCTGGCCGGTGCGGCGGTGGCGTCGACGCTGTCGGTGCTGCGCAACGACAGCCTGTACAACAACACGGTGGTGGTCGCGTGGCTGGCCTGGTTCAGCGAGCAGTTCTCGACGACCTTGCTGCTGTTGCCGGTGCTGATGGCGGCACCGCGGCTGAAGCAGCTGTTGCGCATACAGGTGCGTTGGCGTTTGAAAGGCTGTCTGCCGCTGCTGGCGCTGCTGCTGTCGCTGATATTCAGCGTCTATATCGGCGGGCCGGGCGCTATCGCCTTCCCGATCCCGGCGCTGCTGTGGTGCGCGGTGCGTTATCAGCTGTTCCCCGTGACGTTGCTGACGTTGCTGACCGGCATGACCGAGATCAGCAGCATTTCCGCCAACCTGGTGCTGTACGAAACGCCGAACAACCACAACGCCTTCCTCGACACGCTGATGTCCGCCCGCTTGGGCATCGCCATGCTGGTGATGGGGCCGCTGATCCTCGCCAGCTCTATCGCCGCCAACCGCAAGCTGATGCGGCGTCTGGAGCACAGCGCCAACCACGATTTTCTGACCGGGGTGCTGGCGCGCAGCGCGATGACGCGCAAAGCGGGCGAGCTGCTGGAGCACAAGCACCGCTCCAAAGAGGCGGTGTCGCTCCTGCTGATCGACATCGACCATTTCAAGCAGATCAACGATACGCATGGCCACAGCGCCGGCGATCAGGTTTTGGCGTCGTTCGCGCACATCGTGCGGCGCGAGCTGCGCCACGATCAGCTGTTCGGCCGCTTGGGCGGGGAAGAGTTCGCCATCATGTTGCCGCGCGCGCTGGCGGCACAGGGCGTGGCGCTGGGGGAACATCTGCGCCGGCTGGTGGAGCAGGCGGAACTGCAGGCGGAAGGCAAACAAACGTTGAAAATTACCATCAGCGTCGGCGTAGCCAGCCTGGCGATGAACGAAGTGAAATCGCTGGAGCAGCTGATGAATATGGCGGATATCGCGCTGTATCGCGCCAAATCGCAGGGGCGTAATCGGGTGGAGTCGTTCAACGTGGTGAACGGCAACAGCGTCGAGCATATCCTGTTCCGCTAGGGCTCGACGCTGGGCAACCGGCGCTTACAGGCTTTTCAGCGCCTTGATGGTCTCATCCATATCGATCTCGTGCTCGGAGAAGGTATGGGTGGTGTTCTGGAAAGTGGTAATGGTCAGCATGCGCAGCGTTTGCATGGTCTGCGCCTGGTCTTCGGACTGCGGGCGAATGCGGTTCATCAGCAGGCCGACCGACAGCACGGTGTTCTCTTTATCCACGTCGGCTTTGACCGGCACTTCCTTGGTGAAAGTGTTGAAAGACTTGATGCTGGCGATCTTGATTCTTTCGTTGGCGATGATGATGTATTTGCTGGGCGCCAACACTTTGACCGCATAAGCCGACGGGCCTTTGGTGTTATTGGTCGGTTCGAAGGTCACCGCCGCATTTTTCTTAATCAGCTCCGGGTTCTGCACTTTAATCACGTGAAAATAACGATTTTCTCCGTTCTCGTCGGTAATAAAGCCGAAGCCTTTGTCTTCAAAAAAAGTCGTTATCTTGCCGTTCATCGCTATTCTCACAAAAGGGTTCTATACAGCGCTTATGATAGCGCGGAATGCCTTGCAGCGACAGATTGCGCGGGCGGCATTTAGTCATGCGATAACGGCATTTAGCGGCTTTCTCCCCACATGCTATGTTCATGCTGACTTCATTCAATGCGAAAAAGGAATAGCGATGGGCATCAAACGTCTCAATCACGCCGTGCTGTATGTCAGCGACGTGCGGCAGAGCGCCGACTTTTATCATCAGGTGTTGGGGTTCAAGCTCAAGCCGTCCGACAGCCCCGATCGGGCGGTGTTTACCCAGGCCGCCGATTCGGACAACGATCACGATTTGGCGCTGTTCAGCAAGAACCTGGGCCAGCAGCGCGCCGGGGTATTTCGCGCCAACAACGAGCCGCCGGCGGAGCATGAGCCACCGGCCGGGCTGTACCATCTGGCCTGGGAAGTGGACAGCCTGGAGGAGCTGGAGCGCATTCGTCACCAGCTGGCCGAACGCGGCATTCTCGGGCTGGAAGAAGATCACGGCGTGCACAAAAGCATTTATGGCCACGATCCGGACGGGCTGCTGTTCGAGGTGACCTGGTTTATTCCGCCGGCGTTGCTGACCGAAGAGGACAAAAACCAGCAGGGGATCCGCCCGCTGGATTTCGCCGCCGAGAAACGGCGTTTCGCCGGCCGGTAAGCGGCTCGGGTACGGGGCGCCGCGGCGCCCCGACGATCACAGCACTTTGTTGAGAAAGTTGACGGTGCGCGGATGCTGCGGCTGAGCCAGCACTTGCCTGGCGTCGCCCTGCTCGACGATCTGCCCGTCGACCATAAATACCACCCGATCCGCCGCTTCGCGCGCAAAGCCGATTTCATGGGTGACCACCACCAGCGTGACGCCCAGATCCGCCAACCCCTTTATCACGTCTAGCACTTCGCCGACCAGCTCGGGATCGAGCGCGGAGGTCGGTTCATCGAATAGGATCACCTTAGGGTTCAGCGCCAGCGCACGCGCGATGGCGATGCGCTGCTGTTGGCCGCCGGAGAGGTGGCGCGGGTAGGCGTCCGCCTTATGGCGCAGCCCGACGGTATCCAGCAGCTCATAGGCTACCGCTTTCGCCCGTTCGCGGGAGTGGATCTTGTGCACCACCGGCGCTTCGATGATGTTTTCCAGCACCGTCAGGTGCGGGAACAGGTTGAAATTCTGGAACACATAGCCGACGTTGATGCGTTGCCGAAGGATGGCCTTTTCCTTCAGCTCATACAGCCGGTTGCCCTTGCGGCGATATCCGACGTAGTCGCCGTCGATGCGGATAAAGCCTTCGTCCACGCGTTCCAGGTGGTTGATCGCCCGCAGCAGCGTCGACTTTCCGGAGCCGGAAGGGCCGAGGATCACGGTGACGGTGCCCGGCTGCAGCGTCAGGCTGACGTCGTCCAGCGCCTTGTGTTTGCCGAAGAACTTGCTGACGTTGCTGATTTCGATTAGGCCGCGCGCCGGCACTGGGGTGAGGTTGCGCGCCGGCTGCTCGGGCAAGGCGTAATAATCAATGGCTTCAGACATACGGGTCTCCTAACGTTTTAGCCAGCCGGCCAGTTTCTGCCAGGGCGTCGGCGGCAGTTCGCGCACCGCGCCTCGGGCGAAATAGCGCTCGATGTAGTATTGGATCACCGACAGCGCGGTGGTGATGAACAGATACCAGACGGTGGCGACCATCAGCAGCGGTATCACCTGCTGGGTGCGGTTATAGATAACTTGAATGGTATAAAACAGCTCCGGCAGCGCCAGCACGTAAACGATCGAGGTGCCTTTCGCCAGGCTGATGATCTCGTTGAAGCCGGTCGGAATGATGGAGCGCAGCGCCTGCGGCAGAATGATGCGGAAGGTGCGGCGATAGCCCGGCAGGCCCAGCGCCGCCGCCGCTTCGTGCTGGCCGTAATCCACGCCCAAAATGCCGCCGCGGATGATCTCGGCGGTGTAGGCGGACTGCACCAGCGTCAGGCCCAGCACCGCCACGGCGAATTGGCCGAGAATGTCGATGGTCGGATAGCTGGCGAACACCACCGAGGTGAAGGGAATGCCCAGCGAGATGGCGTCGTACAGGTAGGAAAAGTTGTACAGGATGATCAGCACCAGAATCAGCGGCAGCGAGCGAAACAGCCAGATATAACCCCAGGCCAGCGACGCCAACAGGTAAGAGCGCGACAGTCGCGCCAGCGCCAGCAAGGTGCCGAACAGGATGCTGAACAGCGTGCCGAGCAGCGTCAGCAGCAGGGTTTGCCCCAGCCCCGCCAGCACCGCCGGCGCGAAGAACCACTCGGCGAACACGCCCCATTCCCAGCGCGCGTTGCCCGCCACCGATTGCACGATGGCGGCCAGAATAAACAGCGAAAACAGCGCGCCGATCAGCCGCAGCGGATAGCGGGCGGGCACCACTTTCAAGACGTCTTGTTTGGACATGTCATGTCTCCTGATACAGATAAAGGGGCCTTAGGCGATTTTCCTTTCCGACGCGCAACAACATGCGTCCTCTGCAATCAGGCTTTTGCGGAACGGCAGGCGGCCATCGTAGGGTGGGCGGCTGTAAACCTCGCTGTCGACGGTGGGATCGAACTGCGGCTGATACCCGTTGCTCAGATACAGGCCCACCGCTTCGGGCTGGCGAAAACCGGTGGTCAGATAGAGCCGGCGATATCCCTGCGCCAGCGCCAGCGCCAGCGTTTCGAGCTGCTGCAACACCCGCTGCGCCAGGCCCTGGCGCCGCAGATCGCCCCGCGTCCAGATGCGCTTCAGCTCGGCGGTTTGTGCGTCATAGCGTTTGAAGGCGCCCATGGCGATCGGCGCACCGGCGCGCAGCAGCACGATGAAGGCCCCCTGCGGCGGCGCGTACAGATCCAGCGGTTCCGGTTCCTGGTCACCAAAATAGTCGCCGTAACGCTGGCGATATTCGCCGAACAGCCCCTCGATTACCGGCGCGATCAGCGGGTCGGTCGGCAGCGTCTGAATGAAGGTGTCTTGCGTCATCGCGCGCTCCTAGTCGCCCAGGCCGGGCGGGTTGATTTCCGACTGCGCAAGGCGTTCGACGCTCTCGCCCCAGCGGTTGAGCACCTGATCGTACTGCCCGCCGCGGATCGCGCCGTTCAGCGCTTCGTTCACCGCCTGCACCAGGCCGTTGCCTTTACGGGTGGTGACGGCGATGTGCGCCGCCTTGGGCCAACCGCCTTCCACCGTGCCCGCCAGCCGGGTGCGGCCGTTCAGCGCCGCTTTATAGGCGCCCAACACGTTCGGCCCGAAGTAGGCGTCGGCCCGGCCGGATTGGATCGCCAGCGTGGCGGCTGCATCGTCGGTCACGTAGATCGGCTGGAAAGGTTTAAGCCCCTGCTGTCGATTCTGCTTGTCCCATGCCAGCAAGATGGCTTCCTGATTGGTGCCGGAGCCGACGATAATTTTTAATCCGGCGATATCGGCAGGCTGTTTGATCGTCGCGATCTTGCCGCCGGTTTTGACGTAAAAGCCGAGCGAGTCGATGCGGTAGGTGGCGAAGTCGAAGCGGGTTTTGCGCTCTTTGGTCACGGTGACGTTAGTGATGGCCGCGTCATACTTGCCGGAAACCACCCCCAGCGGCCAGTCTTCCCACGAGGTTTGCACCACGTTAAGCGTTAGGCCCAGGCTGTCGGCCACCAGCTGTGCGATATCCACTTCGCTGCCGATCAGTCGCCGGTTGTCGGCGGCGAACAGCGCCAGCGGCGGCGTGTTGAGTGCGGCGATCGCGACGGTGAATTGGCCCGGCTTCACGAAGTGGAAATCGGCCGGCAGTTTGGCGATCGCCTGCGGGTTTTTCGGCGCGTGGATCGGGGTTTCATTGGCCTGCAAATCGATGCCGGTGCCCGCCAGTGCGGCGCCGGTCAGGCTCAGCAAGGCCGCCACGAGGGCGGCGGTAACGGTTTTCTGCATAGCGGGTATCCCTGAAAGCGATCTTATTATTGGGTGAATCTGTTCAACGGGCGCTTCAGGCCCAGGTGCTCGCGCAGCGTGTCGCCGTGGTACGCCTGGCGGAACAGGCCACGTTGTTGCAGGACGGGCACCACCCGATCGACGAAGTGGCCGAAGGCGTTGGGCGTACCGCCGCTGATGATGAAACCGTCGGCGGCTTCGCCGTCGAACCAGCGCTGCAGACCGTCCGCCACCGCTTCCGGCGTGCCGCTGAACACCGGGCGCGGCGAGGCGGCTTCCAGCGCCACCTGGCGCAGCGTGAGATTGCGCTCGCGGGCGCTGCGCTTGATGGCGTCGGTGGTGCTGCGGAAGCTGTTTTGCCCCAGATCGCCGATGTCCGGGAAGGGCGCGTCCAGCGGATGGCGGGCAAAGTCGTAATGTTCGAAGTAGCGGCCGAGATAGTTGAGGGCGTTCTCGATGCTGACCAGGCGGGCGGTCTCCTGGTACTGGCGCTCGACGTCCGCGTCGTCGTCGCCGACGATCACGCTGACGCCCTGGAAGATGCGCAGATCGTCCGGTTCGCGCCCCTGTTCCACCAGCTGCCGCTTCACGTCCTGATAGAAATCCTGCGCCTGTTCCAGCGTGTCGTGATGGGTGAAGATCGCATCGGCGTGTTGGGCCGCCAGCCGTTTGCCGTCTTCAGAGGCGCCGGCCTGGAACAGGATCGGGCGCCCCTGCGGCGTGCGGCCAATGTTCAGCGGCCCCTGTACCGAGAAGAACTCCCCCTGGTGATTGAGAGTGTGCAGTTTGCCGGTGCGGAAGAATTCGCCGCTGGCCTTATTACGCACGAAGGCGTCGTCTTCCCAGGAGTCCCACAGCCCTTTGGCGACGTCGAGAAATTCGCCGGCGATGCGGTAACGCAGGCTGTGTTCCGGGTGTTCTTTGCGCGAGAAATTTTTGGCCGAGCCTTCCAGCGGCGACGTCACCACGTTCCAGCCGGCGCGGCCGTTGCTCAGGTGATCGAGGCTGGCGAACTGGCGGGCGACGGTGAACGGATCGCTGTAGGAGGTGGAGAGGGTGCCCACCAGGCCGATTTTATCGGTGGCGGCGGACAGCGCGGCCAGCAGGGTGAGCGGTTCGAAACGATTAAGAAAATGCGGAATGGATTTTTCGTTGATATATAACCCATCGGCGATGAAGACGAAATCAAATTTTCCCTGTTCGGCTTTTTTCGCCGAGGCGATATTAAATTCGAGGTTAATGCTGGCGTCGGCGGTGGCGTCCGGGTGGCGCCAGGCGGACATATTTCCCGATGCGCCATGCAGAATGGCGCCCAGGCGCAATTGCCGTTGATTATTCGCGTTGTCGCTCATCGTGATTATCCTGTCATGCGCCGCAGAGGCGCGCGGTGTCTGATGGGTTCACTATTGATGAGCGGCGGCGGGATGTAAAACAACAAAACAGCATATTCAAATGTTGAAAATTGCAAATATCACGGCGAGCGAAATAATAAGGCCCGACGCGGCATGTGCGGCGTCGGGGAAATAATATATTCCGTTATTCAGGCGTTGCTGAGGGCTTTTTCTGGCGCGGTGGTTAATTGTTGCAACGTGCGTTCCGCCAGCAGCGTGAAATATTGCGCCGCCGGGAAAAGAGCCCGTTCATCGGGATTGAAACGCGGATGATGCAGGCCGAACTCGCTGGCGGAGCCGATGCTGACAAATACCCCCGGTACGTGATGCAGATATAGCGCGAAATCTTCGCCCCCCATCTGCAACTCCGCTTCTTCGACCCGGTAGCCGGCCTCGGCGGCAACGGTTTTGCTGAACGCCGCCCAATGCGGGTCATTGATCACCGCCGGCGGCCCCGGTTGCCAGCGCAGTTCGGCCTGCGCACCCAGCGCGGCGGCTATGCCGTCGATCACCTGGCGAATCTTGTCCGGCACCTGGCGGCGCACCGCGTCGCTGTGGGTGCGCACCGTGCCTTCCAGCTCCACGGTTTGCGGCAGCACGTTCCAGGTATTGCCGCCTTCGATGCGCGTTACGCTCACCACCAGCGATTCCAGCGAGCTGAAGCTGCGGCTGGGCAGCGTCTGGAGCGCGCCGACGATCTGGCTGGCGGTGACGATGGTGTCGACGCCCTGTTCCGGTTTGGCGGCGTGCGCGCCCTTGCCGGTGATGAGGATCTGGAAGCGATCGACGTTGGCGTAGAACGGCCCGGCGCGGGTGGCGAAGGTGCCGGTGGGCAGCTCCGGCGCATTATGCAGGCCAAACACCGCGGCGACGTTATCCAGCGCGCCAGCGTCGATCAGGTGTCGGGCGCCGTTGAAGGTCTCTTCTGCCGGCTGGAAGAAGAGGCGTACCGTGCCGGGCAGGTCGGCCTCACGCGCTTTCAACAGGTGTGCGGCGCCGAGCATCACCGAGGTATGAAAGTCGTGGCCGCAGGCGTGCATCACGCCGCGGTTTTGCGAGCTGAAGGGCACGTCGGCGATTTCGTCGATCGGGAGGGCGTCAATGTCGCCGCGCAGCGCGATGATCGGCCCCTTGCCGCTGCCGATCTCCGCCACGACGCCGGTTTTCAGCGCCAGCGGCAGCAGGCGAATGCCCGCTTCTTGCAGCCAGCGCGTCAGCCGGGCGGTGGTGGCGAATTCGTGATTGGAAAGCTCCGGGTTTTGGTGCAGCTCACGCCGATAGGCGATGATTTTGTCTGCCAACTGGCTGGTCATAGGCTTGGCTCACAGTGGGAAATAAACCCTAACCCTAGTGCAGCGGCCGCCGAAGCAAAAAGACCATCTGGTTATATTTCATAGCGATTGCGTCTGCGCGGGAGCGTCAACGCTGGGGGAAGCGGGCGAGTTTGGGCGTTCGCTCGTTGTTCGCCGGCGCGTGGAGAGGATTGACCTGGCACGGTAACTTATCGCAACCGGTGCAATCAATTTACACCGGACAACACGGATTTTTTCACTCTTTATCGGATTTCTGTGATCGCGGTGGTGGACAAAATCCTGCCTGCTTGCTGTACTGTAATAGACACAGGTTTTGTGTCTTTCATTCACGTTAAAGGTAAGTTTGATGTCTAAGATTAAAGGTAGCGTTAAGTGGTTTAATGAATCCAAAGGCTTCGGTTTCATTACTCCGGAAGATGGTAGCAAGGACGTTTTCGTTCACTTCTCTGCCATCGTTAGCAACGGTTTCAAAACGCTTGCTGAAGGCCAGCGTGTAGAATTTGAAATCACGAACGGTGCCAAAGGCCCATCTGCCGCTAACGTTACTGCTATCTAAGCTGCGTAGCTGAATTTCTTAAAACCCGCTCATTGAGCGGGTTTTTTATTGGGCGCGTTATGCCTCGCTGCGGCGGCCTAACAGGCTGAACAGCAGGATGGCGACGGCGTAGCAGCCGACGATGGTCAGCGCCATCGACAGGCTGGACGTGCCGCCCAGCCCGGTGAGCGGCACGGCGCAGGCACCGAGCGCGAACATGCACACGCCGATTAAGGCCGACGCGCTGCCCGCTTTGTCACCCTGGCTTTGCATGGCCAACGAAGAGGCGGTTGGGCCGACGATGCCGATCACCGCCACCGAAAAGAACAGCGGCACCAGCAACAACACCAGCGGCGCATGCAGCGCGGCGGCCAACAGCAGCAACAGCGATGCGACGGCCGCCAGCGTTAACCCACTCCTCAACACCCGGCGCTCCCCCCAACGCGAACTGAGGCGGCTGGCCAGCTGCGCCGCAATGATTAGCCCGACGCCGTTAATGGCGAAACACAGGCTGAACATCTGCGGGCTGAGGCCGTAGATCTGCTGCAGGACGAAAGGCGAGGCGCCGATATAGGCGAACATGCCGGCCATCACGAAGCCCTGCGTCAGACACAGGCCCATGAAATAGCGTTGGGTCAACAGACTGCCCAGCGACATCAGCATCGCCAGAATGCCGCCCTGGCTGCGGCGCTCGGCCGGCAGGGACTCGCGCAGCTTCAGCGCCGACAGGCTGAACAGCAGCACGGCGATGGCCGCCAGCACGCCGAAGATGCCGCGCCAGTTCATCACCTGCAGCATAACGCCGCCCAGCACCGGCGCGACGATCGGCGCCAGACCGTTGACCAGCATCAGCAGGGCGAAGAAGCGGGTCAGCTCATGACCGGCATACAGATCGCGGGCAATGGCGCGGGAAATCACCGCGCCACCGGCGCCGGCGATGCCCTGCAGCAGGCGGGCGATCAGCAACTGGTCGATGGTGGGCGCCAGCGCGCACCACAGCGAAGCGCCCAGCAGCAGGATCAGCGACAGCAACAGCGGGCGCATGCGGCCCAGTTTGTCGCTGTAAGGACCGAAAATCAGCTGGCCGACGCCCAGGCCGAGCAGCCCGGCGGTCAGGCTGAGCTGCGCGGCGGCGGTAGAGGTATTCAGTTCGCCCGCCATTTCCGGCAGGGCGGGCAGATAGAGATCGGTGCACAGCGGCCCTAGCGCGGCCAACAGGCCAAGCACGACGGCGTACACCAGACGTTGTCTGGCTAAGTGTTTGGTCATGGGAGATTAGAGTTTCCTGAACAGGTGAGAAATGGCCTGCTGATACAGATCGCGCAGCAGGGACGCATCGGCTTTTTGCGTGGTAAGGATGCGGTAACCGGTGCCTTCGCTCATGACGGCGATAAACTCCACCCGCGCGGCGATCTCTTCCGCGCTGAAATGGGGATACAGCCGCTGCAGGTTGTGGCACACGTGGCGAAACAGCCGCGCTTCCGCATCGCTGAGCATTTTGGCCACCACCGGGTTGCGCGTGGCCTCGGCGGTCACTTCAAGCATCAGCATGTGATCGGTTTCGCTCTCGCCCGGCTGCTGAAACAGCGTGCGCGCCGCCAGCGTGCCGGCGATCAGGTTGATGTGATCGCCAAGGTTTTCCAGCCGCTGCATCTTGCTGGCGATGATGCGGTTGACGATTTCCTCGATAATCGCGTCTTTGTTGGCGAAATAGCGATAGATTTGCCCGACGCTGAGCTGCGAGCCCTGGGCGATTTCCGCCATGCTGGCGGCGTGGAAGCCGTGGCGGCGGAAGCTGGTTTTCGCCGCTTCGACGATCTGATCGCGGCGGGCCTGCACCTTGGCCTGTTTACTGTCGTTGGGGGGGAGCATTTGCCCGATCCTTTGCTACACGTGAGCCGGGTTCACATTTTTGGGTGTGAACGTTCATTCTCAATTGTAGTGCAATCGGCCGGAAAGGCGCAAGATGAACGCGTGCGGTGGGGAAAAGGCGCTTAAGCGAACAGGTAGGATTTGATAAAGGCGGCGACGATCAGCACGCACAGCGCAACGGCAATCGTTTCGGCGGCGGTTTTCGGCAGGCTAAACATAGCGGTTTCTCATCCAGTCAGGAGTTACTGGATGAGATTATGCGCATGCAAGATTAAGGAAACATTAAGGGCT
This sequence comes from Serratia sp. 121840015-1, assembly GCF_053627655.1. Lineage (NCBI taxonomy): Bacteria > Pseudomonadati > Pseudomonadota > Gammaproteobacteria > Enterobacterales > Yersiniaceae > Serratia > Serratia sp. 121840015-1. Next base: position 318,155 of record NZ_JBSEYF010000003.1, read on the forward strand.
TAGCGCCCGTTGACCCACATCACCAGCATGAAAGCCAGCAGCGTCATCGCCAGCGAGCCGGCCAGGTTGAGCAGCATGTTGGCCAGCGCCCAGCCGAAGCGGCCATCCTGCATCAGGTACACCACCTCCAGCGAAAAGGTGGAGAAGGTGGTTAGGCCGCCGCAGAACCCGGTGGTGATCAGTAATTTCCAGGTGGGGTCCAGATGCGTCATGCGGGTAAAAATCGCCATCGCCAGGCCGATGATAAAACCGCCGATCAGATTGACCATCAGCGTACCGAGCGGAATGTGGGCGTTCAGCGGATTCATTTTCATGCTTACCGCCCAGCGCAAAACGCTGCCGACGCCGCCGCCGATAAATACGGCCAGTAAAGAGCTCAACATGGGGCAACTACCTTTCAATCAGAGAAATTCACGGGACTCGGAAAGAGACAGGCGTAACGCTACGCGCCTCTCTCCGAGAGGTTACGTAGACATCATCAGCCTGTGAAGGCGGTTAGGGAGGAATGTCATCTCCAGCGTGCCGCACGGCCTTTTTTGCCGTACCCGGTGGATGTTACACCTAACGCTGCCTATTTTGTAGTATCGACAATCTGCGAGGTCACCCCATGGAAATCAGAACGGCGCGCCTGAGCGATCGCCAGGCTATCGCCGAATTAATGACGGCGTTGGATTATCCCGGCACCGAGGCGTTTCTGCCGCAGCGAATGCGCCAGCTGCTGGCGCATCCGGACGAGGCGCTGCTGGTGGCCGTGGAGGGCGAGCGGGTGCTGGGCGTGCTGTCGCTGCATTTTCTGCCGCAGCTGGCGTTGGCCGGCGACATTGGCCGCATCAGCTATTTTTGCGTCGACGACCGAGCGCGCGGCGCAGGCGTAGGGCGGCGGCTGTTGGCGGAGGGCGAGGCGCTGGCGCGCCGTCGCGGCTGCGATCGGCTTGAAGTCCATTGCCACAGCCGCCGCGAGCGGGCGCATGCGTTTTACCGGCGTGAAGGCTTTGTCGAAGCGCCGAAGTATTTTGCCAAGTTATTAAACCAGTAAGTTATTCGCCCGTCGGCACCGCCGTTTCCAGCCGGTTGCGGCCATTTTGCTTCGCCCGGTAAAGCGCGCCGTCGGCCGCTTTCAGCCAGTCCAGATAACCGCCCAGCGCGGGGTGGTAGTTGGCGATGCCGGCGCTGATCTGCAGCCGCAGCTGTGGCGCCTCTTTGAAGATAACGGCGTCCAGCCGCTGCTGGATGCGCTGCAGGACGGTTTCCGCCTGTTCGGCGCTGGTGTTCGGCAGCACCGCGCCAAACTCGTCGCCGCCGTAGCGCCCGACGATATCCACGTTGCGCAAGCCAATCAGCAGCTCTTCCGCCAGCGCCGCCAGGGCCTCATCCCCCAGCGCATGGCCGAAAGTATCGTTGATGGTTTTGAAACGATCGATATCCATCAGGATCAGCGTGGCGTTGTCCTGGTAGCGGCGGCAACTGTCGAACTGACGATGCAGCAGATGCTCCCAATGGCGGCGGTTGTACAAGCCGGTCAGCCCATCGCGGGTGCTGATGCGTTGCAGCTCCTGTTTTTTTTCCGCCAGCCGTTTGGCGGTGCGGTAGGTCACCAGGCCGAGCAGCGTCGGGTAAAGGTAGATCATCGGCAGGCACAGATAGATTTGCAGCGGCGTGCTGTGCGGGTGGAACGGGAAACCGAGCAGCGCGCCGGTCAGCGCCGCCGCGGCCAATTGAATCGCCAACCCTTTGACAAACAGTGCCTTACCGGCCGAAGCGATGTTGTTCATGCTCATCATCGACAGGATGACGATCGCCGGCAGCGCGTTGAACGCCATCATCGCCGCCCAGAAACCGCCGAAGGCGGAGTCGATCAGCAGGTTGCGGATCTCGGCTTTGAACGGATCTTTGGCGCGGCAGGCCAGGCGGTAGGCGAGATGCGGCCAGAGAAAACCGTGAAAGGCCAGTAACAGCCAGACCGCCGTGGGCGGAGCCAAGGGATAGAGTGCGGCGCAAACGCAGATAAAGCCGAGCCCCAGACCGGCGACGCGGGGCAGATAGGTGCGTTTGGCGAAGCTGAGGCCGGATTTTCGGGCATCGAAAATGGGTGGGGCAATATACATCCGGCATCTCCCTGATAAGTATCACGGCAGCGTATCATGCGGGTGATAAACTAAGAATAGTCTGGGATTCACGCCGTGAGGCGGCGTGGCATTCCTGCGACGGATCTCACTCTGTTACATGTTGCGGTTGTGCGAGCGGGGGGAAAGTCGCTAAATATTCGCAGGCAAGGTCAGTTTTTCTCGCTGTTCACGCAGCGCTCTATGATAAGAAGGTGAGTATGGAAGGTATCAGCATTACCAAACTTCTGGTGATTGCGGTGTTGGTGATTTTACTGTTCGGCACCAGCAAACTGCGTACGCTCGGCGCCGATCTCGGCGCGGCGCTGAAAGGCTTTAAAAAAGCCGTGGGCGACGACAGCACGCCGCCGGCCGCCGGCAACAACACCGCCGAGAGCCAGTCCGCTCAGCAGAGCGTCGAAAAGAAAGACGTTTAATTCCGTCTGACGGCGCGCAATAAAAAAACGGATGCCTTGCGGACATCCGTTTTTTGGCGTTTCCGCCGTCTTTAGCGTAACAAACTATTACGCGTTATTTCACTTCCATCCCTTTGGCCTGCAGATCGGCGTGATAAGACGAACGCACGAACGGGCCGCAGGCGGCGTGGGTGAAGCCCATCGCCATCGCTTCTTCTTTCATCTCGTCGAACTCGGCCGGGCTGACGTAGCGCTGCACCGGCAGGTGGTGGCGGCTTGGCTGCAGGTATTGGCCCAGCGTCAGCATGGTCACGCCGTGGCGGCGCAGATCGCGCATCACTTCGACGATTTCCGCGTTGGTTTCGCCCAGGCCGACCATCAGGCCGGATTTGGTCGGGATATCCGGGTGCGCTTCTTTAAAGCGCTCCAGCAGCTTCAGCGACCACTCGTAGTTGGCGCCCGGGCGCACCTGGCGATAAACGCGCGGCACGTTTTCCAGGTTGTGGTTGAACACGTCCGGCGGCGTGGCGGTGAGGATTTCCAGCGCGCGGTCCATACGGCCGCGGAAGTCCGGCACCAGCGTTTCAATTTTGATGTTCGGGCTCTTGGCGCGGATGGCCGAGATGCAGTCGGCAAAGTGCTGAGCACCGCCGTCGCGCAGATCGTCGCGGTCAACCGAGGTGATCACCACGTAGCGCAGCGCCATGTCGGCGATGGTTTGCGCCAGCTTTTCCGGTTCGTTGGCGTCCGGCGCGATCGGGCGGCCGTGGGCCACGTCGCAGAACGGGCAGCGACGGGTGCAGATGGCGCCGAGGATCATAAAGGTAGCGGTACCGTGGTTGAAACACTCGGACAGGTTAGGGCACGAGGCTTCCTCACAGACGGAGTGCAGGCCGTTTTTACGCATGGCGGCTTTGATGCCCTGAATGCGCGTTGAGTCGGCAGGCAGTTTGATCTTCATCCACTCGGGTTTACGCAACAGCTCCTGCCGTTCGGTGACCACCGTTTTGACCGGGATCAGCGCCATTTTGTCAGCATCGCGGTATTTGACGCCGCGTTCCATCTGAATTGGTTTACTCATAATCGTGCAGGTTCCAGTTACGAAGCTCGACCGTCTGGTAGCCGAGTAAATGAACAAATTCCTGTACCAGGATTGGGTGTATGTCTTCAATGCCAACGCCGGGCGCCAGCGCGCTGACCTGCGTCATTTGCATGCCGGCGTAACCGCAAGGGTTGATGCGTTGGAAGGGGCTGAGATCCATCGCCACATTCAGGGCAAGGCCGTGGAATGAGCTGCCTTTGCGGATCCGCAAACCCAACGAACAGATTTTCTGCTCCCCCACGTACACGCCGGGCGCATCCGGACGGGCGCGCGATTCGAGGCGGAAGTGGGCGAGGGTGTTGATAACCGTATCTTCTATCGCCGTAACCAATTGGCGTACGCCGACCTTGTTGCGTTTCAGATCGACCATCACGTACATCACCTGCTGGCCCGGCCCGTGGTAGGTCACCTGGCCGCCGCGATCGCTCTGGACCACCGGGATATCGCCGGGCATCAGCACGTGTTCGGCTTTGCCGGCCTGGCCCTGGGTGAAGACCGGGTGATGCTGCACCAGCCACAGTTCGTCCGGCGTAGTCTCGGTACGACTGTCGGTGAAGTTATGCATGGCTTGGGATACAGGCGCGTAGGGCTGCAACCCCAGCTGACGCAAAATGATCTTGTCTGGTTGCAAAAGAGTCATCGTCAGGTTACAGAAGTGGTAAAGCCATTATACCGGGCGCTCCGGCCTGCGACCAGCCTTTCGCTGACCAAAAATGCGCAACCCGGGAAGACGCTGCGCCATCCCGGGTTGATAAGCAGGGGTTTATGCTGGAATTACAGCACCATGCGAACAATTTCAATGTTGCCCAACTCTTCGTACAGGGTTTCGACCTGCTCAATGTGAGTGGCGTTAATGGTGATGGAAACGGAGTGGTAGTTGCCTTTGCTGCTTGGCTTAACCTGCGGGTTGTAATCGCCCGGTGCATGGCGCTGCACCACTTCAACTACCTGGTCAACCAGCTCAGGCTGCGCCAGGCCCATCACCTTGTAGGTAAACGAGCAAGGGAATTCGAGCAGTTCGTTCAGTTTAGTTTTTTGCATGTGCGTGCGCTCCAGAGTGCTAGCTAATCTATAAATTATAACTCCCGCCGGGGCGGGAGTTAATGTTATTCAGTATATGGGGGCAATTTCGCCCGATTCAACCGTTAACCGAACCAGTGGTGGAACATCAGTTTGATGTAGTCCACGATGCGGCTGAAGAAACCGCCTTCTTTCACTTCGTTCATCACCACCAGCGGACGCTGGTCGATGGTTTTGCCGTCCAGCTGGAAGTTGATGCTGCCGACCACCTGGTTTTTCGCCAGCGGCGCGTGAATTTCAGGGGTGTTCAGCACGTAGCTGGCCTTCAGATCTTTCATGCGGCCGCGCGGGATGGTCAGGTAGACGTCTTTGTCCACGCCCAGCTCAACGCGGTCGGCATCGCCGAACCAGACCGGCTCGGAGGCGAACTCTTTACCGACCTTCAGCGGCGCCACGGTTTCGAAGAAGCGGAAGCCCCAGGTCAGCAGTTTCTTGCTCTCGGCTTCGCGGCCTTTGTAAGTGCGGCCGCCCATCACGGCGGAGATCAGACGCATCTGGCCTTCGGTCGCCGAAGCCACCAGGTTGTAACCCGCCGCATCGGTGTGGCCGGTTTTGATGCCGTCGACGTTCAGGCTGTTATCCCACAGCAGACCGTTGCGGTTCATCTGGCGGATGTTGTTGAAGGTGAACTCTTTTTCTTTGTAAATCGCGTACTCTTCCGGCACGTCGCGGATCAGCGCCTGGCCGATCAGCGCCATGTCGCGCGCCGAGCTGTACTGGCCCTGGGCATCCAGGCCGTGTACCGTCTGGAAGTGGGTGTTCTGCAGGCCCAGCTTGCTGACGTAGGTGTTCATCAGGTTAACGAACGCGTCCTGGCTGCCGGCGACGTAGTCGGCCATCGCCACGCAGGCGTCGTTACCGGATTGCAGGTTGATGCCGCGGGTCAGTTTGGAGACCGGCACGCGATCGCCCGGCTTCAGGAACATCAGCGAGGAGCCTTTGAACACCGGGTTGCCGGTCGCCCAAGCGTCCTGACCGACGGTCACCAGATCGTCCTGGCCGATTTTGCCCGCTTTCAGCGCCTGGCCGATGACGTAGCTGGTCATCATTTTGGTCAGACTGGCTGGATCGCGACGCGCGTCGGCGTTCATCTCGGCCAGCACCTTGCCGGAGTTGTAATCAATCAGGATGTACGCTTCCGCATCGATCTGCGGGACACCTGGGATCATGGTTTTGATGTTAACGTCATCGGCATGTGCAACGGAGGCTGCGCTCATTGCGATAACGGTGCCGAGTGCGATGCTTTTGATTAAGCGAAAAGAAGTTACTTGTTTCATGATCGGGACTACAACATCCGTGAAAGTAAAGTTAAAAAACGAGCCACACTATAGCAGATGCGATCCCGGCAGGCATTACCCATTCATCTGACTAATTGCGGTTAGAGAACTTTTAGCTGCAAGAAAATGTTTCAGCTAAATAACCGCTTATCAGCCGCGAATGCCCGCCGGGCTTAACGCTTAGGGTGCAGCAGTAACGAAAGACTGTTGTTGCGCTTCGCTGGCCAGGCGTTGCTGCAGCTGGGCCGCCTGCTGACGGCTGCTGAACGGGCCGAGCTGGACGCGATAAACGTTGCCGTTAGCCGCCACTTTGCCCGGCACGCCAAACTGCTGGCTCAGGCTTTGCTGCCAGCTCTGGGCGCGCTCGGCGCTGCTCAGCGCACCGACCTGCACCACGTAGCCGCCGGAGGAAGACGCGGCAGCCATGCCGGCAGCCGCGGCGCCGGCAGCGACCGGTGCGGCCACGGCTTCAGGTTCTGATCCTTCCAGCACGCCGGCCGGTACAGCGCTTGGCGCGCCGAGGAAACCGCTGCGGCCGCCGGTTGCGTTGCCGCCGGCGGCTGGCGCGTTGTTGTCGTCGGTGCGCAGGGTGCTGTTATCGATCGGGCGCACCGCCGCGCCGCTGGCGACCGGCACGTCCTGTTGGATCGGGGTGCCCATGCCGCTGGAGCCGAGATCCGGGCGTGCCGGCAGGGCGTAGCTCTGTTTCGCCACGATGGTGCCGATGGTGCCCGGGCCGCTCAGCGTGCCGTCCGGCGCCACGTTGATGAAATCGACTTTGACCTTGGTGTTGTTGGACAGGTTGAGGCGATCGGCGGCGGCTTTCGACAGATCGATGATGCGGCCCTTGGTGTAAGGCCCGCGATCGTTGACGCGCACCACCAACTGACGGCCGTTGGCCAGGTTGGTGACACGTACATAGCTAGGGATCGGCAAGGTCGGGTGCGCCGCGGTCAGGCCGTTCGGATCGAACTGCTCGCCCAGCGCGGTGGTGTTGCCGTTGGCTTCTTCGCCATACCAGGCCGCCAGGCCGGTCTGCGAGAAGTTCTGCGGATCTTTTACGATGCGGTAAGTATCGCCATTAACCTTATAATCCTGCATGTTATTAGGGTTATAGGGTTCATATTGAGGCTCGACGCCACCGATTTCCACCACCGGGCCGTTGTACGGCTGCTGTGGCGCCTGCTGTTCCGTGGTCGGGGCGGTACAGGCGGAGAGCAACACCGCCGCGACGCCGATCCAAAGCCATTCCTTACGCATTACTCACCTCTTATAAACTTTTAGACAGCATTTTCCGATGCGTGTGGATCGACATGATGATGCCGAAACCGGCCATCAACACTATCAGCGCCGAACCCCCGTAACTGACCAGAGGCAAAGGTACGCCAACTACCGGCAAAATGCCACTGACCATACCGATGTTAACAAAGACATAAACGAACAAAATCAGCATCAAGCCGCCGACCATCACGCGGCCGAAGGTGGTTTGCGCCTTGGCGGCGATCATCAGCCCGCGAATGATCACCAGCAGGTAAAGCGCCAGCAGCACCAACACCCCGATCAGCCCCAGCTCTTCGGCCAACACGGCGAAGATAAAGTCGGTATGGCGTTCCGGCAGGAACTCCAGCTGCGACTGGGTGCCGTGCAGCCAGCCCTTGCCGGACAGGCCGCCGGAGCCGATGGCAATCTTCGACTGAATGATGTGGTAGCCGGCGCCGAGCGGGTCGCTTTCCGGATCGAGCAGCATCATCACGCGGTCGCGTTGATAACCGTGCATCAGGAAGAACCACAGCACCGGGATAAAGGCCGCCAGCGCGACGGCGGCGACGGCGATCAGTTTCCAGCTCATGCCCGACAGGAACAGCACGAACAGGCCGGAGGCGGCGATCAGGATCGAGGTGCCCAGATCTGGCTGCGCGGCCACCAGCAGCGTCGGCAGGAAGATCAGCACCAGGGCGATGGCGGTGTTTTTCAGCGAAGGCGGGCAGACGTCGCGGTTCATAAAGCGCGCTACCATCAGCGGCACGGCGATCTTGGCGATTTCCGACGGCTGGAAGCGCACCACGCCGAGATCCAGCCAGCGCTGCGCGCCTTTACTGATCTGCCCGAAGGCGTCCACCAGGATCAGCAAAATCACGCAGAAGATATACAGATAGGGCGCCCAGCTTTCGTATACGCGCGGCGGGATTTGCGCCATGACGGCCATCACGATCAGCCCCATGACGATCTGCCCGATCTTGCGCTCCATCATGCCGATGTCCTGGCCGCTGGCGCTCCACATCACGAAGGCGCTGTAGACCAGCAGGGCCAGGATCAGCAGCAGGAACGTCGGGTCGATGTGGATTTTGGTCCAGATCGAGCCTTTTTGTTGGCTTTCAGTCATGTTCTACCTTAGTCACCTTCTACGCCAGGCGGCAGTGGGGCCTCGCTTGGCAATTGCGTATTGTTGTCGCCCAGCAGAATATGGTCGAGGATCTGGCGGGTGATGGTGCCCACCGCCGGACCGGCGCCGCCGTTTTCCAGAATGATGGCGACCGACACCGTCGGATTGTTGAACGGCGCGAAGGCGGTCATCAGCTTGTGATCGCGCAGGTGCTCCGCCAGTTTATGGGCGTTGTAAGTTTCGTAGCCGAATACCTGTGCGGTACCCGATTTCGCCGCGGCTTTGTAAGGGGCGTCCGCAAAGTATTTGCGCGCCGTCCCGTTCGGACGGTTGGCCACCCCGTACATGCCGTCTTTGGCGATTTCCCAGAAGCCGGAGTGAATATCGCCGATCTGCGTGTCTTCTTCCTGTTTGAACGGCACCAGCGCGCCGTTGACGCGGGTGCTCTGCAGCAGGTGCGGCGTTTTGACGGTGCCGTCGTTGATCAGGGTGTTCAGCGCCTTAGCCATCTGGATCGGCGTGGCGGTCCAGTAACCCTGGCCGATGCCCACCGGAATGGTGTCGCCCTGATACCACGGCTTTTTATAGCGCTTCAGCTTCCATTCGCGCGTCGGCATCAGCCCGGAGCGCTCTTCGGACAGATCGATGCCGGTGTACTGGCCGTAACCGAATTTGGTCAGCCAGGTCGACAGCCGATCGATCCCCATGTCATAGGCGACCTGATAGAAATAGGTATCTGCGGACTCTTCCAGCGCCTTGGTGACGTTCAGCCGGCCGTGGCCCCATTTTTTCCAGTCGCGGAAGCGTTTTTCCGAGCCGGGCAGCTGCCACCAGCCGGGATCGAACACCACGGTGTTTTTGGTGATCACCCCGGCGCTGAGCGCCGACACCGCGATGTAAGGCTTCACCGTCGACGCGGGCGGGTAAACCCCCTGCGTGGCGCGGTTGATCAGTGGGCGATTCGGATCGTTCAGCAGCCCCTGATAGTCCTTGCTGGAAATGCCGTCCACGAACAGGTTCGGATCGTAACTCGGGTTGGACACCATCGCCAGAATGGCGCCGGTGCGCGGATCGCTCACCACCACCGCGGCGCGGCTGCCTACCAGCAGCTGCTCGATATAGCGCTGCAGGTTGAGATCGAGCGTCAGGTAGACGTCCTGACCGGCGGAAGGCGGCTGCTCGTGCAATTGGCGGATCACCCGGCCGCGGTTGTTGACCTCGACCTCTTCGTAGCCGGTTTTGCCGTGCAGCGTGTCTTCGTAATAGCGTTCGATGCCCAGCTTGCCAATGTCGTGGGTCGCGGCGTAGTTGGCCAGCTTGCCGTCTTTGTCCAGGCGTTCGACGTCGCGGTCGTTGATCTTCGACACGTAGCCGGTGACGTGGGTGAGGGCGGAGCCGTAAGGGTAGTAGCGGCGCTGGTAGCCTTTCACTTCCACGCCGGGGAAGCGGAACTGATTAACCGCAAAGCGGGCGACCTGCACTTCGGTCAGCGCGGTTTTCACCGGAATGGAGACGAAACGGCGCGAACGCTTGCGCTCTTTTTCGAAATTGGTGATGTCGTCGTCGGTCAGGTCGACCACCGTGCGCAGCGCCTGCAGCGTGGCTTTGAGATCGTCAACCTTCTCCGGCATCAGCTCCAGCTGATAAATGGTGCGGTTGAGTGCCAGCGGGGTGCCGTTGCGATCGTAGATAATGCCGCGGCTGGGCGCGATAGGCACCAGCTTGATGCGGTTTTCGTTGGAGCGGGTGCGGTAATCCTCGACGCGGACCACTTGCAGATTATACAGGTTGGCGATCAGGATGCCGGACAGCACCAGGATGACCAAGAACGCCACCAGGGCGCGGCGTACAAACAGGGCGGATTCAGCCGTATAGTCGCGAAAAGGGTTACGTTCTATTTTCATCCCGCTGCTTTATTTCACTCTGTCACGGTCACCACCGGCTATTCCCGGTGGTAAGGATGATTTGTAGTAATACTCCAGGCGCGGTAGAGGCTTTCGGCCACCAGGACGCGCACCAAAGGATGCGGCAATGTCAACGGAGAAAGTGACCAGCTCTGCTCGGCAGCGGCTTTGCAGGCGGGCGCCAACCCTTCCGGGCCGCCGATCAGCAAGCTGACGTTACGGCCATCCTGCTTCCAGCGCTCAAGCTGCTGCGCCAGCTGCGGCGTTTCCCACGGCGTGCCTGGGATATCCAGCGTAACGATGCGGTTGCCTTTGCCCACCGCCGCCAGCATCTGTTCGCCTTCTTTGTCCAGAATGCGCTTGATGTCGGCGTTTTTGCCGCGTTTGCCCGCCGGGATCTCGGTCAGCTCAAACGGCATATCTTTGGGAAAGCGGTGCAGGTAATCCATAAAGCCGGTTTGCACCCAGTCTGGCATTTTGGTGCCGACCGCCACCAATTGCAGTTTCACCGCTTAGCTCCAGAGTTTTTCCAGCTCGTACAGGCGACGGCTCTCTTCCTGCATCACGTGCACGATCACTTCGCCCAGATCGACCACGATCCAGTCGGAGGCTTCTTGGCCTTTCATGCCGTACAGCTCCATGCCTGCAGCACGGGATTCCTGCACCACGTGGCTGGCGATCGACATCACGTGGCGAGTCGAGGTGCCGGTGCAGATGATCATGCAATCGGTGATGCTGGATTTGCCCTGGACGTCCAGAGCGATAATGTCTTGGCCTTTCAGGTCATCGATTTTATCGATGACGAAATCTTGGAGCGCTTTACCTTGCAAAGGTTCCCCCTCGGGTGTGTTCTGTTCAGTCGGCTGCGGCGGGCAAAATGCGCGCGCCGCGGCGTAACCGGATAATGGTTTCGGCAGGCTGCCGCTGAAAGCCAGCTAACTGGTGACTGCCCGGCCAGCTAAGGTTTCCGGGGTTTTCAGCGGATACCTGAAAAATAGCGGCGCAGTATATCACGCACCTTTCGCTAGCGATATAAACCCTGCAACTCGATGTAGCGCTGCACCGGGCGTGGCAGCAGGTCGTCGCAGTTGAGGCCCTGATGGCGGCGCTGGCGAATCTCGGTGGCGGAAATTTCCAGCTCCGGCGTATCGGCCAAATAGATATGGCCGTGTGGGCGACGGCTGAGCAGCGCCGGGTCGGCGGTGCGATGGCGTTCCAGCCACTGCTGCAGCTCCGGCGTGTCCATGCGATCGTTATAGCCCGGGCGCGCCAGCACCAGCAGATGGCAGACGTCCAACAGCGCCTGCCAGCGGTGCCACTTATGCAGCGTCAGCAGCGAGTCCTGGCCAATAATAAACGCCAGCGGCTGGGCGGCGCCACGCTCTTTACGAATCGTTTCCAACGTCTCGATGGTGTAGGAGGGAGTTGTGCGGTGCAGTTCGCGATCGTCGACCGCAAACAGCGGGTTGCCGGCGATCGCCAGCTCCACCATCTTCAGGCGCTGCTGCGCATTGGCCTCCGGCTGCGGGCGGTGCGGCGGCACGTGGTTAGGCAGCAGCGTGACGCGATTCAGGCCCACTTCGGCGGCCAACGCTTCGACCGGCCGCAGGTGGCCGTAGTGGATCGGGTCAAAGGTGCCGCCGAACAGCGCGTGCAAAACGGTGGGGTGTTCCGGATTAGTGGGCATCGCTAAAACTCGTGGCCAGGGGTTTGCCGCACAGCAGCATCGACAGGGTTTCCAGTTCCGGCCAGACCGACTGGCCATAGTCCTGCTTGAGGGTCAGCTCGATTTGCGTCAGCAGCTGTACCGCCTGCTGCAGCTGGGGGCCGGACAGGCGTTGCAACGCCTGGGTCACCAGCGGGCGGCGATTCTGCCAGACCTTGTGCTGATCGAACAGCGTGCGCAGCGGCGCGGAAGCCATGCGGCGCTGCAGCGTCAGCAGCAGCAGCAGTTCGCGTTGCAGAGTGCGCAGCAGGATCACCGGCTCCACGTCCTCTTGCTGCAGCTGCTGCAAGATATGCCAGGCGCGCTTGCTTTTGCCGGCCAGCAGGGCATCCAGCCAGTGGAACGGCGTGAAGTGGGCGGCGTCGTTCACCGCCTGTTCGACGCGCGGCAGCGTGAGCTTGCCGTCCGGGTGCAGCAGCGACAGCCGCTCCAGCGCCTGCGACAGCGCCAGCAGGTTGCCTTCGTAGCAGTAGCACAACAGCTGATTGGCGGCGTCGTCCAGCTCCAGCTTCATCGCCTTGGCGCGCGTGGCGACCCAGCGCGGCAGCTGTGCCTGTTCCGGCGTCTGGCAACTGACGAGGGCACCGTGCGGGCTGAGCGCCTTGAACCAGGCACTGTTTTCCTGCGCTTTGGTGAGGCGTGGGCCGCGCAGGATCAGCAGAATATCCTCGTGCAGCAGCGTGGCGAGTTTGGTCAGCTGTTCGCCGATCGGCGCCGTCGGGCCGTTTTCCGGGAAGATCAGCAGCAGCGTCTGGCGGCTGGCGAACAGGCTCATCGCCTGGCAGATGCCGAAGATGGCGTCCCAGTCGGTATGGGCGTCAAGGGAAATGCTGTAGTGCTCACTGAACTGCTGCTGTTGCGCGGCCTGCCGGAGCAAATCCTGGCTTTCCTGCAACAGCAGCGGTTCATTGCCGCTCAATAAATAACAAGCGCGCAGCCCCTCTCGGAGCTGCGCGGCAAGTTGTTCCGGATAAATGCGGATCATTGTGCGGTTTGGCTTGCCGCTCGTTCGCCGGCGGCAGCGGCTTTCTGCCGGTTCTCTTCTTCCGCCGCATGCACGGTCAGCAGTTTGCGCACCAGCTGTTGCGCCGCCTGCTCACGCATTTCCTGGCGAATGATCTCCTGTTCGGAGTCCTTGGCCAGCGCGGTCAGCGGGTTGTCGAAGAAGGAACGGAACACTTTCACCGACAGCGGATACAGGTCATGGCCCGGGATCAGCACCTGCGCCTGCACGGTCAGCACCAGCTGGTACTCGGCGGTTTTACCGTCCTGGAAGATAGAAGCGGTATCCTGGCTTTCCGTCGCGCCGAGAATGCGCAGGGAAGGCACGTCTTTACGCTTCGGATCGCTGACGATAGTCACATCGTTCAGACGCAGCTGCTCACGCACCGCGCGCGTCAACGGGCCGTAAGGGTCGGCGCTGTCCAGGATCAGCGTTTTCATTTCATTCGGCACCTGCGTGGTGCCACGCAGGTGAAAACCGCAGCCGGCGGTGACCAGCACCGCCAACCCCAGCAACAGCGTCAGAATACGTTGTCGCACAACTCCTCCTTGTGTTAACCCACAACCAGGTTAAGCAGTTTGCCCGGAACGTAGATCACTTTGCGAATCGTGACGCCGTCCAGATATTTAGCCACCAGATGCTCTTCGGCAGCGCGCGCGCGCACCTGCTCTTCGGTCGCATCGGCAGATACGGTGATTTTAGCGCGAACCTTGCCGTTCACCTGCACCACCACCAGCTTGGAGTCTTCGACCATCGCCTGTTCGTCGGCAACCGGCCATGGCGCGGTGTCCACGTCGCCTTCGCCGCCCAGCGCCTGCCACAGGGTGAAGCACACGTGCGGGGTGAACGGGTACAGCATGCGAACCACGGCCAGCAGCGCTTCCTGCAGCAGCGCGCGATCCTGCTCGCTCTCCTGCGGCGCGCGGGCCAGTTTGTTCATCAGCTCCATCACGGCGGCGATCGCGGTGTTGAAGGTCTGACGGCGGCCGATATCGTCGGTTACCTTGGCGATGGTTTTGTGCAGATCGCGGCGCAGCGCTTTCTGATCTTCGTTCAGCGCCGCTACGTCGAGCGGCTGTACCGCGCCTTTTTCCACGTGATCGTAGGCCAGTTTCCACACGCGTTTCAGGAAGCGGTTAGCCCCTTCCACGCCGGATTCCTGCCACTCCAGCGTCATTTCTGCCGGTGAAGCGAACATCATGAACAGACGCACGGTGTCCGCGCCGTATTTTTCCACCATTTCCTGTGGGTCGATGCCGTTGTTCTTCGACTTCGACATTTTGCTCATGCCAGCATAGACCAGTTCACGGCCTTGCGGATCGGTGGCCTTGATGATGCGGCCCTTGTCGTCACGTTCGACGGTGGCGTCAACCGGAGATACCCAGACGCGCTCGCCGCTGTTGCCGGTGTAGTAGAAGGCGTCGGCCAGCACCATGCCCTGACACAGCAGACGCTTGGCCGGCTCGTCGGAATCCACCAGGCCTGCATCGCGCATCAGCTTGTGGAAGAAGCGGAAGTACATCAGGTGCATGATGGCGTGTTCGATACCGCCGATATATTGATCGACCGGCAGCCAGTAGTTGGCGGCGGCCGGATCCAGCATACCCTGATCATACTGCGGGCAGGTGTAGCGCGCGTAGTACCAGGAAGACTCCATAAAGGTGTCGAAGGTGTCGGTTTCACGCAGCGCAGGTTGGCCGTCGACGGTGGTCTTCGCCCACTCAGGATCGGCCTTGATCGGGCTGGTGATGCCGTCCATAACCACGTCTTCCGGCAGGATCACCGGCAGCTGATCTTCAGGCGTCGGCATCACGGTGCCGTCTTCCAGCGTCACCATCGGGATTGGCGCGCCCCAGTAACGCTGACGGGAGACGCCCCAATCGCGCAGGCGGTAGTTGACCTTGCGCTGGCCTACGCCCTTGGCGACCAGTTTGTCGGCGATGGCGTTGAAGCCCGCTTCGTTGTCCAGGCCGTCGAATTCGCCGGAGTTGAACAGCGCGCCTTTGTCGGTCATCGCTTCGGCGCTCACGTCAGGTCGGCTGCCGTCGAGGTTCAGGATCACCGGTTTGATCGGCAAATCGTATTTGGTGGCGAATTCCCAGTCGCGCTGGTCGTGCGCCGGTACCGCCATCACGGCGCCGGTGCCGTATTCCATCAGCACGAAGTTGGCGACCCACACCGGCAGCTGCTCGCCGCTCAGCGGGTGGACAACGAACAGGCCGGTCGGCATGCCTTTCTTCTCCATCGTCGCCATTTCGGCTTCGGCAACTTTGGTGTTGCGGCATTCGTCGATGAAGTCGGTCAGCGCCGGGTTATTGCGCGCGCCCTGTTGCGCCAGCGGGTGGCCCGCGGCGACCGCCACGTAGGTAGCGCCCATGAAGGTGTCGGGACGGGTGGTGTAAACCGTCAGCTTCTCTTTGCTGTCCGCCACGTCGAAGGTGATTTCCACGCCTTCGGAGCGGCCAATCCAGTTGCGCTGCATGGTTTTCACCTGCTCTGGCCAGCTTTCAAGCGTGTCCAGATCGTTCAGCAGCTGATCGGCGTAGGCGGTGATTTTGATGAACCACTGCGGGATCTCTTTACGCTCGACCTTGGTGTCGCAGCGCCAGCAGCAGCCGTCGATAACCTGTTCGTTGGCCAGCACGGTCAGATCGTGCGGGCACCAGTTCACCGCCGAGGTCTTCTTGTAGACCAGGCCTTTTTCATACAGTTTGGTGAAGAACCACTGTTCCCAGCGGTAGTATTCGGGCTGGCAGGTGGCGATTTCGCGATCCCAGTCGTAGCCGAAGCCCAGCAGTTTCAGCTGGTTCTTCATGTATTCGATGTTGTCGTAGGTCCACGGGGCCGGCGCGGTGTTGTTTTTCACCGCCGCGCCTTCCGCCGGCAGGCCGAACGCATCCCAGCCAATCGGCTGCAGTACGTTTTTGCCCAGCATGCGCTGATAGCGCGAGATCACGTCGCCGATAGTGTAGTTACGAACGTGGCCCATGTGCAGTCGGCCGGACGGGTAAGGCAGCATGGATAGGCAGTAGTACTTTTCCTTGCTGTCGTCTTCGGTAACTTTGAAAGTCTGCTTCTCTTGCCAGTGAAGCTGTACGTTCGATTCTATGTCTTCTGGACGGTATTGCTCTTGCATGGCGGCCGGTGGTCCTGTAGGTGTAAACCGTTGCCCCGGTCAGAGGCAACGCAATGAACATTTAGTATTCGTAGATCCGCATAGCATAGCTGATAAGACCTCCCGGCAACAACTCCAAGCGCCTGACTCGGCGCATTTAAAAAAAACGCCGCCATGACGCGGCTCACAACCTGCGGATCCCGCGTCTTGCCAAGTGACATCAGTCATTTACGGCTAAAATAAGAACAAGTAGCTTAGGGGTATCCCTACAGCCAAGTCCGGCGCAGCGTTTATCGAGGAGAGTCTATGAACAAGGTTGCTCAGTATTACCGCGAATTGGTGGCATCGCTGACCGAACGCCTGAAAAACGGTGAACGCGATATCGACGAACTGGTGGCCAGCGCGGAGCGGCGGTTGAACGAGGCCGAAGATCTGACCCGCGACGAAGTACGGCAGGTGACGCAGGCGGTGCGACGCGATCTGGAAGAGTTCGCCCGCAGCTATCAGGAAAGCCGGGATGAGTTTACCGACAGCGTGTTTATGCGGGTGATCAAAGAGAGTCTGTGGCAGGAACTGGCGGATATCACCGACAAAACCCAGCTGGAGTGGCGCGAAGTGTTCAAGGATGTCAGCCACCACGGCGTTTACCACAGCGGTGAAGTGGTGGGGCTGGGCAATCTGGTGTGCGAGCAGTGCCACTACCACCTGGCGTTCTATACGCCGGAGGTGTTGCCGCTCTGCCCGAAATGCGGTCACGACCAGTTCCAGCGCCGGCCGTTTGAACCTTGATGACGTTCCCCGCTGCGGCGGGGAACGTTAAGGCCGGCGTTTAACGGAACAGTTTCTTCAGCAGGTTGCTCAGGAAACCGCCGCTGACGGCTGCCGGGGCGGCTTGCGCTGGCCGCTATGGCAACGCCAGCCGGGATTTTCTGCGCGACCGCGATGCGGCTATCCTGGGCGGCTTTCTCTGCCGCTTCCGGGCCGTAGGCGAAGCCTTCCGCCAGCACGAACTCAACGTCGGTGATGCCGATAAAGCCCAAGAACAGCTTCACGTACGGCGTGATCAGATCCGTCGGCGTGTCGGCGTGGATGCCGCCGCGGCTGGAGATGACGATCGCTTTCTTGCCCGTCACCAGCCCTTCGGCGCCGGCGGAGGTATAGCGGAACGTCTGGCCGGCGCGGGCGATCAGATCGAAGTAGATCTTCAGCTGCGTCGGGATGTTGAAGTTGTACATTGGGGCGCTGATGATCAGCGTGTCGTGCGACTTCAGTTCGGCAATCAGCTCATCGGACAGCGCCAGGGTGCTTTGCTGGTGCGGCGTCAGCGGCTTGTCGCCGGCGGTAAAACCGGCCATCACTTCGCCATCCAGCTCCGGCAGGGTCGGGTTGGCCAAATCGCGCACGGTGAATGTGTCTTCAGGGTGAGTTTTACGCCATTGTTCAACAAAAAAATCGACTAATTTTCCAGACTGGGAATATTCACCCAGAATGCTTGATTTCAGGACCAGTACGCGGCTCATTGGCTTATCTCCAGGCGAAGTCTAATCGGTAACGATGTCAGTCGGTGTAAACGCATGGTAGAGGCAAGCCAGGAACAGTGATAGCGCAAAAATTCGCTGAGTTAAATCAAAAAACTTGAATGAGGGGCGCGAGCGCGCCCCGATGGGATCAATAACGCGCTACGCGCTCGGCCAGCAGATCGATAAAGCCTTCGCGGTTGATGCCGGTCAGCACTTTCACGTTGGCCGCGTTGCCGGTTTGCTGGAAATAGTCCACCACCGTCATGCCGACGGTGTATTCCCCTTTGGTTTCCACCCCTACCCAGCGCTCTACGCCGGTAAACAGCTGCGGCGCCAACAGCCAGGCGATGGTGCAGGGATCGTGCATCGCCGCGCCGGGCAGGCCGCGCGGATGGCTGAGGTACAGCGGCAGGTAAAAATCGAGCATCTCCGCGACCGCCTGCGCGACCGGATTGTCTATCTGGCGAATGCGCTCAATATCCTGCGGCAACACCAGCGCCTGATGGGTGACGTTCAGCCCGGCCATGGTCAGCGGCACGCCGGATTTCAGCACCATTTCGGCGGCTTCGGGATCGACGAAGATGTTGAACTCCGCGACCGGCGTGGTATTGCCGGCGTTCATGCCGCCGCCCATAAATACGATGCGCTCGATGCGGCTTTTCAGCTCGGCATGCTGGGCCAACAGCAGAGCGATGTTGGTCATTGGGCCGGTCACCACCAGGGTTATCGGCTGCGGGCTGGCGCGCAGCAGGTCGGCGATCAGCTCGACGGCGCCGCGGGGATCGGGTTTGATTGTCGGCGTCGGCAGGTGGGTGTTGCCCATGCCGGTTTTGCCGTGGACATAGTCGGCGATCACCAGTTCGCGCATTAGCGGGCCGCCGGCACCGGCGGCGACCGGTATGTCCTCGCGCTGCATCAGGGTCAACAGACCCAGCGCGTTATTCAGGGTTTTCTCCGGCGTCTGGTTGCCGGCGGAGGTGGTGATGGCTTTGACGTCCAGCTCCGGCGAACGCAGCGCCATAGCCAGCGCGATGGCGTCGTCGAGGCCGGGATCGCAATCGATGATAATAGGGCGGGGCATGTTCTTTCTCCTCTGTTTGTTATCCAGCGAGCATCGAATCAAAACCGGGGAGAAACAAGCGCTTTTAGTGCCGGGCGTTTGCGCGACGGGATAAGGCGTTCAGACACCGCAGAGTTCATGAGCGCTGCGTTTCCATTCTTCCACCTCGGTTGGGTGCAAGAAGGAGTAATAGACGGTAGTGCCGTCGGGCAAGATATTTTGCAGTGCCTGCATGCAGTTGGCCTCGCAGGGGCGCAGCTCGATATACACGTTGGTGATCGGCACCTGCTCCTTATCGGCGTCAAAGCGTTCGATGCGCCTTATCGCCGCAACCAGCGCGGCCATTTCGGCATGTAGCTTGACCCAGTTATGGGTGTAGATATCCGGCGGCATCTCCATTTTCATCTGGCTATTGCCAAAGGCATAGCGAGTGCTGCCGCGCAGCTGGTATTCGATGGTGGCGCAACAGGACTCAGGCCCGAAACCCGGTTTTTCAATCAGTTTCTTCTTGTCTTCCAACGTGCGTCGAACAATCGGATAACCGGATTTGATGCTGTACTCCGCTTGTACCAGTTGAATCATGCCAGCCTCTCTGGTGGGTGAGTTAATCATCAAAGGTAGGACAGCCTGCAGGATCGCGCGTTATTTACGGTCATCGCGACGGGGAGTTTAAGATAAATCCTAACTTTGTTGAGGCAGCAATGAGAGGCATTCAGGCGCATGGGCGCCGAAAAACAAGCGCCCCTTGGGGCGCTTGGGTTTAGGGGACTGCGCGATCAGTGCAGGATCTTGGCCAGGAAGTCCTTGGCGCGCTCGGACTCGGGGTTGTTGAAGAAATCGTCTTTGTTGCGGTCTTCGACGATTTTGCCTTCGTCCATAAAGATCACCCGATTCGCCACCTTACGGGCGAAGCCCATTTCGTGGGTCACCACCATCATGGTCATGCCTTCGTTCGCCAGTTCGACCATGACGTCCAGCACTTCGTTGATCATTTCCGGATCGAGCGCCGAGGTCGGTTCATCGAACAGCATGGCGATAGGATCCATGCACAGCGCGCGGGCGATGGCGACGCGCTGCTGCTGGCCGCCGGACAGCTGACCGGGGAACTTGTTGGCATGGGCGGAGAGGCCGACGCGCTCCAGCAGCTTCAGGCCCTTCTCGCGCGAGGCGGTCTTGTCGCGCTTGAGCACTTTCACCTGCGCCAGCGTCAGGTTGTCGATGATAGACAGGTGCGGGAACAGCTCGAAGTGTTGGAACACCATGCCGACCTTGGCACGCAGCTGCGCCAGGTTGGTTTTCTTGTCGTTGACCGGCGTGCCGTTCACCAGGATGTCGCCCTGCTGGATCGGCTCGAGGCCGTTGACGGTTTTGATCAGGGTGGACTTGCCGGAACCTGAAGGACCGCAGACGACGACCACATCGCCTTTTTTCACTTCGGTGGTGCAATCGGTCAACACCTGAAAGTGACCGTACCACTTAGAAACATTTTTCAGGGATATCATCAAACAGTCCTTTTCTTCAAATAGCTTACCAGCGCCGAGGCGGCGAGGCTGATAACAAAATAGACAAAGCCGGCGAACAGGATCATTTCAACCTGGGTGCCGTCGCGTTCGCCGATGGTCGACGCGGTGCGGAAGAAGTCGGCCAGGCTCAGTACGTAAACCAGCGAGGTATCCTGGAACAGTACGATGCCCTGGGTCAGCAGCAGCGGCACCATGGCGCGAAACGCCTGCGGCAGGATCACCAGCCGCATGGATTGCCAATGGGTCATGCCCAGCGCCAGCGCGGCGGAGGATTGGCCGCGCGAGATGCTGATAATGCCGGCGCGGATGATTTCCGAGTAATAGGCCGCTTCAAACAGGGAAAAGGCTACCATAGCCGAGATCAGGCGAATATCGGTTTTCGGCGATAACCCTAGAACCTGTTGTAATAAGCTTGGAACCACCAGATAGAACCACAGCAGCACCATCACCAGCGGCACCGAGCGGAACAGGTTGACGTACAGGGTGGCGAACCAGCTGATCGGTTTGAACGGCGACAAACGCATCACCGCCAGCACGGTACCCCACAGAATGCCGACCACGATGGCGGTCACGGTGATCTTCAGCGTGATCACCATGCCCTGCAGCAAATAAGGGAAGCTTGGGACGATCGACGCCCAGTCAAATTCGTACATTATTTACTCCCCAGGTTGCCAGGCAACTGCACTTTCTTTTCGACCAGACGCATAAACAGCATGATAACGGCGTTGATGCCGATATAAGCCAGCGTGATGGCGGTAAAGGATTCATAGGCGTGTGCGGAGTAATCCAACAGCTTGCCGGCCTGCGCGGCCATGTCCACCAGCCCGATGGTGGAGGCGATGGCGGAGTTTTTGACCAGGTTGAGCATTTCCGAGGTCATCGGCGGCACGATCACCCGGTAGGCGTTCGGCAGCAGCACGTAGCGGTAGGTTTGCGGCAGCGTCAGGCCCATCGCCAGCCCGGCGGCTTTCTGGCCGCGCGGCAGGGACTGAATGGCGGCGCGCACCTGCTCGCATACGCGGGCGGCGGTAAACAGCCCCAGGCAGAGCATGGAGGAGACGAAGAACTGCACGTTGGGATCCAGCTCGCTTTTAAACCAGGTGCCGATATTGGCCGGCAACAGCTCGGGGATCACCAGATACCAGGTAAAGAATTGCACGATCAGCGGCACGTTGCGGAACAGTTCGACGTAACAGGTGTCGAGGGCGGAAAGAAAGCGGTTGGGCACGGTACGCAAGATACCGAACAGCGAACCGACGAAGAAAGCGATAATCCATGCACAGACGGAGAGGGCCACCGTGACCTGAAAGCCGGACCAAATCCAGCCGAGGTAAGTGGTGTTCCCAAACGGGGCCTGCTGCAGGAAGATACCCCAGTTCCAATCTATTGACATAACAAACTCCGGTAAACGGGCGCAGGGCGCCGAAGATTGATGACTTGATGAGCGCCGATCGCCGTGCGGCCAGTCTGGCTGGCTTGTTGTGTGCGGAGATCGGTGATGCGCGTTGGGGAAAATGAGGGAGGGGAACGGCCCCCCTCATACCTGTCTGTCCCAGTCATCAACTGGGCCGGTTTGGCCTGCGGCCGCCCCGGCTCTTGTTCTATTTAGTTCAACGCTTTGTCGTTAGGCTCTTTGAACAGCTGCTTCATGTCGTCCGAGAGTTCGAAGTTCATGTTGAGGTTTTTCGGTGGAATAGGCTGCTTGAACCATTTGTCAAACCACTTGGCCGCTTCACCGGAGGTTTGCGCCTGGGCGATGGTGTCATCGACCAGCTTTTTGAACTCAGGATCGTCTTTGCGCAGCATGCAGCCGTAGGCTTCTTTCGACTGCGGCGTGCCGATGATTTCCCACTGATCCGGCTTCTTGGCCTTGGCGCGCTCGCCCGCCAGCAGGGCATCGTCCATCATGAAGGCCACCGCGCGGCCGCTTTCCAGGGTGCGGAAGGAGTCACCGTGGTCTTTGGCGCTGATGATGCGCATGTTCATTTTGTCGCTGTCGTTCAGCTTGTTCAGCAGCACTTCGGAGGTGGTGCCGGAGGTGACCACCACCGGTTTACCGGCCAGGTCTTTAAAGTCTTTGATGTCGGAGCCTTTTTTCACCAGCAGACGGGTGCCGACCACGAAAATGGTGTCGGAGAAGGCGGCCTGTTTTTGGCGCTCGAGGTTATTGGTGGTGGAGCCGCACTCGAAGTCATAGGTGCCGTTTTGCAGCAGCGGGATGCGGTTCTGCGAGGTAATCGGCAGCATTTTCACCTGCAGATTCGGTGCATTAAGTTTTTTCTTAACAGCTTCAACGATTTGGTTGGAGTAGTCCTGAGAGTAGCCCACAACTTTTTGTTGGTTGTCGTAGTAGGAAAAGGGCACTGACGATTCGCGGTGGCCGACAACGATCACGCCGTTGTCTTTGATTTTCTTCAGCGTACCGGACAGGTCTTCCGCATGCGCCACGCTACCTGCCATACCGAGCAGCAGTAACGATAACGCCAATTTACGCATTTGCATGGTCCAACTCCTTTGCTGTTGTGGTGGCTCTGACTAAAGAGCGTCAGGTTAAATCGACTATTTATTGCTCAAGTTATAAAGATAGTCTTAGAACGGATAGCCGTTAAAAAATAACCGATTGTGAATACCTTGAAACTAAAATGTTTCATTTTTTGAGACGCCGCGCGCACCAAATCAATGCAACGAAACCCTGACGCCCCCGCGTGGTGCGCTCAATGCACCCAAAATGTGCACAGGTGCGACAAAACGTCAGCAAAAGTAAATCGGCGCGCGATGTCACCATAGTTAAAGCAAGGAGTGTGCCAGCCGCGTTGATTTAACGGCGTTTTCTGACCAAGGAGGGGACAGTGACGAGAACGCGGGGCGCGGCGGGCGCGCCCCGGCGAGAAGGACTATTTGCGGCGCAGGCCCAACATCAGCGCCCAGCCGCCCAGCAGCAGGGTTATCACCCACAGCGGCGTGGCGCCGAAGCGTGCGTAAGGCGTGACGCCGGTGGTCGGCGTGACCTTCACTTCGAGCACCTGACGGGTAAACTGCGGGATCTCGGCGATCACCTCGCCGTTCGCATCCACCGCGGCGGTAACGCCGTTGTTGGTGCTGCGCAGCAGCGGCCGGCCGAGCTCCAGCGCCCGCATGCGCGCCATCTGGAAGTGCTGCCACGGGCCGATAGAGTGGCCGAACCAGGCATCGTTGGAGATGGTCAGCAGGAAATTGGTGTCCGGGCGGAAGTTATCGCGTACCTGCTGGCCCAGGACGATTTCGTAGCAGATGGCCGCCGTCAGGTTGTACCCGCGTACGCTGAGCTGCGGCTGCACGTAGTCGCCGCGGCTGAAGGAGGACATCGGCAGATCGAAGAACGGCGCCAGCGGCCGCAGCAGGGTTTCCAGCGGCACGAACTCGCCGAACGGCACCAGGTGGTGCTTGTTGTAGCGATCCTTGGCCGGGTAGCTGTACGGCGTCGGTTCGCCGAGCACGATGGCGCTGTTGTAGATCTGCTGGCCCTGTGGCGTGGCGCGCACGTCGACGATGCCGGTGATCAGGCTGCTGTTCTTCGCCCGCATCAGGTCGTCCATCATGGTCAGGAAGCCGTTCTGGTTGGCTTCATAATCCGGGATGGCGGACTCCGGCCAGATGACGATCGGCGCCTTGCCCACGTACGGACGGGTTTCGTCCAGATAGGTTTGCAGCGTGCTGACCAGCGCTTTCGGATCCCATTTCATCGACTGGGCGATGTTGCCTTGCACCATGGCGACGTTCACCGCTTTCTCCGGCTGCGGAGTAAACCACTGCAGCTGGCGCAGCGGCCACGGCAACAGCAGCAGCGCGGCGGCGATGATCGCAGCCGACAGGCGGCGCTGATTGACGGCGTACACCAGCAGGCCGGCGATGGCCATCAGCACAAAGGTGATGGCGTCGATGCCCAGCAGCGGCGCGATGCCCTTCAGCGGGCCGTTGATCTGGCTGTAGCCGAACTGCAGCCACGGGAAGCCGGTCAGCACCCAGCCGCGCAGGAATTCGGTCACCTGCCACAGCGCCGGCGCGGCGATGGCCAGCCGCCACCAGCGGGTGGCCGGCCACAGGCGCGTCAGCAGCCCGGCGAACAGCCCGGTATACAGCGACAGGTAAGCGGCGAGCAGCACCACCAGGAAGACGTTGACGGCGAAAGGCATGCCGCCGAAATCGGCGATGCTGACATACACCCAGTTGATGCCGCTGCCGAACAGCCCGAAGCCCCAGACAAAGCCGAGCAGGGCAGACTGTTTGGTGGTGCGATTGAGGGTAACGGCCAGCAGGCCGAACAGGGAGACGATGGCCGCGGGCCAGAAGTCGTAGGGCGAGAACGCCAGCGTCCCGCCGGCACCTGACAACAGCGCCAGCAGGGCGCGAACCCGCTGGCGTTCAAGTAATGAGGCTTTAGCCATGTTGGATTTAATCTTCCAGTTTCGGTGGTGGAGAATCGTCCGGAATTTTTACATGAACCTGGATAATACGTCGACTGTCGGCCATGGCAACTTTAAATAGGTAACCTTCGATTTCAATGGTTTCCCCGCGCGCCGGCAGGTGACCGAAGGCCTGCATCACCAGACCGCCGATGGTATCGACCTCGTCGTCGCTGAAATGGGTGCCGAAGGCGTCGTTGAAGTCTTCGATCGGGGCCAGCGCGCGCACGGTGTACATGTGGCGGCTGAGCTGGCGGATATCCAGATCGTCTTCGTCGTCGTATTCGTCTTCGATCTCGCCGACGATCAGTTCCAGAATGTCTTCGATAGTGACCAGGCCGGACACGCCGCCGAATTCGTCAATGACAATCGCCATGTGATAGCGCTGGGAGCGGAACTCTTTCAGCATCCGGTCGACGCGCTTGCTTTCCGGCACCACCACCGCGGTGCGCAGCACCTTGTCGATGCTGAACGGCTCGGAGTCCGCGCGCATGAACGGCAGCAGATCCTTGGCCATCAGGATGCCTTCGATGTGATCTTTGTCTTCGCTGATCACCGGGAAGCGCGAGTGGGCGGAGTCGATAATCACGTCCAGGCACTCTTCCAGCGTCTGGTTGCGCTTGAGCGTCACCATTTGGGAGCGGGGGATCATGATGTCGCGCACGCGCTGCTCGGCGATATCCATCACGCCTTCCAGCATGTCGCGGGTATCGGGATCGATCAGGTCGTTTTGTTCGGAATCACGGATCAGCTCGACCAGATCGCCACGGTTTTTGGGCTCGCCGTGGAACAGCTGGTTAAGGATAAGAGTAAAGAACCCCTTCTTGGGACTGGGGCTGTCATTGCTTTGTGAATGGTCGTCGCTCATGGCGTTTTCGTTACTGTCACTCATGTCAGAGTTAAGGGGCGTCAGCGACAGCCCCGCATGGGGGCTGTAGGGTAAACGGCTGACGTCAGACGGGGTCTTTTTCCGCCAGGTACGGATCAGGGTAACCCAGTCCGTGCATGATTTCGGTTTCCAAAGACTCCATTTCTTCGGCTTCATCGTCTTCGATGTGGTCATACCCTAGCAGATGAAGACTGCCATGGACAACCATATGCGCCCAGTGGGCCTCCAGCGCCTTGCCTTGCTCAATCGCTTCCTGTTCAACCACCTGGCGGCAGATAATCAGGTCGCCGAGCAGCGGCAGCTCGATGCCCGGCGGGGCCTCGAACGGGAAAGAGAGCACGTTGGTCGGCTTGTCTTTGCCGCGGTAGGTCAGGTTCAGCTCGTGGCTTTCCGCTTCGTCTACCAGACGCACGGTCACCTCGGCTTCTTCCTGAAATTGCGACAGCACGCCTTCCAGCCAGCGCTGGAAGGTGGCCTCATCCGGCAGGCCGTCGCCGCTTTCACAGGCAATCTGCAGATCCAAAATCACCTGACTCATGGTGTCTCCTGCTCGGAGGCGGCGAGCGCCTCGCGCTTACGTTGTTCGGCAATCGCGTCTTTGCGTTTCTGTTCGGCCGCTTCCCAGGCCTCATAGGCGATGACTACGCGGGCCACCACCGGGTGGCGCACCACGTCTTCGCTGTGGAAGAAGTTGAAGCTCAGTTCTTCCACGTCCGACAGCACTTCCACCGCGTGGCGCAGGCCGGATTTCTGGTTGCGCGGCAGGTCGATCTGAGTGACGTCGCCGGTGATGACCGCCTTCGAGTTGAAGCCGATGCGCGTCAGGAACATCTTCATCTGTTCGATGGTGGTGTTCTGGCTCTCATCCAGAATGATAAAGGCGTCGTTCAGCGTACGGCCGCGCATATAGGCCAGCGGCGCGACTTCGATCACGTTGCGCTCGATGAGCTTCTCCACGCGCTCGAAGCCCAGCATCTCGAACAGGGCGTCGTACAGCGGGCGCAGGTAAGGATCGACCTTCTGGCTCAGATCGCCGGGCAGGAAGCCCAGTTTTTCGCCGGCTTCGACCGCAGGGCGCGTCAGCAAAATGCGGCGAATTTCCTGGCGCTCCAGCGCATCCACCGCGGCGGCGACCGCCAGGTAGGTTTTGCCGGTGCCCGCCGGGCCGATGCCGAAGGTGATGTCGTGATCGAGAATGTTGGCGATGTACTGCGCCTGGTTAGGCGTACGCGGTTTCACCATGCCGCGCTTGGTTTTAATGGTGACCGCCTTGCCATAATCCGGCACGCTGTCGGCCACCTGTTCCAACACCCGGCTCTCTTTGATAGCCAGGTGGATTTGCTCTGGGTCGATATCCGGGATCACGCCGCGAATCGGCGCGGTATCCACGTACAGATGGCGCAGGATATCGGCGGCGGCAACCACGCACAGGTTTTTGCCGACCAGCTTGAAACGGTTGTCGCGGCGATTGATTTCAATGCCCAATCGGCGCTCGAGTTGCTTGATGTTGTCATCAAACGGGCCGCACAGGCTGAGCAAACGCTGGTTGTCTGCGGGCTCTAACAAAATTTCTTGTGTTGCGACGTTCAAACTATTCCTCTAGGTCACATCGGGCCTGGTTGATGTCACATAGCGCGTTCGGGACGCGCGCGTTCAGGACGAGCCTGAATACTCTCTTTCTTGAATTATTCATGGTGCGCCGCAACGGCGCAAGTTTACCGCTGATCTATCTGTGCGCCATCGGCGGAATTCAAGGGAAGATAAGGAAAAAACGCGGCGGGGCGCAAAGCCCGCCGCGTCATCACAGAACAAGGCCGCCGTGAATCAGTTCTTTTTCACGAACTCGGATTTCAGCTTCATCGGGCCGAAGCCGTCGATTTTGCAGTCGATGTTGTGATCGCCTTCGACCAGGCGAATGTTTTTCACCTTGGTGCCGATCTTCAGCATCGAGGAGCTGCCTTTGACCTTCAGGTCTTTGATCACGGTGACCGCATCGCCGTCCGCCAGCAGATTGCCGTTGGCGTCTTTGACGATCAGCGCGTCCTGATCTTCCGCCGGAGCGCTGTCGCTCCACTCGTGGGCGCACTCAGGGCAGATGAACAGGGCATTGTCCTGGTAGGTGTATTCGGAGTTGCACTTCGGGCAGTGTGGGAGTTGCATGTTATGTCGCCTCTTCAACAATAAAAAAATAAAAAAGAAAATCACCGGGCGCGGGCGCCCGGCGGAGAAACGGTAAGGAGTAGCGCGAATGGGCGGCGATAAGGCGGCCGCCGCGGCGTCAGGGCTGGTAAATGCCGACGCCCAGCGCGTTTTCTTTGCGGGTACGGGCGATCACCGACTGCGGGGATTCATGTACGCGCAGATCCATCTGCTGTTCGGTGCGCACCACTGCGCCGCGCAGGGTGTTGGTCAGCGCCTCGGTAATTTCCACGTCGACGAACTGGCCGATCATGTCGGGTGTGCCCTCGAAGTTTACCACACGGTTGCACTCCGTGCGCCCGGCCAGCTCCATCACGCTTTTGCGCGAGGTGCCCTCCACCAGAATGCGCTGGACGGTGCCGAGCATGCGGCGGCTGAACTGCAGCGCCTGCTGGTTGATGCGATCCTGCAGAATATACAGCCGCTGTTTTTTCTCTTCTTCGCTGACGTCGTCGACCATGTCCGCCGCCGGGGTGCCCGGGCGCGACGAATAGATGAAGCTGAAGCTGACGTCGAAATTGACGTCGGCGATCAGGTTCATGGTCTGTTCGAAGTCGGCCTGGCTTTCGCCCGGGAAACCGACGATGAAATCGGAGCTGAGCTGAATGGCCGGCCGCGCCTTGCGCAGCTTGCGGATAATCGCCTTGTACTCCAGCGCGGTGTGCGCGCGTTTCATCATGGTCAGGATGCGATCCGAACCGCTCTGCACCGGCAGATGCAGGAAGCTGACCAGCTCCGGCGTGTCTTCGTACACCGCGATGATGTCATCGGTGAACTCGATAGGGTGGCTGGTGGTGAAGCGAATGCGATCGATGCCGTCGATGGCTGCCACCAGGCGCAGCAGTTCGGCGAACGAACAGATCTCGCCGTCATGCGTGGCGCCGCGGTAAGCGTTGACGTTTTGGCCGAGCAGGTTGACCTCGCGCACGCCCTGCGCCGCCAGTTGGGCGATTTCGAACAGCACGTCGTCGCTCGGGCGGCTCACTTCTTCACCGCGGGTGTAAGGCACCACGCAGAAGGTGCAGTATTTGTTGCAGCCTTCCATGATCGACACGAATGCGGTCGGGCCTTCGGCGCGCGGTTCCGGCAGACGGTCGAACTTTTCGATCTCCGGGAAGCTGATGTCAACCACCGGGCTGCGGGTGCCCTGAACGTGATTGATCATTTCCGGCAGGCGGTGCAGGGTCTGCGGGCCGAAGACCACGTCGACGCAGGGCGCGCGGCTGCGGATCAGTTCGCCTTCTTGCGAGGCCACGCAACCGCCGACGCCGATGATGACAGACGGGTTCTTTTCTTTCAGCAAGCGCCAGCGCCCCAGCATGGCGAAAACTTTTTCCTGCGCTTTTTCACGGATCGAGCAGGTGTTCAGCAGCAGCACGTCCGCCTCTTCGGCGTTTTCGGTCCACTCGAAGCCGTGCGTGCTGTTCAACAGGTCGGCCATTTTCGATGAATCATACTCATTCATCTGGCAGCCCCAGGTTTTGATATGTAGTTTTTTCGTCATTGACTTGCCATTACTCAGTGCGGAGCGAAAGTTGCGTTACGCGACATGCAGGGCGCGTATTGTAATCATTTGCCGCCGTTGTGACCAGCGCGGGGGAAAATGGCACGCGACCTGAAGCCGGAGCGAAAATCCGGTACACTGCGCAAAACGCCATGCCGGGTGGGATGGCGAGCATTCACACAGAAAACATAGCCAATATGAAGACATCTCAAAATCGGTATGACGCGGTGGTGGTGGGCGGCGGCATGGTCGGCGCGGCGGCGGCCCTGGGGCTGGCGCAGGCGGGCTGGTCGGTGGCGTTGCTGGAACATCAGGCGCCGCAGGCGTTCGAGGCGCAAAGCCCGCCGGATCTGCGCATTTCCGCTATCGGCTGCACCTCGGTGGGGCTGCTGAAACAGCTCGGCGCCTGGCAGGCCGTGACGGCGATGCGCACAGCGCCGTATCGCCGGCTGGAGACCTGGGAATGGGCGTCGTCGCGCGTGGCGTTCGACGCGGTGTCCCTGGGGCTGCCCGAGCTGGGCTTTATGGTGGAAAACCGCATTCTGCAGCTGGCGCTGTGGCAGCAGTTCGCGCAGTGCGCCAACCTGACGCTGCTGTGCCCCGCCAGGCTGCAATCGCTGCAGCGGGCGGACAATGCCTGGCAGCTGACGCTGGACGGCGGCGAGACGCTGCAGGCGCGCCTGGTTGTCGGCGCCGACGGCGCCAACTCGCAGGTGCGCAAGCTGGCGGCGATCGGCACCAACGGCTGGCAGTATCGTCAGGCGTGCATGTTGATCACCGTCGATACCGGCGCGCCGCAGCAGGATGTGACCTGGCAGCGTTTCTTCCCGTCTGGGCCGCGCGCCTTCCTGCCGCTGTACGACAGCTGGGCGTCGCTGGTGTGGTATGACAGCCCGCAGCGCATTCGCCAGCTGCAGGCGATGCCGCCGGCGCAGCTGGAGCGTGAGATCGCCGCCGCTTTCCCGGCGCGACTGGGCCCGGTCAAGGTGCACGCCGCCGGTTCGTTCCCGCTGACGCGGCGTCATGCGCAGCGCTACGTGCTGCCGGGGCTGGCACTGCTGGGGGATGCGGCGCATACCATCAATCCGCTGGCGGGGCAGGGCGTCAATCTGGGGTATCGCGACGTGGATGCCTTGCTGAACGTATTGAGCGATGCGCGGGAGCAGGGAGAGGACTGGAGCAGCGAGGCGGTACTGCTGCGTTATCAGCGCCGCCGCCGTACCGACAATCTGCTGATGCAGAGCGGGATGGATCTGTTCTATACGGCTTTCAGCAATAACCTGGCGCCGCTGAACGTCGCGCGCAATCTGGCGCTGATGGCCGCGCAGCGGGCGGGCAAGCTGAAAGAGCATGCGTTGAAGTACGCGTTGGGATTGTAACCGACAGGGCTCAGTTGCGGCTGGGCCCGTTAGGATTGACTGAACGCCAGACAGCAAAAAGCCCGCCGAAGCGGGCTTTTCTAAATATGGCTGGGGTGCCAGGATTCGAACCTGGGTATGCTGGTATCAGAAACCAGAGCCTTACCGCTTGGCGACACCCCAATTATGGTGGCTACGACGGGATTTGAACCTGTGACCCCATCATTATGAGTGATGTGCTCTAACCAGCTGAGCTACGTAGCCGATGTTACTTTTTACTTCTTTGATTTGCAAGCAGTTTGTTATGGCTGGGGTACCTGGATTCGAACCAGGGAATGCCGGTATCAAAAACCGGTGCCTTACCGCTTGGCGATACCCCACCTGCAAACAAATCTTATGTTGAAACCCCATTCCCGAAAGAATATGGCTGGGGTACCTGGATTCGAACCAGGGAATGCCGGTATCAAAAACCGGTGCCTTACCGCTTGGCGATACCCCATCAACATACTGCGCCGACGATGAAGAGAAATGGTGCGGGAGGCGAGACTTGAACTCGCACACCTTGCGGCGCCAGAACCTAAATCTGGTGCGTCTACCAATTTCGCCACTCCCGCAATGCAAAAAAGAGATGGTGGCTACGACGGGATTCGAACCTGTGACCCCATCATTATGAGTGATGTGCTCTAACCAGCTGAGCTACGTAGCCCTCT
Source organism: Serratia sp. 121840015-1 (assembly GCF_053627655.1). Lineage (NCBI taxonomy): Bacteria > Pseudomonadati > Pseudomonadota > Gammaproteobacteria > Enterobacterales > Yersiniaceae > Serratia > Serratia sp. 121840015-1. The sequence continues at coordinate 349,468 of NZ_JBSEYF010000003.1, forward strand.
TTTTTTGCTTTGCCTTCATCGGCGTTGCGGGGCGCATTATGCGTATATGACCGATTTGCGTCAACAAGTTTTTTCCCGAAAAAGTGCCGGGAAGCGCCGTTTGTCTGGGTTGTGAACATTATGGCGATAAAATCGGCAATTCAGGCAGTTGGCGGGGGGGAAAGGCAACAAAAAGGCGGGCCAAAAGGCCCGCCTTGGGGAAAACGCCGCGCGATTATTTATAGGCGGCCTGGTGCACGCCGACGGCGCGGCCGGAAGGATCGTCCATCTTCTTGAACGATTCGTCCCATTCGATGGCCTTGGCGGACGAGCAGGCGACGGACGGGCCGCCCGGCACGCATTCGGCGGCGCTCGGCAGCGGGAACAGCTCTTCGAAGATCTCGCGGTACAGGTAGCCTTCTTTCGAGGTCGGCGTGTTGTACGGGAAGCGGAAACGCGCGGTTTCGAGCTGTTGATCGCTGATTTGCTGCGCAGCGACCTCTTTTAGCGTGTCGATCCAGCTGTAGCCGACGCCGTCGGAGAACTGCTCTTTTTGGCGCCAGGCCACGCTGGCCGGCAAATAGGACTCGAAACATTCGCGGACGATGTGTTTTTCCATTTTGCCGTTGCCGCACATTTTATCTTTCGGGTTGATGCGCATCGCCACGTCGAGGAATTTCTTGTCCAGGAACGGCACGCGGGCCTCAACGCCCCAGGCGGACATCGCCTTGTTGGCGCGCGCGCAGTCGAACATATGCAGCGCCAGCAGCTTGCGCACGGTCTCTTCGTGGAATTCGCGGGCGTCCGGCGCCTTATGGAAGTAAAGGTAGCCGCCGAACACTTCGTCCGCGCCTTCGCCGGAGAGCACCATCTTGATGCCCATCGCCTTGATTTTGCGCGACATCAGGTACATTGGCGTCGAGGCGCGAATGGTGGTGACGTCATAGGTTTCGATGTGGTAAATCACGTCGCGGATGGCGTCCAGGCCTTCCTGCACGGTGAAGTGGATCTCATGGTGCACGGTGCCCAGATGGTTGGCGACCTCCTGCGCGGCGCGCAGATCCGGCGAGCCTTCCAGACCGACGGCGAAGGAGTGCAGCTGCGGCCACCAGGCTTCGCTGCGTTCCTGATCTTCCACGCGGCGCGCGGCGTACTTCTTGGTGATCGCCGAGATGACCGAGGAATCCAGCCCGCCCGACAGCAGCACGCCGTAAGGCACGTCGGACATCAGGTGGCTTTTCACCGACTCTTCCAGCGCGGTGCGCAAGGCGGCGGCGTCGGTCACGTTGTCTTTGACGCTGTCGTAATCGAACCAGTCGCGGCGATAGTATTCGCGGATCTCACCGTCCTGGCTCCACAGGTAGCTGCCGGCCGGGAATTCCTTGATGGTGCGGCACACCGGCACCAGCGCTTTCATTTCGGAGGCGACGTACAGGTTGCCGTGCTCGTCGTGGCCCATGTACAGCGGGATGATGCCCAGGTGATCGCGGCCGATCAGGTAAGCGTCTTTTTCGGTGTCATACAGGGCGAAGGCGAACATGCCTTGCAGATCGTCGAGGAAATCCGGGCCTTTCTCCTGGTACAGCGCCAGGATCACTTCACAGTCGGACCCGGTCTGGAACGCGTAGCGGTCGCTCAGCTGTTGGCGCAGCGCCTGGTGGTTGTAAATTTCGCCGTTGACCGCCAGAACGTGGGTGTGCGCGGCGTTGTACAGCGGTTGAGCGCCGTTGTTGACGTCGACGATCGACAGGCGTTCGTGGGCCAAAATGGCTTTGTCGCTGGCGTAAACGCCGGACCAATCCGGGCCGCGGTGGCGCATCAGGCGCGACAGCTCCAGCGCTTTCTTACGCAGTTCAACGGGATCGGACTTCAGATCGAGCACACCGAAAATAGAACACATACAACTCTCCTAACGGGCTTTCATGACTGTGATGTTGTTTTTTACTGTTATGGGCAGCATTGCCGATTCATCAGCGATAACGCGGTTTTGCTGCGCTGTGGTTATGAAAATGCGCCTAAAGCTGCAGGAGATGCAAGTGTTTTAGCCATACGCTGAGAAATAGTTGTTTGCGTGGCTGCGATTTTTAACGGATTTTCAGTTATTGGCGGGAAAATTTAACGATTATGCAATTTTTAGCGTGATGACGGGATTGCCGGCCGGTTTGGCCGGCAATCGATTAGCGATTAGGCGATGAGCTGCCACAGGGTGAAGGCGGCGTCCGGCGTCCAGCCGGCGTTGGAGGTGTGCGCCTGGATACAGGTGTATTTCTTGCCTTTATAACTCACCACGTCGCCGGCTTTGTAGCTGTGGTTGTTCTGCCACTCGGGCGCCCCCGGATCGGGTGGCGTGCCGTCGTTGGCGGTTTTAACCGCCAGCGCGCTGCTCGGCAGCGAGGTATTGCCCTGGCTGTCGGTGGCGGTAACGAAGTAGCTGTACTGGGTGGCCGGGGTCAGGCCGCTGTCGGCCAGCGACAGGCCGGCGGTCTGGCCGATCGGGGTGCCGTTGCGGTAGACGGTGTAACTGGCGATCGGTAAGGCGCCGGTGGCGGCGGCCCAGCTCAGCTTCAGCGAGGTGGCGCCCAGCTCGGCGACCGTCAGCGCAGTCGGTGCATTAGGTTTTCCCGGCGGTGGGGTAACGCCGCCCTGAATCAGCGGCGCGTAGCGGGTTTTGAATTCCCAGTTGTAGGCCACGCCGGCTTTGCTATTACCGTTGTCCCAGTTGATTGACCAGGTCATCAGGCCCTTGATCGACAGGTTCTTGGCGTCGAGACGCGAGAAAGCGTTATATACCGCCTGTTTATCGATCACGTAGCCGGTGGCGGCGGCGTCGTTGTTGCTCGGCAGGCCGATGACGAATTTCGCCGCCGGGATCTTCGCATAGCCGCGGGTGCCGGTGACCAGGCTTTCCGTCAGGTAGTAGAGGAAGTCTTCCTTCTTGGTGTCGTCGTTTTGGGTCAGCCAGGTTTTAATTTCTTCAACCCAAAGGCCATCGCCACCCTGGTTGTAATATTGTGGTGCGATAAAGTCGTAGTAGCCTTCGAGGGCGTTGATATAATCCAGGTAGGTGCCATTCTCACGTAAATATGGGAATTCCGGCGCCATGCTGATAATAAAGTTTTTCCCCTGCGCGGCGTAATAGTCTTTTACTTTTTTCAATGCCGCAGGCAAGACGGTTTTATTATTGGCGGCGCCGATTGCCGCCTGTTCCAAATCGATATCCAGGCCGTCGAAGCCATAGACTTCCACCAGGCGAATAATCTCGTCTTTCAGCTTATCTTCGTCGCCGGTTTTCAGCTCGATATGCGCGTCTGCGCCGCCGAGGGAGATCAGCACCGCGCGGCCCTGGCTGTTCAGCACGCCCACCTGGCGGCGGAACTCGGCGTCGGACAGGTTGTACGGTTTGAAGGTTGGGATGCCCTGGCCTTTCATAAAGGCGACGGCCACCACGTTGTATTCGGCGGGAATATCGGTCAGGTTCATATTGGCGAACTGGCCTTGCCGATAGCCGTCACTGGCGCCGGCGGCCCAGTTGTGCCAAAAACCCATCAGGATTTTTTTATTGGCGATAGTCGGCATAATGGCTGCGTCATCGGCGGCGGCATTAATCATGTTATTTGTGCTCATGGTAGCCTCATTAATTAGGGGTAAAGGTTTTCCGCTGGCCGGCAATATCAGCTATTGGCGGGGCGTAAGGTTATAATGAGGATTTTTAGCGCAGGCAGGCTGAAACCTTTTGCGGCCATGAACGAATTAAATTCAAACTGCGGTCAGGAAGAGAGAAATAATGGCGGCCGGGCAGCCGCCATAAATGCATCAGAAGATGGTGATATCGGCAACGGAAGGGTAGACGTAGCTCGGGCGGAACGGCATGGTTTCAATGTCGCTCAGCGTGGAGACGCCGGACAGCACCAGCACGGTTTCCAGACCGGCCTGGAAGCCCGCCAGAATGTCGGTGCGCAGGTTGTCGCCGACGATCACCGTCTCTTCCGAGTGCGCCTGCATTTTGTTCAATGCGGCGCGAATGATCCACGGGCTGGGCTTGCCGACGTAAAACGGCTTGCGGCCGGTGATCTTCTCGATGGGAGCGCACAGCGCGCCGCAGGCTGGCGAGAAGCCGTGGCCGTGGCTATCCGGGTTGGTGGCGATAAAGCGTGCGCCGTTACTGACGAAGTAGGCGGCCTTGTGCATCATGTCCCAGTTGTAAGAGCGGGTTTCACCGACGATCACGAAATCCGGGTTGATGTCGGTGATGGTGAAACCGGCTTTGTACAGCTCATGGATCAGGGCGCCTTCGCCGACCACGTAGGCTTTTTTGCCTTCCTGGCGGCGCAGGAAATCGGCGGTGGCCATCGCCGAGGTATAGAACGCGCTCTCCGGCACTTCCAGCCCGGCGGCGGCGAAGCGGTTCGCCAGATCCTGCGCGGTCTGTGACGGGTAGTTGGTCAGCACCACCAGCGGCATGCCTTGTTCCTGGATGCGCGCCAGGAACAGATCGGCGCCGGGCACCGGCGTATTGTCATGCAGCAGCACGCCGTCGATATCGCATATAACGTTTTTGATTTTCATTTGTCGCTGTTTCTCATGATTACGGCAGGCAAGGGGTGACGATAACACACCTGCCAGAAGCGGCGGATCAGCTTTCCAGCAATCGCTGCAAGAGCACGCCGTTGAGCATCGCGCGTTTGGCCAGGGCGAAAGCGCCGATCGCCGAGCGATGATTGAGTTCGGAGGTCACCACCGGCAGATTTTTGCGGAAGTCCTTCAGCACCTGGGTATTGATGCAGCTCTGGATCGCCGGCAGCAGCACCTTGTCCGCTTCGGTGATCTCACCGGCGATCACCACCTTCTGCGGATTGAACAGGTTGATGGCGATGGCCACCGCCTTGCCTAGATAGCGGCCGACGTGTTCGATCACTTCGCTGGCCAGCAGATCGCCGCGGTTGGCGGCCTTGCAGATGGCGTTGATGCCGCAGTCTTCCAGCGTCAGTTTGCTCGGGTAGCCCTGGCTCAGCAGCTGGCGCACGCGCTGTTCGATCGCCGCGTTGGCGGCTACAGTTTCCAGGCAGCCGAAGTTGCCGCAGTGGCAGCGTTCACCCAGCGGATCGATTTGGATATGGCCGATTTCGCCGACGTTGCCGTTATTGCCGAGAAAAATCTGCCCGTTGACGATGATGCCGGCGCCGGTGCCGCGGTGCAGGCGCACCAGAATAGAGTCTTCGCAGTCGCGGGTAGCGCCGAAGTAGTGCTCCGCCAGCGCCAGGCTGCGGATGTCGTGGCCGACGAAGCTGGTGACGTTGAAGCGCTGCTGCAGGTTGTCGACCAGCGCCCAGTTGCTGACGCTGATGTGCGGCATGTAGCGCACCACGCCCAGCGCCGGATCCACCAGGCCGGGCAGGATCACCGCGATGGCGATCAGCTCGCGCAGGCGGCGCTGGTTTGCTTCGATGAATTGGGCGATGGCGGCGAACAGTGCATTTTCCAGCGTTTCCTGGGTGCGTTCCGGCAGCGGATAGTGTTCTTCGCTGAGCGATTTACCGCTCATGTCATACAGGGTGATGGTGGCGTCGTGGCGGCCGAGACGTACCGCGACGGTATGGAAATGACGGGTTTCCGACACGATGGAGATCGCGCGGCGGCCGCCGGTGGAGGCTTGCTGATCGACTTCTTTGATCAGCCCGCGCTCCAGCAGCTGGCGAGTAATTTTGGTGACGCTGGCGGGGGCAAGCTGGCTGAGTTCGGCAATTTGAATGCGCGAGATCGGGCCCTGCTGGTCGATCAGGCGGTAAACTGCCGCGCCGTTAAGCTGTTTGACTAAGTCAACGTTCCCTATTTGTGCTTGTCCGCCAGTGCTCATCAATAATGTTACTCGCTGTTCATTGAATTAAACCTCGTTACCGTTAACGAGCGTTTTGGTGATCTTGAAATCACGGGTGAAGGCGGTCAGGTTAGCCACCTTGCCGGCTTCGATGGTGCCCAGACGCTGCTCGACGCCGATGGCGCGCGCCGGATACAGCGTCGCCATGCGCAGCGCTTCGTCCAGCGCGATGCCGATATGCTCGACGCTGTTTTGCACCGCTTCGATCATGGTCAGTGCGGAACCGCTCAGGGTACCGTTCTCATCCACGCACAGCCCATCCCGATAGTATATTGTTTTACCGGCGAAAATAAATTGGTCAATATCTGCACCTGCCGGTGCGGTCGCGTCGGTGACCAATACCAATTTATCACCTTTCAGGCGTTTGGCGTTACGGATACTCGCCCAGGCCACGTGATGGCCGTCGGCGATGATGCCGGTATAGACCTCCGGCGTATCGAAGATCGCCCCCATCAGCCCCGGTTCGCGGCCGGTGATATACGGCATGGCGTTGTACAGGTGGGTGGCGAAGCTGATGCCGGCGGCGAAGCCGGTGCGCGCCTGATCGTAGGTGGCGTTCGAGTGGCCGGCGGAGACCACGATGCCGGCCTCGGTCAGCTGCTTGATAACGTGCGGCTCAACCATTTCCGGCGCCAGCGTCACCTTGGTGATCACGTCGGCGTTGGCGCACAGGTAATCGATCATGTCCTGAGTTGGCTTGCGAATGAACGCCGGGTTATGGGTGCCTTTTTTCACCGGGCTGAGGTACGGCCCTTCCAGGTGCAGGCCCAGCGCCTGGTTTTGGTGCTTTTTCAGATAAGCACGCATCACGTCGACGCTGTGCTTCATGAATTCGTCGCTGCTGGTGATCAGCGTCGGCAGATAGCTGGTGCAGCCGGATTTCTCGTTGGCGCGCTGCATGATCTCCAGCGTTTCTTCCGAAATCGCTTCCAGCGAATCGTTGAACTGGACGCCGCCGCAGCCGTTCAGCTGCACGTCGATAAGCCCAGGGGCCAGGATGGCGCCACCCAGGTCGCGCGTTTCGATGCCGGCGGGCAATTCAGCCGCCGGGCAGACTCTCTCGATCAGCCCATCAGCGATAATGACTGCATGGTCATCAAGTACGTCGTGGCCGGTATAGATTCGGCCGTGGGTTAAAGCGAACATCGTAGCCCCCTGCAAAGATTAAAGACTTTTCACGCTTTCCGCTTCTAACTCGCGGAAATATTTGACGGTTTTGACTTTCAGCTCCATGGTGGCCGGCTCGTCGCACACCACGACCGCTTTGGCGTGCAACTGCAGGCAGCTGATGGTCCACATGTGGTTGATGTTGCCTTCCACCGCGGCTTCCAGCGCCTGCGCCTTGGCGTGGCCGGTCACCAGGATCATCACTTCTTCCGCGTCCAGCAGCGTGCCCACGCCGACGGTCAGCGCATATTTCGGCACCAGGCTGACGTCGCCGCCGAAGAAGCGCGAGTTGGCGATGCGGGTGTCTTCGGTCAGCGTTTTGATGCGGGTGCGCGAAGCCAGAGACGAAGCCGGCTCGTTGAACGCGATATGGCCGTCGATGCCCACGCCGCCCATGAACAGGTTAATTTTGCCGTAAGACTTGATCTTCTCTTCGTACTGGCGGCACTCGGCGTCGACATCCGCGGCGTTGCCGTTCAGCAGGTTGATATTTTCACGAGGGATATCAACGTGGTCAAAGAAGTTGCGGTACATGAAGGTGTGGTAGCTTTCCGGGTGTTCCTGCGGCAGGCCAACGTACTCGTCCATGTTGAAAGTCACAACATGCTTAAAGCTTACTTCACCTGCTTTGTGCATCGCAATCAGATGTTTGTAGGCTTCCAGCGGCGTGCCGCCGGTAGGCAGGCCGAGGACAAACGGGCGCTCTGCGGTTGGCTTGAATGCGTTGATGCGTTGAACGATATGACGCGCGGCCCATTTGCCGACTTGTGCGGTATCTTTCAGTGGGATAAGTCTCATCTAACACCTCTTGGGATAAGTAAACTAAAGCTATACTGTACGGGCCTGCGGGAGTCCTAAGCGTAACCCAGCTTTATGATTCTCGCGTGAATCGTCCGTCCGGTTGATTTTTTGAATGATAAAATAAGTTTTGTGTGATGGCCAGCAATCTGGGAGGGAAAGACTACTTTTTGGTGATATTTATCACAAAAAGGGAGGTTTTAATTTGCGATACAAAATAAATTTTTTACACTCGGCATGAGTGATACGTGCCAAGCATTGTTTCTAAAAAGGTAGTGAGAGATCCAAATAAACTACTAATAGGGTCCGTCCGCGGACAACATAGGGGGAAAAGGTGAACATTCTTAGTTATTTGCAAAAGGTGGGACGGGCGCTGATGGTGCCGGTCGCCACGCTGCCTGCCGCCGCCATCTTGATGGGCGTCGGGTACTGGATTGACCCTGTTGGTTGGGGCGGCGACAACGCGCTTGCCGCATTATTTATCAAATCCGGTTCAGCCATTATCGATCATATGGCCGTGCTGTTCGCCATCGGTGTGGCCTACGGCATGTCCAAAGACAAGGACGGCTCTGCCGCACTGACCGGCTTCGTCGGTTTCCTGGTGCTGACCACCCTCTGTTCACCGGCCGCCGTGTCGATGATTCAGAAGATCCCCCTCGACCAGGTGCCTGCCGCGTTCGGCAAAATTGAAAACCAGTTCGTCGGTATTCTGGTGGGTATCATCTCCGCCGAAGTGTACAACCGCTTCAGCGGCGTCGAGCTGCCTAAGGCGCTGTCGTTCTTCAGCGGCCGCCGTCTGGTGCCGATCCTCATTTCCTTCCTGATGATCCTGGTCGCTTACATCCTGATGTATGTCTGGCCAGTGGTGTTCGGCGCTCTGGTGAGCTTCGGCGAACACATCCAGAAATTGGGCTCCGTCGGCGCGGGCATCTATGCCTTCTTCAACCGTCTGCTGATCCCGGTCGGCCTGCACCACGCGCTGAACTCGGTGTTCTGGTTCGACGTGGCCGGCATCAACGATATCCCTAACTTCCTTGGCGGCCAGCAGTCGATCGAAGCCGGTAAAGCGGTCGTCGGCATCACCGGCCGTTATCAGGCGGGCTTCTTCCCGATCATGATGTTTGGTCTGCCGGGCGCAGCGCTGGCTATCTATCACTGCGCGCGCCCTGAGAATAAGGCGAAAGTGCTGGGGATCATGATGGCGGGGGCATTCGCTGCCTTCTTTACCGGCATCACCGAACCGCTGGAATTCTCCTTCATGTTTGTGGCGCCGGTGCTGTATGTGCTTCACGCGATCTTGACCGGGATTTCCGTCTTCATCGCCGCCAGCATGCACTGGATTGCCGGTTTCGGCTTCAGCGCCGGTTTGGTGGATATGGTGCTGTCGTCGCGCAACCCGTTGGCGACCCACTGGTACATGCTGATCCCGCAAGGTCTGGTGTTCTTCGTTATCTACTATGTGGTGTTCCGCTTCACCATCAACAAGTTCAACCTGATGACCCCGGGCCGCGAGCTGGCGGTTGCCGGTGACGAAACCGACGGTTATGACGTCAACGTCAACAGCAACGCCGGTAAAGACGAGAACGAAACTACCACGCTGGCCCGTCGCTACGTCGGCGCGATCGGCGGTTCCGACAACCTGACCGGCATCGATGCCTGCATCACTCGCCTGCGTTTGAACGTGAAAGACTCCGCGCTGGTGAACGACGCATTGGCGAAACGCCTCGGCGCATCCGGCGTTATCCGTCTGAACAAGCAGAGCGTGCAAGTGATCGTCGGCACCCGTGCTGAACTTATCGCCAGCGCAATGCGCAACGTGATTGCAGCCGGCCCGGTAGCGGCAGCGGCGGCCCCGGCGGCGGCTCCTGCTGCGGAAGCCAAACCGCAGGCGGTACCGAACGCACCGAAAGTCGCGTTTGAAACGCTGGTGGCGCCGGTGACCGGTGAAGTCGTGGCGCTCGATCAGGTGCCGGACGAAGCTTTCGCCAGCAAGGCGGTAGGTGACGGCCTGGCGATTCGCCCGACCGACAACATCGTCGTGGCGCCGGCGGACGGCACCGTGGTGAAAATCTTCAATACCAACCACGCGTTCTGCCTGGAAACCGACAAGGGCGCCGAGATCGTGGTGCACATGGGGATCGACACCGTCGCGCTGGAAGGCCAGGGCTTCAAACGCCTGGTGGAAGAGGGCGCGGAAGTGAAAGCCGGTCAACCGATTCTGGAACTGGATCTGGATTATCTGAACGCCAACGCGCGTTCGATGATAAGCCCGGTGGTGGTCAGCAACTCTGACGACTACGCCGGCCTGGCGGCGCTGGCCAGCGGCTCTGTCGTCGCCGGTCAGACCAAGCTGTACGAGATCCAAAAGTAAGACCGTTTTTACCTGAGTAGTACCGGGGGCCGGCCACGCATCATGGCGGAGTTTACCCCGACTTGGCGGGAAGAGAGCGATCTCTTCCCGCTTTTTTTATTCCGTTTCGCCCCACGGCGGTGCGCTGCGCGCCGACGGTGCAACGCGCCGCATTTTTCGTGAAACAAACGGTTGTTTCCAGACGTGGCTTGTTGGATCATAGGCGGTTATGTGTAGCGCTTTGCATTGAGGAACAGTGAAATGAGTGAGGCTGAAGCCCGCCCAACCAATTTTATCCGTCAGATCGTCGATGAAGATCTGGCGTCGGGGAAACACACGTCGGTACATACCCGCTTCCCGCCGGAGCCTAACGGCTATCTGCATATCGGCCACGCCAAGTCCATCTGCCTGAACTTCGGCATCGCCAAGGACTATCAGGGCCAGTGCAACCTGCGTTTCGATGACACCAACCCGGTGAAAGAAGACATCGAGTTCGTGGAGTCAATCAAGCACGACGTGGAGTGGCTGGGCTTTGAGTGGAGCGGCAACGTTCGTTACTCCTCAGACTATTTCGATCAGCTGCACCAGTATGCGGTTGAGCTGATCACCAAGGGCCTGGCCTACGTCGATGAGCTGTCGCCGGAGCAGATCCGTGAATATCGCGGCACCCTGACCGCGCCGGGCAAAGACAGCCCATACCGCGGCCGCAGCGTGGAAGAGAACCTGGCGCTGTTCGAGAAGATGCGCAACGGCGAGTTCGCCGAAGGCGCCGCCTGCCTGCGCGCCAAGATCGATATGGCTTCGCCGTTTATCGTGATGCGCGATCCGGTGCTGTACCGCATCAAGTTCGCCGAACACCACCAGACCGGCAATAAATGGTGCATCTATCCGATGTACGATTTCACCCACTGCATTTCCGATGCGCTGGAAGGGATCACCCATTCGCTGTGCACCCTGGAATTCCAGGATAACCGCCGTCTGTATGACTGGGTGCTGGATAACATCACCATTCCTTGCCACCCGCGTCAGTACGAGTTTTCGCGTCTCAACCTCGAATACGCCATCATGTCGAAGCGCAAGCTGCACCAGCTGGTGGCCGAGAAGATCGTCGAAGGCTGGGACGATCCGCGTATGCCGACCGTCTCCGGTCTGCGCCGTCGCGGTTATACCGCCGCCTCGATTCGTGAGTTCTGCCTGCGCATCGGCGTGACCAAGCAAGACAACAACGTCGAGATGGTGGCGCTGGAATCCTGCATCCGCGACGATCTGAACGAGAACGCGCCGCGCGCCATGGCGGTGCTGGATCCGGTGAAAATCGTCATCGAGAACATGGGCGATGCGGTGGAAATGGTCACCATGCCTAACCACCCGAACAAACCGGAAATGGGCAGCCGCGATGTGCCGTTCAGCCGCGAGATCTATATCGATCGCGCCGACTTCCGCGAAGAAGCCAACAAGCAGTACAAGCGTCTGGTGCTGGGCAAGGAAGTGCGTCTGCGCAATGCGTACGTGATCAAGGCCGAGCGCGTCGAGAAGGACGAAGCGGGCGAGATCACCACCATCTTCTGCAGCTACGATGCGGAAACGCTGAGCAAAGATCCTGCCGACGGCCGCAAGGTGAAGGGCGTGATCCACTGGGTGTCAGCGGCGCACGCGCTGCCGGCGGAAATTCGCCTGTACGATCGCCTGTTCAGCGTGCCTAATCCGGGCGCGGCGGAGGACTTCCTCTCCACCATCAACCCGGAATCGCTGGTCATCAAGCACGGCTTCGTCGAGCCGAGCCTGGCGGCTGCACAGCCGGAGAAAGCCTATCAGTTCGAGCGAGAAGGTTACTTCTGCGCCGACAACCGTCACTCGTCGGCCGAGCATCTGGTGTTTAACCGCACCGTCGGCCTGCGTGACACCTGGGCGAAAATCGAAGGCTAATCTTATTAGCCTCGAAAATTAATGAATCAGCGCGGCTTTAAGCCGCGCTTTTTTATGCCTGCGCTCAGCTCGCGATCTATTCCTCTCTCATTTTATCCGGGGTGCGTTTAATTAATGGCGACGCATTAACCCATTAGTTCTCTTATATTGGTCCTATTAGTCTTCACTTTTTCTTATATATTCGTGATGCGAATTAATTTCATTTGGAGAGCGCTCTCAATTTTTATCGTCTGACTGACGAATTTAGTCAGGCTGAAACCATTAATCGTCTCTGGTTGACCTTGTATCTCAATTTATTCTGATTTAATTGAATTTTTTATTCGACACCCTCTATGATCACCAGCGTAACAAATTCTCACTGATATGTGCTCCTTGTCATACTTTGACAAATCTCCCTCATTTTTCATTTGATAATTCGCGTCGCGAAAAATAGTCTGTCTGTAGCAATTAGTGCTGTGGGAATAACATCTCGTCGGCAATATTTTTTACCCGTTCGGGTTTTTTATTGGCAGTCGTGCAGGGCAGTGGTGAACACAGGCGGCTGCAACTTTTAAGTTAAGTCAAAGAGGAATTTCAATATGGGTACGCACGGTGCTCAGCGTAAAACGCTGGCGCTCGCAGTCGCGGGCGCGCTGTTGGGAACAGGGTTTGCCATGGCGCCTGAGGCGAAAGCCGCAGGGTTTATCGATGATTCCACGCTGACCGGCGGCATTTATTACTGGCAACGTGAGCGCGACCGTAAAGATCTCAATCCGGACAGCAAGGATTACAACCAATACACCACCAACCTGTCGCACTCCACCGCCAACCTGAGCCTGGATTTCGCTTCGGGCTACGCCTGGGACATGTTTGGTCTGGACGTCGGTGCCTTTACCGCCATCGAGCTGGCGGAATCCAGCGCCAGCGGCCACCCGAACGAGATCGCGTTCTCCTCGAAAAACCGTACCTACGACGAAGACTATTCCGGTGACAAAGGCGGCGTCAGCCTGTACAAAGCCGCCGCCAAATTCAAATACGGCCCGGTTTGGGCGCGCGCCGGCTATATTCAGCCGAGCGGCCAAACCCTGCTGGCGCCGCACTGGAGCTTTATGCCGGGCACCTATCAGGGGGCCGAAGCCGGCGCCAAGTTCGACTACGGCGACGCCGGTGCGTTGAGCTTCTCCTACATGTGGACCGATAAATACAAGGCGCCGTGGCATATCGAGATGGACGACTTCCGCCAGAACGATAAGAAAACGCGCGTCTCCTACCTGCACTCGCTGGGCGCCAAGTACGATTTCAAAAACGATCTGGTGCTGGAAGCCGCCTTCGGCCAGGCGCAGGGTTATGTGAATCAATACTTCACCAAGGCGTCTTACAAATTCGATGTGCTCGGCAACCCGCTGACCACCAGTTACCAGTTCTACGGTGCGGAAGACCGCATCAGCGACAAGAACGATCCGAACAGCATCTACGACGGCCTGGCCTGGCTGCAGGCGCTGACCTTCGGTTACACCACCGGGCAGTTCAACTGGCGTCTGGAAGGCACCATGGTCAAGGCGGAAGGCAACCAGGGCTTCTTCCTGCAGCGCATGACCCCGACCTACGCCTCGTCCAACGGTCGTCTGGACGTGTGGTGGGATAACCGCTCCGACTTTAACGCCAACGGTGAGAAAGCGGTGTACGCCGGCGTGATGTATGACCTCAGCAACTGGAACCTGCCGGGCATGGCGGTCGGCGGCTCCTACGTTTACGCCTGGGACGCCAAGCCGAGCACCAACCCGATCTACGATCAGAGCCTGCGCCTGAAGGAAAGCGCCTGGAGCCTGGACGCGATGTACACCATCCAGGAAGGGCGCGCCAAGGGCACCCTGATCAAGCTGCACTACACCCAGTATGACAACCACACCAACATCCCGAGCTGGGGCGGCGGTTACGGCAACATCTTCCAGGACGAGAAAGACGTCAAGTTCATGGTCATCGCGCCATTCACCATCTTCTGATGCGTTCCCCGGCCTCGCCGCCGGGGGCAGTTAAGGGAATTCAACGATGAAAAAAATCATGCTGATGTTGGCGGCCGCCGCGGCCTTGAGCGCCTGTGCGCAACCCGCCGCACCGCCGGAAGACGCCAAATTGAAGCAGGCTTACAGCGCCTGCATCAACACCGCCGAAGGTTCGCCGGAGCGTCTGCAACCCTGTAAGGCGGTGCTGAACGTGCTGAAACAAGAGAAGCAGCACCAGCAGTTCGCCGCGCAGGAAACGGTGCGGGTGATGGATTATCAGAACTGCATTATGGCGGTGCACAGCGGTAACGGTCAGGCCTACGACGCCAAGTGCGGCAAGCTGTGGCAAGAAATTCGCGATAACAATAATTAAGAAGGACAAGAACATGAACGCATTCAAACTGAGCGCATTAGCCGCGTTGACGGCAACGATGGGATTTCTGGGCAGCATGGGAAACGCCATGGCCGATCAACAGCTGGTGGATCAGCTGAGCCAGCTGAAGCTGAACGTAAAAATGCTGGATAACCGCGCCGGCGAAAACGGCGTGGATTGCGCGGCGCTGGGCGCCGACTGGGCCTCATGCAACCGGGTGTTGTTCACCCTCAGCAACGACGGCCAGGCGATCGACGGTAAAGACTGGGTCATCTATTTCCACAGCCCGCGCCAGACCCTGCGGGTAGACAACGACCAGTTCAAGATTGCTCACCTCACCGGCGATCTGTACAAGCTGGAGCCGACCGCCAAATTCAGCGGCTTCCCGGCCGGTAAGGCGGTGGAAATCCCGGTGGTCGCCGAATATTGGCAGCTGTTCAGAAACGACTTCCTGCCGCGCTGGTATGCCACGTCCGGCGACGCCAAGCCGAAAATGCTGGCGAATACCGACACCGAAAACCTGGACCAGTTTGTGGCGCCGTTCACCGGCGACCAGTGGAAGCGCACCAAGGACGACAAAAACATTCTGATGACGCCGGCTTCGCGCTTTGTCAGCAATGCCGATCTGCAGACGCTGCCTGCCGGCGCGCTGCGCGGCCAGATCGTGCCGACGCCGATGCAGGTGAAGGTTCACGCGCAGGACGTCGATTTGCGCAAAGGGGTATCGCCGGATCTGAGCACGCTGGTCAAGCCGGCGGCAGACGTCGTCAACCAGCGCTTCGCGCTGCTGGGTGTGCCGGTTCAGGCCAACGGCTATCCGATCAAGACCGACATCCAGCCGGGCAAGTTTAAAGGCGCGATGGCGGTGCCGGGCGCCTATGAGCTGAAAATCGGCAAGAAAGAGGCGCGGGTGATCGGCTTCGATCAGGCCGGGGTGTTCTACGGGCTGCAGTCGATCCTGTCGTTAGTGCCGAGCGACGGCAGCGGCAAGATCGCCACGCTGGACGCCAGCGATGCGCCACGCTTCCAGTATCGCGGCATTTTCCTCGACGTAGCGCGCAACTTCCATAAGAAGGACGCGGTGCTGCGCCTGCTGGATCAGATGGCGGCCTACAAGCTCAACAAATTCCACTTCCACCTGAGCGATGACGAAGGCTGGCGCATCGAGATCCCCGGTTTGCCTGAGCTGACGGAGGTCGGCGGCCAGCGCTGCCACGATCTGAGCGAAACCACCTGTCTGCTGCCGCAGTACGGCCAGGGGCCGGACGTCTACGGCGGCTTCTTCAGCCGTCAGGACTATATCGACATCATCAAATACGCCCAGGCACGCCAGATTGAAGTGATCCCGGAGATCGACATGCCGGCACACGCCCGCGCCGCGGTGGTCTCGATGGAAGCGCGCTATAAAAAGCTGCATGCCGCCGGGAAAGAGCAAGAGGCCAACGAATTCCGCCTGGTGGATCCGACCGATACCTCCAACACCACCTCCGTGCAGTTCTTTAACCGCCAGAGCTACCTGAACCCGTGCCTGGATTCTTCCCAGCGTTTTGTCGACAAGGTGATCGGCGAGATCGCCCAGATGCATAAAGAGGCCGGCCAGCCGATCAAGACCTGGCACTTCGGCGGCGACGAAGCGAAAAACATTCGCCTGGGCGCCGGCTACACCGACAAGGCGAAACCGGAGCCGGGCAAAGGCATCATCGATCAGAGCAACGAAGACAAGCCGTGGGCCAAGTCGCAGGTGTGCCAGACGATGATCAAAGAAGGCAAGGTGGCCGACATGGAGCATCTGCCGAGCTACTTCGGCCAAGAGGTCAGCAAGCTGGTGAAGGCGCACGGCATCGACAGAATGCAGGCCTGGCAGGATGGCCTGAAAGACGCCGAGAACGCGAAGGCGTTCGCCACCTCGCGCGTGGGCGTCAACTTCTGGGATACCCTGTACTGGGGCGGTTTCGATAGCGTCAACGACTGGGCCAACAAAGGGTATGAAGTGGTGGTTTCCAACCCGGACTACGTCTACATGGACTTCCCTTACGAGGTGAACCCGGACGAGCGCGGTTACTACTGGGGTACCCGCTTCAGCGACGAGCGCAAGGTGTTCAGCTTCGCGCCGGACAACATGCCGCAGAACGCGGAAACTTCGGTCGACCGCGACGGCAACCACTTCAACGCCAAGAGCGACAAGCCGTGGCCGGGCGCCTACGGGCTGTCCGCTCAGCTGTGGAGCGAAACCCAGCGCACCGATCCGCAGATGGAATACATGATCTTCCCACGCGCGCTGTCGGTGGCTGAACGCGCCTGGCACCGCGCCGGTTGGGAGCAGGACTATCGCGCCGGCCGCGAATACAAAGGCGGGGAAACCCACTTTGTCGATACCAAGACGCTGGAGAAAGACTGGCTGCGCTTCGCCAATATCCTGGGGCAGCGTGAACTGGCCAAGCTGGACAAAGGTGGCGTCGCTTACCGTCTGCCGGTGCCGGGCGCACGCGTAGCGGGCGGCAAGCTGGAGGCGAATATCGCGCTGCCGGGATTGGGCATCGAGTACTCCACCGACGGCGGCAAGCAGTGGCAGCGCTATGACGCCAAGGCCAAGCCTGCGGTGTCCGGTGAGGTGCAGGTGCGTTCGGTTAGCCCGGACGGCAAGCGCTACAGCCGCGCCGAGAAGGTCTAAGCCCGGTGCAACGGCCTGCTGCCCTGGCGGCGGCCGTATAACGAAGGGGGAATGCGTTCGCCCGCGCGTGTCGGCGTAGGGCGGACGTTGTAGTGAGAGTAGTACGTGGAGTAGCAGTGCCGCTGCAATTGTGATATTTCATGACATGATTTTCCCCCGGCTTGTCCGGGGATTTTTTTGCCCTTTGCACGGCAGGCATAAAAAAACCGCCTCGGTGTGAGGCGGTTTTTCATAGCCGGTCAGGCTTATTTCTTGTCGTGCAGCGTTTCGTCTTCGCGACAGTCACCGGTTTCACAGTGGCCGTACAGGTACAGGCTGTGGTTGGTGAGCTTGATGCCGTGCTGCTTGGCGATGTCACGCTGCCGCACTTCGATGGATTCGTCGCTGAATTCGATCACTTTGCCGCAGTCCAGGCAAATCAGGTGATCGTGGTGATGCTGTTGGGTCAGCTCGAACACGGACTTGCCGCCTTCGAAATTGTGACGTGTCACAATGCCCGCATCGTCAAACTGGTTCAGTACGCGATAAACCGTTGCCAGCCCGATCTCTTCGCCCATATCAATCAGTTTTTTGTACAAATCTTCCGCACTGACGTGATGGCATTCCGGATTTTGCAGTACTTCCAGGATTTTGAGTCGCGGAAGCGTGACTTTTAAGCCGGCCTTCTTCAATGCGATGTTGTTGTCGGTCATGCGAATTCAGTCCTGTTACTATGCTAATCAAGTTGAGGCGTACTCGCCTGTGGCATCGGTCGGCACAAAGAGTTAATGCGTCTCATTATAGAACCGGTTGTACTAAATGGAAACCGCCGGTTGTTAACAAAGATATAATTGCACTATTGCATGTTTTGCATGCAACGCCTTGATGGATGGGATAAACCGATATCTCAGTCTACCGTGACGGGGTGGGAAGTTACAAATCTGTAGCTTCTATCGCAGCAATCCCTGCTGCCGATGACGGCCCTGTGGGCACACTATGCACTTTACAGGGCCTTTGTTCAACCTTTCGCCAGTGCCGGGGCTTAGCCGACGATATCGGCCAGGCTCAGCTCTTCGACGATTTGTTTGACCCAGGCGTCCACGCGCTCGTTGGTCAGCTCAGGCTGACGGTCTTCGTCGATCGCCAGACCGATGAAGTGGCTGTCGTCCGCCAGGCCTTTGGAGGCCTCGAAGTGGTAGCCTTTGGTCGGCCAGTGGCCCACGATGGCCGCGCCACGCGGTTCGATGATGTCGCGGATGGTGCCCATCGCGTCACAGAAGTATTCCGCGTAGTCTTCCTGGTCGCCGCAGCCGAACAGCGCCACCAGTTTGCCGTTGAAGTCGACTTCTTCCAGCGTCGGGAAGAAATCATCCCAGTCACACTGCGCTTCACCGTAGTACCAGGTCGGGATACCCAGCAGCAGGATATCGAACCCTTCCAGGTCTTCTTTGCTGCTTTTAGCGATGTCATGCACTTCAGAGACGTCGTCGCCAAACTGTTTCTGGAGAATTTTCTGGATCATTTTGGCAATGTTTTCGGTATTGCCAGTGTCGCTGCCAAAGAAAATGCCTACAGTAGCCATATCGCGTATAACCTTTAAATTCAAGTAATTGCATTACTCGACGCCGGCACTGCCGCCGCTGACGCCGATTAAAATGATGCCATGGCAAGAGCCTTTCGCCTCCGGGGCGGGCGCCGACAGGCGCAGTCTCTTACCGGTAAATGCGTATCATGCCAGAAAGTGGCGCCGGGGTTTTATCGCATTTATGCGATGCCGGAGAATGAAGAAAAGCGTGGTCGATCCGGCGTTGTCCTTAACGCCGCGCCGCGCGTGCGGCCGAAGAGATCAATGTTCCGGCTGTTCTTCCGCCAGTTGTGCCAACAGCATCTGCTCGATGAGTTCGCTGCGGCTGATGTTGCGCTGTTCCGCCAGTTTGTTCAGGGCGTCCACCGCATCCGCGTTGATTTTCAGCTCTACGCGCCGCAATCCACGCACTTTATCGCGCCGTAGCTGATTGCGCTTATTGATTCTAAGCTGTTCATCGCGGGAAAGCGGGTTGGTTTTCGGGCGCCCCGGACGGCGTTCATCTGCGAACAGATCCAGCGTCGTGCGATCCGTTTGTTCTTTTGCCATAGGTAGCGGTACTGCAAGGGAGTTTGCATCAAAAAGCGCTCGCACGCTTCCGGAGGCATCGGTTAACACACTTCGGGCCAATAAACCCTAACCCAAATTCACCCCCGAACCGGCGTTCGCGAACGCGCTGGCGCGGTGGCAAAATTATAGCGCGCCATATTACCCCAGCAGATGGAGCGACGACAATGCCTAACTGCGGGCTAAACGCGCTAAGCCGTTATCTTTAGCGCGTTTTTTCGCCAGGTGAGTGCGTTTTTCAGGCTTCGTCGAGGAAACGGTGAATGGTGCGCAGCACCGCTTCCGGTTTTTCGGCGTGCACCCAATGGCCGGTGCCGGCGACGACGTGCGCGCGGGCCTGCGGGAACTGGCGGGCGATGGCCGCACGGTAGCTGTCCTGCACGTACGGCGACAGGCCGCCGCGAATGAACAGGGTCGGATGCGGCCAGGCCGGGACTTCCTGCCAGCCGGTGATGTCTTCGTAGCGTTCGATCAGCACCGGCAGGTTGAAGCGCCATTCGCCGTTGTGGAAGGACTTCAGCAGGAACTGGATCACGCCTTCTTCCTGCAGGTAGTCGCGCATCAGCTGGGCAGCCGCCTGGCGCTGGGTGATGCCGGCGGCGCTGACGGCCTTCAGCGCGGCGAAGATCTCGTCGTGGCGGCGGGTCTGGTAATTCACCGGCGCGACGTCGATGACGATCAGCCTGGCGACGCGCTCGGGCGCGATGGCGGTCAGCGCCATCGCCGCTTTGCCGCCCATCGAATGGCCGATGACGATCGCTTTCTCCAGCTGCAGTTCGTCGAGCAGCGCCAGCAGATCCTGCGCCATGGCGGCGTAGTTCATGTCGTCGGCGCGCGGGGAGAGGCCGTGGTTGCGCAGATCGACCTTGATCACCGTGTGCTGTTTATGCAGATCGCGCGCCAGCACGCCCAGGTTGTCCAGATTGCCGAACAGCCCGTGGATCAGCAGCACCGGCAGCGCGTCTGACTCGGCGGCCAGCAGTTGATAATGTAATTTCATGGCGAAGTTCATACTGAGAGAGATTCAGATTAGGGTATCATGATTGAATCGCACGATGAATCATGCGGAATTTTCGCGGCGCGGGCTTGGCAGTGCCGGCTATAGGTATTAGTCTGCATTTTCCGTCCGGAGGCACATTGTTGTGTTCGCCCCAGCGCTTTTAACCTTATAATCCCATGGCTTGAATGCAGGATCTGGCTTCAGGTTCTAAGTAGAAAAAACAGTATTGGATAAAGATGAAAACTATTGAAGTCGACGAAGAGCTTTACCGTTATATTGCCAGCCACACGCAACACATCGGTGAAAGCGCGTCCGATATTTTACGCCGCATGTTGAAATTCACCGCCGGGCAACCGGTGCGCGCGTTGCCTGCCGCCAGTGCGCCGCAGTCCGTCGAGCTGGAAAAAACGGCGCCGGCGCAGCGTCCGCGCGATCGCGTGCGCGCCATGCGCGAGCTGCTGTTGTCGGATGAATATGCCGAGCAGAACAAAGCGGTCAACCGTTTCATGCTGGTGCTGTCCACCCTGTATACCCTCGATGCCGCCGGTTTCGCCGCCGCCACCGAGGCGTTGACCGGCCGTACCCGCACCTATTTCGCCGGCGATCAGCAGACCTTGCTGGCCAACGGCACGCATACCAAGCCGAAGCATGTACCGGGCACCCCTTACTGGGTGATCACCAATACCAATACCGGCCGCAAACGCAGCATGATTGAACACATCATGCAGGCCATGCAGTTCCCGGCGGAACTGATCGAGAAAGTTTGCGGTACCGTCTAATTTAGCGAACAGCCCGTCATGATGGCCGTGCGCGACGTATTTGCCCGGTCACCGACAGGGATGAGGGAGATATGTCGATGGCGAATAATCCACGTGCCGGGCAGCCCGCCCGCCAAAGCGATCTGATCAACGTAGCCCAGCTGACGTCGCAGTACTATGTGCTGCAACCGGAAGCCGGCAATCCCGCACATGCGGTGAAGTTTGGCACCTCCGGCCACCGCGGCAGCGCACAGCGCCACAGCTTCAACGAAGCGCACATCCTCGCCATCGCTCAGGCGATCGCCGAAGTTCGTCATCAGCAGGGCACCACCGGCCCGTGCTACGTGGGCAAAGACACCCATGCGCTGTCCGAGCCGGCCTTCATTTCCGTGCTGGAAGTGCTGACCGCCAACGGCGTCGATGTGATCGTGCAGGAAAACAACGGCTTCACGCCAACGCCGGCGGTATCGCACGCCATTCTGTGCCACAACCGCCGCGGCGGCGCGCAGGCCGACGGCATCGTCATTACGCCGTCCCATAACCCACCGGAAGACGGCGGCATCAAGTACAACCCGCCGAACGGCGGCCCGGCCGACACCAACCTGACGTCGGTGATTGAAAAGCGCGCCAACGAACTGCTGGCGCAACAGTTGAAAGGCGTTCAGCGCCAGTCGCTGGACAAGGCCTGGAACAGCGGCCACCTGCATGCCAAAGACCTGGTGCAGCCTTATGTCGAAGGCCTGGTTGAGGTGGTCGACATGCCGGCCATCCAACGCGCCGGCCTGAAACTGGGCGTGGATCCGCTTGGCGGTTCCGGCATCGCCTATTGGCAGCGCGTGGCGGAGCACTACAAGCTGGATCTGACGCTGGTGAACGATTCCATCGATCAGACTTTCCGCTTTATGCACTTGGACCACGACGGCATCATCCGCATGGACTGCTCGTCCGAGTCGGCGATGGCCGGCCTGCTGGCGCTGCGCGACAAATTCGATCTGGCGTTCGCCAACGATCCGGATTACGACCGCCATGGCATCGTCACGCCGAAAGGCCTGATGAACCCGAACCATTATCTGGCGGTAGCCATCAACTACCTGTTCCAGCATCGCCCACAGTGGGGCGCCGATGTGGCGGTAGGTAAAACGCTGGTGTCCAGCGCGATGATCGACCGCGTGGTGGCTGACCTGGGCCGCAAGCTGGTGGAAGTGCCGGTCGGCTTCAAGTGGTTCGTGGACGGCCTGTTCGACGGCAGCCTGGGCTTCGGCGGCGAAGAGAGCGCCGGGGCCTCGTTCCTGCGCTTCAACGGCAAACCGTGGTCGACGGACAAAGACGGTATCATCATGTGCCTGCTGGCGGCTGAAATCACCGCGGTAACCGGTGAAAACCCGCAGCATCACTATGACGATCTGGCCAAACGCTTCGGTGCGCCAAGCTACAACCGCATCCAGGCACCGGCGACTGCGGCGCAAAAAGCGGCGCTGTCCAAGCTGTCGCCGGAGATGGTCAAGGCCAATACCCTGGCGGGCGACCCGATCACCGCCCGTCTGACTGCGGCACCGGGCAACGGCGCGTCGATTGGCGGCCTGAAAGTGATGACCGACAACGGCTGGTTCGCGGCCCGTCCTTCCGGTACCGAAGACGCATACAAGATCTACTGCGAGAGCTTCCTCGGGGCGGAACACCGCGAGAAGATCGAGCACGAAGCGGTCGAGATCGTCAGCGAAGTGCTGGCTTCCGCCAAGTAATCGCTTTTCTTGATTGATAAAAAGCGCTGTTTTTACAGCGCTTTTTTTATGCCTGCAATTTAGATATATCTTTTTATCGGCGCAGGCTTGCGCATTTAGATATATCGATCTAGATTAGCCTTATCGACGCTGTTTAGATATATCTAAACAATCTCGTATTGATGTTCACCGTTAAAGCGAGGTATCACGCTATGTTTCATCGATTAGGTTTACACCGGCATCACCACCACCATCATGAATGCGAAGAGGGTCGCCGTCATCGCGGCGGGCGCCATCACTTCGGCGGCGACGGCGAAGAGCACGGCCGGGGTGGGCGCGGCGGCCGGGGCGGGCGTCACCGTCTGTTCGAGCACGGCGATCTGCGTCTGGTGCTGCTGGCGCTGGTGGCGCGCAAGCCCAGCCACGGCTATGAGCTGATCAAGGCGATTGAGGAGGCCTCATCCGGCCTGTACGTGCCGAGCCCGGGGGTGATTTACCCCACGCTGACGCTGCTGGAAGAGCAGGATTTCCTTGAGCCGCTCACCACCGGCAACGGCCGCAAAAGCTATCGCATCACCGCCGCGGGCGAGGGCGAGCTGCAAAAGCATCAACAGGTGGTTGACGTCATTCTGGCGCGCCTGGCGGGTGCCGGCCGCGAGCATTATCGGCACGGCAACCTGGCGGAAGGCATCTACGACGCCATGAACCGCCTGCGCAGCCTGCTGCGCGGCAACGTGATGCGCGCCGATCTCACGCCGCAGCAGGTGGAGCGCATCAACGCCGCGTTGCTGACCGCCGTGGCGGCGATCGAAAGCGAAATGCATATTCAACCCACGCAGCAGGAGAAGAACTGATGCCCGGCCACCGTTTTACTATTACCGTTGAAGCCCTGAGCGATCGCCAGGGCAATCCCGTCGAGAAAGCGCCGCTGAGTTTTGAAGTGACCAACCACGACGATATTCTCGATATCGTCGAGCGCATCCGGGCGCGTGACGATCTGAACTTCGGCCCCGAGCAGAGCGCGGCCTTCGCCGTAGGCTTGAAGCTGTTCTCCGAAGTGATGATCGAAAACCGCAAACACCCGGTGTTCGCTCCGCTGCGCGAGGCGTTTAAGGAATTTATGGTCGGATTGAAGAAGGGGCCGGCGGCGTAAAGGCGCGGCAAACCGCGCCCGCCGAGGTTAAGGCATGAAGCGATAGCCGACGCCGGTTTCGGTCAGCAGGTGTTTGGGCCGGGCCGGATCGGCTTCGAGCTTCTGCCGCAGGTGGCCCATGTAGATGCGCAGATAGTGGCTGTGCTCCACGTAGTTCGGCCCCCAGACGTGGCTCAACAGCTGGCGTTGGGTGATCACTTTGCCGGCGTTGGCCAGCAGCTCCGCCAACAGGCGAAACTCGATCGGCGTCAGATGCAGATCTTCGTCGTTGCGCAGCACCCGGCGATTCACCAGATCGACGGTGATTTCCGAAAAGCTTATCAGCGGGCTTTCCTGTTGGCTGGCGGAGTGGCGACGCAGCGCGACCCGCACCCGCGCCAGCAGCTCGCCGATGCCGAACGGTTTGCTGAGGTAGTCGTCGGCGCCGGCGTCCAGCGCGGCGATTTTGTCCTCTTCGGCGTTGCGCGCCGACAGCACGATCACCGGAATGGCGCTCCACTGCCGCAAATCGCGGATGTAGCTCAGCCCGTCGCCGTCCGGCAAACCCAAATCAAGAATGATCAGATCCGGTTTGCGCGTGCCGGCTTCAATCAACCCACGCTGCAGCGTTTCACTTTCAAATACCCGCAGGCCTTCGCTCTCCAGTGCGGTGCGCACGAAGCGGCGGATCTCTTTTTCATCTTCAACAATCAGAATGTTGGTTGGCGTTATGCTCACGTTTCCCCTGCGTTGATTACAGATCGAAGGCGTCGCCGTCGATCTCGGGCGGTTTTTCCAGCGGCAGCACGAAGCGGAAGCTGGCGCCGCCGTTGGCGCCGTTTTCCGCCCAGATGCGGCCATCATGCACTTCAATAATGGCACGGCAAATCGCTAACCCCAAGCCGACGCCGGGGATCGCCGACTCTTTATTGCCGCGTGAAAACTTGTCGAAAATCAGCTGGAGCTGATCGGCGGGGATGCCGGGGCCGTTATCCCAGACCTCGACTTCCAGCCACTCGGGCAGCGTGCGGGCGCGAATGCCAATGGTGGCCTCGGCGCCGGCGTATTTATTGGCGTTTTCCAACAGGTTGGTGAACACCCGTTCCAGCAGGCTGCCGTCGCAGTTGACCAGGATCTGTTCCGGCGGCAGCTCGACCACGATCGGATGCTGGCTGAGCAGCGGCTCCAGCATGTGCAGCGAGGCGCCGACGATCTCTTCCAGCGACTGCCACTCTTTGCGCAGGCTGAAACCGCCGGACTGGATGCGCGCCATATCCAGCAGGTTATTTACCAGCCGGGTGGTGCTCAGCACCTGCTGGCGGATCTGGCTGGCCTGGGTGGCGTGATTGGAGCCTTCGGCCGCCAGGTCCAGCGTGAGGATTTCCGCCTGGCCGAACAGCACGGTCAGCGGCGTGCGCAGATCGTGCGACAGCGCCGCCAGCAGCGAGTTGCGCAGCTGTTCGCGCTCGGCGTCCAGCTTGGCTTCCTCGGCGCTGCGCGCCAGGTGCAGCCGCTCCAGCGCGCTAGCGATCAGCACCGCGAAGGTTTGCAGCAGCCGCTGCTGTTCCGGCACCATTAGCTGGCGCAGGTTGTTGGGCTCGATCGCCAGCAGGCCGAAGGTCTGCTTGGGGGTATTGAGCGGCAGCAGCTGGTAAGGCACGCCGGGCAGGGTATCGGTGCCGGCGCCGGCCGGCAGGCCTTTGTCGAAGCTCCAGCGTGCGATGGCCTCGTCTACCGACAGCAGTCCACCTTCCTCGCCGACCATCTGTTGCAGGCGGCCGTCTTCCTGCGGCAGCAGCAGCACGGTTTTCGCCTGGAAACTGCTGGAGAGGAAGTGGCGGCTGGTGTTGGCGATGTCGGCCACGGTCAGCGCGCGGCTCAGCCCGCGCGACATTTCGTACAGGTGGCGCGCCCGCTGCTCGCGGTAGCGCGCCACCCGGGCCTGATAACGCACCCCGGCGGTCAGGTTGCCGATGATGATGCCGACGGCGAGCATCACGCCGAAGGTCAGCAGATACTGCATGTCGCTGACGGCGAACGACCATTCGGGCTGGACGAAGAACAGATCGAAACTGGCGACGTTGATCACCGCCGCCAGCACCGACGGCCAGCGGCCGAAGAACAGCGCGACGATCGCCACGCCGAGCAGATAAACCATCACCAGGTTGGCCTGATCGAAGCCCGGCAGCAGCCACTGCGAGAGCAGGGTAATCAGCGCGCACAGCGCCACCGCGACCACGCAACCGCGCAGCTGCATGCGCCATTTATCATTGAAGCTGCGGCCGTCGTGCTCCTTGCCCGGCGGCGGTTGTGCGGTGTCGCTCTCCAGCGCCACGATCACCAGATCGAGATCCGGGCCCAGCCGGCCGAGGCGATCGGCGAAGCTGCCGCGCAGCTTCCAGCGCTGCTCGCTGCGGCGGCCGATGATGATTTTGCCGAGGTTATGCTCGCGGGCATAGCGCAGCACCGCGCGCTCTTCGGACGGATCGGCCAGCGTGGCGGTTTCTGCCCCCAGTTCCTGCGCCAGCCGCAGCGCGCGCAGAATGGCGCGGCGCTGGTTTTCCGGCAGCCGGTGCAGCTTGGGGGTTTCCACATAGACCGCATGCCAGTGGCAGCCGAGCCGCGCTGCCAGCCGGGCGGCGATGCGCACCAGCTTTTCGTTGCCGCTGTTGTGGCCGACGCACAGCAGAATGCTGTCGCGGGTGTGCCACACTTTCTCGCGCCCCTGGGTGTCGCGAAACTCGCGCATCTGGTCATCGACCCGATCGGCGGTGCGGCGCAGCGCCAGCTCGCGCAGGGCGATCAGGTTGCCTTTGCGGAAGAAGTGCTCGATGGCGCGCTCGGCCTGGCCGGGAATATACACTTTGCCTTCGTGCAGCCGCCGGCGCAGATCGTCCGGCGGCAGATCGACCAGCACCACTTCGCTGGCCTCGTCAAACACGTGGTCGGGCACCGTTTCACGCACCCGCACGCCGGTCACGCCGCCCACTACGTCGTTCAGGCTTTCCAGATGCTGTACGTTGACGGTTGTCAGCACGTCGATGCCGGCATCCAGCAGCTCTTCCACATCCTGCCAGCGTTTGGGGTGGCGCGAACCGTGAGCGTTGCTGTGCGCCAGTTCATCCATCAGCACCAGCGCCGGGTGGCGCGCCAGCGCGGCGTCGAGATCGAATTCATGCACCAGCCGGCCGCGATGCTGGATGCGTTTTTGCGGCAGCAGCGTCAGGCCGTCGAGCAGGGCGGCGGTCTCGCTGCGGCCGTGGGTTTCCACCACGCCGACCAGCACGTCCAGCCCCTGAGCGCGCAAACGCTGGGCTTCCTGCAGCATGGCGTAGGTTTTGCCGACGCCGGCGCAGGCGCCGAAGAATACCTTCAACCGGCCGCGCGGTTTTTCATTGGCCATCGCCAGCAGGCTATCGGGATCGGGGCGCTGCTGCTCTTCTTCGACCATGACAATTCCTTGTGTTACCAAGCAAAAAGGGGTTCGGCATGCCGAACCCTATCACTATGCTGAATACGGCGCGTTACTTCAACGCATCCAGCGCCAGGTTCAGCTTCAGTACGTTCACCACCGATTCCCCCATGAAGTTGGGCGTGGCCCGATCGGTGTTGTCTTCGATCAGTTTGGCGATCTGTTCCGGCGGCAGATGCCGTGCCGCCGCGACTCGTGCCAGCTGATACTGTGCGGCGGCGATCGAGATCTGCGGATCCAACCCGCTGCCGGAGGCGGTCAGCAGATCGACCGGGATCGGGCCGCTCATCGCAGGGTTGGCCTGGCGCAGCTGCGCTGCGCGCTCGGCGATAGCCTTATCCAACGCCGGGTTGGTGGCCGCCAGGTTGCTGCCGGCAGAGGCCAGTGGATTATAGGCCGAATCGCCGGTGGCCGATGGGCGGCCCCAGAAATAGTCGGCGCGCGTGAAGTTCTGGCCGATCAGTGCGGAGCCGACCGCCTTGTCGCCCCGGTACAGCAGCGAACCGTTGGCCGCACTCGGAAACAGCAGCTGCGCCAGCCCGGTGGTCAGCAGCGGATAGGCGATGCCGGTGATCAGCGTCAGCAGGATCAGCATCACCAGCGCAGGTCGTAAATAAGTCATGTTCATTTCCCTCAATGGTTAACCGGCGACGTGTAGCGCGACCAGGATCAGGTCGATCAGTTTGATGCCGACGAACGGCACCAGCAGGCCGCCGACCCCGTACAGCCACAGGTTGCGGCGCAGCAGGGCTGCGGCGCTCATCGGTTTGTAGCTCACCCCTTTCAGCGCCAGCGGGATCAGGAACACGATCACCAGGGCGTTGAAGATCACCGCCGACATGATGGCGGAGGCCGGGGAATGCAGATGCATCACGTTCAGCGCGTTCAGCTGCGGATAGGTGGCCGCGAACGCCGCCGGAATGATGGCGAAGTATTTGGCCACGTCGTTGGCGATGCTGAAGGTGGTCAGCGAGCCGCGCGTCATCAGCATCTGTTTGCCGATGTGCACCACTTCGATCAGCTTGGTCGGGTTGGAATCCAGATCGACCATGTTGCCCGCCTCTTTGGCGGCCTGGGTGCCGGAGTTCATCGCCACCGCCACATCGGCCTGCGCCAGCGCCGGGGCGTCGTTGGTGCCGTCGCCGGTCATCGCCACCAGGCGGCCTTCCGCCTGGTACTGGCGGATCAGCGCCAGCTTGGCTTCCGGCGTGGCTTCCGACAGGAAGTCGTCCACCCCGGCTTCGGCGGCGATCGCCGCCGCGGTCAGCGGGTTATCGCCGGTGATCATCACCGTTTTGATGCCCATCTTGCGCAGCTCATTGAAGCGTTCCTTGATGCCGCCCTTGACGATATCCTTCAGCGCCACCACGCCCAGCACTCGGGCGCCTTCCGCCACCACCAGCGGTGTACCGCCGGTGCGCGCCACGCTTTCCACCAGATCGTCCACCGCCCGCGGGAAGTGCCCCTGATTGGATTCGACGTGACGGCGAATGGCATCCACTGCGCCTTTGCGGATCATGCGCTCCTGCACGTTGACGCCGCTCATGCGGGTCTGGGCGGAGAAGGGCACGAAGGTGGCGTTCAGCGCCTGCAGATCGCGTTCGCGCAGGTTGAATCGCTGTTTGGCCAACACCACGATGCTGCGGCCTTCCGGCGTTTCGTCCGCCAGTGAGGCCAGCTGCGCGGCATCCGCCAGCTCTTGCTCTTTCACGCCCGGCGCCGGCAGGAACTCCGAAGCCTGGCGGTTGCCCAGCGTGATGGTGCCGGTTTTATCCAGCAGCAGCACGTCCACGTCGCCGGCGGCTTCCACCGCGCGGCCGCTGGTGGCGATCACGTTGGCGCCGAGCATGCGGCTCATCCCGGCCACGCCGATGGCGGACAGCAGGCCACCGATGGTGGTGGGGATCAGACAGACCAGCAGCGCGACCAGCACGGTGATGGTGACCACGCTGCCGCTGCCGGCCGCTTCCACGCTGTATTGCGAGAACGGGAACAGGGTGGCGGTGGCCAAGACGAACACGATGGTCAGCGCCACCAGCAGGATAGTCAGTGCGATCTCGTTCGGCGTTTTGCGGCGTTTGGCGCCTTCCACCATGGCGATCATGCGATCGAGGAAGGTTTCCCCCGGGTTGACGCTGCACTGCACCACCAGCCAGTCGGACAGCACGCGGGTGCCGCCGGTGACCGAGGAGAAGTCGCCGCCGGACTCGCGGATCACCGGCGCGGACTCACCGGTGATGGCGCTTTCATCTACCGAGGCGCCGCCTTCCAGCACTTCGCCGTCGCACGGGATGGTGTCGCCGGCTTCCACCAGCACGATATCGCCCTTGCGCAGGCTTTCGGCGGCCACTTTCTCCGTGGCGCCGTCGCGGCGCGGGCCGGCCAGTTTTTTCGCCCAGCTGGTTTTCTTGGTGCCCTTCAGGCTTTCCGCCTGGGCCTTGCTGCGCCCTTCGGCCAGCGCTTCCGCGAAGTTGGCGAACAGCACGGTGAACCATAACCACAGGGCGACGCTGCCGGTAAAGGCGGCGGCGCCGTCGGTTTGGCCGGTGAGGATCGCCAGCCAGATGGCGGTGGTCAGAATGCTGCCGATATACACCACGAACATCACCGGGTTGCGCCATTGAACGCGAGGGTCCAGTTTTTTCACCGCATCGATCAGCGCGGTGCGCACCAGGGCCGGTTCAAACAGCGCGCGTTGTTTGCGAGTCATCTCTTATTCTCTCTCTGTGACGTCTGTTAGTTTGCCAACCAAAGCTGCAAATGCTCGGCCACCGGGCCCAGCGCCAGCGCCGGCACGAAGGTCAGCGCGCCCACCAGCAGCACGGTGCCGATCAGCAGGCCGATAAACAGCGGCCCATAGGTCGGCAGGGTGCCGTTGCCCGCCGGCTGGCGTTGTTTGGCGCTCAGCGAACCGGCGATCGCCAGCACCGGCAGGATCACCCCGAAGCGGCCGACAAACATGGCGAAGGCCAACAGCAGGTTGTAGAACGGCGTATTGACGCTCAACCCGGCGAAGGCGCTGCCGTTGTTGTTGGCGGCGGAGGACAGGGCGTACAGCACTTCGCTGAAGCCGTGAGCGCCCGGGTTGAGGATGCCGGCGCGGCCCGCGTCGGTGCCGATGGCCAGCGCGCTGCCCAGCAACACCAGCGTCGGCGTGACCAGGATCGCCAGCGCGGTCATCTTCATGTCGTAAACGTCGATTTTCTTGCCCAGATATTCCGGGGTGCGGCCGATCATCAGACCGGCGATAAACACCGTCAGCAGCACGAACAGCAGCATGCCGTACAGGCCGGAGCCGACGCCGCCGAACACCACCTCACCGATCTGCATCAGCCACATCGGCACCATGCCACCCAGCGCGGTGAAGGAGTCGTGCATGGCGTTAACCGCCCCGCAGGACGCGGCGGTGGTCACCACCGAGAACAGGCTGGTGGCAAGAATGCCGAAGCGCGACTCTTTGCCTTCCATATTGATGTTGCTGTCGGCGCCCAGCGCGCTCAGGTGCGGGTTGCCCGCCAGTTCGGCGTACATCACCACGACCACCGCCACCACGAAGATCAGCGCCATCGCCCAGATCAGCGCATGGCCCTGGCGGTTTTCACCGGCCAACTGGCCGAAGGAGAAGCACAGTGCGCAGGGGATCAGGAAGATGGCCAGCATCTGCACGAAGTTGGTCAGCACGGTCGGGTTCTCGAACGGGTGCGCCGAGTTGGCGCCGAAGAAGCCGCCGCCGTTGGTGCCAAGCATCTTGATCGCTTCCTGCGAGGCCACCGGCCCCATCGGCAGCGTCTGCTGCGCGCCTTCGAGCGTGGTGACGTGCAGGTAAGGCAGGAAGTTTTGCAGCGTGCCCTGGCTGACGAAGAACAGGGCGATCAGCAGCGCGATCGGCAGCAGCACATACAGCGTGATGCGGAACAGATCGGCCCAGGCGTTGCCGACGGTGTTGCCGGCGCGGCGGGTAAAGGCGCGGATCAGCGCAAAGGCCACGGCGATGCCGGTGGAGGCGGAGACGAAGTTCTGCACCGCCAGCCCGGCCATCTGGCTGAAATAGCTGAGGGCGCTTTCGCCGCTGTAGGCCTGCCAGTTGGTGTTGGTGACGAAGCTGACGGCGGTGTTGAGCGCCAGATCCCAGGAGAGGCCCGGGAAGCCTTGCGGGTTGAGCGGCAGCGAGCCCTGCGTCATCAGCAGGGCGAACAACAGCGCCAGGCCGAGCAGGTTGAACGCCAGGATCGCCAGCGCGTACTGCCACCAGTTCATCTCGGTGGCGCGGATGCCGCAGGCGCGCCAGACGCCGGCTTCTACCCCGCGCAGCGCAGGCAACGGCTCACCTTCGATCAGGCGCGCCATAAAGCCGCCCAGCGGCCGGGCTAGCAGCAGAAGCACCAGCAGGAAGCTGGCGATCAGTAAAAAGGCTGAAGCCGCCATCAGAAATCCTCCGCGTTAAACAGGGCGTAGACCAAATAGGCCAACAGCAGCAGAACCAACAGCGCACCACCAATAACGCTGAAACTCACGGGACACCTCCAGAGGTGTTGTTTTTGATAGAGGCAGTGTAGGGAGAGGGGTAGAAAGAAGATGAAAAAATCGCGCGGGTGGGTGTAAAAAAAGTATAAAAATGGCTGAAATTGCAGCGGAAATTCAGCGCTTCAACCATCAGGCCGGTGGCGAGATTGCCCCTGATGGAGGAGGGAGAACGGGCGTAAGCGGGAAATAACCACCCGGATAATAACCACAATGTAACCCATGGTAAGTTAAAAATTAACTTGGCTGTAACAAAATTACGGATCGCTGCGGCGATTAGCGATTTTTTGTGCGATTTAGTGGTCGGATGAGTAGTAAACTTTCATCAAGTGCGCTAAAATTTTGCTCAGTTACCAAATTACCGATTGTTCATTTGATACGCCGACGCCGTTTTCCCTGACAAATCAACGGCAGGCGTTTTTAAGGAGGTTCGCATGTCTACTACCTATCACGCTTATTCATTGCATCGGATTCTCCTGCGCCGCAGCGCAGTGGTTATCGCGGGCATTTTGGCCCTGCCGGTGATGCTGTTCCGCAGCGATCGCGGGCGTTTTTACAGCTACCTGCACCGCGTCTGGTCAAAAACCAGCGATAAGCCGGTCTGGCTGCAGCAGGCGGAACTGGCGTCCTGCGATTTCTACTGAGTCGCTGCCGATTCACGAAAAAACCCTCGCCCTGCGGCGGGGGTTTTTTTATGCCTCTGGCCGCCCCTATCAAGCGCAAGGTCGTATTCGGCAAGCCATTCTTCTACACTTTCCTCATCGGCCAACAACACGGGAGAGCGGTATGAGTGACAAAATCCCTATCGGCATCAGCGCCTGTTTACTGGGCGAGACGGTGCGTTTCGACGGCGGCCACAAGCGGCTGGCCTTTGCGGTGGAACAGTTGGCGCCCTATGTGCGCTTTGAGCCCGTTTGCCCAGAAATGGCGATCGGGCTGCCTACGCCGCGCCCGGCGCTGCGCCTGGTGAAACAGGCGCAGCCGTGGCCGGCGATGCGCTACAGCAACGACGCCGGCGTGGATCTGACCGAGGAGATGCGCGGCTTCTCCGCGCAGCGCGTGGCGGCCTTGCAACATCTTTGCGGCTATATCGTCTGCGCCAAGTCACCGAGCTGCGGCCTGGAGCGGGTGCGGGTCTACAGCGAAAACGGCAAGGACTCGCGTAAAAACGGCGTCGGTCTGTTTACCGCCGAACTGCTGCGCCAGATGCCGTGGCTGCCGGTCGAAGAGGATGGACGATTGCAGGACGCGGCACTGCGGGAAAACTTCATTGAACGGGTGTATGCGCTGTACGAGCTGAACATGCTGTGGCGTCAGGGGCTGACCCGCGGCGGGCTGATCGCGTTTCACAGCCGCTATAAGCTGTCGCTGCTGGCGCATTCGCAGCCGGCGTATCGGGAGCTGGGGCGCTTCGTCGCCGATATTCACCGTTGGGACTCGCTGGAGGCCTTCGCCGTGGAATACCGCAGCCGCCTGATGGCGCTGTTGGCGCACAAGGCAACGCGCCGCAACCACACCAATGTGTTGATGCACGTGCAGGGCTATTTCCGCCGTCAGCTCAGTACGGCGCAGCGCCAGGAGCTGGCGCATCTGATCGATCGCTACCGGCAGGGCATGCAGCCGCTGTTGGCACCGATCGCGCTGCTCAAACATTACATGGCGGAATACCCCGATCGCTATCTGGCGGAACAACGCTATTTCGAACCTTATCCGGAGGCGCTGCGTTTGCGTTACGGCCATTGATTGACAAGGAGTTTTATGACCACGCATCTGGTCTGGTTGCGTAACGATCTGCGTATCACCGACAACAACGCGCTGCACGCCGCCTGCAGCGATCCCGAAGCCCGGGTGCTGGCGGTGTTTATCGCCACGCCGCAGCAGTGGCGGCAACATGAGATGGCGCCGCGGCAGGCGGCGCTGATCCACGCCAGCCTGCAGGCGGTGCAGCAGGCGCTGGCGCACAAGGGCATTGCGCTGCATTGCCATGCCTGTGCGGACTTTGCCGCGTCGATTGACTGGCTGGCGGACTATTGCGAGCGGGAGCAGGTGGATACGCTGTTTTACAATCGCCAGTACGAACTGAACGAACGGCGGCGCGATGCGCGGCTGGAACAGCGGTTGAGTGGCCGGGTGAGGTGCCACGGTTTCGATGACAGCCTGCTGTTGCCGCCGGGCAGCGTGCTCACCGGCGGCGGAGAGATGTACAAGGTCTATACGCCGTTTCGCAACGCCTTTATTCAACGCCTGACCGAGTCCGACGTGAGTTGCCTGCCGGCGCCGAAGATCCGCGCCGGTGGCGCGTTGCCTGCGCCTGAGGCGCCGGCGGCGTTCGATTATCCCACGGCAGACATCGGGGATGGCTATCCCGTTGGTGAGGAGGCCGCGTTGCAGCGGCTGCGCGCTTTTTGCCGCGAGCAGGTGCAGGATTACCTCCGGCAGCGCGATCTGCCGGCCCTCGCCGGCACCAGCAGCCTGTCGCCCTATCTGGCGATCGGCGTGCTGTCGCCGCGCCAGTGCTTCAACCGCCTGCGCGCCGAATGCCCGCAGCTGCTGGAAGATCGCGAAAGCGGTGCCTTCGCCTGGCTCAACGAGCTGATTTGGCGCGAGTTCTATCGCCATCTGCTGGTGGCCTATCCCGATCTGTGCCGCCATCGGCCGTTTATTGCCTGGACGGACAAGGTGCGCTGGTGCGATGACAAGGCGAAGCTGCAGGCCTGGCAGCGGGGCGAGACCGGCTACCCGATCGTCGATGCCGCCATGCGCCAGCTGAACGCCACCGGCTGGATGCACAACCGGCTGCGCATGATCAGCGCCAGTTTTCTGGTGAAGGATCTGCTGATCGACTGGCGCACCGGGGAGCGCTATTTCATGTCGCAACTGCTGGATGGGGATCTGGCGGCCAACAACGGCGGCTGGCAGTGGGCGGCCTCCACCGGCACCGACGCCGCGCCGTATTTCCGCATCTTCAACCCGACGACTCAGGGTGAACGTTTTGATCCACAAGGCACTTTTATCCGTAAATGGTTGCCGGAACTGGCGGATGTGCCCGACAATGACATCCATCATCCCCATCGCTGGGCGGAAAAGCAGCGATGCACGCTGAACTACCCGCTGCCGATCGTCGACCATAAGCAAGCCCGGCTGGAGACGCTGGCGGCGTTCGAGGCGGCAAAACGGGGAGAGTCTTGAGGCAACTGCAAGGAGCGACGCAATGATGAAAAAGGTGCTGGCCCTGTGCCTGAGCGGCTATTCGGCGCTGGCGATCGCCGGCTTTGACGTGGTGGCGCTCGGCGTCGACGGCGGCGTCAGCGACGGCAATCTGACCTCCTACCTGATCCGCAGCGACAATCAGCCGCGGTATGTGGCGCTGGACGCCGGTTCGCTGCTGCCGGGCATCGCCAAAGGGCTGGAGAAGGGCAGCTTCCCGCAGGTGACGCCCGAGCTGGCCGCGCCTTACACGCCGCAGGGCTATGTGTTCCGGCAGTTGATCGGCAGCTACTTTATCAGCCACGGCCACCTGGACCACGTGGCGGGGCTGATCGTCGGCTCACCCGAGGACAATAAAAAAACCGTTTACGCCCAGGCGGACACCGTACTGACCCTGCGTAATCACTACTTCAACTGGAAGGCGTGGCCGAACTTCACCGACGCCGGCAACGGCTCGCGGCTGGGCACTTACCGGCTGCAAACGGTGCGGCCGCAGCAGCGGTTTACCCTCGGCCTGACCGGATTGACCGGCGTGATGTACCCGCTCAGCCACGATCGCTATCCGTCGTCGATGCTGCTGATTTCCAACGGCAGCGAGTTCTTCGCCTACTTCGGCGATACCGGGCCGGATAAGGTGGAGCAGTCGCGCGATCTCGATACCGTCTGGCGCGCGCTGGGGCCGCTTGTCGAGCAGAAGAAGCTCAAGGGCATGATTATCGAAACCTCTTACCCTAACGGGGTGGAGGATAAACATCTGTACGGCCATTTGACGCCGGCCTGGCTGCTGAAGGAGCTAAAGAACCTGACGCAGTACAGCGGCGGCGATGGCTCGCTGAACGGTTTGCCGGTGGTGATCAGCCACATCAAGCCCAGCCTGAAACAGGGCGAAGACACGCGCGCCGCCATTGCGCAGCAGCTGGCGCAGGGCAACGATCTGGGCGTGAAATTCATCCTGATGGCGCAGGGCGACCGGCAGACATTTTGACTATGAAGAGAGAAGAGAATGCGTAACCTCGATCTGGAACAACTGATCAACACGGAACTGAACGCCGCGGCGTTTCAGGACTACGCCCCCAACGGATTGCAGGTAGAAGGCCGCCCA
This sequence comes from Serratia sp. 121840015-1, assembly GCF_053627655.1. NCBI lineage: Bacteria > Pseudomonadati > Pseudomonadota > Gammaproteobacteria > Enterobacterales > Yersiniaceae > Serratia > Serratia sp. 121840015-1. Next base: position 385,633 of record NZ_JBSEYF010000003.1, read on the forward strand.
CACGTGCAGCGCATCGTGACCGGCGTCACCGCCTGTCAGGCGCTGCTGGACGCCGCGGTGGCGCATCAGGCCGACGCGATTATCGTGCACCACGGCTATTTCTGGAAAAACGAGGCGCCGGCGGTGCGCGGCATGAAACGCAATCGCCTGAAAACGCTGCTGACCCACGACATCAACCTGTACGGCTACCACCTGCCGCTGGACGCGCATCCGGTGCTGGGCAACAACGCGCAGCTGGCGCAGGCGCTGGGCATTCGGGTGATTGGCGACGTTGAGCCGCTGGTGCCGCACGGCGAATTTGAACAGCCGCTGACCGGCGAAGCGCTGCAGCAGCGTATCGAAAGCCGGCTGGGGCGCGCGGTGCTGCACTGCGGCGATAACGCGCCTGAGCACATTCGCCGGGTGGCCTGGTGCACCGGTGGTGGCCAGGGCTTTATCGACAGCGCGGCGCGTTTCGGCGTCGATGCGTTCATCAGCGGTGAAGTGTCTGAGCAGACCATTCACAGCGCGCGCGAAATGGGCGTGCATTTCTTCGCCGCCGGCCACCACGCCACCGAGCGCGGCGGCGTGAAGGCGTTGGGCGACTGGCTGGCGCAGCACCACGGCTTTGATGTGACCTTTATCGATATCCCGAATCCCGCCTGATTTTTTTCTTCCCCGGATCCAGCCCGGCCTGTGCGCCGGCTGAATCCTTTTACCGCGCTATTTCCTTATTTTCCTTATGGTTGCGTTCTATTGACAGCCGGGGCCGCGTCACGCATAACTGGTGTGTTTTTCATCGCGATAATAATAAGGAGAATAAGGGTGCAACAAGCACGTTATTACCTGTTGGGTGAGAGAGCGGTAGTGCTTGAACTGTCGCCGCCGGTGACCTTACCGAGCCAGCAGCGCATCTGGGCGCTGGCGGAAAAGCTGAATCACCACCCCGACGTGCGGGAAGTGGTGCCGGGGATGAATAACCTGACGCTGTTGCTGCATACGCCGCAGGCCGACGCCGAAGCGATGCTCGCATTGCTGCAGCAAGGTTGGGAAAGCAAAGAGAGCCTGACGCCGGAATCGCGCCAGGTGGATATTCCGGTGGTCTACGGCGGGGAGCAAGGCCCCGATCTGGATGAAGTGGCGCGCCATACCGGCATGACGCCGCGGCAGGTGGTGGAATGCCACGCGGCGGCGGCCTATGTGGTCTATTTCCTCGGCTTTCAGCCGGGTTTCTCCTATTTGGGCGGCATGCCGGAACAACTGGCGACGCCGCGCCGCGCTGAGCCGCGTCTGGCGGTGGCGGCCGGCTCCGTCGGCATCGGCGGCGGCCAGACCGGCATCTATCCGCTGGTGACGCCCGGCGGCTGGCAGCTGATCGGCCGCACACCGCTGGCGCTGTTCAATCCGCATGAAATGCCGCCGACGCTGCTGCGCCCGGGCGATAACGTGCGCTTCGTGCCGCAGAAGGAGGGCGTATGCTGATTATTCTGCGTGCCGGCATCTATACCACGGTGCAGGATTTGGGCCGCGAGGGATTCCGCCGTCTGGGCATCAGCACCGGCGGGGCGCTGGATCAACCGGCGTTGAAGATCGCCAACCTGCTGGTGGGCAATGCGCCGGAGGCCGCCGGGCTGGAGATCACCCTCGGCCAGTTCAGCGCCGAGTTTACCCGCCCTGGCTGGATCGCCCTGACCGGCGCCGGCTGCGACGCGCAGCTGGACGGCAAGCCGCTGTGGACCGGCTGGCGCTACCCGGTGAAAAAGGGGCAGCGGCTGGCGCTGGGCACGCCGAAACGCGGCATGCGCAGCTATCTGGCGATCTCGGGCGGCATCGCCGTGCCGGAAATGCTGGGCTCGTGCAGCACCGACATGAAAGCCGCCTTTGGCGGCCACGAAGGCCGTAACCTGAAGGACGGCGATCGGCTGCCGCTGGGCAAATCCACCGCGCTGCCGCAACACCGCTGCGGCGTGAAGCAGCTGCTGTTCACCAACCGCATCCGCGCGCTGCCGGGGCCGGAGTACGCTGAATTCAGCGAAGAGGCGCAGGACACGTTCTGGCGCACCGCCTGGCAGCTCAGCCCGCAGAGCAACCGCATGGGCTACCGCCTGCACGGCGGCACGCCGCTGGAGCGCACCACCGACCGCGAGATGCTTTCGCACGGCCTGCTGCCCGGCGTGGTGCAGGTGCCGCACAACGGCCAGCCGATCGTGCTGATGGCCGATGCGCAAACCACCGGCGGTTACCCGCGTATCGCCTGCGTGATCGAGGCCGATCTTTACCACTTGGCGCAGATCCGTCTCGGCGAACCGATCCACTTCGTTCTCTGCTCTCTGACGGAGGCGCAGCGCGCCAAGGCTGAGCAGGATCTCTTCCTTCGACAGATTGCCTGGGGGTTACATGATCGTTGATTTGAACGCCGATCTCGGCGAAGGCTGCGCCAACGACCAGGCGCTGTTGCAATTGGTGAGTTCGGCCAACATCGCCTGCGGCTTCCACGCCGGCGATGCGCAGACCATGCGTCAGTCGGTGCGCTGGGCATTGCAGTACGGCGTGGCGATCGGCGCTCACCCGAGTTTTCCCGATCGGGATAACTTCGGCCGCACCCGCATGCAGCTGCCGCCGGAAACGGTCTACGCGCAGGTGGTGTATCAGCTCGGGGCGCTGGCGGCCATCGCCCGCGCCGAGGGTGGGGTGATGGTGCACGTTAAGCCGCACGGCATGCTATACAACCAGGCGGCGGTTGAGCCGGCGCTGGCGGAAGCGATCGCCCGGGCGGTGCAGGCGGTCGATCCGGCGCTGCGGCTGGTGGGGCTGGCCGGCAGCGAGCTGATCCGCGCCGGGGAACAACTCGGTCTGACCACCCGGCAGGAGGTATTCGCCGATCGCGGCTATCAGGCCGACGGCACGCTGGTGCCGCGCGGTTTGCCGGGGGCGTTGATCGACGATGACGAACAGGCGCTGGCGCAAACCCTGGAGATGGTGCGCCATCACCGGGTGCGCAGCGTGGATGGCGTCTGGACCGCCGTTCAGGCGGAAACCGTCTGCCTGCATGGGGACGGCGAGCATGCGCTGGCGTATGCGCGCAAGCTGCGGGACAGTTTTGTTCAGCAGGGCATCCGCGTCAGCGCGGAGCAGTAAAGCAATAAAGCAAGACACAACATCACAAGCAAAAAACTATTAGAAAATATCGAGGGAAGACTATGGAACAGGCCGTGAATCTCTGGCCACTGATTGGCATCGCCGCCATCGTGGTCGGGTTTGTATTGCGTTTCAACCCGGTGCTGGTGGTGATCGCCGCCGGCATCATCACCGGTTTGGCGGCGCTGATGCCGCTGGACGTCATTCTGGAAAAGCTCGGCGAGGGCTTTCTCAACACCCGTAACCTGCCGCTGATCCTGCTGCTGCCGCTGGCGGTGATCGGCCTGCTGGAGCGCCACGGGCTGAAAGAGCGTGCGCAGGCGTGGATCGCCAAGATCAAAAGCGCCACCGCCGGCCGTTTGCTGATCGTATACCTGTTCGTGCGCGAGATTACCGCGGCGATGGGGCTGACCAGCCTGGGCGGGCATCCGCAAATGGTGCGGCCGCTGCTGGCGCCGATGGCGGAAGGGGCAACGGAAAACCGCTACGGCGAGCTGCCGGAGCGCACCCGCCACCGTCTGCGCGCCATGTCGGCCGCGACCGACAACGTCGGGCTGTTCTTCGGCGAAGATATCTTCGTGGCCTTCGGCGCGATCATCTTCATGCACAACTTTATGCTGGAGTCCGGCGGCATTCAGACCGAGCCGTTGCATATCGCGCTGTGGGGCATTCCGACCGCGATTTTCGCTTTCCTGATCCACGCGTTCCGGCTGTATCGGATGGATAAGCAGCTGAGCGCCGAGCTGGCGCAGCTGAATCAGGCGGCGCTGCAGGCGAAGGGGGAGGCACGATGAACTTCCAGCAACAATATCTCTACTGGCTGGCCGGCGCGGTGCTGCTGATTGTGGCGGTGATGTCCTTCCGCGATCGCGCCAACCCGCGCCGCATCACCACCGGGCTGTTTTGGGGGCTGTACGGCCTGGTGTTCCTGGTCGGCGACTGGACTTACCGCCTGCTGGGCGACGTGCTGGGCGAAGGCAGCAACGAGAAACGCATGCTGCACATCATCGTTGGCGGGGTGGTGGTGGTGATGGCCCTGATTGCCGGCTTCGGCGGCGTGCGCCTCGGCAGCTATCATCAGCGGACGCCGCAGGAGCGCGAGGCCAGCGCCAAGCGCCTGGGCAATAAGCTGTTTATCCCCGCTCTGGCGATCCCGGTGGTGACGGTGATCGGCGTGCTGCTGTTCAACAACGTGCCGGCGTTGCAAACCGCTGTGTTCGGCAGCGGTAACCACGCGACGCTGATCACCCTGTTCTCGATGACCGTCGGCTGCCTGATTGGCCTGGCGATCGCGGTGAAAATGACCCATGAGAAGGCCCTGCAGCCGATACAGGAAGCGCGGCGCCTGCTGGATTCGATCGGCTGGGCGTTCATTCTGCCGCAGATCCTTGCCACGCTGGGGCTGCTGTTTACCGTCGCCGGCGTTGGCACCGCGATCTCGCATTTGACCCAGGAGTATCTGGCGGTCGATAACCGCTTTATCGCCGTGGCAGTCTACGCTATCGGTATGGCGGTGCTGACCATGGTGATGGGCAACGCCTTCGCCGCCTTCCCGATCGTTACCGCCGGCATCGGCATTCCGATCCTGGTGTTGCAGCACGGCGGCAACCCGGCGGTGATGGCGGCGATCGGCATGTTCTCCGGCTATTGCGGCACCCTGATGACGCCGATGGCGGCGAACTTCAACATCGTGCCGGCGGCGCTGCTGGAGCTGCCGGACAAGAATGCGGTGATCAAGGCGCAGGTGCCGACCGGTGTGCTGCTGCTGTTGGTTAACGTGTTCCTGCTGTATTTCCTGATGTTCCTGTAGGAGTAAGGATGCAAAAAGTATTGATTACCGGCTTTGAGCCGTTTGGCGGCGAGCGCCTCAACCCCTCCTGGGAAGTGGTGAAGCAGCTCAATGATATGGAGCTGGTCGGCACACGCATCGTGGCGCGCCAGCTGCCGTGCGTGTTCGGCGCGGCGCTGGAGGCGCTCAATGCGGCGATCGACGAGGTGCAGCCGGTGATGGTGTTGGCTATCGGCCAGGCCGGCGGCCGCACCGACATCACGATTGAACGGGTGGCGATCAACGTCGACGACGCGCGTATCCCTGACAATCAGGGACAGCAACCGGTGGATGAGCCGATCGTCGCCGGCGGTCCGGCGGCCTATTTCAGCACCTTGCCGATTAAAGCGATGGTCAGTTCGATGCGCGAGGCCGGCATTCCGGCCTCCGTTTCGCAGACCGCCGGCACCTACGTGTGCAACCATGTCATGTATGGCCTGCTGCACCGTTTGAGCGGCCAGCGCGAGGTCAAGGGCGGGTTTATCCATATCCCGTACCTGCCGGAGCAGGCGGCGGCACACCCCGGTGCGCCGAGCATGGCGGCCTCGACGGTGCTGTTTGCATTGGAGCTGGCCGTTTCCATCGCTTTGCAGGTGGAGCACGATCTGAAAGTGGTGGGCGGAGCGACGCATTAATCATGTCATCCCCGGCGCATCGGGCTGCGCCGGGTCTACGCAAGGAGTGGTCTATGCCGGAAGGACCGGAGATTCGCCGGGCGGCGGACAAACTGGCGGCGGCGGTGATCGATCAGCCGCTGACCGCCGTCGATTTCGCTTTTCCCCAGCTGAAACACTATCGCCAGCGTCTGCTCGGCGAGCGCATCGTCGCCATCGAGCCGCGCGGCAAGGCGCTGCTGACCCATTTCTCCAATGGGCTGACGATGTACAGCCACAACCAGCTGTACGGCGTGTGGAAAGTGGCGGCGGCAGGGGAGACGCCGGAGACCAAGCGCGATCTGCGGGTGCGGCTGGAAACCGCCCACAGCGCGATATTGCTTTACAGCGCTTCCGACATTACCGTCGGGCCACGCGAGGAAATAGAGCAACACCCGTTTTTGCAACGCATCGGCCCCGACGTGTTGGACATGTCGCTGACGGTAGACGATGTGGCGGAGCGGTTGCTGACGCCGCGTTTTCGCCGCAGGCAGCTGGGGGGCATGCTGCTCGACCAGGCGTTTCTCGCCGGATTGGGCAATTATCTGCGCGCCGAAATCCTGTGGCAGGCCGAACTGGCGCCGCAGCACAAACCGCAGGATCTGACGCCAGAGGCGCTGCACCACCTGGCGGAGGCACTGCTGGCAGTGCCGCGCCTCTCCTACCAGACGCGCGGGCAGGCGGATGACAACCGGCATCACGGCGCGCTGTTTCGCTTCAAGGTATTTCATCGCAGCGGCGAGCCCTGCGAACGCTGCGGTGGGATGATCGTGCGTACCGAACTGTCGTCGCGGCCGTTTTATTGGTGCCCGGGCTGCCAGAAATAACCAAAAAAAACGCCGCCCGAAGGGGCGGCGCTGTGCGGTTTCAGCCGGGAAAGCGGCTTACTTGTTTTTCAGCTGGGATTTGAAATCGCGTTCGGCATAGCCGGTGTACAGCTGACGCGGACGGGCAATTTTGATGCCTTCGTCGTGCATTTCGTTCCAGTGGGCGATCCAGCCGATGGTGCGCGCGATGGCGAAGATCACGGTGAACATGGAAGAAGGAATGCCCATCGCCTTCAGGATGATGCCGGAGTAGAAGTCGACGTTCGGGTACAGTTTCTTCTCGATGAAGTACGGGTCGTTCAGCGCGATGTGTTCCAGCTCCATCGCGACCTGCAGCAGGTTGTCGTCTTTCTTGTTCAGCTCTTTCAGCACTTCGTGACAGGTTTCGCGCATCACGGTAGCGCGCGGATCGTAGTTCTTGTACACGCGGTGGCCGAAGCCCATCAGGCGGAAGGAGTCGTTCTTGTCCTTGGCGCGCTTGATGAATTCCGGAATGTGCTCGACAGTCTTGATCTCTTCCAGCATTTTCAGCGCCGCTTCGTTGGCGCCGCCGTGCGCCGGTCCCCACAGGGAGGCGATACCGGCCGCGATGCAGGCGAACGGGTTGGCGCCGGAAGAGCCGGCGGTGCGCACGGTAGAGGTAGAGGCGTTCTGCTCATGGTCGGCGTGCAGGATCAGAATGCGGTCCATGGCGCGTTCCAGCACCGGGTTCACCACGTACTCTTCGCACGGGGTGGCGAACATCATGTGCAGGAAGTTGCCGGCATAGGACAGATCGTTGCGCGGGTAAACGAACGGCTGGCCCAGGGAATATTTGTAGCACATCGCGGCCACGGTCGGCATTTTGGACAGCAGACGGAACGCGGTGATTTCACGGTGACGCTCGTTGTTGACGTCCAGCGCATCGTGGTAGAACGCCGCCAGCGCGCCGGTCACGCCGCACAGCACCGCCATCGGGTGCGAGTCGCGACGGAAACCACGGAACAGATGGGTGATCTGGTCGTGGATCATGGTGTGGCGGGTGACGGTGGTCTTGAAGGTCTCGAACTCTTCCGGCGTTGGGGTCTCGCCGTACAGCAGGATGTAGCACACTTCCAGGTAGGAAGATTCTTTCGCCAGCTGCTCGATAGGGAAGCCGCGGTGCAGCAGCACGCCTTTGTCGCCGTCGATGAAGGTAATCTTGGATTCGCAAGAAGCGGTGGAGGTAAAGCCGGGATCAAATGTGAAATAACCTTTGGAACCCAGAGCGCGGACATCGAGGACATCAGGGCCCAGTGTCGGTGTCAATACGCCCAGTTCGATCGGAGCTTCGCTGTCGTTAATGGTTAGCGTCGCTTTCTTATCAGTCATTTACTGTCTCCTTAGCGCCTTATTTTAAAAACCACTAACAACTGAAATACCTTAAATCTCTGCAGGTTGCCCGCAAAAAATGGTGCGGACGCTAACTCTGTGAGCGACTGCGCAACTGTGCGCGGGTAGGGTACAGAGTGCTGACCAGGCGAACGAGACGGGTGACCAGTTGTTAACGATTCATAGTAATTCGTTATAGTCTGTTAATCTTACCTATGAGCTGTTCGAAGAGATGTGAACCTATCCCAATAATCTGTTTTTATTTGCTTTATTTGCTTTTTGACGCCGGCAAAATCGAGCGGAAAACAACGGCTATTGGGATAGGTTCGTCAAATACACTGTTGCATAACTCGAACCCGGGGGGAAGTGTATCTGCTGACCCATAGCGCATCATAGGACCGTTTGTGCCCCTATATGTAATGGAAATGTTGATCTCTTGTCAAATCAGATAATTAATTTTGCACTAATTGTGAAATCCGTGATCTGAATCACTGTTCGGGGGAAATGTTATCAAAGCGGTTGTATGAGAATTGTAATCAGAATGTGATCCTCCTATACTGCCGCCAGGTCTCCGGATTACCCTGAAGTAGGAGCACCCAGCGTTATAAATGCGCGCCGTTTGAGCACAGAGGATGTTGATGTTTGAGCGCGTGACGTGTAAGGGTTTTAGGCTCTTAACGCTGTCTGATCCCCGCCCAGGCCCGGAGGAAGGAAAATAATAAGAGCTGTGTGGGCAAATACGTGAAAAAACAACGACCTGTCAACTTGGATCTGCAAACGATCCGGTTCCCCGTAACTGCGATAGCGTCTATCTTACACCGAGTCTCTGGCGTAATTACCTTCGTTGCCGTGGGTATCCTCCTCTGGCTGCTGGGCCTGTCACTCTCTTCCCAAGAGGGGTTCCTGCAGGCGGCCGCCATCATGAATAGCTTCATCGTCAAATTCATATTCTGGGGCATCCTCACGGCGCTGGCCTATCACATTTGCGGTGGCATCCGTCACTTGTTAATGGATTTTGGCTACATCGAAGAGAGTTTGGCCGCCGGTACCCGTTCCGCCCAGGTGGCGATCGGTCTGACCGTCGTGCTGTCAGTTCTGGCTGGAGTCCTCGTATGGTAAACAACGTTTCTGCATTAGGGCGCAACGGCGTGCACGATTGGCTGCTGCTGCGCGCTTCCGCTATCATCATCACCCTGTACGTCCTGTATATCCTGGGCTTCTTCGTCACGGCTCCGGAACTGACTTATGACATCTGGCGCGGTTTCTTCGCCACTTCCATTACGAAAGTGTTCACTCTGCTGACCTTGCTGTCGATTCTGGTGCACGCCTGGATCGGGCTGTGGCAGGTGCTGACGGACTACGTCAAGCCGCTGGCGGTTCGCCTGGTGTTGCAGCTGGCTGTCGTGGTCGCGTTGCTGGTCTATTTACTGTACGGAACAATCGTAGTGTGGGGTGCTTAAATGAAACTGCCAGTCAGAGAGTTTGATGCCGTCGTAATCGGCGCCGGCGGTGCGGGCATGCGTGCCGCGCTGCAAATTTCCCAAGCGGGCTCGACCTGTGCCCTGCTGTCCAAAGTTTTCCCGACCCGTTCCCATACCGTGTCCGCACAGGGCGGCATCACCGTCGCGCTGGGCAACAGCCACGAGGACAACTGGGAATGGCATATGTACGACACGGTGAAAGGTTCCGACTATATCGGTGACCAGGACGCCATCGAATATATGTGTAAAACCGGCCCGGAAGCGATTCTGGAACTGGAACACATGGGCCTGCCGTTCTCTCGTCTGGACGACGGCCGCATCTACCAGCGCCCGTTCGGCGGCCAGTCGCTGAACTTCGGCGGCGAGCAGGCGGCGCGTACCGCAGCCGCAGCCGACCGTACCGGCCACGCGCTGCTGCACACCCTGTACCAACAGAACCTGAAAAACCACACCACCATCTTCTCCGAGTGGTATGCGCTTGATCTGGTGAAAAACCAGGACGGCGCGGTGGTCGGTACCACGGCTATCTGCATCGAAACCGGTGAAGTGGTTTACTTCAAAGCCAAGGCCACCGTGCTGGCGACCGGCGGCGCAGGCCGTATTTATCAGTCCACCACCAACGCCCACATCAACACCGGCGACGGTGTCGGCATGGCGCTGCGCGCCGGCGTGCCGGTGCAGGACATGGAAATGTGGCAGTTCCACCCGACCGGCATCGCCGGCGCGGGCGTGCTGGTGACCGAAGGCTGCCGCGGCGAAGGCGGTTACCTGCTGAACAAACATGGCGAGCGCTTCATGGAGCGTTATGCGCCGAACGCCAAAGATCTGGCGGGCCGCGACGTGGTTGCCCGTTCGATCATGATCGAAATCCGCGAAGGCCGCGGCTGCGACGGCCCTTGGGGCCCGCACGCCAAGCTGAAGCTGGATCATCTGGGTAAAGACGTGCTGGAATCCCGTCTGCCGGGCATTCTGGAACTGTCCCGCACCTTTGCGCACGTCGATCCGGTGAAAGAGCCGATCCCGGTTATCCCAACCTGCCACTATATGATGGGCGGCATTCCGACCAAAGTGACCGGCCAGGCGCTGACCGTGAATGAGAAAGGCGAAGACGTGGTGATCCCGGGGCTGTTCGCCGTGGGCGAAATCGCCTGCGTATCGGTGCACGGTGCCAACCGCTTGGGCGGCAACTCGCTGCTCGACCTGGTGGTGTTCGGCCGTTCCGCCGGCATGCACCTGCAGGAATCGCTGGAAGAGCAGGGCGTGAGCCGTGATGCCAGCGACTCCGACGTGGAAGCCTCGCTGGACCGTCTGAACCGTTGGAACAACACCCGCTCCGGCGAAGACCCGGTCGAAATTCGCAAAGCGCTGCAGTCTTGTATGCAGCACAACTTCTCGGTATTCCGCGAAGGCGATGCGATGGCCAAGGGTCTGGAAGAACTGAAAGTGATCCGTGAACGTCTGAAGAACGCACGCCTGGACGATACCTCCAGCGAGTTCAACACCCAGCGCATCGAGTGCCTGGAGTTGGATAACCTGATGGAGACCGCGTATTCCACCGCCGTGTCGGCCAACTTCCGTACCGAGAGCCGTGGCGCACACAGCCGCTTCGACTACCCGGAACGCGATGACGCCAACTGGCTGTGCCATTCGCTGTATCTGCCGCAATCGGAAAGCATGACGCGTCGTGAAGTGAACATGCAACCGAAGCTGCGCCCGGCATTCCCGCCGAAAGTGCGTTCTTACTAATTGCGGAGATCGACAGATGAAACTCGAATTTTCCATTTATCGCTACAACCCGGATGTCGATGACGCGCCGCACATGCAGGACTACACCCTGGAAGCGGAAGAAGGTCGCGACATGATGCTGCTGGATGCGTTGATCCAGCTGAAAGAAAAAGATCCGACCCTGTCGTTCCGTCGCTCATGCCGCGAAGGCGTGTGCGGTTCCGATGGCCTGAACATGAACGGTAAAAACGGCCTGGCGTGCATCACCCCTATTTCGTCGCTGCGCAAAGGCAACGCCAAGATCGTGATCCGTCCGCTGCCGGGCTTGCCGGTGGTGCGCGATCTGGTGGTGGATATGGGCCAGTTCTACACCCAGTATGAAAAGATCAAGCCATACCTGTTGAACGACGGCAAGAACCCGCCGGCGCGCGAGCACCTGCAGTCGCCGGAGCAGCGCGCCAAGCTGGACGGTCTGTACGAGTGCATTCTGTGCGCCTGCTGCTCGACCTCTTGCCCATCGTTCTGGTGGAACCCGGACAAGTTCATCGGGCCTGCCGGTCTGTTGGCGGCGTATCGCTTCCTGATCGACAGCCGTGACACGGAAACGCAAGAACGTTTAGATGATCTGGACGACGCTTTTAGTGTTTTCCGCTGCCATAGCATTATGAATTGTGTCAGTGTATGTCCTAAAGGCTTGAACCCGACGCGTGCTATCGGGCATATCAAGTCCATGCTGCTGCAACGCGGAGCATAAACGGAATGAGATGCTGCGCCGGGCTCTTTTCCGGCGCACATCCCATAGGGGAGGGAACCTCTAAAAACTGACCCGCGGCTGCGGCGCTATGCAGCCTGGTTCTTCCGCCGGTTTTTAGAGGTTCCTTGTAAGGGACCGCAAGGTCCATAACAGAACGTATCGGGCCGTCATGGCCGCAAGTACGTCGAGTGAACCGTTTTACGGCAAACCGTATTCATCACGGTAATTATGTTAACCACGGCGAAAACTAAAGCTTCAAAGCTTAAGGGATCATGATGCAGAACGGCGCAATGAAGGCCTGGCTGGATTCCTCCTATCTGGCGGGCGCGAACCAGTCTTACATAGAGCAGCTCTATGAAGACTTCTTAACCGATCCGGGTTCCGTTGAAGATAGCTGGCGTTCCATTTTTCAACAGCTACCAACCGCGGGTGTCAAACCCGATCAGCTTCACTCTCAAACGCGCGATTACTTCCGCCGCCTGGCGAAAGACTCCGCGCGCTATAACACCACCATCACCGATCCGGAAACCGACGCCAAACAGGTCAAGGTACTGCAGCTGATCAACGCCTTCCGCTTCCGCGGGCATCAGCATGCCAACCTCGATCCGCTCGGCCTGTGGCAGCGCGAGCAAGTTCCTGACCTTGATCCCGCTTACCACAACCTGACCGAAGCCGATTTCCAGGAAACCTTCAACGTGGGCTCTTTCGCCATCGGCAAAGAAACCATGAAGCTGGGCGATCTGTACGCCGCGCTGAAGCAGACCTATTGCGGGTCGATCGGTGCTGAGTACATGCACATCACCAACACCGAAGAGAAACGCTGGATCCAACAGCGCATCGAGTCGGTGGTGGGGCGCGCCAGCTTTACCGCCGACGAAAAACGCCGTTTCCTGAACGAGCTGACCGCGGCGGAAGGCCTGGAACGTTACCTGGGCGCCAAATTCCCGGGCGCTAAACGCTTCTCGCTGGAAGGCGGCGACGCGCTGGTGCCGATGCTGAAAGAGATGGTGCGCCACGCCGGTAAGAACGGCACGCGCGAAGTGGTGTTGGGCATGGCCCACCGCGGCCGTCTGAACGTGCTGATCAACGTGCTGGGCAAAAAGCCGGCCGATCTGTTCGACGAATTCGCCGGCAAGCATAAAGAACACCTCGGTACCGGTGACGTGAAATATCACCAGGGCTTCTCCTCCGACGTGGAAACCGAAGGCGGCATGGTTCACCTGGCGCTGGCGTTCAACCCGTCGCACCTGGAGATCGTCAGCCCGGTGGTCATGGGCTCGGTTCGCGCCCGTCGCGATCGTCTGGATGAAGCGCGCAGCAACATGGTGCTGCCGATCACCATCCACGGCGATGCCGCCATCACCGGCCAGGGCGTGGTTCAGGAAACCCTGAACATGTCTCAGGCTCGCGGCTACGAAGTGGGCGGCACCGTGCGTATCGTCATCAACAACCAGGTTGGTTTCACCACCTCCAACCCGCTGGATGCGCGCTCTACCGAATACTGCACCGACATCGCCAAAATGGTTCAGTCGCCGATCTTCCACGTTAACGCGGACGATCCGGAGGCCGTGGCCTTTGTCACCCGACTGGCGTTGGATTTCCGTAACACCTTTAAGCGTGACGTGATGATCGATCTGGTCTGCTACCGTCGCCATGGGCACAACGAGGCCGACGAGCCGAGCGCTACCCAGCCGGTGATGTATCAGAAGATCAAGAAACACCCTACGCCGCGCAAAATCTACGCTGACGTTCTGACCGAGCAGAAAGTGGCCAGCCTGGAAGATGCCACGGAAATGGTCAACCTGTACCGTGACGCGCTCGACCGCGGCGATTGCGTGGTTGAAGAATGGCGTCCGATGAACCTGCATTCCTTCACCTGGTCTCCGTACCTGAACCACGAGTGGGACGAAGAGTACCCGAGCAAGGTTGAGATGAAGCGCCTGCAGGAGCTGGGCCGCCGCATCAGCACCGTGCCGGAAGCGATCGAAATGCAGTCGCGCGTGGCGAAAATCTACGCGGACCGCGCCGAGATGGCGGCGGGCAACAAGCCGTTCGACTGGGGCGCCGCCGAAACGCTGGCCTACGCCACCATGGCGGATGAAGGCATTCCAATCCGCATCTCCGGCGAAGACGCCGGCCGCGGTACCTTCTTCCACCGCCACGCGGTGGTGCACAACCAGAAAAACGGTTCCGTCTACGTTCCGCTGGCGAACATCCACAGCGGCCAGGGCGAATTCAAGGTCTGGGACTCCGTGCTGTCCGAAGAAGCGGTGCTGGCGTTCGAATACGGCTACGCGACGGCGGAACCGCGCACGCTGACCATCTGGGAAGCGCAGTTCGGCGACTTCGCCAACGGCGCGCAGGTCGTTATCGACCAGTTCATCAGCTCCGGCGAGCAAAAATGGGGCCGTATGTGCGGCCTGGTGATGCTGCTGCCGCACGGCTATGAAGGCCAGGGCCCAGAGCACTCTTCCGCGCGTCTGGAACGCTATCTGCAGCTGTGCGCAGAGCAGAACATGCAGGTGTGCGTCCCGTCCACGCCGGCGCAGGTTTACCATATGCTGCGTCGTCAGGCGCTGCGCGGTATGCGCCGTCCGCTGGTGGTGATGTCGCCGAAGTCGCTGCTGCGTCACCCGCTGGCGATTTCTTCGCTGGACGAACTGGCCAACGGCACCTTCCTGCCGGCGATCGGCGAGATCGACGACTTGGATCCGAAAGCGGTCAAGCGCGTCGTGCTGTGCTCCGGTAAGGTCTACTACGACCTGCTGGAACAGCGTCGCAAGAACGAGCAGAAAGACGTGGCCATCGTGCGTATCGAGCAGCTGTATCCGTTCCCGCATCAGGCCGTGCAGGCCGTGCTGGAACAATACTCGCACGTGCATGATTTCGTCTGGTGTCAGGAAGAGCCGCTGAACCAGGGCGCCTGGTACTGCAGCCAACACAACTTCCGTGAAGTGGTACCGTTCGGGGCTTCTTTACGTTACGCAGGACGTCCGGCCTCCGCTTCTCCGGCGGTGGGCTATATGTCCGTACACCAGAAGCAGCAGCAGGCTCTGGTGAACGACGCGCTGAATATTGACTAATGTTCGCTCGCTTGCCGGCCGAGGGGCCGGCAAGCAGATGATAAAAAACTTAAGGGAAAGCTAAATGAGTAGCGTAGATATTCTGGTTCCTGACCTTCCTGAATCGGTTGCCGATGCGACCGTAGCCACCTGGCACAAAAAACCGGGCGACAGCGTGCAGCGTGATGAAGTCCTGGTTGAAATCGAAACCGACAAAGTCGTGTTGGAAGTGCCGGCCAGTGAAGCGGGCATTCTCGATGCTATCGTGGAAGAAGAGGGCGCGACCGTGCTGTCTCGCCAGCTGCTCGGCCGCATCCGTCCGGGCGACAGCTCCGGCAAGCCGACCGCCGAGAAGAGCCAAGAGAAAGAAGCCACGCCTGCCCAGCGCGCTACCGCGAGCCTGGAAGAAGAAAGCAATGACGCGCTCAGCCCGGCGATTCGTCGCCTGATCGCCGAACACGATCTCGATGCCGGCGCCATCAAGGGCACCGGCGTGGGTGGCCGCATCACGCGTGAAGACGTGGAAGCGCACCTGGCCAAAGGCGGCGCCGCTGCCAAACCGGCCGCCGCCGCTGAAGCCGCACCGCAGCCTGCTCTGGCCGGCCGCAGCGAAAAACGCGTGCCGATGACTCGCCTGCGCAAACGCGTCGCCGAGCGTCTGCTGGAAGCGAAGAACAGCACCGCGATGCTGACCACCTTCAACGAAATCAACATGCAGCCGATCATGGACCTGCGCAAGCAGTACGGCGAAGCCTTCGAGAAGCGCCACGGCGTGCGTCTGGGCTTCATGTCCTTCTACATCAAGGCGGTGGTTGAAGCGCTGAAGCGTTTCCCGGAAGTGAACGCGTCGATCGACGGTTCCGACGTGGTTTACCACAACTACTTCGACATCAGCATCGCGGTTTCGACCCCGCGCGGCCTGGTGACGCCGGTACTGCGCGATGTAGACGCCATGAGCATGGCTGACATCGAGAAGAAAATCAAAGAGCTGGCCGTTAAGGGGCGCGACGGCAAACTGACCGTGGAAGAGCTGACCGGCGGTAACTTCACCATTACCAACGGCGGCGTATTCGGCTCCCTGATGTCCACCCCGATCATTAACCCGCCGCAGAGCGCCATCCTGGGCATGCACGCCATCAAAGATCGCCCAATGGCGGTCAATGGTCAGGTGGTGATCCAGCCGATGATGTATCTGGCGCTGTCTTATGACCACCGCCTGATCGACGGTAAAGAATCCGTCGGTTATCTGGTGACGGTCAAAGAGATGCTGGAAGATCCGGCTCGTCTGCTGCTGGACGTCTAGTAACCCTTGCCGGGCGCGGCATGCCGCGCCCGCACTCTGTGCTATGTGGCCGGAAAACCATGCGGTTTACCGCGTAATAATGGTCCGGCTAAAAACCTTCAGAACTGAATGGATAGAACATCATGAATTTACACGAATATCAGGCAAAACAGCTGTTTGCTCGGTATGGCATGCCGGCACCAACCGGTTACGCCTGTACCACTCCGCGTGAAGCAGAAGAAGCCGCATCCAAAATCGGCTCCGGCCCGTGGGTGGTGAAATGTCAGGTTCATGCTGGCGGCCGCGGTAAAGCGGGCGGCGTTAAAGTCGTCAACAGCAAAGAAGATATCCGTGCCTTCGCGGAAGCCTGGTTGGGCAAGCGTCTGGTGACTTACCAGACTGATGCGCTGGGCCAGCCGGTTCACCAGATCCTGGTAGAAGCGGCGACCGACATCGATAAAGAGCTGTACCTGGGCGCGGTAGTGGATCGTTCTACCCGTCGCGTGGTGTTCATGGCGTCTACCGAAGGCGGCGTGGAAATCGAGAAGGTGGCGGAAGAAACCCCTGAACTGATCCACAAAATGACCATCGATCCGCTGGCGGGTCCACAGCCTTATCAGGGCCGTGAGCTGGCCTTCAAACTGGGCCTGACCGGTAAGCAAGTCAGCCAGTTCGCCAAGATCTTCATGGGTCTGGCGACGTTGTTCCTGGAGCGCGACCTGGCGATGGTTGAGATCAACCCGCTGGTGATCACCAAGCAGGGCGATCTGGTGTGCCTGGACGGTAAACTGGGCGCCGACGGCAACGCCCTGTTCCGTCAGCCTGAACTGCGTGAAATGCGTGACCCTTCCCAGGAAGACGAGCGCGAATCCCGTGCGGCTCAGTGGGAACTGAACTACGTTGCCCTCGACGGCAACATCGGCTGCATGGTTAACGGCGCCGGTCTGGCGATGGGTACCATGGACATCGTTAAACTGCACGGCGGCGAACCGGCCAACTTCCTGGACGTAGGCGGCGGCGCGACCAAAGAGCGCGTGACCGAAGCGTTCAAAATCATCCTGTCCGACGACAAGGTGAAAGCGGTTCTGGTTAACATCTTCGGTGGTATCGTACGTTGCGATCTGATCGCCGACGGCATCATCGGCGCAGTGGCCGAAGTGGGCGTTAACGTCCCGGTCGTAGTGCGCCTGGAAGGGAACAACGCCGAACTGGGCGCCAAGAAACTGGCGGACAGCGGCCTGAATATCATTGCTGCGACCAGCCTGACTGATGCGGCTCAGCAAGTTGTTGCAGCAGTGGAGGGTAAATAATGTCCATTTTAATCGATAAGAACACCAAAGTAATTTGCCAGGGCTTCACCGGTAGCCAGGGGACTTTCCACTCCGAACAAGCTATCGCTTACGGCACCAAAATGGTTGGCGGCGTAACCCCGGGCAAAGGCGGCACTCAGCACCTGGGCCTGCCGGTGTTCAACACCGTGCGCGAAGCGGTTGAAGCGACCGGTGCGACGGCCTCGGTCATCTACGTTCCAGCGCCTTTCTGCAAAGACTCCATCCTGGAAGCGATCGATGCCGGCATCAAACTGATCATCACCATCACCGAAGGCATCCCGACCCTGGACATGCTGACCGTGAAAGTGAAGCTGGACGAAGCCGGCGTGCGCATGATCGGGCCGAACTGCCCTGGCGTGATCACCCCAGGCGAGTGCAAAATCGGCATCATGCCTGGCCACATCCACCTGCCGGGCAAAGTGGGCATCGTTTCCCGCTCCGGTACCCTGACCTATGAAGCGGTGAAACAAACCACCGATGCCGGTCTGGGCCAGTCTACCTGCGTGGGCATCGGCGGCGACCCGATCCCGGGCTCCAACTTCATCGATATCCTGAAGATGTTCCAGCAGGATCCGCAGACCGAAGCGATCGTGATGATCGGTGAGATCGGCGGCAGCGCTGAAGAAGAAGCGGCAGCTTACATCAAAGAACACGTCACCAAACCGGTTGTCGGCTACATCGCCGGCGTGACCGCGCCGAAAGGCAAGCGTATGGGCCACGCGGGCGCCATCATCGCAGGCGGCAAAGGCACGGCGGACGAGAAGTTTGCTGCGCTGGAAGCCGCGGGCGTGAAAACCGTTCGCAGCCTGGCAGACATCGGCGACGCGGTAAAAGCGGTGCTGAAGCGCTAAGAATTTAGTACGAAATAACAATATCTCGACATGTTTGGCCACCCATTGGGTGGCCTTTTTTATGGGTGAAGATCAGAAATCGTTGAGTGCCTTGATCAGCGCGATCCGATCCTGCAGGCGGCGCTGTTGCACCGGATCCGTAGCGGCTTGGCGCTGTTGCTCCAGCGAGGTGAGGGTGGCGCGGTAATCATCGGCGTTGCTGAACAGCGCGTCTTTGACGTTGATCGACGCGACGTTGGTGTAGCGGCCGTCGTCGGTGGTCGGTACCTGGATAACGCCTTCATTGAGCAGCTGTTTGACGATCGCCCGCTGCGGTTCGTACCCCTCCATGCCGATCAGCTTCCAGCGCTGCGGCGGCACGCCCTGATAGTGGCCGTGTTTCACCTCCGTCAGGTAGCGCAGAGCCAGGTGGCGAATGGTGCCTTCTTCTTCACCGTATTGCGCTTTGCTGTCAAACAGCACCGGGAAGGATTGCCCCTCCAGCGCGCCGCCCTTTTGCGTCAGGTGGCCCATGCGGTAACTGTTCATGCCCAGACGGATCGGCATGTCATCGGTGACCGGCGTGCCGTCCGCCAGGCGCAGGTCGACGATGCGCAAGCCGGCAGGTTGGCGCAGGTCGATGGTGTAAGTGACGCCGTCGAAGAAATCATTGGTGGAATATTTGGACGATCGCCGCGCCGGGTTAAAGCTGTAGGTGACATCGCCCGGCTGCAGCTGATTGAAGTAGCCGGCGGACCACTCCATGTAGCGTTTAAGCGCTTTGCCGTTGAGCTGATACACGGTGATCTCGCCGCCGGCGTATTGGTAGTTAAAGGCGATGTCCTTGGCCTTGATGTCGCCGACGTCCAGCTTGGCGCGATCGTTGTCGATCTGTAGGGCGATCACCTGCGCCAGCGGCGCATAGTGGCGGGCGGCCTGCTGGAACAGCGCGCTGATGCCGGTATCCTGCACGTGCACCTGGGGAATGCCGCGGAATTCGTCGGTGGGCACCAGATCGCTGCCGCTCAGTTTCGCCACGACCCGGTTGGCGTTGGCGCGCAGAATGTCATGGTACGGCTGGTAGAGCGCTTGCATGGCGCTGTCCGGCGTCATCCCCTTGATGGAGTAGGTGTAGCTGTTTTTGTCGATCAGCGTGAACTTGCCGTCGCGGCGTTCAAACTGCAGATCGATGCGCGACAGCGCGCGGCCGTATTTATCCGGCTCGGTGATGATGACGCCGTTAACCACCGCTTTGTCGATCTTCACATGCATATGGCCGGCGACGATCGCCGCGAGCTCCGGGTTGGCGTTGGCGATGTCGGCTACGCCGGTGCCGGGACGCTGATTTTCGTTGTCGATGCCCATATGCGCCACCAGCACGATGGCGTCGACCTGGCCGTCGATTTGCCTGATGACCTGTTTCACCGCCTGCACCGGATCGGTGAAGTTCAGCCCTTTGATGCGATCGGTGCCCTTGGCGAATTCCGCGGTCATCGGCGTGTCCATGCCGATAATGCCGATCTTCACGCCCTGGCGTTCGACGATGGTGTAGGCGGGCAGATAGGGCTTGCCGTTGTCCCAGACGATATTGCCCGCCAGCGCCGCGCCCTTGAACTGCTTGAGCGGGGTGGCCAGCACCGGCAGGCCGAAGTCGAACTCGTGGTTGCCCATCACCCAGACATCGTAATTGAGCGCGTTGAGGCCCAGCATCATCGGGCTGACGGCCTCATGCTTGAAGGTTTCGACGAAGTTGCCCTGAATGGTGTCGCCGGCGTCCACCAGGATCAGGTTGGGCTGCTCGGCCCGCACTTTTTTGACCTGGGTGGCTATCTGGCTCAGGCTGCCCGCCAGATTTTCCGTGTCGCTGGCGTAGTCCCAGGGCACGAAGGTGCCGTGCAGATCGGAGGTGCCCAGCAGGGTGATATTTACCGTTTCGGCGGCCATGGCGTTTCCCGAGAGTCCCAAGACAGAGGCAAAGATGATTTTTTTCATAAGTTATTGTCACTCAATGCAATTTTAACATAAGTGGTCATTTTGCTACAAAATCGCAACCTTTACGATCCCATCGCGAGAAATAGACTAATATTGGAGAGAGATTTGTTGTTTTGTGACTGCTATCACTGTCACGGCTTATTGGAAATAAAAGGTTAATTATGTCGCATAATAAGCGCGTAATAATACAATGGCGGCCCTTTTAAATTACATTTATTTAACACAAAAATATCATTAAAAAACAATTAAACCATTGCGCAACATGACCCTAAGAAAATTATGCGAAATGTGCTGATGAATATGGAAATAAGATGCGGATAGGCTTAAATTGTCTCAGATCAAATTAGCCCGAAGTACCTCTTTCGGCTAAGATTTGACCTGTAACCAAAAGTCTAACCCACGTCACGTAAAAACCTATTTATTGTGTGGGATTGGGCGAGTATCATCCATGTTGTGATTATGGATGGTTGATCTTGTTGCATTTGTTACCCGTTGTCGGTTTTCAGTGGCGTGCTTGTCGGCGGCCCGTGGGGCTATTGGCCGAGTGTGCGGTTGAAAGCGGAGAAGCTGGATCAAATTTGTTGTGTTTAAGGGCATTCACTGCGGGGCGTTACTGGCGGCTTTGAAAGAAGCGTGCCGATAACCGCGTGTCGGAGTCTTCCTGCGAGGAGCAAGGAGTCAAGATGTTTGATATTGTCGAACTGTCGCGCTTACAGTTTGCTTTAACGGCGATGTACCATTTCTTATTTGTCCCATTAACGCTCGGTATGGCGTTCTTGCTGGCAATTATGGAAACGGTATATGTCCTGTCTGGCAAACAAATCTATAAAGATATGACCAAATTCTGGGGAAAGTTATTTGCGATTAACTTTGCTCTGGGTGTGGCCACCGGTTTGACCATGGAGTTCCAGTTCGGGACTAACTGGTCGTATTTCTCTCACTACGTCGGCGATATCTTCGGGGCCCCTCTGGCTATCGAAGGTCTGATGGCGTTCTTCCTTGAATCGACGCTGGTCGGCCTGTTCTTCTTCGGCTGGGATCGTCTGAGCAAGGTGCAGCACATGGCGGTAACCTGGTTCGTGGCCCTCGGCTCCAACCTGTCCGCGCTGTGGATCCTGGTCGCCAACGGCTGGATGCAGAACCCGATCGCTTCGGATTTCAACTTCGAAACCATGCGCATGGAGATGGTCAGCTTCTCCGAACTGGTGCTTAACCCGGTTGCGCAGGTGAAATTCGTTCACACCGTGGCTTCCGGCTACACCTGTGGCGCGATGTTCGTTCTGGGCATCAGCTCCTACTACCTGCTGAAAGGCCGCGACATCGCCTTCGCCAAGCGCTCCTTCGCCATCGCTGCCAGCTTCGGTATGGCTGCCATTCTGTCCGTTATCGTTCTGGGTGATGAATCCGGCTACGAAATGGGCGACGTGCAGAAAACCAAACTGGCCGCTATCGAAGCGGAATGGGACACCCAGCCGGCACCGGCGTCCTTCACCCTGTTCGGCATTCCCGATCAGGACAAGATGGAAAACTCCTTCTCTATTCAGATCCCGTATGCGCTTGGCCTGATCGCCACCCGCTCCACGGACACTCAGGTCACCGGCCTGAAAGATCTGATGGCGCAGCATGAAGTGCGCATCCGCAACGGGATGAAAGCCTACCAGCTGTTGGAAGAGCTGCGCGGTGGCAACACCGATCCTGCGGTACGCGCCGAATTCAACAAAACCAAGCAAGACCTGGGCTACGGCATGCTGCTGAAGCGCTATACCCCGAACGTCACCGACGCGACGGAAGCGCAGATCCAGCTGGCGACCAAGGACTCCATTCCGCGCGTGGCGCCGCTGTACTTCGCCTTCCGCATCATGGTGGCCTGTGGCGTGATCATGCTGTTGATCATCGGCCTGTCGTTCTGGAACGTGATCCGCGGCCGCATCGGCCAGAAAAAATGGCTGCACCGCGCCGCGCTGTACGGTTTGCCGCTGCCTTGGATCGCGATTGAGTCCGGTTGGTTCGTGGCGGAGTACGGCCGTCAACCGTGGGCGATTGGTGAGGTGCTGCCGACGGCGGTCGCCAACTCTTCGCTGACCGCGGGCGACATTCTGTTCTCGATGGGGCTGATCTGCGGCTTGTACACCCTGTTCCTGGTGGCTGAATTGTACCTGATGTTCAAGTTTGCGCGTCTGGGTCCAAGCAGCCTGAAAACCGGCCGCTATCACTTTGAACAACCGACTGCCGCCGTGCAGGAAGCGCGCTAAACAGGAGTCCACGTATGTTTGACTATGAAGTACTGCGATTTATTTGGTGGGTCCTGGTTGGCGTACTGCTGATCGGCTTCGCCGTCACCGACGGTTTCGACATGGGCGTCGGCATTCTGGTGCGCATCATCGGGAAAACCGATACCGAGCGCCGGGTGATGATCAACTCCATCGCCCCGCACTGGGACGGTAACCAGGTGTGGCTGATCACCGCCGGCGGCGCGCTGTTCGCCGCCTGGCCGATGGTCTACGCAGCGGCCTTCTCCGGCTTCTACGTCGCCATGATCCTGGTGCTGGCCGCCTTGTTCTTCCGCCCGGTCGGTTTCGACTACCGCTCCAAGCTGGAGAGCAGCCGCTGGCGCAACATGTGGGACTGGGGCATCTTCATCGGCTCCTTCGTGCCTGCGGTGGTATTCGGCGTGGCGTTCGGCAACCTGCTGCAGGGCGTGCCGTTCCACATGGACGAGTACATGCGCCTGTTCTACACCGGCAACTTCTTCCAACTGCTGAATCCGTTCGGTCTGTTGGCGGGCGTGGTCAGCCTGACCATGCTGGTCACCCAGGGCGCGACCTACCTGCAAATGCGCACCACCGGCGAGATCCACCTGCGTTCACGCGCTGCGGCACAGATCGCGACGCTGATCATGGCGGTGTGCTTCCTGTTGGCGGGCGTATGGCTGGTGAAAGGCATCGACGGCTTCGTCGTGACGTCGGCGCTGGACACCCTGGCGGAATCCAACCCGATGCGTAAAGAAGTGGCGCATCAGGCCGGTGCCTGGCTGATCAACTTCAACAAGTATCCGCTGCTGTGGGCGTTGCCTGCGCTGGGCGTGGTGCTGCCGTTGTTCACCATCCTGTTCTCGCGTCTGGAGAAGGGCGCGCTGGCGTTCGTCACCTCGTCGTTGACCATCGCCTGCGTCATCCTCACCGCCGGGGTCACCATGTTCCCGTTCGTGATGCCGTCCAGCACCGTGCCTAACGTCAGCCTGACCATGTGGGACGCGACCTCGAGCCTGTTGACGCTGAAAGTGATGACCGTCGTGGCGGCGATCTTCGTGCCTATCGTTTTGGCGTACACCAGCTGGTCGTACTACAAAATGTTCGGTCGCCTCGACAAGAACTACATCGAAAACAACAAGCATTCGCTGTACTAAGGATAAGGAGCTAAACCATGTGGTATTTTGCCTGGATTCTCGGAACGCTTCTTGCCTGCGCCTTCGGCATCATCACGGCGCTGGCGCTTGAGCAGAGCGAAGCGACCAAAGCTCAGCAAGACGGTAAGTGATGAGCTCGTCCGTGATTGACAAGCTGTACGCTGTCACCGACAAGGGCCCGATCCGGGCCCTTTCCCTGGTGTTGGCGTTGATTTTGGCGGGGTGCGTGTTCTGGGATCCGACGCGTTTCGCCGCCAAAACCAGCTCGCTGGAGATTTGGGAAGGGCTGCTGCTGATTTGGGCGGTGTGCGCCGGGGTGATCCACGGCTTCGGATTCCGCCCGCAGCGCAGCATCTGGCGCGCCTTTTTCGCGCCACTTCCCGCAATTGTGATCCTGTGCGCAGGATTACTTTACGTTTCTTTATAATCTCCCTGATGTCCCCACGTTATGGGCCCTCACGGCCCATAATTATTTTCATTCCCATCTTGTAACCCATTCCCAACCCGATCCGTCTTGCGTATAGTAGCAGCGTTAAATTGCATTGCTGGGAAGTAGAGTGAGTAATACGTTGTTTCGATGGCCGGTTCGCGTTTACTACGAGGATACCGATGCCAGTGGTGTGGTCTATCACGCCCGCTACGTCGCCTTTTTTGAAAGAGCGCGCACAGAGATGCTGCGTCAGCACAACTTTCATCAACAGCAGCTGCTCAGTGAACAAGTCGCTTTTGTCGTCCGGCGCATGACGGTGGATTATCTGGCTCCGGCTCGTCTCGACGAGCAACTGGAGGTGCAGAGCGAAATCACCTGTCTGCGCGGGGCTTCTCTCACGTTTGCTCAACGCATTGTCAATTCTGACGGGGCCCTACTGAGCCAGGCAGATGTCCTGATTGCCTGTATTGATCCACACCAAATGAAGCCAAGAGCGCTTCCTAAGTCTATTGTCGCGGAGTTTAAGCAGTGACTGACATGAACATCCTAGATTTATTCTTGAAGGCGAGCCTGCTGGTTAAGCTTATCATGTTGATTTTGATATGCTTCTCGGTAGCCTCTTGGGCGATCATCATTCAGCGCACCCGCATCCTCAATGCGGCGACGCGTGACGCCGAAGCCTTTGAAGACAAATTCTGGTCCGGTATCGAGCTTTCCCGTCTGTACCAGGAAAGTCAGGCGCGTCGCGATAGCCTGACCGGTTCCGAGCAGATCTTCCATTCCGGGTTCAAAGAGTTCGCCCGCCTGCACCGCGCCAACAACCATGCGCCGGAGTCGGTGATCGAAGGGGCGTCGCGCGCGATGCGTATTTCGATGAACCGCGAGCTGGAAACGCTGGAAACCCATATTCCGTTCCTCGGCACCGTCGGTTCGATCAGCCCGTATATCGGCCTGTTCGGCACCGTGTGGGGGATCATGCACGCCTTTATCGCGCTGGGCGCGGTGAAACAAGCCACGCTGCAGATGGTGGCGCCGGGTATCGCCGAAGCGCTGATCGCCACCGCGATCGGTCTGTTCGCCGCCATCCCGGCGGTAATGGCCTATAACCGTCTCAACCAGCGCGTCAACAAGCTTGAGCAGAATTACGACAACTTTATGGAAGAGTTCACCGCTATTCTGCATCGTCAGGCCTTCTCCAGCGACAGCAAATAAGTAGGAGGTAGCATGGCGAGAGTACGTGGACGTAGTCGGCGCGAGCTGAAGTCCGAAATTAACATCGTTCCGCTGCTCGACGTGTTGCTGGTGCTGCTGCTGATCTTTATGGCAACCGCGCCAATCATCACGCAGAGCGTGGAGGTTGACCTGCCGGACGCCACCGATTCCAAAACGGTGTCCAGCGATGACAATCCGCCGGTGATCCTCGAGGTTTCCGGCGTAGGTCAATACACCCTGGTGGTGGATCACAACCGTATGGAGCTGCTGCCGCCTGAGCAAGTCGCGGCCGAAGCCAAGTCGCGTTTGGCGGCTAACCCGAAAACGGTCTTTTTGATCGGCGGTGCGAAGGAAGTCCCTTACGATGAGATTATCAAGGCATTGAATATTCTCCATCAGGCGGGCGTGGCTTCCGTGGGGCTGATGACCCAGCCGATCTGACCGTAAGGCGAACGGCAACCCGGTTCCTGCGCTGCGGCCCAGGAACCCCGTATAAGCAACACCAGTTTTTGGGAATCTATTTTGGTAAAGGCAACTGAGCAAAACGATAAGCTGAACCGCGCCGTTATTGTTTCGGTCGTTCTGCACTTCATATTGATTGCCCTGCTGATTTGGGGATCGCTGCAGGAAAAGGTCGACATGGGCGCCGGCGGTGGCGGTGATGGCACCGTGGTGGGCGCAGTGATGGTCGATCCTGGCGCGGTGGTGGAGCAATACAACCGCCAGCAGCAGCAGAGCAACGATGCGCAGCGTGCCGAGAAGCAGCGCCAGAAAAAGGCGGAGCAACAGGCCGAAGAGCTTCAGCAGAAGCAGGCGGAGCAACAGCAGCGCCTGAAGGAGCTGGAGAAAGAGCGTTTGGCGGCGCAGGAGAAAGCTGCGCAGGACGCCAAGGCGCAGGCTGAGCAACAGCAGAAGGCAGCGGAGCAGCAGAAACAGGCCGCCGAGCAGCAAAAAGCGGCGGAAGCCGCCGCAGCCAAGGCCAAAGAGCAACAGAAGGTCGCCGAAGCCGCCGCCGCCAAGGCGAAGGCCGAAGCGGAAAAGGTCGCCAAGGCACAGGCGGACGCGCAGAAGAAAGCCGAAGCGGAAGCCAAGAAAGAAGCGGCCGCCGCTGCCGCCGCCAAGAAACAGGCGGAAGAGGCGAAGAAAGCCGCGGCGGCTGCCGCAGAGCAAAAAGCCGCAGAGGCCGCGGAGAAGAAAGCGGCCGCTGAAGCTGAGAAAAAAGCCGCAGCGGAAGCCGAGAAGAAGGCTGCCGCCGAGGCAGAGAAGAAAGCTGCGGCCGAGAAAGCGGCTGCCGCCAAAAAAGCCGCTGCGGATGCCAAGAAGAAGGCTGCCGCTGAGGCTGCGAAACAATCGGATGAAGTTAGCGATCTGTTTGGCGGCCTGGCGGACGGCAAGAACGCGCCGAAAGGCGGCGGTGCTAAATCGAAAGGTGATGGTAAACCGGCCGGGCAGGGCAATGCCAAAGCGGCTGGGGCCAGCGGGGCGGATATCAGCGGTTATATGGGGCAGATTCAAGGGGCGATTCAGAGCAAGTTCTATGACGCCAGTTCGTTCGCCGGCAAAACCTGCGACCTGCGTATCAAGCTGGCGCCGGACGGCCTGCTGATAAGCGTACAAGCGGCGGGGGGCGATCCTGCTCTGTGTCAAGCAGCAGTGTCTGCCGCCAAGTTGGCGCATATACCGAAGCCGCCGAGCGATGCCGTTTATCAGCACTTTAAGAATTCTATACTTGAATTCAAGCCGCAATAACGGTTGATTGAGTGAGTGATATCACAGGGATGTACTAAGGTAACCAACAGGGATTATGTAGTTTTACGTAAGTTGGTTTGTTAAAATTCTGCTAATTTATCGCAGGCATCCCGCCTGGATAAGGGAGATGAGATGAAGCAGGCATTTCGAGTAGCGCTAGGTTTTTTAATTCTGTGGGCGTCCGTGCTGCACGCGGAAGTTCGCATTGAAATCACCCAAGGGGTCGACTCCGCTCGCCCGATTGGCGTGGTGCCGTTTAAGTGGGCGGGCCCAGGCACGCCGCCGGAAGATATCGGCAAGATTGTCGGCGCGGATCTGCGCAACAGCGGCAAATTCAACCCGATCGACGTGGCGCGCATGCCGCAGCAACCTACCTCCGCGTCTGAAGTGACGCCGGCGGCCTGGACTGCATTGGGCATCGACGCCGTGGTTGTCGGCCAGGTTCAACCTGGCGCCGACGGCAGCTACCTGATCTCCTACCAGCTGGTGGACACCTCGGGTTCGCCGGGCACCGTATTGGCGCAGAACCAGTATAAAGTGACCAAACAATGGTTGCGTTATTCTGCCCATACCGCCAGCGACGAAGTGTTCGAGAAGCTGACCGGCATCAAGGGCGCGTTCCGTACCCGTATCGCCTACGTCGTGCAGACCAACGGCGGGAAATTCCCGTATGAGCTGCGCGTAGCGGATTACGACGGTTACAACCAGTTCACGGTGCACCGTTCGCCTGAGCCGCTGATGTCGCCGGCCTGGTCGCCGGACGGCAGCAAACTGGCTTACGTGACCTTCGAGAGCGGCCGTTCCGCGCTGGTGGTACAGACCCTGGCTAACGGCGCTATCCGCCAGATCGCCTCGTTCCCGCGCCACAACGGTGCGCCGGCGTTCTCGCCGGACGGCAGCAAGCTGGCCTTCGCGCTGTCCAAGAGCGGCAGCCTGAACCTGTACGTGATGAACCTCGGCTCCGGCCAGATCACGCAGCTGACCGATGGGCGCAACAACAACACCGAACCGACCTGGTTCCCGGATGGCCAGTCGCTGGCGTTTACCTCCGACCAGGGCGGGCGTCCGCAGATTTATAAAATCAGCGCCAGCGGCGGTGCCGCACAGCGTCTGACGTGGGAAGGATCTCAGAACCAGGATTCTGAAGTCAGCTCCGACGGTAAATTCCTGGTGATGGTAAGCACCAACAGTGGTGCACAACACATCGCCAAACAAGATCTTGGATCGGGCGCCGTTCAGGTTTTGACCGGCACCTTCCTGGATGAAACGCCTAGTATTGCGCCAAACGGCACCATGGTGATCTATAGCTCCACGCAAGGTATGGGCTCCGTGTTGCAGTTGGTGTCAACTGATGGGCGTTTCAAAGCGCGTCTTCCGGCAACTGATGGACAGGTCAAATTCCCTGCCTGGTCGCCGTATCTGTGATGCATGTGTAAATATGTATGGCAAACTATAAAAGGATCAAAGAAATGCAACTGAACAAAGTGCTGAAAGGGCTTCTGCTGGCACTGCCAGTTCTGGCTGTAGCAGCTTGTAGTTCTAACAAAAGCGCAAACAACGACCAATCTGGTATGGGCGCTGGCACTGGTATGGAAAACGGCAGCAGCAACCTGTCTTCCGAAGAACAAGCTCGTCTGCAGATGCAAGAACTGCAGAAGAACAACATCGTTTACTTCGGTCTGGACAAGTATGACGTAAGCTCCGAATTCGCTCAGATGCTGGACGCGCACGCTGCATTCCTGCGTAACAACCCGTCTTACAAAGTGACCGTTGAAGGCCACGCTGACGAACGCGGCACGCCGGAATACAACATTGCTCTGGGTGAGCGCCGTGCTAACGCCGTTAAAATGTACCTGCAGGGTAAAGGCGTTTCCGCTGACCAGATCTCTATCGTTTCTTACGGTAAAGAAAAACCAGCAGTACTGGGCCACGACGAAGCGGCTTATGCTAAAAACCGTCGTGCCGTTCTGGTTTACTAAGAGAATCGCATGAACAGTAACTTCAGACGTCACCTGTTGAGTCTGTCGTTACTGGTTGGCGTAGCGGCCCCTTGGGCCGCTACTGCCCAAGCGCCAATCAGTAATGTCGGCTCCGGCTCGGTCGAAGACCGTGTCACCTCGCTTGAGCGCATCAGCAATGCTCAAGGCCAGCTTTTAAACCAACTCCAGCAACAACTCTCTGATAACCAACGCGACATTGATTCTCTCCGTGGGCAAATCCAGGAAAGTCAGTATCAGTTGAATCAGGTGGTTGAACGCCAGAAGCAAATCTATCAGCAGATGGATAGCCTCAGCCAGGGCGGCGCTCAGAGCGCCTCTGCGGCCGCGGGCACTGCCGGTGGGGCAGCCGCAGGCGCATCTTCCGATGCGGGCGGCAGCGCGCCTGCAGCCGCGTCTGCAACGCCGAGCGGCGGTGATGAGAACAGCGACTACAACGCCGCTGTTTCTCTGGCGCTGGAAAAAAAACAGTATGACCAGGCGATTTCCGCCTTTCAGTCCTTCGTAAAACAGTACCCGAAGTCTACCTATCAGCCCAACGCCAACTATTGGCTGGGCCAGTTGTTCTACAACAAGGGTAAAAAAGACGACGCGGCCTACTATTTTGCGGTGGTGGTGAAGAATTACGCGAAATCACCGAAGGCGCCGGACGCCATGTACAAGGTGGGTATCATCATGCAGGAGAAAGGGCAGGCCGATAAAGCCAAAGCCGTATTCCAGCAGGTGATTAAACAGTACCCAACCAGTGCGGCGGCCAAACAGGCGAAAAGCCGCGTAGGCGGTTAACAGTCAGAAAAATGAGCCCAGAAGTTAGTCGATTTGACCGATTTCTGGGCTCATTCGCGTGAAGAACAAGCAGTTGAACGTATCAGTAAAAAATTTAGGTTGCGCTGCCAAGATAAATTAGTAATATATGCCGCCGTTGCCAAGACATCTTGCAAGATGTTAAAGCGGCAGGGAAATTGGGTCGTTAGCTCAGTTGGTAGAGCAGTTGACTTTTAATCAATTGGTCGCAGGTTCGAATCCTGCACGACCCACCAATTTCTGAAGTAGCAGTAACCACAACAGTGGGTGATTAGCTCAGTTGGTAGAGCATCTCCTTTACACGGAGGGGGTCGGCGGTTCGAGCCCGTCATCACCCACCACTGTTATGGGTCGTTAGCTCAGTTGGTAGAGCAGTTGACTTTTAATCAATTGGTCGCAGGTTCGAATCCTGCACGACCCACCATTCTTTAAGAATGGCTGCGATAGAGAATCGTAAAGGATGAGAACCGTAAAGGTTCGAGTCTCGCGAAGCGAGACAACATCACTCCGGTGATGGCCCGCAAGGGCGAGGCCAAAGGCCGAGTTATCCTGCACGATCCACCATTCTTTAAGAATGGCAGCTTCAGAATCGGTTTGATGTGGCAAAGTAAAGGTCCGAGTCGAGTACCCGTCGAGTTGTCCTGAACATCCCCATCCTTGTTTTCCGCGAGTCGGTTCCAATAGAGCCTATTCGCCATCAGCAGTAAACCACATCAGTGGGTCGTTAGCTCAGTTGGTAGAGCAGTTGACTTTTAATCAATTGGTCGCAGGTTCGAATCCTGCACGACCCACCACTCTTTAATAGAGCAAGGTGTTAAATCGTCAGGATGAGAACCGTAAAGGTTCGAGTCTCGCAAAGCGAGACAACATCACTCCGGTGATGGCCCGAAGGGCGAGGCCAAAGGCCGAGTTATCCTGCACGACCCACCACTCTTTAATAGAGCAAGGTGTGAAAAATAGCAGTACCACAGCAGTGGGTGATTAGCTCAGTTGGTAGAGCATCTCCTTTACACGGAGGGGGTCGGCGGTTCGAGCCCGTCATCACCCACCACACTGCGGGTCGTTAGCTCAGTTGGTAGAGCAGTTGACTTTTAATCAATTGGTCGCAGGTTCGAATCCTGCACGACCCACCAATTCAGAGAAAAGCG
>NZ_JBSEYF010000004.1:0-399739 GCF_053627655.1 Serratia sp. 121840015-1
GTGGTCCCACCTGACCCCATGCCGAACTCAGAAGTGAAACGCCGTAGCGCCGATGGTAGTGTGGGGTCTCCCCATGCGAGAGTAGGACACTGCCAAGCATCAAATAAAACAACAAGCCTCATGCGAAAGCATGGGGCTTTTTGTTTTGTCTGTTATCTGGCGTTCTGCACGAGCGTGGCCTTTTTGCTTTTCAGTTCCTTTACTCCCGCTCCTCATATCTTGGCGCAGAGCGCGCAATGAAACATTTTCACCTTTCCGCCGAATGCTCGACATCGACGGAAAAAAACGCTATCTTCGGGCATCTAGAAGTCTAAACGTATAAATGGATGTGTGAGGGTTAAGCAATGCCGATTCGTGTTCCTGATGAGTTACCTGCGGTCAATTTCTTGCGCGGTGAGAATGTCTTCGTGATGACATCCTCGCGGGCAAAAACACAGGAAATCAGGCCACTGAAAGTGCTGATCCTCAACCTGATGCCAAAGAAGATCGAAACGGAAAACCAGTTTTTGCGCCTGCTGTCCAACTCGCCGCTGCAGATTGATATCCAGCTGCTGCGTATCGATAGCCGCGAATCGAAGAACACGCCGGCCGAGCATCTGAATAACTTCTACTGCGACTTCGAGGATATCCAGAACGAGAACTTCGATGGTTTGATCGTTACCGGCGCGCCATTGGGGCTGGTCGATTTCTGCGATGTTGCCTACTGGCCGCAGATCGAACGCGTGATCGACTGGGCCAAGCACCACGTTACCTCCACGCTGTTCGTGTGCTGGGCGGTACAGGCGGCGTTGAATATTCTGTATGGCATTCCCAAGATGACGCGCGAGGTGAAGCTCTCCGGCGTTTATCCGCACCAAACGCTGCAGCAGCATGCGTTGCTGACACGCGGCTTCGACGAAAGCTTCCTGGCGCCGCATTCACGCTATGCCGATTTCCCGACCGAGGTGATTCGTCAATATACCGACCTGGATGTTCTGGCCGAATCCGAGCAGGCTGGCGCCTACCTGTTTGCCAGCAAGGACAAGCGCCTGGCGTTTGTCACCGGCCATCCGGAATACGATACGCTGACCCTGGCAGGAGAGTATTGTCGCGACAACGAAGCCGGCCTCGATCCCGCCGTTCCACTCAACTACTTCCCCGATGACAACCCCGCACTGACACCGAAAGCCACCTGGCGCAGCCATGGCCATCTGCTGTTTTCCAACTGGCTCAATTATTACGTCTACCAGATCACGCCGTATGATCTGCGCCATATGAATCCGACGCTCGACTGATTTTTTCTGCTCGCCGGCGGCTGAATCGAGGCCGCCGCGCCGTTGATCCTCTGAACGATCCTCTTTTTCTCCGTCACACCTCCTTAAAGTCCATTGTTAAACAAGGCGTTAGCGCATCTTTATCACTCTGATGGAAGCGATTTCCTTACCTGTCATTATTGTTATTTTATCTAACCAATTGATAATAAAGTGTTAATAAAATATTTAATAATAAAATGGAAATGGTTTTTGATTTTTATTTTTTGTTGAGTATTCTTAGAGCTATCGGGATGAGATCTGACCAGTTGAGGATCGTTTCATCCACCCTGATCCACAGTGATTTCTGATGAAAATGCGCCGGTCGCGCGAGCGCAACGATGGGAAGGAGCAAGGTCATGACACAACAGATAGCAGGCACGGAGTTAAGGTTTACGCAGGGTTTCGCCGCAGCGGAGCGCCAGGTGTTGACCGATGAAGCGGTTGAATTCCTGGCGGAACTGGTGGGGAAATTCACGCCGCGGCGCAACGAGCTGCTGGCGGCGCGTGTCCGCTGGCAGCAAAATATCGATCGCGGCGAACTGCCGGGATTTATTTCGGAAACCACTTCCATTCGTGAAGGTGACTGGCAGATCCGCGGCATTCCACAAGATTTGCGTGACCGCCGGGTCGAGATCACCGGGCCGGTTGAGCGCAAGATGGTGATCAATGCGCTTAATGCCAACGTAAAAGTATTCATGGCGGACTTCGAAGACTCGCTGGCGCCAAGCTGGGACAAAGTCATCGACGGCCAAATTAACCTGCACGATGCGGTTAACGGCACCATTTCCTACACCAATGAAGCAGGCAAAATCTACCAGCTGAAACCGAACCCGGCGGTATTGATCGCTCGCGTGCGCGGCCTGCATTTGCCGGAAAAACACGTGCTGTGGCGTGATGAAGCCATTCCCGGCGGCCTGTTCGATTTCGCGCTGTACTTCTACCACAACTATCGCCAGCTGCTGGCCAAGGGCAGCGGGCCGTATTTCTATCTGCCGAAAACCCAGTCCTGGGAAGAGGCGGCCTGGTGGAGTGATGTCTTCAGCTTTACCGAGGATCGTTTCGATCTGCCGCGCGGCACCATCAAAGCGACCGTGCTGATCGAAACCCTGCCGGCGGTGTTCCAGATGGACGAAATTCTCTACCACCTGCGCGACCACATCGTCGGCCTGAACTGCGGCCGCTGGGATTACATCTTCAGCTACATCAAAACGCTGAAGAATCATGGCGATCGCGTGCTGCCGGATCGTCAGTCGGTGACCATGGAGAAACCTTTCCTCAGCGCCTATTCGCGTCTGTTGATCAAAACCTGTCACAAGCGCGGCGCGTTCGCCATGGGCGGTATGGCGGCGTTTATCCCGAGCAAAGACGCCGAGAAAAATGACTGGGTGTTGAATAAGGTACGGGCGGACAAAGAGCTGGAGGCCAGCAACGGCCACGACGGCACCTGGGTGGCGCACCCGGGGCTGGCGGATACGGTGATGGAGGTATTTGGCAAAGCATTGGGCGATCGCCAAAACCAGCTGGAGGTGCTGCGTGAGCAAGACGCGCCGATCAGCGCCGCACAGCTGCTGGCACCGTGCGACGGCGAACGCACCGAGGCGGGGATGCGCGCCAATATCCGCGTGGCGGTGCAGTACATCGAAGCCTGGATCTCCGGCAACGGTTGCGTGCCGATTTACGGTTTGATGGAAGATGCGGCGACGGCGGAAATCTCCCGTACGTCAATCTGGCAGTGGATCCACCACGAGAAGAGCCTGAGCGACGGGCGCCCGGTCACCAAGGCGCTGTTCCGCCAGATGCTGCAAGAAGAGATGTTGGTGGTGCGTGAAGAAGTGGGGGAAGCGCGCTTTAACGCCGGCCGGTTCGAAGAGGCGGCGCGCCTGATGGAGCGCATCACCACGCAAGATGAATTAATCGATTTCCTGACGCTGCCCGGCTATGAGCTGCTGGCCTGAGTTTTCCCAATCAACCCTACACGACTGAAAGGATAAAAATTATGTCTACCTCTCGCTCTCAACAGATCCAGCAGCTGGAACAGGAATGGAAATCGGCCCGTTGGGAAGGCATTACCCGCCCTTACAGCGCCGAAGACGTGATCAACCTGCGCGGTTCGGTCAACCCGGAATGCACCCTGGCGCAAAACGGCGCCGCCAAACTGTGGGCATTGTTGAACGGCAAGGCGCGCAAAGGCTACGTGAACTGCCTGGGCGCGCTGACCGGCGGCCAGGCGCTGCAGCAGGCCAAAGCCGGCGTCGAGGCTATCTACCTGTCCGGTTGGCAGGTGGCGGCGGACGCCAACAGCGCGGCGGCCATGTACCCTGACCAGTCGCTGTATCCGGTGGACTCGGTGCCGAAGGTCGTCGAGCGCATCAACAATACCTTCCGCCGCGCCGATCAGATCCAATGGGCTAACCAGATTGAGCCGGGCAACAAAGGCTACACCGATTATTTCCTGCCGATCGTCGCCGATGCGGAAGCCGGCTTCGGCGGCGTGCTGAACGCCTTCGAGCTGATGAAAGCGATGATCACCGCCGGCGCCGCCGGGGTGCACTTTGAAGACCAGCTGGCGGCGGTGAAGAAATGCGGCCATATGGGTGGCAAAGTGCTGGTGCCGACACAAGAAGCGATCCAGAAACTGGTCGCCGCACGCCTGGCGGCTGACGTGCTTGGCGTGCCGACGCTGGTGATCGCCCGTACCGACGCCGATGCGGCCGACCTGCTGACCTCCGATTGCGATCCGTATGACAGCGCCTTCGTCACCGGCGAGCGCACGGCGGAAGGCTTCTTCCGCACCCATGCCGGCGTCGAGCAGGCGATCAGCCGCGGCCTGGCCTATGCTCCTTACGCGGATATGGTGTGGTGCGAAACCTCAACGCCGGATTTGGATGCCGCTCAGCGCTTCGCCGACGCCATCCACGCCAAATACCCGGGCAAGCTGCTGGCCTACAACTGCTCGCCGTCGTTCAACTGGAAGAAGAACCTCGACGACCAGACCATCGCCCGCTTCCAGCAGGCGCTGTCGGACATGGGCTACAAGTATCAGTTCATTACGCTGGCGGGCATCCACAGCATGTGGTTCAACATGTTCGACCTGGCGCACGCCTATGCGCAGGGCGAGGGCATGAAACACTACGTCGAGAAGGTGCAGCAGGCGGAGTTCGCCGCGGTGGATCGCGGCTACACCTTCGCGTCGCACCAGCAAGAGGTGGGCACTGGCTACTTCGACAAGGTCACCACCATCATTCAGGGCGGCGCCTCTTCGGTCACCGCGCTGACCGGTTCGACGGAAGAACAGCAGTTCTGATGCGGCAAGCTTGAAGACGTTTCACCCGGAGCCTGCATGCGCAGGCTTCTTTTTCTGGCGGGGGTAAGGATGGCGGCAAAACTGGAGTTGTTGATCGCACAGACGATCCTGCAGGGCTTCGATGCGCAGTACGGCCGCTTTCTGGAAGTGACCGCCGGCGCGCAGCAGCGCTTCGAGCAGGCGGACTGGCCGGCGGTGCAGCAGGCGATGAAAAAGCGCATCCATCTGTACGACCATCACGTCGGCCTGGTGGTGGAGCAGCTCAAATGCATCACCGGGCAGAAATACTTCGACGCCGACTTCCCCAGCCGGGTCAAAGCGGTCTATATCGACCTGCTGCCGGACTATCCGCGTTTCGAGATCGCCGAAAGCTTCTTTAACTCGGTCTACTGCCGGCTGTTCAAGCACCGCGATCTGACGCCAGACAAGCTGTTCGTCTTCAGTTCGCAGCCGGAGCGGCGCTTTCGCGACATCCCGCGTCCGCTGGCGCGCGATTTCACGCCCAATGGCGATCTGCCGGCGATGCTGCGCAGCGTACTGAGCGATCTGCCGCTGCGGCTGCCGTGGGAGGATTTGACGCGCGATATTCGCTACATCACTCAGGCGCTGCAACGCGCCTTCAGCGCACAGCAGCTGGCGGGGGCAACCTTCCAGATCGCCAACGAACTGTTCTACCGCAACAAGGCCGCCTGGCTGGTCGGCAAGCTGCGCCTGGCCGACGGTGTTTATCCGTTCTTGCTGCCTATCCACCACAGCGAATCGGGCGCGCTGTTTATCGACGCCTGCCTGACCGGTAAGGCCGAGGCCAGCATCGTCTTCGGCTTCGCCCGTTCTTATTTCATGGTCTACGCGCCGCTGCCGGCGGCGATGGTGGAGTGGCTGCGCGAGATCCTGCCGGGCAAGACCACCGCCGAGCTGTACATGGCGATCGGCTGCCAGAAGCACGGCAAAACCGAATGCTATCGCGAATACCTGACCTTTATGGCGCAGTCGCAGGAGCAATTTATCATCGCGCCGGGGGTGAAGGGCATGGTGATGCTGGTGTTCACCTTGCCGTCCTTCGATCGGGTATTCAAAGTGATCAAGGACGAGTTCGCCCCACAAAAAGAGGTGACGCAGGCGCAGGTGATGGCCTGCTATCAGCTGGTGAAAGAGCACGATCGCGTCGGGCGCATGGCGGATACCCAGGAGTACGAGAATTTCGTCGTCGACAAGGCGCGCCTCAGCCCGGCGCTGTTGGTGGAACTGCAGCGCGAAGTGCCGGGCAAACTGGAAGATCTCGGCGATCGCATCGTGATCAAGCACCTGTATATGGAACGGCGCATGACGCCGCTGAACCTGTATCTGGAGCAGGCCAACGACCAGCAGATGCGCGATGCGATCGAAGAGTACGGCAATGCCATCAAGCAGCTGGCCGCCGCCAATATCTTCCCCGGCGACATGCTGTTCAAGAACTTTGGCGTGACGCGCCACGGGCGGGTGGTGTTCTACGACTACGACGAAATTTGCTACATGACCGAGGTTAACTTCCGCGACATTCCGCCGCCGCGTTATCCGGAGGACGAGCTGGCCAGCGAGCCGTGGTACAGCATCGCGCCCAATGACGTGTTCCCGGAGGAGTTCCGCCACTTCCTGTGCGGCGATCGGCGCATTCGGCAGGTGTTTGAGGAGTTGCACAGCGATCTGTTTACCGCTGAGTATTGGCGCGGGTTGCAGCAGCGCATCCGCGAGGGGCACGTGGAAGACGTGTTCGCTTACCGCAAGAAGCAGCGGTTCAGCCAGCGCAGCGGGGCGGCGCTGCCGGCCGCCACCGCTGCGATGTAAATCAGGCCTGGGCACCCGCGACGGCGGCGCGCGCCAGTTCGGTGATGCGGGCGTAGTCGCCGCTTTCCAGCGCGTCCGCCGGCACCAGCCAGGAGCCGCCGATGCACAGCACGCTTTTCAGCGCCAGGTAGCTGCGGTAGTTGTCCGGCGAGATACCGCCGGTCGGGCAGAAGCGCACCTGCGGGAACGGGCCGCCGATCGCCTGCAGCGCTTTTACGCCGCCATTGGCTTCCGCCGGGAAGAATTTAAACTCACGCAGGCCGTAATCCATGCCCAGCATCAGCTCGGAAACGGTGCTGATGCCTGGGATTAAGGGAATGGAACCGGCGATGGCTGCCTTGAGCAGCTCGTCGGTCAATCCTGGGCTGATGGCGAACTGCGCACCGGCCTCGGTCACTTCACGCAGCTGCTGGGGATTGATCACGGTACCGGCGCCGATGATCGCTTCCGGCACTTCTTGGGCGATGGCGCGAATGGCGTCCATGGCACAGGCGGTGCGCAGCGTCACTTCCAGCACCCGCACGCCGCCGGCGACCAGCGCTTTCGCCAGCGGTACCGCATGTTCCAGCTTGTTGATCACGATGACCGGCACCACCGGCCCCGCCGTCAGGATCTGCTCGGCACTTGTTTTCCATTGGTTCATGATGACGTTCTCCTCTGTGGCCGCCGCCAGGCGGCGATGCGGCCAGGCTATCGATTAAAATTTGATGCAGCAGGCGCCCTGCTCGGCGCCGGACAGCTGGCTGCGCAGCGCGCCGAACAGCTCGCGGCCGCAGCCGATGTGTTCTGCGCTCAGATCGGGCTGGCATGGCGCGCGCTGGGCCAGTTCGTCGGCGTCGACCAGCACCTGCAGCTCGCCGCTGCGGCCGTTGACGCGGATCGGATCGCCGTCGCGCACTTTCGCCAGCAGGCCGCCGGTATAGGCTTCCGGGGTGACGTGGATGGCGGAAGGCACCTTGCCGGAGGCGCCTGACAGGCGGCCGTCGGTCACCAGCGCCACTTTGAAGCCGCGATCCATCAGCACGCCCAGCGGCGGCATCAGCTTGTGCAGCTCCGGCATGCCGTTGGCTTGTGGCCCCTGGAAGCGCACCACCACCACGCAATCGCGATCCAGCTTGCCGGCTTCGAACGCCGGCACGATGTCGTGCTGGCTGTCGAACACCACCGCCGGCGCTTCGATAATCTGGTTGTCGGCGGGCACCGCTGAGGTTTTCATCACCGCACGGCCTAGATTGCCGGCCATCACTTTGGTGCCGCCGTGATGCTCAAACGGCTGAGCGACGCTGGCGATCACGCTGGCTTCGAGCGAACCGGCCACGCCTTCACGCCACACCAGCTGGCCATTATCCAGCCAGGGTTCCTGGGTGTAGCGGTGCAGGCCGAAACCGGCCACGGTGTGCACGTCTTCGTGCAGCAGCCCATGTTGCAGCAGCTCGCGCACCACCAGCGGCACGCCGCCGGCGGCCTGGAACTGGTTGATGTCGGCCGGGCCGTTCGGATAGATGCGGCACAGCAGCGGCACCGCCTCCGACAGTTCCGAGAAATCGTCCCAGGTAATGATGATGCCCGCTGCGCGCGCCATCGCCACCAGATGCATGGTCAGGTTGGTGGAGCCGCCGGTGGCCAGCAGCGAGACGATGCCGTTTACCACCACTTTCTCGTCCACCAGGCGGCCGATCGGCAGGTAGTTGCCGGCGGTGTCGGTCAGTCGCGTCACCTGGCGCGCGGCGGCGTCGTTCAGCGCGTCGCGCAGCGGCGTGTCCGGATGTACGAAAGAGGCGCCCGGCAGGTGCAGGCCCATCACTTCCATCACCATCTGGTTGGTGTTGGCGGTGCCGTAGAAGGTGCAGGTGCCGATGCCGTGATAGGACGCGGCCTCGGCTTCCAGCAGCGCCAGACGATCGGCCTTGCCCTCGGCGTACAGCTGGCGCACGCGCACCTTTTCCTTGTTGGGTAAACCGCTGCTCATCGGGCCGGCCGGCACGAACAGCGCGGGCAGGTGGCCGAAGGAGAGGGCGGCCATCACCAGCCCGGGCACGATCTTGTCGCAGATGCCGAGGAACAGCGCGCCGTCGAACATGTTGTGCGACAGGCCGACGGCGGCCGACATGGCGATCACGTCACGGCTCATCAGCGACAGCTCCATGCCGTCCTGCCCCTGCGTCACGCCGTCGCACATCGCCGGCACGCCGCCGGCTACCTGGCCCACGGCGCCCACCGCCTGCAGCGCCTGTTTCAGCCGCTGCGGGTAGTGTTCGTACGGCTGGTGGGCCGACAGCATGTCGTTATAGGCGGTGATGATGGCGATATCGCTGCGCACCATGTTTTTCAGCGCCGTCTTGTCATCGGGCTGACAGGCGGCGAAGCCGTGGGCCAGGTTGCCGCAGGCCAGCTGCGCGCGGTGGACGGTTTGGGAACGGGCCGCTTCGATACGCGCCAGATAGGCGGCACGGCTGGCCTGGGAACGGTGGGTGATGCGCTGTGTGACACGGGACAAGGTTGGGTTAATCATGCCTTCCTCACATTGCTGTTGTTATAGTCGCCGCCTGTGGCGGTGCCCCCGGTGGTGATTTGCAGCCCTGGTGTGCAAGGCCGGGGGCGATTTGGGATTTAAAACATCGTGAATGCCATCATGCCGATAGCGCCGCCGACGCTGCCCAGAATCGTTTCCATCACCGTCCAGGTTTTCAGCGTTTGCAGTTCGTTGGCGCCGGTGAATTTGCCGAACAGCCAGAAACCGGCGTCGTTGACGTGGCTCAGCACGATGGAGCCGCCGGCGATGCAGATAGCCAGCGCGGCCAGCTGCCCGCCGTTCAATCCGAGCTGGCTGGTGACCGGCAGTACCAGGCCGACGGTGGTCAGGCAGGCTACGGTGGCCGAGCCCTGAATCACCCGCACCATGGCGGAGAGCGCAAAGGCGGCCACGGCGATCGGCAGGCCGGCGCCGATCATGGCGTCACCCAGCGCCGGCCCTACGCCGGAATCCACCAGGATCTGTTTGAACACCCCGCCGGCGCCGGTCATCAGCAGGATGATCCCGGCCGGTTGCACCGCGGCGGAGCAGATGGCCAGCGTCTGTTCGTTGCTCATGCCGCGCGGTTTCGCCAGGCCGTAAATCACGATCAGGCAGGCCAGCAGGATGGCGGTGAACGGGTGGCCGATAAACTCCAGCCACTGCTGCAGCTGTGAACCCGGAGTGACCAGCCGCGCGCCGATGGTTTTCATGCCGACCAGCACCAGCGGGCACAGCACCAGCGCCAGGCTGAAGCCGAATGACGGCAGATTGCCCTTGGTCAGCGTCGGCTCGTTCTCTTCCGGCGGCATTGGCCAGTTGACGAAACGGCTGATAAAGCTGCCGTACAGCGGGCCGGCGATCAGCATGCCGATCACCGCCGCCACCAGGCCGATGGCGATCATCCAGCCGAAGTCGGCCTTCATCTGCGAAGCCAGCAGCATCGGCACCGGCCCCGGCAGCAGGAAGGAGGCGGCGGCGGCCACGCCGGCGAACAGCGGGATCGCCAGCTTGACGATATTGCCGTCGGTGCGGCGCGCCACGGCGAACACGATGCCGATCAGGAGCACCACTGCCACGTCGAAGAACAGCGGCAGCGCGCAGATCAGGCCAGCGATGCCGAGCGCATAGTGCGCCTTGCTTTGTCCGAATCGTTTCAGCAATTGCGCCGCAATTTGATCCAGCGCGCCGACTTCATGCAGGATCTTGCCGAACATCGCCCCCAGCGCCACCACGATCGCCAGAAAGCCCAGCGTGTCGCCCATGCCTTTTTGCATGGTGTCGGCGATATGGTCCAGCGGCATGCCGGAGAAAATGCCGGCGGCGATGGACACCAGCATCAGCGCGACGAAGGCGTGCATGCGCGCCTTCATCACCAGGAATAACAGCAGTAAAACCGAGCCGACTGCGGTACCGACCAGCGTAACGGTACTCACGCGCACACGTCCTGCGGCAGGAAGCTCTGGATATGGCGCACGGTATCGGCGATCACCGCGTCCAGCGGTTGGTTGATGTCGATCGCCATCACGTCGCTTTCGTCGGCGCCCGGTTGCTCCAGCGCGGCGAACTGGGTGACCAGCATCTGCGGTTTGAAGAAGTGGCCGTTACGCGCCGCCAGGCGGGATTCGATCACCGGGAACTCACCGTGCAGGTAGATAAACGACAGGTTGCCGTTGCCGGCGCGAAGGCGGTCGCGATACTGCTTTTTCAGCGCCGAGCAGACGATGATCGACACGTTGTTGGTGTGCTGCATGGCAAAGGCGGCATCGTTGAGCGCGGCCAGCCATGGGGCGCGATCGTCGTCGTTCAACGCGTCGCCGGCGGCCATTTTCAGGATGTTGCTGCGCGGATGCAGGAAGTCGCCGTCGAGGAAGCCGGCGGAGAGTTGGCGGGCCGCGGCGGCGGCGACGGCGGACTTACCGCTGCCGGAAACGCCCATAACGACGTAAATGCGATTTTGATTGTTGATCATGGCTTGGCTCCAAAACACCGGGTGACGTTACCTTCGTTCAGCTTGATTGTTACCGGTAACATGTTATCGGTAACATTGTCGAGGGAAGTGTGAGCGGTTGCAATGGGCTTTCGCCGTGAGGATCGTTAACTGTGATCGGCTTCAAGCTTTTTTCCCGTGTGCTAAACAGGATGCCGATAGCCTGTTACATGCTGACAACAGAGCAAGGAATCGGGAGAGAGGGCGCGCAGGGGCGCCCTCGGAGGGGTAGGATCAGCGCACGCCGCCGTAGGCCAGGCTGATCTCTTTCGCCGCGTGGATCACCAGCGCCCCCAGTTCGATCACGCGATCGTCGGTGATGCGCGACACCGGGCCGGAGATGGAGATGGCGGCGAAGGCTTCACGGTGCTCGTCGAAGATACAGGCCGCCACGCAGCGCAGGCCGAGCGCGTGCTCTTCGTCGTCAAAGGAGAAGCCCTGTTTGCGGATCTGCGCCAGCCCCTCTTTCAGGTTGTGCGGCGTCAGGGTGTGCGGCGTGTAGGTATGCATGCCTTTCTTGTGCAGCAGTTTGGTCACCTGATCGTCCGGCAGGGTGGCGAGGAACGCCTTGCCGGCGCCGGAGGCGTGCATCGGCAGTTTACCGCCGATCGGCGCCGACATGCGCATCAGCGCCGTACACTGCACCTGATCGATGATGATTGCCTGGTACTCGCTGGTATCCAGCACCGCCAGGTTGACGGTTTCGCCGGACTCTTCCATCAGGCGCCGCAGCGTCGGATGCACCATCGCCAGCAGGTTGCGGCTTTGCAGGAAGCTGCTGCCGACCACAAAGGCGTGCGAGCCGATGGTCCACAGGCCGAGATCGCCGACCTGGCGCACGAATCCCTGCTGCTGCATGGTGGTGAGAAGGCGGTGAGTGGTGGAATTCGGCAGGCCGGCCTGCTGCGCCAGATCGGTCAGCGCCACGTTGCCCTGGGCTTCCGAAATGTATTCCAACAGCTTCAGGCCACGGGTCAACGATTGTACCTGGCCGGTCGCCGCACTGGCGGCCGGGGCTGCTGCGCGGGGCTTCTTGCCGCGTTTGGCGGGAGCAGGGGTGGCCATGGGTGAGATTCCTTTTTCCGTATGATGGAATTCATTTTCGTTTTTTGTCGATGAATTGCAAGTCGCCGCCAGCTCATCGGAGGTGTTGGCGCACAACCTGAAAAACTCTCAATTGTCGCCTGGCCCTTTGTCCCTACAAGCTGTGCTAGGATGACTCGTTGGTTTTTGCGGCAGTTGAGCGATGGGCTGGATGGCAATGGAAGGGGTTACAGTGACGAATCGAGTAGAACAACTGCGCCGCCAGTTAGCGCAGCGCATTTTGGTGTTGGACGGCGGCATGGGTACCATGATCCAGAGCTACCGTCTGGACGAGCGCGATTTCCGCGGTGAGCGTTTCGCCGACTGGCGCAGCGATCTGAAAGGCAATAACGATCTGCTGGTGCTGACCAAGCCGGAAGTGATCACCGCCATTCATTACGCCTATCTCGAGGCGGGCGCCGATATCCTTGAGACCAATACTTTCAACTCCACCTCCATCGCCATGGCCGACTACCACATGGAGTCGCTGTCCGCCGAGATTAACTATCAGGCCGCCTGTCTGGCGCGCGCCTGCGCCGATGAGTGGACGGCGCGCACGCCGGAAAAACCGCGCTACGTCGCCGGGGTGCTGGGGCCGACCAACCGCACCGCCTCCATCTCGCCGAACGTCAACGATCCGGCGTTCCGCAACATTTCGTTCGATGAGCTGGTGGCGGCTTACCGCGAATCGACGCGTGCGCTGGTGGAGGGCGGCGTCGATCTGATCATGATCGAAACCATCTTCGACACCCTGAATGCCAAGGCCGCCGCTTTTGCGGTGGAAACCGAATTCGAAGCGCTGGGGGTGGAACTGCCGATCATGATTTCCGGCACCATCACCGACGCCTCCGGCCGCACCTTGTCCGGCCAGACCACCGAAGCGTTTTACAATTCGCTGCGCCACGTTAAGCCGCTGACCTTCGGCCTGAACTGCGCCCTGGGCCCGGACGAACTGCGTCAGTACGTCGCCGAGCTGGCGCGCATTTCGGAGACCTACGTCACCGCGCACCCGAACGCCGGTTTGCCGAACGCCTTCGGCGAGTACGATCTGGATGCAGCCGAGATGGCGCGCCAGGTCGGGGAGTGGGCGCAGGCCGGCTTCCTCAATATCATCGGCGGCTGCTGCGGCACCACGCCGGAACATATCGCCGCGATGGCCAACGCGGTCGAAGGCGTGCCGCCGCGCCGGCTGCCGGAGATCCCGGTCGCCTGCCGCCTAGCGGGCCTGGAGCCGCTGACCATCGACGCCAACACCCTGTTCGTCAACGTCGGCGAGCGCACCAACGTCACCGGTTCGGCGCGATTCAAACGCCTGATCAAAGAAGAGAAATACAGCGAGGCGCTCGACGTGGCGCG
Source organism: Serratia sp. 121840015-1 (assembly GCF_053627655.1). NCBI lineage: Bacteria > Pseudomonadati > Pseudomonadota > Gammaproteobacteria > Enterobacterales > Yersiniaceae > Serratia > Serratia sp. 121840015-1. Next base: position 13,362 of record NZ_JBSEYF010000004.1, read on the forward strand.
CCAGCAGGTCGAGAGCGGCGCGCAGATCATCGACATCAACATGGATGAGGGGATGCTCGACGCCGAAGCGGCGATGGTGCGCTTCCTTAACCTGATCGCCGGCGAGCCGGATATCGCCCGGGTGCCGATCATGATCGACTCCTCCAAGTGGTCCGTTATCGAGAAAGGCCTGAAGTGCATTCAGGGCAAGGGCATCGTCAACTCGATCTCGATGAAGGAGGGCGAAGAGGCCTTTATCCATCACGCCAAACTGGTGCGCCGCTACGGTGCCGCGGTGGTAGTGATGGCGTTCGACGAAGTGGGGCAGGCGGACACCCGCGAGCGCAAGTTCGAGATCTGCCGCCGCGCCTATAAAATTTTGACCGAGCGCGTCGGCTTCCCGCCGGAAGACATCATTTTCGACCCGAACATTTTCGCTGTCGCTACCGGCATTGAAGAGCACAACAACTACGCCGTCGACTTTATCGAAGCCTGCGCCGATATCAAAACCCACCTGCCGCACGCGATGATCTCCGGTGGCGTGTCTAACGTGTCGTTCTCGTTCCGCGGCAACGATCCGGTGCGTGAAGCGATCCACGCGGTGTTCCTGTATCACGCCATTCGCAACGGCATGGACATGGGCATCGTCAACGCCGGGCAGCTGGCGATTTATGACGATCTGCCTACCGAGCTGCGCGAGGCGGTAGAGGACGTGATCCTCAACCGTCGCGAAGACGGCACCGAACGCCTGCTGGAGCTGGCGGAAAAGTACCGCGGCAGCAAAGATAATGACGTGGCGGTGCAGCAGGCCGAATGGCGCGGCTGGCCGGTGGAGAAACGGCTCGAGTATTCGCTGGTGAAGGGCATCACCGAGTTTATCGAGCTGGACACCGAAGAAGCGCGGCAGCAGGCCGAACGCCCGATCGAAGTGATCGAAGGGCCGCTGATGGCGGGGATGAACGTGGTCGGCGATCTGTTCGGCGAGGGCAAGATGTTCCTGCCGCAGGTGGTGAAATCCGCCCGCGTGATGAAGCAGGCGGTGGCCTATCTGGAACCGTACATCGAGGCCAGCAAGCAGCAGGGCACCTCTGCGGGGAAAATCCTGTTGGCGACGGTGAAGGGCGACGTGCATGACATCGGCAAGAACATCGTCGGCGTGGTGCTGCAGTGCAACAACTATGAAATCGTCGATCTGGGCGTGATGGTGCCGACGGAGAAAATCCTGCGCACCGCGCGCGAGGAGAACGTGGACATCATCGGCCTGTCGGGGCTGATCACGCCGTCGCTCGACGAGATGGTCAACGTGGCCAAAGAGATGGAGCGCCAGGGCTTTACCCTGCCGCTGCTGATCGGCGGCGCCACCACCTCCAAGGCGCACACCGCGGTGAAAATCGAGCAGAACTACAGCGGCCCGACCACCTACGTGCAAAACGCCTCGCGCACCGTGGGCGTGGTGTCGGCGCTGCTGTCCGCCACCCAGCGCGACGAGTTTGTGGCGCGCACCCGCAAAGAGTATGAAACGGTGCGCATTCAGCACGCGCGTAAAAAGCCGCGCACGCCGCCGGTCGATTTGCAGAAGGCGCGCGCCAACGCCATGGCGCTGGACTGGGCCGATTATCAGCCGCCGGCGCCGCGGCAGCTCGGCGTGTTCCCGGTGGCGGCCGGCATCGAGACGCTGCGCCACTACATCGACTGGACGCCGTTCTTCATGACCTGGTCGCTGGCGGGCAAATACCCGCGCATCCTGGAAGACGAGGTGGTGGGGGAAGAGGCCAAGCGCCTGTTCCACGACGCCAATCAGATGCTGGATCGGCTGGCCGCCGAGCGCAGCCTCAACCCGCGCGGCGTTTACGGCCTGTTCCCGGCCAACCGCGTCGGCGACGACGTGGAAGTATACCGCGACGAACGGCGTGACGAGGTGCTGGCGGTGAGCCGCCATCTGCGCCAGCAGACGGAAAAAACCGACTTCCCGAACTACTGCCTGGCGGACTTCGTGGCGCCGAAAAGCAGCGGCAAGGCCGACTACTTCGGCGCCTTCGCGGTGACCGGCGGGCTGGAGGAGGACGCGTTGGCGGCGGCCTACGACGCGCAGCACGACGATTACAACAAAATCATGGTCAAAGCGCTGGCGGATCGCTTGGCGGAGGCCTTCGCCGAATACCTGCATGAGCAGGTGCGCAAGCTGCACTGGGGCTATGCCGCCGACGAGAGCCTGAGCAACGAAGAGCTGATCCGCGAAAACTATCAGGGCATCCGGCCGGCACCGGGTTACCCGGCCTGCCCGGAGCACACCGAAAAAGCGACCATCTGGCAGCTGCTGGACGTTAACCGCCACACCGGCATGGAGCTGACGGAGTCCTTCGCCATGTGGCCGGGGGCGGCGGTGTCCGGGTGGTACTTCAGCCATCCTGAAAGCAAGTACTTCGCGGTGGCGCAGATCCAGCGCGATCAGGTGGAAGACTACGCGGTGCGTAAAGGGATGAGCGTGAGCGAGGTCGAACGCTGGCTGGCGCCTAACCTCGGCTACGACGCCGACTGATTTCCTCTTTAAGGGCGCAGCGATGCGCCCTTGTCATTTACTGCGCTTCCACGTCGATGTGCAGCGCATCGTAACGCCAATACTCCAGGTCGCAATCGATCACCCGGTCGTGCTGATCGCGGTTCACCCGCGTAATGAACAGCGCCGGGCTGCCGTAGGTCACCTTCAGCATGGCGGCGGCCTGCTGCGGCAGCAGGGTGGGCAGCATGTCGAAACGCACCCGCCCGTAGTGGATGCCGTAGCGCGCGGCGTACAGCGCGGTCAGCGACTGGGTCAGGTCTTCCTCCAGAATGCCGGGGAAATAGGCCGGGTTGAGGTAGTGCTCGCAGTACAGCACCGCGCGCCCGTCGATATAGCGCAGCCGGCGAATGCGATAGGCCTCGGCGCCGGGGGGTAGCGCCAGGCGGCCGGCCAGCGGCGCGTCGAGCGTGACTAGCGCGCTGTCGATCGCCTCGGTATGGGCGGCGCGTCCCTGCTGCTGCGCCATGGCGTGAAAATGGCTGCGCTGCAGCGGGTTGTAGATAAGACGCGGGGGCGAGATGAACCAGCCGCGCCGCACCTGGCGGTAGATGACGCCCTGCGCCTCCAGCTGACCGAGCGCCTCCTGCAAGGTAATGCGGGTCGTGGCGAACTGTTCGCTCAGGGCGCGTTCGGAGGGCAGCTTGCCGCCCACGGCAAACTCGCCTGCGGTGATGCGGGCGTTCAGCGTTTGGCAGATGGTCGCTACGGTCGTCGGTGCTTCACTCATACAGCGGGTGTCCCGTTTCAGTGCGTTTGGCCTCCCTTAAGGTAGACCAGCGTCGCGTTTTCGCCGTTGCAATGGGTGATAAAACTGTCGCTTTTTTAAGCTGACATATAATTATCACATTCGTCCGTTAGATTGGTTTGGTCCTTGCTGGACTAGTCCAGCCATCCCCACACTACCACCTGGAGCATCAGTTATGAAACGTTTGTGCGCTTCTGTGTTAACCAGTGCCATCGTGTTATCCAGCCAGATGAGCTGGGCCGCGGATACCGATCTGGCGGCGCTGGAGCAGGCCGCTAAAAAAGAAGGCGAAGTCAACAGCGTCGGCATGCCGGACAGCTGGGCCAACTGGAAAGGCACCTGGCAAGATCTGTTGAGCAAATATGGCCTGAAGCATGTCGATACCGACATGAGCTCCGCACAGGAGATCGCCAAATTCGATGCGGAAAAGAACAACGCCACGGCGGACATCGGTGACGTCGGCGCGGCCTTCGGCCCGGTGGCGGTGCAGAAGGGCGTAACGCAGCCGTACAAACCCTCTACCTGGGATCAGGTGCCGGACTGGGCGAAAGACAAAGACGGCCACTGGGCGCTGGCTTACACCGGCACCATCGCCTTCATCATCAATAAACAGCAGGTGAAAGATATCCCGCACAGCTGGGCCGATCTGCTGAAGGGCAGCTATCAGGTCACCATCGGCGACGTCGGCACTGCGTCGCAGGCGGCCAGCGGCGTGCTGGCGGCCACCTACGCCATGGGCGGTAACGAGAAAAACCTCAAGCCGGGCCTGGAATTCTTCGGCAAGCTGGCCAAGGCCGGCCGCCTGAGCCTGAGTAACCCGGTGATCGCATCGCTGGAGAAAGGGGAAGTGCAGGTCGGCGTGGTGTGGGACTTCAACGGCCTGAACTACCGCGACCAGATCGACAAAACCCGCTTTGAAGTGCTGATCCCGTCGGACGGCTCGATCACCTCCGGCTACACCACCATCATCAACAAATACGCCAAGCACCCGAACGCCGCCAAGCTGGCGCGCGAATACATCTTCTCCGACGCCGGCCAGATCAACCTGGCGCGCGGCTATGCCCGCCCGATCCGCGCCGAACATCTGACGCTGCCGGACGACGTCAAGGCCAAGCTGCTGCCGGCCGAGCAGTACAAGAACGCGCACCCGATCGCCGATCCGGCGGCCTGGGAACAGAGCGCCAAAGCGCTGCCGCGTCTGTGGCAGGAAAACGTCATTATGTTTATGCAGCAGTGAGTTAACGCACCATGAAAACGATCCTCGTGCTGCTGGACGGCCTCAACTACCGGGTGGCGCACGACGCCATGGGCTATCTGCAGGCCGAATGCGCGGCGGGACGCGGACGGTTGTACCTGCTGGAGAGCGAGCTGCCCTCGCTCTCCCGGCCGCTGTATGAATGCATCCTCACCGGCGTCACGCCGGTGGAGAGCGGCGTGGTGCACAACCACGTCTCGCGCCTTTCTCATCAACAAAGCGTGTTTCATTACGCGCGCGCCGCCGGGCTGACCACCGCCGCCGCCGCGTATCATTGGTTCAGCGAATTGTATAACCGCACGCCGTTCGACGCCGCGCGCGACCGCCATACCGACGCGCCTGAGCTGCCGATCCAGCACGGGCATTTCTATTACGACGACGGCTATCCCGACAGCCATCTGTTCGACGACGCCGAAAGCCTGCGCCAGCGTCATCAGCCGGACTTTCTGCTGGTCCATCCGATGAACATCGACGACGCCGGGCACCGCTTCGGCCTCTCTTCGCCGCAGTACCGCAATGCGGCACGCCGCGCCGACGGTTCGCTGTCGCGCTATCTGCCCGAGTGGCTGGCCGCCGGTTATCAGGTGCTGGTCACTGCCGACCATGGCATGAACGACGATCGCAGCCACGGCGGTGTGTTGCCGGAAGAGCGCCAGGTGCCGCTGTTCGTGTTCGGCACGGGCTTCAGCCTGGACGACGCCGATCCGCAGCAAACCGAGCTGTGCGGCACGATTTGCGATCTGCTGCAGGCACCGCACGACAAGCCGCGCTGCCGGGCGCTGCTGGCGCAGGATGCGCGATGAACGGCAAAACCAAATGGATCGCCGCGTTGTGCCTGCTGCCGTTTATCGTGCTGTTCGGCGCGTTTCAGATCGCCCCGCTGGTGTGGATCGCCGTTCACAGCTTTTTCAGTGAGAGCAGCGGCTGGGGATGGGGCAACTATGTCGATATCCTCACCTCGCCGTTCTACCTGCAGGCCTTTCAGTTCTCGCTGGAGATCTCGCTGTGGTCGAGCGTCTACGGCTTGCTGATTGCGTTAGTGGGCAGTTACTCGCTGCGCCAGCTCGGCCAGACCCGATTTCATGACTTCGTGATGTCGTTCACCAACATGACCAGCAACTTCGCCGGGGTGCCGCTGGCGTTTGCCTTCGTCATCCTGCTGGGGCTGAACGGTTGCCTGACGCTGCTGCTGCGCAAATACGGTCTGATGGAGAGTTTCAACCTCTATTCGAAGAGCGGCCTGATCGTGCTGTATACCTACTTCCAGATCCCACTGGGGGTGCTGTTGCTGTATCCGGCGTTCGACGCGCTGCGCGCCGATTGGCGCGAGTCGGCGGCGCTGCTCGGCGCCGGTCCCTGGCGCTACTGGCGGCATATCGGCCTGCCGGTGCTGGCGCCGGCGCTGATGGGCACCTTCGTCATTCTGCTGGCTAACGCGCTGGGCGCCTACGCTACGGTCTACGCGCTGACCACCGGCAACTTCAACGTGATCCCGATCCGTATCTCGGCGCTGGTGGCGGGGGACATCTCCCTCGATCCGAACCTGGCCAGCGCGCTGGCGATGCTGCTGGTGGTGATGATGGCGTTTATCACGGTGATCCACCAATGGATGCTGCGCAGGAGCTACCTCAATGCGCGCTCATAATCGGATGGAGAATGCTCATGTCGCGTGCTGAACGCCTGTACCATCGCACGGTGACCGGCCTGCTGCTGCTGATCCTGCTGTTGCCGCTGGCGGCGACGCTGATTTATGCGCTGGCCACCCAGTGGGGCGCCACCATTTTGCCGGACGGTTTTACCCTGAAGTGGCTGACGGCGCTGTGGAGCGACCCGCGCTTTTTGCAGGCGCTGTGGCACTCGCTGTTGATCTGCTTCGGCACGCTGCTGCTGTCGGTGGTGGTGATCCTGCCGGCGATGTTTGTGATCGCTTACTACTTTCCCAAGCTGGACGCGGTGATGAACGTGCTGATTCTGCTGCCGTTCGCCGTGCCGCCGGTGGTGTCGGCGGTGGGGTTAATGCAGCTGTTCGCCGCCGATCCGCTGCCGCTGCTCGGCACTCCGTGGATTTTGGTGGGCTGCTATTTCACCATCGCGCTGCCGTTTATCTACCGCGCCATCAGCAATAACATGCAGGCGATCAACCTGCGCGATCTGATGGACGCCGCACACCTGCTCGGCGCCAGCACCTGGCAGGCGGCGCTGCTGGTGGTGCTGCCGAACCTGCGCAAGGGCGGAACGATCGCCGTGCTGCTGTCGTTCTCGTTTCTGATCGGCGAGTTCGTGTTCGCCAACCTGCTGGTGGGCAGCCAGTATGAAACGCTGCAGGTCTACCTGTTCAACATGCGCAACGGCAGCGGGCATTTCACCAGCGCGCTGGTCATCTCCTATTTCGCCGTGGTACTGCTCGTCACCTGGCTGGCGAACCTGCTGAATAAAAACAAGGGTTAACCCGATGGCTTATCTCAACGTCACCCGCCTGAACAAACACTATGGCCAGACCCAGGTGTTTCAGGATATCGATTTCACCGCCGAAGAGGGGGAGTTCGTCACCCTGCTGGGGCCGAGCGGCTGCGGCAAATCGACGCTGCTGCGCTGCCTGGCCGGCCTGACCCCGGTCGACAGCGGGCACATTTTGCTGCAGGGCCAGGATCTGGTGCCGCTGGCGCCGCAAAAGCGCGGCATCGGCATGGTGTTCCAAAGCTATGCGCTGTTTCCCAATATGACGGTGGAAGGCAACGTGGCCTTCGGTCTGAAAATGCAGAAGCTGGCGGCCGGGCAGATCGGCCAGCGGGTGCAGGAGGTGCTGGCGCTGGTGGAGCTGAGCGATCTGGCGAAGCGCTATCCGCATCAGCTGTCGGGCGGCCAGTGTCAGCGCGTGGCGCTGGCGCGATCGCTGGTCACCCGCCCGCGGCTGCTGCTGCTCGACGAACCGCTGTCGGCGCTGGACGCGCGTATCCGCAAACACCTGCGCGAGCAGATTCGGCGCATTCAACGCGAGCTGAACCTGACGGCGATCTTCGTTACCCACGATCAGGAAGAGGCGTTGACCCTGTCGGATCGCATCGTGCTGATGAACAAGGGGCAGATCGTGCAGAGCGGCGATGCGGAAACCCTGTATACCCAGCCGGCGGACGCCTTCGCCGCCGGGTTTATCGGCAACTATAACCTGCTGACCGCCGAACAGGCCGCCCAGCTGACCGGGCGCAGCTATGCCGGCAAGGTGGCGATCCGGCCCGAGTCTATCGGCCTGTTGCCGGCCGGGCAGGGGATCGGCGGGGTGATCCTGGGCCACAGTTTGCTCGGGAATGTGGTACGCTATCGGATTCAGGTTCGCGGTGTAGAATTGCTGGTTGACGTGCTCAACCGGTCGGTGGCCGACCTGCGGCCCGACGGCGCGGAAATTGGGCTACACTTGGAACCTGTTGTATTGCGGGAAGTTGCATGACTTCGCAGCGTGGCGCCGGGGCCTTTCCGCCGCCGCATTAACCCTTCTTTTCTGCGGTCTGCCGCCCGCCCGCTGTCCTGCCAGACCTACGCCCGGCAGGCGGGACCGCGCGCTGTATCCGTCATCTTTTGGCCTACCGGCTGTGGCTAAGGCGAACAGAACCGTTCCGTCCGTCCGCACCGCCTGACAGGCATCGGGTATCAGCCTCCTTTGGCCGGGCGTTAATGGAGCGTATCTTCCGTGCTGACCCTTCTTCACCTGCTTTCCTCCGTGGCGCTGTTGGTGTGGGGTACCCACATCGTGCGCACCGGGATCATGCGGGTTTACGGCGCCAATCTGCGGCGCGTGTTGAGCGACAGCGTTGAGAAAAAGCCGCTGGCGTTCGTTTCCGGCATTGGCGTGACCGCGCTGGTGCAAAGCAGCAACGCCACGGCGCTGCTGGTGACCTCTTTCGTCGCTCAGGGGCTGGTGGGGCTGGCGCCTGCGCTGGTGATCATGCTCGGCGCCGACGTCGGCACCGCGCTGATGGCGCGCGTGCTGACCTTCGATCTTTCCTGGCTGTCGCCGCTGCTGATCCTGGTCGGCGTCTTCCTGTTCCTCAGCCGCAAACAGATGCGGATCGGCCAGATCGGGCGCGTCCTGATCGGCCTTGGGCTGATCGTGTTGGCGCTGGAGCTGATCGTGGCCGCCGCCACGCCGATCACCCAGGCGGCCGGGGTCAAAGTGCTGTTCTCGTCGCTGACCGGCGACGTGATGCTGGACGCCCTGACTGGCGCGCTGTTCGCCATCGTCAGTTATTCCAGCCTGGCGGCGGTGCTGCTGACCGCCACCCTGACCGCGTCCGGCGTGATTTCGCTGAAGGTGGCGCTCTGCCTGGTGATCGGCGCCAACCTCGGCAGCGGCCTGCTGGCGATGATCAACGCCAGCGGCCAGAACGCCGCCGGGCGGCGCGTGGCGCTCGGCAGCCTGCTGTTCAAGCTGGTGGGGTGCGTGCTGGTGCTGCCGTTCGTCGCTTATCTGGCGGACGTGATGGCTCAGTTGCCTGGCGGCAGCGAAGAACTGGTGATCTATTTCCACGTGTTCTACAACCTGATCCGCTGCTTGGTGATGATCCCGCTGGCCGGGCCGATGGCCACGCTGTGCGAGCGGCTGATCGTCGACGTGGCGGCCGACGATCCGCGCATGCGGCCGCGCCATCTGGACGCCAGCGCGCTGGACACGCCGACGCTGGCGCTGGCCAACGCGGCGCGCGAAACGCTGCGGATGGGCGACGTGGTGGAACACATGATGATCCTGCAGCGCGAAGTGCTGCACGGCAAGCAAGGGGTGGATAAAGAGGTGCGGCGTCTGGATGACGACGTCGACGTGCTGTACACCGCCATCAAGCTGTATCTGGCGCAGATCCAGAAGGAGGATCTGGGCGAGGAAGATTCGCGCCGCTGGGCGGAGATCATCGAAATGGCGCTCAACCTGGAACAGGCGGGCGACATTATCGAACGCATGGCCGGCGACGTGGGCGCCAAGTCGCACGCCGCGCGCCGTGCCTTCTCGACGGAAGGGCTGGCGGAGCTGGACGGGCTGCACGAGCGGCTGATCGGCAACCTGCGCCTGGGGCTGTCGGTGTTCCTGTCCGGCGACGTTACCAGCGCCAAGCGCCTGCGCCGTTCCAAGCACCGCTTCCGCATTCTGGATCGCCGCTACGCGCACGCGCACGTCGATCGCCTGCACCAGCAAAACGTGCAGAGCATCGAGACCAGTTCGCTGCATTTGGGGTTGTTGGGGGACATGAAGCGCCTGAACTCGCTGTTTTGTGCCGTGGCTTACAACGTGTTGGATCAGGATGCGAAGGACGACGATCGCGACTGGGAAGACACCCCAAGCACGCTGTAAAAAAATGCCCCCGGTTTTCACCGGGGGCATTGCCTAGGAGAGGCGCGTTATTTGCCGCTGAACACGCCGGCTTTGGCGTCCGCCTGTTTCGTTGAGGCATGGCCGCTGGCGAACGGCACGTTGCCGTCAACGCCCTGTTTCGCCGCACCGGCGGCCAGGCCGCCTACCGTGGCCGCCACATCGACGCGGCCGCCGCCCTGATAACGTTGGCCGCTGACGTCCTGCTGGCTGACCTGGCTGCCGCCCAGTTCCACCTTGCCCTGCTGGCTGCGGATCTCGCCGCCGGTGAGTTGGGTTTGGCCGCCGACCTGCAGCGCCACGCCGTGCTTACCGGTAATCGCCGATTGCTCGCCGACCGCATTGTTGCTCACCACCTCGGCATTGACCTTGAGCTGCCCCTGGCGGCCCGCCGGCCCGGTGACGCTGTCTTTCACCGCGCCGCCGACGGTGCGTGCACCGCGATCCCACAGCGGGCCCTGCGGTTTCTCGCCGGCCGGCGTTTCCGGCAGCGTCACTTTACCGTCGGCTTTGCTGAAGCTGACCGCGCCGGTGGTGTCCTGCTGCGGATCGAGGCGACGCGCCACGCTGTTGTATTTGTCGGTGGTGGCGTCGGCCACTTTGTTCACTCCGGCGTCCAGTTTCTCTTTCACCTTACCGGCGTAGCGCGGCGTGCCCACCTTCGACAGCTTGGAGGTGATACTGCTGCCCGGATCGTTGCTGTGGCTCAGCCCGGCATCCACATCCACCTTCACGCCTTTCTCGACGTCTTTGCGGCTTTCAACGTGCAGATCGCCGCCTACCTTGCCCTGTACGCTGTCGGCATCGATGCGCGCCCCGGCGAGGCGGGTGTCCTTGCCGCTGTTGAGCGCCACATCGCCCGCGGTGATGCCGGTGTTGGCGTGGGTGGCTTTATCCTGCTGTTCCACGCCGACCTTCAGACCGGCGCCCAGCGTATGGGTGTCTTTGCCGGTGTTCGGATCGACCTTGCCGGCGGCGTCCTTGTTGAACGTTTGGCCGCCTTTGGCGTTGGCTTTAATGCCCAGGCTCCAGTTGTCCTTATGCTGCTCGTTCTTGGCGGACTCCAGCAGGATGCCGCCGTTTTTCGCCTCGAGCGCGGCGCTGCCGCCGCTGACCTTGGCGCCCTGCAGATGCAGCGCGTCATCGCCTTTGCCGCCGGCGGACAGGGTGACCTTGCCGTCTGAGGCGAGCGTAGCGCCCTGGCGTTCGGTCGCGGACTCATTCACCTTGGCGATGTCGAACGCGCCGCCGGCGGAGAGACTGCCACCGGTTTTTTCCTTGCTGTCGCTGCTGCCGGCGCCCAGATCGAGATTGCCGGACAGCTGGCTTTCCTTGCGCGTTTGGGTCGATTCCGCCGCCTGCAGCGCGACCTTGTTGCCCGCGCTCAGGGTGATGTCGCCCTGGCTTTTGACGTCGGTGCCTTTAAGCGTCAGATCGCGGCCCGCCTTCAGCTCAACGCCCTGTTGGCCGCTGACGTTGCCGACCTGTGCGGTGCTGCCGCTGCTTTCGCCTTTGTTGGTGCCGCCGCCGAAGCCGGCGCCGAAGTTTTTACTGTCGGCGGTGAAGCCGCCCTTCGCAGAGGCCTTGACGTTAAAGCCGCTGTGGTTCTCACTCTGTTTGTCGCTGGCCTGATCAAAGCGGATATCGCCGCCGGCGTCGACGGTGGTTTTACCGCTGCCGCCGTTCAGCGCGGTGCCCTGATAGACCGCGTCTTTTTTCACGTTGACGTTGATGCCGTTGGCCGCGTCGATCGAGCCGGTCACCGCCTGGCTGGCGCTGCTGTTGCTGCGCTGGGTGCCGCCTTCGCCCTTGGCGTCCACGGTCAGATCGCTGCCGGTGGAGGTGTAGACGCGCACGCCGGCGCTGCCGCGGGTATCGCGGTTCTGCTCTTCCTGGCGGTTCGTCGCAGCTTCGCTGCGGTGGCTGTCCGCCGTCAGCGTGACCGCGCCTTTGCTCGCCTGATATTGCGTCCCCTGATCGCGCACTTCGCCTTTGGCGTTGATGTCGATGCTGCCGGCTTTCACCGAGCTGACCACCGCCTGCGAGCTGCTGCTGCGTTTTTCGCTGCTGCCGCCCTGTGCGCCGATATCCAGGCCGACGTTAGGCGCGCCGATGCCGCCGATGTCGTTGATGACGCCGGTGGCGTCCAGCTTGGCCGCCTTGCCGACTGCGCGCTCGACCGGGCGGGTCACGGCGCTGTAATCGACGTTGGCGCCGATGTTCACGCCGACGTCGGTTTTGGTGGTGGTGCTGCTGGCGGTGTCGGCGGCGGCCAAATGATCGGCGCCGGCGGCGTTCTCTTGGTAGGTGCCGCCGACGCTGTGCTGCGCGCCTTGCTGGGTCAGCTTGTCGCGGGCGTTGACAGTCAGGTTGCCTTTGACGTCGCTGCCGGAGGTGACCGCCTTGCTGCTCTGCGCCTGCGTTTTGCTGTTCTCGTAGCCGGCTTCCACGCCGCTGCCGAGCTTGTCGATGCCGCCGGTGTAGTAGAAACCGCCGCCGATCTTGGTCTGCTCGGTGTTCGAGGTGGTTTTATCGTCGGCCGCCAGGAACGAGACCTTGTTGCCGCTGACGCTGGCGTCGCCTTTGTCGGCGACCAGTTTGGAGCCGCTGAAGGTCACGTCCTTCTCCGCCTCGAGCTTCACGCTACCGCCGCTGAGGGTCGAGGCGTGGTTTTCGGTGCGGGTGGTTTTTTCGCTGTCGCGGGTGTGTTCGATGCGCAAACCGGCACGGTATTGCTTGTCGCCGGCTTCTTTGGCGTAGCCGTTGACGGTCAGCGCGGTCTTCTGCTCATCGATTTTTTGCTGCTGTTCGGCGGCCTTGACGTTGATGTTGCCGGTCTGTGACGTCACGCTCAGCTCACCGCCGCTGGTGACCTTGCTGCCGATGACGTCGGTATCCTTACGGCTGATCAGCTTCAGGTTGGTATCAGACTTCAGCTCGCTGGCGGTGCTGCTCTGGTAGCTGTTGTCGGCCTTGTGTGAACTGCTGGTGATGTTGAAGGCGGTGCCGGTGCGCGCGTCGATTTTGTCCACGGTGGTGCTCAGCGCGTTGTCGATGCGCAGGCCACCTTGCGTGGCGGTGACCAGGCCGCCTTCCTTGCCGCGCGCCTTGCTGCCGGTGATGGTGACGCCCTGCTGGCCGTTCAGGCGCAGGGTGCCGTCGCTGGTCAGTTCGGAGGCGTGGCTGACCTCGCGACGGTTGCTGTTGTTTTTGTTGTCGCCGCCGCCGATGCCGCCCCAGGAGGTTTTGTCATCGCGCACCGCTTTGGCGTTGGCGGTTTTCTGCACCCCGATCTGGATTTGGTTGCCGGCATTGACCGTCAAATCGCGGCCGGCGTGCAGCTTGGCGCCCTGGGTCGCGACGTTGTTGCCGGCCTCCAGCGTCAGCGCCCCCTGGCTGCGCAGTTCGCTGGCCTTCAGGCTTTCGCTTTCGTCGCTGCTGCTCCAGCTGCCGGTGCGCAGGCTGGAAGTGTGATTGCGCTGGTAGCCGCGTTCGGTGGACTTATCCTTCTCCACCAGTCCGGCGAGGTGCACGTTGCGCGCCGCCTTGACGCTCAGCGCCCGATCGGCGCTGACGTTGGCGCCCAACAGGTTCACGTCTTCCCGGGTACTGACGAGTTTGGCGCTGCCGCTGGCGGCGACGGTGCTGCCTGCCTGCTGCTGCTGCTCGCGCTCACGGGTGACGTCGTATTGCCAGGAGTAGAACCAGCGGTCGTCGGTGTGGCCCTGGGTCTGTTTCAGCTGCTGGCCGTCGAGCGTCAGCTTGCCGCCCTGCAGCGTGATGTCTTCGCCGCGAATATCGGTAGCGGTGAGGTGCGCGTGGTTATCCGCCACCAGGCTGATGTTCTTGCCTTTCAGCTCGGTGCGGGTCAGCTTCTGGCTGCTGCTGCGGTCGTTGACGTAGATGCCGCCGCGGTAGTTCTGGTAGTTGTCGCCGCCGTTGCGGTTGCTGCTGGCGTCGTCAACGCGGCTTTCGCTGCGAATATCGTAGGCCTTCACCTTGAGATCGTCGCGGGCGGCCAGCGTGCCCGCCAGCTTCACGCCGCTGCCCTGCGCGGTGTTGATGATGTTGATGCGCCCGGCCTGCATGCTGCCGAGGTAGTAGCTGTCCAGCGCGGTGGTCGGCTGCACGCTGGCCAGCACCTTGCCGTCGCGCGCCACGCGGTTATGGCCGCTGATGGCGTTGATCGCCGCCGGGGTTACGCTGCCATTGCGGTGGGTGAAGTCTTGTACGATCACGTCACCGCGGCTGTCTATCTTCGGTGCGATCAGATCCAGCACGCCGCCGGCGTTCAGGGTACCGTTGAGGCTCAGGGTATTGCGGTTATCCAGGGTGCTGTAGCCCTGCAGCAGGCCGTTCTCCACCAGCGGGTTGCCGACCACCAGTGAGGAGCGGCTGGTGTTGATGAACCCGCAGCCCTGGCAGCTGATGCCGTTCGGGTTGGCCAGCACGTAGTCGGCCGCCATGCCGAAGATCTCTTGCTGGCCGTGCAGCAGAGAAGGGTTACGGCCGATCACTTCGTTGAGGATGACGCTGGCTTCGCGCCCGCCCAGATTGGGGTTGGCGCCCAGTTGGCCGGCCAGCTGCGACAGCCCTGCCTCGCGGGAGTTGTTCAGCACCGCGCCGGGCTGGTTGACGTTGAAGTCCTGATACTGGTTGTGCGACAGCCCGTTACCGTTCGGCGCGACGATGTCGACCACCTGCGCGCCGGTTGCGGCGGTGGAAACGCCGGGGCCGTTGGCGCCGTTGGCCGCCACGATCTCCGCGGCATAGGCGCCGGCGGAAGCGGCGAGAATAATCGCCAGCGCGGCGGCCAGTTTGCCCGCTGCTGAAAGCCTGAAGTTATTATTTTTCATCCATGTCTCTCCGTATATTGCCGTGGGGTCCTGCAAAACTGCTGATTAATTAAAAGGTGTAAGAAAAGCGCGCCAGTACCTGAACGGGACTTCCGGCGTGGCGTGATTTGACAAGATCCAGCCGCGGCTGACCTCGAGATCGACCAGCGCCTGCCGATAGCGCAACGTGGCGCCGCTGCTCAGGCCGGTGCTGCTGCGCCACCCCGAGTTGTCCTGGCGCGGCAAAATGCGGCCGACGTCGGCGCCGAGGCGCGGCGTCAGCGTGGTGGCGCCCAGATTGAAGCTGCGCGACAGCGTGTTCTGCAGATACCAGCCGTTGTCGCCGGACTGGGTGCTGCGGCTAAAGCCGCGCACGGCGCTGCGATCGGTAAGGCTCAGCCATTCCACGCCGGGCAGCGGGTCGCGGCTGTACTGGCCATAGAACAGGTTGTTGAGCTGATAGGTCGCCTCGCCCAGGTGAAGGCGCTGGCTGAGGTTGGCGAACAGCTTGCCCTTGGTGAACTGGCTGTCGAGGTGCACCGAGCTCGGGTGGCGATCGGCCCCCAACCACGGCAGACCCTGTTCGACGCTGAGATTGGCGCTGAACACCCCGTTGGGCAGAATCTGCAGGTGGCTGGCGCTCAGCTCGGCCAGGGTCAGCGTGGGGCTGCTGACTTCGAGGCGCACGCTTTCGAAGTAGTTGTCGATGCGCTTGTAGGTCAACTGGCCGCTCAGGCTGTCTATCTGATCGTGATCGCGGTAAAACACATAGTCGCTGCGCAGCCCGTACTGTTGGGTCTGGCCGTGCAGTTTGACCACGTTGTGCGGCAGCTGCTGGTGGTTCTCATAGGACGAGAAGCTGGCGAACCCGCTGAAGGTGAACGCGCCGTACGGCAGCGAATAGAGCAGGGTATAGGCGCGGTTATAGCGGTGAGCCGGGTTTTCCAGCGTGCTGCTGGCGTTCAGGCTGACGAAGTCCGACAGGCCGAACGGGCTGTCCAGCGTGGCGGTGGCGCGCGCCAGCCACTGGCCGGTGCTTTTTTGGCCGTAATTATCCGTGCCGGCGGTAATCAGCCAGGGCTTGGCATGTTGATTGCGCAAACGAATGACCGAACCGCCAACCTGGTGGCCGGGCAATATATCCAGCTTGGTGGTATTCGATTGCAAACGGTTGGCCTGATCCAATCCCTGGTCGAGCTCGGTTAATTTCAACGGCTTGCCTTCCAGCCCCGGAAATAATAAACGGCTGTTGACCCAGCGATCGCCGCCTTCTATTTTCTCGATAAATCCTTCGGTGACGCTTAACCCCAATTCTCCCTGTGAATTAGGGCGAACAATTTGCACGCGCGCGGTGATATAGCCTTTTTGCACATAAAGGCGCGTTAATTCGCGGGTCAGGCGATTGATATCATTGCTGCTGATGCAGTTTTCCGGCAGCGCGCTCAGGACGGATAAATCGGTCGGCGAGAGCAGGGTGACGCCCTGCAGATAAACGCCGGCGATTGGCAGGCACTGCGCGGACTGCGGCAGGGCGGGCGCGGGCGGTTCCGGCTCCGCCAGCAAGCGTTGCTGCTTCAGCTGCTGGTAGCGGCGTTGCTCAATCAACTGGTTGACTTCACGCGTGCTATCTTGCAACGCACGGCGCGACTCCCCCATCGACATATCCCGCATCATGTGGGCGTCCGGCAGGGTTTCGGCGGAAAGGGCCGTGCTGACCAGCAGCGTCAAGGCGGTTATTTTTTTTATCATTGTAATCCATTATGAGAGGCCGCCGGGGCAGCCCGCCCAATCCATGAGGTTAACCACGGGCGGCCGACGGCCGGCCCGAAATAATGAGCGACATGCACATTGCGAGGTATCTTGATTTGCCGCGGCAAATAAGACGGTGGGTATAGATCTAAATAATAATTAGGCTGCTTCTTTTATGGTGGGCAACCCTGGTGACTTAATTAATTAAAAAAAGTAGAACGTCTCTTCCTCTTGCCAACATTATCGGCATGGTTAGGAAGAATCTGAATTTTTATTTTTCACGGATGATAGGGGATGAGAGGAATTATGACAATCCGACCAGTGGGAAATACGAAATTTCGCAGAGAAGAACGGGGACGCAATTGTTTGCGTCCCTACAGGCGGTTTATTTTTTCTTGATAGGGCGGCCGGACCAATACCCCGCCAGCAGCGAACCGGAGAGGTTGTGCCAGACCGAGAACAGCGCGCCCGGCAGAGCGGCCAGCGGTGAGAAGTAGATTTTACCCAGCGTGGCTGCCAGCCCGGAGTTCTGCATGCCGACTTCGATCGCCAGCGTGCGGCAGGTGGATTCGTCGAAGCCGAACAGCTTGCCGCCCCAGTAGCCGCTGAGCAAACCGATGCCGTTGTGCAGGATCACCGCGACGATCACCACCAAACCGACCGAGGCGATGTGGCTTTGGCTGCCCGCCACCACCGCGCTGATGATCGCGAGGATACACACCATCGACAGCGCCGGCAGCAGCGGCTCAATGCGTTTCACCGCCTTGGTCAGGGTGTGGTGGACGATCAGGCCCAGGCCGATCGGGATCACCACGATCTGCAGAATGCTCAGCAGCATGCCCATGATATCGACGCTGATCTTGGCGTCGACATACAGGCGAGTCAGCAGGGGCGTGGCGAACACTCCGACCAGCGTCGAGACCGCTGAGATGGTCACCGACAGCGCCACGTCACCCTTGGCCAGGTAGATCATTACGTTGGACGCGGTACCGCTGGCCACGCTGCCCACCAGCACCATGCCGGCGGACAGATCCGGCGGCATGCGGAACAGCATCGCCAGGATCCAGGCCGCCAGCGGCATGATCAGATAGTGCAGGAAGATGCCGGCCGCCACCGGGCCGGGGCGCGCCAGCACGCGTTTGAAGTCGTCCAGCCGCAGCGTGACGCCCATGGCGAACATGATCAGCATCAGCAGCGGGCTGACGTAGGGGCCGATGCCGGTAAAGGAGGTCGGCGTGTAATAGGCGGTGACGGACAGCAGTATCGCCCACAGGGGGAATAAGCGCGTGAAGAGTGCCAACATGCAGGTTTTCCTTAGCCAGATTGAGAACGGTGGGTGTGGTTGTGTTTTTTGCGGGTTCAACATGCTGAACCCCTGCAGGTTTTGAACGAATTTTTTAGACGCAGGGGCGCAGCGTGCTGCGCCCGCAATCAGGGATAATGACTTATTCGAACAGGTTGTGGTGCAGGGCGCGCACCACCTGCTCGGCTTCTTCGCCCGGTACCAGGAAGCACAGGTTATAGCTGCTGGCACCGTAGCAGATCATGCGGATATTGAACGGATCGAGCACGCCGAACACCTCTTTGCCTACGCCGCAGGCCCGCGACAGCTGGTTGCCGATGATCGCCACCAGCGCCAGGTTTTCTTCCACTTCCACCCGGCACAGCGACGACAGCTCGGTCAGCAGCGAGGTGGTCAGCAGGCTGCCGCCGACGGAGGTGGCACCGGTGGTGTCCATGGTCAGCGCAATGCTGACCTCCGAGGTGGTGATCAGATCGACGGAGATGTTGTGGCGCGCCAGAATATTGAACACCTCGGCCAGGAAACCGCGCGCGTGCAGCATGTTCAGGCTGTGCAGCGTCAGCAGCGTTTGCTTGCGGCGCAGCGCCAGCGCACGGAACAGCGGCGGGTTTTCGGTGGTGTTGCACACCAGCGTGCCGCCGGCCGCCGGATCCTTGCTGGAGCCGACGAATACCGGAATATCGCTGCGCACCGCCGGCAGCAGGGTGGCGGGGTGCAGGACTTTAGCGCCGAAGGTGGCCATTTCCGCCGCCTCTTCGAAACCGATTTTGTCGATGCGCTTGGCCGCCGGTACCACGCGCGGATCGGTGGTGTAAATGCCCGGCACGTCGGTCCAGATATCCACCCGGCCAACGCCGAGCGCCTCGCCGAGCAGCGCGGCGGTATAGTCGCTGCCGCCGCGGCCGAGCGTGGTGGTGCGGCCTTTCGGCTCGCTGCCGATAAAGCCCTGGGTGACCACCAGCGCTTCCTGCAGGCGCGGCTGCAACTGCGCTCGGGCCAGTTCGCTGAGCGCGGCGCTGTCCGGCACGGCGCGGCCGAAGTGATCGTCGGTGCGCATCACTTTGCGCACGTCGAACCATTCGGCCTGCACGTTGCGGGCGCGCAGGATTTCAACGAACAGCAGGGTGGACATCAGCTCCCCATGGCTGACCAGCTCGTCGGTCAACGCCGTCGAGGTGGCCAGCGACGCGGCCTCCGACAGCATGGCGATGTTTTCCAGCAGCCGGTCGATCTCTTCGCGGATCACCGCCGGCGCCGTGAGGCGATCGAGGATGGCGTACTGGATGCGGCGAATTTCATCAAGCTGGTAATTGCGCTTGTCGGCCTCGCAACCCTCGGCCAGGGCGACCAACAGGTTGGTGACGCCCGCCGAAGCGGACAACACCACCAGGCGGACCTGCGGGTTGGCCAGCACGACGTCGGCGCTGCGGTTCATGGCTTCAAAGTCGGCGACACTGGTGCCGCCGAACTTGGCTACCACGGTGGAATTCTGGGGTGCTGCTTGGTTCATCTAGAAACCTCGTGTCAGGGATGCCCGTTTGGGGGCACTGTAATTCCATAGCCTTGGCACAAGGGGAGAGCGGTAAACAGGGGGCAGGCGTAGAGGTCAGGCTACGATACACCCAGAAGCGCCCCACCTTGTCGATCGCCCTGTGGGCGATCCCCTGGTGACAACCCAGGGGATTCAGCCCCTGTAGTCGATACGATAATGGCCGGCCATTATCGTACCTCGGCGTCGCTCCCCCTCGGGTGCCGTCAACGGAGAAACGGCTCCTCTGACACTCTACCTGGGCGACGCGCCTCTTCTGGCTTGCGCACCGGGTGCGCAAGTAGGCTGTTAGGAATAGCCGGTTATCGCCATTCTGTCAACGTACAGACGGTGAGGGATTTTCATCTTGTACCAGCGCGATAAGCGTACAGGGCATCGCGGGCGTGGAACCGGCGCCAATCGGTTGCAGAGAACCGTCTTCCTTTTGGCTGAATAACGGGATAACGCCCTGATGTTTCTCCAAATACTCCAGCCAACCGAAATTTTCGTTCAATTTGGTCGCCTTGATGGTGGCCCCCTTGGCGAGCAGGCTGCTCAGGCGGCCGTAGGTGGCTTCCTGATTAAATAAAATTTCATGCCGGCGGAAACGCGAACTTTCCGCGCTGGCGCCGCGCCCTTTCAGCGGCGCCCCCGAACGGATGGCAAACACGTGATCCTCGCCGAAGAGATGGCCGAAGTGGTAGACCGCCAGCGCGTTCTGGTGGCGATTGGGCGACAGCGCCAACACCTGGGCGATATTGCTCAGGTCGAGATAGTTCTCGGCGTGTTCGGAGTAGGCGTGGCCATAGTAGGCCGGAATGCCGTCCATGCGCGCCTGGCGGTAGTATTCCCAACTGCTGTCGGTGACGATCACCGGCACGTTCAGCTTGATCAGCGCCTGCGCCAGCATGCGCGCCACGCTGTTGGCGCCGACGATCAGCACGCCGCGCGGCTTTTGCTGCTGTACCCGCAGCCAGCGCGCCATCATGCCGCTGGTCAGGCTTTGCAGCACCACGGTGCCGATGATGATGGCGAACACCACGGTGACCAGCCGGTCCGCGCCCTGATAGCCGCTGCGCTGCAGCGTCAGCGCGAACAGCGAACTGACCGCCGCGGCGACGATGCCGCGCGGGGCGATCCAGCACAGCAGCAGCCGATCGCGCCATTGCAGGGAAGAGCGCCAGGTCGACACCGCGATGCACAGCGGCCGGGCGATGAACTGCACCGCCAGCAGCAGCAGGAGCAGCGGCCAGCCCATGTTCCACAGCGCCTGGATGTCGAGCCGCGCCGCCAGAATGATGAACAGCGCCGAGATCAGGATCGCCGACAGCTCCTCTTTGAACGCCAGAATATCGCTGGTATCGACGTCGCGCATGTTGGCCAGCCAGATGCCCATCACCGTGACGGTCAGCAGGCCGGATTCGTCGGCGATGGCGTTGGAAACGCCGAAGGCGGCCAGCATGATCGCCAGCACCGCCAGGTTCTGCAGGTAGCGCGGTAGCCAGACGCGGCGCAGCGCCAGGCCGAGCAGGTAGCCGAACAGCGCGCCGGCGATCAGGCCGACGGCGGCGGTCACGCCCAGCGTCCAAAACAGGTGGGTATAGGACTCCGCATTCTGTTTCAGCACGATGAATTCGAACACCAGCAGGGTGAAGATGGCGCCGACCGGATCGATGACGATCCCTTCCCAGCGCAGCACCTGGTTAATGTTGGCGTTCGGCCGCACCACGCGCATCAGCGGGGCGATCACCGTCGGCCCGGTCACCACCGTCACCGCGCCGATCAGCGCCGCCAGCTCCGGCGGGAAATCCAGCAGCCACCAGCTGGCGAGGCTGATGACCAGAAAGGTAACCAGCATGCCGACGGTGACCAGATTGCGTACCACGCCGCCGAGGCCGCGTATCTCCTCGAAACGCAGCGTCAACGCCCCCTCGAACAGGATGATCGCCACCGACAGCGACACCAGCGGAAACAGCAGATCGCCGAACAGCAGATCCGGCTGCACCAGATGCACCGTCGGGCCGAGCACGATGCCGAACAGCAACAGCGGCAAAATGGCCGGCAGGCGCAGCAGCCAGGCCAGCCACTGCGCCAGCAGCGACGCCAGGCCGATAAGCACCAACATGAGCGGGGCGGATAATTCCATAAGCGAGATCCCTTTCAAATGACGAAATAAGCAACGATGACACAGCCTGATGACAATTCGGCAACCCCGATAACAGGCCGTTAGCCCAAAGTATAGAGTGAAAGCTGAAACGAGGCGGCAATGCGTTGACAGTTAGCGCCTATCGCAAGAAAAGAGATCATAATCACAGTCGAACAGGCTACAATCGGACAAACGCGTCATTTTTATTCTCAAGCCTAAGAGTGTTGCTATGAAAAATATCAATCCTAGTCAAACCGCTGCTTGGCAAGCCCTGCAGCAACATTATGCACAGATGAAAGACGTACGGATCGCCGACCTGTTCGCCCAGGACAGCGATCGTTTCTCCCGGTTCTCCGCGACCTTCAACGACCAAATGTTGGTGGACTATTCCAAGAACCGTATCACGCAGGAAACCCTGGAGAAGCTGCAGGCGCTGGCGAAAGAAACCGATCTGCAAGGCGCCATCAAATCGATGTTCGCCGGTGAGAAAATCAACCGCACCGAAGATCGCGCGGTGCTGCACATTGCCCTGCGCAACCGCAGCAACAGCCCGATCCTGGTCGACGGCAAAGACGTGATGCCGGAAGTGAACGCGGTATTGGCCAAGATCAAACAGTTCTGCGCGCGCGTCATCGGCGGCGAGTGGAAAGGCTACACCGGCAAGCCGATCACCGACGTGGTGAACATCGGCATCGGCGGTTCGGATCTCGGCCCTTACATGGTGACCGAAGCGCTGCGCCCATATAAAAATCACCTGAACATGCACTTCGTCTCCAACGTCGACGGCACCCATATCGCCGAAACGCTGCAGCCGCTGAACCCGGAAACCACGCTGTTCCTGGTGGCCTCCAAAACCTTCACCACCCAGGAAACCATGACCAACGCCCACAGCGCGCGCGACTGGTTCCTGAGCAGCGCCGCCGATCAACAGCACGTAGCCAAGCACTTCGCCGCGCTGTCCACCAACGGCAAAGCGGTGGCCGAATTCGGCATCGATACCGACAACATGTTCGAGTTCTGGGACTGGGTAGGGGGCCGTTACTCCCTGTGGTCGGCGATCGGTCTGTCGATCGCGCTGTCCATCGGTTATGACAACTTCGAGCAGCTGCTGAGCGGCGCGCACGCCATGGATAAGCACTTCGCCGAAACGCCGGCGGAGAAAAACCTGCCGGTGCTGCTGGCGCTGATCGGTATCTGGTACAACAACTTCTTCGGCGCCGAAACCGAAGCCATTCTGCCGTACGATCAGTACATGCACCGTTTTGCCGCTTACTTCCAGCAGGGCAACATGGAGTCCAACGGCAAGTACGTCGATCGCAACGGCAATCCGGTGGATTACCAGACCGGCCCGATCATCTGGGGCGAGCCGGGCACCAACGGCCAGCACGCGTTCTACCAGCTGATCCACCAGGGCACCAAGCTGGTGCCGTGCGATTTCATCGCGCCGGCCATCAGCCATAACCCGCTGGGCGATCACCACGCCAAACTGCTGTCCAACTTCTTCGCCCAGACCGAAGCGCTGGCGTTCGGCAAGTCGCTGGAAGTGGTGGAGGCCGAGTTCGCGGCACAGGGTAAGACCCCTGAGCAGGTCAAGCACGTGGCGCCGTTCAAAGTGTTTGAAGGCAACCGTCCGACCAACTCGATCCTGCTGCGCGAAATCACCCCGTTCAGCCTGGGCAGCCTGATCGCGCTGTACGAGCACAAAATCTTCACCCAGGGCGCGATCCTGAACATCTTCACCTTCGATCAGTGGGGCGTGGAGCTGGGCAAACAGCTGGCTAACCGCATCCTGCCTGAGCTGGCGGGCAGCGAGAAAATCAGCAGCCACGACAGCTCGACCAATGCGCTGATCAACCGCTTCAAGGAATGGCGCTAATCGTCTGAGCTGAAGCCAATAAAAAAACCCGCCGCGGCGGGTTTTTTTACGTCTGTAACAAATTACAGGTTGATCGGTACTTCGAAGCTGACGCCCGCGCCCACGTCATCGGCGGTGCTGTGATCGTTATCGGTGTACCACAGGCTGGTATCGAACTTAACCTGAGACGGGAAGGTATAACCCCAGCCGACCTGAATACCCTTCAGCGTATCGGATTTCGGGAACGCCTGGTTGATGCTTTGGCTCAGCGGGTTCACCTTGGCGTAAACCACGCGGGTGCTCCAGCGCTGGCTGTCGTCCAGCACCAGCTCTACGCGGCCGGACAGCATCTGGCCGTCGCCGCCCATGGCATGGCCCAGCGGGTAACCCTGCTGGTAGTAGCCGCCTTTGTAGGTATAGTGTGTGTACACATAGTTTTTGCGGCTCATATCCGAACGGGTGTCTGACCCTTCGATATACCAGTTAATGGTCGTCGGGCCCCATTCCGGGTGGCCTTCCAAACCGAGCAGATAGGTGTTTTGCGATGGCAGATAGCCTGCCTCATCTTCACCCACCAATTGACCATACAGGCTAACCGGCATACCGATCAGCGGCTGCATTTTCAGTTTGAAATCGAAACCGGCGAGCTGGTTGCCCGGATCATCACCTCTGCCGGAATCATCATTATCACGGCCGCTAACGCCTTTCCAGAACGAACTCCAGGACTGTGGTCGGCCCTCACCACCCCACTGCATGACGCGCGATGCACCCAACTCCAAGAAATCGGTCGGCATCATGGTGAAGCGGGCACCGATCAATTTGGTGTGCGGGACGGAACTGTACTGCGAGAGCTGGCCGGCGCTCAGCTGGTATTGCCAGCGGCCGATCCACGACAGCCACGGGGTTTCAAACGGCGATTGGTCGGCGCGCTGCAGCATGAAGCCCGCCACCGGGCGCGCGGCGTCGGAGCGGATCAGGCTGCCGTCGTAGCCAGGGCCCCACCATTGGGAAACTTCGCCGAAGGAGAGCCACTGGTTCCAGATTTTCACCGCGCCGTAGGAGCCGTTCATATTGAATTTGGAGCCATCGCTGACGCGCTGATCGCCTTCCACCGAACCCTGCAGACGTACGTCCCAGAACTCGCCGTTGGCGCCGGCACCGATGGTCAGGCGATCGTCGGCGTACTCATTTTGGCCGAAGCCCTGCGGGGTACCGGGTTTATCCGTCGACGCGTAACCGCTGACGCGGATGTTGGCTTTCAAGGCATCGACACGGCGCTGCACGCGGTCGATGACGTTTTTCTCGGTATTGGTCACCGGCTTGGCCTGCGCGATAACGGAACTGATCTCTTCCTGGCTCAGCGGCCAGGTGGACAGGCTGACGTTGATAACGCCGCGGTCAGACAACCAGGCGAGATCGTTACGCAGATCGTTGTCAGGGGTTACCAGGCCGGCGGCGTGGCCGGACAATGCACAGGTAAACAGGCCCGCAGCGACCAGTCCGTTAAGTTTAGCGCGCATAAAGAATTCCCTTGTTAATTCGAGGTTATTGGTTTTATGTAAAGATCTCTGTGACCCATGATAGTTGACATTTCGATTTGCTACAAATCTATAAGCCAGAAACATCTTATTATAACTTTATGAATTAAATGGGGTTTAAAGTGCTTTCGCGCGGGGCATAATTTTTAAGACAATGCCTATATTGGCACGGTTGAATCATATTAGCGGTATTCAGAGAGAGGTTTTATGGCAAAAACGTCGCGTTCGATCATGATAGCGAAAGGGCTGCAGCGGGTACTGAACGTAGGTTTGCTGCTGCTGGCGGCAATTCTGGTGGTGTTTCTGGTCAAGGAGACCCTCCACCTGGCGAAGGTGTTATTTATCAACAACGAAGAGTCTTCTTCATACCTGTTGATTGAAGGCATCGTGATTTATTTCTTGTACTTTGAATTTATCGCCTTGATCGTCAAGTATTTTGAGTCGGGTTATCATTTCCCGCTGCGCTATTTTATTTATATTGGCATTACCGCGATTATTCGTTTGATTATCGTGGACCACAAGAATCCCATCGATACCCTGATCTACGCCGCGGCGATATTGGTGCTGGTGGTGACGCTCTATCTGGCCAACACCGATCGGCTGAAACGGGAATAGCGGAGATAAAAATGGCGGCCAATGGCCGCCAAAGACACAGGATATCATTACCCGTCGTCTTTCAAGCTACAGCGTTGTTGACTGCACTCGCTGTAACTTGAAATCCATAGGGTAAAAGATAAGGAAAGACATCAAACGCACTGCAGTGGCACAAATTACCCCTTCACGCCGCCGGCCGTCAGGCCGCCCACCAACCAGCGCTGCGCCAGCAGGAACACGGCGGTAATCGGTATCGCCGACAGCACCGCGGCGGCGGCGAAGTCGCCCCACAGGTAGTTCTGCGGGTTGAGATATTGCTGCATCCCCACCGCCAGCGTGTAGCTGTTCACATCGCGCAGCAGCAGCGACGCTACCGGCACTTCGGTGATGGCGGCGATAAACGACAGAATGAACACCACCGCCAGAATCGGCACCGACAGCGGCAGCAGCACCAGACGGAAGGCCTGCCACGGCGTGGCGCCGTCCAGCGCCGCCGCCTCTTCCAGCGAGTTGTCGATGGTTTCGAAATAGCCCTTGATGGTCCAGACGTGCAGCGCGATGCCGCCCATGTAGGCGAAGATCACGCCGCCGTGGGTGTTCAGGCCGATAAACGGAATGTACTGGCCCAGGCGATCGAACAGCGCGTACAGCGCCACCAGCGACAGCACCGCCGGGAACATCTGGAATATCAGCATGCTTTTCAGCAGCGTGCTCTTGCCGCGAAAACGCATGCGGGCGAAGGCGTAGGCGCAGGTGGTGGACAGCGTCACGATGCCGATGGCGGTGATCGCCGCTATCTTGATGGAGTTCCACAGCCACAGCAGCACCGGGAACGGCGGCGGCGTCACGCTGCCGTCGGCGTGGGTGACGCTGAAGCCGAGCGCCAGCCGCCAGTGATCCCAGGAGAGGGTTTCCGGTATCAGGCTGCCGGTGGCGAAGTTGCCGGAGCGCAGCGAGATGGCCACTACCATCAGCAGCGGGAACATGATCAGGGCGATAAAGCACAGCATCAAAATATGGGTGATCCACAGGCGCAGGCGCTGGGACTTGGGTTGAACCATGGCCATCGTTATTCTCCCTAATCGAAGTTCATCTTGCTGGCTTTCAAATTCAGGATCGCCAGCGCGCCCACCAACAGGAAGATCAGCGTGGCGATGGCGGCCGCCAGCCCGAAGTCTTGCCCGCCGCCGCCTTCGAAGGCGATGCGGTAGGTGTAGCTGACCAGCAGATCGGTATAGCCGGCCGGCGTGGTGGTGCCGATCATGTCCGGGCCGCCGTTGGTCAGCAGCTGGATCAGCACGAAGTTGTTAAAGTTGAAGGCGAAGCTGGCGATCATCAGCGGCGTCAGCGGCTTGATCAGCAGCGGTAAGGTGATGCGGAAGAAGTTTTGCCACGGGTTGGCGCCGTCCATCGCCGAGGCCTCGTACAGATCGTCCGGGATGGCCTTCAGCAGCCCCATGCACAGGATCATCATGTACGGGTAGCCGAGCCAGGTGTTGACGATCAGGATCATGCTCTTGGCGGTGAGCGGATCGCTGAACCAGGCTGGTTTGATGCCGAACAGATGGCTGAGCATCATGTTGATCTCGCCGAAGCTCTGGTTGAACAAACCTTTGAAGATCAGGATCGAGATGAATGACGGCACCGCATAGGGCAGGATCAGCAGCACGCGGTAGATCGCCTTGCCTTTCAGCGCCTCCCACTGCACCACGCAGGCCAACACCATGCCGACCGCCACGGTGAGGATCACCGTCATCACCGAGAACACGATGGTCCAGATGAAGATCGACACGAACGGTTTCTTGATGCCCTCGTCCTGCAGCACCCGCAGGAAGTTTTTCCAGCCGGTGGTGACGGTATAGCCTGGGCTCAGTGTTTCCTGCGCCCAGCCGCCGTCGGCGTTGATCGCCTGATAGAAGCCGGTGTCGCCGTTCGGCCGGTAGCGCACCTGAGTCTGGTTATTGGTCAGCGTGCTGCCGTCTTTGTCCAGCGCATACAGCGGGCGGGTGCCGGAGAACTGGCGCAGGGAGCTCATGCGCAATTCCCCGCCGTCGGGCAGTTGCGCCACCAGTTGGCTCAGCGCTTGCCGGTTCTGGGTGATCACCCGCAGCGTGGCGCGTTCGCCCTGCGGCGCGGCGCTCTGCGCCGTCAGCTTCAGGGTTTGCGGCGCGGCGGCGTCGAGGCGGAAAGGTTCGGAGATCAGCGGCTGTTCGCTGTCCGGTGGCGTCAGCTGCAGGCGCCACTGTTGGTTTTCCGCCGGGTAGAGGCCGAAGGTAAAGGTTTTTCCGCTCTGGAATTGGCGCTGCATCAGCACCGATTGCGCGCGTTCAAAAGTCAGCTGGTTGGTGCTGCTGTAGTTGGTAAAGGCGATGGCGATGGTGCAGATCAGCGGGAACAGGACGAACAGCCCCATGCCGGCGACGCCGGGATACACATAGCGCCAGGCATAGGCGCGGCGGTTGGCGAAGACGTAAAGCCCGGCGCTGACCAGGATCAGCGTCAGGATGGCGAACAGGTATTCACCCTGTGCATACATCAACACAATCAGGTAGCAGGTCACCAGGCTGAACAGGCCGACCACCAGCCATTTCAGCGCGTCGCTTTGCCACCACTTCGATTTTTTACGCGCAGGCGTCCCGGCGTGAGCGAATTGCATAGGGCGTTCCTTTCTGTGAAGCAACGGCGGGGCACTTGTCCCCTTCATACTTGAAGCTACACCTTTGTTGGCTGCGTCCGCTCACCCCGGTCACATAGTTATCTATGCTCCCGGGGATGTGCGTACTTGCCGTCGCGGTGTAACTCCAATTATTTCGGGGATGTTAATCCCGCACGACGTCGTTACTTGGTGATACGGGTCTGCACGTCGTCCAGCGCGGCTTTCACCGTCTGACGGCCGCTGACGGCGTTGATCACCGCGCTGCGTTCGGCGTACCAGAAGGCGCTCATCTGCGGGATGTTTGGCATGATTTCCCCGTTTTGCGAGTTCTGCATGGTGGCCGCTATCTTCGGATCTTTGGCCAGCGCTTCCTGATAGGACTTCAGCGCCACCGCGCCCAGCGGCTTGTCTTTGTTGACGTCCGCCAGCCCTTCGTTGGTCAGCAGGTAGTTCTCGAGGAACTCGGTCGCCAGCTCTTTATTCGGGCTGGCGGCGTTGATGCCGGCGGTTAGCACGCCGACGAACGGCTTGGACGGTTTGCCTTTGAAGGTTGGCAGCAGCGTCACGCCGTAGTTGATTTTGCTCTGCTCGATGTTGTTCCAGGCCCACGGCCCGTTGATGGTCATCGCGGTCTGGCCTTTGTTGAACGCGGCTTCGGCGATCGAGTAGTCGGTATCGGCGTTGATGTGCTTGTTTTTCACCAGATCGACGATGAACTGCAGACCGGCCTGCGAACCGGCATTGGCGACGCCGACATCCTTGATGTTGTATTTGCCGTTTTCATACTTGAAGGCATAACCGCCGTCGGCGGCGATGATAGGCCAGGTGAAGTAGGGTTCCTGCAGGTTCCACATGATGGCGCTTTTGCCGCTGGCGCGCAGCTGCTTGTCCAGCGCCGGGATCTCTTCCCAGGTCTTCGGCGGCTGTTTGACCAGGTCTTTGTTGTAAATCAGCGACAGCGCTTCGACGGCGATCGGGTAGCCGATTAGCTTGCCGTCATAGCGCACGGCGTCCCAGGTGAACGGGAACAGCTTGTCCTGGAAGGCTTTGGACGGGTGGATTTCGGCCAGCAGGCCGGACTGCGCATAGCCGCCGAAGCGGTCGTGGGCCCAGAAGATGATGTCCGGGCCGTCGCCGGTGGCGGCCACCTGCGGGTATTTTTCTTCCAGCTTGTCCGGGTGCTCGACGGTGACCTTGATGCCGGTGTCTTTTTCGAATTTCTTGCCGACTTCGGCCAGGCCGTTATAGCCCTTGTCGCCGTTGATCCAGATGACCAGTTTGCCTTCCTCGATCTTGGCGAAGGCGGAAGAAGAGAGCACCAGGGTGGCCAGTGCCGAGAGCGCCAGCGTGCGGGCGAGGGTAATGCTGCGAGTCATAATCCAGTCCTTCTTTTTGTGGGCACATAAATCAAGGAGAGACGTTTCGCGGTAATAGTGGGTCACAACGCGACATATTCTCATCCTCCCCCCCTCTACGCCCCTGTGATGAGGAGTGTGATCCAGTTAACGTTGCGCTCTATTCTGTGGCGTCAGGCACAAAATAGGGGGGCGATTTTTGCCAGCCGGATCACAGATTTGCCTTAAGCGCGGAACTTCTCATCGCTGTGGTCGTTCTCTCATCCTCCCGTCTCCTCCCCCATGAAAAATCCTGTTACGGATGATTACCCTTTCCGGCGACTCCCGCACTATCGGCCCATTGATTTTCAACGCCACGCGCAGCAGGGATACCGGATTTATGTCGTCAATGCCTATCGCCACCCAGCCCACCCTGTACCGGATCCATCCGGCCAGTTTCCGTGACGGAAACGGGGACGGAGTGGGCGACGCGCACGGCATGCTGGCGGCGCTGCCGTACCTGAAAGCGCTGTCGATCGACGGCCTGTTGCTGCCGCAGACGCTGGCGCCGGAGACCGAGGCGACGGTGACGGGCGAAGGGCTGACGCTGTGGTACGCCGATGAAGCCAACCGCGTTCGCAATGCGGCCGCGCCGCAGCGGTTCGCCCACGGCGCATTGGCGCTGGACGTGATGCCGTTCAGCGCGGAGAAGCTGGTGGCGGTGCTGCATGCCCGCCGCGCCTCGTTGGCGGACAGCCTGTGGAGCACCGGCGACGCGGATCAGCCCCGAGTGGTCAGCCGCTGGGGGCAGGGCGATTTGCGCTCCGCCGCCGCCTTTCTGACGCTGCTGGCGATGTTGCCGGCGCCGATCTGCCTGTATCAGGGCGAAGAGCTGGGGCTGCCGCATGCCGCTGGCCTGCAGGATCCGCGCGGCGCGCAAACGCCGATGCCGTGGCATGAGGCCCCCGAACAGGTCACCGCCGGCGAAATCAGCTGGTATCAGCAGGTGGCGATCGAACACCGCGCGCTGGCCATCAGCCGCCAACAGCATGACAGCCACTCCACCTTACGTTACTGCCAGGCGCTGTTGGCCCTGCGCCGTTCGCCGCTCATCCAGCGCGGCGAGCTGAGCGCGGTCAGCCAGCGAGACGGCGTGGTGCGCTTACTTATTACCCATCAGGATCAATGCCTTGAAGCGCTGATAAACCTGCAGCCTTATACTCAGGCGGCCGCGCCGTCTGAGGCGACCTTGCCGTTGGCATGGCAGCACGGCGCGCAGCAAGAGGGTCATCAATGGGTTTTGGCGGGCTTTGCCTCCGCCATTTTCACACGACATGTTAACTGCGAAAGCAGGGGAGTAACGCATGGCTAGCGTCACACTGCGCAGCGTTTATAAGGCCTTCGGTGAGGCCGTGATTTCCAAAGACGTCAATCTGACCATCGAAGACGGCGAGTTTGTGGTGTTTGTCGGGCCGTCGGGCTGCGGTAAATCGACGCTGCTGCGCATGATCGCCGGGCTGGAGGACATCACCTCCGGCGAGCTGCTGATCGGCGAGAAACGTATGAATGAGGTGCCGCCTTCCGAGCGCGGCATCGGCATGGTGTTCCAATCCTATGCGCTGTATCCGCACCTGTCAGTGGCGGACAACATGTCGTTCGGCCTGAAGCTGGCCGGCGCCAGGAAAGCGGAAATCAATCAACGGGTGAACCAGGTTTCCGAGGTGCTGCAGCTGGCACACCTGCTCGATCGGCGGCCGAAGGCGCTGTCCGGCGGGCAGCGTCAGCGCGTGGCGATCGGCCGCACGCTGGTCGCTGAGCCGGACGTGTTCCTGCTCGACGAACCGCTGTCCAATCTCGATGCCGCGCTGCGGGTGCAGATGCGCATCGAGATCTCCCGTCTGCACAAGCGCCTGCAGCGCACCATGATTTACGTCACCCACGATCAGGTCGAAGCGATGACGCTGGCCGACAAGATCGTGGTGCTCGACGCCGGTCGCGTGGCCCAGGTCGGCAAGCCGCTGGAACTGTACCACTACCCGGCCAACCGCTTCGTCGCCGGGTTTATCGGCTCGCCGAAGATGAACTTCCTGCCGGTCAAGGTGACCGCGGCGCAGCCGCAACAGGTGCAGGTCGAACTGCCCAACCGCCAGCTGGTCTGGCTGCCGGTGGAAGGCGCGGGCGTTCAGCCCGGCGCCAACCTGTCACTGGGCATTCGCCCTGAACATCTGCTGCCTGGCGAAGCCTCTGAAGTGCGGCTTACCGGCGACGTACAGGTGGTGGAGCAACTCGGCAACGAGACGCAAATCCACATCCAAATCCCGGCTATCCGTCAAAACCTGGTGTACCGCCAGAATGACGTGGTGCTGGTAGAAGAAGGTGCCACATTCGCCATCGGCCTGCCGCCTCACCGCTGCCACCTGTTCCGTGAAGACGGTACGGCATGTAAACGGCTGCACCAGGAGCCGGGCGTTTAAAGCACCAAAGTCGGTATAACAGGAGAATAATGATGACTACTCTGCGCAAACTTCCTCTGGCACTGGCTGTCGCCGCCGGTGTTCTCTCTACCCAGGCGCTGGCCGTGGATTTCCACGGTTACGCCCGTTCCGGCATCGGCTGGACCGGCAGCGGCGGTGAGCAACAGTGCTTCAAGGCCACCGGCGCCGCGAGCAAATACCGTCTCGGCAACGAATGCGAAACCTACGCCGAGCTGAAACTGGGGCAGGAAGTGTGGAAAGAAGGCGACAAGAGCTTCTACTTCGACACCAACCTGGCCTATTCGGTCTCGCAACGTTCCGACTGGGAAGACGTGACCCCGGGCTTCCGCGAAGTCAACGTGCAGGGTAAAAACCTGATCGACTGGCTGCCGGGCTCCACGCTGTGGGCCGGTAAGCGCTTCTATCAGCGTCATGACGTTCACATGATCGACTTCTACTACTGGGATATCTCCGGCCCGGGCGCCGGTCTGGAAAACATCGATCTGGGCTTCGGCAAGCTTTCCGCTGCCGTGACCCGCAACTCGGAGTCCGGCGGCTCTTACGGCTACCTGGATAACGAATGGAAACAGCGTCCGACCGTCAACGACACCTTCGACGTGCGCTTGGCCGGCCTGGAGCTGAACCCGGGCGGCACCCTGGAGCTGGGCGTGGACTACGGCCGCGCCAATGCGCAGGACCACTACCACCTGGCCGACGGCGCCAGCAAAGACGGCTGGATGTTCACCGCGGAACACACCCAAAGCATCCTGAACGGTTACAACAAGTTTGTGGTGCAGTACGCCACCGACTCGATGACCTCGCAGAACAACGGCCGCAACGAAGGCGCCACCATCGATAACAACGGCAAGATGATCCGCGTGCTGGATCACGGCGCCATCGACTTCAACGATCAATGGGCGTTGATGTACGTCGCCATGTTCCAGGACATCGACCGCGACAACAACAACGGCACCACCTGGTACACCGTGGGCGTGCGCCCGATGTACAAATGGACGCCGATCATGAGCACCCTGCTGGAAGCGGGCTACGACAACGTCAAATCCCAGCGCACCGGCGATCGCAACGGCCAGTATAAAGTGACCCTGGCGCAGCAATGGCAGGCCGGCAACAGCATCTGGTCGCGCCCGGCCATCCGTCTGTTCGCCACCTACGCCAAGTGGGATGAGAAGTGGGGCTACGCCACCGGTGACGACACCGGGTATAACGCCGGCACCGCTTACAACGACACCAGCATGCATACCTTCAGCCGCGGCAAGGATGACGAAGTCACCTTCGGCGCCCAGATGGAAATTTGGTGGTAACGACGACAGGGCGGGGAGGGCCAGCGGCTCTCCCCCAACCGCATTCGCCGCGGCCGGATCTCTTGCCTGATCCGCCGCAGCGCTGAAAGAGGATATAACGATGAAAAAGAATCTGCTGTCACTCTGCCTGTCGCTGGCGCTGACCGTCGGCGCGCCTTTGGCGGCCAACGCCGAGACGCCGGCCAACGTTTCCGTCGCGCCGGCCATCAGCGCCGCCACGCTGCAAAGCCTGCCGTGGCAGCCGCTGCAGCCGCCGGTGTCGCAAGAGGTGAAGCTGGACGCCGTCAGCCCGCAGCTCAATCAGGGCGAGATTCAGGGGGCGATCGCCGCCTATACGCTGCCGGCCGATCGCGGTTCGCTGGAAGTGACGCTGAGCAGCCTTGCCAAAAACAATTCGCTTTATGCGCCGAGCGTGCTGGTGCTGGACGAGCATCTGCGCCCGGCGGCGTATTACCCGAGCAGCTACTTCCCGTATCAGCCGCCGGGGGCTATGTCCTCCGATCGCCTCGAAGGTACGCTGAAACTGACGCCGGCGCTCGGCCAAAAACAGATTTACCTGCTGGTGTACACCACCCGCCAGGACTTGGCGAAAACCACTCAGTTGACCAACCCGGCCAAGGCCTATGCGCAGGGCGTGGGCAACGCGGTACCGGATATCCCGGATCCGATCGCCGGCCACGCGACGACCGGCACGCTGAAGCTTAAGGTCACCGCTGAACAGGGCACCGGCAACGTGATGATCGGCATGCTGCAGCCTGCGCCGACCGTGGCGCCGGTGGTGGTGGGCTCGACCGCCCCTGCCGCCGTGGCGGCACCGGCACCGGCGCCGGAGAAACCGGCGGAGCCGATGCTCAACGATACCGAAAGCTACTTCAATAACGGCATCAAACAGGCGGTGAAGGCGGGCGATATCGACAAGGCGCTGAAACTGATGAATGAGGCCGAGAAACTGGGCTCGACCACCGCGCGTAAAACGTTTATCAGCAGCGTTAAAGGCAAGGGGTAACACCCGGCGCTGCCGATGCTGGCTCGATGATTGGTGCGCTTTGGCGCACCTTTTTTCATCCGCGGGCCAGCGTTGCGCCGATCAACGCCAACAGACGGGCGTTGTCTACCTGCTGCATGACACGCACCGGCTTGCCCTGCGGCGGCGGCATGCCGACCGTCAGGCGCAGACTGTCCGGCCGCCAGCGGCGTGAGCTGCCGCGCGTCAACGTCCCTTCCAGCGCCACATCCACATGGAACATCTCGGTGGTGACCAGCTGCGGCGCCAGCAGCCAGGCGATCACTAACGCATCATGGATCCAGCAGCCCGGCAGGTGCCGCGTATGGCGCGAATAGTCGATCCACGGCCGCGTGGTGGCGCGTAAATAGCGGCACAGCGGGGTATCCGGCTGGGTCAACGCGGCCAGATCCGCCTGGGTCAGCATGGTCTGGGTGGTGACATCCAGCGGTGCCAGCGTGATGGTGGCGCCGCTGTTCAACACCAGCCGCGCCGCTTCCGGATCCAAACCGAAATTGGTGTCCTTGATGTACCCGTCGACGTTGAATACGCCCCCCATGATCACAATCTCTTTCACCGCCTGCGCCATCTGCGGGTAAAGCTGCATGGCGTGCGCAACGTTGGTCAGCGGGCCGATCGCCGCCAGCGTGATCTCGCCGGGATGTCGGCAGATCAGTTCGCCGATGGCGATGGCGGCGTCCGGTGCGGGCGCGTTGGCCAGCGAGGGCGCGGGCAGGTCACGCCACAGCGCCGCCAGCTTCGGATCGGCGATCGGGCGGTCCAGATGTGCGCGCCACGGCTCCGGCGGCTCGCTCAGGGCGCGCGCCGCGCCGAGGGCGACCGGCACCTGATAGCCGCTCTGCGCCAGCAGATCGGTGGCGACGGCGAAGCCCACTTCTCGCGGGGTGTTGCCGGCCACGATGCTGATCAGCTCCAGCTGCAGCTGCGGTTTGGCCGCCAGCGCCAGGGCCAGCGCCAGGCCGTCGTCGACGTTGGCGCCGGGCACGCCGTTGCCGGGATCGCAATCAATGATTAAACGCATATAAGGTGTCCTGAAAAACCGCTAACAGCCGCAGGAGCGGCGGATGCGCAGTTGAAAAGCGAATTCATGCAGCTCGGCGGGCGCGGCACCGGCGGCCAGCATGGCGATGGCCCGCTTGGCCATGGCGTCGATCGGCTGCTCGACCGCGCTGAGCGGCGGCACGCTGAATTCGGATTGCTGCGTGCCGTTAAAACAGATCAGCGCCAGATCGTCCGGCGCGCGCAGCCCATGCTCCGCCAACGCCGACAGACAGCCGAGCGCCTGTTGCTCGTTAGAGGTGAAAACGGCGCGCGGGCGTGGGCCTTGCACCAGGCGCTGGGTGGCCTGGTAACCGCCTTGGCGGGTGTAGGGCACTTCGAAAATCCACTCGTCGCGTGGCGCGATGCCCGCCTCCAGCAGCGCATCGCGCCAGCCGTTCAGGCGATCCTGCGCGTTGAGCATGGTCAGCGGGCCGATAAAAATGCCGATATCGCGGTAGCCGTGTTGCAGCAGATGGCGGGTTGCCTGGCAGGCGGCGTCGCGCTCGTCGACGCGAATGGCGCAGACGCCGGCCTGGCTGTCGATGGTGTCTATCATTACGCAGGGCGTGCCGGAAGCGCGGATCAGATCGAACCACGGATGGCGATCGACGCTGGTGTACAGCAGGCCGTCGACCTGGCGGCGCAGCAGGTTGTTGATAAGTTCATACTCGCGCTGACGATCGTCGCCGGCGTCGCCTAGCAGCAGCACACGGCCGCGGCTGAAGGCTTCCTGCTGCAGTGCCCGCGCCAGGGTGGCGAAGAACGGGTTGGAAATATCCGGCACCACCAGCCCGTAGGTTTGTGTGCTGCCGGAGGCCAGCGCCCGCGCGATGTCGTTCGGCCGGTAGCCGGTCTGCTCGATCGCCGCCAGCACGCGCAGCCGGGTGGCTTCCGCCACCGGGCGCGGGCCGTTGTTGATCACATAGCTGACTACGGCGACGGAGGTGCCCGCTACGCGAGCCACGTCGGCGCGGGTAACGCGTCGCGCGGAGTGATTATCCACATTGAGGTCCTGTTCGCCTTCTCGCTACGCGGCATCCTGCGGCAGGTTGAGATCGCGGCCGCGGGTTTCGGGAGCAAAGAAGGTGGTGATTAAGCCGATGCCCGCCATTACAACAAAATAGCAGGCGACAGGCCACCAGTGACCGAAACCGGACAGCAGTGCGGTGGCGATCAGCGGCGCGGTGCCGCCGGAGAGGATCGAGCCGAGCTCCTTGGCGAACGCCATTTTGGAGTAGCGGTTCTTCACGCCGAACAGTTCGACGCCATAGGCCGCCTGCACGCCGAAGATCCCCAGCGACGCGATGCACATGCCGACCACGATCACCGAGATGACGATCGCCGGCTCACGGCTGTCGAGCAGCCAGAACGCCGGGAAGGCGTACAGCACCAGCAGCAGGCAGAACCACCGGTAGGTGACGCGGCGGCCGAAGCGATCGGACAGCCAGCCGGCCAGCGGGATCACCAGAAAACCGCACAGCGAGGCGATCAGCACCGCCAGCGCCGGCACCGATTTATCGACCATCAGCACCTTGGCGACGTAGCCGACGATAAAGCCCTGGCACAGGTAGGAAGGGCCGTTTTCACCGATGCGCAGGCCGAGCATCACCCAGAACGCCTTGGTGCGCTGCAGGTAGCTGCGCGTATCCGGTGCGGCCTGGGCGGCGTCCAGCATGCGCTGGTGGTTTTGCTGCAGCTCGCGCTCGAAGACCGGCGTTTCCCGCACGTGGCGGCGCAGGTACAGCGCCACGCCGGCGATCAGAATGCTGGCGAGGAACGGAATGCGCCAGCCCCAGCTCATCAGGTCTTCCTTGTCGAGCTGCAGCACCAGCAGCCACACCAGCGACGCCAGCAGGGTGCCGCTGTTGGAGCCGATGGCGATGATCGACGCCACCAGCCCGCGCCGCTTGGCCGGCGCGTATTCCGCCAGCATCACCGCGCCGCCGGACAGCTCCGCGCCGGCGCCGAACCCCTGCGCGAAGCGCAGGATCACCAGGCAGGTGGGTGCCCAGACGCCGATTTGCGCATAGGACGGGATCAGGCCGATCAGCGTGGTGGAGAGGCCCATCAGCGCCACGGTGGTGATCAGCACCACGCGGCGGCCTTTGCGATCGCCGATCCAACCGAACACCAGCGCGCCGATCGGCCGCGCGACGAAGCCGACGGAGTAGGTGGCGAAGCTGGCCAGCAGGGCGACCAGCGGCGTGGCCTCGGGGAAGAACACGTCGCCGAACACCATGCCGGCCGCCAGGCCGTACAGCGCGAAATCGACGTATTCCATGGCGGTGCCGAGCCAGCAGGAGAAGGTGGCGCGCCAAAATTGGCTGCGCCCCTCTTTGGTTGCCAGGCGTTCATCGGCCGCCAGCGCGGCGTCGGCGGTCTGTGGAGTGGCAAGCGTTGTTTCGCTCATGGCAGTGCTATCCTCTTTTGTTCTGCGCCTGGAGGGGCGCGGTTAAAGATGGTTTCCCTGGTGCCGGCAACAAAGGTGTGCCGACAAATGATGTCGGACGCATGGCGATTCAACGCTGCGGTGTCAGAGTATCTACGCGCGTAGATAAAACAACGCGACAAAGATGAAACTTTGCAGGCGATCACAGAATCGTCATCGTGCCGGGGAACGAAGATAGAGAACGCGGATGGCAAAAAGATGACAGGAGCCCGGTTTTTCCGGCGGAAGCCACCGCCGTTTTCGCCACGAATCAGCCTGCCGCTTTCGTATTTCTGCGCTACAATGGGGGCCTGTTAACAGTTTGTATCGTCTGGCGCGCCGTACCGGCCGCGGTTCAGGCGAGGAGTAAAGCAATGTCTGGCATCAGGGATTCCATCCTGCCGCCGCTGGAGTGGTTGTCCGAACAGGATCCTCCGGCGCCCGCCGCCGTCAGCGACTGGCTGATGGAGTTAGGCTCCATGACCCGCCGATTTGAACGCCATTGTGCCCAGGTGCGCGTCGAACCGCAGCGCGAATGCTTCGTCACGCGCGAGGCGCTGGGCGACGAGGCGAACCACCTGCCCGACAGCCCGCGCTACTGGCTGCGCGAAGTGGTGCTGCTGGGCGACGACCAGCCCTGGCTGCTGGGGCGCACGGTGATCCCGGAAAATACGCTGACCGGCCCCGACCAGGCGCTGGTGGATCTGGGCACGCTGCCGCTGGGGCGCTACCTGTTCAGCAGCGGCGATCTGACCCGCGACTATATCCATATCGGCCGACAGGATGCGCTGTGGGCGCGCCGTTCACGGCTGCGGCTGGCGGGCAAACCGCTGTTGCTGACCGAATTGTTTTTACCGGCTTCGCCGCTGTATTCAGCGGTTCCTGCATAAGAGAGGAGAGCAAGACCTTGGAGGGAAGCGTGACTCAAAGTAAATGGCGGGCTTACAGCCATTTGATGCGCATTGATAAACCGATCGGCACGCTGTTGCTGCTGTGGCCGACGCTGTGGGCGCTGTGGCTGGCCGGGAAAGGCGTGCCGCCGCTGTCGATTTTGCTGGTGTTCGTGCTCGGCGTGTTCCTGATGCGCGCCGCCGGCTGCGTGGTGAATGACTACGCCGATCGCGCGGTGGACGGCTACGTGAAACGCACCGCCGGGCGGCCGATGCCGAGCGGTCGGGTGAGCGTGAAAGAGGCCAAGGTGCTGTTTGCGGTGCTGGTGCTGATCTCGTTCTGCCTGGTGTTGACGCTCAATGCGATGACCATCTGGCTGTCGCTGGCGGCGCTGGCGCTGGCCTGGGTGTATCCGTTCATGAAGCGGGTGACCAACCTGCCGCAGTTCGTGCTGGGCGCCGCGTTCGGCTGGGGCATTCCGATGGGGTATGCGGCGGTCAGCGAATCGCTGCCGCTCAGCTGCTGGCTGCTGCTGCTGGCCAACATCTGCTGGACGGTGGCCTACGACACGCTGTATGCGATGGTCGATCGCGACGATGACTTGAAGATCGGCATCAAATCCACCGCTATCCTGTTCGGCCGTTATGACAAGCTGATCGTCGGGCTGCTGCAGTTCGCGACGCTGCTGCTGCTGGTGTGGGTCGGTTATCTGGCGCAGCTCGGCGGGGCGTTTTACTGGTCGCTGTTGCTGGCGGGCGCGCTGTTCATTCACCAGCAAAAACAGATCGCCGGCCGCGAGCGCGAAGCCTGCTTCAAGGCCTTCCTGCAGAACAACTATGTCGGCTTGGTGGTATTTATCGGCATCGCGCTGAGCTATCTGCCGGCGTAACGGTTTCGCAAAGCAAGAAAAAAGGCACCCCAGGGGGTGCCTTTTGTGTTTCGGTGCCGGACGACATCACTCGTCCTGCTCTTCTTCCGCGTCGGCTTGCGGCAGGGCGTTGGTCTCTGCCGGCATGTTGACGCTTTCGATGGTCAGCTTGATTTCCGGCGTGATCAGCTCGCTCAGCATGTTGTACACCTCAAGGGTGTGCTCGCGGATCGCATCCCCGCTATCGTTGATATAGCCTTCTTCGCGCAGCGTCGCCACCAGGGTGGAGAACACCGCCTTGTCGAAGAACTCCGGCGCGTTGATGCCGTGCAGCACCGACAGACGCTGCGCCATGATGCGGCTCTCTTTCTCCAGCGCGCCGCGGTTGATGCTCGGGTTGGCGCTGAGGATCGACATGGTGATGGCGTAGCGTTGCAGGGTTTCGCGCACCCCGGCGGCCAGCAGCTGCAGCGGGCGAATGCGCGCCGGGTTCAGCACCAGCTCGTCGCCTTTGTCGCAGATCAGCTGTTGGCGGATCAGCTCGTCGATCACCGGCTGCAGCACCTCCGGCAGCTGTTC
This sequence comes from Serratia sp. 121840015-1, assembly GCF_053627655.1. NCBI lineage: Bacteria > Pseudomonadati > Pseudomonadota > Gammaproteobacteria > Enterobacterales > Yersiniaceae > Serratia > Serratia sp. 121840015-1. The sequence continues at coordinate 53,419 of NZ_JBSEYF010000004.1, forward strand.
CTTGTCGTTATGCAGGAACAGCTCGGCTTTCAGCATCGGGTAGATCATGCCGATTTGACGCAGCAGTTCGGCGCGCGATACCCGGCGATGATGCATCACGATGCTGGCGATCAGCGACGGCAGCACCAGCAGGTGGTGGATGTTGTTGCGGTAATAGGTCATCAGCACCGCCTGCTCACGCGGCAGGATGATGATGTCGCCGATGTTGTCCTTTTCCACCTCGAACTTGTTCATGTTCAGCGCGTGATCCAGCAGCTCGTCCGGCGTTTGCGTCGGTACGGTGACGTCACGTGCGTAAGGCGCGTTGCGCATCAGCTGCAGGTAGCACTCGAGCTGTTCGACCAGCTGTTCGCGGGTTAGCGAACGCTGGCGCGAAGCCAGCAGCGCGGTGGAACACAGGTTCATGGCGTTGGCCGCGGCGGCGTTGTTGATGCGCACCATGATCTGGCCGGCCAGATCGTTGACCGTCGGCGTCAGCCAGCTTGGGCGCTGAGCTTCGATCGGATCGATAGACTCGCGCCACTGCGGCACGTGCTGGTTGAGGTAAGCGGTCAACGGCAGCGGCTCGCCGAAGTTGACATAACCCTGGCCCAGATTGCGCAGCTTGCGCAGGCCGCGCAGCATCTGCGGCAGGCTCTCTTTTTCCTTGGTGGCGCCGCGCAGCTCTTTGGCGTAGGTGCCCACTTCCATCACGTGTTCGTAACCGATGTAAATCGGCACCAGCGTGATCGGACGGGTGCCGCCGCGCAGCATCGCCTGGATGGTCATCGACAGGGTGCCGGTCTTCGGCTCCAGCAGACGCCCGGTGCGGGAACGGCCACCTTCCACGAAGTATTCCACCGAGTAGCCGCGGGTGAACAGCTCGCCGAGGTATTCGCGGAACACCGTCGAGTACAGCTTGTTGCCCTTGAAGGTGCGGCGGATGAAGAACGCGCCCAGGCGGCGGAAGATCGGGCCGGCCGGCCAGAAGTTGAGGTTGATGCCGGCGGCGATGTGCGGCGGCACCAGGCCCTGGTGATACAGCACGTAGGACAGCAGCAGGTAGTCCATGTGGCTGCGGTGGCAGGGCACGTAGACGATCTCGTGGCCGTCCTGCGCCAGCTGGCGCACGCGCTCGGCGTTGGTGACGTTGATGCCCTGATACAGCCGGTTCCAGGTCCAGCTCAGCACGCGGTCGGACAGGCGCACGGTTTCGTAGGAGAAATCGGCGGCGATCTCTTCCATCAGCGCGATGGCGTTCTGCTGGGCCTTTTCGTGCGAGATCTTCTTGCTGCGCGCTTCGTCCTCGACCGCTTTTTCGATCGCTTTGGACGCCAACAGCTTGTTGAACAGATCCTGGCGGGCCGGCAGGCTCGGGCCTACCGCGGCCAGGCGCTGACGCGAGAAGTGCATGCGCGCCACGCGCGCCAGTTTCTGCGCGATGGTTTTATCCGTGCCGTGCTCGGTGGCCATGCGGCGCAGCGAAACGGTGTTGGAGAAACGCACGAAGCTGTCGCGGCCGAGCCACAGCACGGCGAAGAATTTCTGCACGCCGTTCAACAGACGCAGGTGCGGCGTGCCGTGGCCTTCGCGGCCCGGCGAGCGGCCGAACATCACCGAAACCGGCAGCATCTGAATGTCGAGATCCGGATTGCTGCGGTGCAGATCCAGATAGTCGTGGAACAGCTTTACCGACTCTTCTTTCGGGGTGTAGTAGCGGAACACGCGCGGGCCGTCGTGAATGAACACGTAGCTCGGCAGCACGGTGCCGTCGATCTCCAGCGAGTTGAGCGGATCGGGCAGATCCTGCGCCAGGCACTGGGTGCGCAGCGTCAGCAAATCCGCCTTGGAATTGTAAGGTAAAACATACAAAATCGGCCGTGAGGGATCCAACCCTAGCTCGGTAACCGGATCTGAAGGGATGACCTTACTTCTTACCAACAATTTAAGTGGTAAATTCAATATTTTATAATAAATTTTACGCCAACCTGACATAAACAACGTGAAGCCTCTTGTTAGCAATGCGCCGCAAGCATACCAGAAACCGGGTAGCAGATCTGTGGTGTTCGAAAACCGAGAGCCGTCAGCGCGGACTGTTCTAGACTCTTTTTATTATGACCGACCTCTGAGAAAGGCACGAAAACATGGCAAACCAAGCAACCGGACTGACCCGCATCATCAAGGCCGCCGGCTATTCCTATAAAGGGCTTTCCGCCGCCTGGCAGCACGAAGCGGCTTTCCGCCAGGAACTGGTGGTCACCCTGCTGGCTATCATACTGGCTGTCTGGCTGGATGTGGGTGCGATAGCGCGCATTTTATTGATCGGATCGGTAGCGCTGGTGATGATCGTCGAGATCCTGAACAGCGCGATCGAGGCGGTGGTGGATCGCATCGGCAGCGAACATCACGAACTGTCCGGCCGGGCCAAGGACATGGGATCGGCGGCGGTGTCGCTGGCGATCGTGCTGGCGCTGTTCGTTTGGGGCACGGTCTTATGGCAGCATTTTGGCTGACGAAAGGCGCCTACTGACTGATTTTTATTTATTCTTCGGTTCCCAATCCGCGCTTACCTGTATATACTCACAGCAAGACTGTATAAACAAACAGGGGGCGGAATGAAAGCATTAACTACCAGACAGCAAGAGGTCTACGATCTGATTCGCGATCATATTTCGCAAACGGGCATGCCGCCAACGCGTGCCGAGATCGCGATGCGTCTGGGGTTCCGCTCGCCTAACGCCGCCGAAGAACACCTGAAGGCGCTGGCACGCAAAGGCGTGATCGAAATCGTCTCCGGTGCCTCGCGCGGTATCCGCCTGTTGATGGAAGAAGAAGAAGGGCTGCCGCTGATCGGCCGCGTCGCCGCCGGCGAGCCGCTGCTGGCGCAGCAGCACATCGAAGGGCACTACCAGGTGGATCCTTCCCTGTTTAAACCGAGCGCCGATTTCCTGCTGCGGGTGAACGGCATGTCGATGCGTGACATCGGCATTCTGGACGGCGATCTGCTGGCGGTGCACAAAACGCAAGACGTGCGCAACGGCCAGGTCGTGGTGGCGCGCATCGAAGACGAAGTGACGGTCAAGCGCCTGAAAAAACACGGCAACGTGGTCGAGCTGCTGCCGGAGAACAACGAATTCCAACCGATCGTGGTCGATCTGCGCCAGCAGAATTTCACTATCGAAGGGCTGGCGGTCGGCGTGATCCGCAACGGTGACTGGATTTAATCGTCGCACTCTCAGTGCCGCCTCTTGTATCAATCGCCCCTGTTCTGGGGCGTTTTTGTTTCTGACCTTGCCCTTCGCCACTGCTACGGGAACATCTCATCATGCGCTTGATTTCCGCCTTCACCAGCGACACCGATAAAGCCCTGTGGCGCCTGGCTCTGCCGATGATTTTCTCCAATATCACCGTACCGCTGCTCGGGCTGGTGGACACCGCGGTGATCGGCCACCTCGACAGCCCGATCTACCTGGGGGGCGTCGCGATCGGCGCGGTGGCGACCAGCTTCCTGTTCATGCTGCTGTTGTTCCTGCGCATGAGCACCACCGGCCTGGCGGCGCAGGCGCTGGGGGCACAGAACCCGCAGGCGCTGGCGCGCGCCTTTATGCAGCCGCTTCTGCTGGCGCTGCTGGCCGGGGTGGCGATCGTCCTGTTGCGCTATCCGCTGATCGAACTGGCGCTGCGGATCGTCGGTGGCAATGGCGAGGTGCTGGAACAGGCGCGGCGTTTTCTTGAGATCCGTTGGCTGAGCGCGCCGGCGGCGCTGGCTAATCTGGTGCTGCTGGGCTGGCTGCTCGGCGTGCAGTATGTGCGTGCGCCGGTGATCCTGCTGATTGTCGGCAACCTGCTGAACATCGTGCTGGATATCTGGCTGGTGATGGGCCTGGGCTGGAACGTGCGAGGGGCGGCGGCGGCAACCGCCATCGCCGAATACGCCACGCTGCTGCTCGGCCTGTGGCTGGCGTGGCGGGTGATGCGCCTGCGCGGTATCACCCTGCCGATGCTGCGCCAGGCCTGGCGTGGCGATCTGCGTCGGCTGCTGGCGCTTAACCGCGACATCATGTTGCGTTCATTGCTGCTGCAGCTGTGCTTTGCATCGCTGACCATCTTCGGCGCTCGTCTGGGGAGCGACGTGGTGGCGGTCAACGCGGTATTGATGAATCTGCTGACGTTCACCGCCTATGCGCTCGACGGCTTCGCTTATGCGGTGGAAGCCCATTCGGGCCACGCCTACGGTGCCCGGGACGACAGCCAGCTGCGCAAGGTGTGGCACGCGGCCTGCAGGCAGGCAGGGCTGGTCGCGCTGGCCTTCGCCCTGGCGTATGCCGTTACCGGCCAGCAGATCGTGGCGGCGTTGACCTCCTTGCCGGAGCTGCGTGCGTTGGCCGCCCACTATTTACCGTGGCAGGTCATCCTGCCGCTGGTCGGGGTGTGGTGCTATTTGCTGGACGGCATGTTTATCGGTGCCACGCGCGGTGCCGAGATGCGCAACAGCATGGCGGTGGCTGCGGCGGGATACGGTCTGGCGCTGTTCAGCGTGCCGCTGCTTGGCAACCACGGACTCTGGCTGGCGCTGGCGGTGTTTCTGGCGCTGCGCGGTCTGGCACTGGGCTGGATTTGGCACCGCCATCAGGTGCGCGGCAGCTGGTTTGCCGCACGCTAAACCGTGCGCTTTGTTGGGTTAATTATTAATTTGTCTTATGTTTTTGTTCATGTTTGCTTACATGTTTCCAGCCTGGTTCTGCCCGGCTTAGCTCATTGTTTGTTGGCGTTTTTTATGTTTATTTCATTTCTTAATGGTTTTTTATTCTGTCATATGGCTTTTTTATTTCCATTTTTAACTAGAATGAATCATGTGGCTGGCGAATGAAGGGGAGCGATATCTCTTAAGGTGAAGGGCGTATCGGCCAGAAAAATTTCTGGTTAACCCCGGCCGGCGACAGGGATCACTGATTCACCACAGGTTAACGGAGAGACTATGAATAAAGATCAAGCCGACGGTAACTGGAAGCAGCTTAAAGGCAAAGTGAAGGAAAAATGGGGCAAGCTGACCGATGACGATCTGACGGTCATCGAAGGGAAACGCGAACAGCTGGTCGGCAAAATCCAGGAGCGCTACGGTTACCAGAAAGAGGCGGCCGAGAAAGAGGTGAAAGCCTGGGAAGATCACACCAAACACCGCTGGTAATTTGCAGGGCCGCCATTGAAGGCGGCTTGCCCAGCGCAGGCCGGCGTCGCTCTCATCCTCTGGCGCCCCGGCCGCAGGTACAGGGAGGTACCTGACTTCGTGTTACTTCTTCTTGATGGCGATGCTGTGATCGTGTTCGGCGCAGTCATGCTTGCTGTCGCATGCCTCAACCTCCACGCAGCCGGCGCACAGGCCGTGCGCTTCCACCACGCTGTGACGCAGCGCAAATCCGGCCTCCTGCGCCAGCTTCTGCAGCGTTTCCTCTACGCCTTCGGTAGTGCGTTCGGTCACCTGGCCGCAGCGGTCGCAGATAAACAGTGCGGACGTGTGCATCGGCTGTTCGAAGTGGTGGCACAGCACGTAGCTGTTGGCGGATTCCACTCTATGGATAAACCCTTGCTCCAGCAGAAAATCCAGCGCGCGATAGACCGTCGGCGGCTTGGCTTGCGGTTCGGCGACGCGCAGCAGATCGAGCAGGTCATAAGCGCTGATTGCACCGGGTTGCTGAGTCATCAGACGCAGCACTTCCAGCCGTTGCGGCGTCAATCGCACATTGCGTTGTTGGCAGAGGCGTTCCGCCTGCGCCAGCAGCTTTTCCTGGGTGGTTGAGTTCATCGCAAATATCCCGGTACGTAAAAAAGCCGATTTTACCATGATTACGGCGAATCGCCGAGAGTTGCCCCCTTTTCCCCTGAGGATTGCGCAGGGAAAGGCGCGCTGAGTGCGCTAAAAGAGAGATGCATCACAACTTTTTCCCTCCACCGGGCGGCAAATCAACGTTGCCGATTTTAGCGCTGGAGAGCCGCTGGCGAGAGCGGTATAACGCGCTTCACCCGCGTGACGAACAGGAGCCTTGTGTGATGACGGAAAGAGAGAAGCTGTTAAGCGGCCTGGAGTACAACAGCCGCGATGAAGAACTGATTGCGATGTACCATCGGGCCAGGGCGTTGACCAAAAGCCTGGGGACGCTGGATTCGCATCAGGCGGACGAGAAAAACCGCCTGCTCGGCGAACTGTTCGGCGCCTGGGGTGAGGCGAGCTGGATCGAAACGCCGTTCTGGTGCGACTACGGGCAGCATGTCCGCATCGGTAAAAACTGTTTTATCAACGTCAATGCGGTGTTCCTCGACTGCAATACCATCACCATCGGCGACAACACGCTGATCGGCCCCAGCGTGCAAATCTACACGCCGAGCCACCCGCTGAAGGCCGGCGAACGCTTTACCGGCGACCCGGCCTTTCCTTTCCGCACCTCGGCGCAGCCGGTGTCCATCGGCAGCAACGTATGGATCGGCGGTAACGTGGTGATCTTGCCGGGCGTGACCATCGGCGACGGCACGACTATCGGCGCGGGCAGCATCGTGACCGGCGATATCCCGGCCAATGTGCTGGCGCTGGGGCAGCCGTGCCGGGTTATCCGCACGTTGGAATAGGGGGGAAACGAAGGCGATTTTCCCAACGGCGCCGATTGTCGTTATAATAGCCGTTTGCGGCCGCGCGCCGTTCGTTAAACCCAGACAGACTCAGGTAGCCAGTAACTCAGCATGACGAAAGACAACCACGCCCCAACCTACGCCGCCAATCGTTTCTCCATCGCGCCGATGCTCGACTGGACCGATCGTCATTGCCGTTACTTCCACCGCCTGCTGACCAAGGAAACGCTGCTGTACACCGAAATGGTGACCACCGGCGCGATCATTCACGGCAAGGGCGACTACCTGGCCTACAGCGAAGAAGAGCATCCGGTGGCGCTGCAGCTGGGCGGCAGCGATCCGGCCGCGCTGGCGCACTGCGCCAAACTGGCGGAGCAGCGCGGTTACGACGAGATTAACCTCAACGTCGGCTGCCCGTCCGATCGCGTGCAAAACGGCATGTTCGGCGCCTGTTTGATGGGGCAGGCGACGCTGGTCGCCGACTGCATCAAGGCGATGCGCGACGTGGTGTCGATCCCGGTGACGGTGAAGACCCGCATCGGCATCGACGATCAGGACAGCTACGCCTTCCTGTGCGACTTTATCCAAACCGTCGCCGGGCGCGGCGAGTGCGACATGTTCACCATCCACGCGCGCAAGGCCTGGCTCTCCGGCCTCAGCCCGAAAGAGAACCGCGAAGTGCCGCCGCTGGACTACCCGCGCGTTTATCAGCTGAAGCGGGATTTCCCGGCGCTGACCATCGCCATCAACGGCGGGGTGAAAACGCTGGAAGAGGCGCAGCAGCATCTGCAGCATCTGGACGGCGTGATGATGGGGCGCGAGGCGTACCAGAATCCGGGCATTCTGGCGCGGGTCGACAGCGAACTGTTCGGCGCGCAGACCGCAGTGCCGGACAGCGTGGCGATCGTCGAAGCACTGTATCCGTACATTGAGCGCGAGCTGTCCAACGGCACCTATCTCGGCCACATCACCCGCCACATCCTCGGTTTGTTCCAGGGCGTGCCGGGCGCGCGCCAGTGGCGTCGCCACCTGAGCGAGAACGCCCACAAGCCGGGTGCCGATGCGCGGGTGGTGGAGCAGGCGCTGGCGCTGGTGCGTCAGCCGCGTGTGGAAATGGCGTAACCCACAAAAATTTTGACCAACAGTTAGTTTTTTTCGCCAGGCATTCGGCGCGTTGCCGGATGCCTGCCCCATCTTTTCAATAGGTTAGCCCCTCCGCCATTCTGGCACGCTTCTTGTAATTCCCTCAGCAGATACGTTGTATTGCAAAGGAGCAATCATGTTGGAAATCTTCTTTCTCATTGGCTTTGTGGTGATGCTGATGGTGACCGGCATCTCGCTGCTGGGGATCTTCGCTGCGCTGTTGGTGGCGGCGGCGTTCATGCTGTTGGGCGGGTTGTTCGCGGTGGTCATCAAGCTGCTGCCGTGGCTGATTTTGGCGGTCGTCGGGGTATGGATTTACCGGTCGATGCAGAAACCGCAGGCCAGACGTTACTGATTTTTTGCTGAATAATCAGTCAGTCGCGATGAAACTTGCACAACTTGCCGCCCCGCTAATGCGGCAGCGATCACAGCTTGGCAGTTTTGCCGCGCGATGTGGCACATAAAGCGTGTTTTTTGCCGGACGGGGCTGTTAGGATGTTTGTCGATGCAGTGATGCGACCGATTTCATCACCGTGAGAGACAACCAAAATTCGTGTTGCTGAAGCAACCCCCTGTCTCTGGCGGACTCTGCTCTACCCCTACAAAACGCAGTAACAGAAAGGGCTCCGTAAGGAGCCCTTTTCTTTTGCGGCAATTAGGGGATCAGCAGGCTGGAGCCGCTGGTGCCGCGGCTTTCCAGCACTTGGTGCGCCCGCTGGGCGTCGGCCAGCGCAAATTTCTGCTCGTCTTTCACCTCCACCCGAATGGCGCCGCTGCCGATCAGCGAGAACAGCTCGTTGCTGGCGTACTGCAGCTCGGCGCGGTTGGTGATGTAGCCGTTAAGGGAAGGGCGGGTGACGTACAGTGAGCCCTTCTGATTCAGCAGTGCCAGATCGACGCCGGTCACCGGGCCGGAGGCGTTGCCGAAGCTGACCATCAGGCCGCGCCGTTTCAGGCTGTTGAGCGAGGCCTGCCAGGTGCTTTGCCCCACCGAATCGTACACCACGCCGACCTTCTCGCCGTGCGTCAGCTCGGCCACCCGCTGGGCGATATCCTCTTTGTGGTAGTTGATGGTGGCCCAGGCGCCGGCCTGTTTCGCCAGCGCGGCCTTTTCGTCGGAGCCGACGCTGCCGATCAGGCGCGCGCCCAGCGCTTTGGCCCATTGGCAGGCGATCAGCCCAACCCCGCCGGCGGCGGCATGGAACAGGAACACTTCACCCGGCTGCACGTCGTGGGTCTGGCGCAGCAGGTAGTGCACCGTCAACCCTTTGAGGAAAGAAGCGGCGCCCTGCTCAAAGCTGAGGTTGTGCGGCAGCAGCGCCACTTTTTCTTCCGGCACGTTGTGGACTTCGCTGTAGGCGCCGAGCGATGACTGCGCATACACCACCCGGTCGCCCGGTTTGATCGCGCTAACGCCGGCGCCAACCTTGACCACCACGCCGGCCGCCTCGGTGCCGAGGCCGCTCGGCAGGCTCGCCGGGGCGTACAGCCCGCTGCGCACATAGGTGTCGATGTAGTTGATGCCGATCGCCTTGTTCTCGATCTGCACTTCGCCGGCGGCGGGATCGAGCGGTGTAAAATCAACGTATTGCAAGACTTCCGGCCCGCCGGTGGCGGAAAACTGAATGCGCTTGGCCATATCGTTACCTCGTTTGAGTGTCTGATTTCACCCTATTCTTTTTAGTATCGGAGATCCAGTTCACCCGTGCGGGATTCAATACCTTTTTTGCATCGGTTATGACGCAAAAATCACGTATACTCTCGCGTCAAGATCCTTCATTCGCAACCGGATAAAGACTACGTTTCATGGCAGGAAAAAAACCAACCAACAAAACAAACGCGGACGAAACCAGAGAGCGTTCCAGAGATCGTCAGATGGAAGGGCTGAAGATGCCGCCGCACTCGCTGGAGGCCGAGCAGTCGGTGTTGGGCGGTTTGATGCTGGATAACGAGCGCTGGGACAACGTGGCGGAGCGCGTGGTCGCCAACGACTTCTTCAGCCGCCCGCATCGCCTGATCTTTACCGAGATGCAGCGTCTGCTGGAGATGAGCAAGCCTATCGACCTCATCACCCTGTCCGAATCGCTGGAGCAGAAAGGCGAGCTGGACTCGGTCGGCGGCTTCGCCTACCTGGCCGAGCTGTCGAAAAACACCCCGAGCGCCGCCAACATCGGCGCCTACGCCGACATCGTGCGCGAGCGCGCGGTGGTGCGCGAGATGATCTCGGTGGCTAACGAGATCGCCGACGCCGGCTACGATCCGCAGGGGCGCAGCAGCGAAGACCTGCTCGATCTGGCGGAATCTCGCGTATTCCAAATCGCCGAGAACCGCGCCAGCAAAGACGAAGGCCCGAAGGGCATCGAGCGCATCCTGGAAGACACCGTATCGCGTATCGAGCAGCTGTATCAGCAGCCGCACGACGGCGTGACCGGGGTCGATACCGGCTATCAGGACCTCAACAAGAAAACCGCGGGCATGCAAAAGTCTGATCTGATCATCGTCGCCGCCCGTCCATCGATGGGGAAAACCACCTTCGCCATGAACCTGTGCGAAAACGCCGCGATGACCCAGGAAAAACCGGTGCTGATCTTCAGCCTGGAGATGCCCGGCGAACAGATCATGATGCGTATGCTGGCGTCGCTGTCGCGCGTGGATCAGACGCGCATCCGTACCGGCCAGCTCGACGATGAGGACTGGGCGCGCATTTCCAGCACCATGGGTATTCTGCTGGAGAAGCGCAACATGTACATCGACGACTCCTCCGGCCTGACGCCGACCGAAGTGCGCTCGCGCGCGCGGCGCATTTTCCGCGAGCACGACGGGCTCAGCCTCATCATGATCGACTACCTGCAGCTGATGCGCGTGCCGGCCCTGTCCGACAACCGTACGCTGGAGATCGCCGAGATTTCGCGCTCGCTGAAGGCGCTGGCGAAAGAGCTGCAGGTGCCGGTGGTGGCGCTGTCGCAGCTGAACCGAAGCCTGGAGCAGCGCGCCGATAAGCGCCCGGTCAACTCCGACCTGCGTGAATCCGGCTCTATCGAGCAGGATGCTGACCTGATTATGTTCATCTATCGTGATGAGGTGTATCACGAGAACAGCGATCTGAAAGGGATCGCGGAAATTATTATCGGTAAGCAGCGTAACGGCCCGATCGGCACCGTGCGCCTTACCTTTAACGGCCAGTGGTCGCGTTTCGACAACTACGCGGGGCCACAATACGATGACGAATAATCAGCTAAGGAACTGAAATGAAAGCGGCAACCGCTGTAATCGACCGCCGCGCTCTGCGACATAATCTGCAACAGGTGCGCCGCCAGGCGCCGCAAAGCCGCCTGATTGCCGTTGTGAAAGCAAACGCTTATGGACATGGCCTGCTGGAAACAGCACACACCCTGCAAGACGCCGACTGCTACGGCGTGGCGCGCATCGGCGAAGCGCTGATGCTGCGCTCCGGCGGCATCGTCAAACCGATCCTGCTGCTGGAAGGCTTCTTCAGTGCCGAAGATCTGCCGGTGCTGGTGGCGAACAACATCGAAACCGCGGTGCACAGCATCGAACAGCTCGAAGCGCTGGAGCAGGCCGAGCTGGCGCGTCCGGTGCCGGTGTGGATGAAGCTCGATACCGGCATGCATCGGCTGGGGGTGCGCCCCGAACACGCGGAGGCGTTTTATCAGCGCCTGTGCGCCTGCCGCAACGTGGCGCAGCCGGTCAATATCATGAGTCACTTCAGCCGCGCCGACGAGCCGGAATCCGACACCACGTTGAAACAGATCGCCTGCTTCGAGCAGTTCGCGCGCGGCAAACCGGGCCAGCGCTCGGTCGCCGCGTCCGGCGGCACGCTGCTGTGGCCGGACGCCCACAACGAGTGGGTACGCCCCGGCATTATTTTGTACGGCGTGTCGCCGCTGGATAACGGCAGCGGCGCCGAGCATGGGCTGCAGCCGGCGATGACGCTGAAGTCCAGCCTGATCGCGGTGCGCGAGCACAAGGCCGGCGAAGCGGTCGGCTACGGCGGCACCTGGGTCAGCCCGCGCGATACCCGGCTGGGCGTGGTGGCGATGGGGTACGGCGACGGCTACCCGCGCAGCGCGCCGACCGGTACGCCGATCCTGATCAACGGCCGCGAAGTGCCGATCGTCGGCCGGGTGTCGATGGACATGATTTCGGTCGATCTCGGGCCGGCCGCCGCCGATAAGGTGGGGGATGAAGCGGTGCTGTGGGGGCCGGCGCTGCCGGTCGAGCGCATCGCCGTCTGCACCGGCATCAGCGCTTACGAGCTGATCACCAAGCTCACACAGCGCGTGGCGATGGAATACATCGGCGACTGAAACGCCGCAGGGGCCGACGCGCGTCGGCCCCGTTTCTCAGCGGGTTACTTCTTTACCGCCAACCACTTATCGATAATCTTCTGATATTCGCCGGTCGCCTTGGCCAGGTGCAGCCACTGATCCACATACAGTTTCCAGCTCAGATCGTCGCGCGGCAGCATGTAAGCCTTCTCGCCGTACTGCATCGGTTTGGTCGGATTCACCGCGCACAGCTTCGGATAGCGCTTCTGCTGGTACAGCGCCTCGGAGGCGTCGGTGATCATCACGTCTGCCTTGCGGTCCACCAGCTGTTGGAAAATGCTCATGTTGTCGTGCGTGAGCGTCAGTTTGGCCTTTGGCAGATAGGCGTGCACGAAGGCTTCATTGGTGCCGCCCGCCGGTTCCAACAGACGCACCGACGGTTTGTTGATCTGCTCGAGAGTGCGGTATTTCTTCACGTCGGTGCAGCGCACCAGCGGGATTTTGCCGTCGGTATCCAGCTTGTCGGCGAAGAACACCTGCTTTTGCCGCTCCAGTGTGACGGAGATACCGCCCATCGCAATGTCGCACTTGCCGGAGGTGAAGTCCGGCGTCAAGGTTTTCCAGCTGGTCTTCACCCACTTCACTTTCGCGCCCAGGCTCTTGGCCAGCGATTCCGCCATGTCGATATCGATGCCTTCATAGCTGCCGTCTTCCTTGAGGAAGGTATAGGGCTTGTAGTCGCCGGTGGTGCAGACCTCCAGGGTCTTTTGCTGCAGCACCTTATCCAGGTGGGATTGCGCGCCGGCGCTGCCGGCGGCGAGCAGCAGCGCGAGAGGGAGTAACTTTTTCATCTGGCGTCCTTTTTATACATTCGTGGTTTTATGCGTTACTTCGCCGTTAATTGTCGTTTGCCTGCATGAGTTAGCCGTTTTTTATGCCGCTTACCGGCGAAAACGCCGGGCGTTGCTGCTGTACGCGATTTAAGCGCCAGGGTGTGACGTCGGCAACGGTAAAAAAACTGGTAGGCTGTAACGTCAACATTTATTAACACAGTTTACAGGTGGCTATGTACAACATTGACGATTTTGATATGAAAATCCTGACGCTGTTACAGGCCAACGGCCGTCTGACCAATCAGGAGCTGAGTGAGCTGGTGGGGCTCTCCGCCTCCCAGTGTTCGCGGCGGCGCATCAGCCTGGAGCAGGCGCAGCTGATCCGCGGCTACCACGCGCGGCTGGCGCCGGAGGCGGTCGGCCTGGGGTTGGTGGGGCTGATCGAAGTCAGCCTGATCACGCACGCCCAGGAGCAGATCGACAGCTTTCATCAGATGCTGGAAGAGGTGGATGCGATCCTCGACGCTTACAAGACCACCGGTGACGCCGATTACCTGCTGAAAGTGGCGGTGGCGGACCTGCCCGCGCTGAGCGAGTTCATCAGCCAGACGCTGTCGCCGCACAAAAGCGTGGCGCATATCAAAACGGCGGTGGTGCTCAATCGCATCAAGGAAAACGGTTTATTGCCGGTGGCGCGAGAAAGCTAAAACCGAATGCGGTTTTCCGTCTATATTAGGAACGTAACGCTGTGCCCAAACCACAATAAATAAACCAGGAGAAAAACCCCGTGTTCCAGAACGTTGACGCCTATGCCGGCGATCCCATTCTGTCGCTGATGGAAAAATTCAAACAAGACCCGCGCGCGCACAAGGTAAACCTGAGTATCGGCCTGTACTACGATGCGCAGGGCATCATTCCGCAGATGCGGGCGGTCGCCGCGGCGGAGGCGCAGTTGAACAGCGTCGAGCACGGCGCCTCGGTATACCTGCCGATGGAAGGGCTGCAACCCTACCGTTCCGCCATCCAGCATCTGCTGTTCGGCGCGCAGCACCCGATGCTGCAGCAGGGGCGCATCGCCACCATTCAGACCGTCGGCGGTTCCGGCGCGTTGAAAGTGGGCGCCGATTTCCTGAAAAGCTACTTCCCGGATTCGCAGGTGTGGGTCAGCGATCCGACCTGGGAAAACCACGTCGCCATCTTCAGCGGCGCCGGTTTCAAGGTGAATACCTACCCGTATTTCGACAGCGAAAGCCTGGGCGTGAAGTTCGACGCCATGCTCGCCGCGCTGAAACAGCTGCCGAAGCACAGCATCGCGCTGCTGCACCCGTGCTGCCACAACCCGACCGGTTCCGACCTGACCCCTGCCCAGTGGGATGAGGTGGTCAAGGTGATCGCCGAGCGTGAAATCATTCCGTTCCTCGACATCGCCTACCAGGGCTTCGGCGGCGGCATGGAGCAGGACGCCTACGCCATTCGCGCCATCGCGGCGGCCGGCCTGCCGTGCCTGGTGAGCAACTCGTTCTCGAAGATCTTCTCGCTGTACGGCGAGCGCGTCGGCGGCCTGTCGGTGGTGTGCGAAAGCGAAGAGGCGGCCGGGCGCGTGCTGGGCCAGCTGAAGGCCACCGTGCGCCGCAACTACTCGAGCCCGCCGAATTTCGGCGCGCAGCTGGTGGCCAAGGTGCTGAACGACACCCAGTTAAAAACCCAATGGCTGGACGAAGTGGAGAGCATGCGCACCCGCATTCTCGAGATGCGTCACGCGCTGGTGGACACCCTGAAGAGCGCGCTGCCGCAGCGCAACTTCGATTACCTGCTGGCGCAGCGCGGCATGTTCAGCTATACCGGCTTCAGCGCGGCGCAGGTCGATCGCCTGCGTGAAGAGTTCGGCGTCTACCTGATCCACAGCGGCCGCATGTGCGTGGCCGGCCTGAACCACAACAACGTGCGTCAGGTGGCCGAGGCGTTTGCCGCGGTGCAGTAACGTCTGTTAGCCTGAACGGACGTTCATCGGGGAGCGATAGCGATATCGCTCCTTTTTTATTGCCGGCGCGCCGCCGAAGTTGCCGCAAACCGGAGAGAGAATATACTGATTGAGGGGCGCTCACTCATGTGGCATCAGCAAACGCTAATCCTCAGCGCAAAAGCGCGTGGCTTTCATCTGGTTACCGACGAGATCGTCAACCAGTTAACCCACTTACACCGCCTGCAAACCGGCCTGCTGCATCTGTTGCTGCAGCATACCTCGGCCTCGCTGACGCTCAACGAGAACTGCGATCCCACGGTACGAGCCGATATGGAGCAGCATTTCCTGCGTCAGGTGCCGGAAAACGCACCCTATCAGCATGACTACGAAGGGCCGGACGACATGCCGGCGCACATCAAATCCTCGCTGCTGGGCGCGTCCTTGACGCTGCCCGTCAGGCACGGGCGGCTGATGTTGGGCACATGGCAGGGCATCTGGCTGGGGGAGCACCGCATCCACGGCGGAGCACGCCGTATTGTGGCCACATTACAGGGGGAGTAACCCAATGAATAACAGCGCATTGCTGGAGTACTGCATGGCGAAGCCGGGCGCGGAGCAAAGCGACCAAAACCAGTGGCAGGCCAGTCAGATCAAGGTAGGCGACGTGATGTTCGCCATGGTGTGCGAGGTCGAAGGGCGGCCGGCGCTGGCGGTCAAGTCCAGCCCGGAGCTGGCGGAAAGCCTGCGTGAACACCATCCTGAGATCGTCGCCTGCGCCGGCCTGAACAAGGCGCACTGGAACACGGTGTTTCTCGACGGCAACCTGCCGAACTCGCAGTTTTACACGCTGATCGACAGCTCCTATCAGCTGGTGGTGGAAGGCCTGCCCGAACACGTGCGCCAGGAACTGCGCGCCTGATTGCCGGGCGGCGGCGCCGCCTGTTTTTCTCCTGTTTTTTCGTGTCAAAGCGTGATCATGATTTTAAATTGGGAACGTTCCCTTTTTGTCATCAGGCAAAAGCGGCTACGCTTGGGCATTCAAGAAACGCGGATAACATAAGGAGGCCGACATGGCCATCAGCGAAGAAAAGCGCAAGATGATCGCCGGGGAGCTGTACGACGCCGGCGATGACCTGCTGCGCAGCGAGCGTCGGCGCGCGCGCCAGCTGACGCATCGCTATAACCACTCCTCGCCGGAAGAGGGCGAGCTGCGCAAACAGTGGCTGGGTGAGCTGCTGGGCGGCTATCAGGGCGGCACCATCGAGCCGACCTTCCGCTGCGACTATGGCTATAACATTTATCTCGGCAAGAACTTCTACGCCAATTTCGACTGCGTGATCCTCGACGTGTGCGAGGTGCATATCGGCGACAACTGCCTGCTGGCACCGGGCGTGCATATTTACACCGCGACCCATCCGCTGGACGCTGAGACCCGCGTCGGTGGTGCGGAGCTCGGTAAGCCGGTCAAGATTGGCGACAACGTATGGATCGGCGGACGCGCGGTGATCAATCCGGGCGTGACCATCGGCGACAATGCGGTCGTGGCCTCCGGCGCGGTGGTGACCAAAGACGTGCCGGCCAACTGCGTGGTGGGCGGCAACCCCGCGCGGGTGCTGAAAACGCTGTAGGCCCGACGGGGCGGATTAAAACATGCTGCCGTGGCGCTCGAAGCCGTGCATCTCAATGTCTTTGAGCGCCTTGAAGCGTTTGACCATCACCGCATGATCCGACAGCAGGTTGCTGATGCGGACAAACAGCTCCTTGTTCTCTTCTTCGCACTGTTCCAGCCAGGCCTGCGTGTTCACGCCGTGCTGCATCCAGGGGCCGACGGCCAGCAGCCGCACCGTGTCGGCGTAATTCGGGCAGACGGCGAGCGCCACGCGGTCTGCGGAATACTCCTGTGCGCGGGTGGTCGCCAGGCCGGGCAGCACCAGCGATTGCGGTACGACGCCGATCGCCAGGCGCCACAGCGACACGTGGCGCAGCTTGTGGTGGGCCAGCTCGTGCGCCAGCACGAACTCCACGATCTCCGGCGCGGTGGGCATCAGCATGGCGATTTCAGCGTGGATCACCACATAGCGCTGACGGCGGTTGCATTCCAGCGCAAAGGCGTTGACCACGCCGTTGCCGTTGGTCAGGTAGAGCTTCGGCAGCGTCTTGAGCTCCAGGCGGCGGCCAATATCCTGATACAGCGCGAACAGCTCGGGAAATTGTGCCGGCCCGACGCGCAAGGCGTTGGATTTCGCCTGGGCGGCGAGATAGAAACGATAAATATAGAAAGCGATAGGGATCAGTGGTAATAAGGCGAACAGGCTGAGCGTATCCAATGTTTCTTTGGCTTCCGTGCCTAACCCCAGAATCGTCTCGTCCGAGGACGCGACGATAGCGGCGATGCCAAATAAAAAACCGAGAAGCGTTATTATCGCCGATAGCCAGATCATGGGCATTTCCCAGCGGTGGCGAAATGCCGTGAAGTTACGACATTCTGTCGAATGATGTTGGCACATAAAATATCCTTAATAAGGGAGAGCAACGCCAGATATTGTCAGGTAAATATGGCATGGTTTAATTATCCGCCTGTTTACCTCACAATTCGTTAAACTATAGTTTATTTTTTCGCCGTCGCGTTATGGCGTTATCTGACGGGTGTACGCGCTCACTCTCATTGGGTAAAACGTCAGAAGCTGTAGCTGGCGCTGGTGAAGGCCATACCCGACGTGGTTTTTTCGACGATAGGGCTGTCGGCCGCGTCGCCCAGCAGACGGGTCACGCCGACCCCGGCCTGGAAGGCCACGTTCGGTCGCCATTGGTAATTGAGCGCGGCGGTGAGGGTCGCGTCCTTGAAGCCGCTGCCCGGCCGATAAGCGCTGAAAGCGCTGCGCTGTGCCTGCTGCGACGTCACGCCGAAATAGCCGCGCTGATAGCCGCTGTTGGCCCAGGTGGTGGAGAGGTTGCCGATCAACGTCAGCTGTTCGCTGAGTGGATATTGCCCGGTGAGCCCGGTTTCCACATAGGCCGTGTGGCCCAGTTCTTCCCCGCCGTAGCTGCGCTTGCGCGTTGCCTGCATGCCTTTTACGTAGGCGCGGAAGGGATCGAGTTGGTAGCTCAGTTCGGCGCCGGCCTCCAGTGCGCCACCCAGCTTGCCCATGCCCTTGAGTCGGGTGTTGCGCCCGCGTAAGGTTCTGATTTCCTCGTCACGGCCGGCGTCATAGTTGAGCAATAACGCGATGCCGACGGGGCCGGCGAGCGGGAATTGCCAGCGTGCCCCCTCGCTGCCTGCGCTGAACTCCCCCCAGCTGGCGTTTTGATAGCCGGCATTCACCTGATACAAGGGTTCAATGCTGTAAAAAGAAGAGCCTTCATAGGCGGGGGCGACGGCAAGGCCGCCGGCGAGCGTTAAAGAGACCTCGCCGTCCTGCGCCTGAGCGGCGAAAGGAAACAGAAATAACAGCGCGGCGACAGAGGTTCCCAGTTTAGTATCCACGTTAAACACCTTTTATATTATCCCATTGAATATACGGCTCGCAGGCCGGCGATTAATTGCAGCTTATTTATAAACGCCAGGTTTATATTGATTAATTGACAGACGACGGCGCGTCATTGGCGTTATTTCACCGCAACAGTGAAACGCATGGGGAATAAACAACAGCCAAACGAGTGGCATGATTGGGCGAGTTTATTATTGGCAGGGCTCAAAGCGCCTGTTTTTAAAGGCATGATGCAGAGAAGATGATTTAATGTTTTTCAGAAAGGGATATGTTGATTGCTCAACGAGGCGGCCTATTCCGCCTCGTTGAGAGGGATAACCCGCCGTTATTTTTCCAGCAGCGGTTTCAGGAAGCGTGCGGTGTGCGATTTTTCACACTCGGCCACGGTTTCCGGCGTGCCGGCGACCAGGATTTCGCCGCCGCCGCTGCCGCCTTCCGGCCCCAGATCGACGATCCAGTCGGCGGTCTTGATCACGTCCAGGTTATGCTCGATGACCACGATGGTGTTGCCCTGATCGCGCAACTGATGCAGCACCGCCAACAGCTGCTGGATATCGGCGAAGTGCAGACCGGTGGTCGGTTCGTCGAGGATATACAGCGTCTGGCCGGTGCCGCGTTTCGACAGCTCGCGCGCCAGCTTGACGCGCTGCGCCTCACCGCCGGAGAGCGTGGTGGCCGACTGGCCGAGACGGATGTACGACAGGCCGACATCCATCAGGGTCTGCAGCTTGCGCGCCAGCGCCGGCACCGCGTCGAAGAAGTCACGCGCTTCTTCGATGGTCATCTCCAGCACTTCGTGGATGCTCTTGCCCTTGTACTTCACTTCCAGCGTTTCGCGGTTATAGCGCTTGCCCTTGCACTGGTCGCACGGCACGTAGATGTCCGGCAGGAAGTGCATCTCGACCTTGATCACCCCGTCGCCCTGGCAGGCTTCACAGCGCCCGCCCTTGACGTTGAAGCTGAAACGGCCCGGCGTATAACCGCGGCTGCGCGATTCCGGCACGCCGGCGAACAGCTCGCGCACCGGGGTAAAAATGCCGGTGTAGGTGGCCGGGTTGGAGCGCGGCGTGCGGCCGATCGGGCTTTGATCGATGTCGATCACCTTGTCGAAATGTTCCAGGCCGGTCACTTCGCGGAACGGCGCCGGTTCGGCGATGGTGGCGCCGTTGAGCTGGCGCTGAGCGATCGGGAACAGCGTATCGTTGATCAGCGTCGATTTGCCGGAGCCGGAAACGCCGGTGATGCAGGTAAACAGCCCGACCGGCAGCGTCAGCGTCACGTCCTTCAGGTTGTTGCCGCGCGCGCCGCTCAGCTTCAGCACCTTGGTCGGATCGGCCTGCACGCGCAGCGCCGGAATGGCGATCTCGCGCTTGCCGCTGAGGAACTGGCCGGTCAGCGAGTCCGGCTGCGCCATGATGTCGTCGACGGTGCCTTCCGCCACCACCTGGCCGCCGTGCACGCCGGCGCCGGGGCCGATGTCGATCACGTGGTCGGCGGCGCGGATGGCGTCTTCGTCATGCTCCACCACGATCACCGTGTTGCCGAGGTTGCGCAGGTGGATCAGCGTTTCCAGCAGGCGCTCGTTGTCGCGTTGGTGCAGGCCGATCGACGGCTCATCCAGCACGTACATCACGCCCACCAGGCCGGCGCCGATCTGGCTGGCCAAACGGATACGCTGCGCTTCGCCGCCGGAGAGCGTCTCCGCCGAGCGGGACAGTGACAGGTAGTTCAGGCCGACGTTCACCAGGAATTTCAGGCGATCGCCGATCTCTTTCAGCACTTTTTCGGCGATTTTGGCGCGTTGGCCGCTGAGCTTCATGTTCTGGAAGAAGGTCATCGCATGGCCGATGCTCAAATCGGAGATCTCCGGCAGCGTGGTGTCTTCGACGAACACGTTGCGCGCTTCTTCGCGCAGGCGGGTGCCGTGGCACGAGGCGCAAGGGCGGTTGCTGATGAACTTCGCCAGCTCTTCGCGCACCGCGCTGGATTCGGTCTCTTTGTATCGGCGCTCCATGTTGTGCAGCACGCCTTCGAACGGATGGCGGCGCACGGTGGTGTCACCGCGATCGTTGATGTATTTGAATTCGATCGACTCTTTGCCGGAGCCGCTCAGCACCGCCTTCTGCACGTTGGCGCTCAGGGTGTTGAACGGCGCCTCGACGTCGAACTCATAATGCTCCGCCAGCGAGCGCAGCATCTGGAAGTAATAGAAGTTGCGGCGATCCCAGCCGCGGATCGCGCCGCCGGCCAGCGACAGCTCGGGGTTTTGCACCACGCGATCCGGATCGAAGAACTGCTGCACGCCCAGGCCGTCGCAGGTCGGGCAGGCGCCGGCCGGGTTGTTGAAGGAAAACAAGCGCGGTTCCAGCTCGCGCATGCTGTAGCCGCAGATCGGGCAGGCGAAGTTGGCGGAAAACAGCAGCTCGTCCGCTTTCTCGTCGTCCATGTCCGCCACCACTGCGGTGCCACCGGACAATTCCAGCGCGGTTTCGAACGATTCGGCCAGGCGCTGCGCCATGTCGTCGCGCACCTTGAAGCGATCGACCACCACTTCGATGGTGTGTTTCTTCTGCAGCTCCAGCTTCGGCGGATCGGACAGATCGCACACTTCGCCGTCGATGCGCGCGCGGATGTAGCCCTGGGCGGCCAGGTTTTCCAGCGTTTTGGTGTGCTCGCCCTTGCGGTCTTTCACCACCGGCGCCAGCAGCATCAGGCGTTTGCCTTCCGGCTGGCTCAGCACGTTATCGACCATCTGGCTGACGGTTTGCGCCGCCAGCGGCACATGGTGATCCGGGCAGCGCGGCTCGCCGACGCGGGCGAACAGCAGGCGCAGGTAGTCGTGGATCTCGGTGATGGTGCCGACCGTGGATCGCGGGTTGTGCGAGGTGGATTTCTGCTCAATGGAGATCGCCGGCGACAGGCCTTCGATATGGTCGACGTCGGGTTTTTCCATCAGCGACAGGAACTGGCGCGCATAGGCGGAGAGCGATTCGACGTAGCGGCGTTGCCCTTCGGCATACAGCGTATCGAAAGCCAGCGATGACTTGCCGGAACCGGACAGGCCGGTGACGACGATCAGTTTGTCACGCGGGATGATCAGGTTGATGTTTTTCAGATTATGGGTTCGAGCACCACGAACTTCGATATTGTCCATTTACACTTCCCGTCTTGATGATACACCGCGCCTGTCGCGATTTTTGCGGGGGATTTTGTGATGGATCTCGCAAAAAACCGGCACAGCCTGGTCGAAACGCATAATTATGACACAAAAAAACCTGAATGAATATCCAGTATGCGAATGCAACAAGGTCGATCGAAAAGACAATTCTGGAATGCAATTCGCACTTATCAACACGGGTGTGGTTTCGCACTCAGCGTGGTAAACTGATGCGTTTATACTGTGTAGAAATCAATCATCGGGAGAAGTGCTCATGGCCAGCAGAGGCGTAAACAAAGTAATTCTGGTCGGGAATCTGGGTCAGGATCCAGAAGTCCGTTACATGCCGAACGGCGGCGCAGTGGCCAACATTACCCTGGCGACCTCCGAAAGCTGGCGTGACAAGGCGACCGGCGAACAGAAAGAGAAGACCGAGTGGCACCGCGTCGTGCTGTTCGGCAAACTGGCCGAAGTGGCGGGCGAATACCTGCGTAAAGGCTCTCAGGTCTACATCGAAGGCTCCCTGCAGACCCGTAAATGGCAGGATCAGAGCGGCCAGGATCGCTACACCACCGAGATCGTGGTTAACGTCGGCGGCACCATGCAGATGCTGGGCGGCCGTCAGGGCGGCGGCGCACCGGCCGGTCAATCTGCCGGCGGCCAGGGCGGTTGGGGCCAGCCTCAGCAGCCACAGGGCGGCAACCAGTTCAGCGGCGGCCAGCAGCAGTCTCGCCCGGCGCAGAACAGCGCTCCGGCAACCAGCAACGAACCGCCAATGGATTTCGACGACGATATCCCGTTCTGATATCCGGCCGTTTGCAGCCAACAGAAAAGCCCCTTCACGGGGCTTTTTGCATTTCAGGGGCGGTTACGCCGAGAAGCCGCCGTCGATGCTCAGGCTGGCGCCGGTGATATAACCCGCCTGCGGGCCGGCGAGGTAGGCGACGAAGCCGGCGATCTCTTCATCTTTGCCGTAGCGGCCGATCGCCATCAGCTGCTTGAGCTGATCGGCGAACTCGCCGGCGTCCGGGTTCATTTCGGTGTCCACCGGGCCGGGCTGCACGTTGTTGACGGTGATGCCGCGCGGGCCGAGATCGCGCGCCATGCCTTTGGTCAGGCCGACCAGCGCCGATTTGCTCATCGCATACACCGCCGCGCCGCCGAACGGCACGCGCTCGGCGTTGGTGCTGCCGATGTGGATGATGCGGCCACCGTCGTTCATGTGGCGCGCCGCCTCCTGGCTGGCGACGAACACGCTGCGCACGTTGACCGCCAGCATGCGATCCAGGTCTTCCAACGCCAGTTCCTCGGTGCTGCCCAGCGTAAACACCCCGGCGTTGTTCACCAGAATATCCAGATTGCCGAACTGGCTGACCGCCTGGCGCACCGCCTGCTGCAGCGCCGCCGCATCGGCGCTGTCGGCCTTGATGGCGAGGGCTTTGCCGCCGGCGGCGGTGATGGCGCTTGCCACCGCTTCGGCGCGATCGGCCGAGGCGGCGTAGGTAAAGGCGACGGCGGCGCCTTCACTCGCCAAACGTTTAACGATGGCGGCGCCGATGCCGCGTGAACCGCCTTGAACGAACGCGACTTTGCCTTGCAGAGGGTGTGCTGTGGTCATGTTATTTCTCCAAAGTGGGTGAGGGTAAAGTAAAGTGCCGGCATTCAGTATCGGAGATCGCCGGCACGGCCACTAGCCACAAAGAGCTATAATCAGTTCAAACCATTAGTTTGAAATCCATAGAGGAAAAGTATGCTGGGACACCTGGAATGCTTCGTCAGCAGCGCGGAAAACGGCAGCTTTTCCGCCGCCGGCCGCAAGCTGAGCCTCAGCCCGGCGGCGGTGGGCAAAAACGTCACCCGGCTGGAGACGCTGGTTGGCGTGCGCCTGTTTCAGCGCAACACTCGCCAGCTGATCCTGACCGAAGAGGGCGAGCGTTTTTTGCAGGAAGTCAGCGGTGGCCTGCAGTCGATTCAGTGCGCGTTGAAGGGCCTGAGCAGCAGCGGCGGCGTGGCGGCCGGCAGCCTGAGGATCAGCATGGGCACCGCTTTCGGTCTGAATTTCGTGTTGCCGATGTTGCCGGATTTTCTGGCGCGTTATCCGGCGATCGTGCCGGACTGGCATTTCGATAATCGCCAGGTGGATCTGATCGGCGAGCACTTCGACGCCGCGTTGGGCGGCGGCATCGAACTGGCTCAGGGGATGATTGCGCGCGAGCTGGCGCCCGCACACGGCGTGTTGGTGGCTTCGGCGGATTATCTGCGGCAACGGCCGCCGCTGCGGCAGCCGGAACAACTGGCGCAACACACCGGGATTTTCATCCGTTCGCCACAGACCGGGCGCATCCGCCATCAGCCGCTGCGCAATGCGGAAAACGAGCAGCATGCGCCGGCGATGGCGATCGGCATGACGGTAAACGAGCCGGAGGCGGCGGCGCGGGCGGCGGAAATGGGCTTGGGCATTGCCTTGATCGCCATGCCGAATGCGGTGCCCTATCTGGAAAACGGCCGTCTGGTGCGGGTGTTGCCGGGTTGGTATGTCGATCGCGGCAGCATGCACCTTTATTTTCCCACCACCAAATTCTTACCGACCAAAACCCGGGTTTTTGTCGATTTCATCACCGAGCAGTTTCGCCTGCAGAAGCTGGCGACACGCTTCGACGCCCGCTAAAACGAGAAAAGCCCCTTGCGGGGCTTCTTTCTTCCGTCGGTTGGCTGTTCGACGATCAGTTGAAGATTTCTGCGGTGCCGTACAGTTTGTTCTGGCCGCCGGCGGCGACGATGCGGTATGAACTGGCGCCCGATGCGGCGGCTTTGCTGGCCAGTTCGCTTTCCAGCGCGCTCAGGTTGGTGGCGCCGCTAACGGAAACTACGCCGATTTTCTGGGCGTCTGCAGCGGGTTGGCTGGAAGGCATATCGGCGGCGAAGGTAGCAAAAGAAGCGGTAGCCAGCAGTGCAGCGGTAGCAAAAATTTTGACGTTTTTCATGATGTATTCCTCAGCGTATTGATCGGATGAGAGCCTGTTGTCTCTCGATGTGTTAAATAGTAGTGCGGCAGGCTGGAATAAAAAATCGGAGAGTTTTGAGTATCTCTGTCAAATAAACTGATTGTTTTTTCATCCGCTGGCGTGCGGTAAAAATCGCCACTACCCTATACAGACGATCCTTAACCGGAGAAGCGTAATGACGGTAAACGCGTTTATCGGCAGTTGGGCGCTGGTGTCGTCGGTGTTCAAAAACCAGAACGGCGAGCTGAATTACCCGCTGGGCGAGCAGGTGTTGGGGCGAATCCACTATGAGGCCAACGGCACGATGGCGGCGCAGCTGTACAGTGCCGTGCGGCCGCGTTTCGCCGCCGACGATTTGGCGCAGGGGTCCGAGCGGGAGATCCGCGCGGCCTTCATCAATATGATTTGCTACTTCGGCCGCTATCAGGTGGAGGAAAGCGAACAGCGGGTGGTGCATCAGGTCGAAGGCTGTTCGTTCCCCAACTGGGTAGGCAGCCGTCAGGTGCGTTTTTACGCTTTCAGCGGCGATCGGCTGACGTTGCGCACGGTGCCCTTGCAGCTCGGCAACGGCGTGCAGGTGGGCGAACTGGTGTGGCAGCGGACAGGAGCTTCTTTATGATCATTGTTCATCATCTCAATCACTCGCGGTCGCAGCGCATTCTGTGGTTTCTGGAAGAGCTGGGCGTGCCCTATCAGGTGCAACGCTACGAACGCGATCCGCAGACTATGCTGGCGCCGGCGGCGCTGAAAAAGATCCACCCGCTGGGCAAATCGCCGGTGATCGTCGACGGCGATCTGACGCTGGCGGAATCCGGCGCCATCATCGAATACCTGCAGGAAGCCTATGACGCGCAAGGGATGTTCATGCCGACCGACTTCCACGCGCGCCAGCAATACCGCTACTGGCTGCACTACGCTGAAGGATCGCTGATGCCGCTGTTGGTGATGAAACTGGTGTTCAGCCGGCTCGGCCAGCCGCCGATCCCCTGGCTGCTGCGGCCGGTGGCCGGCGCGATCGGCAAGGGCGTGCAGCGCGAATATCTCGACAAGCAGATCGCGCCGCACTGCGAATTCCTCGAACAGCACCTGAACAAGGGCAGCTGGTTTGTCGGCAACGACTTCAGCGCGGCGGACATTCAGATGAGCTTCCCGCTGGAGGCGATGGCGGCGCGCGGCGCGTTGGATGATTGCCCGAAACTGCGCGGTTTTCTGCAGCGCATTCACGCCCGGCCCGCCTACCAGCGGGCGTTGGAGCAGGGCGGCCCTTACGACCTGCTGAGCTAACCGGATGGGCTATACTCGATGGGGTCATTCTTCATCGGAGGTAGCCCATGGCTACGCAAATCTTCGTTAACCTGCCCGTCAGCGATCTGCCCGCCTCGATGGCGTTCTTCACCCACCTAGGTTTCACTTTCAACCCGCAATTTACCGATGACACCGCCGCGTGCATGGTGGTCAGCGACACGATTTACGTGATGTTGCTGACCCACGACAAATTCAGGATGTTTACCCCGAACCCGATCGGCGACGCCAAGCAGGCCACCGAAGTGCTGGTATGCCTGTCGCAACCCAGCCGGGCGGCGGTGGACGAACTGGTGCGTAAGGCGGTCGCCGGCGGCGGCAACACCTACCACCCGCCGCGGGACTACGGCGTGATGTACGGCCACGGTTTTCAGGATCTGGATGGCCATATCTGGGAATTGATGTATATGGATCCCGCTGCGGTGCAGACGCAATAACCCTGCCGCGACGGCGTTCGCCGCCCCGGTTTTATCGTGCTGGCGCTATTCCCGCCGCTTTCTGCATAAATTGCCGCGATCTTTAGTTGATTAGACGCTATGGAAGGCAGGATAATCGTTTGCCTTGAATAAACCACCATAAATCACCCGTACCGCGCGCTGCGAGTTAAACGTTTGCCTTGGTGCGCATCGCCGTTGGCGCTGCGACAGAAGGGCAAGGATGCGGAACGTGACGTAAACGATTACGTGACGATCGGGCGCGGGCGAGATTACAGGCCTGCTGCGACGGGCCGATTCATGAAACACAGGGGAAGTAACCTATGTCGAACTCTCAAGCGAACCACGCCGCAAAACCAACCGGCGGGCTTGATGGCTATTTTAAAATTTCCGCGCGCGGCAGCAGCGTGCGCCAGGAGGTGGTGGCGGGGCTAACCACCTTCCTGGCGATGGTGTACTCGGTGATCGTGGTGCCGAGCATGCTGGGCAAAGCGGGCTTCCCGCCGGCGGCGGTGTTTGTCTCCACCTGCCTGGTGGCCGGGCTGGGCTCGCTGCTGATGGGGCTGTGGGCTAACCTGCCGATGGCGATCGGCTGTGCGATCTCGTTGACCGCCTTCACCGCCTTCAGCCTGGTGCTGGGCCAGCACATCAGCATTCCGGTGGCGCTGGGTGCGGTGTTCCTGATGGGCGTACTGTTTACCATTATCTCGGTCACCGGCATCCGCGCCTGGATCCTGCGCAACCTGCCGATGGGCGTGGCGCACGGCACCGGCATCGGTATCGGTCTGTTCCTGCTGCTGATCGCCGCCAACGGCGTCGGCCTGGTGGTGAAGAACCCGCTGGATGGTCTGCCGGTGGCGCTCGGCGCGTTCACCTCCTTCCCGGTGGTGATGACGCTGGTCGGCCTGGCGGTGATCTTCGGCCTGGAAAAACTGCGCGTGCCCGGCGGCATTTTGCTGGTGATCATCGCCATTTCCATCATCGGCCTGATCTTCGACCCGGCGGTGAAATACCAGGGGCTGTTCGCCATGCCGAGCCTGGCGGACGCTGACGGCAAATCGTTGATCTTCAGCCTGGATATCATGGGCGCATTGCAGCCGGTGGTGTTGCCGAGCGTGCTGGCGCTGGTGATGACTGCGGTGTTCGACGCCACCGGCACCATCCGCGCGGTGGCCGGGCAGGCCAACCTGCTGGATAAAGACGGGCAGATCATCAACGGCGGCAAGGCGCTGACCTCGGATTCCCTGAGCAGCATCTTCTCCGGCCTGGTGGGCGCCGCGCCCGCCGCGGTCTACATCGAATCCGCCGCCGGCACCGCCGCGGGGGGCAAGACCGGCCTGACCGCCACCGTGGTCGGCATTCTGTTCCTGCTGATCCTGTTCCTGTCGCCGCTGGCCTATCTGGTGCCGGTCTATGCCACCGCACCGGCGCTGATGTACGTCGGCCTGCTGATGCTGAGCAACGTCACCAAGCTGGACTTCAACGACTTCGTCGACGCGATGGCCGGCCTGCTGTGTGCGGTGTTCATCGTACTGACCTGCAACATCGTTACCGGCATCATGCTGGGCTTCAGCTCGCTGGTCATCGGCCGCATCTTCTCCGGCGAATGGCGTAAGCTGAACATCGGCACCGTGCTGATCGCCGTGGCGCTGGTGGCGTTCTACGCCGGCGGCTGGGCGATTTAAGACCCTCAGGTTTCCCTCGCCCGGCGGGTGAGGGAAACTGTCACGGCATTTCCCTTCTTAAGATAAGTCTTCTTCTGCTCTGCACCGCGTTTTGAAAGGCACAACAAGCTTTAACGGCTGTAAAAAAAGTGATCTACTATCGGGACCAACGCAGGCCCTGAGCCGATGTCGTCTGAATCGTAGAGTCTAAGGAAAGCATGGAAATCTTTTTTACAATCCTCATTTTGATCCTGGTGGTCTCCCTGTCCGGGGTGGTGACGCGCATGTTGCCGTTCCAGGTGCCGCTGCCGCTGATGCAAATCGCCATCGGGGCCCTGTTGGCCTGGCCGCATTTCGGGCTGCACGTCGACTTTGATCCCGAACTGTTCCTGGTGCTGTTCATTCCGCCGCTGCTGTTTGCCGACGGCTGGAAAACGCCGACGCGCGAATTCCTGCACCATGGGCGTGAAATTCTCGGCCTGGCGCTGGTGCTGGTGCTGATCACCGTGGTCGGCGTCGGCTATCTGATCTACGCCATGGTGCCGGGCATTCCGCTGGTGGCGGCCTTCGCGTTGGCGGCGGTGCTGTCGCCAACCGATGCCGTGGCACTGTCCGGCATCGTCGGCAAAGGGCGCATTCCGAAGCCAATCATGGGCGTGCTCGAGGGTGAGGCGCTGATGAACGACGCCTCCGGCCTGGTGTCGCTCAAGTTCGCCATCGCGGTGGCGATGGGCACCATGGTGTTCACCGTGGGCGGCGCGACCCTCGAGTTCCTCAAAGTGGCGATCGGCGGCCTGCTGGCCGGCGTGGCGGTCACCTGGACCTACAGTAAATCGCTGCGGGTGATGAGCCGCTGGAGCGGCGACGATCCGGCGACCCAGATCGTATTCCTGCTGCTGCTGCCGTTCGCCTCCTACCTGATCGCCGAACACATCGGCGTTTCCGGCATCCTGGCGGCGGTGGCGGCGGGGATGACCATCAGCCAATCCGGCGTGATCCGCAACGCGCCGCTGGCGATGCGCCTGCGCGCCAACAGCGTATGGGCGATGCTGGAGTTCGTGTTCAACGGCATGGTGTTCATCATGTTGGGCCTGCAGCTGCCGGGCATTCTTGAAACCTCTATCCTGCAGGCGGAGCTGGATCCGACCATCCAGACCTGGTACCTGTTCGCCGACGTGGCCACCATCTACGCCGCGCTGCTGGTGCTGCGTTTCACCTGGCTGTGGGTGATGAAGAAGGCCAGCAACCGCTTTATGAAAAAGCGCCCGCTGCAGTTCGGCGACTACAGCACGCGTGAGCTGTGGGTGGCGTCGTTCGCCGGGGTGCGCGGGGCGATTACCCTGGCCGGTGTGCTGTCGATACCGCTGTTGCTGAGCGACGGCACCGCCTTCCCGGCGCGCTATCAGCTGGTGTTTATCGCCGCCGGGGTGATCCTGCTGTCGTTGATCGTCGGCGTGCTGGCATTGCCGCTGCTGCTGCGCGGCGTTCAGGTGGCCGACAAGAGCGCCAGCAAGCACGAAGAGCGCATGGCGATCGCCATGGCGGCCGAAGTGGCGATCGAGAGCGTGAATAAAATGGAAGAGCGTCTGGTCGCCGATACCGAAGAGAACCTCGATCCGCAGGTGTTGAAAGAGGTCAGCTCGCGGGTGACGGGCATGCTGCGGCGGCGCATCGCGTCGAAAGACGATATCGAGAATGCGTTGGCGATGGAAAACCTCGAGCGGCGTTTCCGCCTGACGGCGCTGCGCGCCGAGCGCGGCGAGCTGTACCACCTGCGCGCCACGCAGAAAATCAGCAACGAGACGCTGCAAAAACTGCTGCACGATCTCGACCTGCTCGAAGCGCTGCTGATCGAGCGCGAAGGGTAAACCTCAGAAGAGGAATCATGTTTTCCTCTTTATTTCTTCCCGAAGGGCCGCCTGTGCGGCCCTTGTTTTTTGGCTACTTGAGCGGCGGCCAGTAGTCGCGGCAGCAGGCGATCCAGGCCTGCGCGCTGTGCGACAGGTAGCTGCCCTGGCGCCAGATCAGCCCGATTTTCCACTCCATGCGCGGCTCCAGCGGCAGCCAGACCAGGTTTTCCTTGTCCAGCCAGCGGCAGACCGGCTCCGGCAGCATGGCGATGCCCACGCCGGCCTGCACCATCGAGGCGAGGAAATCCCATTGGCCGCTGCGCACCGCAATTTGCGGTTCAAAACCGGCCTGGCGAAACGCCTTCATCAGCATCTTGTACAGCGCAAAGTCTTCGTTATAAATCAGGATCGGGCTGTCGGCCAATTCGGCGATATTGATGCGGGTGCGGTTGAGCCACTGCGGCGTGCGCGGCGCCACCACGCACATCGGATGGCCCAGCAGCGGCAGAAAGGTCAGCGGCTGTTCCGAATCGAAGGGCAGCACCGTCATCGCCAGATCCAGTTCGCCGGACATCACCGCCTGTTCGACCGACAGCCCGCCCAGCTCGGAAATTTTTAATTCGATGCCGGGGTAGGTCTGGCGAAAGCGGCGGATCAGATCGGCGATCTGCCTGCCCACCATCGGCGGAATGCCCAGCCGCAGCACGCCTTTTTTCACCGAGCTGATGTCTTCCAGCTCCGCCTCCAGCTGGCGGAATTCGTCGAGGATCGTCAGGCCGCGCTGATACACCGCCTGGCCGCTGTCGGTCAGGCGCAGCTTGCGGCCTTCGCGGATCAGCAGCGTGCATTCCAGCTCCTCTTCCAGATGCCGCAGCATCTTGCTGATGGTGGGCTGGGTGACGAACAGTTTTTCCGCCGCGCGGGTGAAGCTTTGCTGGCGCACCACTTCAACGAAGTAGCGCAGGGTGCGGACATCCACGTTAGGGTTCTCCTTGAGGGCGCTACCGGCGGGAAATTATTCCCGGACGGCATGATGTCGATAATTTTAATTCATTTCAGGCGTGGTTTCCCGGCTGCGTATACTGTAGGCCGTCAATTTATTGTTTGAGGTCATCTTCCATGTCTCTGGCGTTACGCCGCGTTGCCCCCTCCCTGCTGACCCGTTTGCAGGTGCCGATTCAGGTGGCGTTGTATGCGGCGCTGTTCCTGATCGCCGATCGCCTGGTGCAACAATTCCACCTGCCGCTCCCCGCCAATATCGTCGGCATGCTGATGCTGCTGGCGCTGATCCTGCTGCGCATTCTGCCGCTGAGCTGGGTCAAGGCCGGCTCCCGCTGGCTGCTGGCGGAAATGCTGCTGTTCTTCGTGCCGGCGGTGGTGGCGGTGGTCAACTATGCCCAGCTGCTGATGGTCGAGGGCTGGAAGATCTTTCTGGTGATCGCGGTCAGCACCATGCTGACGCTGGGCGCCACCGGGCTGGTGGTGGACAGGGTGTATCGGCTGGAGATTTGGCTGCAGCGACGGAAGCAGCGCCATGAATGATTTTATCCTCAGCCTGGCCTGCTTTCTGGCGACGCTGGCGCTCTACTTCGCCAACAAAAAGCTGTACCGCCGCCGCCGCACGTTACTGCTGATGCCGCTGGTACTGACGCCGATGATCCTGGTGCTGCTGCTGGTGGTCACCCACATCTCCTATCAGGACTATATCGGTGAAACCCACTGGCTGCTGTGGCTGCTGGGGCCGGCGACCATCGCCTTTGCGGTGCCGGTGTACGAGAATCTGCACATCATCCGCCGCCACTGGCTGTCGCTGACCGCCGGGGTAACGACGGCGGTGCTGGTGGCGGTGTACAGCTCGGTGTGGCTGGCGCGCCTGCTGACGCTGCCGGAAGAGGTGCAGCGCAGCCTGGCGGTGCGTTCGATTACCACGCCGTTCGCGCTGGAGGCCGCCAAACAGATGGGCGGGCAGCCGGATCTGGTGGCGCTGTTCGTGGTGATCACCGGGGTGTTCGGCATGGCGGTGGGCGACATTCTGTTTCTGCGGCTGGCGGTGCGCAGCCGCCTGGCCAAGGGAGCCGGGTTTGGCGCCTCGTCGCACGGCGCCGGCACCGCCCGCGCTTATGAACTGGGGCCGCAGGAGGGCGTGGTGTCGAGCCTGGTGATGATGCTGGCCGGCATTATCACGGTGGTGGCTGCGCCGCTGATCGGCCGGCTGATGTGGTAAGACCTCTCGGGGCGGGCTCTGCCGCCCCATTTTACATTGTCTGTCGTTGGGAACGGTGCCGTCGATGAGCGCCCGAAAAAACGAAGAAATTTTTCAGCATAATTTTTCCCATCGTTATAACAAAAAACGATAGATGCGCCGCGGGCAAAATTGCCGTTCATTTTTAATGGTAATGAATTAATTAAGTAATAAATTATTATCATTAAAACAATAAAGTATAACTTATTGATATGGAGAGGCTCTTATCGTAAGTATTGTTGCACATTAACTGTGGTGAATAATACAAAAGAATATGAATTTCTCTCTAATTATATCGGATTAATACAAGAGGAATACGCTCGTCATCCCTGAGTAATATCGGGGAAATAAAATGGTCATTTATTTCCTTTCGCACATTTCGCCAAAAAAAATATCCTCTCCTATACTTCACAGCTCTACAAATTGAGGCACAGGGGGGAACCTCTGGATTAACTATTTCATTCTTTCTTAGTTGGGGGAGACCCAGCTTTTCTACGGTTTTTTATTCTGACTTGAACTGTCGGACGGCCAGGCTTTGCCTAAATCCGGACGGTCCCTTTCATTAACGTAATGAAAACGTGCTAGAGAATATTATGAACAAACAAACTGATGTGAAGAATGGGGAATTCCGTACGGGTGCTCAGGCCGCGGCGGGGAAAGTCGAACTGCATGAAATGACTATCGCCCAGCGTGAACTCTGGCTGGGGGAAAACATTTCCAAAGAGTTGTCGTTCAATATCTGGGGCTATGGGCAGGTTGACGGGCCTCTCGACGTTAAACTGCTGCGGCAAGCCATCGATGCCATCGTGGAAGAAACGCCGGCTCTGCAAGCGCATTTTGTGGAAAAAGACGGTGAGCTTTATCAATACCGCGCGCCACGCACACATGAGCCGCTGTTCACACTCGATCTCAGTAAGGAACCCGATCCCCTGCAGGCGGCCAGACGCTGGATGGTGGCGGATGCCGCGCTGCCGCGCCGCGCTACGGGAGAGGAACCTTTTAGTTTTTATGTAATTACGCTTGCTCCGCAGCGCTATGTCCTCTATCGGCGTTTCCACCATATGATCACCGACGGCCGCAGTGCCGAGGAAGTGATGCGGCGCATCGCGGCTTACTATAACGCGCTGGCGTCCGGCGGCGTCATCCCTGAATTCGCCAACTGCAATTTCTCTCTGCTTTATGAAAACGACATCAAATACCGCGATTCCTCACGCTTTTCTTCCGATCAGGCTTTTTGGCGGGAATATACTGCCGCTGCGCCGCAGAGTTTGTCGCGTAGAGCCATATTGACTCCGGACGCCGCGATGAACCGCAACACGCAGCTGCTGGAAAAAGAGGCATTGGATCAGCTGCAGCAACAAGCTGACAATATCGGCGTACACCGCGCACATATATTGGCCGCCGCCGTAGCATTATGTTTCTACAGCCTGACCGGCAGTGAATATCTTAATTTCAGCATGCCGGTGACCGGGACGAGAGAACGAAACAGTATTGGTATGACCTCTAACGTTGTCCCTTTGATTATCAAGGTTGAACCCCAGCTGAGCCTGGCCGAATTTATCCAAAAGGTTGCGGCCGAAATAGCAAAAGTGGTTCGCCATCAATTATATCGTGGGGAGGACATTCGGCGTGACAATGGCGCGACGGATTCCGCCTGGTTTGGCCCTTCAATTAACATTGTTTCTTTCGACCACGGCGATCCTTTCTGGGGATGCCGCACCCGTTGGTATTATGGCGGGAATATTCCGTCCGGCGATCTACAGATTATGCTGTATGAAGACCAGCAGGCGAATGAGCTGGACGTCACTTTTTCTGACGCCGCTTATGCAAATTCATTAGGCGATCTGGATGTTTTGCAGCGCCGTTTCCAGTTTATTTTACGGGCGCTGAACGCATCAACGGCGGGGACGATCGAGGCGTTGGATCGGCAAGTGGCGGCGCTGGCGGATGCCGAGGCCGGCGGCAGCTTTTACACCAACCGTCGGCAACCGCCTGCCGGCGGCATCATTCGTTGGGATCGCCCGGCTGAGGCGCTGCAGCGCCTGGTGTGCTCGCTGAGCCATGGCGCGGGATGTGCGGCGAAGATACTGCTGGCGGAGCGCGTGTTGGGCGTGACGGCGCTGCAGGCGGTGAGCGATGAGCGGCAGGCCGAACCCGGTACCCTGCTGCACGTCGAGGCCGACGGCTGGGAGATTGCCGCGAACCCCGGCGTGGTGCGCGTCGGGCCGTTCTTGCGCGCCGACGGCTCGACTCAGCCAGGCGATGCGCTGGCGCAGGCCTGCGGCCTGTCTGTCGGCTCGGTCTTGCCGACGATTAACGCTGCCGAAGCCTCGCTGTTAGGCGCGGCGTATGGCGCCAGCGCCGATAGCGCCGCTTTTTGGCAACCGCGCCTGACGCGTTATTATCCGGCGCCGTTCCCGCCGGGGCCTGGCCGCCAGGCGGAGCTTCCCGCACGCTGGCAGGCGACGGCCTGGCAGCGCCTGGAAAAAATTGCCGGTGAGCAGGTTCTGGCGGCAGCAACCCTTTATCTGGCGCGCATGTGCAATGAAACCGATTTTCAGCTGGGGTGGATCACCCCGGACGATCGGAATTGGGGTCGTTGGGCCCACCTGAGCGCGCGCGTGCTGCCGCTGCAGGTCTCTGTTGATCACACCGGCAATTTCCAGCAGGCGTTGGCCGCGCTGGAACAGGAATATAGCCAGCTGCGCGCTCATGCCGATTATCATCCCGCGTTGCTGACGCGCGATGCGGACCTGCGAGCGCCTCAGACTTGGCCGACGGCGGTATCGATCGTCAGCCGGCGCTCGGCGCAGGGGTTGCAGCCTGAAGACGAGGGGGTTGCCGCCATCATGGCTTCCGGCTCGCGCGCGGTATTGCAAATCTGCAAGGCTGACGGCGCTTTCCGTTGGGTCTACGACGCCGCCTCCGTGGCTGACGAACAGATGTTGCGTGCGACGCAACATCTGCTGATGCTGCTCAACGATGCGGTGAGGGCGGGTTCTCATCGTCGCACCGTCGGCGAACTCAGTCTGGTTTCCGAGGAAGAACGCGCGCAGTTGCTGCAGGGCCTCAACCATACCGTCGCTTCACACTCGCCGGCGGTTTGTCTGCACCGGTTGTTCGAAGCACAGGTCAGACGGACGCCGGAGGCGATCGCGGTGACGTATGGCGATGACAGCCTGACCTACGCGGAATTGAATACCCAGGCGAACCGTTGGGCCCATCGGCTGGTACAGCTTGGCGTGCAGCCGGACAGCCTGGTGGCGCTGTGCGCCGGGCGCGGGCTGCCGATGCTGGTCGGGCTGCTGGGGATCCTCAAAGCCGGCGGCGCCTATGTGCCGCTGGATCCCGCCTATAGCGGCGAGCGGCTACAGTACATCCTGGCGGACTCAGCGCCGGTGCTGCTGTTGGCGGATGAGCTCGGCCGACAAGCGCTGGGTGACTGCGAGGTGCCGGTGCTGGCGCTGGAACAGCCACTGACGGGGGAAAGCGACGATCTGCAGGACGTCGGGGTGCGCCCGGCGCACCTGGCGTATGTGATTTATACCTCCGGCTCGACCGGCAAACCCAAAGGGGTGATGGTGGAGCACCGACAGGTCGCGCGGCTGTTCAGCGCGACGAACGCCTGGTTCAACTTCAGCGCCGCCGACAGGTGGTGCCTATTCCACTCATTCGCCTTCGACTTCTCCGTCTGGGAGATCTGGGGCGCCTGGCTGTATGGCGGCCAGCTGTTCATCGTACCGCAGGCGATCGCCCGCTCGGCGCCGGATTTTTATCATTTCGTCTGCCGCAGCGGCATCACGGTATTGAACCAGACGCCGAGTGCCTTCAAAGCCTTTATCCAGGCTCAGGCGCACAGCGAAGCGCGCCAGCAGCTACGCGAGATCGTGTTTGGTGGCGAAATGCTGAAGCCTTCCGATCTTGCGCCGTGGTTTGCTCGTCCAGAGAACCGGCAGACACGGTTGATCAACATGTACGGTATCACCGAGACCACGGTGCATGTGACTTATCGACCGCTGTCGGCGCAGGACACGGCGATCACCACCAGTCCGATCGGCAGCCGCATCCCGGATTTGCGCTTGTATCTGCTGGGCGCCGACGGCGAACCGGTGCCGATGGGGGCGATCGGCGAACTTTACGTCGGCGGCGAAGGGGTGGCGCGGGGTTACCTGAACCGGCCCGAATTGACGGCGGAACGCTTTCTCGATGATCCTTTCAACCGGGCGCCGGGTGCGCGCATGTATCGTACCGGCGATCTGGCGCGCTATCTGCCGGGTGGCGATATCGAATACCTGGGGCGCAATGACCAGCAGGTAAAAATCCGCGGTTTCCGTATCGAATGCGGCGAGGTGGAGGCACAGCTGAGTACCGATCCGCGCGTGCGCAGCGTAGCCGTGGACGCGATTGACGATGGCGACGGGGGCAAGCGACTGGTGGCGTGGGTGGTTCCGGCACCGGAAGCCGAACGCGCTACGCTGGCGACCGGGCTGCGTCAGCATCTGCAGGCGCGGCTGCCGGATTATATGGTGCCGGTGGCTTACGTTTGGTTGGAGGCGTTGCCGCTGACCGGCAACGGCAAATTGGACAAGCGGGCTCTGCCGGTGCCGCAGGTTGACGCCTATGTGCGTGAAGCCTATGCGCCGCCGCAGGGTGAGGCGGAAAACCTGCTGGCGGCAATCTGGCGCGAGCTGCTGGGCGTAGAGCGCGTCGGTCGCTATGACCACTTCTTCGAACTGGGCGGGCATTCGCTGATGGCGGTGCGCCTGGCTAACCGCGTGCAACAGGCCGGATGGCTGTTACCGTTGCAGGCGCTGTTCGCCAGCCCGGTACTGCACGTGCTGGCGCAGGCGCTGGAAGTTGCGCCGGCTCAGGAACCGCTGCCGATACTGCCGGTGGCGCGCGACGGCGAATTGCCCCTGTCGTTCGCCCAGCAACGCCTGTGGTTCCTGACCCAGTTGGAGGGGATGAGCGAAACCTACCATATCCCCCTGGCGCTGCGGCTGCACGGCCGGTTGGACCGGCAGGCGCTGCAACATAGTCTGGATGCGCTCTATGCGCGTCACGAATCGCTGCGTAGTCGGTTCATCACCCGGGAAGATCGGCCACAGGTGCAGATTTTGCCGGCAAACGGGCTGCCGCTTGCGTTCCACGATCTGCGACGTCACCCCGCGCAAGCCGACACGCTGTGCCGTCAGGCGGCCACTCAACCGTTCGATTTGACGCAGGGGCCGCTGGTGCGCGCCGCGCTGATCCGCCTGGCGGATGAGGAGCACCTGTTCCTGCTCACCTGTCATCACATCGTCTCCGACGGTTGGTCGACCGGCATTCTGCTGCGTGAACTGGGGGCGTTGTATGGCGCTTTCCGTCGCGGCGATGCCGATCCACTGCCGCTGCCGACGCTGCAATACCCGGATTACGCCGCCTGGCAGCGTCGCTATCTGACGCCGGAGCGGCTGGCGGCGCAGGCGCAATACTGGCGCGAAACGCTGAGCGGTGCGCCGGCGCTGCTGACGCTGCCGACCGACCGACCGCGTCCGACGGTGCAGTCTTTCAGTGGCGGAGAGGTGCCGATCGCGATCGACGCCGAGCTGACACAGGCGCTGCGGCAGTTCAGCCGGCAGCATGGCGGCACGCTGTTCATGACGGTGCTGGCGGCCTGGAGCCTGGTGCTGGCGCGCATGGCCGGGCAGCAGGAGCTGGTGATCGGTACGCCGGAGGCCAACCGTGGCCGGCTGGAAACCGAATCGCTGGTCGGCTTCTTCGTCAGCACGC
The DNA here is from genome assembly GCF_053627655.1 of Serratia sp. 121840015-1. Classification (NCBI taxonomy): domain Bacteria; kingdom Pseudomonadati; phylum Pseudomonadota; class Gammaproteobacteria; order Enterobacterales; family Yersiniaceae; genus Serratia; species Serratia sp. 121840015-1. The sequence continues at coordinate 91,161 of NZ_JBSEYF010000004.1, forward strand.
TGGCGCTGCGCATCGATCTTCGCGACGATCCGGATCTGCCGACGCTGATCGCGCGGATCCGCCACACGGTGCTGACGGCTCGGGAAAATCGCGATCTGCCGTTCGAGCAGGTGGTGGAGCTGGTCAATCCGCCGCGCCATCTGGGCTATACCCCGCTGTTCCAGGTGATGCTGGCCTGGCAGGACGGCTCGGTGCGCGATATTCCGCTGCCTGGGCTGCAGGCCGAGCTGGCCGGGCTGGAATACAGCGCGGCGAAGTTTGATCTGACGCTCGACTTGGCCGATACCGGCGAAGGCATCAGCGGCACGCTGAACTTCGCCACGGCGTTGTTCGATCGCGCCACCGCTGAACGCTACGGCGTTTACCTGATTCAGGCGCTGCGGGCGATGACGCTGAATAACCCTCGGTCGGTATCCCATATCGATTTGCTGCCGCTCGCCGAACGGGAGCATCTGCTGCATGGCTGGAACCGCACCGAGCGTGACTACCCGCTGGATCAGACCCTGGCGGCGCTGTTCGAGCAGCAGGTGCGCCGCACGCCGGACGCCATCGCGCTGGTGAGCGGAGCGGAAAGCCTGAGCTACGCCCAGCTGAACGCCCGCGCCAACCGGCTGGCGCACGCGCTGATAGCGCGCGGCGTCGGCCCGGACCGCCGGGTGGCGGTGTGCGCCGAACGCGGCCTGAACATGGTGACGGCGCTGTTCGGTATCCTCAAGGCCGGCGGCGCCTATGTGCCGCTCGATCCGGCCTATCCGGGCGAGCGCCTGCAGTACATCCTGCAGGATGCCGACCCGGTGCTGCTGCTGGCGGACGCCGCCGGCCGGGCGGCGCTGGGCGAGCCTGCGACGCCGCAGCTGGCGCTGGAGGCGGCGTTGCCGGAGACGCTGAGCGCCGAGAACCCGGAACGGCGCGCGCAGGCGTCGCACCTGGCGTACGTGATTTACACCTCGGGTTCGACCGGTAAACCGAAGGGCGCGATGAACGAACACCGCGGGGTGGTCAACCGGCTGGTGTGGATGCAGGAGGCCTACGGCCTGACAGCGGCGGACACGGTGTTGCAAAAAACGCCGTTCGGCTTCGACGTCTCGGTGTGGGAGTTCTTCTGGCCGCTGATGGTCGGCGCGCGCCTGGTGATGGCGAAGCCGGAAGGGCACAAGGATCCGGACTACCTGAGCCGCGCGATCGAACAGTACGGCGTCACCACGCTGCACTTTGTGCCGTCGATGCTGCAAAGCTTCCTGGCGGACGGGCAGGCGGCGACGCGCTGCGACAAGGTGGTGCGGGTGATGTGCAGCGGGGAAGCGCTGCCGGCGGCGCTGGTGGCGGAGTTTTACCGCCGGCTGCCGCAGGCGGAGTTGCATAATCTGTATGGGCCGACGGAGGCGGCGGTGGACGTCACCGCCTGGCACTGTTCGCGGGAGGCGGACCGGGTGTCGGTGCCGATCGGGCGGCCGATCGCCAACACGCGCATCTACCTGCTGGACGATCACGGGCAGCCGGTGCCGCTGGGGGCGGTGGGCGAGCTGTATATCGGCGGGGTGCAGGTGGCGCGGGGCTATCTGAATCGGCCCGAATTGACGGCGGAGCGCTTCCTGAGCGATCCGTTCGCGCCGGGCGGGCGAATGTACCGCACCGGCGACGTGGCGCGTTATCTGGCGAACGGCGACATCGAGTACCTGGGGCGCAATGACCAGCAGGTGAAAATCCGCGGTTTCCGCATCGAATGCGGCGAGATAGAGGCGGCGCTGGCGACGCACCCGGCGGTGCGCGAAGCGGTGGTGGATGCGCGGGCGGTGGGCGACGACAAACGGCTGGTGGCGTGGGTGGTGCCGGCCGCGGACGTGGCGGAAGAGACGCTGGCGGGCGTGCTGCGGCAGCATCTGAGCGCGGCGCTGCCGGACTATATGGTGCCGTCGGCCTGGGTGGTGGTGGCGGCGTTGCCGCTGTCGCCGAACGGCAAACTGGATCGGCGGGCGTTGCCGGAGCCGCAGGGGGCGCAGAGCCAGGCAGCGTACGAAGCGCCGCAGGGTGAACACGAAACGCTGCTGGCGGCGATCTGGCGCGACCTGCTGAACGTGGAGCGGGTAGGCCGCCACGACAACTTCTTCGAACTGGGCGGCCACTCGCTGCTGGCGGTGAAGTTGATGGCTCAACTGCGGCGTGCCGGTTGGGGAGCGAACGTGCAGACGTTGTTCTCAACGCCGACGCTGTCGGCGTTGGCGCAGGCGATGAGTGCGCAGGGTGAGATCGAGATACCGGAAAACCGGATCTTACCGGGCGGCGCCTCCATTACGCCGGAGATGTTGCCGCTGGCGACGCTGAGCCAGGCGGAAATCGACGCAGTGGTGGCGCAGGTGCCGGGCGGCGTGGCCAACGTACAGGACATCTACGCCTTGTCGCCGCTGCAGGAGGGGATTTTGTTCCACCATCTGCTGGCGGAACAGGGCGACCCGTACCAGCTGTCTGCGGTATTGCGTTTCGACAGTCGTGCGCGCCTGGACGCCTGGCTGGTGGCGATGCAGCAGGTGATCGATCGCCATGACATTCTGCGCACCGCGTTCATCACGCAGGGCGTGTCCTCGCCGGTGCAGGTGGTGTGGCGCAAGGCCGAGCTGGCGCTGAGCGAGCGGCGTTTCGATCCGGCTGACGGTACGATTTGGCAACAGCTGGCGGCCAGTTTTGATCCGTTGCAGCAGCGGCAGGATCTGACCCGTGCGCCGCTGCTCAACTTTACCGTCGCGCAGGAGGAAGACGGCTGCTGGTGCGCTTTGCAACAGTGGCATCATCTGATTGGCGATCACTCCACGCTGGCCTTCATGGAGCAAGAGGTCAGCGAGATCCTCGCCGGCCGTGGCGCACAGCTGGGCGCCGCCCAGCCGTTCCGCAATGCGGTGGCGCAGGCGCGCCTGACGCTCAGCGAAGCAGAACATGAAAGCTTCTTCCGCGACATGTTGGCGGATATCAGCGAGCCGGTGCTGCCGTTTGGCCTGAGCGATGTGCATGGTGAAGGACGGCAAATCGTCAGCCGCTACCAGGCGCTCTCTTCGGCGCTGAATCTGCGATTGCGACGTCAGGCGCGGCGGCTGGGCGTCAGCCTGGCCAGCCTGTGCCACCTGGCCTGGGCGCAGGTGCTGGCGCGCGTCAGCGGGCGAGACGCGGTCGTGTTCGGCACCGTATTGCTGGGTCGCCTGCAGGGCGGCGAAGGCGCGGAACGGGCATTGGGGTTGTTTATCAACACATTGCCACTGCGCCTGGACATCGATCGGCGAGGCGCGGAGGCGGCGGCAAGAGAGGCACACGTGCGGCTGAGCGGGCTGCTGGCGCATGAACATGCGCCGCTGGCATTGGCGCAGCGCTGCAGCGGCGTCAGCCCTGGGGCGCCGCTGTTCAGTGCCTTGCTCAACTATCGCCATAACAACGGCGAGGCAGTGTCGTTACCGGAAGGTGTCAGCTTGCTGAGCGCCGAAGAGCGCACCAACTATCCGTTTGTGTTATCGGTGGAGGACGGCGGCGATTCGCTCGGCATTACGGCGCAGGTGACAGAGACGGTCGATGCCCAGCGGGTGTGCGACTATATGGCGCAGGCGCTGGGCTCGCTGGCGCAAGCGCTGGAGCAGGCACCGGAAACGCCGGTATGTTCACTGGCGGTGGTGCCTGAGGCGGAACGCGAACTGCTGCTGCATGGCTGGAACCGTACCGAGCGTGACTACCCGCTGGATCAGACCCTGGCGGCGCTGTTCGAGCAGCAGGTGTGCCGCACGCCGGACGCCATCGCGCTGGTGAGCGGAGCGGAAAGCCTGAGCTACGCCCAGCTGAACGCCCGCACCAACCGGCTGGCGCACGCGCTGATAGCGCGCGGCGTCGGCCCGGACAGCCGGGTGGCGGTGTGCGCCGAACGCGGCCTGAACATGGTGACGGCGCTGTTCGGTATCCTCAAGGCCGGCGGCGCCTATGTGCCGCTCGATCCGGCCTATCCGGGTGAACGCCTGCAGTACATCCTGCAGGATGCCGACCCGGTGCTGCTGCTGGCGGACGCCGCCGGCCGGGCGGCGCTGGGCGAGCCTGCGACGCCGCAGCTGGCGCTGGAGGCGGCGCTGCCGGATACGCTGAGCGCCGAGAACCCGGAACGGCGCGCGCAGGCGTCGCACCTGGCGTACGTGATTTACACCTCGGGCTCGACCGGGAAACCGAAGGGCGCGATGAATGAGCACCGCGGGGTGGTCAACCGGCTGGTGTGGATGCAGGAAGCCTACGGCCTGACGGCGGCGGACACGGTGCTGCAAAAAACGCCGTTCGGCTTCGACGTCTCGGTGTGGGAGTTCTTCTGGCCGCTGATGGTCGGCGCGCGTCTGGTGATGGCGAAGCCGGAAGGGCACAAGGATCCGGACTACCTGAGCCGCGCGATCGAACAGTACGGCGTCACCACGCTGCACTTCGTGCCGTCGATGCTGCAAAGCTTCCTGGCGGACGGGCAGGCGGCGACGCGCTGCGGCCAGGTGGTGCGGGTGATGTGCAGCGGGGAAGCGCTGCCGGCGGCGCTGGTGGCGGAGTTTTACCGCCGGCTGCCGCAGGCGGAGTTGCATAACCTGTATGGGCCGACGGAGGCGGCGGTGGACGTCACCGCCTGGCACTGTTCGCGGGAGGCGGACCGGGTGTCGGTGCCGATCGGGCGGCCGATCGCCAACACGCGTATCTACCTGCTGGACGAGCACGGGCAGCCGGTGCCGCTGGGGGCGGTGGGCGAGCTGTATATCGGCGGGGTGCAGGTGGCGCGAGGCTACCTGAACCGGCCTGAACTGACGGCGGAGCGCTTCTTGAGCGATCCGTTCGCGCCGGGCGGGCGGATGTACCGCACCGGCGACGTGGCGCGTTATCTGGCGAACGGCGACATCGAGTACCTGGGGCGCAATGACCAGCAGGTGAAAATCCGCGGCTTCCGCATCGAATGCGGCGAGATAGAGGCGGCGCTGGCAACGCACCCGGCGGTGCGCGAAGCGGTGGTGGATGCGCGGGCGGTGGGCGACGACAAACGGCTGGTGGCGTGGGTGGTGCCGGCCGCCGGCGTGGCGGAAGAGACGCTGGCGGGCGTGCTGCGGCAGCATGTGAGCGCGGCGCTGCCGGACTATATGGTGCCGTCGGCCTGGGTGGTGGTGGCGGCGTTGCCGCTGTCGCCGAACGGCAAACTGGATCGGCGGGCGCTGCCGGAGCCGCAGGGGGCGCAGAGCCAGGCAGCGTACGAAGCGCCGCAGGGTGAACACGAAACGCTGCTGGCGGCGATCTGGCGCGAACTGCTGAACGTGGAGCAGGTAGGCCGCCACGATAACTTCTTCGAACTGGGAGGGCACTCGCTGTTGGCGGTACGTCTGACCAACCGTCTGCAGCAGGTGGAATGGCAGCTGCCGTTGCAGACCCTGTTCGCCAACCCGACGCTGCTGGCGTTGGCGCAGCAACTGCGGAGAACCGATGAGGCGCTGCCGCCGATCGAGGCTATGCGACGCGGCGCCGAGTTGCCGCTGTCGTTTGCCCAGCAGCGTTTGTGGTTCCTGACGCAGTTGGAAGGCCTGAGTGAAACTTACCATATTCCTCTGGCGCTGAGCCTGCGCGGCGAGCTGGATCTGCCCGCCTGGCGGCAGAGCCTGGATGCGCTCTATGCCCGCCACGAAGCGTTGCGCAGCCGGTTTGTCACCGTCGAGGGGCAGCCGCAGGCGCACATTCTGCCGGCAGACGCGCTGCCGTTGACGGTTCACGATCTGCGTGGGCGGCAGGATGCTCAGAGCCAGGCGCGGCAACTGGCGCAGCGCCTGACGGAGGCGCCTTTCGATTTGACGCAGGGGCCGCTGGTGCGCGCCGCGCTGATCCGCCTGGCGGATGAGGAACATCTGTTCCTGCTCACCTGTCATCACATCATCTCCGACGGTTGGTCGACCGGTATTCTGCTGCGTGAGTTGGGGGCGTTGTACGGTGCTTTCCGCCGCGGCGATGGCGATCCGCTGCCGCCGTTGACGCTGCAATACCCGGATTACGCCGCCTGGCAGCGTCGCTATCTGACGCCAGAGCGGTTGGCGGCGCAGGCGCAATACTGGCGCGAAACGCTGAGCGATGCGCCGGCGCTGCTGACGCTGCCGACCGACCGGCCGCGTCCGACGGTGCAGTCTTTCAGCGGCGGGGAGGTGCCGATCGCGATCGACGCCGAGCTGACGCAGGCGCTGCGGCAGTTCAGCCGGCAGCATGGCGGCACGCTGTTCATGACGGTGCTGGCGGCCTGGAGCCTGGTGCTGGCGCGCATGGCCGGGCAGCAGGAGCTGGTGATCGGCACGCCGGAGGCCAACCGTGGCCGGCTGGAAACCGAATCGCTGGTCGGCTTCTTCGTCAGCACGCTGGCGCTGCGCATCGATCTTCGCGACGATCCGGATCTGCCGACGCTGATCGCGCGGATCCGCCACACGGTGCTGGCGGCACGGGAAAATCGCGATCTGCCGTTCGAGCAGGTGGTGGAGCTGGTCAATCCGCCGCGCCACCTGGGTTATACCCCGATGTTCCAGGTAATGCTGGCCTGGCAGGACGGCTCGGTGCGCGATATCTCGCTGCCTAGGCTGCAGGCCGAGAGTGCCGAGTTGGGCTATCAGATCGCCAAGTATGATTTGACGCTCGATCTGGCGGAGCGCGACGAGCAAATCAGCGGTACGCTGAACTTCGCCACCGCGCTGTTCGACCGCGCTACCGCCGAGCGTTACGGCGTTTACCTGGTGCAGGTGTTGCGGGCGATGGCGACAAATGCTACGCAGCCTGCGTCGCATCTCGATCTGCTGCCGGCTGCCGAGCGCGAACTGTTGTTGTACGGCTGGAACCGAACCGCGGAAGTTTATCCGGCGCAGAGCAGTGCCCACGTCCTGTTTGAACAGTGGGCGCAGCGCACGCCGGACGCCGTTGCGGTGGTGAACGATCGGGACAGCCTGAGCTATGCCCAATTGAACGCCCACGCCAACCAACTGGCGCACCAACTCATCGCACAGGGCGTGCGCCCGGGCGATCGCGTGGCCACGTCGCTTGAACGCAGCGTTTCTCTGGTCATCGCTCAGCTGGCGATCCTCAAGGCGGGGGCTGCTTATGTGCCGCTCGATCCGCACCTGCCCGTTGCGCGGCAGGCGTGGATCATCGGCGACAGCGGGGCGTCGTTGATCCTGTGCGATCGCGATCTCGACCGCGAGATAGCCGGCGAGATCGCATGCCTGCGTATCGATCGACTGCGGCAGAATCCGACCCACGATCCGGCGGTGCCTCGCGCCGGCGACGCGCCGGCCTACATCATGTATACCTCGGGCTCGACCGGTACGCCTAAAGGCGTCATGGTGACGCATCAAGGCATCCTCCGGCTGGCGATCAACAACCGTTTTGCGTCGTTTGAACGCGGCGATCGCTTCGCTTTCGCCGCCAATCCGGCGTTTGACGCCAGCACGCTGGAAATGTGGGGAGCCCTGTTGAATGGCGCCAGTCTGGCAATCATTGCGCCGGAAGTGTTGACGGAAGCCGAGGCGTTGGCGGCGGCGCTGGTGCGGCAAGGGATTAACGTCTTGTTCCTGACCACCTCGTTGTTTAACCAATATGTCCATAGCATCGCCGCGACGCTGGCGCAGTTGAAATATCTGCTGAGCGGCGGTGAAGCGGCGGATCCGCACGCCTTTGCCCGCATGCTGAAAGAGGCTGGGCCGGTACGGCTGATCAACGGTTATGGGCCGACCGAGTGTACGGTGTTTGCCACGACGGCCACGATCGAGCGGGTGGATCCCTGGCAGCGCTTGCCCATCGGGCGGCCGATCGGCAATACCCGGATTTATCTGCTGGATGCACACGGGCAACCGGTGCCGCTCGGCGCGACCGGCGAGATCTACATCGCCGGCCCCGGAGTGGCGCTGGGTTATCTCAACCGCGCAGAGTTAACGGCAGAGCGATTCCTGGCGGATCCGTTTAACCCTGGCGAGCGGATGTACCGCACCGGCGATCTGGCGCGCTATCTGCCGGACGGCAATATCGACTACCTGGGGCGCAACGATCGGCAGGTGAAAATTCGCGGCTTCCGCATCGAATGCGGTGAGATCGAGGCGCGAGTGGCCGGTCACCCGGCGGTGCGCGAAGCGGTGGTGGATGTCCTCGGCGAAGCGGACACTAAGCGGTTGGTGGCCTGGGTGGTGCCGGAGGCTGACGCGGATCGCCAGACGTTGGCGGTGACGCTGCGACAGTATCTGGCGGGGATGTTGCCGGAGTTTATGCTGCCGGCGGCCTGGGTGGCGCTGGATATGCTACCGCTGACGCCGAACGGCAAACTGGATCGGCGCGCGCTGCCTGAGCCGCAGGAGGACGCCTACGTGCGTGAGGTTTACGCCGAACCTGAAGGCGAACTGGAAACGCTGCTGGCGGGGATCTGGCGCGAGCTGCTGGGCCTTGAGCGGGTCGGGCGCCACGATAACTTCTTCGAATTGGGCGGCCACTCGCTGTTGGCGGTGAAGTTGATGGCGCAGCTGCGCCGTGTCGGGCTGAGCGCCGGGGTGCAAACGCTGTTCACCGCGCCGACGCTGTCAACGCTGGCGCAGACGTTGGTCACGCAGCAGGAAGTGAGCGTGCCGGCCAACGGTATCCTACCGGGCTGCGTAGCCATTACGCCGGAGATGTTGCCGCTGGCGACGCTGAGCCAGCCGGAGATCGACGCGGTGGTGGCGCAGGTGCCGGGCGGCGTGGCCAACGTACAGGACATCTACGCCTTGTCGCCGCTGCAGGAGGGGATTTTGTTCCACCATCTGCTGGCGGAACGGGGCGACCCGTACCAGCTGTCCGCGGTGCTGCGTTTCGACAGCCGTGCGCGCCTGGACGCCTGGCTGGCGGCGATGCAGCAGGTGATCGATCGCCATGACATTCTGCGCACCGCGTTCATCACGCAGGGCGTGTCATCGCCGGTGCAGGTGGTGTGGCGCAAGGCCGAGTTGTCGCTGCGAGAACTGCGGCTCAATCCGGCGGAGGGCGAGATCGGTTCGCGGCTGACGGCGTTGTTTGATCCGCGCCGCGTGCGGCCTGATCTGACGCGCGCACCGTTGCTGAGCTTTGTCGCCGCACAGGAGGAAGAAGGCAGTTGGTGCATACTCCAGCAGTGGCATCACCTGATCGGCGACCACTCGACCCTGGCGGTGATGCAGGAGGAGATCAACCTGATCCTGGCCGGGCGCGGGGACGAACTGGCCAAGGCGCCGCCGTTCCGCAACGCGGTGGCGCAGGCAAGGCTCGGCGTCAGCAAGGCCGAACACGAACAGTTCTTCCGCACGATGCTGGCGGATATCGATGAACCGTCGTTGCCGTTCGGCCTGAGCGACGTGCATGGCGAAGGGCGGGATATCTCGACGGCGCACCTGGCCTTACCGCATACGCTCAACCAACAGCTGCGGCGGCAGGCGCGGCGGCTGGGCGTCAGCCTGGCCAGCCTGTGCCACCTGGCCTGGGCGCAGGTGTTGGCGCGCGCTACCGGCCGCGATGAGGTGGTGTTCGGCACCGTATTGTTGGGCCGCATGCAGGCCGGAGACGGGGCGGAACGGGCGCTCGGATTGTTTATCAATACTCTGCCGCTACGGCTGGATGTCAACGAGGTCGGCGCGGAATCGGCGGTGTTGCAGGCGCACATCCGGCTGAGCGGGCTGCTGGCCCATGAGCATGCGCCGCTGGCGTTGGCGCAGCGCTGCAGCGGCGTCGCCGCAGGCACGCCGCTGTTCAGTGCCCTGCTGAACTACCGGCATAACAGCGGCGAGGACACCGCATTGCCGACCGGCGTGACGCTGCTCGATAGCCAGGAACGTACCAACTATCCGTTCGTGCTGTCGGTCGAGGATGGAGGTGATTCGCTGGGCCTGACGGCGCAGGTCAGGCAGCCGATTGAAGCGCAGCGCGTGTGCGGCTATATGGCGCAGGCGTTGAGCGCATTGGCGCAGGCATTGGAGCAGGCGCCTCAGACACCGGTCTGCGAACTGGAGGTGATGCCGGATGAAGAGTATGCGCTGCAGCTGTGCCGCTGGAATCATACGGCGGAAGCTTACCCGGCGGATACCTGCGTGCACGAACTGTTTGAACAGCAGGCGCGGCAGACGCCGCAGGCCATCGCTTTGATTCAGGATGCGCAACGGCTCAGCTACGCACAGTTGAATGCGCGCGCCAACCGGTTGGCGCATCGGCTGATTGAGCGCGGCGTACAACCGGGCGACCGGGTCGCGGTGCGGCTGGCGCGCAGCATCGAACTGGTCTGCGCCCAATTGGCGGTAATCAAGGCCGGGGCGGCGTATGTCCCTATCGATCCGCAACTGCCGGCCGCGCGCCAGGCGTGGATCGCCGATGACAGCGGCGCCTGCCTGATGCTGACGGACGCCGTCGGCGACGAAAGCATTCCGCAGCTGACGGTCGAGGATCGCGAAGCTGAAGGTCATGTCGGTAACCCGGCGTTGCGCGTGTCGAGCGGCGCGACGGCCTACATCATGTATACCTCCGGCTCGACCGGGACGCCGAAAGGCGTCATGACGCCGCACCAGGGGATCACGCGTCTGGTGCGCAACAACCGCTACGCCGCCTTTGACGCCGACGACCGCATCGCCTTTGCCGCCAACCCGGCGTTTGATGCCAGCACGATGGAGGTTTGGGCCGCCCTGTTGAATGGCGGTGCGCTGGTGGTGATCGCGCCGGAGGTGATGATGGAGGCCGAGCGTCTGGCGGCCGAACTGCAACGCCATCGCATCACCACGCTGTTCTTGACCACTGCGCTGTTCAATCAGTATGTGCACAGCATCAGCGGCGCACTGGCGCAGTTGAAATATCTGATTAGCGGAGGGGAGAAAGAGGATCCGGGCGCTTATGCGCGGCTGTTGCAAGAGCGGGGGCCGGTGCACCTGATCCATGCCTATGGGCCGACGGAGACCACCACCTTTGCGACAACGGCACGCATCGAGCGGGCTGAAGGGGAGGCGCGCTTGCCGATTGGGAAACCGATCGGCAATACCCGCGCTTACTTGCTGGACGCCCGCGGACGCCCGGTGCCGATGGGAGCGGTGGGGGAATTGCACATCGGCGGCGTGGGGGTGGCGTTGGGCTACCTGAACCGACCGGAACTGACGGCACAGCGCTTCCTGAGCGATCCGTTCAATCCGGTCGGTGGCGGCCGCATGTATCGCACCGGCGATCTGGCGCGTTATTTGCCGGACGGCAGTCTTGAATACCAGGGGCGATGCGATCAGCAGATCAAGCTGCGCGGGTTCCGCATCGAACCGGGCGAGATTGAGGTGCAGCTGGCGGCGAGCCCGTGGGTGCGGGAAGCGGTGGTGCAGGTTTGTTCGACGGAACATCATCCGCGCCTGGTCGCCTGGATCGTACCGACGGCCGACGTTGACCGCAGCGCGTTGCAGGGACAGCTACGGGCCTATCTGAGCGAACGTTTGCCGGAGTACATGGTGCCGTCGGCTTATGTCTGGCTGGATGCGCTGCCGTTGACCGCCAACGGCAAGCTGGATCGGCGCGCCTTGCCGGAGCCGGAGCGCGCGGCAGTCGGCACTCGGGAGTATGCGGCGCCTCAGGGGGAGACCGAAACGACGCTGGCGCGGGTATGGTGTGAGCTGCTCGAGATTGGCCAGATAGGGCGTCACGACAATTTCTTCGAGCTCGGTGGCCATTCGCTGCTGGCGGTACGTCTTTCCAGCCAGCTGCGTCAGCAAGGCATCACCTTGCCGGTACAGGCGATCTTCAACCATCCGATATTGGCCGAGCTGGCCGAGCGGATAGATCGTCGCACCGCCGAGGCTCCGCTGCGTAAAGCGGTGCCGGCTCGCAGCAGCGGCAGCCGGCCGCCGCTGTTCTTCGTCCCGACCGGCTTTGGCGACCACTCCTACGTGTTTGAATTGGCCAAGGAGATCGACGAGACCTTCCCGGTCTACGCCGTGCCGTGGCCGGCGGTGGAGGAGAAGCCGGCCACCATGTCCGATATGGCCGCCAGCGCCGTGGCGTTGATTCGCGAAGTGCAGCCGCAGGGGCCATACCATCTGGCGGGGTACTCTTCCGGCGGGGTGTTGGCCTATGCCATCGCCGAGCAGCTGCAATCGGCCGGGGAAGCGGTCGCTTTCCTGGGGTTGATCGACACGTTGCGGCCGGTGGCGGCAATGCACAGCCCGGTCCAGCTGTTGCTGAACTGGGTGGAGTCAACGCAGGAAAGGCCGGATCCGCAGTTCTGTCAGCAGTTGGCTGAGCTGCCGTTGCCGGAGGCGATTGCGGCCGTGCAACGCGCCGGGATCAAGACTCAGCGTGAGGAAGTGGCCGACGAGGCGGCGCTCTGGCAGCAGCGGCACCACTACGCCAAACTGGTGGAAGCGACCCTGGTGCAGCCCGCATCGCTGAAAATCCATCTGTTCAAGGCGAAGCAGGAGCAGGTTTCCGTCAATTCGCAGAACGCACAGTTCCAGGCGTATTGGCAGAAGATCAAGCAGGCGGGATATTGCCGCGAAGACGCTTCCGCGTTGGGATGGGATAAGCTGCTGCCGCCGGCGACCGTCCGCGTCAGCCAGGTCAACGGCGACCATGTGTCGATGATGGAGCATCCTGTTCATCGGCGTGAGCTGGGGCAACACTTCAATCTGGCGTTGCGCGAGCTCGGACAGGCGTAAGCCGGCGGGATGTATCCGATGAGAAAGCCCTCGCAAGAGGGCTTTTTTTTTACCCGTTGGCGGCGGTTTTGACGAGCTCCACCACCAGCGGTGATAGCTCGCCGCGCAGCGCGGCGCGTTCCGACTGGAACAGCGTAGCGACGTAAAAACGGTGAGCCGGCAGTTCGATGGCGCGCACGTCGCCTTCGCTGTCGTGGCCGCTGATGACCAGCGGGAAGCGTTGCAGATCGACGACGAATTCCGGATTGACGCCGAAGTTGCAGTGGTAGCCTTCATGGGTGTTCAGGCTGCCGTAGGCCCGTGCGACGCGGGTGTCAGGCTGGAAAACGATGTCGCCGGTTTTTTCCACCAGCGAGCAGCTAAGCGGAGCGATCACCAGCCGGCCACCGCTGTCGGTTTCCGCATGACCGGCGTCGTGCCAGCCCATCACGTTGCGGGCGTACTCGACGATCGCGTATTGAAAACCGCCGCAGGAGCCGAGGAACGGCACGTCGTTTTCCCGCGCATGACGGATCGCCATAAAGGCACCGTCGTCGTGACGATACGGGCTGCCCGGCACCACCCAGATGGCGTCGAAATCTTGCAGGACGTCGGGGGAGGTCAGGGTGTCGGTCGGTAGCCACTGGGGCTGCACGTCGATATCGAGGTGGGCGGCGGTGAGCTGGAGCGCTACGGGGATGGCCTGATGGGCCACGGCTTGCGGGGTGTAATCACCGACCAGAGCAATGCGGACTTGAGCTTTCATCATTTCCTTTCCTGTGCGGGTAAAAAAGGAGATTACAGGAAAGCGGGATCGTGAACCGCAGATTTTTTAAACGCTGCGCACAAAAAAGCCCGGCGTCGGCCGGGCTGGAAAAAGGGTCAGTACAGCGACGGCGCGCCGACCGGCCGGGTTTTGAAGCGGCGGTGCAGCCACAGATATTGCTCCGGTGCCCGCAGGATCTCTTTCTCGATCACTTTGTTCATATAGGCCGCCGCCGCCTGCTCGTCGCTGAGCGGATAGTCTTCCAGGGCCGGTTGAATCAGCAGGTCGTAACCGCGGCCCCCTTCGCGGCGGATCAGCACCACCGGCACCAGCGCCGGGTTGGCCATGCGCGCCAGCATAAAGGTGCCGCTGGTGGTCGCGGCCTGATCGACGGCGAACAGCGGGGCGAATACGCTGCCGCGCGGGCCGTAGTCCTGATCCGGCGCGAACCACACCGCCTCGCCGCGCTTGAGTGCGTGCACCATGCCGCGCAGATCCTTGCGATCGATCATCGCCTTGTTGGAGCGCATACGGCCCTTGGTCTGGGCCCACTCCATCGCTTTGTTGTTGTGCGGGCGGTACATCGCCATCATCGGCTGACACAGGCCCATAGCCCGGCCGCCCAGCTCCAGCGACATAAAGTGCACGCCGATCACCAGCACGCCGCGATCGTCACGCTGCGCCAGGTTAAGGTGGTTGATGCCGGAGACGTTGAACCAGCGCTTGACGCGTTTATCCGGCCAGAACCAGGCCATGCCGGTTTCCAACAGGCCCATGCCGAGGGATTCGAAGTTGCCCACCACTTTGCGCTCGCGCTGCGCTTCGTCCATCTCGGGGAAGCACAGTTCAAGGTTGCGGCGGGTGATGGTGACGCGACGCTTGAGAAAACGCATCGAGGTACGCCCCATCCACACCCCCAGCCGGTAAAGCAACGGATAGGGGAGCTGGACCAGCAGGAACAGCAGGGCGAGGCCGAACCAGGTGAGCCAGTAGCGCGGGTGCAGCAAGGCCAGTTGAAATGCTTTGGCTGATTTCATAGAAACTCGTTTTATACGTTAAAAAGGGGCAGCAAGCTGTAACGCATAAAGGTTCCACTCGATAGCGATACGACCACTCAGACACCCGGGCACGACCAGGGTTTAGTCGGGATTCCATAATTGACTAAACATTTACATTCGAAGGGCGGTTTGCGCTGCTATCAGGCTTCGGAGGGATAGCTGTTGGCCAGCGGAGGCGGCTCTAGGAATGCTTATGCTAGCACAGGGTACGGGGTGTGGCGGAAGAGGGGCATGCGAATATTCTCATTCGCGTTGCCCCTAAGTTGAAGATTGGCGCGTTTTATAGGCTGGGAATGATAATCGCGGCGAAGATTGCAGCGATCACCAGCCATTTCAGCAGGTAGTAACCGCGGCGGTTGCGTGCTTTCAGGCGCTGACCGGCATCGCGCACCGCGTTGACGTATTTGAAGATGCGGTTGATGCCGCCGGTGCGGTCCTGGTCGTCGTTCGGCGAGCTGGCCGCAGACATCAGCGTAGAGCCGACCCAGTGGTTGACCGCCTGCGCCCAGCGCCACTTCATCGGCCGCTCGACGTCGCAAAATAGAATGATGCGCGTCTGGTCGGTGTCGTTCTGTGCCCAGTGCACGTAGGTTTCGTCGAAGATCACCGCCTCGCCGTCACGCCAGCTGTGCTGTTCGCCATCCACTTCGATGAAGCAGCGATCGTCGTTGGGCGTCATCAGCCCCAGGTGATAGCGCACCGAGCCGGCGTAAGGGTCGCGGTGTTTACCCAAATGGCTGCCGGGCGGCAGCTCGGCGAACATCGCCGCCTTGACCGACGGGATGCGGTTGAGCAGCTCGACGGTTTGCGGGCACAGCGTCTGCGCCGAAGGGTGACTGTCGCTGTACCATTTCAGATAGAAACGTTTCCAGCCGCGTTTGAAGAAGGTGTTGAAGCCGGCATCGTTGTGCGACTGCGCCTTTTTGATGTGATCCTGCAGGCGCACCGCTTCTTCGCGGATCACCTGCCAGTTGTCGGTCAGCGTCTGCAGCTCCGGGAAGCCTTTTTCGTCGAAATAGGGCTGTTTGGCGGGCAAACGGGAGAAACCGGTCATAAACATGTTGATCGGCCCCATAAAGGTGGAGTGATCGAACAGTTGGCGGGTAACCTTTTGTTTCTCTTTGCCGCGGGAGTGCGCGTAGAAGAAGCTGACGATGAAAATGCCGATAATGATCGCGGCAACCATAGAATCCATCCCTGTTAATGCTTGTTAAAAATTCATACAAATTATAGTTTTGTGACAGGAAAAATTTAACGTTTTCGTGCTTTTTGACCGGGATTCGCTCGAACGGCATAAAAAAATGAGAAATTTATTTTTAATAAAATTTTATATCGATTTTTTTGGTTTTAGTCCTATTCTTAAATCGTTCAAGGGGCGTTTCATGCCATCTTGTTTCATGATGAATGGCACGTATCTGAAAAAAGAGGGACTTATGAAGAAATCAATCATTGCCTTGTCTGCACTGCTGCTCGCTTCCCCGGTGTTCGCCGCTGAGACCGCGACCGACACCGCCGCTCACGCCAGCAACGAGGTCGTTGCCGAAGCGCACAAAGGGGCGGATACCGCCAAAGAAAAGCTGCACCAGTCTCAGGACAAGGGTGAAGAGCTGAAGCTGAAAGCCAAGCACGCCGCTGAAGGCAAGAGCGACAGCGTCGGCAGCAAAGTGAGCGAAGGCTCGCAAAAGGCCTGGCACTCCACCAAACAGGGTACGGAGAAGGCTTGGGATAAGACCAAGCAAGGGGCGGAAAGCCTCAAGAACAAAGCGACCGAGTAATTTGCTGTCGTCACAACAAGAGGGCCGGGTTTCCGGCCTTTTTTTATGGTTATAATCCGCCACGCTGATGTCGTGCTTTGTCGCCCTGATTAAAACGTGAGAGTATCCTTCATCGATTGGTGACTCCGTCGTAAGTAAGAAGGAAGCCCTATGAGGCCCTATTGGGTAAGGCGTTTATTTACACCTCCGCCAACCTGGACAGGCAGAGCATCGGTTATTTTGGGTCTGCTGGTGTTTGTGGTGTTGAGCGGGCTGGATAGCCTGGGTGTGGAGTTGGACGGGTGGAAGCGCTACGTGATGATCGCGGGCGTGGCGGGTATTTGCTATTTCATTGCCGGATATATTGATAAGCGCATTCCGCGTAAAGCCCCGCCAATGTAGGCACAGGCCAGAAAAAGAAAAAGGCGCTTATCAAATGAGATAAAGCGCCTTTTCAACACGTTAACTGACTAGTATCAGTTCATGCCGTATTTTTTCAGCTTCTTGCGCAGCGTGCCGCGGTTGATGCCCATCATCAGGGCTGCGCGGGTCTGGTTGCCACGGGTGTATTGCATCACCATGTCCAACAGTGGCTGTTCAACTTCAGCCAGTACCAGCTCATACAGGTCATTTACGTCTTGACCGTTCAGTTGAGCAAAATAGTTCTTCAGTGCTTGTTTAACCGAGTCACGCAGAGGCTTTTGAGTCACCTGATCTTGTGAGTTAACGGTAGAAACGGTCAGTACGTCAGAATTTACGCGTTGTTCGAACATAGTTCTGTCAGCTCTTTTTTTACGCTAAGATTTTCGAAATATGCCTCCAACGCCTCCAGCTGTTCGCTGGCATCCTCTATGGCGTTGAATGTGCGCCGAAACTGGTCATTCGGAGCGTGTTCCTGGAGATACCAGGACACGTGCTTACGAGCAATCCGGAATCCCTTGCCTTGGCCATAGAAGCCGTGCAATTCCCGAATGTGCCCAATCAACAAGCGCTTCACCTCGCCAAGCGGCAGCGGCGGCAGCAGCTCCCCAGTGTCCAGATAATGCTGGATTTCCCGGAAGATCCAGGGTCTCCCCTGAGCAGCGCGGCCTATCATCAGGGCGTCGGCCCCGGTGTAGTCGAGCACTGCTCTGGCTTTATGCGGGTCAGTAATATCCCCATTCGCGATAATCGGAATGGAAACACTCTGCTTAACTGCCCGAATGCTGTCGTATTCCGCGTCGCCGTTAAACAGACAGGCGCGGGTTCGGCCGTGAATCGTCAGGGCCTGAATACCACAGTCTTCGGCCAGTTGGGCAATCTCTACACAGTTACGATGCTCTGGCGCCCAGCCGGTGCGAATCTTCAGCGTTACCGGCACATCCACCGCGTCAACCACCGCGTGGAGGATCCGTTTTACCAGATCCGGGTACTGCAACAAGGCGGACCCGGCAAGCTTCCGGTTCACTTTTTTGGCAGGGCATCCCATATTGATGTCGATGATCTGCGCGCCGCTGGCCACGTTGATACGCGCGGCGGCGGCCAT
Organism: Serratia sp. 121840015-1; assembly: GCF_053627655.1. Classification (NCBI taxonomy): domain Bacteria; kingdom Pseudomonadati; phylum Pseudomonadota; class Gammaproteobacteria; order Enterobacterales; family Yersiniaceae; genus Serratia; species Serratia sp. 121840015-1. The sequence goes on from NZ_JBSEYF010000004.1 coordinate 108,917, forward strand.
ATCATCAGGATCGCATCCGGCAATCTGCACGGAGCGGATCCCTGGTTCATCGCTATGCACCATACGCAGACGCGACTTATCCGTCCGCCACACCTCCGGGTTGGAGGAGAGCATTTCGGATACAGCCATCCCAGCACCCATTGCATGACAGAGGGTTCTGAACGGGCGATCTGTAATACCGGCCATCGGGGCCGCAATCAGGCAATTAGTAAGCTGGTGGTGTCCAATGCGCATAGACAAAGAGTGACCATACTGTGTCCGCAAGGGCGCGTATATTACGCATTTTTGCGTCGAGATGAAAGGCCAAACTTTAACCAATTGGCCCGATATTAGGACGAAAAATACGCTACGCGGTGATTCATAAAAATATTATATATATTTTACAATAAGTTGACGAAAAGTGCTTGTTTTGTGTGCGGCAAAATATTCGCCTTTGCGCAGAATATTATCTGCATTCACCCGCGTTTTTTGCCGAGATAGCCTGTCTGGAAGGCGCATTGTCAGGGCGATCCGTCGTTGAGCGGCGAAAAATTGCATAAAATTTTGTCTCGCCCGCAGGCCGATCGTCAGGCAAAAAAAATCCACCGGCGCAGGGCCGGTGGATGAGGGGGCAATAGACCGTGACGCTTACTTGCGGCGGCCGGTGATGCGACACCACTCTTCACGCTCGGCGACCGGGTCGAGCGTGAACTTCTCTTCGTAGGCTTGCGCAACGCTGCTGGCCTGGCTGGCCAGCACGCCGGACAGCCCCAGATGACCACCGGCCTTCGGCAGGCAACCGATCAGCGGCGCCAGCTCGCGCAGCGGGCCAGCGAGGATGTTGGCGACCACCACGTCAGCCAGCAGGTCTGCCGGCTGGTCTTTCGGCAGATACAGCTCCAGACGCTCTGAAACGCCGTTACGCTGCGCGTTGTCGCGGCTGGCCTGAATGGCCTGGGGATCGATGTCGATGCCGATAGCGCGCGCTGCACCCAGCTTCAGGGCGGCGATTGCCAGGATGCCGGAACCGCAACCGAAGTCGATAACGGTTTTGCCGGCCAGATCGAGGCCGTCCAGCCACTGCAGGCACAGCGCCGTGGTCGGGTGGGTGCCGGTGCCGAACGCCAGGCCCGGATCGAGCATCACGTTGACCGCGTCGGGATCCGGCACGTCACGCCAGCTCGGGCAGATCCACAAGCGCTCGCCGAAGCGCATCGGGTGGAAGTTGTCCATCCACTCGCGCTCCCAGTCCTTGTCTTCCAGCTGTTCTATCTTGTGACGGAAACCGGCGCCCAGCAGCGGGTGCTGTTCCAGCATCGCCACCACCTCGGCCATATCGGTTTCCGCGTCGTACAGGCCGATCACGTCGGTATCGCCCCACAGCAGGGTTTCACCCGGCAAGGGTTCGAACACCGGGTTGTCGTGGGTGTCCTGGAAGGTCACCGACACGGCGCCGCTTTCCACCAGCGCGTCGCTCAGGTCTTCCGCCTGGCTGCCGGTGGTGTTCAGTTTGAGTTGGATCCAAGGCATAGCAATTCTCTTCAAGAGGGTAATGATGACGCCGCCCGGCGCTTTTCGCCGACGACGTTACCGAGATAAAACGCCAACAGGCTGAGCAACAGCGAAGGCACGATAGGGTGCAGCCCCGCCGGCTGCAGGTTGAAGCTGGCCAATAGCGTATAGCATACCGCACCCGACACCATTGAGCTAAGCGCTCCCTGAGCATTGGCGCGTTCCCAATACAGGCCCAGTACCAACGGCCACAGGAACACCGCCTCCAGCCCGCCGAAAGCCAGCAGGTTGAGCCAGATGATCATCTCCGGCGGTCGCCAGGCCGCCAGCAGCACCAGCAGGCCGAGGATCAGCGTGGTCAGGCTGGAGAAGCGCTTGATCAACCGCTCGTTGTGGATCTGCTGCGGCCGCACGCCCAGGTAGAGATCCTTGATGATGGTGGCGGAGGATTGCAGCAGCTGGGCGTTGATGGTCGACATGATCGCCGCCATCGGCGCCGCCAAAAAGATCCCGGCGGCATACGGCGGCAGCACGGTGATCATCAGCGTCGGGATCACCTGATCGGGGATCTTGAGATCCGGCAACACCGCGCGGCCGAGCGCGCCGGCCAGGTGCATGCCGAACATCAGCACCGCCACCACCACGGTGCCGAGCAGAATGCCGCGATGCACCGCCTTGCTGTCCTTGTAGGAGATACAGCGCACGGCGGTGTGCGGCAGGCCGATCACCCCGAAGCACACCAGGATCCAGAACGACGCCATAAACGGCAGGCTGAGGATCTGATCGCCGCCCTGCGGCGACACCAGCGCCGGATCGATCTGCTGCAGCTTGTGCACCGCGCTGTCCAGTCCGCCGGCGGCGTGGATCACCGCCACCAGCAGCAGCACGGTGCCGAGCAGCATCACCAGCCCCTGCATTGCGTCGTTCAGCACGCTGGCGCGGAAGCCGCCGAAGGCGGTGTACAGCGCGATGCTGATGCCGAAGATCAGCAGGCCGGTGTCGTAAGGAATGCCGGCGGCGGTCTCCAGCAGGCGGGCACCACCGATAAACTGCACCGTCATGGCGCCGAGGAACGCCACCAGCAGGCTGAGGCTGGCCAGCCACACCAGCAGGCGGCTTTGGTAGCGGCCATACAGCATGTCATTGAGGGTGATGGCGTTGTAGCGTCGCGCCAGGATGGCGAATTTCTTGCCCAGCACCCCGAGCGACAGCCACACCGCCGGCAGCTGAATCATCGCCAGCAGCACCCAGCCCAGGCCGTATTTGTAGGCGGCGCCGGGGCCGCCGATAAACGAACTGGCGCTGATGTAGGTGGCGGTCAGGGTCATCGCCAGCACAAAGCCGCCCATCGAGCGGTTGCCGAGGAAGTATTCGCTGAGGAAATTCCCGCTCTGGCGGCGGCTGTAGGCGTACACCGACAGGCCGAACACCAGCAGCAGGTAGGCGACCAGCGGCAGGATCACTTCAGTTTGCATCGCGGTCCTCCAGCGAAATGTCGCGGAACACCGTGCGCACCATCAGCCAGCACAGGCCGATGAACAGCAGCGGCACCAGCAGGCAGGCCATTTCGAACCAGTGCGGCAGGCCGGTGACGCCGATAGCGCTGTCCGGCAGGTAGGCCGCCAGCCCCCAGGCCAGCAGGTAGAGCAGCGTCAGCCCCAGTGCCCAGCGCGCTTCGCGGTGCGCCTGAATAAAGCGTTTGTCCATCCGTGTCTCCCATAGGTTTACGGTGATGGATTCATCAAAGGTAGGGAATTTTACGGCATGGCGGCGTTTTGCCAAGCCGTTACTGGCGGTAATGCCAAAGAAAAAGGCCGGTGATTAACCGGCCTTTCGTCAGACGATGCTGCGTGGCTGCCTTAGGTTTCCTGCAGACCCAGCTTCTTCTCCAGATAGTGGATGTTGGTGCCACCGTGCTGGAAGTTTTCGTCGTTCATGATCTTCTGCTGCAGCTCAACGTTGGTTTTGATGCCGTCGATGATCAGTTCAGCCAGGGCGTTCTTCATGCGGGCAATCGCCACGTCACGGTTTTCGCCGAAGGTGATCAGTTTGCCGATCATGGAGTCATAGTACGGCGGTACGGTATAACCGGCGTAGATATGAGATTCCCAACGCACGCCGAAACCGCCTGGCGCGTGGAAGCGGGTGATCTTGCCCGGGCTCGGCAGGAAGGTGTTCGGATCTTCGGCGTTGATACGGCATTCTACCGCGTGGCCGTGGATCTTCACTTCTTCCTGTTTGATCGACAGCGGTTGACCGGCAGCGATGCGCAGCTGCTCTTTGATCAGATCCACGCCGGTGATCATTTCGGTAACCGGGTGCTCTACCTGAATACGGGTGTTCATTTCGATGAAATAGAACTCGCCGTTTTCATACAGGAACTCGAAGGTACCCGCACCGCGGTAGCCGATTTCCACGCAGGCTTTCGAGCAGCGTTCGCCGATGTAACGGCGCATTTCGCTGGTGATGCCCGGTGCCGGCGCTTCTTCGACCACTTTCTGGTGGCGGCGCTGCATGGAGCAGTCGCGCTCGGCCAGATAGATGGCGTTACCCTGGCCGTCGGCCAATACCTGAATCTCGATGTGGCGCGGATTCTCCAGGTATTTTTCCATGTACACCATGTCGTTGTTGAAAGCCGCTTTGGCTTCCGCTTTCGTCATGTTGATGGACTGCTCAAGGTCTTTGTCGCTGCGCACGACGCGCATGCCGCGACCGCCGCCGCCGCCGGACGCCTTGATGATCACCGGATAACCGATGCGCTTGGCGAAGGCACGGTTTTTATCCATGTCGTCGGTCAGCGGGCCGTCGGAGCCCGGTACGCAAGGCACGCCGGCTTTCTTCATGGCGTTGATCGCGGAAACCTTGTCGCCCATCAGGCGGATGGTTTCGGCTTTCGGGCCGATGAAGATGAAGCCGGAGCGTTCAACCTGCTCGGCGAAGTCGGCGTTCTCAGACAGGAAGCCGTAGCCCGGGTGGATCGCCACGGCGCCGGTGATTTCCGCCGCCGAGATGATGGCCGGGATGTTCAGGTAGCTTTTTACCGATGGCGCAGGACCGATGCAGACGGTCTCGTCGGCCAGCAGCACGTGTTTCAGATCGCGGTCGGCCGCGGAGTGAACCGCAACGGTCTTGATGCCCAGTTCTTTACAGGCACGCAGGATGCGAAGCGCGATCTCGCCGCGGTTGGCGATAACAATTTTATCAAGCATGGGGGCGCCTCGTTATTCGATGACGACCAGCGGCTCGTCATATTCGACCGGCTGGCCGTTTTCCACCAGGATGGCTTTCACGACGCCGGACTTGTCCGCTTCGATCTGGTTCATCATTTTCATGGCTTCAACGATGCACAGGGTATCGCCGGCGTTCACTTTCTGGCCCACTTCCACGAAGGCTTTCGCGTCCGGGCTTGGGGTGCGGTAGAAGGTGCCTACCATTGGCGAACGAACGACGTGGCCACTCATGGCCGCCGGTGCCGCCGGGGTTTCTGCCGCAGGTGCGGTAGCAACGGCGGCAGCCAGGGCCGGCTGCTGCTGTGCCGGCATCGCATAGGCCTGTTGCATGACAGGGTAAGCCTGCGCCGGTGCGGCACGGCTGATGCGAACCGATTCTTCGCCTTCAGAGATTTCCAGTTCAGAAATGCCTGATTCTTCAACCAGTTCGATCAGTTTCTTGATTTTACGAATATCCATGAGTGTGATTCCGTACTCTTTTTGTGGAGCAATTAGTGGGTTTTTGACAGACGGTTAACCGCTGCCTGTAAAGCGAAAGCGTAGCCATCCGCGCCGAGGCCGCAAATCACGCCTACCGCCACGTCTGAGAGATAGGAGTGATGGCGGAAAGGTTCGCGGGCGTGCACGTTGGACAGGTGGATCTCGATGAACGGGATCTGCACCGCCAGCAGCGCATCGCGCAGCGCCACGCTGGTATGCGTGAACGCCGCCGGGTTTATCAGAATGAAATCGGTGTTGCCGCGCGCCTGATGAATGCGATCGATCAGCTGATGCTCGGCGTTGGATTGCAGATGGCTCAGGGTAATATCCAATGCGGATGCCTGGTTTTCCAATCCGTTAACAATCTCTGTCAGCGTCGTGCTGCCGTACTTCTCCGGCTCACGCGTCCCCAGCAGATTGAGATTGGGGCCGTTCAGAAGCAAAATGTGAAACTTATCCGCCATTGTGCTGGTATCTCCGGCAATAAAACCATCATCGTAGAAAATAACCCGATGTTATCGATTTGTCACCTGTTAAGGGGCCAATTCACCCTGAGAACAGAAACAAGGTCGGGCATTATAACGATATCGTAGCAATTCGCAGCTAAATACTGGTCTTATCAGCGAAGATATTCAACCCCAAATCGACTAACTCGGGGATCCGTGACAGGAATATGAGCGCTGGAACACAGAAAAAGTTCCGGTCGGCGGCGCGTGTTTTTCAACGACAATAACGCGTGCCGCCGCGTGATTCAGCGCCACCAGGCGCGGAATTTCTTGTAACGCAGGCCCAACAGCGCCACCGCCAGCAGCGCGTAGATGAACGGCTGGGGGGAAAACGTTTTGACCGACCACAGGTAGTGGATGGGGGCGAGGATCGCTGCCAGATAGACGAAGTTATGCAACATTTGCCATTTGGCGCCCAGTTTGCGCATCGCCCACAGCGTCGAGGTGGCCGCCAGCGCCAGCAGGATCAGCCAGGTGAGGATGCCGAGCGTCAGATAAGGCCGATTCACCAGCTCGCTGCCCAACAGGCCGAGGTTGCTCAGCCCAAGCTCCAGCGTGGAGTAGCTTATCAGGTGCAGCGTGCCCCAGGCAAAGCACCACAGCCCCACCAGACGGCGGCAGCGGATCAGTAACGGCTGACGGGCATAGCGCGCCAGCGGGGCGATCATCAGCGTGGCCAGCAGCAGTTTCAGCGTCATCCTGCCGGTAAAATGTTGGATGTCCTTGGACGGATCGGCGCTGAACCAGCCCTGATCTACCGCCAGCACCAACCACAGAAAGGGCAAAAACGCCGCCAGATGCAGGGCGGCTTTCAGCCATTTGATATGAACAGGCGTCAGGCGCACTTAGAAATTCTCCCGCAAATCCATGCCGCGATACAGCGATGCCACCTGATCGGCATAGCCGTTGAACAGCAGCGTCGGTTGGCGTTTGACGTCGAGAATGCCGCCGGAGCCGATGAAACGCTCGGTGGCCTGCGACCAGCGTGGATGATCGACGTGCGGGTTCACGTTGGCATAAAAACCGTACTCGTTCGGCGCGGATTGGTTCCAGGTGGTCGGCGGCTGATCGCGCACCAGACGGATATGCACGATCGATTTGATGCCTTTGAAGCCGTATTTCCACGGCGTGATCAGCCGCAGCGGCGCGCCGTTTTGCGGCGGCAGGGTTTTGCCGTACACGCCGACGGTCAGCAGCGCCAGCGGATGCATCGCCTCGTCCAGCCGCAGCCCTTCGACGTAGGGGTATTTCAGGCCGCCGCCGATAAAGCGATCTTTCTGGCCGGGCATCTGCTCCGGATCGTACAGCGTCTGGAAGGCCACGTAGCGCGCGTTGCTGTTCGGCTCGGCCAGCTTGAGAAGCTTGCCCAGTTCGAAACCGATCCACGGCACCACCATCGACCAGGCCTCGACGCAGCGCATGCGGTAAATGCGCTGTTCCAGCGGGAAACGCTTCATCAGATCGTCGATATCCAGCGTTATCGGCTTCGCCACTTCGCCGTCGATGCGCACTTTCCAGCCTTCGGTTTTCAGCCCGCCGGCGTTGGCGGCCGGATCGGCTTTGTCGAGGCCGAATTCATAGAAGTTGTTGTAGCCGGTGACCTTGTCTTCCGGCGTCATTGCCAGCTGCGCCTGCCAGGCGGCCGGCTTGCTGAATTCCAGCGCTTTGCCCGGCGGCGCCTTGGGGCGATCGTTGCCTTTGAACCACGACAGCAGGTCCGCCCGTGCGCCGGTAGGCAGCGCCAGCGTAGCGGCGGTGATGCCGAGCGCCTGCAGCACTTTGCGCCGCTGGTGGAACACGCTCTCCGGCGTGACGTCGGCCTCGGTCAATTTCGGGTGTTTGTTCATGCTTATGTTCTCCGCGACTGATTCCCGCCGCCTGCGAGCGGCTAACGGGTCTCCATGAAATAAGCATGGCGCTAAAGCCGGCAGGAAGCGAGGGGACGCGGGAAAATATGAAATTTCGCAGAAGCGGGTGAACCCCCGTTGCCGGGGGGAGAAGATCAGCGGATTTTCACCAGGGTGCGGCCGGTGATTTGGTTGTTCAGCAGCGCGGCGGCGGTGGCCGGCGCCTGCTCGAGGGTGATTTCATGCGTGGCCTGCTGATAGAAGCTGTCCGGCAGAATACCGGCCAGCCGCTCCCAGGCGGTTTGGCGGCGGTGCAGCGGCGTATGTACCGAATCCACGCCCTGCAGACGCACGTTGCGCAGAATGAACGGCATCACGGTGGTCGGCAGCTGATAACCGCCCGCCAGGCCGCAGGCGGCGACGGTGCCGTTATAGTTCATCTGCGCCAGCACCCGCGCCAGCAGTTTGTCGCCGACGGTGTCCACCGCGCCGGCCCACAGCTGTTTCTCCAGCGGGCGCGGCGTGTCGATATAGCCATCGCGCGACATCACCTCTTTGGCGCCGAGCGCTTTCAGGTAGTCGGTATTGCTATCGCGGCCGCTGATGGCGGTCACCCGATAGCCCAACGCCGCCAGCAGGGCGATGGCGGTGCTGCCCACGCCGCCGCTGGCGCCGGTCACCAGAATATCGCCGTCGTCCGGGTGCACGCCGCCTTCCTCCAGCGCCATGACGCACAGCATGGCGGTAAAGCCGGCGGTGCCGATGATCATCGCCTTGCGCTCATCCAGGCCGTTCGGCAGCGGTACCAGCCATTCGCCCGAGACGCGCGCCTGCTCGGCCAGGCCGCCCCAGTGATGTTCACCTACGCCCCAGCCGGTGAGCACCACGCTTTGCCCCTCTTTGAAGCGATCGTCGCGGCTGTGGCGCACGGTGCCGGCGAAGTCGATGCCCGGCACCATCGGGAAGTTGCGCACGATCTTGCCTTTGCCGGTGATCGCCAGCGCATCCTTATAATTTAGGCTGGACCAGTTGATGTCGACGGTGACATCGCCTTCCGGCAACCGGTCGCTGCCGATATCTTTGATTTGAGCCAGAGTTTGGTCGTCTTGTTGTTCCAATAACAGTGCACGCATGTCACTCTTCCTCTCGTTTACACTTTTCTATCAATGGCTGAATCACATTTATTTGACTATATGCATAATAAGCGGCCCAAGTCCTGATAAAGGACAAAAACGGCGCTTGCAGGTTTAATTCTTCAGCAAGGCTTGTTAGGGTTGGACGGCCCCTTTTAGCTAAAGGGTGAACACTCACTTAACCATAGCGGACAAGGCACAGGGATGCGATTTACCACCAAACTCTCTGCATTGATCACTCTGTTGGTCGCGCTGGCGATGTTTTTGATGCTGATGGGATGCTCATACAGCTTCTTTTACGTTACCCAGGATCGCCAGGAGCGTCGCTTTGATTCGCTGGTTACCTCTCTCGATCAGGCCATGTTGCACGAATCGCCGCGCGATCAGGAGAAATGGTTGCCGATCGTCATGCGCCCGCTCGGCATCGTGTCGATCCGCGTAGAGGCCGGCACCAGCCAGTTTCTCAACTATAAATTGCCGACGCTGAAAAAAGAGCCCTGGGATACGCTGAACGGCTATCGTCAGGTCTCGCGCCCCCTGTTGCAACATCCGGGCAGCACGCTGTACATCACTTACCTCGATCCCTTCGCCAGCGACGTGCGCACGTTGCAGTCCACCGCCGCCGTCACGCTGTCGATCGTCGTCATGGTGGTGGTTTTGCTGTTCAGCCTGCGCTGGTTGCGTGAGCAGGCCGACGGTGAAGATCGCCTGGAACGCCGCGCGCGGCGCATTCTGAACGGCGAGCGTGAAAACGTCATGCAGGGCGACGTGCGTGAGTGGCCGGCCAACGTCAGCGGCGCGCTCGATCGCCTGCTGGCCGATCTGGCGGAAGCGCGGGAAGAGCGCAGCCGGGTCGATACGCTGATCCGCGCCTTCGCCGCGCAGGACGCCAAAACCGGGCTGAATAATCGCCTGTTCTTCGATAATCAATTGACCACTCAGCTGGAAGACGAAGGTTCGCACGGCATCGTGATGATGGTGCGGCTGCCCGATTTCGAGACCCTGCGCGACACGCACGGCAGCGTGGCGGTCCAGGAGCTGATGTATTCGCTGGTCAACCTGCTGTCTACCTTCGTGATGCGCTACCCCTCGGCGCTGCTGGCGCGCTATTTCCACAGCGATTTTACCGTGCTGTTGCCGCATCGAACCCTGAAGGAGGCCGACGGCATCGCGTCACAGCTGGTCAACGCCATCGATGCCTTGCCTTCCACGGCGCTGATCGATCGTGAGGCCTTCCTGCACATCGGCATCGTGGCGTACCGCAGCGGGCAAACCACGGAGCAGGTGATCGATTACGCGGAGCAGGCGACGCGCCACGCTACGCTGCAGGGCGAGAACGGCTGGTATGTGTACGACAGCCAGGTGCCGGAAAAGGGGCGCGGCAGCGTCAAGTGGCGCACGTTGCTGGAACAGGTACTGGCGCGCGGCGGCCCGCGGCTGTATCAGAAACCGGCGGTGACCGTGGCAGGCGAGGTACACCATCTTGAGATCATGAGCCGGATTTATGACGGCTCCCAGGAGTTGCTGCCGGCGGAATATATGCCGCTGGTGCAGCAACTGGGGTTGGCGGAGAGTTACGATCGCCAACAGGTGAGCCGCATCATCCCCTTGCTGGCGCAATGGCCTGAGGAAACGCTGGCGTTTCCGCTGTGCGTCGACTCGATTTTGCAGCGTTCTTTCCAGCGCTGGCTGCGCGATACGCTGTTGCAGTGCGAAAAAAGTCAGCGTAGGCGAATTCTGATTGAACTTGCGGAGGCAGATGTGTGTCAACATATCGACCGTTTGCGTCCGGTGCTGAAGTTGTTGTCAGGGCTGGGCTGCCGCCTCGCGGTGTCCAAAGCGGGTTTAACCGTGGTCAGTACGTCCTATATCAAGTCGTTGCAGGTGGAGATCGTCAAGCTCCACCCGGGGCTGGTGCGGAGTATCGATAAGCGGGACGAAAATCAGCTGTTCGTGCAGAGCCTGGCGGGCGCCTGCGCGGGCACGCACGCGCAGGTGTTCGCCGCCAGCGTACGCACGCGCAACGAGTGGCAGACGCTGAAAGAGCGTGGTATCCACGGCGGGCAGGGCGACTTTTTCGCGTCGCCGGAACCGATCGACGTGGGGCGTAAAAAATATTCACGTCGTTATCGTGTTTAAGCTGATTGCCGGACAAAAATTGACGTAGAATGAACGCCGGATCCATCTGGGCCATGTCACCCGTCATTTTGGAGTTTTCTCCAATCTGCCTGCGACAACGACGCCTATTTGAGATAGGCTCTTGTCAGCTTTTATCTGGTTGACGTTGGTAGGTGCTTACCATCGGCGGCAATCAGGGAATATGTTAGATTTTATGAGCTGTGTTACGCCGTTTCGTGCGTTGACAGGGTGGTAAACTGAGCCTTTGTTCAGGGAATTCAGGCCTCATCCAATTTCCGTGCATTCGAGCAGAAACAATACAGACTATTTTTCACCGAAGTAGAACGTTTTTGCGCCTTGTCGCTGCTTCGTGTGGTTGGTAAAGTAGGCGGATTTTATTTTCCGCCCCCAGCTTGCAGGATTATCCTTTCGTTATGTTTAAGAAATTTCGTGGCATGTTTTCCAACGACTTGTCCATCGACTTGGGTACCGCCAATACCCTGATTTATGTTAAAGGGCAAGGCATCGTACTGAATGAACCTTCGGTGGTTGCCATTCGCCAGGATCGTGCCGGCTCCCCAAAGAGCGTAGCGGCCGTCGGTCATGACGCCAAACAGATGCTGGGCCGCACCCCCGGCAACATCGCGGCTATTCGCCCGATGAAAGACGGCGTAATCGCCGACTTCTTCGTGACCGAAAAAATGCTGCAGCACTTTATCAAACAGGTTCACAGCAACAGCTTCATGCGCCCAAGCCCGCGCGTGCTGGTCTGTGTGCCGGTCGGCGCAACCCAGGTTGAACGCCGCGCTATCCGCGAGTCCGCCCAAGGGGCCGGCGCGCGTGAAGTGTTCCTGATTGAAGAGCCGATGGCGGCGGCGATCGGCGCAGGCCTGCCGGTTTCCGAAGCGACCGGTTCCATGGTGGTGGATATCGGTGGCGGTACCACGGAAGTGGCGGTGATCTCGCTGAACGGCGTGGTGTACTCCTCTTCCGTGCGCATCGGCGGCGACCGCTTCGATGAAGCCATCATCAATTATGTGCGCCGTAACTACGGCTCGCTGATCGGCGAAGCGACCGCCGAGCGCATCAAGCACGAAATCGGTTCTGCCTATCCGGGCGATGAAGTGCGCGAAATCGAAGTCCGCGGCCGTAACCTGGCCGAAGGCGTACCGCGCGGCTTTACCCTGAACTCCAATGAAATCCTAGAAGCCCTGCAAGAGCCGCTGACCGGCATCGTCAGCGCGGTGATGGTTGCGCTGGAGCAGTGCCCGCCAGAATTGGCCTCCGACATTTCCGAACGTGGTATGGTCTTGACCGGCGGCGGCGCGCTGCTGCGCAACCTCGATCGCCTGCTGATGGAAGAAACCGGCATTCCGGTCGTGGTGGCGGAAGATCCGTTGACCTGCGTAGCGCGCGGCGGCGGCAAGGCGTTGGAAATGATCGACATGCACGGCGGCGATTTGTTCAGCGAAGAATAGTCAGCCCCTGGAAGGAGGAATCGTATCGGATGAATGCGCACAGCGAAAATCGGGTACGGTTCCTCTTTCTGTTGTCGAGGAACTCGCATAATTTATGAAGCCGATTTTTAGCAGGGGGCCTTCCCTGCAACTGCGACTTTTTTTGGCGGTGATCGCGGCCATTGGCCTGATCGTTGCCGACAGCCGGCTCGGCACGTTCGTGAAGATACGCAACTACATGGACACCGCAGTCAGCCCTTTCTATTTTCTGGCCAACGGGCCGCGTAAAGTTTTGGACAGCGTGTCAGAAACGCTGGCCACCCGCCAACAGCTGGAGCTGGAAAACCGAGCTCTGCGGCAGGAACTGCTGCTGAAAAACAGCGATATTCTTCTTCTTGGCCAATTCAAGCAGGAAAACGCCCGCTTGCGCGAGCTGCTGGGTTCCCCGCTGCGCCAGGACGAACACAAGATGGTGACCCAGGTCATCTCCACCGGTTCCGATCCGTACAGCGATCAGGTGGTGATCGACAAAGGGTCGGACAACGGCGTCTATGAAGGCCAGCCGGTGATCAGCGACAAGGGCGTGGTCGGTCAGGTGGTGGCGGTGGCGAAAGTCACCAGCCGCGTGCTGCTGATCTGCGATGCCTCGCACGCGCTGCCGATCCAGGTGCTGCGCAACGATATTCGGGTGATTGCCGCAGGCAGCGGCTGCGCCGACGATCTGCAGCTGGAGCATCTGCCGAACAACACCGATATCCGCGTTGGCGACGTGCTGGTGACCTCCGGCCTCGGCGGCCGCTTCCCGGAAGGCTATCCGGTGGCGGTGGTCTCCTCGGTCAAGGTCGACAACCAGCGCGCTTACACCGTGATTCAGGCGCGGCCGACCGCCGGTCTGCAGCGCTTGCGCTACCTGCTGCTGCTGTGGGGCGCCGATCGCAACGGCGACATGCCGCTGCCGCCGGACGAAGTGCACCGCGTGGCCAATGAACGCCTGATGCAGATGATGCCGCAGGTGCTGCCGCCTGCCGGTTCGGTCGGGCCTCAGCTGCCGGCTCCGGCCACCGGCGTGGCGCCGCAAACCGCCGCTCCGGCGTCTGCCCAGCCTCAAGCTCAGCCTGCCGCGGCGGGAGTGGTGCAATGAACAGCTACCGCAGCCACGGGCGCTGGATAATCTGGCTGTCGTTCCTGGTGGCGTTGGTGCTGCAAATCATGCCGTGGCCGGAGCAAATCTACATGTTCCGGCCTTCCTGGCTGGTGTTGATCCTGATCTACTGGGTAATGGCCTTGCCGCACCGGGTCAACGTCGGCACCGGCTTCGTGCTGGGGCTGATCATGGATCTGATCCTCGGCTCCACGCTGGGCGTGCGCGCGCTGGCGCTGGGTATCATCGCCTACCTGGTGGCGTTCAAATTCCAACTGTTCCGCAATATGGCGCTGTGGCAACAGGCGCTGATCGTCGTGCTGCTGTCGCTGTCGATGGACGTGGTGGTGTTCTGGGCTGAGTTTTTAGTGATCAACGTCTCTTTCCGCCCAGAGGTGTTCTGGAGTAGTGTGGTAAACGGCATTTTGTGGCCGTGGTTGTTCCTGTTGATGCGCAAAATCCGCCGTCAGTTCGCCGTACAGTAAGGGTATCTCAATGACTTCGCTTTATCTGGCCTCCGGCTCCCCACGTCGACGTGAACTGTTGACCCTGCTGGGCGTATCGTTCGACATTCTGCTGACGCATACCGAAGAGCAGCGCCGGGAAGGCGAAGCCGCCGAAGCCTATGTGCGCCGCCTGGCGCAGGACAAGGCCAAAGCGGGTGTAGCATTGGCGCAGGAAGATCGGCCGGTGCTGGGCGCCGACACCATCGTGGTGCTCAACGGCCGGGTGCTGGAGAAGCCGCGCGACGAAGCCCATGCGGCGGACATGCTGGCGGCTTTGTCGGGCAAACAGCATCAGGTGATGACGGCGGTGGCGATCGCCGATCGCCACGACGTGCGCTGCCAGCTGGTGGTGACCGACGTGACGTTCCGCAGCCTGTCACAACAGGATATCCGCGACTATATTGCTACGGGCGAACCGATGGATAAGGCGGGCGCCTATGGAATTCAAGGAAAGGGTGGTTGTTTCGTCAGAACGATAACCGGGAGTTATCACGCGGTGGTCGGTCTGCCGCTGGTCGAAACACATGAGCTGCTCAGTAATTTTGTCGCATTACGTGATGTAAGAACCGGTTGATGGGCGCTGCCATTATCGACCGGCTCTGAGGAGAAGGCATGACAGCTGAGCTACTGGTTAATATCACACCGTCTGAAACGCGGGTCGCCTATATCGATGGCGGCATTCTGCAAGAGATCCATATCGAACGCGAATCCAAACGCGGCATCGTCGGCAATATCTATAAAGGGCGCGTCAGCCGCGTCTTGCCGGGGATGCAGGCGGCGTTCGTCGACATCGGCCTGGACAAGGCCGCCTTCCTGCACGCCTCCGACATCATGCCGCATACCGAATGCGTCGCCGGCGACGAGCGGAAAAACTTCCACGTGCGCGACATCGCCGAGCTGGTGCGCCAGGGGCAAGACCTGATGGTGCAGGTGGTGAAAGATCCGCTCGGCACCAAGGGCGCGCGCCTGACCACCGACATCACGCTGCCATCGCGCTATCTGGTCTTCATGCCGGGCGCGGCGCACGTCGGCGTTTCACAGCGTATCGACAGCGAAGCCGAGCGTGAGCGCCTGAAATCCATCGTTGCGCCGCACTGCGACGAACTGGGCGGTTTTATCATCCGCACCGCAGCGGAAGGCATCGGCGAGGAAGAGCTGGCGCAGGATGCCGCGTTCCTTAAACGCCTGTGGACCAAGGTAATGGAGCGCAAGAAGCGCAACCAGACCAAATACAAGCTGTACGGCGAGCTGGCGTTGGCGCAACGCATCTTGCGCGATTTCGCCGGCGCGGCGCTGGATCGCATCCGCGTCGATTCGCGGCTAACGCACGATCTGCTGGTGGAGTTTACCGGCGAGTACATCCCGGACATTACCAACAAGCTCGAACTCTATACCGGCAGCCAGCCGATTTTCGATCTGTACGATGTGGAAAACGAGATCCAGCGTGCGCTGGAACGCAAGGTGGAGCTGAAGTCCGGCGGCTATCTGATCATCGATCAGACCGAGGCGATGACCACGGTCGACATCAACACCGGCGCCTTCGTCGGCCACCGCAACCTCGACGAAACCATCTTCAATACCAACATCGAGGCGACGCAGGCCATCGCGCGCCAGCTGCGGCTGCGTAACCTGGGCGGCATCATCATCATCGACTTTATCGATATGAACAACGAAGAGCATCGCCGCCGGGTGCTGCACTCGCTGGAGCAGGCGTTGAGTAAAGATCGGGTAAAAACCACGATCAACGGCTTCTCTCAGCTAGGCTTAGTTGAAATGACGCGTAAACGAACGCGTGAAAGCATTGAACATGTGCTCTGTCACGATTGTCCTACTTGCAATGGGCGCGGCACCGTGAAAACGGTGGAAACCGTGTGCTACGAGATCCTGCGCGAGATTGTGCGCGTGCACCATGCTTACGATTCCGATCGCTTCCTGGTGTACGCTTCGGCGGCGGTCGGCGAAGCGCTGAAGAGCGAAGAGTCGCATGCGCTGGCCGAAGTGGAGATCTTCGTCGGCAAACAGGTGAAGGTGCAGATCGAACCGTTGTACAGCCAGGAGCAGTTCGACGTCGTCATGATGTAGCCCGTCCGACATCGTAAGGGCCCGCATGCCGGGCCCGTCAGTGCATAGATATTCCCGTTGCCAGGCAGCGGAGCAAGGAGAACTGCGTGAGGCGACTGCCTGGGATTCTGTTAGCAACAGGCGCCACCCTAATCGTGATTGTGGCGCTGCTGATCAGCGGGCTGCGCCTGATGCTGCCGAAGCTGAACGACTACCGTCCCCAACTGCTGGCGCAGGTGGAGAAGCTGTCCGGCGTGCCCGTGCAGATGGATTTCCTGCAGGGCAGTTGGGAAACGTTCGGCCCACAGCTTGAAGTGCGTAACCTGAGCGTTACGCTGCCCAAAAGCGATGTGCATATCGAACGCGTGACGCTGGCGCTGGACGTGTGGCAATCGCTGCTGCACTGGCGCTGGCAGTTCCGCGATCTGACCTTCTATCAATTCCGGCTCGATCTGAACGCCACGCTGGGCGGCGACCGGCAGGGCGAAGGCCTTGAACCGGGTAAAATCAGCGATCTGATGCTACGCCAGCTCGATCACTTTGATTTGCGCGACAGCCGTATCTCGTTCCTGACGCCCGCCGGCGCGCGCGCCGAATTCGACATTCCTCAGCTGACCTGGCTCAACGGCCGCGATCGTCACCGCGCCGAGGGGCAGATCAGCCTGTCGACGCTGAACGGCCAACACGGCGTGGTGCAGCTGCGCATGGACCTGCGCGATAATCAGGGCCTGTTGGACACCGGCACGGTCTACCTGCAGGCCGATAACATCGACATGAAACCCTGGTTTACCCGCTGGCTGCGCGCCAACACCGGGCTGGAAAGCGCCGACTTCAGCCTGGCGGCCTGGCTGCAGGTGCAGAACGGCGAGATTGCCGGCGGCCATGCGTTGCTCAAGCAGGGGGCGGCCAACTGGGATACCGGCGCCGCGCAGCACCGGCTGGACGTGGACAATCTGGCGCTGTCGCTGCGCCGCCAGGGCACCGGTTGGCAGCTCGACGTGCCGCAGCTGCGCTTGAGCACCGACGGCCAGGCCTGGCCGCAGGGCACGCTTTCCGCCCTGTGGCTGCCGGAAAACACCGAGTTCATGGGGCCGGCGCAGAATGAAGAGCTGCGGGTGCGCGCGACCAACCTTCAGCTGGAGCGCCTGTCGGCGCTGCTGCCGACCTTCTCGTTCCTCAGCCCGGACGTGCTCGATCGCTGGAACGATCTGCAGCCGCAGGGGATGATGGAGGCCTTGGCGCTGGACATCCCGTTGAACCAGCCGGAAAAGAGCCGTTTCCAGGCGCTGTGGCGCGATGTCAGCTGGCAGCGTTGGGAACTGCTGCCGGGCGTCAACCACTTCTCCGGCGCGTTGAGCGGTGGGGTGGAGAACGGCCGCCTGACGCTGGGGCTGGCAGGCAGCACCTTGCCTTACGGCGACATGTTCCGCGCCCCGCTTGAAATCAGCAGCGCGCGTGGCGCGCTGACCTGGCGTTACAACGATCAAGGCTGGGAGCTGGCGAGCCAGGGGCTGGACGTCAAGGCGAAGTCGCTGTGGGTCAACGGCGATTTCCGCTATCAGCAGCCGGCCAAGGGCGATCCGTGGCTGAATATCCTGGCGGGCATCCGCCTGTATGACGGCGCCGACGCCTGGCGCTATTTCCCGGAACCGCTGATGGGCAAGCATTTGGTGGACTACCTGAGCGGCGCCATTCAGGGCGGCCAGGTGGATAACGCCACGCTGATTTATTCCGGCGATCCGCAGCACTTCCCGTACCGTAAAAACGAAGGGCAGTTTGAAGTCTTCGTGCCGCTGCGCCACGCCACCTTCCAGTTCCAACCGGGCTGGCCGGCGCTGACCGATTTGGCGATCGACCTCGACTTCGCCAACGAAGGACTGTGGATGCATGCGCCGCAAACCCGGTTGGGCAAGGTGGCGGGCAAAAATATCAGCGCGGTGATCCCGGATTACCTGAAAGAGCGGCTGCTGATCGACGCCGAAGTCGCAGGCGCGGGCAGCGACGTGCACGACTACTTCATGCAGACGCCGCTGCACGATTCGCTGGGGGCGGCGCTGGATCAGCTGCAGATTGGCGGTGATGTCAGTGGGCGCTTACATCTCGATATTCCCCTGGACGGCGAGCAGGTCAGAGCGACCGGTGAAGTGGCGCTGAACAACAACTCGTTGCTGATTAAGCCGCTGGACAGCGAACTGCAAAAGCTCAGCGGCAAGTTCCGCTTCGACAACGGTAACCTGCAGAGCGACCCGCTGTCGGCCACCTGGTTCGGGCAGCCGGTGGCGGTCAACTTCTCCACGCAGGAAGGCGCTCGCGACTACAAGATTGACGTCGGCCTGAAGGGGGATGGGCAGCCGGGCAAGTTCCCCGGCCTGCCGAAAGAGGTTGCCGATGCGCTCAGCGGCAGTGCGCCCTGGCAGAGCCAGGTGGCCATCACGCTCCCACATCAGGGCTCGGCCAGCTACGATATCGGCATCGACGCGGATTTGAAAAAAGTGAGCAGTCACTTACCTTCACCGCTGGACAAACCGCCGGGCGAGGCGTTGCCGGTGAACGTTAAGGTCAAAGGCGGTCTGAACGGCTTCATGTTGACCGGCAGCGCGGGCAAGCAAAACCGCTTCAACAGTGAATGGCGCTTCGACAAAAAACAGGTGAATCTGGCGCGCGCCGCCTGGCAAACCAACGGTGGCGGCACGCCGCCGCTGCCGGCCGGCAAGTCGATGACGCTGAACCTGCCGGCGCTGGATGGCGAGCAGTGGCTGGCGCTGCTGGCGCCGGCGCTGAAACAGGGGGGCGGCAGCGGTCAGGTGGGCGGCTTCAGCTTCCCCACCACCGTGGCGCTGACCACGCCGCAGCTGCTGTTGGGCGGCCAGGCCTGGCATAAGCTGACGCTGTCGGCCGAAAAACAGCTGGGTGCCACCGTGGTGAGCGCCAAGAGCGATGAAGTGGACGGCAGCCTGCGGGTGGCCGATCGCGGGCCGTGGCGCGCCGATATCAACTACCTGTATTACAACCCGCAGTTCGCCGAGACGAAAAACGCGGCGGGCACGCCGACGCCGCCGGCGGAGAAAGTTTCCTTCCGCGACTGGCCTTCGCTGATGCTGCGCTGCAAGTCGTGCTGGGTGCTGGGGCAGAACCTCGGCAGGGTCGAGGCGGATCTGAGCAATCGAGGGGATACCCTGACGCTGGATCACGGCCTGGTCGACACCGGCAAAGGGCGTATGAGCGCCACCGGCCTGTGGAAGCAAAATGCGCAGGAAGAGCGCAGCTCGCTGAAAGGCAAGCTGCTCGGCGGCAAAATCGATGAAACCGCCGCCTTCTTCGGCATCACTATCCCGCTGAAAGGCGCGCCTTACGACGTGGACTTCGATCTGTACTGGCACGGCGCGCCGTGGCAGCCGCAGGTCAATACGCTGAGCGGCGCGCTGCAGGTCAAGATGGGCAAGGGCGAGATCGACAGCATGGGCGGCGGCCGCGCCGGTCAGTTGCTGCGATTGGTCAGCTTCGACGCCTTGCTGCGCAAGCTGCAGTTCGATTTCAGCGATACCTTCGGCAAAGGCTTCTACTTTGACTCCATCCGCAGCACCGCTTGGCTGAAAGATGGCATAATGCATACTGATAATCTATTGATCGACGGCTTGGCGGCGGACATCGCCATGAGTGGCCAGATCGATCTGGCGCGCCGCCGTATTGATATGGAGGCGGTGGTGGCGCCGGCGATTTCGGCGACCGTCGGCGTGGCCACGGCGTTTGTCGTCAACCCGATCGTCGGCGCGGCGGTATTTGCCGCCTCGCAGGTGCTGGGGCCGCTGTGGAGCAAGATTTCGCTGATTCGTTACCATATCAGCGGCGATCTCGACCAGCCGAAGATCAATGAGGTACTTCGTAAGGCAAAGGAGGATAAGGCGTCATGAGGAATGCTAACGTTGCGTTGTTGCAGTTGTGCAGTGGCGATCAGGTGCGCGATAACCTGGCCCAGATTGAACAGCAGATCAAACAGCTCAATGCCGGGGTAAAACTGGTCATGACGCCGGAGAACGCGTTGCTGTTCGCCAACTCCGCGGCTTACCGCCAACAGGCGGAAAAACAGGGCGACGGTCCGCTGCAAAACGCGGTGCGCGAGCTGGCGCGCCGCTATGGCGTGTGGTTGCTGGTGGGCTCGATGCCCTTGATCAGCCGCGAAAACCCGGAGCTTATCACCACCAGCAGCCTGTTGTTCGACGAGCAGGGCGAAATCCGCGCCCGCTACGACAAGCTGCACATGTTCGATGTGGACATCAACGATGCGCACGGCCACTACCGCGAGTCGGATACCTACCAGCACGGGCAGCACCTGACGGTAGTGGATACGCCGGTCGGGCGTTTGGGTATGACCATATGCTACGATCTGCGCTTTCCCGCGCTGTTCCAGGCGCTGCGGGCACAGGGGGCCGAACTGATTTCGGTGCCGGCGGCCTTTACCCGGGTCACCGGCGAGGCGCATTGGGAAATTCTGCTGCGTGCCCGGGCGATCGAAAACCAGTGCATGATCCTGGCGCCGGCACAGGTGGGGCGCCACGGGCCGACCCGCCGCACCTGGGGCCACACGCTGGCTGTCGACGGCTGGGGCAAGGTGCTGGCCGAGAACGCGGACGCCGTGGCGGCGCTGAAGGTGCGCGTGGACACCGCAAGCCTGAAAAATATTCGTGCGCAGATGCCGGTGCTGCAGCACAACCGATTCCAGACGTCGCTGACGGCGCCGTCTGACAAGTTATCCTCCAATCAAGAGTGAAACCATTATGAGCCTGACGTTTGTCAGTGAGCAGTTACTCGCTACCAACAAGCTGAGTCATCAAGACCTGTACAAGGTACTGGGTCAACTGGCAGAACGCCGTATCGATTACGCCGATCTCTATTTCCAGTCCAGCTATCACGAAGCCTGGGTGATCGAGGACGGCATCATCAAGGATGGCTCTTACAATATCGACCAGGGCGTCGGCGTGCGCGCCGTCAGCGGCGAGAAGACCGGCTTCGCCTATGCCGATCAGATCACCCTGAATGCGCTGCAGCAGAGCGCCCAAGCGGCGCGCAGCATCGTGCGTGAGCAGGGTGACGGGCGGGCGCACACCCTGGGCGAGATCGGCTATCGGGCGCTGTACCCGCTGCTCGATCCGCTGCAAAGCCTGCCGCGCGAAGAGAAAATTGCCCTGCTGCACCGCGTCGACAAGGTGGCGCGTGCCGCCGATGCACGGGTGCAGGAAGTGAACGCCAGCATCACCGGCGTTTACGAACAGGTGTTGGTGGCTGCCACCGACGGCACGCTGGCGGCGGACGTTCGCCCGCTGGTACGCCTCTCCGTCAGCGTGCTGGTGGAGCAGGATGGCAAGCGTGAGCGCGGCGCCAGCGGCGGCGGCGGCCGTTTCGGCTATGACTACTTCCTGGAAACCGTCGACGGCGACGTGCGCGCCGATGCTTACGCCAAAGAAGCGGTGCGCATGGCGCTGGTCAACCTTGGCGCGGTGGCGGCGCCGGCCGGCAATATGCCGGTGGTGCTGGGGGCCGGCTGGCCGGGTGTCCTGCTGCACGAGGCGGTGGGCCACGGCCTGGAAGGCGACTTCAATCGGCGTGGCACCTCGGTGTTCAGCGGCCATATGGGCGAGCTGGTGGCTTCCGAGCTGTGCACCGTGGTGGATGACGGCACCCTGCAAGGGCGGCGCGGTTCGCTGGCGATCGACGACGAAGGCGTGCCGGGCCAGTACAACGTGCTGATCGAAAACGGCGTGCTGAAAGGCTACATGCAGGACAAGCTCAACGCGCGGCTGATGGGCGTCGCGCCGACCGGCAACGGCCGCCGCGAGTCCTACGCGCATCTGCCGATGCCGCGCATGACCAACACCTATATGCTGGCGGGCCAATCGACGCCGGAAGAGATCATCGCCAGTGTCGAATACGGCCTGTACGCGCCGAACTTTGGCGGCGGCCAGGTGGACATCACCTCCGGCAAGTTCGTGTTCTCCACCACCGAAGCCTACCTGATCGAGAAGGGCCGCATCACCAAACCGGTGAAAGGGGCGACGCTGATCGGCTCCGGCATCGAGGCGATGCAGCAGATCTCGATGGTCGGCAACGATCTGGCGCTCGATAAAGGCGTGGGCGTGTGTGGCAAGGAAGGCCAGAGCGTGCCGGTGGGCGTCGGCCAACCGACGCTGAAACTGGATACGCTGACCGTCGGCGGCACGGCGTAATCTTTCCTCAAGGGGCCATGCACTGGCCTCTTGTTCATTCCCCATTTTGAGTTTTTTCTCGCCCACGCAAAGAGTGCTGTGCGGCGATGATGCCGAGAAAGATGACGATGGCGTGCTTTGGTGTGTCTACCCGGCGTTGGCTGCTGTTGCTGGGCGTTCTTTCCCTGACGGGCTGCGCCCGTTCCGATGCGCTGTGGGGCGTGGTCGATAAGCTCTGCATGGCCAACTATCAGCAAAAGCGCGATCCGGCCCCGTGTGAGCAGATTTATATGCCGCAGGGGAAAGCGCAGGGTTTTAGCGTGCTGCAAAACCCGCGTTATCCCTATCACTTCATTTTGGTGCCGACGGCGCCGCTTTCCGGCATTGAAAGCCCGCAGTTGCTGGCCGGGGAGCGGACGGACTATTTTGGCTATGCATGGCTGATGCGTTACCGGCTGGCCGCCGAGTATGGCGGGCCGGTGCCGGACGACAGGCTGGGCATGGCGATCAACTCCGCTTATGGCCGCAGCCAGAACCAATTGCATATTCACCTGACCTGTCTGCGCGAAGATGTACGGCGCCAATTGCAGGCAGAACGCCCCTATATTCAGGAACAATGGCGACCTTTGCCGGATAAGCTGTTGCGCCACACCTACTATGCCCGCCGCGTGATGCAACCGACCGCGATGGGCATCTACCCGATTAAGGATCTTGCGGATTATTTTCATCTCTCGCCGCAGCAGCTGGCGGAGTATGGCGTGGCCGTCGTTCCGACCACGTTTGCCGGCCAACGGGGGTTTATCTTGCTGGCCTCGAAGCGCGGCTGGGACGTAGGCAACCGCGCCTCGGTAGAATCGCTGCTGGATAAAACGTGCGCGATTTTGCCGCGTGAATCTCAAGACGGCAGGTGAGAGCAACACGCTCTCACCTCACTTTTCCTACCTGAACCGCGCATCCCGCGCAAACAGGAAAGCGGCTTCCCGCTGGCGAGCGTCGGCTTCCGCCTGAGCGCCCTGGTAGCGCAAGATCATGATCAGCGTGGCGTAGACGTTGGCGTCGATACGGCGCTGCAGATAGGCGTTGGCCCACTGCCGATAGCCGGTCAACAGGGCATCATCACGCGTTTGGTTATAGACCAGCAGCGCGTGAGATTGTTCGTCGAAGGTTTTACGCTCCCGGTAGATCCAGGCGGCGGCCGGCGGCATCTGCTCGATGCTGTCGATGGTGGCCAGCATGGTGCGCTCCGATTGGGTGAGCGCCATGCGCCCTTGCCAGGCGAAGACCGCCATCACCAGTACGCCGATGGCCGCCATCGCCACCGGTAGGCTCAGGGCTTTGGCGAACGGCAGCGGGCGCGGCTCGCCGGTTTGGCCGTCCAGCAGCGCCAGCAGCAGCAGAAACGCCAGCCAATGCGGCGCAGACAGATAGAAAGGGTATTCCAGCTGGGTGTGTACCAGCATTGGCAGCAGCACCAGAAACAGCCCGACGCGCGCACCGGCCGGCTGCTCGCGATCCCGTTGCCAGGCGCGTTTCAACAGCAGCGCGCCGGCGACGAGGACGATAACGATACCCGCCAGCGCCGGCAGGCCGCCCTCAACCCACCACAGCAGGATTTCATTGTGCGGGTGCCCGGCGACTTCCAGCACTTCTCGCCAGGGCATGGTCTGCAGACGGAAGTGCGCGAAGCTGTATTCAAAGCCGCCGTAGCCCCAGCCCAGCAGCGGTTTGGCCAGGATCATGGCGCCGACGTCATGGAGCATGGTCAGGCGAGCGCTATTGGAAAGCTCACGACCGATCAGACCCGCGCGGCCATCCATACCGAAACCGGTGAGCAACACCGTGGTACCGAGCGCCACGCCCAACAGCAGCGCACCGCCGGCCCAGCGGCTCACGGCCGGGTGCTGGCGGGCAAAACGCCACAGCAGCAACGCCGCTGCCAGGGCACTGCCCAGCCAGGCGGCGCGCGACTGGATCAGCACCAGCAGGGCGGAGAAAGCGGCCAGCAGCGCGAGCAGCGGGAGTTGCCGCCGCGTCGGCGCAGAGAGAGGGGCAAGCAGTAGCCAGAGCGCCAAAGCCAGCCCGGTGGCGATGAAGCTGCCCAGCACGTTCGGTTGCTGAAAGACGCCGTAGACCCGGCTGCCGTTAGGAGATACCCAGGCCAGAGCAGGGGCGAACAGCTGTAGCGCCGCTAGCAACGCCTGAACGCCGACGGCGAACAGCAGGCCGTACAGCAACAGGTTGCGCTGCCGGGCTGTCAGGCGCAGCTGCAGACAGGCGACATAGAACAGCCAACTGCCGAGCAAACCGGCGCAGCGCCACAGGGCATCTTCGCGCCACTCGGGGCGGGTATACAGCAGCGGCAGCGCCAGCACGGCGATGCCGAGCAGCAACAGGCGTGCCGTGGGGGTAAGCGAAAGACGGGTACGGCCAAGGCAAACGGTGAAGGTCACGATCAGCGTGGTCAGTGCCATGACGCTCCAGGCCAGAATATTTTGCGGCAGCGCCAGGCCGCCGCCGCCCATGTTGGGGTGATAGACCGGCAGGAGCACCGCCATCCAGATCAGCAGCAGGGGCAACACGGCGATAGCCGGTGCGTTAACGGGGGCTTTATCGGTCATGGTTAACCCGCCATGTCTCGATATCGTTCATTGAATGCATTTTTTGAGGATTCCCTATCCTTATCCTGGGGTTTAAATTCGCTGAAGCGTCAATGCCTGAAATGCTTTATAGGAATTGAAAAGACTTCATATCGAAGTGATAAATAATTCCCCCCCCTGTGAGCGCGGGGACGGCTTATATAAAAAGGGGGAAGCCGTATTCAGTTGCCTGCAAAAAGGTTTTTTATTTTTTTTTAAACAGGGTTGTCATTTTCTCAAATTTATCTCGCTCCAGTCAATTTTTAATCTATTGTTTTATTTTTGTGTTTAAATCAATTGGTTGTGATTGTCTTGTGCGTAATGAAACGCCGTGTGAGCGGCAACGAGCGTCTGGGCAAACAGCTGACGGAGCCAATGAGATAAGCATTTTATTGTTAAATCGTTGTTGCTAATGGCGGTGCGGTGGGCGTTATTTTATTTGTCGCTGTTCATTATCTTATTTCACATTTTCTTTATCACGCCATTTTTTATTTTTATTAAGACTATTCTTGTTCTTATGGTTTTTTTTGAATTTTATTAAAGTAAATTTTTTTAAGATTGTTCTGTGCTCTTGTAAATAACGGAGAGATGGTCTGCCTATCCCTGTTGCCATCATGCCAGACGGACCAACGCGCCTGTAAAAGCGCGTTAATCCATGTTTCACAGATCTCACTCCACTTCGCCAATCCGCTCCAGCGCATCTACCACCAGATCCCAGAATTTATCCTGATCCAGTTTGACCGCCACCTGGGTGTGGCAGTCCGGCGGCGGCGGCGCGCGGAAGTCCGCGACCGTCATGCCCAGCGTCAGGGTGCCGGTGAGTTCGATATCCACCGGCGCTTTGCGCACCGTCATCACGCTCGGATCGATCACGTAAGCCACCGCGCAAGGATCGTGTACCGGCGGGGCGCTGAAGCCCTGCGCCTGCCGGTACATGTGGCCAAAGAAGGCCAGCAGTTCGCCGACGAAGGCGGCCGGCCGGGTGCCGAGGGCGGCGATGCGCTCGCAGACTGCCGGCGTGGCCAACGCCTGGTGGGTGAGATCCAGCCCGACCATGGTCAGCGGCCATTTTTCGTTAAACACGATGTGCGCCGCCTCGGGATCGATTTTGATATTGAACTCCGCCACCGCGCTCCAGTTGCCCACGTGGTAGCCACCGCCCATCAGCACCACTTCCTTGACCCGCTCGGCAATGCGCGGCTCTTTGCGCACTGCCATGGCGATATTGGTCAGGCCGCCGGTCGGCACCAGCGTCACGCTGCCGGGCGGGTGGGCCATCACGGTATCAATGATCAGATCCACCGCGTGGCGCGAGTCCAGCTGCAGGTGGGGTTCCGGCAGCACCGGGCCATCGAGGCCGGAATCGCCGTGAATGTCGGGTGCCACTTCGATATTGCGCACCAGCGGGCGTGGGCAGCCGGCGGCGAAGGGCACGCCGGTGATATTGGCGATGCGCGCCACCGCCAGTGCGTTGCGCGTCACTTTGTCCAGCGTCTGATTGCCCACCACGGTGGTGACCGCCAGCAGGTCGATCTGCGGATTGCCCCAGGCCAGCAGCAGGGCGATGGCGTCGTCATGCCCCGGGTCACAGTCCAGTATGATTTTTTTCATGGTTATTCCTGATGCAGGGAGAGGTTCCCGCAGCATAACGCAGCGCGGCGGCGTGGGATAATACCGATGGTGCTTTTGTTAACGGCATCAAAGCCTTGCCACTTTTTCGATGTAATGAAACGTAAATCCTCATCGCCGGGCTTTACCCTGGAGTTTACTCCAGGGTTTACAGTGAGCTTCAGCGTCAATGTACAGAGGAGAGGCGGGATGAGCTTACTGAAAAGGTTGTTGGGGAAAGGCGGTGTTAATGGCGGTCATCAGCGCGCGGGTCACCGCGGCGGGCATCATGGCAACCGCTATAACCAGCATGGCGAGCCGGGGCCGCAGTGTCCGGAATGCCAGGCGGTGAATAAACCGGGCGCACGTTATTGCCATCGCTGCGGCCAGCCATTTGCCGCGGTGAGCGCCACCTGCGGCCAGTGTGCCGCGCCGTTGCCGCCGGGCAGCCGCTTTTGCCCGCAGTGCGGCGGCGGTGTGCCGTGAACCGGGGCGGTTGGACAGCCGCGCTGCTGCTGGGTGCCATGGCGCTATGGACGCTGCTGGCCTGGGGTGTGGCCGGCGTGCTGACCTGGCTCCCGGCGTTGGCGGAAGCGGCCGGCGGCGCATCGCTGCCGATGAGCGGTGCGCTGAGTCTGGTGCCGCAGACGGTGCTGGATGCCTGGCTGCCGTGGCTGAAACAGCTGGGCAGCGGGCTGGCGAGCTATTTTCCTCTGCTGCTGAACTGGGCCGGCTACGCCGTCTGGCTGCTATGGGGCCTCGGCATGCTGGCGCTGATGCTGCTGGGCGCGCTGGCGCACCGTTATTTGAGCGCTGCTCAGCGATAGCCCTGATAGACCGCCGCCACGCGTTCGAAATAGTCGGTTAGGTAGTTGATACACACCTGCACCTTCAGCGGCAGTTTGTCCTTCTCGGTATAGAGCGCGTAGATCGGCCGCGGATCCGAATGGTAGCTTTTGAACAGGATCTCGATCTCGCCGCGCTTGATCTCTTCGATCACCCACATCAGCGGGGCGTAGGCGATGCCGGCGCCGTTTTTCAGCCAACGGATCATGGTGGAGGAGTCGTTGGTGACGAAGCGCCCCTGCGGTGAAATGCGCGTGGTGATGCCCTCCGGCGACATCAGTTCAAATTCGCTGTCGGGGCGTACGCTGTACTCCAGCCAGGAAAAGTTGACCATGTCGCTCGGCTTCTGCGGCGTGCCGTGCTGGCTGAGGTAGCTTTTGGCCGCGCACACCACCATCGGCATCTGCCCCAGGCGGCGGGAGAACAGGCTGGAGTCCTGTAGCGCGCCGGTGCGGATCACCAGATCCAATCCATCAGTGATCAGATCCGGTGCCGGAATGCCGGTCACCAGGTTGACCGTCAGGCCCGGGTACTCTTTCATCATCTCGGCGGTCATGTTCGCCAGCACGTTTTGCGCCATGGTGGATGAGCTGCCGATGCGCAGCGTGCCGGCAGGCGTATTGTTAAACGCGTACAGCTGCTCATGCACTTCGCTGACTTCCTGCAGCATGCGTCGGCAGCCCTGATAGTAGATTTTGCCGGCCTCGGTCAGGCCGATGCTGCGCGTGCTGCGGTTCAACAGCTTGACCTGCAGCTCATTTTCCAGTTTCGAGACGGTTTGGCTGATCGATGAAACGCTCATGTCGAGTTGGCGCGCGGCCGCGGTAAACGACCCGAACTCAACCACTTTGGCGAATACCGACATCCGTTTTAATCTTTCCATTATTCACTCTGGCTTAAAAGTGATTTAGATCACAGATTGTTGATGCCTTGATAGTAAGCAGGCTAATATAACGTGGTCGGGTGAATAGACCTTACCAACGTGCGAGAGCGAGCGGCGACGCAATCCTGCCGCTCCTCCGGCACCCTCGCAATCCCTGTCGTGGATGTCTGCCCCAAAGTTTAACCTTTTTTCGGGTTCGTGACCTGGACAAGCTGTCCGGTCAAGATTTGTGGCGCGCGCACGCTAAAATGTAAAGAGAATGTGAATGGCGAGATGTGTCTTTCCCCGGCGTAGTGAACAATAAGGAAAAAGTGATGAGTTTGCTTCCGGTTATGGTCATCTTCGGACTGTCGTTTCCGCCGGTGTTTTTCGAGCTGCTGGTGTCGCTGGCGCTGTTTTTTCTCTTGCGCCGCCTGCTGCAGCCGACGGGGATTTACGATTTTGTCTGGCATCCGGCGCTGTTTAACACCGCGCTGTATTGCTGCTTGTTTTATCTGATTTCATGTCTTTTTGTTTGAGGTCGCTGTGAAAAATTTTTCGATAAAAATAACCCGAATCGCGATCACTTTGATTCTTGTGCTGCTGGGTATCGTTGCAGTGTTCAAGGCCTGGGTGTTCTACACCGAGTCGCCGTGGACACGTGACGCCAAGTTCACCGCCGACGTGGTGGCGATCGCGCCGGACGTCAGCGGCCTGCTGACCGAAGTGCCGGTGGTGGACAACCAGCTGGTGAAGAAAGGCCAGGTGCTGTTCGTGGTCGATCGGCCGCGCTATGAGCAGGCGCTGGCGGAAGCCGGTGCCGACGTCGCCTACTATCAAACGCTGGCGGCGGAAAAACGGCGCGAGGCCGGCCGCCGCGTCAAGCTGGGCGTGCAGGCGATGTCGCAGGAAGAAATCGACCAGTCGAACAACTCGCTGCAGACCGTGCAACACCAGCTGGCGAAGGCCGTGGCGGCGCGCGAGCTGGCGCAGCTGGATCTGGAGCGCACCACGGTGCGTGCCCCGGCCGATGGCTGGATCACCAACCTCAACGTCCACGCCGGCGAATACATCACCCGCGGCTCGGTGGCGGTGGCGCTGGTGAAGAAAGACTCCTTCTACATCCTGGCCTATCTGGAAGAAACCAAGCTGACCGGCCTGAATAAGGGTGACCGCGCGGAGATCACCCCGCTCGGCAGCAATCGCATCATGCACGGCACCGTCGACAGCGTGGCGGCGGCGGTAAACAACAGCAGCAGCACGGTCAACAGCAAAGGGCTGGCCTCGATCGACAGCAACCTGGAGTGGGTGCGCCTGGCGCAGCGCGTGCCGGTGAAGATCCTGCTGGACGCCAAGGACCAACAGCATCCGTACCCGGCCGGCACCACCGCCACCGTGGTGATCGTCGGCAAGAACGATCGCAATGCCGACAGCGGCTCGCCCTTTGTGCGCCTGATGCACCGGCTGCGTGAGTTCGGCTAATGAACAGCCCAACCTTTATCCGGCTGAGGTTTGCCTTCAAACTCAGCTTCGCGATTGTGTTTGCGCTGTTCGTCGGTTTCCATCTCAACCTGGAAACCCCGCGCTGGTCGGCGATGACCGCCGCCATCGTCGCCGCCGGCCCGGCCTTTGCCGCCGGCGGTGAACCCTTCTCCGGCGCCATCCGCCACCGCGGCTGGCTGCGCATCATCGGCACCTTTATCGGCTGCTTTGTCGGCCTGATCATTATCATCACCACCGCCCGTGCGCCGGTGGTGATGCTGCTGCTGTGCTGCATCTGGGCCGGCTTCTGCACCTGGCTCTCTTCGCTGATCAAGGTCGAGAACTCCTACGCCTGGGGCCTGGCCGGCTATACCGCGCTGATCATCATCGTGACGGTCGCCACCAGCGAGGCCCATCTGCTGGAAGCGCCGCAGTTCGCCATCGAGCGTTGCAGCGAGATCGTGCTGGGCATCGTCAGCGCCGTATTGGCGGATCTGCTGTTCTCGCCGCGTTCGATCAAGCAGGACATCGATCGGGCGGTGGATCAGCTGTTGGTGGATCAATATCGCCTGATGCAGATGTGCATCAGCAACGCCGACAAAGAAGACATTGACCGTGCCTGGAGCAATCTGGTCAAGAGCACCACGGCGCTGGATGGCATGCGCAACAACCTGATGATGGAGTCCTCGCGCTGGCAGAAGGTCAACCGTCGGGTGAAGGCGCTGCATACCCTGTCGCTGACGCTGATCACCCAGGCTTGCGAAACCTATCTGATCCTGCTGAATCACCCGAACGCGCTGCAAGCGAGCCTGCGGGAGCAACTGATGGTGCCGGCGGAAACCCCGCAGGAGATCCACAAGCGCATGAAGCTGTTGCGCCAGGTGCTGACCACGCATCGCTCCGATGAAACGCTGCCGACCCTCACCGGCTGGGTCGGCGCGGCGACGCGCTACCTGCTGCTGTCGAAGGGCGTACACACCAACGGCAGCATCAGCGCGGTGGAAGAGGGTGTGTTGAGCAATGAAACCGTGGTCAAGCCGACCTCGGCGGAAGGGCATCACGCGATGATCAACGGCCTGCGCACCTTTGTGGCCACGGCGTTCGGCAGCCTGCTGTGGCTGTGGACCGGTTGGACGTCCGGCAGCGGTTTTATGGTGATCATCGCGGTAATCACCTCGCTGGCGATGCGCACCCCGGCGCCGCGCATGGTGGCGATGGATTTCGTGCTGGGCATGCTGGCGGCGATCCCGGTCGGTTCCCTGTTCTTCATGGTGATCCTGCCGGCGACGCAGCAGAGCATTTTGCTGCTGTGTCTCAGCCTCGGCCTGCTGGCGTTTTTCATCGGCATCGAGGTGCAGAAGCGGCGGCTCGGTTCGCTGGGGCTGCTGGCGGGGACGATCAACATTCTGGTGCTGAGCAACCCGATGGAGTTCAACGTCACCCAGTTTCTCGATGGGGCGCTCGGCCAGTTCCTCGGCAGCTGCGTCGGGTTGATGGTGCTGCTGCTGATCCGCGACAATTCGCGCGAGCGCACCGGCCGCACGTTGCTCAACCAGTTCGTCAGCAGCGCGGTGTCGGCGCTGACCACCAAGGCGGCGCGCCGTCGGCAGAACCACCTGCCAGCGCTGTATCAACAGCTCAACCAGCTGCTGATGATGTTCCCGAACGATATCGCCAAGTATCGTCTGGCGCTGAACCTGATCATCGCCCACCAGCGTATGCAGCGGGCGGAAATCCCGGTCAGCGAAGAGCTGTCGGCCTTCCACCGCCAGATCCGCAGCACCGCCGATCGGGTGGTCTCGGCCAAGAACGACGTCAAGCGCGCCTATTACTACGATCGCTTGCTGGGTGAAATGAACGAGTACCAGCAAAAATTGGTGGACAATCAGGCGCCGCTCAGCGTCACCGGGCCGGTGAAACGCCTGGCCGACATGCTGCATCGCTATCGCCACGCCTTGATCGATTGATGCGTTCCCGCCTTTTGCGCCGCGTTATGCGGCGCCTTCCCTGACTATACTGAAAGCAGCGCCTGGTACGGCGGCCGTCTCATAAGAGGCGGCCCGTTTTCAGAGAGACTCCGAGTGCCAGAACGGCTGGAAAGTGGCATCATTGTCATGAATGGATGAAACCTTAGCCGCCGCGAAAACGTTACTTGCCGGTCATCTTAGTTTCATCCAGGTCGACTATATACCTAACTAGCCTGGGGGAGCTGCGGCGCCTTCGGCGGCATAATTTCAGGGAATGTCATGAACAAGCGGATTCTGGTGGCGATTGTCATCGCCGTGGTTATCGCCGTCTTCAGCGCGCTGCGCGGCAACGAGCACCGTGCGATCGGCGGCAATCCGGCGGTGGTCCAGGCCCCGGCGGGGCAGCAGCAGAGCATCGATCGGCTCACGCAGCAGCAAACGGTGGTGAGTTACCTGCAGCAGCATCAGCGGCTGCCGGATTACTACGTCACCAAGAAGCAGGCGCGCGAGCAGGGCTGGGATCCGCGTTCAGGCAACCTCTGTGCGGTATTGCCGGGCAAGGCGATTGGCGGCGATCGATTCTCTAACCGTGAAGGGCAATTGCCGACCGCCGGCGGCCGGGTCTGGCGCGAAGCGGACATCAATTACCAGTGTGGCCGGCGCGGCGCCGATCGCCTGCTGTATTCGAGCGACGGTCTGATCTTCGTCACGCGCGACCATTACAAAAACTTCATTCGTGTGGAGTGAGTTTGATGGCAAAAGTAGAGTTTGATTTTGAACAGATCCAGGATGTGCCGGCCTTCTACCGCGATTTCGCGCGCAAGTTTGCGCTGGACGAGGGGTTCGGCGCCAACCTCGACGCGCTGTGGGACGTGGTGACCGGCGATATCGGCCTGCCGGTGGAAATCGAGTTCACTCACCTGAATGCCCGCAGCAAGCGTCGTTTCGGCGCGATCATTCTGCTGTTTGAAGAGGCGGAAGAAGAGCTGGAAGGCAGCCTGCGCTTCAATATCCGTGAAAGCAGCGGCGAGCCGGCCCATCACCGGGGATGAAACGGCTTCATCCCGGGATGGCGGCGGCGCTTAGTCGGCCGCTTCGGCCAGCTCGCGCAGGTATTGGAAGATTTGGCGGTAAGCCTTAGGCGGCTTGTTGGCGGCCTTCTCTTTCTGCGCGTTGCGCACCAGTGAACGCAGCTGTTGGCGATCGGCGGCCGGATACAGATCCAGGATCGACGGAATGACGTCATCGCCTTCTTCCACCAGGCGGTCGCGCAGCGCTTCTAGTTTATGGAACAGCGAAACCTGCTGGTTGTGGCGGTTTTTCAGCTTGTCGAGCGCGGTCTGGATCGGCTCGATATCGCGGGCGCGCAGCATCTTGCCGATCAGCTGCAGCTGACGGCGACGGCCCTCTTTCTTGATCTTTTGCGCCAGCTCGATGGCGGCACGCAGATCTTCGTCCAACGGAATGCGGTCCAGCGCGTTTTTGCCCAGATCGACCATTTCGGCCCCCAGGTCTTTCAGCGCTTCGGCATCACGTTTAATCTCACTTTTACTGACCCAGATAATCTCGTCATCGTCCTCGTTTTCATTCTCCGGGACATCGTCGAGCCAGTCTTCAGGCTGTTTGTTCATGGTAGGCTCCGTTAAAAAGAGGCTAATCCTAACAGGTTGTCCGGCAACCCGCCAATTGCGTGCCTTGAGCAAACTGAGTATAGCTGCCGCGCTGGGGCACAATCATGTCTTGGCACCTGTCCTCTGAATTCATGCTGTTGTTTTTATCACCATGTTTGTATAAAGTTTTATACAAAAGGAGGTGGTATTCATGGATGATGGCATCGAGAAAGCCATTGATTGGCGCGGTTCATCGTTAGCGGATTTGCTGGCCTTTCCAATCGATGCGCGAAAAGCGGCAGGATTTGAACTGAGTAAAGTGCAAAGAGGTCTGGAACCCGGTAATTGGAAACCGATGGTCAGCTGCGGAAGCGGCGTTATCGAAATCCGTTTATATGCCACCGGCGGCGCGTTCAGGGTGGTCTATGTGGCAAAGTTCAGCGAAGCGATCTATGTCTTGCACAGCTTTCAGAAGAAGACGGAGAAAACCAGCCGCCACGATATTCAGATAATCAAAGCGCGTTATGACGCGGTTATTAATGAGCGGAGTAAAGGTCATGACCAAACCGATTGATACCGGTTCACGCCACGTTACGCCCGCAGGCGGCAATGTGTTTGCGGATCTGGGATTTTCCGCCGACGAGGCTCGGCAATTGCAAGCGCAGTCCAATGCGGAAATTGCGCAGCTTATCGCACTGAAAAAACAGCTGATGGGTGAGATTAGCGCGTGGATTGAGGAAGAAGGTTATCGCCAGGAGGAGGCGGCGCGTTATCTGCACACTTCCCGGCCGCGCGTGTCCGACGTGGTGAATCAGAAAACCGAGAAGTTCACGCTGGACGCGTTGGTCAACATGATGGCGAATATCGGCAAGTCGGTAAAACTGATCGTCGAGTAATGCGCGGCTTTTGCATGTTATCCCGGCTTTGCCGTTCGGCTTTATGCGAAATTCAACGCGGTTCCTGTTAGACTCAACGGCAGAGATCTCAGGATTTTTGCGCGCCGCCCCGCGTGCACAACTACGCCGCTCCGGCACTTTTCTCAACGATTTTCTGATTAATTATGGCAGATTGATGAAAGTAGTCACTCAAGTTGCAGAACAGCGCAAGGCGCTGGAACAGGCCGTTTCTCAGGCGCTGGAGCTGGCCCGCGCCGGTTCCGACGCGGCGGAAGTCGCGGTCACCAAATCGACCGGCATCAGCGTCAGTACCCGCTTCGGCGAGGTGGAAAACGTCGAGTTCAACAGCGATGGCGCGCTGGGCATTACCGTGTATCACCGTCAGCGCAAAGGCAGCGCCTCTTCTACCGATCTCAGCCCGGACGCCATCGCCCGCACCGTGCAGGCGGCGTTGGATATCGCGCGCTACACCTCTGAAGATCCCTGCGCCGGCCCGGCGGAGAAAGATCTGCTGGCGTTCGAGGCGCCGGATCTCGATCTGTTCCACCCGATCGAACTGGACGCCGAGCGCGGCATCGAGCTGGCGGCGCGTGCCGAGCAGGCTTCGCTGGCGGCGGACAAGCGCATCACCAACACCGAAGGCGGCAGCTTCAACAGCCACTACGGCATCAAGGTGTTCGGCAACAGCCACGGCATGCTGCAAAGCTACTGTTCCAGCCGCCACTCGCTGTCCAGCTGCGTCATTGCTGAGCAGGACGGCGATATGGAGCGAGATTACGCTTACACCATCGGCCGTGCGATGGGCGATCTGCAAAGCCCCGAATGGGTGGGGCAGGAGTGCGCCCGCCGCACGCTGGCGCGCCTCGCGCCGCGCAAACTGTCGACCATGAAGGCACCGGTGCTGTTCGCCTCCGAGGTGGCCACCGGGCTGTTCGGCCATCTGGTGGGCGCCATCAGCGGCAGCAGCGTTTACCGCAAGTCGACCTTCCTGCTGGACTCGCTCGGCAAACAGATCCTGCCGGCGTGGCTGACCGTTGAGGAGCATCCGCACCTGCTGAAAGGGCTGGCGTCGACGCCGTTCGACAGCGAGGGCGTGCGCACCCAGCGGCGCGATATCGTCAAGGACGGCGTGCTGCAAACCTGGCTGATGACCAGCTACTCGGCGCGCAAACTGGGCCTGCACAGCACCGGCCATGCCGGCGGCATCCATAACTGGCGCATTGCCGGGCAGGGTGCGGACTTCGCCGGCATGTTGAAACAGCTTGGCACCGGTCTGGTGGTGACCGAGCTGATGGGCCAGGGCGTCAGCGGCGTCACCGGCGATTACTCGCGCGGCGCCGCCGGTTTCTGGGTGGAAAACGGCGAGATCCAATATCCGGTCAGCGAGATCACCATCGCCGGCAACCTGAAAGACATGCTGCGCAATATCGTCAGCGTCGGCAGCGATATCGAAACCCGCAGCAATATCCAGTGCGGTTCGGTGCTGCTGCCGGAAATGAAGATCGCCGGTCAGTGAACCTCTGCGCGGCCGGCGCTCGCCGGCCGCGCGTTATCCCGTCTCAACCTTGCTTACAAATCTCCGGTTTCGGTTTTGCCCGGCCTTGCCTATGGTATCGGTGGGTTAATTAAAACAATAACTGGAAGGTGAGCAAACATGCAGAATACCCTGAAAGCGCTGGCGGCGTTGACGCTGCTGGCGGCCAGTTCGCTGGCGGCCGCCGCCGATCTGGGCGACGATATGGACACCTTGGCGGAAAACTACAAAACGGTGCTGAATACCGATTCCGCCGCTACCCTCACACAGAGCCTGCAAAACATGCGCGCCGCCGCGCAGGACGCCAAACAGGGCACTCCGCCGAAGCTGGAGGACAAAGCCGCCGACAGTCCGGAAATGAAAGATTTCCGCCACGGGCTGGATACCCTGATCGGCCAGATCGATCAGGCGCTGGCGCTGGCCAACCAGGGCAAAGTCGCCGAAGCGAAGCAGCTGGCGCAGGGGTTCAAACAGACCCGCGACGCCAACCACAAGAAATTCCGCTAACCCGTCAACCGTCGCGCCCGTCTTCCGTCAGATAGGAGGAGGGCGCCTGCCCCAGCACGCGGCGAAACATGGTTGAAAACGCCGCGCTGCTGTCATATCCCATCTCCATCGCCACCTGCGTCACGCTGCGCCCTTCGGCCAGCAGCGCCAACGCCAGCACCACGCAGGCGCGCTGGCGCCATTGCGAAAACGGCAGGCCGGTCTGTGCGCGAAAGAAGCGGCTGAAGGTGCGAATGCTCATGTACAGGCGAGGCGCCCACCGCTGCGCGGAGTCGTGGGCATCGGGGTGCTGCAAAAAGGCGTGGCACAGCTCGCCCAGCCGAGGATCGGCGGGCAGCGGGATGTGCAACGGCAAAGGCTGCAGCCTAGCCAGCTCATGCAGCAGCAGCGTCGCCAGCGCTCCGTCGCGCCCCTCTTGTTCATACTCCAGCGGCATATCCACCGCCGCCATCAACAGCTGACGCATCAGCGGAGTGACGCTGACCACCTGGCAGACCTGCGGCCGTTCGGCGGGCAACGCGCCGGGTTCGAGGTACAGGCTGCGGGTGGTGACGCCGACCATCCTCACCGCGTGCGGCATCTGCGGCGGCAGCCACACCGCGTGCTGCGGCGGGACGACCCAATTGCCTTGCTGGGTGAAAACGTGCATGACGCCGGTGGCGCCGTACAGCAACTGCGCGCGCCGGTGGCTGTGCATCGGCAGCAGATGCCCCGGTGGGTAGTCGGTGCCGATGGCGATCACCGCGCGCGTTACGTGGTCGATGTCATCAATGCGGACATTGCGCATGTGTCCTCTTTGGCGGGCAGATTGGCCGAAACGCAATGATAGTTGGCCCTTCATATAAAGCAAGCCAACGGCCGTCGCCCTACTATCGGGGCAGAAAAATAACGCTTGTTCGGGGCGCCGCTATTTTATCGGCCAGGCAACCCATGCAAGTTTTCACACCGGGGTGGGACGAACGTTCTCGTTCTCGCAATACAAGAAGTTAATAAGGAATAAAGCGTCATTTTATTCCAACACCTGAAGCAATAGTTCTTAGTGCAGTTCAATGACTATAAGGTGATATTTCATGTATAAGTTCGGTGTGATTGGCGGCGGAGCCGCCGGGATCTCTTTTGCGTATAACTTTATAAAAAATAAGTCGGTTAATCATTGCAAAAGACCGCTTTCCCTGAAGGTTTTCGACAAGCAGGGCTTCAAAGGCGGTATGGCATACAGCAGCGATTTTGACAGCCATATATTAAATATGACGCCGGAAAACATGTCGGCGGATATTTTCGACGATGCGCACTTTGTTGATTGGATTGCCATGCATTTCCCGCAGTTTTGCCAGGATCGTTATCCGCCGCGCTGGCTGTATCGGGAATATCTCGATTTTATTCGCGACATGACGATTTATATGGCGGCGGACAGTAATGTGACGCTGAATTTCGTGACCGCCGAAGTGAATGCCATCGCGCCGCACGAAGCCGGCTATCGGCTGACCACCGCCTGCGGCGGCGCCGAGCAGATGAACGCGCTGGTGCTGTGCTCAGGGCACAACCCGCCGGAATGTCTCTATCCGGTGGACGGGGTGATCGCCTATCAGGCCCACCAGGATCTGCCGCCGATCAACCCTTATTCGACCATCGGCGTGATCGGCTGCAGCCTGACGGCGATTGACGCCATCGTAGAGCTGATGGAGCGCCTGGGGGCGACCGACATCTGCGCTTTATCGCGCTCGGGCCTGTTCCCCAGCGTGCAGCCGGCGCTGATGCGTCCGCCGCCGGAGGCGTTTGTGGAGGGGGTGCGGCGCTTTGTCGCCGGCTGCGATTTCATTGACGCGCATCAGCTGGTGCATGCGATCAATGCCGCGCTGGCGCGCCACTATCCGGGGCCGGAGCGGTTGACGGTGCTCTCGGCGCTGGGGGAAAGGCGCGATTGCTATCGCGATCTGGCAGACAGCCTCGATCGCGCGCGTTTTGCCCGGGAGCATATTTGCAGCTATCTGGCGGCGATCCACCCGGCGGTGTGCGCCGCCTGGGTCAAGATGGATGCCAACAACCGGCAGGTCTTCATGCGCTTTTACAACTCCTCCTGGATGCGCAATCGGCACGCCATGCCGATCAAGAACGCCAACAAGATCGTGGCGGCGCTGGAGAGCCAACGCCTGCGCGCCTGCGGCGGCCTGGCGGATATCTGCAAGGGAGCGGATGGGTTTACCCTCCGTTGCCATGAGACGCGGGTGCACGCGCAGTATCTGTTCAACTGCACCACGCCTTCCTATCAACTGCCGCCCAACCGCCTGAGCCATCAGCTGCTGCAAGACGGGCTGGTGCAAGAGAACCTGTTCGGCGGCGTGAAGTGCAACCCGCACACGCTGAAAATCGCCGACCGGCGCGGCCGCGAGCAGCATCTCTACTCGCTCGGCGCGCCCGCCAAGGGCGATCTGTTTTACACCTCGGCGATGGAGTCCATCACGCGGGATATTAGCAAGATCGTGTTTAACAACCCTATTTTCAACGCAAAGAAGGCTGAAGTATGAAAAACGTAGCGCTCTTTGTCGGCAACGACATTTTCTCCTGGCTGGTGTGTCAGGATCTGATCGCCGCCCTGAAGGACGAGTGTGCCTTTACGGTGTATTTCCCCCTGGCGAAAAGCGCCGGGCGCACGCAGGAGCCGGCTGTTCGCCGCCTGGGGCTGTATGAGCGCGAAGTGCTGAACGATTTCGTGTTCCCGTTCGTGGGCCGCAACGCCGCCGCCTGCGAGGGCGCCTATCAGCCGCCGGCGCTGTTCCTGGCCGCCGCCGGGGTCAAAGCGCATCGCGTTCTCGACATCAACGACACCGCGTTTATCAGCAGCCTGGGGCATATGGATGGGGTGATCTCCCTGCGCTGTTATCAGAAATTCTCCGCCGACTATGTGCGCGCCTTCAGCCGACGCGGCAAGCTGCTCTGGAACCTGCATCCGGGGGATTTGCCGCGCTATCGCGGGGTGATGACGCTGTTCCGCGCGATGATGAACGGTGACAGGGACTGTGCGGTAACGCTGCATGAAATGGATGAGCACTGGGACGCCGGCCCGGTGATCGCCCGCCTGCCCGCCGAGCTGCGTCACGATCTGTCGTTCCTGGAAAACATGATGCTGTTGGGCGTGCAGAGCGGCACTTTCCTGGCGCGCCAGCTGATGTGGGCGGAGCATAGCGAAGCGATAGCGGCGGAAAAGCAGGGCGATTCGCGCTACTGGGGCTTCCCGGACGCGCAGACGCTGGCGCAGGCAGAGCAGGCGGGCATTGAGCTGGTGGACCATGACGCCGTGCGAGAGCAGTATCTGGGGCTGTTCGTCGGCGATCGTTTCCACCCGCTGGCGGGGCAGTTCTGCGCCGGGTTCGACGACTTCGTGCGGGCGCACGGCCATGATTGAAACCTTGATTGTACTGGGTGCCGGTTTTCTGACCGGCATCACCACCATTCTGTTCGGCTTCGGCGGCGGCTTTGTGGTGGTGCCTTTCGTCTATCACCTGATCTCCGCATCGGGCGAGCAGCCCGGCCAGGCGATGCATATCGCGGTGGCGACCTCGACGGCGGTGATGATCCTCAACGCGAGTTACGCCACGCTGACCAACTGGCGCAGCGGCAACCTGCTGCGTGAAACCATCGTGCCGCTGATCTTTTTCATCGGCATCGGCGCGGCGCTGGGCGCGTTCGCCTCTTCACTGCTGGCGGACGGCGTGATCCGCGGGCTGTTTGTGGTCTATATGGCAGTGACCATCGCCGACTGCCTGTTCCGCCGGGGTTTTTTGATCAAACCGGCGCGCGCCGAACTGTCCCCCGTTACGCTGTGGGGCGGTGGGCCGCTGATCGGCGGCATCGCCACCCTGCTGGGGGTGGGCGGCAGCGTGATGACCGTGCCGCTGCTGCGCCGCCATGGTTACGACATGAAGTATTGCGTCAGCGCCGCTAATCCGCTGTCGATCCCGGTGGCGGTGATCGGGGCGCTGATGTATATCGTGTTGGGGTGGCACGAGATGAGCGGGCCGCAGTATCTGGGCTACGTCAATCTGAACATTCTGGGGTTGCTGGTGGTCGCGGGGATTGCGGGGATCGTGTTTGCCAGGCGCTGTTTGCCTAAGGTGAGCGATGCGCTGCATGCCAAAATCTACGTGCTGCTGCTGATCGCCGTGCTGATCGCTATTTGCCTCTGAAACAGAAAGGGCGGCCGGATGCCGCCCTGAGAACCGCTTAACGGTGGTATTCGCCCGCCGCTTCCGGCTGGTACAGCAATTCCAGCACTTCAATCCGCGCTTCTTCACCGTTCGGCAATTGCCAGGAGATCTGCTTGCCGACGT
The DNA here is from genome assembly GCF_053627655.1 of Serratia sp. 121840015-1. Taxonomy (NCBI): domain Bacteria; kingdom Pseudomonadati; phylum Pseudomonadota; class Gammaproteobacteria; order Enterobacterales; family Yersiniaceae; genus Serratia; species Serratia sp. 121840015-1. The sequence goes on from NZ_JBSEYF010000004.1 coordinate 149,363, forward strand.
GCATGCCGAGCAGCGCTGCGCCCAGCGGCGCCATTACCGACAGCTGATCGTGGCTGTCTTTCAGCGATGCCGGGTAAACCAGCGTGCGCACGTGCTCTTCATCGGTGTGCAGATCGCGAAAACGCACGCGGCTGTTCATGGTCACCACGTTGGCCGGCATTTTCTCCGGCGGCAGGATTTCCGCGCGATCCAACTCGTCGTTCAGCGCGGCGGCGACGTCGGTGTTGGCAAAGGCCGGTTGTTCCAATAGCGCATCCAGGCGTTCCGCATCCAGCTCATTAATAGTAATGATGGGTTTGGTCATTCCACTCTCCAGTCAAATCAAAGGGTGCCAGTCTGTGCACCCATAAATTCGGAAAAACAACACAAAGCAACACCCCCGCGCCAGAGGAGCGGGGGTGTGGGTAATGTCGATTTGTCCTATTGATAGTAGGCGGTTGGGGCGAGAAAAGAAAGAGATCCCGATCACGAAGGCTTTTATCGTCAATCGTGGCAAAAGAAACGGTTAGCCCGGTTATCTATTTGTTATCTCATTGACTTTTTCACCGCCGCGCCGTTTTGCGAAATGGATCCCGGCGCGTCATTCGATTTCCACTTCGAACTGGAAAAAACCGGTCTACACAGAAAATCCTACCGAGGGTAGGGTAAAGACATCACAGAAAGCGGGTTATTCAGGTGATGCGCTTTACGGCTTACTGATTAATGTAGGATCTAGGGGTACTGAAAAGTGAATGATGGATCTGCTTCGATAAAAGAAATTGAACAATCCGATGTCAGCGAAGCCGGAGCGATCGCTGCTCGGGTGTTGGCGGATATTACCGCGATGCTGAATGCTGAAAATATTTATACCAATGCGGTGCAGCAACAGATGCTGGAATCGCATATTCGCGCCATGGTGCTGCGTTCAATAACCGGTGAGCCGTTGCCGGAGGTGGATAAATCGTTGTTCGACGAAATCTCTGCCGAATCCATGCAAATGGCGGAGCGCGTGGTGAATCAGTTTGGCACATTGCCTATCGAAGAAGCCTATTTGCTGTCAGTGCACTTCGAAGTGGCCAAAGATAATAACGCATAGCGGTTAACGCATCGATTTCAATCAGGAGAATATACCATGGGTCAAATTACCGTAGTGATCGGCGATCGTCTGGGCAAAGGGCAAAAAGTTGGCCAAGGCGTTGAAAGCGCAGGCGGAAAAGCGGTGGTCATCCCCGGCGTCGCGGCGGACATGAAGCTCGGCGACGTCATGAAAGCGGAAAACGCGCAGCTGGGCATCTCTTTTTGCGGCAGCGGCGGCGCCGGCGCGATTACCGCGCAAACCAAACACGGCTACAAGGCTAAATATGGCATGCGTTCGGTGGAAGAGGGCGTGACGGCAATTAACGAAGGCTACAACGTGCTGGGCTTCGGCTTTATGGATAAAGAAGAGCTGGGCCAGAAACTGGTGGAAGCCTACGTCAAAAAACATGGCAATCCATAATGAAAGAGCAATATACCACATCGGTAAAGGTGGAGGGTAAAGGCGACAGCAAAGCGAAAGCTTTTGCTTCCGCCTTGGCTAATGTGCAGGGCGCGGTATTAAAGTCCACCAACAATATTCTGCTGCGTATCGAGCCGCAGGACGTCAGCGTAGTGAAAGCGGAAGAGAAAATAACTAAAGAGAAATTTCTTTTCTTCTTTTTGCCGCGTGAAAGAAAGAGCTATGCCGTTTCTCTGGAAATAACCGTGAACGTAACCATTATCAATACCGAGAAGGTTGTCTTCGTCACGAAATAAAAACGTTAGCATAAATGAAAGGGTATACTGATGTTTTTAATCATCTTATTTAAATCGATTATTATCGGTGGGCTGGTGGGGGTCGGCGTAGGGGCCGGCGCCGCGCGCATGTTCCACGCACCGACAACACAGGGCATGGGGGCGTTTCGCACCCTGGGCGAGCTGAATTCCTGCGAGGGCGATCCGGCTTCCCACTTCTCATTCGGTCTGGGCTTCTTCTTCAACGCCTGGGCGTCTTCCGTGGCGGCGGGCTCCTTCACGCAGGACGTCGACCACCGCATCATCCCGCACTGGGGCGCGGCGGCCCTGATGGTCAAGAACCGCAATCTGGCGCAAACGCTGCACGATCCGAAAAAAATGGCCATTGCCTGCGGCATCATCGGCATGCTGGTGGTGGCGTTCCTCAATACCACCGCTTCCGCCGTGCCTGCCGCGCTGCAGGTCACCGCGATCAAGGTGCTGGTGCCGGCGGCCAACCTGCTGGTGAACACCGTGATGCCGGTGATCTTCTGGCTGGCGGCGATCGACGCCGGGCGCCGTTCCGGCTTCTGGGGCACCATCTTCGGCGGCCTGGCGCAGCTGATCATGGGCAACGCCGTACCGGGCCTGGTGCTGGGCATTCTGATCGGCAAAGGCGTAGAAGAGAGTGGCTGGAACAAGATCACCAAGATCATGATGGCGGTGATCGTGCTGCTGTTCGTGCTGAGCGGCTTCTTCCGCGGCTTCGACATGAAAGTTCTCGAGTCCTTCAGCCTCGGCGTGCCGGGCTGGCTGGACGCCATTCACAACACCCTGAGCGGTAAATAAGGAGCGGGATGATGGAAGAGCAAACCCAAAAAGGCTTCTGGTACGCCGACTGGTCATTCCCGATTTTTGTTGGCCTGCTGTCCTCCGGCGTGTTCGCCGGGACGCACATGTACTACCTGTACGGCATCGGCGCCTTTAACGAAGTGGCGTTCGTTTCCATGCTGCGGGCGGGGATGGATACCGGCGTGTATGGCGCGGTGGCGGCGTTCGGCGCCAGCTTCCTGTTCGCGCGCATCATCGAAGGCTCGCTGGTGGGGATCCTGGACATCGGTGGCGCGATCCAGACTGGCGTCGGGCTGGGCGTACCGGCGCTGCTGCTGGGGGCCGGCATCGTGTTCCCGGTCGCCAACTTCGCCGCTTCGCTGGCCACCGGCCTCGTCATCGGCCTGGCGATCGGTTACGTGATCATCCTGGCGCGCAAATTTACCATCAATCAGAGCAACTCCACCTACGGGGCGGACGTGATGATGGGCGCGGGCAACTCGTCGGGCCGCTTCCTCGGGCCGTTGATCATCCTGTCGGCGATGACCGCCTCGATCCCGATCGGCATCGGTTCGCTGCTCGGCGCGCTGCTGTTCTATATCTGGGGTAAACCGATCACCGGTGGAGCGATCCTCGGCGCGATGATCTTGGGGGCGATCTTCCCGGTAGCCATTTCTTAAGAGGCCTGCGCCAGGCGCCGCCCGATGCTGCGGCGGCGCCCGGGCTAACAGGAGCAATGCGGTATGTATGACTTAGTAATCAGAGGCGCCAGGCTGGCGGACGACACGCTGATCGATCTGGCGGTGAAAGACGGCAAAATAGCCTCGGTCGGGCGGTTGGCGGCGGACGTCAGCGCCGTTCGCCAACTGGATCTGGCGGGCAACTGCCGCCTGAGCGCCGGTTGGATCGATGCGCACGTACACTGCTATCCCGACTCGCCGATTTACCATGACGAGCCGGATCGGGTCGGTGTCGCCAGCGGCGTCACCAGCGTGGTCGATGCCGGCAGCACCGGCGCCGACGATATCGACGCCTTTTATCAGCTGACGCGCAGCGCCAAAACCAACGTGTTCGCCTTCCTCAACATCTCGCGCATCGGCCTGCTGCGGCAGAACGAGCTGGCGGAGTTGACGGACATCGACAAGCACGAGGCCGGCCAGGCCATCGCCAACCATCCCGGCTTTATCATCGGCATCAAGGCGCGCATGAGCAGTAGCGTGGTGGGCAAGAACGGCACCCGGCCACTGGTGTTGGCCAAAGAGATCCAGCGGGAAAACCGCCAGCTGCCGCTGATGGTGCATATCGGCAACAACCCGCCGAATCTGGACGAGATCGCCGATCTGCTGACCCGTGGCGACATCATCACCCACTGCTACAACGGCAAACCGAACCGCATTCTGACGCCGGCGGGCACGCTGCGCGAGTCGATCCAGCGCGCGCTGCGGCGCGGCGTGTTGCTCGACGTGGGGCACGGCACCGCCAGCTTCAGCTTCGAGGTGGCGCGCCAGGCGATCTCGCTGGGCATTTTGCCGCATACCATCAGCTCCGATATTTACTGCCGCAACCGCATGAACGGGCCGGTGCACAGCCTGGCGACGGTGATGTCCAAATTCTTCAGCGTCGGCCTGACGCTGCCGCAGGTGATCGCCTGCGTGACGGAGAACGCCGCGTCGGCGCTGCAGCTGAGCGGCAAAGGGCGGTTGGAGCCGGGCTATGACGCTGATTTCACGCTGTTTGAACTGCGCCGCGAACCGCAGGTGTTCGCCGACGCCGAAGGGCAAACCGCCGAGGGCGAACAGCTGTTGGTGCCGCTGGCCGCGGTGGTGGCCGGGGAAATCCTATTAACCGAACAAGGGGAGGCAGCCCATGTCTTCGATTTATGAAAAATACGGTTTGAAGCAGGTGATCAACACCTCCGGCCGCATGACCATTCTCGGCGTTTCCACGCCGCGCCAGGACGTGATTGACGCCGTTGACTACGGCCTGAATCACTATTTCGAAATAAAGGATCTGGTCAACAAGACCGGCGCCTACATCGCCGATCTGCTCAACGTTGAGGACGCGGTGATCGTTTCCTGCGCCTCGGCGGGCATCGCCCAGTCGGTGGCGGCAGCGATCGTCAAAGATAACGCCAATCTGCTGGTGAACCTGCACTCGGCGCCGATCGCCGTGCCGCGCGAGATCGTGTTGCCGCGCGGTCACAACGTCAACTTCGGCGCGCCGGTGGACACCATGGTGGCGCTGGGCGGCGGCAAGGTGGTGGAGGCGGGCTACGCCAACGAATGTTCGCCGGAGCAGATTGAAGCCTGCATCACGCCGCAGACGGCGGCGATCCTGTACGTCAAATCGCACCACTGCGTGCAGAAAAGCATTCTGTCCGTCGAACAGGCGGCGGTAGTGGCGCGCAAGCATAACCTGCCGCTGATCGTCGACGCCGCGGCGGAAGAAGATCTGATGTGTTACTACCAGATGGGGGCCGATCTGGTGATCTACAGCGGCGCCAAAGCCATCGAAGGGCCGACCAGCGGCCTGGTTATCGGCAAGAAACAGTACGTCGAGTGGGTGAAGCTGCAGTCCGGCGGTATCGGCCGGGCGATGAAGGTCGGCAAAGAGGGCATCCTCGGGCTGACGCAGGCGATTGAAAGCTATCTGACGCTTGAGAAAACCACCGGGCAACAGATGGTGGCGCGGATGACGCCGTTCCTCGATAGCCTCAACACCCTGACCGGCGTCAGCGCCAAAACCGTCTGGGACAGCGCCGGCCGCGATATCGCCCGCGCCGAGATCACTTTCGACGAAGCGGTGCTGGGGCGGTCGACCTATGACATCGTTCAGGCGCTGAAAACCGGCGATATTGCCATCTACTTCCGCGGCTACAAGGCCAACGAGGGCAAGATTGAGGTCGACGTGCGCAGCGTCGACGAGCAACAGCTGATGACCGTCTTTAGCTGTATCAAAAACCTGTTTACGGAGAAACAAGCATGAAGCTGCAGCCTAACTACTATCGCGACCGCGTCTGCCTGAACGTGCTGGCCGGCTCCAAAGCCAACGCGCAGGACATCTACGCCGCGGCGGAAGGCCATGTGCTGGTGGGCGTACTCTCCAAGAACTACCCGGACGTCGACAGCGCGGTGACCGACATGCTGCGCTATGCGCGCCTGATTGAAAACGCGCTCTCGGTCGGCCTGGGCGCCGGCGATCCGAAACAGTCGGCGATGGTCAGCCTGATCGCTCAGCAGGTGCAGCCGCAGCACGTTAACCAGGTGTTTACCGGCGTCGGCGCCAGCCGCGCTCTGCTGGGCCAGAACGACAGCGTGGTCAACGGCCTGGTATCGCCGACCGGCCGTGTCGGCTGGGTGAAGATTTCTACCGGCCCATTGAGTGCCGCAGCGCCTGACGGCATCGTGCCGGTGGAAACCGCCATCGCCTTGCTGAAGGACATGGGCGGCAGCTCGATCAAGTATTTCCCGATGGGTGGCCTGAAGTGCAAGGACGAGTACCAGTACGTAGCCAAGGCCTGCGCCGAGCATGACTTTATGCTGGAGCCGACCGGCGGCATCGATCTGGAGAATTACGAGCCGATCGTCGAGATCGCGCTGGCGGCCGGCGTGAAACGCGTGATCCCGCATATCTACAGCTCGATCATCGACGCCGCCAGCGGCGACACGCGTCCGCAGGACGTGAAAACCCTGCTGGCGATGACCAAAAAGCTGGTGGGCTGAACGCGCAATGGGATGAGGTATGCCCTAAATAATTGGAGTTGCTTCCCGGCGGCAAGAGCATGAGTCCCCAGGAGCTTACTTAAGTAAGTGACTGGGGTGAGTGCGGGCAGCCAACAACGCTGCAGCTTGAAAGATGACGGATATATACTGAGGATTACTATGCGAAACTGGCAGACTCCAACCCGACGCACCGCGTTGTTCCTGGCGCTGCTGGCCGTGACCGGCCCGGCGCTGCATGCTGAGGATGCAATGAATTCCATGTCATCTCATTTCGCCTATATCGGCACCTATAATCCCAACGGCGAAGGCGTTTATCGGGTGCAGGTCGATCCGGCCAGCGGCGCGCTGAGCCACACTACGCTGGTCAGCAAAGTGCCGAATCCGGCGCAGCTGACGCTGGGCGCCGATGGCAAGACGCTGTATGTCGCCAGCGAAGTGGCCGATTTCAACGGCGGCAAACACGGCGGCATCACCGCTTACCGGGTCAATCCGGCCGACGGCGGCCTGACGCAGCTCAACCAGGTGGATTCGCAGGGGGCGGGGCCGGTGTATCTCTCATCGACGCCGGACGGGCGGCATCTGCTGGTGGCCAACTACGTCAGCGGCAGCGTGGCGGCTTTCCCGATCGAAGCGGACGGCAGCCTGGGCGCCGCCAGCTCGGTGCAGCAACAGCAGGGCCCGGCGGGCGCGGCCAAACCGGCGGCGGCGGTGAACGGCAGCTTCGCCATCAGCGATCACAATGGCCCGCATGCCCATATGATCGCCAGCGATCCGAGCGGCAAGTTCGTGTTCTCCACGGATCTGGGGTTGGATCGCATCTACCAATGGCGCTTTGACGCCGAGAGCGGCCGGCTGACGCCGAACGATCCGCCGTGGATCGCCGCCTCTTCCGCCGGCGCGGGGCCGCGTCACTTTGTGTTCCATCCGGACGGCGAAACCGTGCTGCTGGTGAACGAAGAGGCCTCGACGTTGACCAGCTACCGTTTTGATCGCCAAAAAGGTACTCTGAAACAACTGCATGCGGTTTCCGCATTGTCCGCCGACTATCAGGGCACCAGCTTCGCTTCGGGGCTGGCGCTCAGCAAGAACGGCGACACGCTGTACGTCGCCAACCGGCTGCATAACAGCATTGCCCAGTTCAGCGTGGGCGCCGGCGGTGAGTTGAAGCCGGTGGCGGAAACCTGGACGCGTGGCGATTACCCGCGTTCGCTGGCGCTGAGCCCGGATGGCCGCTATCTGTATGCGTTGAACCAGCGCAGCGATAACGTTACCCGTTTCAGCGTAAACCCGACGGACGGCAAACTCAGCTTTGTGGGCGGCTATCTGCCGATCGGCAGCCCCTCGCAAATGGCGTTCCTGCCGCCGCCGAAGTAACCCGTGGCCCGCCCGGCTCACCGGGCGGGTTGCCTGATTGACGGACACAGAATGGTGCGATTTCCTTACCCGCGTTTGGCTTACTTGTTCGATGCTTTGCAAACCGAGACTTTGCCGCAGGATGAGCTGGCGAAGCGTTTCGCCGTGTCCACCCGCACGGTGCGGGCGGACATCACCGCGCTGAACGAGATTCTGGACAAATACGGCGCGCGTTTCGTGCATAGCCGCGGGGCCGGCTATCGCCTGCAGGTCGATAACGCCGCGCTGTTCAGCGCTCTGCAGCATCAGGAGCGCCGCAAGCACGCCACCCCGCGCAGCGCGCAGGAGCGGGTGCATTATCTGCTGGTGCGTTTTTTGACCTCAGCCTTCTCCCTCAAACTGGAAGATTTGGCCGACGAGTGGTTCGTCAGCCGCGGTACGTTGCAAAACGACATGGCTGAGGTGAGAGAGCGTCTGGCGCACTATCAATTGACGATCGAAACCAAGCCGCGCTACGGCATGAAGCTGTTCGGCGCCGAGATGGCGATCCGCGCCTGTCTCACCGATCTGCTGTTCCAGCTGCAGCTGGCCGACGCCGAGAACCCGCTGCTCAACAACGAGATCCTGCTGCAGCCGCAGGTAGCGGCGTTCGCCGGATTGCTGCACCCGCTGCTGTCGCAATATGCCATTCGCCTGACCGACGAGGGCGAGCAGTACCTGATCTTCTACTGCGCGGTGGCGCTGCGGCGCATCAACGACGGCTATCCGCTGCCGGACTTCGAGGTGGAAGACGGCGACGACGCGGTGCGTCAGGTGTCGACCCGCCTGGCGGCGGAGCTGCGTTCGGCCTCCGGCAAAGAGATCTCGATGGCCGAAGAGGCCTATTTGCGGGTCAACATTGCCGCACGGCGCGTGCAGGACGTGCAGCCGACCGAGATCAACGCCGACGATGAAGAAGCGCTGGTGGACTACATCCTGTCCTACATCAACGCACACTATAACTACAACCTGCAGGGCGACGAGCAGCTGCGGGCCGATCTGCTCACCCATATCAAGACCATGATTACGCGGGTGAAATACCAGATCAATATCCCCAATCCGCTGTTGGCCAACATCAAGCAGCACTATCCGATGGCTTACGACGTGACGCTGGCGGCGGTCTCCAGCTGGGGCAAATACACCCCCTATACCCTGAGCGAGAACGAAATCGGCTATCTGGTGCTGCACATCGGCGTGGGGCTGGAGCGGCATTACAACATCGGTTATGAGCGCCACCCGCAGGTGATGCTGGTGTGCGATACCGGCAACTCGACGGTGCGCATGATCCAGGCGCAGATTGCGCGCAAGTATCCGCAGCTGGTGATGACGCGCATTGTCTCGCTGCGCGATTACGAGATGCTTGAGCATATCGATGAAGACTTCGTGATTTCCAACGCCCGCATCGGCGAAAAGAACAAGCCGGTGGTGGTGATGTCGCCGTTCCCGACCGATTACCAACTGGAGCAACTGGGCAAGCTGGTGCTGGTGGATCGCACCCGACCGTACATGCTGGAGAAGTTCTTCGACGCCGAGCATTTCATGGTGCTCAACGAGCCGTTGACGCAGGCGGAGCTGTTCAGCCGGGTGTGCGGCCAGCTGGAGCGGGAAGGGTACGTCGGCGCGGACTTCTATCCGTCGCTGGTCGAACGCGAGGCGATCGTTTCCACGCTGCTGGGCGAGGGCATCGCGCTGCCGCACTCGCTGGGGCTGCTGGCCAAAAAGACCGTGGTGGTGACGCTGTTGGCGCCGCAGGGCGTCGCCTGGGGAGAAGGCGAGGTCGCGCACGTGATTTTCCTGCTGGCGATCAGCAAGAGCGACTATGAAGAGGCGATGGCGATCTACGAGCTGTTCGTCACCTTCGTGCGTGAACGCTCAATGAGCCGCCTGTTGGGCAGCGACAGCTTCGACAGCTTTAAAGCGGTGGCGCTGGACTGCCTGAGCCGGAGTTAAGGGGGCTAATCTGCTTCCGGCAGAAAGAGGGCCGGGGGCAGATTGAAGCGTTTGGCCAGCGCCATAATGTGCGGAATGGTCAGCGATCTTTTGCCGCTTAGGATTTGGTTGACCAACGACTTTTTGCCGATCTCATGTTCAAAATCACTTTGGCTGAGTTGGTGCTGTTCCATCAATACGCGAAGCGCGGCCACCCCCTGCGGGAGTTGGGCGATACGCTGGTTGAATGCGGTAAACTCGGCGCCGTTATCTTCATATTCGGCGATCTTTTTTGCCAGCATGTCAATCAGCGGATGGTGTTCATCGTTTTCCAGCAGATATTCCACCAATTCGAGCGCTTCCCGGTAGTCTTGCTGAGAACCGCTGCCCTGCAATAAGGGCACGGCGCGCAGCAGCGCATCGGCGGCCTTAATGGCATCTGTAATCATGATGAACTCCTTCGATAGTGCTGCATCAGCTTGTCGTACTCGGCGTGGCTAACAATGTGCTTTATGAATACTTTCTGTGTCTCAAAGCTGGCAAAGAACAAAATTCGCAGGTGGTTGCCGCCGACGTCAATGACCCACCATTTCTCTTTGTATTTCATACGATCGAGCGAAGGAAAAAGCGCTTTTAACTCGTCCGGCGTGCGGAACTCGCCGCGTCGCAACGTTTTATAAATGGCCTCGAGAGCAGCGGCTTCATTAGGGTATTGCTTCGTTGCGTTATTGAACGGTTCCCTGGAAATGATATGCATCGTTCCCTCGATTCCTGCCTGGTGAACATTATAGCGGCTGCCTTAGGTGTTCACAAATTGTAAACTTATCATCCCCGCTCGCAGTGAGAGGGAAATACCCGGCTGCAGCCCGTTTCTGTCGTGGCACACTATTGCGGTTAGCGCCGTGATGGTAAATCCATGCCTCGCATTTACAGGCAGTTACTGCTGATTTTGGAAGCGGGTACGCAAAGTGAAAAGCGGGAGGTTGTGTCAGGGATAGGAGGCAAAGGGAACGAACGCGCCGGTACGACGCATTCGCGAGAGGGCTTCAGCGGCTAATCTTCATCAAACCCGGAGTTGAACAGCTCGACCACCGCCGCCAGCGCGTTGACTTCGTCGGGGCCGGTCGCTTCGACTTCGATATGCCGGCCCTGGGCGGAGTCCAGCATCAGCAGCGCGATGACGCTGCTGGCTTCGGCTTCGGTGCCGCTTTCGTTGCGCAGCATCACCTCGGCGTCGAAGCTTTGCACCAGCTCGAACAGTTTCATCGCCGGACGCGCGTGCATGCCCAGCTTGTTTTTGATTTCAACCGTCTGTTTGACCGTCATTGTTTGCGCTTTTCCAGCGTGCGGTGGCGCGACTGCACGTTCTTGCCGCGCGAGCGGAAGTAATCGGCCAGCTGTTCCGCCACGTATACCGAGCGGTGTTTACCGCCGGTACAGCCGATGGCGACCGTCAGGTAGCTGCGGTTGTTGGTTTCCAGCATCGGCAGCCATTGCTCCAGGTAGCTGCGGGTCTGGTAGATGAAGTTGTGCACTTCGGTATGGCGATCGAGGAACGACGCGACCGGCTTGTCCAGACCGGTCATCGGCCGCAGCTTCGGATCCCAGTGCGGGTTAGGCAGGAAGCGCACGTCGAACACGTAGTCGGCGTCGATCGGAATGCCGTGCTTGAAGCCGAAGGATTCGAACACCATGGTCAGCTCGCGCTCACGCTTACCCAGCAGGCGGGTGCGCAGCATTTCGGCCAGTTCGTGCACCGACATTTCCGAGGTGTCGATAATCAGGTCAGCCCGCGAGCGCAGCGGTTCGAGCAGATCGCTCTCTTCGTCGATGGCGCTTTCCAGCGACAGGTTTTTGCTGGAGAGCGGGTGCAGGCGGCGGGTGTCGCTGTAACGGCGGATCAGCGTGTTGCGATCGGCGTCGAGGAACAGCAGCTGCGGCGAGAAGCTGTCCGGAAGCTGAGTCATCGCGTATTCGAACACTTCTGGCGATTCCGGCATGTTGCGCACGTCGATGCTGACCGCCGCGGAGATATTGCGTTCCGCCAGCGTGTTGGCGAGCTGCGGCAGCAGCACCACCGGCAGGTTGTCAACGCAGTAAAAACCCATGTCTTCCAGCGCCCGCAAGGCGACGGATTTTCCGGAACCGGAACGGCCGCTGACAATCATCAGCACCATGTGGCAACTCCCCTGGCATCGCGGCGGCGTTCATCGCCACCGGTGGAAACTTTGTTATTCCGGCCGCAGCCGGATCCATCATCGTGAAACAGTAGCGTTATCCGGGCTGGAAGTCACGCCGGCCGGGCTTCACTCGGTGATGATTTGGTAAAGCTCTTCGTCGCTCTGCGCGGCGCGCAGGCGGCGGCATACGGTTTTGTCGGCCAGGCGTTTGGCGACCAGCGACAGGGTATGCAAATGGGTTTTGCACTGATCGGCAGGCACCAGCAGCGCGAACAGCAGGTCGACCGGCTGGTTGTCGATAGCGTCGAAAGCGATGGGTTGGTCGAGACGGATAAACACGCCAACGGCCCGCAGTGTGTCCTCTTCCAGTTTGCCGTGGGGAATGGCGATACCGTTGCCGATACCGGTGCTGCCCATGCGCTCCCGGGTGAGAACCGCGTCAAACACCACCTGCGAAGGCAGATTGAGCTGTTTGGCGGCCAGTTCGCTGATAATTTCCAAAGCCCGCTTCTTGCTGGTGCAGTGTACCGAGCTTTTGGTGCACTCGATGTTTAACACCGAGCTTAATTGCATATATTCGTTGTTCATCTCATCTTCACTTAAAACCGCGCCGCCGGGCGCACCCGGCAAGGCGGTTTTTCGTCGGTTTTAACCCTGATTACCGTTCGGCGCGTCACCCATGCGGGTCACGCGCCGAAGGGCGAGGCTGCGACGGAGGCAACCTCACGGAATGGGTTAGGGTGTCAGTGTTGCTTCAATTTGTCTTTATGTTTGTTCAATTGACGTGCCAATTTGTCGATCAGCGTATCAATTGCGGCATACATATTCTCGTCTTCCGAGGTGGCGTGCAACTCGCCTCCATTCACGTGCACCGTTGCTTCCGCAATTTGCTGCACTTTTTCCACACTTAATACAACATACACCTGATTGATGCGATCAAAATACTGTTCGAGTTTGGCGAACTTGTTGTTCACGAACTCGCGCAACGGATCGGTGATTTCGATGTGGTGTCCGGTAATGTTGAGCTGCATAGTGTCTTCCTTCTCAATAGAGGTCAAACCAACTGTTTACGCTGGTTCGACGGCGGGATGGACAAAGACTCTCGGTACTTGGCGACGGTGCGCCGCGCCACGATGATCCCCTGATCGGAAAGCAGGGTGGCCAGCTTGCTGTCGCTGAGTGGTTTGGCGGGGTTTTCCGCCGCAATCAATTTCTTCACCAACGCGCGGATCGCCGTCGAGGAGGCTTCGCCGCCGCTGTCGGTATTCACGTGGCTGGAGAAGAAATATTTCAATTCGAAAATGCCGCGCGGGCTGTGCAGAAACTTCTGCGTGGTGACGCGCGAGATCGTCGATTCATGCATCTCCACGGCCTGGGCGATATCCGCCAACACCATGGGTTTCATAAACTCTTCGCCTTGCTCGAAGAACGCCTGCTGTTGGCTGACGATGCAGCGGGTGACCTTCAGCAGCGTCTCGTTGCGGCTCTCCAGGCTTTTAATCAGCCACTTGGCTTCCTGCAGGTTGCTGCGGATGAACTGGCCGTCGGCTTCGCTGCGGGCACTGTTGCCCAGCGCGGCGTACTGCTGATTGATCTTCAAACGCGGTATGCTGTCGCCGTTGAGCTCGACCGTCCACGTGTTCTGCGTTTTGCGCACCAGCACGTCCGGAATTACGTACTCCGATTCGCCGGTATTGATCGACTGCCCCGGGCGCGGATCGAGCGACTGAATCAGCAGCATCGCTTCTTTCAGTGTATCTTCTTTTAGCCGGGTTGATCGCATCAGGCTGCGAAAGTCGTGGTTGGCCAACAGATCCAAATGGTCGCTGATGATCAGCCGCGCTTCGGCCAGATAAGGGGTGTCTTTGGCGTATTGGGAGAGCTGCACCAGCAGGCAATCGCGCAGATCGCGCGCGGCGACGCCGATCGGATCGAAACGCTGCACGCGCTTCAACACCGCCTCGACTTCCTCGAGGGTCACGTTCTCGTCGCCCAGGCTTTCCAGAATGTCTTCCAGCGGCACGGTGAGATAACCGGTGTCGTCCACCGCGTCGACGATGGAGGTGGCGATGGCGGCGTCGGTATCGGAGAACGGCGTCAGATCCACCTGCCACATCAGGTAATCCTGCAGCGTTTGGGTAGTCTCGCCCTGATAGACCGGCAGCTCGTCGTCGCTGTAGTCGGTGCCGGTGCCTGACGGCGTGCCGGCGGTGTAGATCTCATCCCAGGTGGCGTCCAGCGGCAGCTCTTCCGGCATGTCTTTTTGTTCCAGCGCCTCGCGGGTATCGAGCCCCTCGGTTTCCTGGGTTTCTTTGGCGTCGATTTCGTCGTGCAGATCGGTCTGTTCAAGCAGTGGATTGCTCTCCAGCGCCAGCTGGATCTCTTGCTGAAGCTCAAGCGTGGACAACTGCAGCAGGCGGATCGCCTGCTGGAGCTGAGGAGTCATGGCCAGCTGTTGGCTGAGCCTGAGTTGCAAACCTTGCTTCATAGTCTTCTGTCTACTTCCGTTAACGGTGTCGCCCCGCAGGGCGCGCCGGCGCTCAGAGGCGGAACTCTTCGCCCAGATAAACGCGTTTTACCTGCTCGTCGGCCAGAATAGCATCCGGCGTGCCGTGGGCAATCAGTTTGCCCTGGCTGACGATGTAGGCGCGTTCACATACGTCCAGCGTCTCGCGCACGTTGTGGTCGGTGATCAGCACGCCCAGGCCGCTGTCACGCAGGTGCTCGATGATTTTTTTGATGTCGATAACGGAAATCGGATCCACCCCGGCGAAGGGTTCGTCCAGCAGAATGAATTTCGGGTTGGCCGCCAGCGCGCGGGCGATTTCGACGCGGCGGCGTTCACCGCCGGACAGCGCCTGGCCGAGGCTGTCGCGCAGATGGGAGATATGGAACTCTTCCATCAGCTCTTTGGCGCGGTCTTCGCGTTGTTCGCTGGTGAGGTCGGGGCGAATCTCCAGCACCGCCATCAGGTTGTCGTACACGCTCAGGCGGCGGAAGATCGACGCTTCCTGCGGCAGGTATCCGATGCCGCGGCGCGCGCGGGCGTGCAGCGGCAGCAGGCTGATGTCTTCTTCGTCGATCACGATGCGCCCGGCGTCGCGCGGCACGATGCCGACCACCATGTAGAAGGTGGTGGTTTTACCGGCGCCGTTCGGCCCGAGCAGGCCGACGATCTCGCCGGATTTCACTTTCAGGCTGACGTCTTCGACAACTTTACGGCCCTTGTAGGCTTTCGCCAGGTTTTCTGCGATGAGTGTTGCCATAAGTGATTAGTTACTCTTTTTTTGCCCGTTTTTGTCTTGCAACTGCGACGGTACCAGAACCGTTGTCACGCGTTTGCCTTTATCGCTGAACGCCTGCATTTGCTGCTGTTGCACCAGATAGGTGATGCGATCGCCTTTCACGTTGCTGTCGAGCTGCTCCAGATAGGCGTTGCCCGTCAGGGTCACCAGCTGGGTCGCCACGTCGTAACGCACTTTCTGCGCGTGGCCTTTGACCGGCTTGCCGCTGTCCTGCATCTGGTAGAAGGTTACCGGGTTGCCGAACGCTTCAATATAGGTCTTATTCTGATCTCCGCCCGGACGGGTGACCACCACCTTGTCGGCGCGAATATCGATGGTGCCTTGCTTGATCACCACGTTGTCGGTGAAGGTACTGACGTTGCTTTGCATGTCCAACGACTGCTTGAGCGAGTCGATGCTCACCGGCTGGCTGGAGTCGGATTTCAGCGCCAGAGCGGGGGCGCTGGCGGCCAAAACTAAGCTGCCGAGCAACAGGTTACGGAGTTGGTTTTTGGTTCTGAATTTCATAGTTGGTCTTAACCTTATCAATCAGCTCAGCGGTTTTGGTCCGCAGGTTCCCACGCATTTTCATGCCGTTAGAGGTAAAATTGGTCCCGTAAAGCGTGACTTCGTCATCGGAGGTGACGTCCTGGGTGACCAGGTTTACCTGAGCGTTGTCCGTCTTAATTTTTTCCAGCTGCGAGGTGGTGGTCAGGCTGTTTACCTCGACGTGACCATACAGATACAGCATCCGGTCTTTAGTCAGTTTGGCGCGATCGGCGCGAACTGACCAGGTGGCCACCGCATTCTCATCGAACAGCGTCATCACCGGCTGGGTGAACCAGCTCAGCTCGCCGGCGGTGTAATACTTCGCGTCTTCCGCCACCAGTTTGTAATTCAGCTTGCCGGCCGGGTTGTACACCACGGTGACCGTGTGCTGGCTCTGGTAAGTCGGATCCTGATCGTTGACCGGGCCAGGGGCCGTCTCGTCGCTGAAGTCCGTCATGTTCCAGCCGATCAGCGCCAGAACGATCACCGTCAACAGGATGGTGATCCACAGTTTGGTTTTACTCATATCGACAGCCCTTTGGCGTCCTCCAGCTTATTTTGAGCCAAAAGAATGATGTCGCACAGTTCGCGCACCGCGCCGCGGCCGCCGGCAATGCGGGTGACGTAGTGGGCGCGCGGCGTCAACAGCGGGTGGGCGTCCGCCACCGCGACCGCCAGGCCGACCTGCGCCATCACCGGCCAGTCGATCAGGTCATCGCCGATATAGGCGACCTGATCCGCCGTTAACGACAGTTTATCCAACAGTTCGCGGAAGGCCAAAAGCTTATCGGATTGCCCCTGATACAGATGGGTGATACCGAGCGTCTGCGAGCGGTCTTCCAGCAGCTTGGCGGAGCGGCCGGTGATGATCGCCACTTCGATGTCCGAGGTTTTCAAGCAGCGGATGCCGTAACCGTCGCGCACGTTGAACGCCTTCAGTTCTTCACCGTTGTTGCCCATGAAGATCAGGCCGTCCGACAGCACGCCGTCAACGTCGCAAATCAACAGGCGGATGTTCCCGGCACGCGCCATAACCTCTTGTTCTACCGGCCCGTAGCAGGTTTCTACCATACCCATTCCGTTCTATTCCTTAATTAAACGACGCCGGCGCGCAGCATGTCATGCATATGTACCACACCCAGCAACTGGTCGCCATCGGCAACCAGCAGCGCGGTGATGTGGCGTTGTTGCATCAGGTTCAATGCATCGACCGCCAGAATATTGGGGCGCACCCGCACGCCGCCCGGCGTCATGACATCGGCGATCTTCGCCTCGCGCAGGTTGATGCCCATGTCGAACACCCGGCGCAGGTCGCCATCGGTGAAGATGCCGGCGATTTTCATCAGATCGTCGCAAATCACCGTCAGGCCCAGATTTTTTCGGGTAATTTCCAGCAGCGCGTCGCGCAACGAGGCGTCGGCGCTGACGTGGGGCATTTCGTCGCCGCTGTGCATGATATCGCTAACTCGCAGCAGCAGTTTGCGGCCGAGTGCGCCACCCGGATGCGACAGCGCGAAATCTTCCGGCGTGAAACCGCGCGCTTTCAGCAGCGCGACGGCCAGCGCATCGCCCATCACCAGCGTGGCGGTGGTGCTGGTGGTCGGCGCCAGCCCCAGCGGGCAGGCTTCCTGCGGCACCTTGATGCACAGGTGGATATCCGCCGCTTTGCCCATCGAACTTTCCGGATTGTTGGTCATACAGATGAGGGTGATCTGCTGACGTTTCAACACCGGGATCAGCGCCAGGATCTCGCTGGACTCGCCGGAGTTGGAGATGGCGAGCACGATGTCCTGCGGGGTGACCATGCCCAAATCGCCATGGCTGGCCTCCGCCGGGTGAACGAAGAATGAGGGGGTGCCGGTGCTGGCGAAGGTCGCGGCGATCTTGCAGCCGATATGGCCGGATTTGCCCATGCCCATCACCACCACTTTGCCGCCGCAGGCGGCGATCGTTTCGCAGGCGCGGGTGAAGTCTGCGTTGATGTAGCTGTCGAGCTGAGCCAGCCCTTCACGCTCTATCTGAAGCACTTCTTTGCCGGCCTGCTGAAAATCGAAGCCCGGTTGCAACTCAATGTTCGACATACTCATTCCCGTCGGTTTAGCCGAAAGTACTGAAAGGGTTAAAGAACAGCACCGCAAGATACGCAATAAAGCCGCATAATAACAGCGCGCCCGCCAGGTGGCCGATGCGGTGTTTGCGGCCGATGCACAGCACGCTCAGCAGCACGCTGGCCGCCAGCATCACCCAGTAATCGCGCTGGAAGGCGGCGGTGTCCACGCTACCCGGCGATAGCAGGGCGGGGACGCCCAGCACGATCACCGTGTTGAAAATATTGGAACCGATGATATTACCAATCGCCATATCATCCTCGCCCTTCAGCGCCCCGGCGATGGAGGTGGCCAGTTCGGGCAGGCTGGTGCCGATGGCGATAATGGTCAACCCGACCACCAGTTCGCTCAGGCCGAAATAGTGCGCAATCACCGTCGCGTTATCGACCACCATCCTGGAAGAGAGCGGCAGAATGATAAACGCCAACACCAGCCACAGCACCGCCACGGTGTTGCTGCTGTCCTGCGGCAGCTCGGCGATCTGTTCCATGGTCAGGCTGTCGCTGCCCTCGCGCTGCGCCAGCCGGGCGATTTTCAGCATCAGCAGGATGAAGCCGGCGGCGGCGGCCAGCAGCAGCACGCCGTCCAGCCTGCTCAGGGTGCCGTCCATCAACACGAAACCGCACAATACTGTGACCGCTAACATCAGCGGCAGTTCGCGCCGCAGTATCTCGGAGCGCGCGGCCAGCGGGTGAATCAGCGCCGCCACGCCCAGGATCAATAAAATGTTGGTAATGTTGGAACCTAATACGTTGCCAACGGCCATATCTATCTGCCCGTTCAGCGCGGCGGTGGTGGACACGATCAGCTCCGGCAGCGAAGTGCCGATGCCGACGATGGTCATGCCGATGATCAACGGCGGGACGCCGAGCGAGCGGGAAATCACGGCAGCACCATAAACTAAGCGGTCTGCACCATACACCAGTAGAAATAAACCAACGATTAATAATGCTATCGCGAGAAACATGCAGGGTCCTTTGTCGGGTATTATCCCGGTTCGTTGGTTAAAGCCGTCAATGCGGCGGTATTGCTTGCCCTCCGTTGCGCGCGCTAGAGCTACAGCAACGGTTTTTCCCGGCTAATAGTTGAACAGTTTCGTTTTTTTTCGTTATGGCGCCAATTTTGACCGGGTGGCGCGGAAAAGTAAAACCAATGGCACCATTGGTCGCGAAATGGCAGTAAGTTTTTGTAAAGATGAGACGGATTGAGCCCATTGCTTTAACATCACGGGTAGATTCAGCAACAGATGAGTCGTAAAGGGTCCATTAACATGCTCCATAAGACAGATAATTTGGTCGAAGTGCGCGACATGAGCTTCTCGCGCGGCGACCGGCGGATATTTGAAGACATCAACCTGACGGTGCCCCGAGGCAAGGTCACGGCAATCATGGGGCCATCGGGCATCGGCAAAACCACGCTGCTGCGCCTGATAGGCGGCCAGCTGACGCCGGACAGCGGGGAAATTTGGTTCGACGGCGACAACATTCCCGCGTTGTCCCGCCGTCAGTTATACGACGCGCGCAAAAAGATGAGCATGCTGTTCCAGTCGGGCGCGCTGTTCACCGATTTGACCGTATTCGAAAACGTAGCCTACCCGCTGCGCGAGCACAGCAACCTGCCTGAACCCCTGCTGCGCAGCACGGTGCTGATGAAGCTGGAGGCGGTAGGGCTGCGCGGCGCGGCCCAACTGATGCCCAATGAGCTTTCCGGCGGCATGGCGCGCCGGGCGGCGTTGGCGCGCGCGATCGCGCTGGACCCTGAGATGATCATGTTCGACGAACCCTTCGTCGGCCAGGATCCGATCACCATGGGGGTGCTGGTCAAGCTGATCGATGAGCTGAACCATGCGCTGGGCATTACCTGCATCGTGGTGTCGCACGACGTGCCGGAGGTGCTGAGCATCGCCGACTACGCCTACATCGTGGCCGATCACCGGGTGATCGCCGAAGGCACCACGCAGCAATTGCAGAACAATCCTGATGCGCGCGTGCGCCAGTTCCTGGATGGTATAGCGGATGGGCCGGTGCCGTTCCGCTACCCGGCCGGGGATTATCAGACCGAACTGCTAGGCTTAGGGAGTAAATAAGCTCATGTTATTAAGAGCGTTAGCGTCCTTGGGGCGCAGTGGCATCAACACCAGCGCCAGCTTCGGCCGCGCCGGGTTGATGCTGTTCAACGCGTTGATTGGCCGGCCGGAACCCGGCAAGCAGTGGCCGCTGTTGTTGAAACAGCTCTACAGCGTCGGCGTGCAGTCGCTGCTGATCATCATGGTCTCCGGGCTGTTCATCGGCATGGTGCTGGGCCTGCAGGGCTATATCGTGCTCACCACCTACAGCGCCGAGGCCAGCCTCGGCATGATGGTGGCGCTGTCGCTGCTGCGCGAACTGGGGCCGGTGGTGACGGCGCTGCTGTTCGCCGGCCGCGCCGGTTCCGCGCTCACGGCGGAAATCGGCCTGATGAAGGCGACGGAGCAGATCTCCAGCCTGGAAATGATGGCGGTCGATCCGCTGCGGCGCATCGTGGCGCCGCGCTTCTGGGCGGGGCTGATCAGCATGCCGCTGTTGACCATCATTTTCGTGGCGATCGGCATCTGGGGCGGCTCGGTGGTCGGCGTGGACTGGAAGGGCATCGACAGCGGCTTCTTCTGGTCGGCGATGCAGGGCGCCGTGGAGTGGAAAAAAGATCTGCTCAACTGCCTGATCAAAAGCGTGGTATTCGCCATTACCGTAACCTGGATTGCCATTTTCAACGGGTACGACGCCGTGCCTACCTCTGAAGGGATTAGCCGGGCGACGACGCGTACCGTGGTGCATTCGTCACTGGCGGTGTTGGGATTGGATTTCGTGCTGACAGCACTGATGTTTGGGAATTGATTCGATGCAAACGAAGAAGAGTGAAATCTGGGTTGGGGCATTTATGCTGATCGCGCTGTGCGCCATCGTGTTTATCTGCCTGCAGGTGGCGAACCTTAAATCGATCGGCAGCGAGCCGACCTACCGCATTTACGCGACGTTCGACAACATCGGCGGCCTGAAACCGCGTTCGCCGGTGAAGATCGGTGGCGTGGTGATCGGCCGCGTGGCGGACATCGAGCTCGATCCGAAAACCTACACGCCGCGCGTGGCGCTGGATATCCAGAAAAAGTACGACCAAATCCCGGATACCAGCTCGCTGGCGATCCGCACCTCCGGCCTGCTGGGCGAGCAATATCTGGCGCTTAACGTGGGCTTCGAAGATCCTGACATGGGCACCACCATTCTAAAAGACGGCGGCACCATCCAGGACACCAAGTCAGCCATGGTTCTGGAAGATTTGATCGGCCAGTTCCTGTATAAAAGCGGCGGTCAGGACAGCGCCAAATCGGGAGACGCGGCCGCTGAGCCGGCTGCCGGCGCCGCACCGCAACCCGCTGTTCCAAATCATTAAGAGAGGATACCTGCATGTTTAAACGTTTACTGATGGTGGCTCTGCTGGTGGTTGCACCGCTGGCGAGCGCAGCCGACCAAACCAATCCTTACAGCTTGATGCAAGACGCGGCGCAGAAGACCTTCAGCCGTTTGAAGAACGAACAGCCGAAGATCAAGCAGGACCCGAACTACCTGCGCTCCATCGTGCATCAGGAACTGATGCCGTTCGTGCAGGTGAAATACGCCGGCGCGCTGGTGCTGGGCCGTTACTACAAAGACGCGACGCCTGCGCAGCGCGAAGCCTACTTTACCGCCTTCCAGTCTTACCTGGAGCAGGCTTACGGCCAGGCGCTGGCGATGTACCACGGCCAGACTTACCAGATCGCGCCTGAACAGCCGCTGGGCAATGCCGACATCGTGGCCATTCGCGTCACCATCATCGACAACGGCGGCCGCCCGCCGGTACGTCTGGATTTCCAATGGCGCAAGAACAGCAAAACCGGCTATTGGCAGGCGTATGACATGATCGCCGAAGGCGTCAGCATGATCACCACCAAGCAGAACGAGTGGGCGTCCACGCTGCGTACTCAGGGCATCGATGGCCTGACCAAACAGCTGCAGGCCGCCGCCGCGCAGCCTATTACGCTGGACAAGAAAAACTGATGTCGGCAGCGCTCAGCTTCGAATCACAGCAGCAGACGCTGATCCTGCGCGGTGAACTGGACCGGGAAACGCTGCAGCCGCTGTGGCGGCAGCGCGATGCGCTGATGGCGGATAAAACCGCGATCGACGTGGCGCAACTGGAGCGGGTGGACTCCGCCGGGCTGGCGCTGTTGCTGCATCTGCAGGAAGAGCAGCGTGAGCGCGGCGTAGCGCTAAAAATTTTCGGCGCCACCGAGCGCCTGAAAACGCTGATCGCGCTCTACAACCTGCAGGCGATAATGCCTGTCGATACCGCCGGTTAGCGGCGTTTTACGTCGCCCTTGCGTGGTAAAACGATACAAAGCCCCTGTTACGCAGGGGCTTTTTCTTTAGTTTAAGAAAACATCGTATTCCACTAAGATACTAGGCTGTTTATGATCCTTTAGCGGCAGAACTGGATACTATGGAAACCAACGAGATTAAAGACGTGCTGATGCAGGCATTGGCACTGGATGAAGTACATGTGACGGGCGACGGCAGCCATTTTCAGGCGATCGTGGTCGGTGAACTGTTCGCCGGTATGAGCCGCGTCAAAAAACAGCAGACGGTTTACGCACCGCTGATGGAATACATTGCGGACAACCGCATTCATGCCTTGTCTATCAAGGCGTACACCCCTGAAGAGTGGCAGCGAGACCGCAAACTCAACGGATTTTAAGGCTGTTTGCCCTGCCGGGCGGGCAGCTTCAGATTAGATAACAGAGAGTAGTCAGATGGATAAATTTCGTGTGCAGGGTCGGACTCGCCTGAGCGGTGAAGTGTCTATTTCCGGGGCCAAAAACGCCGCCCTGCCGATCCTGTTCGCCGCCCTGTTGGCGGAAGAGCCGGTCGAACTGCAGAATGTCCCTAAGCTGAAGGACATCGACACCACCATTAAACTACTCAACCAGCTGGGTACCAAGATTGAGCGCAACGGTTCGGTCTTCGTGGACGCCAGCGGTGTGAACGAGTTCTGTGCCCCTTACGATCTGGTGAAAACCATGCGCGCATCCATCTGGGCGCTGGGGCCACTGGTGGCGCGCTTCGGCCGCGGCCAGGTTTCCCTGCCGGGCGGCTGCGCGATCGGCGCGCGTCCGGTCGATCTGCACATCACCGGCCTGGAGCAGTTGGGTGCCGAGATCAAGCTGGAAGAAGGTTACGTCAAGGCGTCCGTCGAGGGCCGCCTGAAGGGCGCGCACATCGTCATGGACAAGGTGAGCGTGGGCGCGACCGTGACCATCATGAGCGCCGCGACCCTGGCGACCGGCACCACCGTTATCGAGAACGCCGCGCGTGAGCCGGAAATTGTCGATACCGCCAACTTCCTCAACACGCTGGGCGCGAAGATCAGCGGCGCCGGCAGTGACAAAATCACCATCGAGGGCGTCGAGCGTCTGGGCGGCGGCGTGTACCGCGTGCTGCCTGACCGCATCGAGACCGGCACCTTCCTGATCGCCGCCGCGGTTTCCGGCGGCAAAGTGATGTGCCGCAACACCCGTCCGGACACGCTGGATGCGGTGCTGGCCAAGCTGCGCGAAGCCGGGGCCGATATCGAAGTGGGTGAAGACTGGATCAGCCTGGACATGCACGGCAAACGCCCGAAAGCGGTCACCGTGCGCACCGCGCCGCACCCGGGCTTCCCGACCGACATGCAGGCCCAGTTCAGCCTGCTGAACCTGGTGGCGGAAGGCACCGGCGTCATCACCGAGACCATCTTCGAAAATCGCTTCATGCACGTGCCGGAACTGATCCGCATGGGCGCGCACGCGGAAATCGAGAGCAACACCGTAATCTGCCACGGCGTTGAGCAGCTGTCCGGCGCTCAGGTGATGGCGACCGATCTGCGCGCTTCCGCCAGCCTGGTGATCGCCGGCTGCATCGCCGACGGCGTGACCGTCGTCGATCGCATCTACCACATCGATCGCGGCTATGAGCGTATTGAAGACAAGCTGCGCGCGCTGGGTGCGAACATCGAACGCGTGAAAGGCGAGTAAGTGATTAGCGCCGGCGCGGCTGCGTCGGCAGGATGAAAATCAAAGGGCCGGCTATCAATGCCGGCCCTTTTTTAATTGCTGTCTTCCGGGAATTCACCCACCGTCATTTTCAACGTAATGCGTTTGCCGTCGCGCAGCACGATGACCGGTATCTCGGTGCCCGGCCTGATCTCCGCAACCTGGTCCATGGTCTCCAGCACGGATACCGCCGGTTTGTTATCCACGTTGATGATGATGTCGTTGATCTGGAAACCGGCGCTGCTCGCCGGGCCGTTCGGCGTAATTTCGGTCACGATGATGCCCTGCAGGCGATCGATGCCGGAATTGGAGGAACGCAGCGGAATGATCTCCTTGCCCTGAATGCCGAAATAGCCACGGATCACGCGGCCGTCGCGGATCAGCTTGTCCATGATTTTGGTGGCCAGTTCGATCGGAATGGCGAAGCCGAGGCCCTCCGGCGTTTCACCGTCGGTGATTTTGTCATAGGTCAGGGTGTTGATGCCGATCAGCTCGCCCAGCGAGTTGACCAGCGCGCCGCCGGAGTTGCCGCGGTTGATTGAAGCGTCGGTCTGCAGGAAAGTCTGTCGGCCGGTGGTGCTCATACTGATGCGCCCGGTGGCGCTGAGGATGCCCTGAGTGACGGTCTGCCCCAGGTTATACGGGTTGCCGATTGCCAGCACCACGTCCCCGACGTGGGCAACGCGGTTTTTGTTGGTCGGGATCACCGGCAGGTTGCCGGGATCGATCTTCAGCACCGCCAAATCGGTCAGGCCGTCGGAGCCGACCAGCAGCGCTTCGTAGCGGCGGCCGTCCTGCAACACCACGGTGATCTGCTGGGCGTCTTTGATCACGTGGCGGTTGGTGATGATATAGCCGCGTTCGTTCATGATCACGCCGGAACCGAGCGACAGCACGTTGGCGGCGCCGTTCAGGTTGCGGTTGTAGATGTTCACCACGGCGGGCGCGGCGCGGCGCACCGCCTTGTTGTAGCTCACCGGCGTTTCGTCGCTGGTATTCTCGGTTTTCTCTGCAAACAGGCCGTTGGAAGAGCGCAGCATGGGCAGGGCAGCCAACAGCAGGCCGGCAACGATGAGACCGATAACGACAGAACGCAAGAGCTTAGCAAACATGGAGTTTTCGTGGTGTGGTGAACGATGTTCGGAGGATAGCATGAGTTAACCGGGCGCAGTATGTCACCGAGCCCGGTTTTTGCACAAATTAACGCAGCAGCAGATAAATGGTTTCGGTACCGCGCACGATATTGAGCGCCATCACCGGTGGTTTGGCTTCCAGCACCTTGCGCAGCGCGGTAATGCTGTCCACGCGCTGGCGGTTGACGCCGATGATCACGTCGCCTTTTTGCAGGCCGATTTGCGCCGCCGTCGAGCCTTTATCCACGTTCTCTACCTTCACGCCCTTGTCGCCGCTCGGCAGCGCACCGTTGCTGAGGGAAACGCCCTGCAGCGCCGGCGACAGCGTTTCGGCATTGGTCGAGGCGCTCTCGCTGTTGTCCAGCGTGACCGAGACTTCCTGCGGTTTGCCGTCGCGCAGCAGGCCCACTTTGAGGGTTTTGCCCGGCGCAGTGGTGCCGACCTTGGCGCGCAGCTCGGCGAAGCTGTTCACCGGCTTGCCGTCGACGGAAACCAGAATATCCCCGGCTTTGATGCCGGCCTTGGCGGCGGCGGATTTCGGCAGCACTTCGCTGACGAAGGCGCCGCGCTGCGCGTCGGTGTTGAAGGCTTTGGCCATGTCAGGGGTCATTTCGCTGCCCTTGATGCCGAGCAGGCCGCGTTTCACTTCGCCGAATTCGATCAGCTGCTGGCTCAGGTTCTGCGCCATATTGCTCGGAATGGCGAAACCGATGCCGACGTTGCCGCCGCTCGGCGCCAGAATGGCGGTATTGATGCCGATCAGCTCGCCGTTCAGGTTAACCAACGCGCCGCCGGAGTTGCCGCGGTTGATCGAGGCGTCGGTCTGAATGAAGTTTTCCAGCCCTTCCAGATTCAGGCCGGTGCGGCCCAGCGCAGAGATGATGCCGGAGGTGGCGGTTTGGCCCAGGCCAAACGGGTTGCCGACCGCCACGGCGAAGTCGCCGACGCGCAGCTGGTCGGAATCGGCCATCTTGATGGCGGTCAGGTTTTTGGTGTCGCTGAGCTGCAGCAGGGCGATGTCGGATTGTTCATCGCGGCCTACCAGCTTGGCGTCCAGTTCGCGGCCGTCGTTCAACTGCACGCGGATTTTATCGGCGTTGTTGATGACGTGGTTGTTGGTCAGCACGTAGCCTTTGGCAGCGTCGATGATGACGCCGGAACCCAGCCCTTCAAACGGGCGGGAGCTCTGCTGCTGGCCGGGGAAATTGGGGCCGAAGAAGCGTCTGAACTCTTCCGGCAGCTGTTGACGCTGCACCTGGGTGCCTGCGACATGCACGCTCACTACGGCGGGCAAGACTTTTTCCAGCATCGGCGCCAGGCTCGGCAGCGGCTGCCCCTGAACGGCAACGGGCAGGGCCGCGTTGGCCACCGGTACTGCGCTGAACGTCAGGCCGAGGCTCATTGCCAATGCACTAAGAATTAAAGACTTTTTCTTCATTGATGATAACTCTCTCAATACCTGCCGATGAAAATTTGATGATAAGGCAATCACCTTGTCATAGTGAAGGGTAAGACCGTGAATTTGCGTGCAAAGTTCAGTAAAGGTAATGCGAAGGAAGGTCAATAAGGCACAAAGGGGGAATAAACCCGCGGGTGGCCCCGCGGGCGAAGAAGGAATATCAGTCGCGGCGAGCGCTTTGGCCGCGCAGCAGGCCGGAGGCCCCTTCAGAATAGTCGCGCGGCATTTCCACCGGCGCCTGATCGTTGTCCGCTTCCGCTTCGGTCAGGCGATAGCGGAACGGATTCTCCTGCATCGGCAGATCCGGCAGCAGGTTGTTGGAGCTTTTCGCCATATGCTGATACAGCTGGCGATAATCGCGAGCCATGTTGTCCAGCAGCTCGGCGCTGCGGGCGAAGTGGCCGACCAGCTCCTGGCGGTACTCTTCCAGCTCGGTTTTGCTCTTGTCCAGCTCGTTCTGCAGGACTTGTTGTTGACGTAATTTACGGTTGCCAAAACGCATCGCCACCGCTCCAATCACGATACCGACGACCAAACCAATCAGCGCATACTCCCAGGTCATGATGACTCCTATTTTGACTTCGTTGTTCCGCAGGGATTTTTCACTTAATAATATCCACTATAACCGTTAACCTTGTCCGAGTGGAATCCTGATGCGCTTCCACCCAGTGTTTACAGGGTTTTCAACGGCGCCCGCAGCGGGCATTTGTGGCGATAACGGTGCGAATCGGCATCAACTTGCCGCTAACGTTGGCTAAATAATTTCTAAGCGTTCTTAGGGAACATCGAACAGATGCAGGCACTATCACCGTTATCTCGCTACCAGCAGGCGCTGGACGCGGGGGAATATCAGGCCGATGAGGTTCAACGCCGGGCCGTCGCCCAACTGGATCGCATTTATCAGGCTCTGTTGCAAAAGCCCGTGGCGAGCGCGCCTGCGGGCGGGCTACGCGGCAAGCTCAGCCGTTTGTTGGGCAAGGGCGGCGAAACGGCGCCGCAGCGTCCGGTGCAGGGGCTGTATATGTGGGGCGGCGTCGGGCGCGGCAAAACCTGGTTGATGGACATGTTCTTCCACAGCCTGCCGGGCGATCGCAAAATGCGTCTGCACTTCCACCGCTTCATGCTGCGGGTGCATGAAGAGCTGACCGAACTGCAAGGGCGGGAAAACCCGCTGGAAATCGTCGCTGACGGCTTCAAGGCTGAGACCGATGTGTTGTGCTTCGACGAATTCTTCGTGTCCGACATCACCGACGCCATGCTGCTGGCCACGCTGCTGCAGGCGCTGTTCGCCCGCGGCATCACGCTGGTGGCCACGTCGAACATCCCGCCGGACGATCTGTACCGCAACGGCCTGCAGCGGGCGCGTTTCCTGCCGGCAATCGATCTGATCAATGAGTACTGCGACGTGATGAACGTCGATGCCGGCATCGACTATCGTCTGCGCACCCTGACCCAGGCGCACCTCTACCTGACGCCGCTGAACGACCAGACGCGCGCGACCCTGGATCGGATGTTCGTCAAGCTGGCGGGCAAGGCGGGGGAGGACGCGCCGGTGCTGCAGATCAACCATCGGCCGCTGCAGGCGATCCGTTCGGTGGACGGCGTGCTGGCGGTGGATTTCCACACGCTGTGCGAAGAGGCGCGCAGCCAGCTGGACTACATTGCGCTGTCGCGGCTGTATCACAGCGTGATCCTGTATAATGTGCAGGTGATGGGGCCGCTGAAAGAGAATACCGCGCGCCGCTTCCTGGCGCTGGTGGACGAATTCTACGAGCGACACGTCAAGCTGGTGATCGGCGCCGAGGCGTCGATGTTCGAGATCTACCAGGGGGAGAGGCTGAAGTTCGAGTACCAGCGCTGCCTGTCGCGCCTGCAGGAAATGCAGAGCGAAGAGTACCTCAAGCTGCCGCATCTGCCCTGAGTCCGCCGGGCCTATCGCCGGTTGCCTGCCGCCGGCGATAAATTTATTTTCCATTCAAAAACCGTTCGATCTTTGTGAGCGACTTCTCTATAATCTTGCGACCCCACGTTACAACAAAGTTTTTTTTCCCAAAAACTTTATAGTGCCGGCAATGGCTATTCGAAGGGGTAGGTTTGCTGGACTTGTATGGTCGTGTGAGCCTCAACTGTTTTCGAGCGTTTGGGTGTTCACCAACGTGTAACTAATTATTGGGTAAGCTTTCTAATGAAAACTTTTACAGCTAAACCAGAAACCGTAAAACGCGACTGGTACGTTGTTGATGCAGATGGTAAAACTTTAGGCCGTCTCGCTACTGAACTGGCTCGTCGCCTGCGCGGCAAGCATAAAGCGGAATACACCCCGCACGTGGATACCGGTGATTACATCATCGTTCTGAACGCTGACAAAGTTGCTGTAACCGGCAACAAGCGTACAGACAAAGTGTACTACCACCACACCGGCCACATCGGTGGTATCAAGCAAGCGACCTTTGAAGAGATGATTGCCCGCCGTCCTGAGCGCGTGATTGAAATCGCGGTTAAAGGCATGCTGCCAAAGGGCCCGCTGGGTCGTGCTATGTTCCGTAAACTGAAGGTTTACGCGGGCACCGAGCACAATCACGCGGCACAGCAACCGCAAGTTCTGGACATTTAATCGGGATTAATGGCAATGGCTGAAAATCAATACTACGGCACTGGTCGCCGCAAAAGCTCCGCCGCTCGCGTCTTCATCAAGCCGGGCAACGGTAACATCGTTATCAACCAGCGCAGCCTGGAACAGTACTTCGGTCGCGAAACTGCCCGCATGGTAGTTCGTCAGCCGCTGGAGCTGGTCGACATGGTTGGCAAACTGGACCTGTACATCACCGTTAAAGGTGGTGGTATCTCCGGTCAAGCTGGCGCTATCCGTCACGGTATCACCCGTGCACTGATGGAGTACGATGAGACTCTGCGTTCTGAACTGCGTAAAGCTGGCTTCGTCACCCGTGACGCTCGTCAGGTTGAACGTAAGAAAGTCGGCCTGCGTAAAGCACGTCGTCGTCCGCAGTTCTCCAAGCGTTAATTTTCGCTGCTTCGGCAGTGCGATTTACGCAAAAAACCCGGTGCTTCACCGGGTTTTTTTATGCCTGAAATCCGCCGTCCCCGACTAAAATCTGTGGCAGATCAGACAATTCAACATGAATTCACCGCACCGTCCCCACAAAACAAGCAAAATCTGGTAAACTATCACCCACTTTTGCGCCTGTTCGCCGTGCAGTTGACCTCCTGGGCCGGTTTTTCATGGGCTCGGGTCGCGCTGCGTGCTGCCGGCCTGCGGCAAGATTATTCAGGATAGCAGCCTGTCAGTTGGCTATTCGCAGTATTTTCTAGATAACTTGGAGGTTTTCATGGCTGTCGCTGCCAACAAACGTTCGGTAATGACGCTGTTCTCTGGCCCGACCGACATTTTTAGCCATCAAGTACGTATCGTACTGGCGGAGAAAGGTGTCAGCGTCGAGATCGAGCAGGTCGAAATGGATAACCTGCCGCAAGATCTGATTGACCTCAACCCTTACCAGACGGTGCCTACGCTGGTCGATCGCGAACTGACCCTGTATGAATCCCGCATCATCATGGAATACCTGGATGAGCGTTTCCCGCACCCGCCGCTGATGCCGGTTTACCCGGTTGCCCGTGGCGAGAGCCGTCTGATGATGCTGCGCATCGAGAAGAACTGGTACTCGCTGATGGACAAGATCGAGAAGAGCAGCGGTCAGGAAGCGGAGTCCGCCCGTCGTCAGCTGCGTGAAGAGCTGCTGGCGATCGCACCGATCTTCGGCCAGGCGCCGTATTTCATGAGCGAAGAGTTCAGCCTGGTGGATTGCTATCTGGCGCCGCTGCTGTGGCGTCTGCCGCAGCTGGGCATTGAATTGAGCGGTGCCGGCTCCAAAGAGCTGAAAGGCTACATGACCCGCGTCTTCGAACGCGACGCTTTCCTGGCGTCGCTGACCGAAGCCGAGCGTGAAATGCGCCTGCAAACCCGGGGCTAAGCGCGATGGACATGTCTCAGATGACGCCGCGTCGCCCGTATCTGCTGCGGGCGTTTTATGACTGGCTGCTGGATAACCAGCTGACGCCGCACCTGGTGGTCGACGTGACTCGCCCGGACGTGCAGGTGCCGATGGAGTTCGCGCGTGACGGCCAGATCGTGCTGAATATCGCGCCGCGCGCGGTAGGCAACCTGGCGTTGGGCAATGAAGACGTGCAGTTCAACGCGCGCTTCGGCGGCGTGCCGCGTCAGGTTTCGGTGCCGATGGCCGCCGTGCTGGCGATCTATGCGCGTGAAAACGGCGCCGGCACGATGTTCGAACCGGAAGCCGCCTACGACGAGAGCGAAGGCGTGTTCGAAGGCCTGGACAATGAGACGATCCCTTCGGAAACCCTGATGTCGGTGATCGACGGCGATCGCCCGGATACCGCGGAAGACAACGGCCCGGACGACGAGCCGCCGCAGCCGCCGCGCGGTGGCCGCCCGGCGCTGCGCGTGGTGAAGTAATCCCTGCGCGAACAAACGAAAAAGCACCCTATGGGGTGCTTTTTTTTTGCCCGGCAGAAGCGGATCAGCCTTTCAAGGCGGCAATGCAGGCATCGCGCGGTGCGCTGAGATCGCCTACGCGCACGGTGGACAAGGCGCGGGTTGCGCGCTGGCGGAAACTGGTGATGGCGGTGTCGCCTTGCACTTCCGGCGGCGCGGTGCAAATGTCATTGAGCGGCAGATCGTTGCCTTTGTTGAGCGCCTGCAACACCGCCGCCGGATTGTAAATCAGGGCGGCGGAGAGCGCCGATTTGATGCCGGCGGTGAAGCCGGCATTGCCGCCGCCGGCCAGCTTGGGCGCCAGGGCAATCCAGCTGTCGTCCCCCAGCCGGATGCTGTTTTCCACGGCGCTGAACTGCCCGGCCTTGCCCAACTGTGCCACGACCGGCCGCGCGCCGCGCGCTTCGATATTGTAACCGACCTCCTGCGAATCCAGCGCCATGGCTGAAGCGCTGAAACTGACGGCCAGCACTGCGCCGGCCAACAGGGAAATGGAGCATTTCATGTTCGCTATCCTTATCTCGGTGTCAGGCGCAGCCGCGCCCCGCAATGGTGCTAACTCAATACTATAGCGCGTTGACGCGGTGAGGTGAGGGGAGGTTGTTACAAAGCGTGGCAGGCTAAAAACAGAGGCCCGGCAATGTGCCGGGCCTCTGGCGGTACGGAAGGTTTACACTTCCAGGTAGTTCATGATGCCGTCTGCCGCCTTGCGGCCTTCGGCGATCGCCGTCACCACCAGGTCGGAACCGCGCACCGCGTCGCCGCCGGCGAAGATTTTCGGGTTGCTGGTCTGGAACGCGTTGTCGCTGCCTTCCGGCGCCAGGATGCGGCCCTGTTTATCGAGCTGCACGTCGTGCGCCGCCAGCCAGTCCATACGGTGCGGGCGGAAGCCGAATGCCATCACCACCGCGTCGGCGTCGATCACGTGTTCGGAACCCGGCACCTGCTCCGCCGCCTGACGGCCGTTGGCATCCGGTGCGCCCAGCTGGGTGCGTACCATCTTCACCCCGGCCACGCGGCCGGCGCTGTTCAGCTCGATGCTCAGCGGCTGCAGGTTAAACTGGAAATCTACCCCTTCTTCCCGGGCGTTCTTCACTTCGCGCTTGGAACCCGGCATGTTGGCTTCGTCGCGGCGGTAGGCGCAGGTGACCTGCGTCGCGCCCTGGCGCACCGAGGTACGCACGCAGTCCATGGCGGTATCGCCGCCGCCCAGCACCACCACGCGCTTGCCTTCCATGCTGACGTAAGGCTCGTGCTGCTCGGTTTCATAGCCCATCAGCTGCTTGGTGTTGGCGATCAGGAACGGCAGCGCATCGTACACGCCCTGCGCTTCCTCGTTCTCCAGGCCACCGCGCATCGACTGATAGGTGCCGACGCCGAGGAATACCGCATCGTACTCGTTCAGCAAGGTCTCCATGCTGATGTCTTTGCCCACTTCGGTGTTCAGCTGGAACTCGATGCCCATCTCACTGAAGATGCTGCGGCGTTTGACCATCACTTCCTTTTCCAGCTTGAAGGCCGGGATGCCGAAGGTCAGCAGGCCGCCGATCTCCGGATGACGGTCATATACCACCGCCTTGACGCCGTTGCGGGTCAATACGTCGGCGCAGGCCAGCCCGGCAGGGCCGGCACCGACGATCGCCACGCGCTTGCCGGTCGGCTGCACGTGCGACATGTCCGGCTTCCAGCCCATTTCGATGGCCTTATCGCTGATGTAGCGTTCGATATTGCCGATGGTGACCGCACCGAACTCGTCGTTCAGGGTGCAGGAGCCTTCGCACAGGCGATCCTGCGGGCACACGCGGCCGCACACTTCCGGCAGGCTGTTGGTCTGATGCGCCAGGTCCGCCGCTTCCATGATGCGGCCTTCGTTGGCCAGCTTCAGCCAGTTCGGGATGTAGTTGTGCACCGGGCACTTCCACTCGCAATACGGGTTGCCGCAGGACAGACAGCGGTCCGCCTGGGCCTTGGCCTGGGTTTCCGAAAACGGTTCGTAGATCTCGACGAACTCGATTTTGCGGATCTTCAGCGGTTTCTTTGGCGGATCAACACGCTGCAGGTCGATAAATTGGTAAACGTTCTGGCTCATTAATGACCTACCTCTTACTGCGCCTGCACCCGCAGCTCGGCTGCGGAACGGCTACGGTGACCCAACAGCGCTTTGACATCGCTGGACTTCGGTTTGACCAGGGCGAACTTCGGTGCCCACTCCGGCCAGTTGGCCAGGATCTCTTCCGCGCGGGAAGAGCCGGTCGCCTGCACGTGTTCGGTGATCAGGCCGCGCAGGTGCTCCTCATGGATCGCCAGCTGATCGACATCCAGCACTTCCACCAGCTCCGGGTTCACGCGCTTGCGGAACTCGCCGTCTTCGTCCAGCACGTAGGCGAAACCGCCGGTCATGCCCGCACCGAAGTTGATGCCGGTTTTACCCAGCACGCAGACGATGCCGCCGGTCATGTATTCGCAGCCGTTGTCGCCGATGCCTTCCACCACGGTGATGGCGCCGGAGTTGCGCACCGCGAAGCGTTCGCCCGCGCGGCCGGCGGCGAACAGCTTGCCGCCGGTAGCGCCGTACAGGCAGGTGTTGCCGACGATGCTGGCTTCATGGCTGCGGAAGGCGGAGCCGATCGGCGGACGCACCGCGATGCTGCCGCCGGCCATGCCTTTGCCGACATAGTCGTTGGCGTCGCCGGTCAGGGTCAGCTCGACCCCGCCGGCGTTCCAGACGCCGAAGCTCTGCCCGGCGGTGCCGGAGAAGTGCGCCTTGATCGGATCGGCCGCCATGCCCTGATCGCCGTGCACGTCGGCGATAGCGCCGGACAGCATGGCGCCCACGGAGCGGTCGGTGTTGCGAATGTCGAAGTAGAAGGTTTTACCCTGCTTCGCTTCGATGTACGGTTGCGCCTGCGCCAGCAGTTCTTTGTTCAGCAGGCCCTTGTCGAACGCCGGGTTGCTGCTTTCGGTGCAGTACACCGCTTTACCCGGATGCGGCGTGGCGGTTTTCAGCAGCGGCGACAGATCCAGCTTGTTCTGCTTGGCAGAGATGCCGTCCAGCTCGGTCAGGAACTCGGTGCGGCCGATCAGATCCACCAGTTGACTCACGCCCAGCTGCGCCATGATCTCGCGGGTTTCACGCGCGATAAACTGGAAGTAATTCGTCACGCGTTCCGGCAGGCCGTGGTAGTGATCGCGGCGCAGCTTGTCGTCCTGAGTCGCGACGCCGGTCGCGCAGTTGTTGAGGTGGCAGATGCGCAGGTATTTACAGCCCAGCGCCACCATCGGCCCGGTGCCGAAGCCGAAGCTTTCCGCGCCCAGGATCGCCGCTTTGACGATGTCCACGCCGGTTTTCAGGCCGCCGTCCACCTGCAGGCGGATCTTGTGGCGTAGGCCGTTGGCCACCAGCGCCTGCTGGGTTTCCACCAGGCCCAGCTCCCACGGACAGCCGGCGTATTTCACCGAGGACAGCGGGCTGGCGCCGGTGCCGCCGTCGTAACCGGCGATGGTGATGAGATCGGCATAGGCCTTCGCCACGCCAGTGGCGATGGTGCCGACGCCCGGTTCGGACACCAGTTTCACCGAGATCACCGCCTTCGGGTTGACCTGCTTCAGGTCGAAGATCAGCTGCGCCAGATCTTCGATCGAGTAGATGTCGTGGTGCGGCGGCGGAGAGATCAGGGTCACGCCCGGCACCGAGTAACGCAGTCTGGCGATGTACGGAGTGACTTTGTCGCCCGGCAGCTGGCCGCCTTCGCCCGGCTTGGCGCCCTGCGCCACCTTAATCTGGATCACGTCGGCGTTCACCAGGTAGGCCGGCGTCACGCCGAAGCGGCCGGAAGCCACCTGTTTGATGCGCGACACCTTGTTGGTGCGGTAGCGCGCCGGATCTTCGCCGCCTTCGCCGGAGTTGGAGAAGCCGCCGAGGCCGTTCATGGCGATCGCCAGCGACTCGTGCGCTTCCGGGCTCAGTGCGCCGATCGACATCGCCGCGGTGTCGAAGCGTTTGAACAGCGACTCCGCCGGTTCAACCTGATCGACCGGGATCGGTTCGCCTTTCGGCGTGATGGCCAGCAGATCGCGCAGCATGGCGACCGGCCGCTCGTTCACCAGCTTGGCGTAGGCCTGATAGTCACTGTATTCCCCGCTGTGCACCGCTTTTTGCAGCGAGTTCACCACGTCCGGGTTGTAGGCGTGGTATTCGCCGCCGTGCACGAACTTCAGCAGGCCGCCTTGCTCCAGCGGCTTGCGTTTCAGCCAGGCGCGCTTGGAAAGGTTCTGCAGATCCTGCTGGAAATCGCTGAAGCTGGCGCCGCCGATGCGGCTGACCACGCCCTGGAAGCACAGATCCGCCAGATCGCGGTGCAGGCCGACCGCTTCGAACAGCTTGGAGCAGCGGTAAGAGGCGATGGTCGAGATGCCCATTTTGGACATGATCTTGTACAGGCCTTTGTTGATGCCGTTGCGGTAGTTCAGCATCACGTCGCGGTATTTCTTGTCGATCGCCTGGCTGTCCACCAGCTTGGCCAGGGTTTCATAGGCCAGGTACGGGTAGATGGCGGTCGCGCCGAAGCCGAGCAGCACGGCGAAGTGGTGCGGATCGCGGGCGCTGGCGGTTTCAACGATCAGGTTGGCGTCGCAGCGCAGGCTTTTCTCCACCAGGCGGGTTTGCACGGCGCCCACCGCCATCGGAGCCGGTACCGGCAGGCGGCCGGGCGCGATGGCGCGGTCGGACAGCACCAACAGCACCGCACCTTCGCGCACCTTGCGTTCCGCTTCGTCGCACAGGGCGCGAATGGTCTGCTCCAGATCCTGCTGCTGCGGATCGAAGGTCAGATCGAGGGTCTCGGCGCGATAGTATTCGCCTTCCAGCGTGGTGAGCTGTTTGAAATCGGAGTACAGCAGGATCGGCGATTTGAAGCTCAGGCGGTGCGCCTGGCCTTCGGCTTCGCAGAACACGTTCATTTCACGGCCGATGCTGGTGGCCAGCGACATGACGTGCGCTTCGCGCAGCGGATCGATCGGCGGGTTGGTGACCTGCGCGAACTGCTGGCGGAAATAGTCGTAAACGATGCGCGGCCGGCTGGAGAGCACGGCGAACGGGGTATCGTCGCCCATCGAGCCGGTGGCTTCCTGGCCAATCTCGCCCAGCACGCGGATCACCTGATCCAGCTCTTCGCTGCTGTAGCCGAACTGTTTCTGGTAGGTTTCGAGCTGCGCGTCGTCGAGCTCGCGGCTGCCGACCTGATCGTCCGGCAGATCTTCGAACGGCACCAGACGTTTGACGTTTTTCTCCATCCACTCTTTATACGGATGGCGGCTTTTCAGATCGTTGTCGGTTTCCGCCGAGTGCAGGATGCGGCCGCTGCGGGTGTCGATCACCATCAGCTCGCCGGGGCCGACGCGGCCTTTTTCCACCACTTCGTCCGGCTGGTAATCCCAGATGCCGACTTCGGAGGCGCAGGTGATCAGCTTGTCTTTGGTGATCACATAGCGCGCCGGGCGCAGGCCGTTGCGATCGAGGTTACAGGCGGCGTAGCGGCCGTCGGACATCACGATGCCGGCCGGGCCGTCCCACGGCTCCATGTGCATCGAGTTGAAGTCGAAGAAGGCGCGCAGATCGCCGTCCATGTCCGGGTTATTCTGCCAGGCCGGCGGCACCAGCAGGCGCATGGCGCGGATGAGATCCATCCCGCCCGCCAGCAGCAGCTCCAGCATGTTGTCCAGCGAGCTGGAATCGGAGCCGGTTTCGTTGACGAACGGCGCGGCGGCTTGCAGATCCGGGATCAGCGGCGTTTGGAATTTGTAGGTACGGGCACGCGCCCACTGGCGGTTGCCGGTGATGGTGTTGATTTCGCCGTTGTGCGCCAGGTAGCGGAACGGCTGCGCCAGCGGCCAGCGCGGCACGGTGTTGGTGGAGAAGCGCTGGTGGAACAGGCAAATGGCCGACTCCAGGCGCAGGTCCGCCAGATCGAGATAGAAGCGCGGCAGATCCGCAGGCATGCAAAGGCCTTTATAGATCGTCACCAGGTTGGAGAAGCTGCAGACGTAGAAGCTGTTGTCCTGCACGCGTTTCTCGATGCGGCGGCGCGCCACGAACAGGCGGCGCTCCATATCGCGCGGGCGCCAGCCGGCCGGGGCGTTAACGAAGATTTGCTCGATGCGCGGCAGGGAGGAGAGGGCGATTTCACCCAGCACGTCCGGGTTGGTCGGCACTTCACGCCAGCCGACGATCGACAGCGTTTCGTTTTGCAGCTCTTCTTCCACGATGCGGCGGCTGAGGCGCGCTTCCTCTTCATTCTGGCTGAGGAACATCATGCCGACGGCGTAGTTCTTGGCCAAACGCCAGCCGCGCTCTTCCGCCACCATGCGGAAGAAGCGATCGGGTTTTTGCAGCAACAGGCCGCAGCCGTCGCCGGTCTTGCCGTCGGCCAGGATTGCGCCGCGGTGTTGCATGCGGGCCAGCGCGTGAATGGCGGTGCGAACCACCTTGTGGCTAGGTTCGCCTTCTATGTGGGCGATCAGGCCGAAACCACAGTTGTCCCTCTCTTGGGATTTATCGTACAACATATCAGTGAACCTCCCCAGGCTCTGCGTGACTCTCACAACCTACTGCGAGGGGGCTTCCCAATTTCAGGCAGAAGTCCAATCAGCAAGTTAACCCCGCTAATCTGCTTTTCCGCCCTCCATCAATGGCCTCTCGTGACGGTCTCACAAGTGGTATAGGACTTGTTTTAAGAGGGAGTCTTCAATTACTGCATAAATATGACGAGACGTTTGCCCGTCCAGAAAGCTTCCAGCGGACTTCCAACTTAGCGAGAAAGAATTCGCAGGTCAAATGTGGGCTTAAGATAGATTCTTATCGAATTGATGATGTTTATTTATTTGAAAAATAAGTATTTTAATGTGTTTTTGCACTATCGTGGGGCAACGCCGATCCCCACAGAAGTGTGAGCTGTCTCACTATAGT
The DNA here is from genome assembly GCF_053627655.1 of Serratia sp. 121840015-1. Taxonomy (NCBI): domain Bacteria; kingdom Pseudomonadati; phylum Pseudomonadota; class Gammaproteobacteria; order Enterobacterales; family Yersiniaceae; genus Serratia; species Serratia sp. 121840015-1. The sequence continues at coordinate 187,279 of NZ_JBSEYF010000004.1, forward strand.
GCAACCCCTTAATCTCTGCACCATGCTAGTGCGGGGGTTAATGGCAGAATTTTATTCTATAAGATATTTCTTTGTTGATGTTTGTCACTGTTTTTCACCGCATTGTCATATTGCCGTTAACGGTTGCGCGACGATTAGAATAATTCATCAGAATTATAGTGAATTGATTTGCATTTATGATGAATAGTTATGCCTGGTGGCGCCTTGCGGGGAAAGCGTTGATCTCTGTCATCGCGGGAAAAGCCGTTTCTTATTAGCATCGCGGCTTTGAACACAGAGAATCACCAAGATTATGCAGTTGCCGCAATTAGTCAATATGTTTGGCGCAGATCTCCAGCGCCGCTATGGCGAAAAGATCCATAAACTCACGCTGCACGGCGGATTCAGCTGCCCTAACCGCGACGGCACGTTGGGGCGCGGCGGCTGTACGTTTTGCAACGTCGCTTCGTTTGCCGATGAGGCGATGCAGCGGCAAAGTATCGCCGAACAGCTGGCGCAGCAGGCCGCGCGGGTCAACCGGGCGCGGCGCTATCTGGCCTATTTCCAGGCCTATACCAGCACCTATGCGGAGGTCGAATTGTTGGCGTCGATGTATCGGCAGGCGTTGGCGCAGAGTGAGATGGTCGGCCTGTGCGTCGGCACCCGGCCGGACTGCGTGCCGCCCGCCGCATTGGATCTGCTGACGGGGTATCGCGAGGAGGGTTATGAAGTGTGGCTGGAGCTGGGGCTGCAGACAGCGCACGATAAAACGCTCAAACGCATCAACCGCGGCCATGATTTCCGCTGCTATCAGCAGACCGCGCAACGGGCCCGGCAGCGCGGGCTGAAGGTGTGCTGCCATCTGATCGTCGGGCTGCCGGGAGAAACCCAGCGCGATCATCTGCTCACGCTGCAGCGGGTGGTGGAGTCCGGCGTGGATGGCATCAAGCTGCATCCGCTGCACGTCGTCACTGGCAGTACCCTGGCCCGCGCGTGGCGAGCCGGGCGTTTGCCCGAACTGGCGCTGGAGGACTACGCCGTCAGCGCCGGGGAGATGATCCGCCACACGCCTGGCGAGGTGGTGTATCACCGCCTGTCCGCCAGCGCCCGTCGGCCCACGCTGCTGGCGCCGCTGTGGTGCGAAAACCGCTGGAGCGGCATGCAGGCGGTGGGCGCTTATCTGCAGCAATACGGCGGGCAGGGCAGCGCGCTGGATGAAAAGCGGCGCTACCGCCCTGGAATGCCGCTCTGAAGTGCAATCTTTGCCACACTTCGGCGTTTGCCGCCTTATCTCACCGCTGTTTTACGGTATGATTCAAAAGATTGTGTCTGATGGGAGCCGCTATGAAGCAAATCCGGGTGTTGGCCCAGTACTACGTCGATTTAATGGTGAAACTGGGGTTGGTGCGCTTCTCGCTGCTGCTGGCCTCGGCGCTGGTGGTGCTGGCGATGGTGGTGCAGATGGCTGTGACCATGTTGCTGCGCGGCGAAGTGGAAAGCATCGACGTGGTGCGTTCGATCTTCTTCGGCCTGTTGATCACCCCGTGGGCGGTCTACTTCCTCTCGGTGGTGGTGGAGCAGCTGGAGGAGTCGCGCCAGCGGCTGGCGCGGCTGGTGGACAAGCTGGAGGAAATGCGCCACCGCGATCTGGAGCTCAATCAGCAGCTTAAGGACAATATCAGCCAGCTGAACCAGGAGATCGCTGACCGTATCAAGGCGGAAGAAGAGCGCCTGCAGGTGATGGACAAGCTGACGGAAGAGATGGAACAGCGTGAACTGGCGCAGATTGAGCTGGGCCAGCAATCGGCGCTGCTGCGTTCCTTCCTCGATGCCTCGCCGGATCTGGTCTACTACCGCAACGAAGACAAAGAATTTTCCGGCTGCAACCGCGCGATGGAGCTGCTGACCGGCAAGAGCGAGAAGCAGCTGATTGGCCTGACGCCGTTCGACGTCTACGGCCAGGAGATCGCCGAAAAGGTCATTGAGACCGACGAGAAGGTGTTCCGCCACAACGTCTCGCTGACCTACGAACAGTGGCTGGTGTATCCCGATGGCCGCAAGGCCTGTTTCGAGCTGCGCAAGGTCCCGTTTTATGACCGGGTGGGCAAACGCCACGGGCTGATGGGCTTCGGCCGCGATATTACCGAGCGTAAGCGCTACCAGGACGCGCTGGAGAACGCCAGCAGGGAGAAGACCACCTTTATCTCTACGATCAGCCACGAGCTGCGTACGCCGCTTAACGGCATCGTTGGCCTGAGCCGTATCCTGCTCGATACCGAGCTGAACGACGAGCAGCTGAAATACCTGAAGACCATTCACGTCAGCGCCATCACCCTCGGCAATATCTTCAACGACATTATCGAAATGGATAAGCTCGAGCGGCGCAAGGTGCAGCTCGACAACCAGCCGGTGGACTTCACCGGCTTCCTGGCGGATCTAGAGAACCTCTCCGGCCTGTTGGCGCAGCCGAAAGGGCTGCAGTTCATCATGGAGCCGCAGACGCCGCTGCCGCAGCAGATCGTGACCGACGGTACGCGCCTGCGGCAGATTTTGTGGAACCTGATCGGCAACGCGGTGAAATTCACCCAGCAGGGGCAAATCGTGGTGCGCGTGCGGCGCGAGGCGCAGGAGAAGCTGGTGTTCGAGGTGGAAGACTCGGGCATGGGCATCCCGCAGGACGAGCAGGACAAGATCTTCGCCATGTATTACCAGGTGAAAGATCAGCGCGGCGGCCGCCCGGCCACCGGCACCGGCATCGGGCTGGCGGTCTCCAAGCGACTGGCGCAGAGCATGGGTGGCGACATCACCGTACGCAGCGAACAAGGGCACGGTTCTTGCTTCACCCTGACCATTCAGGCGCCGGCGGTGCAGGAAGCCGCCAGCGCGGCGCCGGAGGAAGAGGAGCTGCCGTTGCCGGCGCTGCACATCCTGCTGGTGGAGGATATCGAGCTGAACGTGATCGTGGCGCGTTCGGTGCTGGAAAAGCTGGGCAACAGCGTCGAGGTGGCGATGAACGGCCACGACGCGCTGGCGATGTTCGACCCGGACGAGTTCGATCTGGTGCTGCTGGACATTCAGCTGCCGGACATGACCGGGCTGGACATCGCCCGGGTACTGCGCGAGCGCTACGCCGGGCAGGCGCTGCCGCCGCTGGTGGCCCTGACCGCCAACGTGCTGAAAGACAAAAAAGAGTACCTCGAGGCGGGCATGGACGATGTGCTGAGCAAGCCGCTGTCGGTGCCGGCGTTGACCCAGGTCATCAAACACTATTGGGATCATCAACCTTCTCACACTTCAAAGAAAACGGAGCACAAGGCGATGCAGATTAATGAGTCGTTACTCGATACCGCGATGCTGGAACAGTACATGGACCTGGTTGGCCCGCAGCTGATCCACCAAAGCCTGGAGATGTTCGAACAGATGATGCCGGGCTATCTGGCGGTGCTGGATTCCAACATGACGGCGCGCGATCAGAAAGGCATCACCGAGGAAGGGCACAAGATCAAAGGCGCCGCCGGTTCGGTCGGTCTGCGCCACCTGCAGCAGCTGGCGCAACAGATTCAAACGCCGACGCTGCCGGCCTGGTGGGATAACGTGCAGGATTGGGTGGATGAGTTGAAGCAAGAGTGGCGCAACGACGTGCAGGTACTGCGGGCTTGGGTAGAGAACGCTGAAAAAAAATGACCCCGACCTAAGCCGGGGTGCGCGAATATTGCGCCAACACCAGGGAAATTGTGAACCTGCGTATTGGTTTCAGTGTTCTGGTCGAGCAGGTTGTAGCGAATTCCTAAACATCATACAGCCAACAACATAGCAAATGTAAGCGCTCTTGTTAGAAGATTCATTAAAATGTGTGATGTAGATTAGTGTTTGTCAACTCCGAGCACGAACCAGTTGACAGCAGCGACAGGAGTAAGAGTGATGAAAAAGGTGGGTGTCGTCCTCAGCGGCAGCGGTGTTTATGACGGTACGGAGATCCATGAAGCGGTGCTGACGCTGCTGGCGTTGGACCGTGCCGGCGCGCAGGCGGTGTGCTTTGCGCCCGATAAACCACAATGTCATGTTATTAATCACTTATCAGGTGAGGAGATGACGGAGTCGCGCAATGTTCTGATCGAGTCGGCGCGCATTGCCCGCGGCGTGGTGCAGCCGCTGGCGCTGGCGGAGGCCGCGCAGCTGGATGCGCTGATCGTGCCCGGCGGCTTCGGCGCCGCCAAGAACCTCAGCAATTTCGCCGAAGCCGGCGCGGAATGTTGGGTCGATGAGGATTTGGCGCGTCTGACGCGCGAGATGCATAAGGCCGGCAAACCAATTGGCCTGATGTGCATCGCGCCGGCGCTGTTGCCGAAACTGCTGGATCAACAAGCGCGGCTGACCATTGGCAACGATCCGGACCTGGGAGAAGTGATTGACGCCATGGGCGGCGAGCCGGTGATTTGTCCGGTAGACGATATCGTGGTGGACAGCGAACACAAAGTCGTGACCACGCCGGCCTATATGCTGGCGCCGTCGATCGCGCGGGCGGCCCTCGGTATCGATAAGCTGGTGGCGCGGGTACTGGAAATGGCTGAATGAGAAAATCGCTCGGCGGATGGCGGCGACTGCGCCCGTGGTATTGGCTGAAGCGCGGGGTCATCGCGATTCTCGGCCTGTGGGTGTTGGGCATTGTGGCCTTTGCCTTCCTGCCGGTGCCGTTTTCCGCCGTGATGGTGGAGCGGCAAGTCAGCGCCTGGCTGAGCGGCGACTTTGGCTACGTCGCCCATTCGGATTGGGTGTCGATGGACGACATCTCGCCGCAGATGACGCTGGCGGTGATGGCGGCGGAGGATCAGAAGTTTCCAGACCATTGGGGCTTCGACGTGGCGGCCATTGAAAAGGCGCTCAGCCACAACGAGAAGCGCCCGACGCGCATCCGCGGCGCGTCCACGCTGTCGCAGCAAACCGCCAAGAACCTGTTTCTGTGGGATGGCCGCAGCTGGCTACGCAAAGGGCTTGAGGCCGGATTGACGTCGGGCATCGAGCTGGTGTGGACCAAGCGGCGCATTCTGACGGTGTATCTGAACATCGTCGAGTTCGGCGACGGGGTGTTTGGCGTTGAAGAGGCTTCACAACGCTTTTTCCATAAGCCGGCCAAACGGCTAAGCGCGGCGGAAGCGGCGCTGTTGGCGGCGGTATTGCCGAATCCGCATCGCTTCAGGGCCGATGCGCCTTCCGGCTATGTGATACAGCGACAGCAGTGGATCATGCGCCAGATGCGGCAGCTGGGCGGGGAAGCGTTTTTAAGCGAGAACAAGCTGGATTAAACGGGCGGGAGCAGCACGGTGCCGCTCCCGCCAGAACGGATTACTTCACATAGGTAAAGGCGGTGGTGACGTGCTTCACGCCGCTCACCTGGCTGGCGATCTGCGCCGCCGACTGCCCTTCCTGTTGGGTGACCAGGCCCAGCAAGAACACTTCGCCGTTTTCGGTGGTGACCTTCACGTTGGATGATTTCACCGTATCGCTGGTGAGCAGCTGCGAACGCACCTTGGTGGTGATCCAGGTGTCGGAGGACGCGGTGCTCAGGCTGACCGGCGTGCCCTGACGGATTTCGTTATACACTTCGGTCGTGCCTTCCACGCCCATGGCGATCTGCTTGGCGCGCGCGGTGAGATCGGCGTTAGGCGACTGGCCGGTCAACAGCACTTTGCCCTGATAGGCGGTGGCGACCACCCGGGCGTCTTTCTTCAACTGCTGGTCTTTGCTCAGAGCGCTTTCGACCCTGGCTTCCAGCGTGCCGTCATCCACCTGGGTTCCGACGCTGCGCGGGTCGGTGGCGGTTTTGGTCGCGACGGCTGCACTGCCGACGACGACGCCGGCAATACAGCCTTGCAACAGCAGGGCGCTGGACAGCACTGCAAATGTGGCTTTTAGCTTCATCTCAGTTCCTTAATCGTCCTGGTGGGGGAATAACGTATTGTCTATCAGATCGCACAGGCAGTTTACGGTCAGCATATGCATTTCCTGAATGCGCGAGCTGCGGTGCGACGGGATGCGGATCTCGACATCCTGCTGGCCGAGCAGCCCGGCCAGCTCGCCGCCGTCGTAGCCGGTGAGCGCGACGATGGTCATATCGCGCGTGACGGCCGCCTCGACCGCTTTCACAATATCACGGCTGTTGCCGCGGGTGGAAATCGCCAGCAGCACGTCGCCGGTGTGCCCGAGCGCGCGCACCTGCTTGGCGTACACTTCGTCGTGCAGCCGATCGTTGCTGATCGCCGTCAGCACCACGTTGTCGGCGTTGAGGGCGATGGCCGGCAGGCTGGGGCGCTCGGTTTCAAAACGGTTGATCATGCTGGCGGCGAAGTGCTGCGCGTTGGCCGCCGAGGTGCCGTTGCCGCAGCACAGGATTTTGTTGCCGTTGAGTAAGGATTGAACCAGCGTCATCGCAGCGCGGGAAATGGCGTCCGGCAATGCTTCCGCCGCCGCGATCTGGGTTTGGATGCTTTCGGTAAAACAGACTTTAATTCTATCCAGCACGTTGTATTAATCCACTAAGTCAAAGGGCCGGTCTGCGCCGCAAAACCCCGATTAATCCGCATTGAAGGCGTTGGGTATCCATTCTAACTGGCTACCGGTAATGGCCAAAACATCAAAACGGCAAGATGATGTGTCAAAACTGGCTCCGCGCCCCGCCAGCCAGACGGCGGCGGCATGCAGCAACCGCTGTTGTTTGCGAAAGGTGACGCTGGCGGCCGCGCCGCCGAAGGCGTCGTTGCGGCGGTAGCGCACTTCGACGAACACCCAGGTGGCGCCGTCGCGCATGATGAGGTCGAGCTCACCGCCGCGCACCGCGACGTTGGCGGCGCAGAAGGTGAGCCCGGCGTGTTCCAGGTGACGGCGGGCCAGTAACTCATAGCCCGCCCCTGAGGCGCGTGGGTTCAAGAGACCGGAACGACCGTACCCTGACGGTATTGCAGCCAAGGCAGTTTGCGGTTGATCACGCAGTTCGGCGACGCGCTCAGCGTACCGGTGGTGCCGGAAACCTGGAAGCCCGGCAGCTGGCGCATTTCAGCAAAGTGGTTGGCCAATGTCCAGGCATCCATCCCCATCGCATACAGGCGCACCAGCGAGTAGTCGTTGCGGAAGCGCGCGCTGGCCTGTTGCAACAGCTGAGGGTTTGAACCGGCCAGCAGCGGGATGTCGCTGAACTGCAGGCCTTCCATTTCCAGGCGGAAGTCCGGGCCGGCACCGGCCTGATAGCTGCGCGAGCTGGCGTACATCGCCGGCTTGCCGCGCGAGCTGGTGGCCATGTCGATCATCGGTTTGATCAGCGTCAGCTGAGACTGGGTGGCGACGATATACACCGCGTCGACGCTACCGCCGGTCGCGGCGGGCACGTCGCTCGGCGGCGCAGGAATGGTCAATCCGGCGATGGTCACGCTCTGCGGCGCCGGGGCGCTCGATATCGGCGTGCCGGTCATGCGGATGCCGCCGCTGTTGACCATCTGGCGCAGTTCGCCGGCAGAGCCGATGTCCTGACGCAGCACGGTTTGCCCGCCTTGCTTCTGCCATTCCTGGTTAAAGGCCTTGGCGACGCGATCGCCGAAGGCGCCGCGCGGCACCAGCAGCAGCGGTTGACGCTTCTGCTGTTCCCAGATGTGGCGGGCGGCGTCGCGCGCTTCATCTTCCGGCGACAGGGCGAAGTAACAGATGTTCAGATTGTCCTTCGGCGTTTCCGGCTGGTTGAGCGCCAGCACGTTCAGCGTGGTGGTGCTGGCGGACAACTGATCGACGTTCTCTTTCAGCAGCGGCCCGACCACCAGGGTGGCGCCATCCTGCTGCGCCTGGCTCAGCAAGGCGGCCAACGGCTGGCTGGTGGTATCGTACACTTTGACCTGTGCGTTAGCGGCCTGCAGCGGCGTTATCGGCGCACTGGACGGCGCCGCCGGTTGCGCGGCGGTCACGGCAGGCTGGCTCTCTTGCGCCGAAGGGCTGACCGCGCCGTTGGCGTTGATGTCACCCGTGGCGGCCTGATCGGTCGGCGCCGTTTGGGCCGGTGCGCTAGCCGGTTGCGCGGCTTGAGGCTGCGGTGCCGGCATGGAACCGCCGTTTTTCGCCGCTTCGAAGCCTTGCTGGATGGCGTCGGCGAACACTTTCGCCTGGCCGTTCAACGGCAGCAGCAGGGCGATTTTCGAGGTGGAGGCCTGGGTGAAGTTCAGCACCTGGTTCAGGCGAGCGGGCAGCGTTTTGGCCGCCGGGTTCTTCGGATAACGGTTCTGCCAGTCTTTGATGCCGGCCTTCAGCAGATCGGGATCCTGCTTGTTGTCCTGATAGACGCGCAGCAGATCCAGCCAGCCTTGCAGCACGTTCTCGTCGGCGTTGATCACCAGGCTGTTCATCTCCTGCGGCGTCAGCTGCAGCAGCGCCTGCCAGGTCTGATCCAGGTTGTCCTGGTGCGGTTTGCCGGTCAGCAACGGCTCCTGAGCGATATAGGCGCGGATCAAGGGCAGCGACGCTTTGCCCTGATTGGCGGCAATCTGCGCCTGGTAGTAGCGCACCTTCTGATTCGGCGACAGCGAAGCGCTGTCCAGATGGCCCAGCGTGCTGCGGGCGCTGACGTAGCTCTTGTTGGCGATCTGCAGTTCGGCGGTCAGCAACTGGCGTTCAGTCTGCTGCGCACCGCTGAGGTTTTTCGGCAGTTGATTCAACTGGTCGCCGGCCTGCGGCAGTTTTCCTTCACGCAGCAAGGCGCGAATAGCAAGTAATTGCCAGTCAGCCTTGTTATCATCGCTGCTTTGCTGCAACTGCTGCAGGTAGTAATCGGAGCTGGCGTTCGCTTCGTCCTGTATATTGGCGGGCGGCGTTTGCGGGGCCCGACTTGGACAGCCTGCCAGGAAAAGGGCGGCCGCGATGACTGCGGTAAGTCGGACAGGCTTGGAACGCCCTGCTTTGGTACGAACGAATGTTGAGGAAAGCATACTGTATCCAGTGATGTTTTTTTCAAGATGCTCAATATTAAATCGGCAACCCGGATGAAACAATGAATCAACACCAACAATCAGTCATTTCTGCATCAACGCTGTATGTGGTGCCCACCCCTATCGGCAATCTGGGCGATATCACTCACCGTGCGTTAGAGGTACTGAAAAGCGTTGATCTGATCGCGGCGGAAGACACGCGCCATACCGGATTGCTGCTGCAACACTTCGCGATCAACGCGCGTCTGTTCGCGCTGCATGACCACAACGAACAGCAAAAGGCCGATCAGCTGCTGGCGAAACTGCAGGAAGGCCAGAGCATCGCGCTGGTGTCCGACGCCGGCACGCCGCTGATCAACGATCCCGGTTATCACCTGGTGCGCCGCTGCCGCGAGGCCGGCATTCGCGTGGTGCCTCTGCCGGGCGCCTGCGCCGCCACCACCGCGCTGTGCGCTGCGGGCGTCGCTTCCGACCGCTTCTGCTATGAAGGCTTCCTGCCGGCGAAAACCAAGGGGCGCAAGGATACGCTGATGGCGCTGGCGGAGGAACCGCGCACGCTGATTTTCTACGAATCCACTCACCGCCTGCTGGAAAGCCTGCAGGACATGGTCACCGTCTGGGGCCCGCAGCGCTATGTGGTGCTGGCGCGCGAGCTGACCAAAACCTGGGAATCTATCCACGGTGCGCCGGTGGGCGAACTGCTGGCGTGGGTGCAGGAAGATGAAGTGCGCCGCCGCGGCGAGATGGTGCTGATCGTCGAAGGCCACAAGGCGCAGGAGGATGCGTTGCCGCTCGAGGCGCTGCGCACGCTGGCGCTGCTGCAAAAAGAGCTGCCGCTGAAAAAGGCGGCGGCGCTGGCGGCGGAAATCCACGGCGTGAAGAAAAATGCGCTGTATAAGCACGCGCTGGAGCAACAACAGCCGTAAAGCGGTTGACCTGTCGCCGCCGCGACGCTACTATCCGCGCCGGAGTTGACCAGACAGTCGCCGCTTCATTGCCGTCCTCTTCGGGGAGACAGATGGAGGGGAGGAAAGTCCGGGCTCCATAGGGCAGGGTGCCAGGTAACGCCTGGGAGGCGCAAGCCTACGACTAGTGCAACAGAGAGCAAACCGCCGATGGCCCGCGCAAGCGGGATCAGGTAAGGGTGAAAGGGTGCGGTAAGAGCGCACCGCGCGGCTGGCAACAGTTCGTGGCACGGTAAACTCCACCCGGAGCAAGGCCAAATAGGGGTTCACATGGTACGGCCCGTACTGAACCCGGGTAGGCTGCTTGAGCCAGTGAGCGATTGCTGGCCTAGAGGAATGACTGTCCACGACAGAACCCGGCTTACCGGTCAACTCCCTCGACAAAAGAAAACCCCGCGCAACGCAAGTTGCGCGGGGTTTTTCGTTTTCCGGCCGGCTTACACCGGCAGGTCAATCAGCAGCGCGCGCAGCGGGGTCTCGGCGCGGATCGTCAGGCGATTCTCCTCGCGTACGAAGGCGCCGTCGCCGCAGGTCAGGCGCTGCGCTTCGTGGCGTTCGCCGGTGGCGGCGATGGTGCCGTGAATCGACTGCAAATAGGCGCGCGGCCCGTTAATCGTCAGCGTTTGCTCTTCGCCCGGCTGCAGATCGAGATGGTGGATCCAGACCTGCTGGCGCAGCTGCAGGCTGCCCTGCGCGCCGTCCGGTGAGGCCAGCAGCAGGTTGCCCGCCGTCGGCAGCGTTAGGCGCTGCACCCGCTCGTTGTTGCGTTCCGGGCAGGCGTCCAGCCACAGCTGCAGGCGGGTCAGCGGCGTATCGCTGCTGACGTTCTGTTCGCTGTAGCTCAGGCCTGGCTGGGTGGCCAGCAGCAGCGCTTCGCCGGCTTTGGCGCGCGCGGCGTTGCCGTCGCTGTCGCGGTATTCCGCCTCGCCCTGCAGGATCAGGTTCAGGATATCCACGCTGGGATAGGTGCGCGGCTGGAACGACGCGCCCGGCGCCAGTACCTCCTGATTCAGCACCCGCAGCGACGCATAGCCCATCAGTTTGGGATCGAAGTAGTGACCAAAGGAAAAAGTGTAGCGAGCCTGCAGCCAACCAAAGTCAGCTTGCCCGCATTGTTGTGCTGTTCTGCATGTAATCATGGCAATCGGCTCTCTAAATTCATTATCCAAATGGTAAGCATCTGGACGTCGGATTGTTAGCCAGTTAATCTGGTCGGCATATTCAAATTTCCTGACAGAGGGATGTGATGGCCAGAGATCGGGCGCTCACGCTTGAGGCGCTGAGAGTGATGGACGCGATCGACCGCCGCGGCAGCTTCGCCGCGGCCGCCGACGAATTGGGCCGGGTGCCGTCGGCGCTCAGCTACACCATGCAAAAATTGGAAGAAGAATTGGACGTGGTGCTGTTCGACCGTTCGGGCCACCGCACCAAGTTCACCAACGTAGGGCGCATGTTGCTGGAGCGCGGGCGGGTGCTGCTGGAAGCGGCCGACAAGCTGACCACCGACGCCGAGGCGCTGGCGCGCGGTTGGGAAACCCACCTGACTATCGTCAGCGAAGCGCTGTCGCCGCCAAGCCTGCTGTTTCCGCTGGTGGACAAGCTGGCGCTGAAGGCCAACACCCAGGTGTCGATTTTCACCGAGGTGCTGGCGGGCGCCTGGGAACGGCTGGAGCAGGGGCGCGCCGACATCGTGATCGCGCCGGACATGCATTTTCGCGCGTCGTCGGAGATCAACACCCGCAAACTGTACAAGGTAATGAGCGTTTACGTCGCCGCGCCGGATCATCCTATCCACCAGGAGCCGGAGCCGTTGTCCGAGGTGACCCGCGTGAAGTACCGCGGCATCGCGGTGGCGGATACCGCCCGCGAGCGCCCGGTGTTGACCGTGCAGCTGCTGGATAAGCAGCAGCGTCTGACGGTGAGCACCATCGAAGACAAGCGTCTGGCGCTGCTGGCCGGGCTGGGGGTGGCGACCATGCCGTATCCGATGGTGGAGAAAGACATCGAGGCCGGGCGGCTGCGCGTGGTGGGGCCGGAATACAGCCGCGAAGCCGATATCATCATGGCCTGGCGACGCGACAGCATGGGGGAGGCGAAAGCCTGGTTCCTGCGCGAAATTCCGCGCCTGTTCGCGCAGCGTTAACGTCGGTGGGATGACATCCCCTTGCCGGGCGGCAAGGGGATTTTTTTGTCTTAGCCGAAGAGCCGATCGCGGCCGTGCGGCTCGTCCAGATCCTGCGCCGGCCCGATGGAAATGATGCCGTGCGGGTTGATGGTGGCGTGGCTGCGGTAGTAGTGGTTGCGAATGTGCGGCAGGCTGACCGTGTCGGCAATGCCCGGCATCTGGTAGATGTCGCGCAGGAAACCGTACAGGTTCAGGTAGTCGCTGATGCGGTGTTTATCGCACTTGAAGTGGGTGACGTACACCGGATCGAAGCGCACCAGCGTGGTCCACAGACGCAGGTCGGCTTCGGTCAGCCGATCGCCGGTCAGGTAGCGGTGCTGCCCCAGGATCTGCTCCAGGCGCTCCAGCGCGTTGAAGACCCCGTTGACCGCTTCGTCATACGCTTCCTGGCTGGTGGCGAAACCGGCCTTGTACACGCCGTTGTTCACCTGATCGTAAATCCAACCGTTCAGCTCATCGATTTTGCCGCGCAGCTCGGCCGGGTAGTAATCGCCCGCGCGGGCCCCCACGCCGTCAAACGCGCTGTTGAACATGCGGATGATGTCGGCGGATTCGTTGCTGACGATGGTTTGCCGCTGTTTATCCCACAGTACCGGCACGGTCACGCGCCCGCTGTAGTGCGGATCGGCCTGCAGGTAGATCTGATACAGGAAGTCGGCGTGATACAACGGATCGCCGGTGGTTTCAGGAAAATCCTGGCCGAAGGTCCAGCCGTTTTTCAGCATCAGCGGGTGCACTACCGAGACCGGAATGATCTGCTCCAGCCCTTTCAGTTTGCGCATCAGCAGCGTGCGGTGCGCCCAGGGGCAGGCGAGAGAAACATACAGGTGATAACGGCCCGCTTCGGCCTGGAAGCCGCCTGCGCCGTGTTCGCCCGGCTGACCGTCGGCGGTCACCCAATTGCGAAACTGAGCGGTTGAACGTTTGAAACGGCCGCCGGTAGATTTCGTGTCATACCAGATGTCTTGCCAAACGCCATCGACGAGTTGTCCCATGGGAATCTCCTTGGTGTCCGAGTGAAAAGCGACAGGGCCCGGCATGCCGGGCCCTGAATGACAGTTTAGATTACCATTTCTTGTTCAGAAGACGGTCGATGCTGAAGCCGCCCGGGCCTGCAACCGCCAACACGATGAAGCCGCCGGCGATGGTCAGGTTTTTCATGAACATCAGCTGGTTTACGCCTTCCGCAAAGTCAGTGTGGAACAGCAGCGCGGTCAGAATGGTGAAGCCGGCAGTGAACAGCGCTACGGTGCGGGTCAGGAAACCGAACAGGATCGCCAGACCGCCGCCAAATTCCAGCAGGATGGTCAGCGGCAGCAAGAAGCCAGGCACGCCCATCGATTGCATGTACTGTTGGGTACCGGCATAAGCGTCACCCATTTTGCCGTAGCCTGCCACGATAAACAGGATTGGCATCAGAATACGAGCAACCAGCAAACCTGTATCTTCTAATTTTTTCATCATCTACTCCAAAGTGTTTTTGTGCGCCTGTTCGGCGGTAGTCATATCAACGGGCGGTATATCGGGTCTCTCACCCTGTCCGGCCCATATCGTATTGATGGAGTGAATGTTAAGCGGGAAGTGCTCAGGTTGTTAGCAAGTAAAACTGTCGTAATTTTTCAAAAAATCTGAATCTTTAGCGTGCTAATAAACTGACGCTGGTCAGCAGGTTGCCCGGCCCTCGGGATAAGCAGCGCTGTTTTAGGGGGAAAACGAGGGCGGAGCAACAGGATGTTTGAAGGAAAGGCGTGGGGCTTACTTGGCGGAGAAGGTCTTTTTAAACAGGCGGATAGCGCTCCAGGCACCGAAAGCGCGGCGCGACCAGCGGATCATCTTGCTGGGGTGGCGAATGCCGTATAGCGCCATGACGCTGGAACCGAGCACCAGATAGCGGCGCAGGCCAAACACCGTTTGCCAGCCGCGGTCGATGCGTTCGGTCTTCTCCAACCACAGAGACTTGTGTTCGGCCAGATCCAGGCGTTGCTGCTGGATCTGGCGAATCAGCCTCTCTTTTTTCCATTCCAGGTAGCGGCGGCGGCTCATGGCTCGCGCTCCAGTTCGGCGCGGTCGAGTTCCAGCTGCTTGCGCGTGGCGCCGAGCAGCGTGGTGCGACGGGCCTTGACCAGCGTCCAGATGGTGCCGACCACGGCCAGGAACAGCAGCACGCCGGTCGTGGCGCCCAGCGCCACCAGCCGGTAGACCGGATCGATGGCCCAGAAGATCAGGATCAGCAGGCTCATCAAACCGAAGGCGGTGAACAGCAGCGTCATACCGGCCATGATCAGCAGCTGAATGAGGTTGGCTTTCTCCTCTTCCAGCTCGACCACCGCCAGCCGGACACGGGTTTCCACCATGCCGACCAGGATCGTGATGATGCGCTGACCGATATCCAGGACCCCTTTAGCGGGGCCCTGCGCGCGCACTTGCGGTTGTTCAGCCATGATTAACGACGCGCGAGCAGCACGCCCAGCACGACGCCGACCGCCGCGCCGATACCGATGCCGGTCCACGGGTTGTCGCGCACGTAGTCGTCGGCCTGACCGGCGATCTGTTTGGTTTGCGAAGCCAGCTTGTCACCGGCGTCGCTCAGGCGAGCGCGGCTCTCTTTCAGCGCGCCTTCCGCTTTCGAACGCAGCTTCTCCAGCTCGGCTTTCGGCTTATCGGTGGAGGAGTTCAGCACTTCCTCCAGCGTATCGGCTAAGGACTTCAGTTCAGCGCGTAAGTTTTCTGCATTTGAATCATGTGCCATGTGATTATTCCTTAACGTTTATTTCGACAGACTTTTAACATAGCGGATTTTTTCGCCGGAGCAAAGGGGTGATGGCCAGCAGATAACACCAGGCATCAATTCCATATGCTTAAGAAATCCCGTGTGATGGGGCTCTCATCGATAAATCCGCTGGTGTAAAAAAATTATTCCGCCTGGGCGCGTTTCAGCTCAGCCTGCGCTTCCGCCAGCTTTTGCTGCTTCTTGGCGACCTTGTCCAGCTTGCCGGTTTGCTGTGCTTCTTTCAGTTCCTGCCGGCGCTCGTCGACCTTGCGCTGCTTCTCCGCGATATTTTTCTGGCGTTCGGCCTGCAGGCCGGCTTCAGTACAGTGAGTCTGCACTTCGCTCAGCGCTTTTTTCAGCCCGTCCACGCGGTGGGTGTTGCCGTGTTGGGTGGCGTAGTCGATTTGCTGCTGGATGTCTTGCGCTTTGGCGGCGCAGCCGCCCTCAGCGGCCGAAGCGAGCGACGGCAGCGTGCAGAGTGGCAACAGCAGTAACAGTGAATGGCGTAATTTCATCTTTCAGTTCCTTTTCATGGGATGCCTGAACAGGCATCCGCTTTCCTGACTGCCGAAGGCGGCAGCGCGAGAGGAGGGCGTTCATCGCCGGCTGAAGTTACCCTTCAGCATAGTCATGAAACCGGCGTGCCCCCAAAGAATCAGCCGTGACTCAGTGCCGACTGATTAATTCTTGAGCTAATCAATGCGAATGAAAATGAAGATAATGGCAATGAAAGGAAACCCCTTCCTATGAAGGGGATTATCCCAGATTGAGTGGGGAACGCGCAAATTCGCGTACCCAGTGCGACGGCACGGGGGACTCGCTCAACGCGATGTGGTAACCGGGCGGCAGGATGGTTTGCAGCGCTTCGCGCGCCAGCAATTGCTGCTCCGGCGAATCCAGACGGATGACCAGGCCATCGCCTTCCGGCGTAATGCTTTTGATGCGGATGCCGCGCTCATCCAGGCGCTGATAGACGTAAAAACCGTCGGGCAGCGACAGCCCTTGCTGGCTGGCGCGAATGCGCAGCTCGCTCTCGGTGCGCACCATGCAGGGCACCAACAGCGTCGCCAACGCCAGCAGGGCGAGCGCGATCATCAAGACGTATTGCCAGCGCGGGCGCTTTGCTGTCACGCCCCTTTCCCCGGATTCTGGCTGCCGGCGCGTTTTTTGCGCCACAGCACGATCAGCGAGCCGACCAGCCCGACCACCAGCAACACCAGCGGCAACATCATCAGGCAGAACATCAGCTGATCTTCATACTTGCGGAACACCGGGGTTTTCCCCAGCGCGAAACCCAGCGTCGTCAGGATCAAGACCCACAGCAGGCCGCTCATCCAGTTGAAGAACTGGAAGCGCGCGTTGCTCAGGCCGGACAGGCCGGCGATGGTCGGCAGCAGGGTGCGCACGAAGGCCAGGAAGCGGCCGACCAGCAGGGCGGAAAGCCCGTGGCGGTGGAACAGGTTGTGAGCGCGCTGATGGTAGTGGGCCGGCAGGTGCGAAAGCCAGCCTTGCACCGTTCGCGTATTGCCGAGCCATCGGCCCTGTATATAGCTGACCCAGCACCCCAGGCTGGCGGCGACGGTCAGGATGACGATGGTCAGCGGGAAGCCCATGGTGCCTTTGGCGATCAGCACGCCAACCAGGATCAGCAGGCTGTCGCCCGGCAGGAAAGCGGCCGGCAGCAGGCCGTTTTCCAAAAACAGGATCATGAACAGCAGAATGTAGAGGGTCCACACCAACGAAGGGTTCGCCAGCGTCTCAAAATCCTGCTGCCACAAGGCATGTATCAGTTCTTTAATGATATCCATCCGGTGTTCCTAAAACGTCATTGTTTATTTTTATCTCAGCGGCGGAGCGGGCGTGGGCTGAAAGCGCGCGGCGATCCTGAATGCTGATAACGATGAAACGGCGTTGCTTTAAGGTTTCTAAGCGGTGCGACACCGGTCATAGGTGGTAAGTCAGCGTGCCACGGTACTGCATGTTGCTTTCTTTCCAGCCGGCCTGCCGACTCTGTTGCCTGGAGGCGTCCAGCGTCCAGTCGACCTGGGCAAGCCGGTTGGGGGCCGGGGTGTCCTGGCGGGGGAAACGAATTCGGTAGCCCGGCTCTGCGGCCAGGGTATAGACCGGTGCCGTCAGGGAGGACGCGAGCAGCGAACCGGGGAAAGAGTGCGCTCTGGGCAGCAGCAGCGGCAACTTGCCGGGGGCTTTGCGGCGCGCTTCGGCCGGCGCCCGATACACATGATCATAGGGGGAAAGCGCCGGCTCCGCCAGCAGCGGCAGGCTGCTCAGCGCGCTGGGGGTTGGCTTGGGTGACGCCACGCATAGCTGTTGGCCGGAGACCGAACCGGTCCAGCAGAAAACAGCAATCAGCATGGCAAACAACCAGCGCATTTATTCGCGTCCCGCCCCCGCAGCAATGGGTAAAAAAGTGGGCTAACTCTACCAAAATAGCACGATTGGCAACAGGGAAATCTACGTTGCCGACGGTGAAATAGTACACGGCAAACGGCGGTTCCGGCATCGATTCAGCGGATTTTACATTACCTGACATAAGCCGACGGTTTTTGACCGCCGGGGCTATTTCGGCTCGTGGCTCACGCCATCCAGATGCACCACCGGATTCTCGGCGAACAGGTAGCGGTCGGCGTTGTATTCGAAGTCGTCGCTGGTGGCGTTAAACAGCATCTGCTTGGTGTTTTCCAGGTGCTGCCACATCGCCAGTTTAGCGGCGTAAGGATCTTTGCGCATCAGTGCCTTGAGGATCTGATCGTGATCGTCGCACCAGCTGGCGATCGAACGTTCGTCGATATGCTCGTGCAGTTTCTTCCAGTAAGGGTTGTTGACCCGCTGCACCCACATTTTTTCCACGATGGTGGCCATGGCGGTGTTCTGGGTGGCCAGCGCCACCTGCACGTGGAACTTCAGATCCCACTGCGAGTCGCGGAAGCGATCCTCTTTGCGGGCGTGCTCCTGGATCTCCATCAGCTGCACGATATCTTGTTTGGTCACCTGGGTGGCGGCGAATTCGGCGATGTTGCTTTCGATCAGCTGGCGCGCCTGCAGCAGCTCAAACGGGCCCGCGGTGGCGAACTCGATGCTGTCGCCCGGCACCACCAGGTGTTTTTGCTGGTTGGACACCACGTGGATCCCGGATCCCTTGCGCACGTCCACATAGCCTTCCACTTCCAGCATGATGATCGCTTCGCGCACCACGGTGCGGCTGACATTCATCTCTTCGGCGATGTATCGCTCGGCCGGCAGCTTGTCGCCTACCGGGTAGCGGCCGCTTTCGATACGTTGCTTAAGCTCGGCGGCCAGTTGCTGATACAGGCGTCTGGTTTCGGTGAATTCCATAGTGAATGCTCTATACGGTGCGGTGGGAGGGGGCGCGTGGCCATCGGATTTGTTATACCACTTATTCGGCACCGCTGCCAGAGGAGCAAAAGGCCCGGCGCGGCGGCCGGGCGGCGGGATCAGCTGCGCGCCGGGGCCGGCTGCAGCGCGGCGGGTTGCGGTTCGGCGGCCGGGCGGTTTTGCAGCACCGTCCAGATGACGATGGCGCCGAGAATGTCGAAGACCGACAGCGCGGCGAACAGCGGACTGAAGCCGAGGGTGTCCGCCAGGGCGCCGACCACCAGGGCGAACAGCGTGCTGGCGGTCCAGGCCGCCATGCCGGTCAGGCCGTTGGCGGTCGCCACCTCATTGCGGCCGAACACGTCGGAAGAGAGGGTGATCAGCGCGCCGGACAGCGCCTGATGGGCGAAGCCGCCGACGCACAGCAGCGCGATAGCCGCATAAGGGCTGGTGAACAGGCCGATCATGCCGGGGCCGATCATCAACACCGCCCCCATCGTCACCACCAGCTTGCGCGAGACGATCAGATTGACCTTGAAATACTTCTGGAACAGCGGCGGCAGGTAGCCGCCGACGATGCAGCCGAGATCGGCGAACAGCATCGGCATCCAGGCGAACATGGCGATCTCTTTCAGATTAAAGCCGTAGGCCTTGAACATGAACAGTGGGATCCAGGCGTTGAAGGTGCCCCAGGCCGGTTCCGCCAGAAAGCGCGGCAGCGCGATGCCCCAGAACTGGCGGTTGCGCACGATCTGCCAGGCGGACATCTTTTTGGCGTTTGAGGTCTGGTGCTGCGCTTCCTGGCCTTCGAGGATGTAACGACGCTCTTCCTGGCTCAGTTTCTTCTGATCTTTCGGGTGCTTGTAGAACAGCAGCCAGCAGATGGCCCAGATCAGGCTCAGCACGCCGGTGATGATGAACGCCATCTCCCAGCTGTGCGCCACGATGGCCCATACCACCAGCGGCGGGGCGATCATGCCGCCGATCGACGAACCGACGTTGAAATAGCCGACGGCGATCGAACGCTCTTTGGCCGGAAACCACTCGCTGCTGGCCTTCAGCCCGGCGGGGATCATCGCCGCCTCGGCCATGCCGACCGCGCCGCGCGCCAACGCCAGCCCGCCCCAGCTGTTGGCCAGCGCGGTGCCCATACAGAACACCGCCCAAAGAATGGCGAACATGGCGTAACCGACCTTGGTGCCGAGCACGTCCAACACATAGCCCGCCACCGGCTGCATCACGGTGTAGCAGGCGGAATAGGCGGCGACGATATAGGAATACTGCTGGGTGGTGATGTGCAGCGTATCTTCCAGCGTCGGCGCCGCCACGGCGATGGCGTTGCGGGTCAGGTAACCCAGCACGGTGCCGACGGTCACCAGCCCGATCATGTACCAGCGTAACCCTTTAATTTTACGCATCCGAAATGTCTCCCCGTTTGAAGGTATGGCCGGCGATGCGGCTGGCGAGACAATAACCTGTCATACAGGTTTAAAAGTTGAGTGATATCACAAAAGGAATTATTCGCCTGAGCGATACTGTCGCCGGTGAAATAGGGCGTTTATACCGCACATTTGCCGTAAAAACGAGCGAAAAAGGGATTGGAGGACAGCAAAACGGCAGATGGCGGGAAAAATTTGCTGGACGCTCGCTAAAATTGGTGTGATAACTTTTGTGATTCGATCCCTGTGCCGCACGGCAAGTAAGGTAAGGAGCCCGAGATGGCGACGTTTTTGAGCGAAGATTTCCTGCTGGACAGCGAATTTGCCCGGCGTTTGTACCATGACTACGCGGCGCAGCAGCCGATTTTCGACTACCACTGCCATTTGCCGCCGCAGCAGATTGCGGAGAATACCCGCTTCAGCAACCTGTACGATATCTGGCTGCGGGGCGATCACTACAAATGGCGGGCGATGCGCACCAACGGCGTGGCGGAGCGGCTGTGCACCGGCGATGCGGGCGATCGCGAGAAATTCGACGCCTGGGCCGCCACGGTGCCGCACACCATCGGCAACCCGCTCTATCACTGGACACACCTGGAGCTGCGCCGGCCGTTCGGCATCACCGGGACGCTGCTGTCGCCGAGCACGGCGGATGAGATCTGGCAGCGCGGCAATGCGCTGCTGGCGCAGGATGAGTTTCGCGCGCGCGGCATCATGCGGCAGATGAACGTGAAAATGGTCGGCACTACCGACGATCCGATCGACGATCTGCGCCACCATCGGGCGATCGCCGACGATCATAGCTTCGATATCAAGGTGTTGCCGAGCTGGCGGCCAGACAAGGCCTTCGCCATCGATGCGCCCGGCTTCAATGACTATCTGCGGCAGCTGGAGGCGGCGGCGGACACCGCCATCGGCCGTTTCAGCATGCTGTGCGACGCCCTGCACAAGCGTATGGATCACTTCGCCGCCCACGGTTGCAAGGTGGCCGACCATGCGCTGGACGTGGTGGTGTTCGGCGAGGCCGATGAAGCGACGCTGGATGCGATCCTGCTGCGTCGCCTGAACGGCGAGCTGCCGACGCCGGAACAGAGCGCGCAGTTCAAAAGCGCGGTGCTGCTGTTCCTGGCCGGCGAATACCGGCGCCGCGGCTGGGTGCAGCAATATCACATCGGCGCGCTGCGCAATAACAACAGCCGCATGTTGGCCGCCGTCGGGCCGGATATCGGCTTCGACTCGATCAACGATCGGCCGCTGGCGGAGCCGCTGTCGCGGCTGCTGGATGCCCAGGCGCGGCAGGGCGGCCTGCCGAAAACCATTCTCTATTGCCTCAACCCGCGCGATAACGAAGTGATCGGCACCATGATCGGCAATTTCCAGGGGGAAGGCACGCCGGGCAAGATGCAGTTTGGCTCCGGCTGGTGGTTCAACGATCAGAAGGACGGCATGCAGCGCCAAATGACGCAGCTGGCGCAGCTCGGGCTGCTGAGCCGCTTCGTCGGCATGCTGACCGACAGTCGCAGCTTCCTGTCGTATACGCGCCATGAGTACTTCCGCCGTATCCTTTGCCAGATGATCGGCCGCTGGGTGACGGACGGCGAAGCGCCGGCCGATATCGCGCTGCTGGGCGGGATGGTGAAAAACATCTGCTTCGACAACGCCAAAGACTATTTCGCCATTGACCTGGCGTAGCCGTTATCCGGGACCGGTTTATGCAAAGTACGATAAAGATTCACGAGCAGGATAACGTGGCGGTAGCGCTGCGCGATCTGGCCGCTGGAGACACGGTTGAGCTGGCAGGCGTAGCCGTTCCGCTGGTGCAGCCGGTGGCGCGCGGGCACAAGTTTGCGCTCGGCCCGATCGCCGAGGGCGAGGACATCATCAAATATGGCCAGCCGATCGGCCACGCGCTCGTGGCCATCGGCCCTGGGGAGCATATTCATTCGCAAAACGCCAAAACCAACCTGAGCGATCTGGACAGCTACCGTTACCAGCCGCAGTTCCCGGCGTTGCCGCCGCAGGCGGCGGATCGCGAGGTGCAGCTGTACCGCCGGGCCGGCGGCGACGTGGGGATCCGCAACGAACTGTGGATCGTGCCGACCGTCGGCTGCGTCAACGGCATCGCCCGCCAGATCCAGCAGCGCTTTTTGCAGCAAACGCAGGCGGAGGGGATCGACGGCGTGCATCTGTTCAGCCATCCGTTCGGCTGCTCGCAGCTGGGGCAGGATCATGCCAACACCCGCATCATGCTGCAGAACATGGCGCGCCATCCCAACGCCGGCGCGGTGCTGGTGATCGGGCTGGGGTGCGAGAACAATCAGGTGGATGCTTTTCGCGCCACGCTGGGGATGGCGGACGAGCGGCGGCTGCGCTTTATGGTGTGCCAACAGCAGGACGACGAGGTGGAGGCCGGGCTGGCGCTGTTGCACGAGCTGTACCGGGAGATGCGCCACGATCGCCGCGAACCGGGCCGCCTGAGCGAGCTGAAGTTCGGCCTGGAGTGCGGCGGTTCGGACGGATTGTCGGGCATCACCGCCAACCCGTTGCTGGGGCGCTTTTCCGATTATGTGATCGCCAACGGCGGCACCACGGTGCTGACCGAAGTACCGGAGATGTTCGGCGCCGAGCGCATTCTGATGAGCCGTTGCCGCGACGGGGAGACCTTCGACAAAACCGTCGACATGATCAACGATTTCAAACGCTATTTCATCGCCCATCAACAGCCGATATACGAGAACCCATCGCCGGGCAATAAGGCCGGCGGCATTACCACGCTGGAAGAGAAATCGCTCGGCTGCACCCAAAAAGCGGGCCTGAGCCAGGTGGTGGACGTGCTGAAGTACGGTGAGCGGCTGCGCGTGCCGGGGCTGAATCTGCTCAGCGCGCCGGGCAACGATGCGGTGGCGACCAGCGCGCTGGCCGGTGCCGGCTGCCATATGGTGCTGTTCAGCACCGGGCGCGGCACGCCGTACGGCGGCTTTGTGCCGACGGTGAAGCTGGCCACCAACAGCGAGCTGGCGGCGAAGAAACCGCACTGGATCGATTTCGACGCCGGCGGCCTGATCCACGGCGTGGCGATGGAGACCTTGCTCGGCCGCTTCGTCGATCTGATCGTCGAAATCGCCAACGGCCGCCCGGCGCGCAATGAAGCCAACGATTTCCGCGAGCTGGCGATCTTTAAAAGCGGGGTGACGCTCTAACGCTGACAAAAAAGGCGCTCGAGGGAGCGCCTTTTTATGAAGCAACTTGCGCTTAACGCACCTTCAGCGGGTCTTCGTTCGCCAGCCGTTGATCTTCCGCCTGGCAGGCCGCGGCGGTGAACAGCACGTCGGTGGAGGAGTTGAGGGCGGTTTCCGCCGAATCCTGCAGCACGCCGATAATAAAGCCGACCGCCACCACCTGCATCGCCACGTCGTTCGGAATGCCGAACATGTTGCACGCCAACGGGATCAGCAGCAGCGAGCCGCCGGCCACGCCGGAGGCCCCGCAGGCGCACAGGGCGGCCACCACGCTCAGCAGCAGAGCGGTCGGGACGTCCACCGCGATGCCCAGCGTGTTCACCGCCGCCAGCGTCAGCACGGTGATGGTGATCGCCGCGCCGGCCATGTTGATGGTGGCGCCCAGCGGGATGGAAACCGAGTAGGTGTCCTCATTCAGATTCAGCTTCTTGCACAGCTCCATGTTCACCGGGATGTTGGCGGCGGAGCTGCGGGTGAAGAAGGCGGTCACGCCGCTCTCGCGCAGGCAGGCGAACACCAGCGGATACGGGTTGCGGCGGATTTTCCAGTAAACGATCAGCGGGTTGAGCACCAGCGCCACCAGCAGCATGCAGCCGAGCAGTACCATCAGCAGCTGGGCGTAGCCCCACAGCACGCCGAAGCCGGTTTCCGCCAGCGTGGAAGCCACCAGGCCGAAGATGCCGAGCGGCGCACAGCGGATCACCGCGCGCACCACCAGCGTAACCGCATGGGACATGTCGTTGATCAGCCCTTTAGTGGTTTCGGAAGCGTGGCGCAGCGCCAGCCCCAGCCCGACGGCCCACGCCAGAATACCGATGTAGTTGGCGTTAATCAGCGCATGGAACGGGTTGGCCACCACGCTCATCAACAGGCCTTTCATCACGTCCACGATGCCGCCCGGCGGGGTAATGTCCGTCGCGCCGGTGGTCAGCGCCAGCGTAGAAGGGAAGATAAAGCTGACGACGACCGCCACCAGCGCGGCGGCAAAGGTGCCCAGCAGGTAGAGGAACAGGATCGGGCGAATGTTGGTCTTCTGCCCCTGTTTATGGTTGGCGATCGAGGCCATCACCAGAATCAGCACCAGCACCGGCGCCACCGCTTTCAGCGCGCCGACGAAGAGGGAACCGAGCAGGCCGACGGCGGAAGCCGCCGCCGGCGAAACCAGCGCCAACAGAATGCCGGCCACCAGGCCAACCATGATTTGTTTGACCAGGCTACCCTGCGTGATCTTTTGTAGTAGTTTTTGCATAGTGCTTTCTTCCTGATGTTATCTGGCCGCCGCGGCGGGAACGACGCCGGGTAGCTTTATATGATTCTGTAACTAAGTGTGTTTGCCGAATCAGTATTCAGCAATCGAATGATGTTGGAAAGAGGCGGGGATGAAATTCTGAGCGCGGATCAACACTTGATAACATACTGGTTACATTTGTGTGATCGCAATAACGTTTGGCGTTTTGGGGGAATTGCCAAACAATCGCGGGGCGACTAGCGCCCCGGATAACAGATTGTGGTTATTTCTTCGCCAGGCGATCGTTGCGGCTATTGACCCAGGCGTTGATCAGCAAGGTAAGCGTCAGGATGCCTGCCACCACGCCGAGCGACACGCCGATCGGGATGTGGAAGAAGTCGATAATCAGCATCTTGATGCCGATAAACACCAGGATCACCGACAGGCCATATTTCAGCATCGAGAAACGCTCCGCTACGTTGGCCAGCAGGAAGTACATGGCGCGCAGGCCCATGATGGCGAACAGGTTAGAGGTCAGGACGATGAACGGATCGGTGGTCACGGCGAAGATCGCCGGGATGCTGTCCACCGCGAAGATCACGTCGCTCAATTCGACCAGGATCAGCACCAGCACCAGCGGGGTGGCGAACAGGATGCCGTTGCGGCGCACGAAGAAGCGCTCGCCTTCCAGGCTGTCGGTCATGCGCAGGTGGCTGCGCAGCCATTTCACCAGCGGCTTGTCGCCGATCGCCGAGTCATCTTCCTTCGCCAGCGCCATCTTGATACCGGTGAACAGCAGGAAGGCGCCGAACAGATACAGCAGCCACTGGAACTGGCTGACCAGCCAGCTGCCGGCGAAGATCATGATGGTACGCAGGACGATCGCGCCCAGCACGCCGTAGATCAGCACCCGCCGCTGCAGATTGGCCGGCACGGCGAAGTAGCTGAACAGCATCAGCCAGACGAACACGTTATCCACCGCCAGCGCTTTTTCGATCAGGTAGCCGGTCAGGAAGGCCAGCGCCTGGGTATCGGCGACGGCGCGCCCGGCGGTTTCATTCAGGTAGTACCAGAAACCGAAATTGAACAGCAGGGAGAGGCTGACCCACACCAGCGACCAGCTGGCGGCCTGCTTCAGGGTCATGGTGTGCGCGCCTTTACGGCCTTGCAACAGGAGGTCGATTGCGAGCATCACGACGATGACGGCGGCGAAGCTGCCCCATAACCACGGTGTGCCAACGGAATTCATCATCAGAGGTATCCTTCAAAAACAAAAACGGCCAACGTCGGAAGACGCCAGCCGCTCTGTGAACGCTGCAAGCAAACCTCGCCTTCCGGCAAGGTCTCACTTACAACGTTGATGAAGGTGGTTACACCTTTGACATCAGGTTGCCCGGTAACCGGATGCTTGCGCATCGTAATGACGATTGACCGGCAATGAAGTTACTCCCCTTTGCAGAGCAGAAAGTAATGCAAAATGTGTCGGCGGTCAACGTGAATCGCGTTAGCCGGCCATCGCTTTTTGCGCGCCGAGGCTGACGACGAATCCCTGCAGCAGCAGGCGGCTGAACGGCGTGTCGCTAACCTGTTGTTGTTGCTGTTGATAGCGGGCCTGCTGCTCGGGATGCAGTTCGCCGAGCCACTGCAGATACTGGCTCATCACCGCGCCGTTGAATTCCGGATGGAACTGGGTGGTCAGGGCGTGATCGCCATAGCGCAGGATCTGGTGCGCGTCCTGCTGCGAACGCGCCAGCGTCTGCGCGCCGGCGGGCGGCGTCAGCACGCTCTGCGAATGGATAAGGTTGGCCTTGAAACGCGGCGGCAGCAGGGTGAGCCGCCGGTCTTCGGCCGCGGCGGGCAGCAGTTCGATCTCCAGCGTACCCACCTCCATGCCCTGCGGGTGGTAGCCCACTTCGCCGCCGAGCGCGTAGGCCAGCAGCTGGTGGCCGTAGCAGACGCCGAACAACGGCAGTTTGATCGCCATCGCCTGACGCAGCCATTCGGCGGCTTCCTCGCTCCACGGCAGCTGTTCGGTCACCATCGCCGGTGAGCCGGTAATGACAACGCCGCAATAGGCGGCCGGCGGCAACGGCCTCTCGCCGGCGGGAAGATGCACGATGTGCGCGCGTTCGGCGTCGATGTTGCCCTGTTGCAGGAACATACCTTCAAAGTTGGCAAGTTCCTGGCGAATGGCCTGCGGCGCGTCGCCGGTTTGCATCACGAGCAGCGGTTTCATCTCATTCTCCGTCGGCGGGGAAGACGACGCCGGTCTGGCGGCGGATGTCGGTCAGCAGGCGGGCGACGATCAGCGAATTCTCCAGCCCCGGGTGTTCCACCTGATGCTTCTCAATCAGCTCGGCGAAGGCCAGCGCTTCATACAGCATGGTATTGATGTGCTGCGTCTGGCTCAGATCCTGGCGGTTGCCGCCGCGCGGCGTCAGCGCCACGCCCTGACACTCGGAAATCTTGTCGATAATCAGCGTGCCTTCTTCCCCCTGGATCTCGCTGGGGATCGCCGAGTCGCTGACCTTGGAATGGGAAAGCGTGACGTCGAAATCGCCGTAGTTCAGACAGACGGTGCCGTGGGCGTCCACGCCGGTATCCAGCAGCGTGGCGCTGGCCAGCACCGACTGCGGCGCGCCGAACAGCGCTACCGCGCTGGCCAGGCAGTAGTAGCCGATGTCCATGATCGAGCCGTTGGAGAACTGGGGGTTAAAGGTGTTGGGGTTCTCGCCGGCGAGATAGCGCGGGTAGCGCGAAGAGTATTGGCAGTAGTTGATAAAGGCTTTGCGCAGCCGGCCGACTTTCGGCAATGCCTGCTGCAGCGCCAGGAAATTCGGCAAGTAGGCGCTTTTGAACGCTTCGAACAGCACCACCTGATTTTCCCGCGCGCAGGCTACCAGCTGTTCCGCTTCGCGCTGGTTGGAGGCCAGCGGCTTTTCGCAGATCACGTGTTTTTTATGGCGCAGGAACAGCAGCGATTGCGGGCAGTGCAGGGAATTGGGGCTGGCGATATACACCGCGTCTATGGCGTCAGACTGTGCCATCGCCTCGAGCGAGTCGAAAAACTGCGTGACCTGATAGTTGGCGCCAAATGCCTGCGCCTGGTCCAGCGAGCGTGAATACACGGCGCTCAGCTTGAGTTTGCCGCTTTCATGGGCGGCATCGATAAAACGTTCCGTAATCCAGTTGGTGCCGACGACGGCAAAGCGAATCATGGCGAGCTCCGGTCCAGGCCTAAAACCGCAGATTATCACGCCCTCACTCGCTATGCATACAGCTCGCCGAACAGCGAAAGGTGCGTCAGATACAGCCGGGTATCGAACTCCAGCTGGTGGTAATCCGGCTCCATATGGCAGCACAGGCTGTAGAACGCCTTGTTGTGATCTTTCTCTTTCAGGTGCGCCAGCTCATGCACCACGATCATGCGCAGGAAGGGTTCGGGCGCCACCTTGAACACCGTCGCCACGCGGATTTCCGCCTTGGCCTTCAGCTTGCCGCCCTGCACGCGCGAGATGGCGGTGTGCAGGCCAAGCGCGTGCTTCATGACGTGGATCTTGCTGTCGTAGGCCACCTTGCTCAGCGGCTGGGCGTTGCGCAGATACTGGTTTTTCAGATCGACGGTAAACTGATACAGCGACTTGTCGGTGGTACAGTCGTGCACCTGCGGATAGCGCTGCAGCAGCACGTCTCCCAGCCGATTCTGATGGATCAGTTGCTGCACCTGGCTTTGCAGATGCGTTGGGTAGCCTTGCAGGTAGGTCAATTCAGACATTCTTGTTCCGTATCAACGGCCATTCAGCCGGTCATTCTATGCTGTTTTTTCGCTCAAATCCTGACATACGCAATTTATCCGAAAAAACATTTTACTGACGGGCGTTTTTAGGGGATAAACAGCCCAAATTTTATCAGTCAGGAGGGGCAATGAGCCAACTCGATCTGGGAACACAGCAACTTGAGCTGGAGCGTTATCCCCAACAGGAAGAATCCACCCAACTGCAGGCGTGGGAAGCAGCGGACGAATATCTGCTGCAACAGCTTGAAAACGTAGATATCGGCGGCCGTCCGGTGCTGATTTTCAACGATAACTTCGGCACCCTGGCCTGTGCGCTGCACGCGCATCGTCCTTACAGCGTCAGCGACTCGTACATGAGCCAGCTGGCGACGCGCCACAACCTGAAGCTCAACGGTCTGGATCCCGAGCAGGTCACGCTGTTGGACAGCCTGGCCGAGCTGCCGGCGGCGCCGGCGGTGGTGCTGATTCGCGTGCCGAAAGCGCTGGCGCTGCTGGAGCAGCAGCTGCGCGCGCTGCGCCACGTCGTGACCGAAGACACGCTGATCGTCGCCGGCGCCAAGGCGCGCGACGTGCATACCTCGACGATGCAGCTGTTTGAAAAGGTGCTGGGCCCGACGCGCACCAGCCTGGCGTGGAAGAAAGCGCGCCTGATCTTCTGCCAGGCGGCGGATATCGTCCCACCGGCGGCGGCGGAAACCACCGACTGGACGCTGGACGGCACCGATTGGCTTATCCATAACCACGCCAACGTCTTCTCGCGCGGCAGCCTGGATATCGGCGCGCGCCTGTTTATGGAACATCTGCCGCGTGGCCTGAACGGCCATATCGTCGATCTGGGCTGCGGCAACGGCGTGATTGGCCTGACGGCGCTGGCGCAAAACCCGGAAGCGCAGGTGACCTTCGTCGATGAATCTTACATGGCGGTGGCTTCCAGCGAACTGAACGTGGAGCACAACCTGCCGCAAGAGCTGGATCGTTGCCAGTTTGAGGTGAACAACGCGCTGGCGGGCATCGAGCGCGAAAGCGTGCAGGCGGTGCTGTGTAACCCGCCGTTCCACCAGCAGCATGCCATTACCGATCACACCGCCTGGCAGATGTTCTGCGACGCCAAGCGCTGCCTGCAGGTAGGCGGCGAGTTACGCATCGTCGGCAACCGCCACCTCGACTATCATCAGAAGCTCAAGCGTCTGTTCGGCAACTGCACGCTGGTAGCCTCGAACAAGAAGTTCGTGATCTTGAGAGCGGTGAAATCCGGCGCGCGTCGCTGAGCGTGATGACCAAGGGGCGCGGTGCGCCCCTTTTTTACAGCGCCATCGCCAGCCGCGTACCCTGATCGATCGCGCGGCGGGCGTCCAGCTCGGCGGCCACGTCGGCGCCGCCGATCAGATGCACGGTTTTCCCCATCGCCAGCAGCGGTTGCTGCAGCTCGCGGCGCGGTTCCTGCCCGGCGCAGATGACCACCGTGTCTACCGGCAGGCAGCTGTCCTGCTCGGCGCGGGTGATGTGCAGCCCTTCGTCGTCGATCAGCCGATAGCTGACGCTGTTGAGCATTTTCACGCCGCGCATCGCCAGGCTGGCGCGGTGGATCCAACCAGTGGTTTTCCCCAGGCCTTCGCCCACTTTGCTGGTTTTGCGCTGCAGCAGATAGATTTGCCGCGCGGCGCGTGGCGCCTGAGGGCCTTGCGCCGCCAGCCCGCCGCGCTGCTCAAGGCGGCCGTCAATGCCCCATTCGCGGTTGAATTCCGCCTGATCCTGGCTGCTGGACACGCCGTGCTGGCTGAGGTACTCGGCGGTGTCGAAGCCGATGCCGCCGGCGCCGACGATCGCCACCCGCTGGCCGACCGGTTTTTTATCGCGCAGCACGTCCAGATAGCTCAGCACCTTGGCGTGGCCGATGCCGGGGATGTCCGGGGTGCGCGGCAAGATGCCGCAGGCGAGGATCACTTCGTCGAATTCGCTTAAATCCGCCGCCTCGACCTTGACGCCCAGCCTGACCGTCACTTCGCGCAGCGCCAGCTGGCGGCGGAAGTAACGCAGGGTTTCATGGAATTCTTCCTTGCCGGGGATCTGCTTGGCGATGTTGAACTGGCCGCCGATCTGATCGGCCGCGTCGAACAGCGTCACCTGATGGCCGCGGCTGGCGGCAGTGGTGGCGAAGGCCAGCCCGGCGGGGCCGGCGCCGATCACCGCCAGCTTTTTCGGTTTCTCCGCCATCGTCAACGGCATTTCGGTTTCGCGGCAGGCGCGCGGGTTGACCAGGCAAGACGTCAGCTTGCCTTCAAAAATCTGGTCGAGACAGGCCTGGTTGCAACCGATGCAGGTATTGATCTCGTCGGCGCGTCCCTCGGCGGCTTTCTGCACAAAGGCGGCGTCGGCGAGGAACGGGCGCGCCATCGACACCATGTCGGCGCAGCCGTCCGCCAGCACCTGCTCGGCCACCGCCGGATCGTTGATGCGGTTAGTGGTGATCAGCGGAATACCCACCTTGCCCATCAGCTTGCGGGTCACCCAGCTGAACCCGGCGCGCGGCACCATGGTGGCGATGGTCGGGATGCGCGCCTCGTGCCAGCCGATGCCGGTATTGATGATCGTGGCGCCCGCCTGTTCGACCGCCAGCGCCAGCTGTTCAATCTCCTGCCAGCTGGAGCCGTCTTCCACCAGATCGAGCATCGACAGCCGGTAGATCAGAATGAATTCCGCGCCCACCGCCTGTCGCACCGCCCGCACGATCTCGACGGCGAAGCGCATGCGGTTGGTGAAGCTGCCGCCCCAGCGATCGTCGCGCTGGTTGGTGCGCGCCGCCAAAAATTGGTTGATCAGGTAGCCTTCGGAACCCATCACCTCAACGCCGTCGTAGCCGGCCTGTTGCGCCAGCGCCGCGCAGCGGGCGAAGTCGGCGATGGTCTGCTCGATCTCCGCTTCACTCAGCGCGCTTGGCGCGAAGGGATTGATCGGCGCCTGCAGCGCGGAAGGGCCCACCGGGTGCGGCTGATAGCTGTAGCGGCCGGCATGCAGGATCTGCAGCGCTATCTTGCCGCCCGCGCGATGAACGGCCTCGGTGACCGGCCGATGGTGAGGCAACTGCGCCTCGCTGTTGAGGGTGGAGCCGCCGCGATACACCACGCCTTTGTCGTTGGGCGCGATGCCGCCGGTGACGATCAGGGCCACGCCGGCGGCGGTGCGCTCGGCATAGAACGCGGCCAGGCGCTGCGGGCCGTCAGGCAGCTCTTCCAGGCCGGTATGCATCGATCCCATCAGCACCCGGTTTTTCAGGGTGGTGAAGCCGAGATCCAGCGGCGCCAGCAGGTGAGGGTAATTGCTCATTGCACTCTCCATCGGGTGAAATCGGGGCCCGTTGTTATAATTATGTGAACATAAGTGGTCGGATGAGATAAATCTAGCCGTTGTCGCGCCGCTTGGGAATCTGCGTTGTGCCGAATGTGATAGACGTCATGAATCTCAGGCACCGTTTGCATAACGAACAAAAGATCGGTTAACCTTTGCGCGTTGTAAATACCTTCTCTCTGCGGAGCCATAACCGAAAATGAACAACCACACCTGCTGATATCGGGTCCCACGCTGTGCGCTCCCGCGCCCTGTGGGGATGTTTTGATCTCATTCAGGAGTGCTTATGGCTCATTTTGCGCAGTCCCCTTATTTCGTTTTACATCAACTGACCTGCCAATTTGCTGACGGCGAAACGCTGTTCGGCCCGCTGGATCTCGCTTTCGAACGGTCGCGCTGCGGCCTGGTGGGGCGTAACGGCGTCGGCAAAACCCAGCTGCTGCGCCTGATCGCCGGGCGGGAGCGGCCGGGCAACGGGCACGTCGAATCCCATGCCGCATTGGCTTACGTTGCGCAGCAGCCGGAGATCGCGGCGAACACCACGCTGGCGCAGCTGCTGGGCTACGGAGAGGTCTTCGCCGCGCTGGCGCGCATCGAGCAAGGGCGGCCGTTGGCGGACGACATCGATCGTCTGGAAGGACGCTGGGATCTCAACGATCGCCTGCAAAGCGCCTTCGCCGCCGCCGGGCTGCCGGCCTTCGATCCGCTGCGATCCGCAAGCTCACTGAGC
Source organism: Serratia sp. 121840015-1 (assembly GCF_053627655.1). Taxonomy (NCBI): domain Bacteria; kingdom Pseudomonadati; phylum Pseudomonadota; class Gammaproteobacteria; order Enterobacterales; family Yersiniaceae; genus Serratia; species Serratia sp. 121840015-1. The sequence goes on from NZ_JBSEYF010000004.1 coordinate 219,269, forward strand.
GGCGGCGAACGGATGCGCGCGGCGCTGTGTGGCGCTTTTCTGGGGGAGGCGGATTATCTGCTGTTGGACGAACCGACCAACCACCTCGACAGCGCCGGGCGCGCCTGGCTGTATCAGCAGCTGGATCAGTGGCGCGGCGGGCTGCTGATCGCCAGCCATGATCGGCAGCTGCTGGGGCGTATGGAGCGCATCGTCGAACTGACGCCCGGCGCGCTGCGCAGCTATGGCGGCAACTACGACGACTACCGGCGCCAGCGCGACACGGAGCAGCAGGCGGCGCGCGCCGATCTGGAACATGCGCGCGAGGAGCGCCGCCGCACCCGCGCCCGTCAGCAGAAAGAGCACGACATGAGCCAGCGGCGCTCGGCGCAAACGCTGCGCGTCGTCGATACGCTGAATATCGCCTCTTTCGAACGGGCGGCCTACAAATCGGCGGCGAAGGAGAGCCTTGGCACGCTGCGCAAACAGCATCAGGATCAGCGCGACAGCCTCGATGCGGCGGTGCGCGAGGCCTATCAGCGGGTGGAGGACGAGCAGCCGGTGTTGCTGGCGCTGCCGGGCAGCGAAGTGAGCGCGAACAAGCAGGTGCTGGTACTCGAGCAGCTGCAGCTGCCGTTCGTCAGCGCGCCGCCGCTGGATCTGCGGATCGACGGCCCGATGCGCGTGGCGTTGACCGGCCCCAACGGCTGCGGCAAATCCACCTTGCTGAAGACCGTTCTCGGTCAGCTGACGGCGCTTTCCGGCCATTGTCATTGCCCGCTGTCGACGGCCTACCTCGATCAAACTCTGTCGCAGCTCGACCCGAGTCTGTCGGTGATGGACCATCTGGGGCTGCAGGATTCGCCGCTGGCGGAAGGCGCGTTTCGCACCCGGCTGGCGCAGCTGCAGCTTGGCGCGGATCGCATCGCGCTGCCGCTGGGCGCGCTGAGCGGCGGCGAACGGCTCAAGGCGGCGCTGGCCTGCGCGCTGTGGCGGCGACAACCGGCACAGCTGCTGTTGCTGGACGAACCGACCAACCACCTGGATCTGGCGTCGTCGCTGGCGATCGAAACTGCCCTGGCGGATTTCCCCGGCGCGATGCTGGTGGTATCGCACGACGAAGACTTCCTGCAGGCGCTGCGGCCGACGCACCGCCTGAACCGGCAGGCGGACGGCTGGCGGCTTCAGGCCTGGTAACGCGCAAAGGCGGCCCTAGGGGGCCGCCTTTTTCATCTCGGGCGCGTTAATGCAGGCCAACAGTTGGGTGAAGGCCGCGGCCATCTGCTCTTCCGGCACGCAGGCAAACCCCATCAGCAGGCCGCGCCGGCGGTTGGGCAGCATGTAGTAGCGCGACAGCGGCCGCACCAGCACCCCCTGCGCGCCGGCGGCGGCGGCGATCGCCACGTCGTCGGCCTCGTCCGGCAGGTTGAGGATCAGGTGCAATCCGGCGTTGCTGTTGAATTCGCTGAGCGCCTGTTTGCCGATGTGCTGTTCGATCAATCCGGTCAGGAAGGCGCGCCGCCGGGCGTACAGCAACCGCATGCGGCGGATATGCGCGGTGTAGTGCCCTGCCTGAATAAATTCAGCCAGCGCGCTCTGGATCAGGAGGTGCCCACCTCGGTACAGCTCGGCGTGGGCGGTTTTCAGCGCCTGCACCAGCGGCGGCGGTAACACCACATAGCCGAGGCGCAGCGCCGGGTAGAGCGTTTTGCTGAAGGTGCCGATGTAAATCACCGGCGCGTCGGCCTCCAGCCCTTGCAGCGCCGGGATCGGTTGGCCGGAAAAGCGGAATTCGCTGTCGTAGTCGTCCTCGACGATCCAGCCGCCGGCGTTGCGCGCCAGCGCCAGCAGCCGTTGGCGGCGCGCCAGGCTCATCACCGAGCCGAGCGGATACTGGTGTGACGGGGTGACGAAGATCAGCCGCGGCGGGGTGGTCGGCTGCTCCGGCGGCACCAGCCCGGCTTCGTCCACCGCCAGCGGGCAGATGTTCAGCGCATTGATGCGCAGGATATTGCGGATCCCCCAATAGCCCGGCTCTTCGATCCAGGCGTCATCCCCTGGATTGCACAGCATGCGCGTCACCAGATCGATCGCCTGATGGATGCCCTCGGTGATCAGGATCTGTTCCGGCGAGCAGCGCACCGAGCGCGCCACCCGTAAATACTCCACCAGCGCATGCTGTAGCTCCGGGCTACCGCCCTGATTGCTGTAGGTCAGCCGCTGCGGCGCCGGGCGGCGGCTGAGGCGCGCCTGGATCTTGCTGAACAGCTGATGGGGAAAGGCGTTGACGTCGGGCACGCCGGGAATGAATGCCCCCCACTGTTTGGGGCTGGCGCTGGCGTGGTGCAGCAGCGTGGCGCCGCGCTCCGACAGTTCGACGCGGCGCGGTTGCCCGCTGCCGTCCGCCGGGGCGCTGCCGGTGGAGAGGCAGCTGTCCGGCACCGTGTCGGCGACGAAGGTGCCGCTGCCGGTGCGCGCCAACACGTAACCTTCCGCCAATAGTTGTTCATAAACGGTTAACACGGTGTTGCGGGATAGGCTGAGTTCCTGCGCCAGATCGCGCGAGGCGGGCAGGCGGCTGGAGGGCGGCAGGCTGCCGTCGAGAATGCTGGTGCGGATCGCGTTGTAAAGCCGCTTGTGCAGCTTGTCATCGGGCTGCTCGCCGAGGCGCTGCAGCAACAGATCACCACTCAATGAGCGCAATTGGATCCCTCAATTATTCGTAACTGGCACTCGATTATAGGGCCACATCCTGTGTAAATAAACGGCATTGTTTCACGAATGTGAACGAAACGTGTAACTGGCACCGACCGGAGAGAACAGCATGAAAAACGCAGAATTGAACCAACGCCGTCAGGACGCCACCCCGCGCGGAGTGGGCGTGATGTGTGGTTTTTACGCCGAGCGCGCAGAGAACGCCACGCTGTGGGATGTGGAAGGCAAAGAAGTGATCGACTTCGCCTCGGGGATCGCCGTGCTGAACACCGGCCACCGCCACCCAAAGGTGATCGCCGCGATTGAAAAGCAGCTGCAGGCCTTCACCCACACCGCCTATCAGATCGTTCCTTACGAAAGCTATGTTTCGTTGGCGGAGCGCATCAACCAGCGCGCGCCGATCGCCGGCCCGAGTAAAACCGCCTTCTTCACCACCGGCGCGGAAGCGGTGGAAAACGCGGTGAAGATCGCCCGCGCTTACACCGGCCGTCCGGGCTTGATCACCTTCGGCGGCGGTTTCCACGGCCGTACTTATATGACCATGGCGCTGACCGGCAAAGTGGCACCTTACAAACTGGGCTTTGGCCCATTCCCCGGCTCGGTGTTTCACGGCCAGTACCCGAACGCGCTGTACGGCGTGACCACCGAAGACGCGATGAACAGCCTGGATCGCCTGTTTAAAGCGGATATCGATCCCAAGCAGGTGGCGGCGATCGTGCTGGAGCCGGTGCAGGGCGAAGGCGGCTTCAACGTGGCGCCGGCCGAATTCATGCAGGCGCTGCGTGCGCTGTGCGACCAGCATGGCATTCTGCTGATCGCCGACGAAGTGCAGACCGGCTTCGCCCGTACCGGCAAACTGTTCGCTATGGAGCACTACAGCGTTAAACCGGATCTGATCACCATGGCGAAAAGCCTGGCGGGCGGCATGCCGCTGTCGGCGGTGGCGGGCCGCGCCGAGGTGATGGACGCGCCGGCGCCGGGCGGGCTGGGCGGCACCTACGCCGGTAACCCGCTGGCGGTGGCCGCGGCGCATGCGGTGCTGGACGTGATCGACGAAGAGCAGCTGTGCCAGCGCGCTCAGCGTCTCGGCCAGCATCTGGTGGAAGTGTTGCAGCAGGCGCGCAAAACCAGCCCGGCGATCGCCGATGTGCGCGCGCAAGGCTCGATGGTGGCGGTGGAGTTCAACGATCCGGCTACCGGTAAACCTTCAGCCGATATCACCCGTCAGGTGCAGCAGAAGGCGATGGAGGAAGGGCTGCTGCTGCTGAGCTGCGGCGTGAACGGCAACGTGATTCGCTTCCTGTACCCGCTGACCATCCCGGACGATCAGTTCACCAAGGCGATGGGCATCCTGTCTCGCGCGCTGGCCCACTAAGGAGCGAACGGCATGAAATTGAACAATCCCGAGCTGCTGCGCAGCCAGTGTCTGATCAACGGCGAATGGTGCGATGCCCTGAGCGGCAAGCGCGAAGCGGTGATCAACCCGGCCACCGGCGCCGAACTGGCCAGCATTCCGCTGGTCAGCGAAGAGGAAACCCAGCAGGCGATCGCGGCGGCGCAGCGGGCGCAAAACGAGTGGAAACAGCAGACCGCCAAGCAGCGTTCTGCGCTGCTGCTGGCCTGGGCCGACAAGGTGCTGGCCGCACAGGAAGATCTGGCGCAGCTGATGACCGCCGAGCAGGGAAAATCGCTGGCGGAAGCGCGTGGCGAAGTGGCGTACGCCGCGTCGTTCATCACCTGGTTCGCCGAAGAGGCCAAGCGGGTGGACGGCGCGGTATTGCAGGCGCCGCAGGCTTCGCAGCGCCTGGTGGTGGTGAAACAGCCGATCGGCGTGTGTGCGGCCATCACCCCGTGGAATTTCCCGGCGGCGATGATCACCCGCAAGGTGGCGCCGGCGCTGGCGGCCGGTTGCGCCATCATCGTCAAACCGGCTGAGCAAACGCCGTTGACCGCGTTGGCGCTGGCCAAGCTGGCGCAGGACGCCGGTATTCCCGCCGGCGTGTTGCAGGTGGTGACCGGCGAAGCGGCGCAGGTGGGCAAGGTGCTGTGCGACAGCCCGGTGGTGCGCAAGCTGAGCTTTACCGGCTCGACCGAGGTTGGCCGCATCCTGATGGCGCAGTGCGCGCCGAGCATCAAAAAACTGTCGCTGGAGCTGGGCGGTAACGCGCCGGTCATCGTGTTCGACGACGCCAATCTGGACGCGGCAGTGGCGGGCATCATGGCCTCCAAGTTCCGCAACAGCGGCCAGACCTGCGTCTGCGCCAACCGCATCTACGTGCAGGACGGCATCTACGAGCGGCTGGCGGAGAAACTGGTGGCGGCGGTCGAGCAGTTGAAAGTTGGCGACGGCAGCCAGGAAGGCACCACCCAGGGGCCGCTGATCGACAGCGATGCGGTGGCGAAGGTGCAGAGCCATATCGACGACGCGCTGATCAAAGGGGCGCAGATCGCCACCGGCGGCCAGCCGCACGCGCTTGGCGGCACTTTCTTCCAGCCGACGGTGGTGACCGGGGTAACGCAGAAGATGCGCTTCGCCAAAGAAGAGACTTTCGGGCCGGTGGCGCCGCTGTTCCGCTTCCATGACGAGGCGGAAGCCATCGCCATGGCCAACGACACCGAATTCGGCCTGGCCGCCTACCTGTTCACGCAGAACGCCGCGCGCCAGTGGCGCGTGCCGGAAGCGCTGGAGTACGGCATGGTCGGCATCAACACCGGGCTGATTTCCAACGAAGTGGCGCCGTTCGGCGGCGTGAAACAGTCAGGGCTCGGGCGTGAAGGATCGCGCTACGGGATAGAAGAATATCTGGAGCTGAAATACCTGTGTATCGATGTGAGCTGTTGAGCGTCAGGACGTTAACCCATCCCGGCGGCCAGCGTCGCCGGGCGATAAAGGATGATGCATGTCTGATAATATCTCTGTTTCTCCGGCGCTTGCCGCCGGGGTGCGAGCACCTGCACCCGCCAAATCGTTAAGTTTCCTCGAAGGGGTGGCGATGATCGTCGGCACCAACATCGGCGCCGGGGTGCTCTCCATCGCCTACGCCTCCAGCAAGGCCGGTTTCCTGCCGCTGCTGTTCTGGCTGGTGCTGGTGGGGAGCCTGACCACCATCACTATGCTGTACGTCGCCGAATCCACGCTGCGCACCCGCGCACATCTGCAGCTGAGCGGGCTGGCGAAGCGCTACGTCGGCGGCCTGGGCGCCTGGCTTATGTTCGCTTCGGTGTGCGTCAACAGCGTTGGGGCGCTTACCGCCTACATGACCGGCAGCGGCAAGCTGCTGCAATCGCTGTTCGGCATCTCGCCGGCGCTGGGCAGCCTGCTGTTCTTCGTGCCCGCCGCCGGCGTGCTGTACCTCGGTTTGAAAGCGATCGGCCGCGGCGAGAAGTTCATGAGCATCGGCATGGTGGTGATGTTGACCGCGCTGGTGGCGGCAACGCTGCTGAAAGACACCACCCAGATGCGCAACCTGCTGGACGGTGACTGGCGCTATATGGTGCCGGTGTTCAACGTGGTGGTGTTCTGCTTCTCGGCGCAGTACATCGTGCCGGAAATGGCGCGCGGCTTTGCCGACAAGCCGGAACAACTGCCGAAGGCGATCATCGTCGGTATGGTGGTGACCTTCATTTTGCTGGCGGCGGTGCCGATGTCGGTGATCGCGCTCAGCGGGCTGGATGACATCTCCGACGTGGCCACCATCTCCTGGGGCCAGGCGCTGGGGCAGTGGGCGTTCTTCTCCGCCAACATCTTTGCGCTGTGTGCGATGCTAACCTCGTACTGGGGATTGGGCGGCAGCTTCCTGACCAATATTTTCGACAAGTTTCGGCTGGGCAACGACGAGCTGCCGCTGCGCCGCTTCGGCGTGCTGCTGCTGGTGGTAGTGCCGCCGTTCGTGCTGGCCTACAGCGGGCTGGTGTCGTTCGTCAACGCGCTCTACTTCGCCGGGGTGTTCAGCGGAGTGATCCTGTCGATCATGCCGATGCTGATCCTGCGCGGCGCGCGCAAACATGGCGACCAGACCCCGCGCTGGCAGTGCAACTGGATCACGCACCCGCTGCTGCAGGTCAGCATTGTGCTGCTGTACCTGGCCAGCGCGGTGTACGCCATCGCTTCATTGTTAGGCTATCTGCCCTCTGGATGGTGATTTGCCTTCCCTCAAGCAGTGATGTTGTTTCTCGGCATTGAGAACGGCGGCGTCGTGGCCGCCGATTTTTTTCTCAGGCGCGCCCTTTTTCCGACAACGCCAGCCAGGCCTGCACCGACGGGCGCTGCCACTGCTTGTGCGCATAGTGGCGCACGCGCTCCGGCACCGGGTCGCCGTGCATCACCAGCCGGTTGAGCATCAGCGCCAGATCGGTGTCGGCGATGCACCACTCCCTGAACAGATTGTCCTGCCCGTGGCTCAGCAGCTTTTCCACGGCGGCGATCAGCTTGCGCGCGGCCTCCTGCGCGGCTTCGGACAGCGGCGGGAACTTGCCGTTGTTGAACACCACCTCGGTCGAGCGCTCGGCGCGGATCGGCAACAGATCGCTGCGCAGCCAGGCCTGGATCTCGCGCGCCTTGGCGCGCAGCTTCACGTCGCGCGGGTACACGGCGTGGGCCGGGTGGATGTCTTCCAGGTATTCGGCGATCGCCGAAGACTCCGAGAGCTGAAACTCGCCGATCGCCAGCGTCGGCACCCGGCGGGTGAGCGACAGCGCCGCGTAGGCCGCCTCTTTGTTCTCTTCTTTCGCCAGATCCACCGGCTTCACGGTGAACGGAATGCCTTTTTCCGTCAGCACGACAAAGGCGGACATGGCGTACGGGCTGAAAAATTCACTGTCGGTATAAAGCTCGATGATCGGTTGAGACATCGGCGGTTCCTCGGGGTTAAGGGGGGAACATTCATCATTGACGAGGGGAGGCTAAAAATCAATCTGTTAGCCTAAAAGTTCTTGGGCGGCGCGGTTTACGGCGCCGTGAGTTCCTTCAGGGTGATGTGATATATTTGTTGCCAACACGTGAATTGAGCCGTATTGGGTAACATGAAGACGCAGTGGATAGAACGAGTAAAAGTGGGATGCGCGCGCCTGTGGCCGCACCCGCTGGCGGTGGGCAAGCGAGAGATGCTGATTTCCAGCGTCGGCGCCGGTTTGGGGCTGATGCTCGCCGGCTGGATCAGCCACTTTATTTTGGGTGAGGTGAACCTGTGGTTTATCGCGCCGATGGGCGCTTCGGCGGTGCTGCTGTTCGGCGTGCCCAACAGCCCGCTGACGCAGCCCTGGTCGATCGTCGGCGGCAATGCGCTGGCGGCGACGGTGGGCGTCAGCGCCGGTCTGCTGATCCCCGATCCGGGCCTGGCCTGCGGCGTGGCGACGGCGGTGGCCATCGGCCTGATGTTCAAGCTGCGCTGCCTGCATCCGCCGGGCGGCGCGGTGGCGCTGACCGCCATCCTCGGCGGCCCCGGCATTCACCAGATGGGCTATCACTTTGTGCTGTACCCGGTGCTGCTGAACTCGGTGCTGCTGGCGGCGCTGGCCATTCTGTTCAATAACCTGGCCGGGCGACGCTACCCGCACGCGCTGGCGCCGGCGGAGGCCAAGCCGGCCAATCTGCCGATCGATGCCGTTTCCATCACCCGCGCCGATCTGCACGAGGCGCTGATGGAGGGGGATCTGTTCGATATCGATGAGGACGATCTGCAGGAGATCCTGCTGCGCGCCGAGCAGCTGGCGCATCAGCGGCAAAGCAAGATTGCCTGATCAGCCCAGCGTTTTATCTGATGGCGGAAGGCGCGTAACCAAAACGCTTTTGAAAGCGTTCGCTAAAGCGCGCTCTGGATTTGTAGCCGCAGGCTTCTGCAATGCGGGTCATATCCCATCGGGTGGTTTGAACCAACATCATGGCGTGATGCATACGGACGTCTATCAGTAAGTCTTCGAAGCGCGTCTGTTCGGCGGCAAGACGCCGCCGCAACGTTGCCGGGCTCATCGCTAACGTTTTTCCCGCTGTTTCCGCCGTCCAGTTTTGTTCCGGAGCCTCAAAAATCAAGGTGCGCAGGCGCTGTGATGCGCTATCCAATGGCAAATGCGTGAAAACATGCCCCCGTTCGGCCAGCGCGGTCAAAAAGTCCAACAGGCGATATTGCAGGCGAATATCGCTGATTTCTTGTTTTTCCACGCTTTCAATCACGTGATAAAACGTCGCCGACAGATCTTCGTTCAGAGGCAGCGTGTTACACGCGTAGTCTGTATAGCGAATGGGGGCCGAAGCTTGCCGGTTTCGGTGAAAGGTATCCAGCAATTCTGCCGACAGCGTCAGGAATAGCGAGCGAAAAGGCCGATCGATGTCGACCGGTGTTTTGACCAAATCTGCACGGGTATTGGGGGCGATCAAGACCAGTTCGTCGGGGTTCTCCAGAGAGAGGTGGTGTGAGGCCGTTGTAATATCGAGCTGGCCGGCCACGATCAACAAGACCGTCGCTTCATGGAAGACGAATTGCGGCGTATGCAGCTGGCGTTTCAATGTCGGCTGACACACCCCGCATAGCCGGCGCCTTGACACCGGAGCCCCCGAAGGAGAATACCAGGGCAAACGCTTCGCATCTGGCTCGCGTCTGGTTTTCATTGGCCTGGAGGAACTGTTCCGGTTCATGCTCGGCTCCTTCATGGGGTTATTTCACCCTCGGCGCTACGTTAGGGTTCAGGCTGTAGAGCCCTGTCAGGCTTGCCTGGGCTAACACTGGCGCTTCCGCCAGGGCGGCATTCACATTAGCCCCTGTCAAAGGCCCCTGCACATCCAAACCGGGGGTAGCAAGCGCATAAACCGTGAAAATATAATGATGAACTAACGTATCGTTCCACGGTGGGCATGGGCCATCGTAACCGTAGTATTCCCCCTTCATCTGCTCGTCGGCGGCAAACCAATCGGTATAGTCATTGATGCCGTGGCGATAGGCTGAGGGGGCGCTTGGCCCGGCTTTGCCACGCGGCGTTACGCCGTCCGATTGAGAACCCGCCGCAATTTCTACGGTACTGGCCGGAATATCCAGCAGCAGCCAATGAAAGAAATCAACGCGCGGCAACGATGCGGGCACAACCCGACCCTCTTGATTCACATCATCACCACGGCTTGGCACGTCGGGATCATGGCAGACGATCACGAAAGACTGCGTGCCTGCAGGCACTTCACTCCAGGCCAGATGGGGGTTGCGATTTCCCGATAAAGCGACATGGTTGGCGGCATCGGGGACAGCGAAGGCGAACTCACCGGGAATGAACTCTCCTTCTTTAAAGCTTTGGCTGGTCAGTTTCATAAATGCCAATCTCCTGTTCTATTGAGCGGTATCTGCGGGTATGTGATGTCCCCATTATAAGTTTTTCAAAATAAAGTAAGGCGACAAATCCAATCAAAATAGAACCAATTACGCTAATTGTGATTGTATTTGATAGCCTTATGTTGATGGGCGACCGATTCGGTTGCTGTGTCGGTGAGAGTGCCACGGCAAACGCTGGATGGGGATGGGGGTTGGTTAATATTGGTGGGGAAGAGGCTGCTGCGCGCCGAGCAGTTGGTGCATCAGCGGCAACACAAGGTGCCTGATCAGCCAAGCGTTTTTCGGTAAAACACCACCCGTTCCGTTTCTGCAAAGCCCAGCGCCGCATGCAGGCGCTGGGAGTCCAGATTGGCGATATCGGTATCCGACGCCAGCTCGCTGCACCCCTGCTGCTTGGCCCACTCCTGCACCTGCGCGATCAGGCGCGCCGCCCAGCCCTGGCGGCGGGCGCGTTCGATGGTATAAATCCCTTCCAAAAACGCCACCGGCGACGATTCGCAGCCGTTGACATAATCGTAGCGCAGCGCGACCTCGGCAAAGCCAACGAAAGCGCCGTCCAGCCCCCGCGCCATAAACGCGGTGTGGTGCGGCGAAGCCAATATTTCGCGCATTTCTGCGCGGTGTTCTTCCCGCGGGCAGGTGGGCCACAGCGCCGAGCGCAGCGCCAGCCAGGCATCAAGGTTGTCGTGGTCGCAGTTGACGATCATGCAGGGGCCTTATGAGTCGGAATAAATCAGGAATGCCGAGAGGGAAGTGTGGCACGGCAGCGGGAAACAAAAAAGCCATTATGCCGAGGGGCGCCCTTCATTAGGATGAAAGGGGTGTTGATATTTTAAGCGAAGTTAGTATAGGGTACGGCCAGGGCGCTGATAAGGGATTGTTATGGATGCGAAAGCCGTAGCTCAAGGAATTCTTGAGGGAATAGAGTCTTTACCAAGGGGCATTGCCTATAGTGCTCGTAGGACATGGCAGGGAGCAGGGCTCGGCGGTCGAGAGCTTAAGCGCCGCAATGAAATCGAAACGGAACGGTTCATCAAGGTCGTTCGTGCCGGCTATGGTATCGAAGCCCCGCTACGTGAGCTGATAGCGGTGATTATCCGTGACTGCTATCAGCGGATGGATCTGCAAACACAAACCGTGCTAAGCCAAAAATTAAACCATGTAGAGGGTTATCTTACAGGACGTATGGGGACGCAGTTCATTCTGGTTCAGCAAATCACACACCATATTTTGAAAAAGGTTATCGGCAGCACACTTTTCAAATGGGTATTCAAAGGTGTCACCATTGCTGGGCTAAACATCATTCTTTTACAAGGAATTATTGAACAGGCCGCCGTTTCTTCGCGTCGTTTGCGGGAACAATATCCCTCAACGTACCATAAGCTCACGCCACGAAATTTGGACATGATCTACTTTCTGGCGGAGGAGTATCTTGAACCCTTTGTTGCCTATACCAGCAAATCGAAAATGTTCTGTGAAGGTGTGAATCATGAGCTATCTAAAGTCTTGGGGCAGTAAGCTCGGTAAAGGATTGTCGCACCTTGTGGAAGCGATTTTGGGCGGGATATTTTCTGTCGCTGCGTTTGGCTCACTGTTCTGGTTCGACGAATGGTGGCAACGAATTCTGAGCGCGGCAATATTCCTGTTACTGGTGTTTGTCACTATTGCTTTGTGTAGCCTTGTGAGAGGCGAGCGAAAAAATTAAGCTATTAATCGCTGGTCGTTGTTGCATCCTCATAAGGTAATTCATAATCGCGCGAATCTCATCATATCTTCTGCTGGGGCCGGCAGGTCTGGTGCGATATTGAAGTCTTTTACATATTGTGGCACCTTCTCAAAGTCATTACTGAGAATCCTTTTGAACAAAAAACTGTTACAGTACGTGGCACCTATTGGGGGGGGGTGTTACCAGTCAATAATTATCAATCAAACTATTTTAATTTAAATTATCGCTTGATGATATTATTGTTTTTTATATATTTTGTATAGAGGTTGACTAATTTTTCAGAACTTAAACTGATGCTCAATAACTTATAGGTGAGTGATGATTTTATGTTACCTTGATGATTATTTAGGTAAGTAGGCATTTTTACCAATAATTACACACTCTCTACACTCGTATCGTCATTCGTAATTCTGTGATTTAAGTCACGTTTTATATATTAATTAATGAGTAAATAATAAACTCTAATTACTATTGCTATTTAACGTAAATAAGGAAGATACACAGTATGCCGTACACGTCCTTTGATGAAAGTCAATTCATTCAAGCTTTAAACCAACGTGATGATCTCGATCCATTTTTGGAAAATAAAATCGCAGCTTTTGGGATGGAGTTGTGCTTTGGGATTGATGATCCGATTGCAACGTTGATGCCTGCTGTAACTGGTGGGGGCGGTGATGCAAAAATAGATATTCTTTACGTCAACAGAGATATGGGGATTATCGTTGTCTGCCAAGCATATCAATCGAAAAACCTGCGGGTAAGTGCTAAAGGTAACAAAGGTACTGATTTAGGGCATGCGATGGCAGTAATTCTTTCTACTGATGAGGCTAATTTACCTGCTGGGGTTTCTCCGCATATATTAGATGCAAGGGAAGCGATCCGTGAAGGAACTATTCGGGCTATACACGTATGGTATATCCACAATTGTCCTGAGAATAAAACAATCCAAAGTGACATGGGGCTTTGCGTCGCAGGTGTCAGAAATCAATTAGATAAATATGGTGAAGTAGCAAAGAATATTGCATTACAGTTTAGAGAGGTAGGTTTGGAAACTCTAGATAGTTTCTATAGATCTTCCTCTCAGGCTATCTCTGTTGCAGATAAGTTTGAGTTTGATGTACCCCGAAAGGGCTTCTTGATGCAAGATGCTGCCTGGAAGACATTTATAACTACAGTTAATGGGGAGTGGCTTGCAGAACTGTATAGGAATTATGTAAGTGAAGGTCTTTATAATCCTAATGTGCGTGGATTTATGGGGGCTAACAATAAGGATTCTGATAAGGTTATTAATGCTGGAATTCAACTTTCGGCTCAATCTTCACCACATGATTTCTTTGTTTTCAACAACGGAATCACAGCGTTGGTCCATGATTTTGAGTTAGATAACGACGTAAAAATTAAATCCATCACGGGCATAGGCATTGTAAACGGAGCTCAAACTACTGGTTCTTTAGGTGAATTAGGACATGACATAGATTTATCTAATATAGAAGTTGGAGTTAGGTTTATTAAATGTGAAAGTAAAGATACAGTTAGATCTATAACTAAGTTTAATAATAGTCAAAATAAAGTTATTCAGTCTGATTTTCGTGCGAATGACAATATTCAAACACGGCTGAGAAGTGAATTTAAAAAATTAAAAGTTGCTGAATATGACGGAGGCTTACGTGGGCATGTATTTACAAACAAGAAACATAAAATCGAATCACATACCGCAGCGCAAGCACTAACGGCTTGGCACGGAAGTCCCTATGACAGTTATCATAATAAAATGCAAATATGGGAGCAGGATGACCATTATAAAGTTGCATTTAATGAGACTATTTCAGCACAGCATATATTATTTGTTTATTCTTTAAATGAGGCTCCGAACCTTTTGAAGTCTGAGCTTCAGGAAAGCAGTAAGCAAGGGCAATTGAAACAAGATGAAGAAAACTTATTATCATTTCTGAATGAAAGGGGAAGTGCATTCATGACTGTTCATGCTATGAGCGGTCTTTTGGAAACATTACTCAATGGAAAAATACTTTCGCCATATCAGATAGGATTTAATACAACAGTTTATAAGGAAGCTGCGTGCATGCTTTGGAAAGATCTGTTGAAATTATTTGCTAGATACATATTTATGCTCAAGCCAGGTGTAGCTGGAAGATTATCAAATAAAGGTGAAATAGCAAAGGCAAAAGATGATTTTGTTCGTGCTGCTGGAACTATTGCTGAGGTTATGAAGGAAATGAAAGGTGTTAATCCTTATAAGTTTTTTATCAGTAAGATAGAGAATAAAATATAAATAAATAGGGTATAGAGGATCTTTACTCTATACTCTTATTTCTTCCTGTTTTTATATCATGGCGTGAATTACTCAGTTTTATTTATTCGTACATATGATAACTCTTTTTCCAGCCATCAACCGGAATTTTCCAGATTCCATTTTTCAAGGATTAGTTATTCCGAGTGCTGTTTTATTCCTCCAGTCAGTGTTATGTTTATCTTCCCCCGGAAATTTCAAAAATGTGTGGAGCTCAAACTGGTGTGCTTACATACTGACCTAGCAACGAAGACTGTTCAACTTTATGAAGAACAGTTCATCCGGCGGGCTTTTTATCGCAGAAGACCACTAGTTAGCTCTTTACCAGTACAAGTCTTGTAGAGAGCCTTTATCTCTTTTTCAATCCAGGCAATTTCCTCAAGAGCGTAACTCGAAAAACCAAGCATAACATTTTGAATTCCTATTATTTCTGCTGAGTCTTGATGATCAATTAAAGATTCATGAAGGTGCTTTATTTCAATGACAGCTGTGTATGCCGCATTCACTTTTTCATAAAAAGAAGAATCAATTTTAGATGTATCGTATAAGTATTTTTCAAATGTAGTAGTTGATTGCTCAGGGAGCATTCCACCTAAGCGTTCAGCCCCATTTTTGGAGATCAAATAGCGAATTTTTCCAGCGGTAGTTTTGAACACCTTAAGCTCAAATGGGCATTCATCCTCAGGTGCTTTTTCGAATGGCGCGAATATTTCAGATAGTTTTTTGATTTGCCCCGCTCTGTACCAAGCTAGCTGACATTCGCGAGCAAAGATCCGTTTCAGAGCACGAATCTCATTTTTCCTCACCCTACACTTGCGCCGTCCCTCGAGAATTTCTCTTAGTATAAAAAGGCAAATTGCTACAACTGCAGATGCTGGAATCAGTGCTCCGCTAGATAAGCTACTTTGCAGTAAGTCAATCCATTCACATTGCACCGCTTGTTCTATCGCCATTATATCGCCACTCCAAATTTGAAAACAAAAAAGCCACTCAGTTAAGTGGCTTTTTTGTATGATTTTAAAACAAAAATTTGGTGGCCCCTGTTGGGTTTGAACCAACGACCAAGCGATTATGAGTCGCCTGCTCTAACCACTGAGCTAAGGGGCCAAGCCGCGAGATTATAGGGAATCCTTAAGCGGCGGTCTACTGTTACCCGCCCGTATGTTGCTTTTCTGCACAGTTCTAGCCTGTTGTAATTGCTGGCGGATTTTGCGATAACCGCAGTAAATCCCTGCAATGGACTCACGATACTCATGGAACTTCTGGCGCCCAACCTGCGGGTGGTGTTTTGCGGCATCAATCCCGGCCTTTCTTCCGCCCATCAGGGCTATCCTTTCGCCAACGGCAGCAACCGCTTCTGGAAGGTGATCCATCAGGCCGGCTTTACCGCGAGCCAGCTGGCGCCGGAGCAGTGGCAGCAGCTGAAGGATAATGGCTGCGGCATTACCGCGCTGGTGGCGCGCCCGACGGTGGCGGCCAGCGAGCTGTCGCGCGACGAGCTGCGCAGCGGCGGCGAGGCGCTGCAAGAGAAAATCCTGCGCTATCAGCCGCGCGCGCTGGCGATTTTGGGCAAGCAGGCGTTTACCACCGCCTTCGGGGTGAAAAACGCGCCCTGGGGCAAGCAGGCGCTGATGCTGGGGGAAACCGAGGTGTGGGTATTGCCCAACCCCAGCGGATTGAATCGCGCCACGCTGGAGCAGCTTACCGCCAGCTATCGCGAGCTGTTCCTGGCGTTGCAATGACATAAGGGAGTATGCGATGACATCGATAATGAAAGGCTGTGTGATGGTGCTGTTATTGGTGACCGGCGCTGCACAGGCGGGGCATTCACCACAGGAAGCGCGCAACAAGCAGAACGTGCTGGAGTTTTATCGGCAGGGGCTGAACAACAAGGATTTTGCGGCGGCGCGGCCGTTTTTGGGGGAACAGTACAAGCAGCATAACCCCAACGCCAAAGACGGCGTGGCGGGTTTTCGTCAATTTGTCGAGCTGCTGAAAACGCGTTACCCCAACTCGCACAGTGAGGTAAAACAGGCGTTCGTCGACGGTGACTATGTGATTTTGCATGTGGAAGTCAGCGGGCGCGAGGCCGGTAAAACTGCGGCGATCGTCGATATCTTCCGTCTCGACAGCGCCGGAAAAATCGTTGAGCACTGGGACGTGACGCAGCCGGTGCCGGAGAAGACCGCCAGCGGCAACAGCATGTTCTGAGGCATAAAAAAACCCCGGCAGGCCGGGGTTTTTGTTTTGAGTGCAACCGCCGGACTTAGTCGTCCAGGAAGCTGCGCAGCACTTCGGAGCGGCTTGGGTGACGCAGCTTGCGCAGCGCCTTGGCTTCGATCTGACGAATACGCTCACGGGTAACGTCAAACTGCTTGCCAACCTCTTCCAGCGTGTGGTCGGTGTTCATGTCGATGCCGAAACGCATGCGCAGCACTTTCGCTTCGCGCGCGGTCAGGCCGGCCAGCACGTCGTGGGTGGCGGAACGCAGGCTTTCCGAGGTCGCGGAATCCAGAGGCAGCTCGAGGGTGGTATCCTCGATGAAGTCGCCCAGATGCGAATCTTCGTCGTCGCCGATCGGCGTTTCCATCGAGATTGGCTCTTTGGCGATCTTCAGCACTTTGCGGATCTTGTCTTCCGGCATCAGCATGCGCTCGGCCAGCTCTTCCGGCGTCGGCTCGCGGCCCATCTCTTGCAGCATCTGGCGCGAAATACGGTTGAGCTTGTTGATGGTCTCAATCATATGCACCGGGATACGGATGGTGCGCGCCTGGTCGGCGATGGAGCGGGTGATAGCCTGACGGATCCACCAGGTGGCGTACGTCGAGAACTTGTAGCCGCGGCGGTATTCGAACTTGTCTACCGCTTTCATCAGGCCGATGTTGCCTTCCTGGATCAGATCCAGGAACTGCAGGCCGCGGTTGGTGTATTTCTTGGCGATGGAAATAACCAGACGCAGGTTGGCCTCAACCATCTCTTTCTTCGCGCGGCGAGCTTTCGCTTCACCGATCGACATGCGACGGTTGATGTCTTTGACCTGCTCGATGGTCAGGCCGGTTTCTTCTTCGATCTGACGCAGTTTCTGCAGGCTGCGCTGCACGTCTTCAGCCACGTCTTTCAGCTTTTCCGACCATGGCTTGGCCATCGCCAGCGCGGCTTCGAACCAGGAATCGCTGGTTTCGTTGCCGGCGAACAGGGTGACGAAGTTTTTCTTCGGCATTTTGCACTGTTCAACGCACAGCTTCATGATGATGCGTTCCTGGGTGCGAACCCGGTCCATCATGGTGCGCATGCTGTTGACCAGGAAGTCGAACTGCTTCGGCACCAGGCGGAACTGCTTGAACACTTCAGACAGCTTCAGGATCTCGTCCGCGGCGCTGGCGTGGCTGCGGCCGTTCTTCTTGATCACCAGACGCGTCGCTTCATACTGATCGCGCAGCTCGGCGAACTTCTGACGCGCCAGCTCAGGATCGATGCTGTTGTCGTCTTCGGTATCGTCGTCTTCGTCGTCTTCATCTTCTTCGTCGTCGTCTTGCTCTTCGCTCGACAGTTCAGAACCGATGTGGGTGGCGGTTGGGGCGATGTCCTCTTCCGCGTTAGGATCGACGAAGCCGGTGATCAGATCGGACAGGCGCGCTTCGCCCGCTTCGACGCGATCGTACTGCTCAAGCAGGTAGGTAATGGCTTCCGGGTATTCGGCAACCGAGCACTGAACCTGGTTGATGCCGTCTTCGATGCGCTTGGCGATGTCGATTTCGCCTTCGCGCGTCAGCAGTTCGACGGTACCCATTTCGCGCATGTACATGCGCACCGGGTCGGTGGTGCGGCCGATTTCGGATTCCACGCTGGACAGAACCTGTGCGGCGGCTTCTTCCGCATCTTCGTCCGTGCTGTTCGAGTTTTCGGCGAGCAGCAGGTCATCGGCGTCCGGTGCTTCTTCCATCACCTGGATGCCCATGTCGTTAATCATCTGGATGATGTCTTCGATCTGATCGGAGTCGACGATATCTTCCGGCAGATGGTCATTGACCTCAGCATAGGTCAGATAGCCTTGCTCCTTACCACGGGTGACAAGTAGCTTCAGCTGTGACTGCGGGTTTTGCTCCATAAGACGGTATCCACACTTCAGAGTATTTAGGTTGGTGTCGGTCGGCGAAACCGCCAACAATAGCATTTGGGGCGTTTTCGTTATCGCCGCGGCCCACTATGGCGGCACTGTGCAGGGCTCTGCCCTCGCAATTATCGGCACTTAAGCCGTTTGGTATTCAGTTTTTCTTCGCTAAAACCTGGTTGAGAGAACGGACTTCTTCACGTTCCTCCGGGCTCAGGCCGCGCGTTCTGGCCTGGGCGATCAGCGTTTCCAGCCGTTGCTCGAGCACCGAGTCGTACAGGCTGGCCAACGTATCCAAAAAGGTCTGTTCGACCATGTCCTCAACGATCATATGGTTCCATGTCGCCAAGGTTTCAAGCTGCTGGCTGAATTTGTTGTCGCGATACAGCTCCAGCAATTGCCCGGTCGTCAGGCCCGGCTGCGCCAAACAGGTCTGTACCAGTTCGACGAACAGCGGCAATCCCGCCTGTTTGGTCTGCTCCAGCCCTTCAAGCGAAGGGATAAGTGTAGCCAACTGCGGATTTTGCACCAGTAACCCTATCAGTATACGCATGGTTGTGCGTTTTAGCTGGGGCGCCTGATAAGGATTCGCATTTTCCGCCTGCTTGGGCATCAGCTTGTCGAGCTGGCTGTCGTCCAGCAGCCCCAGCTTGTTGCCGAGCTCCTGACGCAGGTACAAGCGCAACGTTTCGCCCGGCACCTGAGTAATCAGCGGCAGCGCCAGCGTGCTCAGCTTGGCGCGCCCGTCCGGGCTGCTCAGATCCACCTGCGGCAGCAGACTTTCGAACAGGAACGTGGACAGCGGCTGCGCCTGCTCCATTCGCTGTTCGAAGGCTTCTTTGCCTTCCTTGCGCACCAGGGTGTCCGGATCTTCGCCGTCGGGCAAAAACATGAACCGCAGCTGGCGCCCGTCGTTCAGGTACGGCAGCGCGGTTTCCAGCGCCCGCCATGCCGCCTCGCGGCCGGCGCGGTCGCCGTCGTAACAGCAGACGACGTTGTCGGTGGCGCGGAACAGCAGCTGAATGTGTTCAGCCGTCGTCGAGGTTCCGAGCGAGGCGACGGCATAATCGATGCCGAATTGCGCCAACGCCACCACGTCCATATACCCTTCCACCACCAGCAGCCGCTGGAGGGTAGGGTGGTTCTGCTGTGCTTCATACAGGCCGTACAGCTGGCGGCCCTTATGGAAAACTTCGGTTTCCGGCGAGTTCAGGTACTTCGGCATACCGTCACCCAATACGCGGCCGCCGAAGGCGATCACGCGCCCGCGCTTGTCGCGGATGGGGAACATCACCCGTTCACGGAAACGGTCGTACGAACGCCCCTGATCGTTAGTCACCAGCATGCCGGCATCGTTCAATGCGCGGCGCGAGTCGGCGTCGCGGCCGAAACGCTTCAGGGCGTTGTCCCATCCCGCCGGCGCGAAGCCGATGGCGAAATGGCGAATAACGTCGTCACTTAATCCGCGCTGCTGCAAATAGCTGCGCGCCGGTGCCCCGGAGGACTGCTGCAGTGACTGTTGATAGAACGCGCTGAGCTGCTCCATCAGTTGGTACAGGCTCTGGCGCTGATGGCGTTCGATCTGGGTTGGCCCGGTGCCCGCTTCATAAGGCACTTCCAGCCCGTGCATGGTCGCCAGCTCTTCGATGGTTTCGACAAACTCGAGTCGGTCGTAATTCATCAAAAAATCGACGGCGTTGCCGTGCGCACCACACCCAAAACAGTGATAAAACTGCTTTTCGCCATTAACGGTAAAGGAAGGCGTCTTTTCGTGGTGGAACGGACAGCACGCGTGGTAGTTCTTGCCTTGCTTCTTGAGCTTCACGCGGGCGTCGATCAAGTCGACGATGTCGGTGCGAGCCAGCAAGTCATTGATAAATACGCGCGGAATTCGTCCAGCCATAAGCCCTTACTTCATTAGCCTATAAACGAGAACAAGCCGCGCATTCCTTTCGGAAAGCACGGCCTTCGTATGCAACTACTCGGTCTGCGCGATTTTGAAAATCAGAAATTCACGCGGTGGGGTTGCCCCCGAAGAATTAATACAGACGAGTGCGGCGTGCGTTTTCGCGAGCCAGTTTCTTCGCGTGACGTTTCACAGCAGAAGCTTTAGCGCGTTTACGTTCGGTAGTTGGTTTTTCATAAAACTCACGACGACGAACTTCAGCTAAAACACCTGCTTTTTCGCAAGAGCGTTTGAAACGACGCAGAGCAACGTCAAATGGCTCGTTTTCACGTACTTTAATTACCGGCATGTGCCTCTCACCTCAATAAAATTCGGTTTGTTGCTGGCCAAGCGCCAGCCTTTTCAAAATGGTGCGGAATTTTACTCCAATGGATGCTGCTTTGTAAAGCATCACCGCAAATTGAAACCCGCGTCGCTCTGCCGCAACGTGCGCAATTTTGCACCGGGCGCTGATTATAGACTAATCAGAAAAAAATGCTCGTGTTTAATCGCCTGGGCATTTTCTGGATGAATCATCGACATAGGTGCGAGCCGGTGACAAGATGCGCCGCGCTGGCGGTAAATGCGGCGGAATGTGGTAGACTGGCGGCCGCACGTGAATGATGGGAAATGTAATGCGAGTACTGGGTATAGAAACGTCCTGCGATGAAACCGGAATTGCAGTGTATGACGATCAAACCGGTTTGTTGGCCAACCAATTATACAGCCAGGTGAAGCTGCACGCCGACTACGGCGGCGTGGTGCCGGAACTGGCCTCGCGCGATCACGTGCGCAAAACCGTGCCGCTGATTCAGGCGGCGCTGAAAGAGGCCAACCTGACTCCGGCCGACATCGACGGCGTGGCCTACACCGCCGGGCCGGGCCTGGTGGGGGCGCTGCTGGTCGGCGCTACCGTGGGGCGCGCGCTGGCGTTCGCCTGGAACGTGCCGGCGGTGCCGGTGCACCATATGGAAGGCCACCTGCTGGCGCCGATGCTGGAAGATAACCCGCCGGCGTTCCCGTTCGTCGCGCTGCTGGTCTCCGGCGGCCATACTCAGCTGATCAGCGTCACCGGCATCGGTGAGTATGAACTGCTGGGCGAATCGATCGACGATGCCGCCGGCGAAGCGTTCGACAAAACCGCCAAGCTGCTCGGCCTGGATTACCCCGGCGGGCCGATGCTGTCGAAGATGGCGCAGCAGGGCACGGCGGGGCGTTTCACTTTCCCGCGGCCGATGACCGATCGTCCGGGCCTGGACTTCAGCTTCTCCGGGCTGAAAACCTTCGCCGCCAACACCATTCGCTCCAACGGCAACGACGATCAGACGCGTGCCGACATCGCCCGCGCCTTCGAGGATGCGGTGGTGGACACGCTGGCAATCAAGTGCAAACGCGCGCTGGAGCAGACCGGTTTCAAACGCTTGGTGATGGCCGGCGGCGTGAGCGCCAACCGCACGTTGCGCGCCAAGCTGGCGGAGATGATGCACAAGCGCGGTGGGGAAGTATTCTATGCCCGCCCGGAATTTTGCACCGACAACGGCGCGATGATCGCCTATGCCGGCATGGTGCGCCTGAAGAGCGGCGCCAGCCCGGAACTGAGCGTTTCGGTGCGGCCGCGCTGGCCGCTGGCGGAACTGCCTGCGGTATAAAGCAAAGGGCCGGATAATCCGGCCCTTCTGTTATTCGTCTTTCGGCCGATCGCCGTTATCCGCATCTGCCTGGTTTTTCTTCTTGCGGAACTTGCCCCAGATCTTGCCTTCCTGGCCGCGCCACAGGCGCTGAATATTGTCGTGATGCCGCATCAGGATCAGGCAGGAGAGCATCGCCACCGGGAAGGTGAACTGCGGTTTGAACCACCAGACGTAGAACGGGGCGATCAGCGCGCTGACGATGGCGCCGAGCGAAGAGTAGCCGCTGAGCAGCACCGTCAGCAGCCAGGTGCCGGTCATCAGGCCGGTCAGATCCCAACCGATAGGCGCGATGGCGCCAAACGCCGTCGCTACGCCCTTACCGCCGCGGAAGTGGAAGAACACCGGATAGATGTGCCCCAGGCAGGCGGCGATCGCCGTCAGACCGAGGTACAGCGGCGGCACATCGAGTTTGTAGGCCAGCCAGACCGGCAACATCCCTTTCAGAATATCGAATACCAGCACCGCCGCTGCCGCCAGCCGGCCGCCGATGCGCAGGACGTTGGTCGCCCCGGGATTTCCTGAGCCATGTTCACGCGGATCCGGCAGCCTGGCGATCCGGCAAACCAGGATCGCGCTGGAAATCGAGCCGCACAGATACGCGAAGATAATCATGCCAAGCGCGGTAGCACTCATAACGCGGTTCCGTTTAATAATGGTCGTTTTACTCGCAACATCTATGGATAATACGCACATTCCGCTGGAAGTGGTATCCGGCAAGGCCAAAAACAGAGAATGACGTGATGGATATCGTATTTATTGAAGAGCTTACCGTAATTACCACCATTGGCGTTTATGAGTGGGAACAGGGCATTCGTCAGAAGCTGGTGTTCGATATCGAAATGGGCTGGGATAACCGGCCGGCCGCCGCCAGCGACGACGTAACTGACTGTCTGAGCTATGCCGACGTCAGCGACGCCGTGATCCAGCACGTGGAGTCGAACCGTTTTGCGCTGGTGGAGCGAGTGGCAGAGGAAATATCTGAAATTTTGCTTCAGCGCTTCAATTCCCCCTGGGTCCGTATTAAGGTCAGCAAACCGGGCGCTGTAGCACATGCCAGTCGGGTCGGCGTGATCATTGAGCGCGGCACTCGTCCCGCATGATTTTATGTCATCTGCTTGCAACGAAAGACCGTTAACCTGGTCTTAATCCTGAGAATTGTTTTAGCGGCATTGTCTTTAAGCATTGCCGCTTTTTTATGTGATAGCCGTTATTTTATGGGGTGAGCGAAGCACATGGCAGACATGCATTCACTGTTTATTGCGTTTGTTCTTGGGGTTGTCGAGGGATTAACCGAATTTCTGCCGGTTTCTTCCACCGGGCATATGATCATCGTCGGCGAGTGGCTAGGCTTTACCGGCGACAAAGCCAAAACCTTTGAAGTCATTATCCAGCTGGGGTCGATCCTGGCCGTAGTCGTGATGTTCTGGCGCCGGCTGTTCGGCCTGATCGGCATCCATTTCGGCGGCAAGCCGGTGGAGCACGAGGGCAAAACCAGTGGCCAGCTGAAGCTGGGGCACATCCTGTTGGCTATGATCCCGGCGGTGGTGCTGGGCCTGGCCTTCCATGATTTCATCAAGTCGCTGTTCGCGCCGAAAAACGTGATGTACGCGTTGGTGGTCGGCGGCCTGCTGCTGTTGGCGGCGGAATGGCTGAAGCCGAAGAAACCGAGCGCGGAAGGGCTGGATGACATCACCTACCGCCAGGCGTTCATGATCGGCTGCTTCCAGTGCCTGGCGCTGTGGCCGGGCTTCTCCCGTTCGGGTTCCACTATCGCCGGCGGTATGCTGGTGGGCGTGAACCGCTATGCGGCGTCCGAGTTCTCCTTCATCCTGGCGGTGCCGATGATGATTGGCGCCAGCGGCCTGGATCTGTACAAGAGCCTGCACTTCCTGACCTGGGGCGATCTGCCGATGTTTGCCGTCGGTTTCATTACGGCCTTCGTGGTGGCGCTGATTGCGATCAAGACCTTCCTGTCGCTGATCAAACGCATCTCGTTCGTGCCGTTCGCCATCTACCGCTTTATCGTGGCAGCCGTGGTTTACATGGTATTCCTGTAAGCCCGACGCCAAGAAAAAACCCCGCTCTGCGGGGTTTTTTTATGCCTGATCGTTGATAATCGTTTGGCTGAGCTTCCAATCGGCCAGCGCCTGCTGGCGGCGGCGTTTGAGCTCGTCGCGGATCGCGGTGCCCTGTAGCCCGCTGGCCACCACTTCTTTGATAGATACCGCGTTCGCCACCTGATACGCCTGGCGCAGATAGTCACCCTGTGGATAAGGGTTCTCCTCAAAGCCGGTGCGGCCGCGTGCGTCCGCTTCGCTGGTCAGGATCATCTGCTCCAGCCTCTGGGGCTTGCGCCAGACGTCGATGGCGTCGAACAGCTTCAGCAGGGTTTCCGGCCGCAGCTTGTTCACGGTGTGGATCAGGTCATGGTACTCGGCCACCAGCTTGCTCAGATCGCGCACCGGGTTGGGCACCCGCAGCCGCTGGCACAGGGCTTCGACCAGCCGCACGCCCGCCGGGCCGTGGCCGTGGTGATGCGGCCAGAATTCTTTCGGCGTCAATCCTTTGCCGAGATCATGGCACAGGGTGGCGAAGCGCACGTCCACCTCCGGCGTGAGGCGGGCGGCAATCGCCAGCGCCATCAGCGTGTGCACGCCGGTGTCGATCTCCGGGTGCCACTTGGCGGGGGCCGGTACGCCGAACAGCGCGTCGATTTCCGGGAACAGCACCGCCAGCGCATCGCAGTCGCGCAACACCTGAAAATAGACCTGCGGGCTCTGGCTTTGCAGCGCCTTTTCGGTTTCCTTCCAGACACGTTCGGCGGTCAGCGCCGCCAGTTCACCGCCGTGCGCCATTTGGCGCATCAGCGCGAGCGTTTCGTCGGCGATGTGAAAACCCAGGTGGGCGAAGCGAGCGGCGAAGCGGGCCACGCGCAGTACGCGCAGCGGATCTTCGCCGAACGCGTCGGAAACGTGGCGCAGCACGCGCGCCTGCAGATCGGCCACGCCGCCGTAAGGGTCAATCAGCTCCCCTTCGGCGGAGCGGGCGATGGCATTGATGGTCAGATCGCGCCGCAGCAGATCTTCTTCCAGCGTCACGTCCGGCGCGGCATAGCAGGTAAAACCGGTGTACCCCTGGCCGGATTTGCGCTCGGTGCGTGCCAGCGCGTACTCCTCATGAGAATCGGGATTGAGGAACACCGGGAAATCTTTGCCGACCTGCTGATAGCCCAATGCCAGCAGCTCCGCCGGCGTGGCGCCCACCACCACCCAATCATGATCGACCACCGGAATGTCGAGCAGGCTGTCGCGAACGGCGCCGCCGACCAGATAAATCTGCACTGTTGACTCCTGAATATCGTGTAAGGCTCTGTCTATCAGATTACATGAATTGGCCGCGGGATGTCGGCACCAATGAAAAGGGCGCCCGCAGGCGCCCATACTCAAACTGAACGATACTGAGATCAGTTCATCCAGCGGTTGTTGTTCTTGCGGCGCGGGATCAGGTGCGGCAACAGCAGGCCCAGCAGCAAACCGACGCCGGCGACGCCGCCGCCGTACATGAACCACTGCAGGATAATGGTGCGCTGCTTGTCGTCGAGCTGCAGGTTAACGGCGTTGACCTTCTTCTGCGCGACCACCAGCTGGTTTTTCAGATCCTGGTTTTCCTTCTGCAGGCTGCTGATGGTGCTGTCGCTGCCCGCGACTTTCTCCTGCATTTCCGAGGTGCGCTGGTTCCAGGTGTTGTCGATGTTGGCCAGCTTGTCGGTCAGGGTTTTCACCTGCTGTTCCAGCTCGGGCACGCGGGTGCGCAGGCTTGGCGTCTGGCTGAGCTGGTCGAGCGGGATCCAGGTGGTGCGGCCTTTCGGATCGCGGATCTGGCCGTAGTTGGTGCTGTCGTTGACGCTCAGCAGGGTGACTTCTTCACCGGCGTTCAGAGTGCCGACAATACGGTACTGATTACCTGGGCCGCTATGGACGTAAGTGCTTAACTCATCGGAGATATAGCGTTTATCTTCGGCATGTGCGGCCCAAGTGATGCTGAAGCTCAGCGCGGCAAGGCAAATCAGGCGTAATTTCTGCATTAGTTCATCGTTTCTGGGTGAATTTATGGAACGATAGTAGAGCGTTCAGTCTGACGACGCAACGCCAAAACCGGAATGAGAACTATCTTACTGTGGCTGATTCTGTGAGTTGCGCAGCGTTTTATAACGTAACAGGTTTTTTCTACAGTTAGCAGGGTTAAGGCGCCGGGAATCGCGGTAAGATAATGGCAACTGTGCGTCATTGGGCAGCATACGGCGGGCCGAACGCGCCGCGCTGAAACTGACGCGAATGCGTAACTTATTGGTGTTAAAGAATTATGACCGTTGAAATTGAACTGAAATTCATCGCCGCGCCGCAAGCGGTGGCCGCTCTGCCACAATGGCTCGCCGCCTGGCCGCATCAGCATTCCGCGCCGCAAAAGCTGACCAACATTTACTTCGAAACGGCCGACAACGTCCTGCGCCGTCACGACATGGGGCTGCGCATTCGCGGTTTCGACGATCGCTATGAGATGACCATCAAAACCGCCGGTAAAGTGGTGGGCGGCCTGCACCAGCGCCCGGAATACAATGTCGCTATCGCCGAGCCGCAGCTGGCGTTGGCGCAGTTCCCTGCCGACATCTGGCCGCAGGATTGCGATATCGCGGCGCTGCAGCAGGCGTTGCAGCCGCTGTTCCGTACCGATTTCGTGCGAGAGAAGTGGGTGGTTACTTACGGCCAAAGCGAGATCGAGATTGGCCTGGACCAGGGCGAGGTGCGCGCCGGTGACCTCAGCGAAGCCCTGAGCGAGGTAGAGCTGGAGCTGCTGAACGGCAATACCGCCGATCTGCTGGCGTTGGCCGGTGAGCTGGCGGCGCACGGCGGGCTGCGTCAGGGCAGCCTGAGCAAGGCGGCGCGTGGTTACCACCTGGCGCAGGGCAATCCGCCGCGCGAGGTGCGCCCGCTGCGGGTGCTGAAGCCGGCGGCGAAGGCGACCGTGGAGCAGGGGATGATCGCCGCCTTCGAGCTGGCGCTGGGCCACTGGCAGTACCACGAAGAGCTGTGGCTGCGCGGCGACGCGCAGGCGCGCGCTTCGGTGATTGAGGCGGTCGGAACGATTCGCCAGGCGCTGGTGATCTTCGGCGGTTTGGTGCCGCGCAAGGCCAGCGCCGATCTGCGCGCCCGTCTGACCGAGCTCGAGCCGCTGTTGGCGGACAAAGCCGCGCAACCAGAGGCCCTGTGCTACAGCGCCACCTACCTGCAATGTAAGTTGGCGCTCACATCATGGCTGGTGAGCGGCGCCTGGCGGCCGTTTATCGATGCCAAAGCGCAGGCCAAGCTGGACGGTTCTTTCAAACGCTTCAGCGACATCATGCTGGGGCGCAGCGGTGCGGAGCTGAAAGAAGCCTTCAGCCGTACGCTGAACGAAGATGAATATCAGGAACAATTGCCGCGCCTGACGCGTCAGATTTCGGCGCTGGTCCTGCTGTCGGGTGCCTACCCCGACGAGCAGACCGGCCCTTATATCGAGGCCTGGCGCGAACTGCAGGCGGCGCTGAGCGAGCGCCGTCAGGGCTGGTATGAAGCCAGCCGCAAACAGGCCTTATCGCATGCGCCATTCTGGTTAAACGGCGCGCTTCGTTAATCAAGCCGGCCCGCCAGCCGTGGGCCGCAGAACGGGTCATACACTATGTCGCCACTTTCAGCCGCGTTACAGGCTCAGGCACAGCAGGTTGTGCAGCGTTTTCAGGAAGTTCACGGCGCGGACAGCGCCTTTAGCGAACAGGAGCAGTGGGTGCTGGCGTCGAGCGACTTCGTCAGCGACGCGCTGCTTGCTCAGCCGGCCTGGCTGGCGACGCTGCGCGAACAACCACCGGCGCCCGGCGAGTGGCAACACTATGCCGCCTGGCTGCAGGACGAGCTGGAAGAGGTGCGCGATGAGGCGCAGCTGATGCGCACGCTGCGTCTGTTTCGCCGTGAAACGCTGGTGCGCATTGCCTGGGCGCAGGCTCAGGGGCTGTGTTCGACCGAAGAAACGTTACTGCAGCTGAGCGGATTGGCGGAAACGCTGATCGTCAGCGCGCGCGACTGGCTGTACCAAACCTGTTGCCGCGAGTGGGGCACGCCGTGCAACGCCGCCGGTGAACCGCAGCCGCTGCTGATCCTCGGCATGGGCAAGCTGGGCGGCGGCGAGCTGAATTTCTCGTCGGATATCGATCTGATCTTCGCCTACCCGGAAAACGGCCAGACTCAGGGCGGGCGGCGCGAGCTGGACAATGCCCAGTTCTTCACCCGCCTTGGCCAGCGGCTGATCAAGGCGCTGGATCAGCAGACCATTGACGGCTTCGTCTATCGCGTCGACATGCGGTTACGGCCGTTCGGTGACAGCGGCCCATTGGTGATGAGCTTTGCGGCGCTGGAAGATTACTATCAGGAGCAGGGGCGCGACTGGGAGCGCTATGCGATGGTGAAGGCGCGCCTGATGGGCGGCGCGGAAGACGCCTACAGCCAGGAGCTGCGCAAAACGCTGCGGCCGTTCGTGTTCCGCCGCTATATCGATTTCAGCGTCATCCAGTCGCTGCGCAACATGAAGGGCATGATCGCCCGTGAAGTGCGGCGTCGCGGCCTGAAGGACAACATCAAGCTGGGTGCCGGCGGCATTCGCGAAATCGAATTCATCACCCAGGTATTCCAGCTGATCCGCGGCGGCCGCGAGCCGGCGCTGCAGGGGCGTTCGCTGCTGCCGACGCTGCAGGCGGTGGGTGAACTGGGGCTGCTGGAGGCCGAGCAGGTGCGGGCGCTGAGCGCCGCCTACCTGTTCCTGCGGCGGCTGGAGAATCTGCTGCAGGCGATCGGCGATCAGCAAACCCAGACGCTGCCGCAGGATGCGCTCGATCAGGCGCGGCTGGCCTACGGCATGGGGCTGGCGGATTGGCCGGCGCTGATGGCGACGCTGGAGTTGCACATGCAGGCGGTGCGGGCGGTGTTCGATGACCTGATCGGCGACGATAGCCCGGATGTCGGCGAAGATCCCGACTATCAGCACTACCACAGCCTGTGGCAGGACGCGCTGGAGGAAAACGAGCTGGCGCCGCTGACGCCGCACCTGGACGAAGAGGGGCGCCGACAGATGCTGCGCACCATCGCCGATTTCCGCCACGACGTTGACAAACGCACCATCGGCCCGCGCGGCCGCGACGTGCTCGATCAACTGATGCCGCGCCTGCTGGCTGAGGTGTGCCCGCGCCAGGATGCGCCGACCGCGCTGGTGCGGCTGGCGCAGCTGCTGCTCAGCATCGTCACCCGCACCACCTACCTCGAGCTGCTGGTGGAGTATCACGCGGCGCTCAGCCATCTGATCCGCCTGTGCGCCGCGTCGCCGATGGTTGCCAACCAGCTGTCGCGCTACCCGCTGTTGCTGGACGAACTGCTGGATCCGGCCACGCTGTATCAGCCGGTGGCGCTGGACGCCTACCGCAGCGAGCTGCGCCAGTACCTGCTGCGGGTGCCGGAAGACGACGAAGAGCAAAAGCTGGAGGCGCTGCGCCAGTTCAAGCAGGCGCAGCAGCTGCGCATCGCCGCGGCGGATATCGCCGGCGCGCTGCCGGTGATGAAAGTGAGCGACCACCTGACTTATCTGGCGGAGGCGATCATCGACGCGGTGGTGCAGCAGGCCTGGAGCGACATGGTGGCGCGCTACGGCCAACCGACCCATCTGCAGGAGCGCGAAGGGCGCGGCTTTGCGGTGATCGGCTACGGCAAGCTGGGCGGCTGGGAGCTGGGTTACAGTTCCGATCTCGATCTGGTATTCCTGCTGGATTGCCCGCCGGAGGTGATGACCGACGGCGATCGCTGCATCGACGGCCGTCAGTTCTACCTGCGGCTGGCGCAGCGGGTGATGCATCTGTTCAGCACCCGCACCTCCTCCGGCATTCTGTATGAGGTGGACGCGCGCCTGCGGCCTTCCGGCGCTGCGGGGATGCTGGTCAGCACCGTCGAGGCGTTCGCCGATTACCAGCAAAACGAAGCCTGGACCTGGGAACATCAGGCCCTGGTGCGCGCGCGCATCGTGCATGGCGACCCGGCGCTGCATCAGCAGTTCGATGCGATCCGGCGCGAGATCCTGTGCAAAACGCGCGATGCGGAGATCCTGAAGCGCGAAGTGCGCGAGATGCGTGAAAAGATGCGCAACCATCTCGGCAACAAGCAGCGCGATCTGTTTGATATCAAAACCGATGAGGGCGGCATTACCGACATCGAATTTATCGCCCAATATCTGGTCTTACGCTATGCGCCGGGTGAACCGCGGCTGACGCGTTGGTCGGACAACGTGCGCATCTTCGAGCTGATGGCCAATTACGACATCATGCCGGAAGAGGAGGCGCGCGCGCTGACCCAGGCCTATGTCACCATGCGCGACGAGATCCACCATCTGGCGCTGCAGGAGCATTCCGGCAAGGTCGGCAGCGGGCTGTTCGCCGCCGAGCGCGAGCAGGTGCGCGCCAGCTGGGCCAAATGGCTGGATTAATACCTTTTTGCGGGTATTCCGGCGGTCTGTGGTAATATCTGCGCCACTAAAATTTTGTACTTTTTTGGAGTTATCGGATGAAAGTTACGCTGCCTGATTTTCGCCGCGCCGGTGTGCTGGTGGTCGGTGACGTCATGTTGGATCGCTATTGGTACGGGCCGACCAGCCGCATTTCACCGGAAGCCCCGGTGCCGGTGGTCAAGGTCGATACCATCGAAGAGCGTCCCGGCGGCGCGGCTAACGTGGCGATGAACATCGCTTCGCTGGGTGCCACTTCCCGTCTGGTGGGCTTGACCGGCATCGACGATGCGGCGCGGGCGCTGAGCGCCAAGCTGAATGAAGTCAACGTGCGCTGCGACTTCGTCTCGGTGCCGACCCATCCAACCATCACCAAGCTGCGCGTGCTGTCGCGCAACCAGCAGCTGATCCGTCTCGACTTCGAAGAAGGCTTCTCCAACGTCGATCCGCAGCCGATGCTGGAGCGCATTCAGCAGGCGTTGCCGCAGATTGGCGCGCTGGTGCTGTCCGATTACGCCAAGGGCGCGCTCAGCCAAGTGCAGGGGATGATCCAACTGGCGCGCGCCGCCAAGGTGCCGGTGCTGATCGATCCGAAAGGCTCTGACTTCGAGCGCTATCGCGGCGCGACGCTGCTGACGCCGAACCTGTCCGAGTTCGAAGCGGTGGTGGGCCACTGCAAGGATGAGGCGGAACTGGTGGAACGCGGCATGAAGCTGGTGGCGGATTTCGAGCTGTCGGCGCTGTTGGTCACCCGTTCCGAACACGGCATGACGCTGCTGCAGCCGGGCGTTGAGCCGCTGCACCTGCCGACCCAGGCGCAGGAAGTGTTTGATGTGACCGGCGCCGGCGACACCGTGATCGGCGTGCTGGCCGCCTCGCTGGCCGCCGGCAATTCGCTGGAAGAGTCCTGTTTCCTGGCCAACGCCGCCGCCGGCGTGGTGGTGGGCAAGCTCGGTACTTCCACCGTGTCGCCCATCGAGCTGGAAAACGCGGTGCGCGGCCGGGCCGAAACCGGCTTTGGCGTGATGACCGAAGCGCAGTTGAAACACGCCGTGGCGCAGGCGCGCCAGCGCGGCGAGAAAGTGGTGATGACCAACGGCATCTTTGACATTCTGCATGCCGGCCACGTCTCTTATCTGGCCAACGCCCGCAAGCTGGGCGATCGCCTGATCGTGGCGGTGAACAGCGACGCCTCGACCAAGCGCCTGAAAGGGGAAACACGCCCGGTCAACGCGCTGGAGAACCGCATGATCGTGCTGGGCGCGCTGGAAGCGGTGGATTGGGTAGTGCCGTTCGAAGAGGATACGCCGCAGCGCTTGATCGCCGACATTCTGCCGGATCTGCTGGTGAAAGGCGGTGATTACAAACCGGAAGAGATTGCCGGCAGTGCGGAAGTGTGGGCCAACGGCGGCGATGTCAAAGTGCTGAACTTTGAAGACGGGCTGTCGACCACCAACATCATCAAAGCGATCAAAGACGGGCGCGGCTAACGCCGGGCGACCTAAAGAACAAGGGCGCGCGGTGCGCGCCCTTGGCGGGAATTTATTCGTCTTCCTGCTTGGCGGCCGGTGCCGCGCTCAGTTTGCTTTCCAGCTCGGCCATGCGCTGTTCCAACAGCGCCAGCTTCTCGCGGGTGCGCAACAGCACCTGAGTCTGTACGTCGAACTCTTCGCGGTTAACCAAATCCAGGCGGGTCAGCTGCGACTGCAGGACCTGACGGATTTTTTTCTCAACGTCTTCCCCGAATTCACGAACGCCTTTAGGCATGGACTCATGAACCTGGCGTGCGATTTGTTCGATTTTTTTCGGGTCAATCATGGCGTATCCCTTTCAGAGTTTAATAGCTGCCGCTTAGTGTAATGCGAGTTGCCCGCCGGATAAACCATTAAGCGCATTCGCCGTGCGTGGCCGAATTGTGCTTTTGCCAATTGCCCTGCCTACCCATTAGCGTTATAGTCATCCTGCTTATTCTCAGGGCGGGGTGAAAGTCCCCACCGGCGGTAAATCACCTTCTACGGTGAAAGCCCGCGAGCGCTCAGCCAGCCTGTCAGGGCCGGTTAGAGGTCAGCAGATCCGGTGTAATTCCGGGGCCGACGGTTATAGTCCGGATGGGAGAGAGTAACGGTATCTGCCGGGCTTGCGCCCGCTTGCGTTATTTTTTTAGCTATTGCTAGCTACTCCTCAAGATCGCCCTGGTTCTGGTAATCCATAATTTTTAATGAGGTTTTTTACCATGAATCAGACGCTACTTTCAGACTTCGGCACGCCGACAGAACGCGTTGAACGCGCGATTGACGCACTGCGCAACGGGCGCGGCGTAATGGTGCTCGATGATGAAAACCGTGAAAACGAAGGTGACATGATCTTCGCCGCGGAAACCATGACTGTTGAGCAGATGGCGCTGACCATTCGCCACGGCAGCGGTATCGTGTGCCTGTGCATCACCGAAGAACGCCGTCAGCAGCTTGAGCTGCCGATGATGGTGACCAACAACTCCAGCCAATTCCAGACCGCCTTCACCGTGACCATTGAAGCGGCGCAGGGCGTGACCACCGGGGTTTCCGCTTCCGATCGCCTGACCACCATCCGTGCGGCGGTGGCAGACAGCGCCAAGCCGAGCGACCTGAACCGTCCGGGCCACGTGTTCCCGCTGCGCGCGCAGCCGGGCGGCGTGCTGAGCCGTCGCGGCCACACCGAAGCGACCATCGATCTGGTTTCCATGGCCGGTTTCAAACCTGCCGGCGTGCTGTGTGAACTGACCAATGACGATGGCAGCATGGCGCACGCGCCGGAAGTGATCGCCTTCGCCAAACAGCACGACATGGTGGTGCTGACCATCGAAGATCTGGTGGCCTACCGCCAGGCGCACGAGAAAAAAGCCAGCTGATAGCCGGCCGCTTTCAACGATAAAAAAGCCGCGTAACGCGGCTTTTTTTGTGGCTACCGTTTTGACAGGCGTTCGCCGATGCGGCTGGCGTAATTCATCACGTGGAAGGTGTAGTTCTCCTCCACCGTGCCCTGGAACAGATGGGCCCAGGGGCCGATGGCGTAGATGCCGAGATCTTCCCCGCCGTGGGTCTCGCTTTTCAGCGGGACCAGCGCCGGCTGAATAAAGTCGGGCGCGGTGGCCTGCTCCATGGTCAATGCCGGGCGTTCGGCCAGTGGGATCGTGCCGCCGGGGCCATTGGCGAAGCCGACGGTGGTGTAAGGCTTGCCGTCGCTGCCCAGCAGCGGTTTGCCGTTGACCCCCACGGAAATACCGAGGATAGGATTACCCCGCTTGGCATAGCCGGCGATGGTGAGTGTGTGGCTGTGATCGCCGGTCACGATTACCAGGGTTTCGTCCAGATTGACCTTGTCGACGATGGTTTTCACCGCTTCGTTCAGGGCGACCGCGTCGCTCAGCGTGCGGTAGGCGTTACCGCTATGGCTGCCGTGATCGATGCGTCCACCCTCCACCAACAGCAGGTAGCCCTCGGGATTCTTGGCCAGAATATCGATGGCCTTGCCGGTCATTTCCGCCAGCGAAGGTTCTCCCGCCGCGTCTTGCCGCCGATCGTGCTCGAAGTTCATGTGCGACGGCTCAAACAGGGCCAACAGGTGGTCGATCTTACCCGGCTCGATTTTGTCGAACTGCGCCTGATTCCATACGTATTGCCCTCGCTCGCCATAGCGTTGTAGCCAGGCCTGCGTCAGATCGCGGCCATCCTTTCTGGCGCCTGTCTTGCCGGGGTATTCCGGATCGCTCACGCTGTCGGGCAGGAAGTTGGCGCGCCCGCCGCCCATTGCCACGTTGAGGCCGTTGCCGTACTTCATTTCCACCAGTTGGCGCGCGATGTCGCGGCAGCCTGCGGCCAGGGCCGCTGCCGGCATTTTTGCGTCGGATTCCCAATCGCGGTTGGCGATATGGGCATAGGTCGCGCCCGGCGTGGCGTGGGTGATGGTCGCGGTCGTCACGGCGCCGGTGGACATGCCGAGCGTTGCGGCCATCTCCCACAGCGTGGTGACGGCCTTGGTTTGCTGGTCCTCGCAATTGTTGAGGGTCGCCGTATGGTTGAGGCCCATCAGATCGTTGATGGTTTTGACGCCGGTAGTCATCGCCACAGCGCTGGGCGCGGAGTCGGTGATTTGGGCGTCGGCGGAGTAGGTTTTGGCCGCCGCCAGATAGGGGAAGGCCTCCCAGGCCAGCACGTTGGATTCGCCGTCCACGCCGCGCTGCTGCCCTTCAAAAATGCGGGCGGCGGTCACGGTGGAAAACCCCATGCCGTCGCCGACCACCAGAATGACGTTTTTGGCGCGGTTGGTGTTTGGCGTCTGTTTCAGCCGCTGTTGCAGCTGAGCTTGCGCCTGAAGAAAGTAAGGGTCTTCGCGCTGCGTCAGCTGCGCGTTGTCCGCTGTGCCGGCGGTTGCCGTCCAGCCGGCGAATAAGGACATGGAAAGCGCCAGGCGGGTTGCCAGTGTGAGTCTGAACATGAATTCCTCCTTGGTGAGACGTAATTCCCATTGCGCGGCGGGGCTGTCGGCACCCGTCGGCAGAGGAGGAGTGTATAGATTGTGTTAACAAAAAATACATAAATTGTTCACAAATTGGATCTGTGTGGCAGTAATGCCATGACATTCATGTTTGTTATTAATCTATTGAAATATATAAATTTTTTATCTTTCTGTCTGCCGGCGCATTCCTCCGTTTTTAATTCAAATTTATTGAATATCTTCATCACGGTTATCCGGCTGTGTTGGTGCGGCAAAGCGCGTAATGTAGCGGCATAGCACAATTTGAACTAAGGATCTCCCTATGAACACCTCTCGTATGCCTGCACTGTTTCTTGGCCACGGTAGCCCGATGAACGTGCTGGAAGACAATCGTTACACCCGGGCATGGCGTGCGTTGGGTGAGTCATTGCCGCGCCCGAAGGCGATCGTGGCGGTTTCCGCACATTGGTATACCCGCGGCACTGCGGTTACCGCGATGGAAAAACCCAAAACCATTCACGACTTCGGCGGGTTCCCGCAGGCGCTGTTCGATACCCGTTATCCGGCGCCGGGCTCTCCCGCGCTGGCTGCGCAGCTGCAGCAAATGCTGGCGCCGGTGCCGGTAACGGCCGATCTGGGCGAGTGGGGGCTGGATCACGGCACCTGGGGCGTCTTGATCAAGATGTATCCCAATGCCGACATCCCGGTGGTGCAGCTCAGCGTCGACGGCACGCAGCCGGCGGCCTATCACTATGAACTGGGCCGCAAACTCGCTGCGCTGCGCGATGAGGGGGTGATGATTGTCGCCAGCGGCAACGTGGTGCACAACCTGCGCATGGTGAAATGGCAGGGCGATACCAGCGCCTACCCGTGGGCGGAATCGTTCAATAACTTTGTCCGGGATAACCTGCGTTATCGGGGTGATAACCATCCGCTGGTGGATTTCATGCGCCATGAGGGGGCGGCGCTGTCGAATCCGACGCCGGAACACTATCTGCCGTTGCTGTACGTGCTTGGCGGTTGGGATGGAAAAGAGGCCATCAGCGTGCCGATCGACGGTATCGAAATGGGGGCGCTGAGCATGCTGTCGGTGCAGGTGGGGTAAAGAAAAACGCCAGTCAGAGACTGGCGTTTTTGTCTTCGGCGGGGCGATCAGCCGAGAATGGTGTGCGGGTAGAAGCGCGACAGATCCTGCGTGATCAGTTCGCGATCTTCGCGCAGACCGATGCCGCAAGGTTGATCGTTCACCAGCCAGCTGCCGATCAACGTGTAGCTGTCTTCGAACTTCGGCAGAGGATGGAACTGCTGCACGATCATGCCCTCTTCGCCGTATGGCCCATCGACGCGCGCCACTTCCTGACCGTTTTCGACGATCTGGATATTGGCGCCTTCGCGTGAGAACAGCGGTTTGGTGACGTAATGATCCATCGGCGGATGATCGTCTTGCGCGAAATAAGCCGGCAACAGATTTGGGTGGTTCGGGAACATTTCCCACAGCAGCGGCAGCAGCGCCTTGTTGGAGATGATGCTCTTCCAGGCCGGCTCCAGCCAGCGCACGCCGGCGTCTTCGAGCTTGGTGGAGAACATCTCGCGCAGCATGAATTCCCACGGGTAGAGCTTGAACAGGTTGCCGATCACCTGATCCTGCAGATCGGTAAACTGGCCTTTCTCGCCGAGGCCAATCTCTTCCATGAACAGGAACTCGGTCGGCAGACCGGCTTCCTGCGCGCAGTCCTGCAGATATTGCACCGTGCCGCGATCTTCTTCGCTGTCCTGGCAGCAGGCCAGGTGCAACAGGCCGAAGCCGTGATGTGCTTTCAGCTCGGCGAAACGCTCGATCAGCTTCTCCTGCAGGCTGTTGTACTGATCCGACTCCGGATCCAGCTTGCCGGCGTTGATCTGGTCTTCCAGCCACAGCCACTGGAAGAAGGCCGCCTCATACAGCGAGGTTGGCGTATCGGCGTTGTTTTCCAGCAGCTTCGGCGGGTTGACGCCGTCGTAGGCCAGATCGAGACGCGAGTACAGCGACGGCTGGTGGGTGCGCCAGGAGCTGCGCACGAACTCCCAGGTGTGTTTCGGGATGCAGAACTTGGCCATCAGCTCGTCGCTGCCGACCACTTTTTCTACCACCTGCAGGCACATCTGGTGCAGCTCCGCGGTGGCGCTTTCGATCTCTTCAATCTGCGCCAGCGTGAACTGGTAATAGGCGTCTTCACACCAGTAGGGCTCGCCGTACATGGTGTGGAAACGGAACCCGAACTCGGTCGCTTTTTCACGCCAGTCCGGGCGCTCGGTAATAGCAATACGTTTCATGCATCAACCGCCCATGCTGCGAGAGCCGGAGTTGGAGGTGGCGCTGCTGCGCTGCATGCTGGTCTGCTTGGCCACGGTCTCGCCGAAGCCGCCGCGGGTCACGGTGTTGGTGACCGCAGGCTTCGGCGCCATGGCGGTTTTCGGCACCGTCATGGTGCGGCCGCCGGCGGTGGCCGGGCCGTAGCTCTTGCCGCTGGCGTCGACAAACTTGCCGTTCGCCGGGCTGGCGGCGTTCTTGGAGGTGAACAGTGGCTGCTGCGCGAAACCGGAGCCGCCCATCAGGCGACCCATCATGTAGCCCGCCATCAGCGGCATCCAGAAGCTGCCGCTGCTTTGCGATTCCGCCGCCATGCCGGCCTGCGCCGGAGCCGGCGCCTGGGTGCACTGCGCTTCGCCGAACTCGGCGACGCAGTCTTCGCGGGTAGCGTATTTCGGCGCGGTTTTCGCCGCTTCTTTCAAGGCGTTGTTGTAGGCGGTGGTGCACTGCTCGCTCATCGAAGGATTGGCGCGCGAACAGTCATCGGCATTCTGATACAGGGAGACCGTTTCATCGCTCTTCTCGCAGCCGGCCAGCATAAAGACAGCGCTGATCGCCAAAGCCACGGGCGCGACACGGTAGCTGCGCCAGGATTTGCGGAACGTCTCTTGGTTGATGTTTTTTGTCCGTTTCATCGTTATCAATCCCATCATGCGGGCTGTTTTCGCCCTTTCCCAGTAGTGGCGCTAAGGATAGGGGAAACATGGTCAAAATTAAAGCTGAAACGCCCGCAGAATCGACTCTTTACGCAGTTATACGTTGGGGTGTGCGCCAGTTCGCTTTCGCGGCGAAAAAACGCGCGTTGGCGTTTCATCATGAAACGTTATCGCTATGATGATGTTCCATAATGGAACAAAAATCGCGAGGCTCGCCAGGCGGGCGGCGGGCGCTCATAGTCGAAGCACAACAACAAGCCGGCGGCGAAGTCGGCGCGTCATCACCTGATATCTGAACGTTACCATCGCCAACTCCCTACAAGGATCCGGTTATGTTGAGAATCATCCAGTCACCAGGCAAATATATTCAGGGCGCCAATGCGCTGGCCGCCGTCGGCGAATATGCCAAATCCCTCGCCGATCACTACCTGGTGATCGCAGACGACTTCGTGATGCAGCTGGCGGGCGACACCCTGATGGGCAGCCTGCAGCAGCACGGCGTGAAACATCACGCGGCCCGCTTCAACGGCGAATGCTGCCGCAAAGAGATAGACCGGCTCGGCCATGAGCTGCAGGCTCACGGCTGCCGCGGCGTGATCGGCGTCGGCGGCGGCAAGACGCTCGACACCGCCAAGGCCGTGGCGCACTACCAACAGCTGCCGGTGGTGCTTATTCCCACCATCGCCTCCACCGATGCGCCGACCAGCGCGCTGTCGGTCCTCTACACTGAACAGGGCGAATTCGCCGAATACCTGATTTACCCGCGCAACCCGGACATGGTGGTGATGGACAGCGCCATCATCGCCAAAGCGCCGGTGCGCCTGCTGGTGGCCGGCATGGGCGACGCGCTCTCCACCTATTTCGAAGCCCAGGCCTGTTTCGACGCCCAGGCCACCAGCATGGCCGGAGGCAAATCGACGCTGGCGGCGCTCAGCCTGGCGCGGCTGTGTTATGACACGCTGCTGG
Source organism: Serratia sp. 121840015-1 (assembly GCF_053627655.1). Classification (NCBI taxonomy): domain Bacteria; kingdom Pseudomonadati; phylum Pseudomonadota; class Gammaproteobacteria; order Enterobacterales; family Yersiniaceae; genus Serratia; species Serratia sp. 121840015-1. The sequence goes on from NZ_JBSEYF010000004.1 coordinate 258,073, forward strand.
CGGAAGGGGTAAAAGCCAAACTGGCGGTCGAGGCCGGCGTGGTGACGGAAGCGGTGGAGCGCATCATTGAGGCCAATACCTATCTGAGCGGCATCGGCTTCGAGAGCAGCGGGCTGGCGGCGGCGCATGCCATTCACAACGGTTTTACCGTGCTCGAGGAGTGCCACCACCTGTATCACGGCGAGAAAGTGGCGTTCGGCACCCTGGCACAGCTGGTGCTGCAGAACAGCCCGATGGCGCAGATTGAAACCGTGTTGGCGTTTTGTCATGGCATCGGCCTGCCGATCACGCTGGCGCAGATGGGCGTCACCGGCGATGCGACGGCGAAGATCATGGCGGTGGCCGAGGCCAGCTGCGCCGCCGGCGAAACCATTCACAACATGCCGTTCAAGGTCACCCCAGCGGGCGTGCAGGCGGCGATCCTGACGGCGGATAGGCTGGGCGCCGCCTGGCTGCAGCGTCATTGATACCCTTGGGGCGCGGTGCGCCGCGCCCCTGTTCTTACAGAGGAAACCATCGTGAAAAAACTGATTAATCAGGTCGAGTCGGTGTTGGAAGAGCAGTTGCAGGGGCTGGCGGAGGCCCATCCCGAGCTGTTGGTGCACGCGGATCCGGTGTTCGTGACCCGCGCCGACGCGCCGGTGGCGGGCAAGGTGGCGATCCTGTCCGGCGGCGGCAGCGGCCATGAGCCGATGCACTGCGGTTTCGTCGGCGAAGGGATGCTCGACGGCGCCTGTCCGGGCGAGATTTTTACCTCGCCGACGCCGGATAAAATGTACGAGTGCGGCCAGGCGATCGACGGCGGCGCCGGGGTGTTGCTGCTGATCAAGAACTACACCGGCGACGTGCTCAACTTCGAAACCGCCACCGAGCTGCTGCACGACAGCGGCGTCGCGGTGGCGACGGTGCTGGTGGATGATGACGTGGCGGTCAAAGACAGCTTGTTTACCGCCGGGCGGCGCGGGGTAGCCAACACCGTGCTGATGGAGAAGTTGCTGGGCGCCGCCGCGGCGCGCGGCGACGATCTGGACAGCGTGGTGACGCTGGGGCATCGCATCAATAACCACGGGCATTCGATCGGCATCGCGCTGGGGGCTTGCACCGTGCCGGCCGCCGGCAAGCCGTCGTTCACCCTGGCGGAGAACGAAATGGAGTTCGGCGTCGGCATTCACGGCGAGCCGGGCATTGCGCGCCGCCCGTTTACCACGCTCAACGCGGCGGTGGACGACATGTTCCATACGCTGATCGACCACGGCCACTATCAGCGCACGATCCGCGTCTGGGATCGTCAGCAGGGCGAGTGGCGCGACGAGATGCAGACTAAGCAGCCGCTGACGCGCGGCGATCGGGCGATCGCGCTGGTCAACAACCTGGGCGCCACGCCGCTGTCCGAGCTGTATGGCGTGTACCATCGATTGGCGGAACGCTGCGCCGAGGCGGGCATCATTATCGAACGCAACCTGGTGGGCTCTTATTGCACCTCGCTCGATATGCAGGGCGTGTCCATCACGCTGTTGAACGTGGACGACGAGCTGTTGTCCTTGTGGGATGCGCCGGTGAAAACGCCTGCGCTGCGTTGGGGTTGCTGAGGAGGAATCATGGCGTTGACCAAACAACAGGTTGTCGATTGGCTGATGCGTTGCGGCGAGGTGTTCAGCCGGGAGCGCGATTTTCTGACCCGGTTGGATACCGAGATCGGCGATGCCGACCACGGTTTGAACATGAATCGCGGTTTTAACAAGGTGGTAGAAAAACTGCCGTCGGTGGCGGACAAAGATATCGGCTTCATTCTGAAAAACACCGGCATGACGCTGCTGTCGAGCGTGGGCGGCGCCAGCGGCCCGCTGTTCGGCACCTTCTTCATCCGCGCGGCGCAGGCGGCGAACGCCAAGCAAAGCCTGGATTTGGTGGAGCTGCATCAGATGATGCAGGAGGGGGTGGAAGGCGTGGTGATGCGCGGTAAAGCGGAGCCGGGCGACAAAACCATGTGCGACGTCTGGTGGCCGGTGGTGGACAGCCTCGGTCAGTCCGCGCAGCAGAACCTGAGCGTGGCGGAGGCGCTGCAGCGCGCCGCCGACAGCGCCGAGCGGGCGGTGGAGAGCACCATCACGATGCAGGCGCGCAAGGGGCGGGCCAGTTACCTGGGCGAGCGCAGCATCGGCCACCAGGATCCCGGCGCCACTTCGGTGATGCTGATGATGAAAACGCTGGCCGAGGTCGCCAGTAGTTAGCTGTAGCAGGAGGCGAGATGATTAATATCGTGGTGGTTTCGCATAGTGCGTTGCTGGCGCGCGGCGTTGAGCAGTTGGCGCGGCAGATGATGCGCGGCGATGGCTGCAAGCTGGCGCTGGCGGCGGGCGTGGATGACGAGGAACACCCGATCGGTACCGACGCGGTCAAAGTGATGGAGGCGATTGAAGCGGTTGCTGACGGCGACGGCGTTCTGGTGCTGATGGATTTGGGCAGTGCGCTGCTCAGCGCGGAAACTGCGCTCGATTTGCTGGACCCGGGCTTGGCCGCCAAAGTGCGGCTGTGTGCGGCGCCGCTGGTCGAAGGCACGCTGGCGGCGGTGGTCGCCGCCAACTCCGGCGCCTCGCTGGAGCAGGTAGTGGCGGAGGCGCAGGGTGCGCTGCAGGCTAAACAGGCGCAGCTGGGCGAGGCCACATCTACGGCGAAAAGCGCGGCTTTGCCGCTGGCGCAGGGCAAAAGCGCAACCTGGACGGTGCAAAACCCGCATGGGCTGCATGCGCGCCCGGCTGCGCGGTTGGTTGAGACGTTAGCGCCGTTCAAGGCCGAGCTGGTGCTGGAAAAGCAGGGGCAGTGCGTCGATCCGCGCAGCCTCAATCAGCTGGCGCTGCTGCAGGTGCGCCACGGCGACACCATTCGCCTGATCGCCGACGGCGCACAGGCGGACGAAGCGCTGGCGGCGTTCAAAGCGCTGGCGGAACAACATTTCGGCGAGACGGTTTCCGAGCGGCAGCAGCCTTCGCTGCACGGTATCCCGGTGGCGGAAAGCGTCACCAGCGGGCCGCTGTTCCAGGCCCACAGCTTCTGGCCGTCAACCGTCGATCGACGGATCGGCGCGGACGAGGTGTTGGGCGAACAGCAACGCCTGCGGGAGGCGCTGCAGCACACCCTGAGCGATCTGAACCGGCTGGCGGAACGTACCGGTACGCTGATCGGCAAGCCGCAGGCGGCGATCTTCGGCGCCCACAGCATGCTGTTGGACGATCCGGATCTGCAGCAGGCGGCTTACACCCGCATCGCGCAACAGCTGTGCTGCGCCGAACAGGCCTGGCGGCAGGTGCTGGAAGCGATCGCCGAAGAGTACCGCGAACTGGATGACGACTACATGCGGGCGCGTGAACTGGACGTGCGCGACATGCTGCGCCGCACGCTGTGCCACCTGCAGGGGCTGCCGCTGCCGGCCATCGCGCTGGCAGAGCCGTCGATACTGGTGATGGACGAGCTGATGCCTTCAGAAGTGGTGATGCTCGACAGGCGGCTGGTGCTCGGCATCTGCCTCAGCGGTGGCAATGCCCTGTCGCACAGCGCCATTCTGGCGAAGGCGATGGGCATTCCGATGGTGGTCGGCATGCAGGATTGCCTGAGCAAAACCCGCAGCGGGCAGAAGGCAATGCTGGACGCCGCGCGCGGGGTGTTGCAGCTCAGCCACTAGGCACGCAGCTTGAACTGGCGGATGTCGATCCCGTGCTGTTTGATCTTCCGCCACAGGGTGGTGCGGCCGATGCCCAGCAGCTGCGCCATCTCCGTCAGCTGACCACGGCTGACGGTCGCCGCACGGAGGATCGCCTGGCGCTCCATGTCCGTCAGCGTCAACAGCGGCGCGCCGGGCTGCGGATCGCTCTCCAGCAGCGATGGCTGGCCGAGCAGGTGTGCCGGCAAATCTGCTAACTGGATGTGGTGGCCGTGGCAGATCATCGCCGCGCGCTCCACCACCCCTTTCAGTTCCAAATCGTTGCCCGGCCACAGGTAGAGCGCCAGCTGGGCCATCACTTCGTCATCCACCCGAAAGCGACACTGAAAGTGTTGCTCCAGCGCGCGCAGATGGTGTTTGACCAGCAGCGGAATATCGCTCAGCCGCTGGCGCAGCGGCGGGATCTGGATCTCGAAAGCTTGCAGGCTGTAAAACAGCTGGCGGCGGAAGCGGTTTTGCTGCACCAGCAGCGGCAGATCGGCGGCGCTGCCGGCGATCACCCGCACATCGACCGGGATCACCCGGCTGGAATTGAGGCGGATCACCACGCCGGTTTTCAGCACCTGCAGCAACGCCGACTGCATCTCAGCCGGCAGGTATTCGATCTGTTCGAGGTACAGCGTACCGCCGTTGGCCAATTCGAATTTGCTCAGCTGGCCCGCCTCTTCTTCGCTGGCGTCGCTGCCCAGCAGCTCACGCAACCCCTGCGCCTGCGGCAACAGCTGGCAGTTGAGGGCGATATACGGCCCGGCGGCGCGTTCGCCGGCGTTGTGGATAGCCTGGCTGAGCCGCTCTTTGCCGACCCCTTCCTCTCCGCGCAGCAGGATTGGATGCTGGCCCTTGGCCGCCTGCTGCCCGTAACGGATCAGCCGCCGCATCTCCAGCGAGGCGGAGGGCATCTGCTCAAAGCTGTGGCTGACGCGCCCCAGCTGGCTGCTGACGTACTGGCGCAGCCGCTCGAGCGGGTGCAGCAGGGCGATGAAACTGCAGCGATCGCCGTCGAAAATCGGCTTGAGCGTCAGCAAGGCGGCGATAAACTGCCGCTGACTTTCGAAGGTGACTTCGACGTGTTGCAGCGGCTGCCGGTCGGCGATGGCGCGCTTGAGCAGGGCGGGCAGCGTCAGCAGCTGCGCCAGCGGTTTGCCCTGGCTCTGCTGTTCGTCCAGCTTCAGCAGGCCGGCGGCGCGCTGGTTGATGTATTGCAGGTAGCCACGGTGATCCCAGGCCATAACGCCGTCGTCCACGCCGTCCAGCAGGCCGTAAAGCTGATTCAGATGGCGGTTGGATTCCGCCAGCAGGCCGTCGGCGTTCAGCGAATTGCCGATTTCGCGGGCGATGGCCAGCGTCAGCGACAGATCGCCGGCGGCGCAGTCGGCCAGCAGGCAGCCCAGCGCGATCGAGCCGCGTTGGCGGCCGCTGTTGTCGTAGACCGGCGTCGCGCAGAATGACCAGCCGTGCAGCGCCCGGCGCACGTGCTCCTCGCCGCTCACCCGCACCGGGTGGCCTTCCGTCGCCGCCAGCGCCGGGGCGTTGGTGCCGATCTGCCCCTCGGCCCAGTAAGCGCCGGGGGCGAACCCCAATGGCTGCAAAAGTTCCCAGGTCTGGGTGTCGCCGCAGCGCCACAGCATGCAGCCGCTCTCGTCGAGGATCATCAACAGGCAACGCCGTGGCTCCATGTATTCGCAGGCGTCTTCCAGCGCCGCCTGGCCGAGCGTCAGCAGGTCGTTCTTGCGGCGGCAAATCGATTCGAAGGTGGCGCCCTGAGCGCGGTGCGGTGCCTGCCAAACGTCGGGCTGCATCAGGCTGCGGCAGCGTAGCCAGGAGGCGTAAATCGCCTGTGCCGGGCGCAGCGGCGGCGGCAGTTCGCCGTCGTTAATCAAGCGCTGCCAGCGTGAATCGTTGTCCATCGAACCTCATCCAGACTGCGAAAACGAGAGTGACGATGATACCACCTGAGGCAGCGACGGCTGTGAGGCGGCGGGCAGAAGTGGGGAAATCGGGGCAAAAAAAACGGGGCGCGGCGCAGGCCGGACCCCGTGTTTATCAACGCGCGCGCATCAGTTGCGGAATGGGTTGCCGCTGTTGCGTGCCGGTTGGCTGACGGCCGGTGCCGCAGCGCGTGTGGCGCTTGGTGCCGGCGCGGCGGTTTGCTGCATTGGCGCATTGTCCTGATAACCGTCCGCATAGGCGTCCTGAGCGCGGTTCTGCGGTGCCACGGCGTCAGGTGCGGTCGACACCGGTTTACCCAACGCGCCATTCAACAGCAGCAGATCGTTCTGGTTCAGCGTGCCGAGCGCCGACTTGATGTTCAGCTGGTTGATCAGATAGGTATAACGCGCGTCGGACAGCTGACGTTTGGCGTTATACAGGGTGGTGGTGGCGTCCAGCACATCGACGATGGTGCGGGTACCGACCTGATAACCGGCTTCCATCGCATCCAGCGAGCTCTGTGCGGAGATCACCGCCTGTTTGTAGGCGTTGATGCTGCTGATCGAGGCATTGACGTTGTTGAACGACGAACGCACGGTCTGCACCACGCTGCGGTGTGAGCTTTCCAACTGCTCACTGGCGCCGACGAAGCCGTACTGCGCCTGTTTCACCTGGGAATTGGTCGCGCCGCCGCTGTACAGCGGCAGGTTGAAGCTGATGCCGACCTTATTTTGGCCCGCATCGGAATCGCTGTAGCGTGCGGCATTCGCGCCTCCGGTGTTGGAGCCGTTGTATTTGGTATTGCTGATGCCGGTTGACGCGCTGACGTCAATCGTCGGCATATAGCCGGTTTGGGCTGCGCGGATTTGCTCGCGCGCCAGATCCTGGCTCAGACGGGCGGACAGCAGGCTCAGGTTACGTGCTTCCGCTTCTTTCAGCAGGTTGTTCACCGCTTCCGGGCGCTGGGTACTGAAGCGATCGGTATTCAGCGAGGCCAGTTCCGGGTAGAAGGCACCGGTCACCTGGCGCAGCGTTTCGAGCGCATTATCCAGATCGTTGCGGGCGGAGACTTCCGCCGCCAGCACGGTGTCATAGTTCGAGCGGGCGTTCTGCACGTCGGTGATCGCCACCAGGCCCACGTTGAAGCGTTGGGTGGTTTGATCCAGCGTGCGGTATACCGCATCTTTCTGCGCCTGGGTATAGGACAGCGTGTCGATCGCTTTCAGCACGTTGAAGTAGGCAGTGGCGGTGTTGAGAATCAGCGATTGCTCTGCGGTCTGGAAGGTGACGTCGGAGATGCCGGCGGTCTTTTCCTGCAGTGTCAGCTGGCGCCATTTCGACATGTCGAAAATAGTTTGCGTCAGCGTCAACGAACCGCTGGTCACGTTGCTGTTAACGCCGTTGCTGTCACGATAACCGTTGGTGTAATCGTAACCTGCGGCTAAACCGAGCTGCGGCAGCAGCGGGCTGCGCGCTTCATTGATCTTTTCGAATGCGGCGTCGCGGTCAGCAGCACTTTTGCGCAGATCCGGGTTACTTTCCCTGGCCTGTTTGTAGACCTGCAGCAGGTTCTCTGCCTGGCTCATTGCACTGAAGCCGCCCAGGCTCAGTCCGATAAGAAGGGGGAGCAGTTTCTTCATTTGCATTCCTTGTTGTGCAGCAATATTGCTATGTTAGCGCTGACGATAGACGAAATAGTTGCCGATTCTAGCAGAGTCTGCGGTACGCATCAGGTGGCTGAATGTGCCATCTCGCGTAACTTTTACCTTTCAGACCGCCCATTTACCTTGGCAAACTGCCCGGGTCGGCTGCAGCTGATATTATGGCTGACAATCCGGATTGTTTCCCACTATTACATGCGAGCGCACAAACGTGCCGCATCCGGCGGCGAAAAACAGCCTAACATAAAGCCGCGGCGGAGAGTCCCACTGTTTCTGTCATCAAAACCGTTTATTTTATCGGCATACTACGCAGGAGAATTCGCACATGAACCGTTCGCAGCCGTCACCCGTCACTTTCGATAAAAAAGATGTAGAAATTATTGCACGCGAGACGCTGTATCGTGGTTTTTTTTCACTCAATTTATACCGGTTTCGCCATCGCTTGTTCAATGGTGAAATGAGTCCTGAAATCACGCGTGAAATTTTCGAGCGCGGCCATGCGGCGGTGCTGCTGCCCTACGATCCGGTGCGCGACGAAGTGGTACTGATTGAACAACTGCGCATCGCCGCGGTCGATACCAGTAATTCGCCCTGGCTGCTGGAAATGGTGGCGGGTATGATCGAAACCGGCGAAAGCGTCGAAGACGTGTGCCGCCGCGAAGCGCAGGAAGAGGCCGGCGTGGTGGTCGGGCGCTGCAAGCCGGTGCTGAGCTATCTGGCCAGCCCGGGGGGCACCAGCGAACGTCTGTCGATCATGGTCGGCGAGGTAGACGCCGGCACCGCCGAAGGCATCCATGGCCTGGCGGAAGAACATGAGGATATCCGCGTCCACGTGGTCAGCCGCGAGCAGGCTTACCGCTGGGTGGAGGAGGGCGCGATCGATAACGCCGCATCAGTGATTGCATTGCAATGGCTGGCGTTGCACCATGAATCGTTGAGAAAAGAGTGGGCCAACTAATGAAACAGCGCTATACCCCTGATTTCCCCGAAATGATGAGATTGTGCGAAACCAACTTCGCGCAATTGCGCCGCTTGTTGCCGCGCAACGACGAAGCGGGCGAAACGGTGACTTATCAGGTGAACGGCGCCGGCTATCGTTTGACCATCGTTGAGTCCACGCGTTACACGTCGCTGGTGGAGATCGAGCAGATCTTTCCGGCGGTCAGCTACTGGAGCCTGCCCGCGATGACGGTGCGGCTGTACCATGACGCCATGGTTGCGGAAGTGTGTTCCAGTCAGCAGATCTACCGCTTTAAAGCGCGTTATGATTATCCTAATAAAAAGTTGCATCAACGCGACGAAAAGCATCAAATTAACCAGTTTCTTGCTGATTGGCTGCGCTACTGTTTGGCGCATGGAGCGATGGCGGTTCCGGTTTGTTAGACAGACTGAAATAACAAAGGACACCATTTGGAAAGCCTGTTTAAACTGCCCGTGGCGAGTGGGGCCGCGGTCAGGATTCTACAAATAACAGATACCCACCTTTTTGCCGGCGAACACGAGACGTTGCTCGGCATCAATACCTATCGCAGCTATCACGCGGTGCTGGACGCCATCCAGGCGCAGCGCCGCGATGTCGACTTGATCGTCGCCACGGGAGATTTGGCGCAGGATCATTCGCAGGAGGCGTACCGTCACTTCGCCGCCGGCATCGCGCAACTGCCGGCCCCCTGCGTGTGGCTGCCGGGTAACCACGATTTTCAACCGGCGATGGTCGACGCGTTGGCCGCCGCCGGTATCGCGCCTTCCAAACAGGTGCTGCTGGGCGATAACTGGCAGGTGCTGATGTTGGACAGCCAGGTGTTCGGCGTGCCGCACGGCGAATTGAGCGAATACCAGCTCGAGTGGATGGAGCGCTGCCTGCAGGCTCACCCCGAGCGCTATACGCTGTTGCTGCTGCACCATCATCCGCTGCCTTCCGGCTGTACCTGGCTTGATCAGCACAGCCTGCGCAACCCGCATATGCTGGGTGCGATCTTGCTGCGTTATCCGAAAGTGAATACCGTAGTGTGCGGGCACATTCACCAGGATCTGGATCTGGAATGGCAGGGCCGGCGCCTTTTGGCGACGCCCTCGACCTGCGTGCAATTCAAGCCGCACTGCACGAACTTCACCATCGACGACGTCTCCCCCGGCTGGCGCTACCTCGATCTGTTGCCGGATGGCCGCGTCGAGACGCAGGTGTTCCGCCTGGAAAACGACGATTTCCGCCCCGATATGGACTCGGATGGATACTGATGCCTTCGACACTGCTCTACCTGCACGGTTTCAACAGCTCGCCGCAGTCGGCCAAGGCGGTGGCCTTCAAGGCCTGGCTGGCTGAGCACCATCCCGATATCCAGATGCTGGTGCCGCAGCTGCCGGCTTTTCCGGCGGAGGCCGCCGAGATGCTGGAGAATCTGGTGCTGGAGCGCGCCGGCCAAACGCTCGGGTTGGTCGGCTCTTCGCTCGGCGGCTATTACGCCACCTGGCTGTCGCAGTGTTTTTCGCTGCCGGCGGTGGTGGTCAACCCGGCGGTCAAGCCGTTTGAGCTGCTGGTCGACTATCTCGGCGCCAACGAGAACCCCTACACCGGCCAGCAATATGTGTTAGAGTCTCGTCACGTTTACGATCTGAAAGTGATGCAGATCGATCCCTTGGAGTCGCCGGATTTAATCTGGCTGCTGCAGCAAACGGGCGATGAAATTCTCGATTACGGCCAGGCAGTGGCGTATTACACCGCGTGTCGGCAAACGGTGGAGTCGGGTGGAAACCACGCCTTCGTCGGTTTCGAGCACTACTTCCCCCAGATTGTGGATTTTTTAGGGCTAAACGCGGTCTGACGGACCGTTCCGGCACCTCCCTTTAACCACGAAAAAATAATCAACGATGACTCAATCCAGCTATAACGCTGATGCCATTGAAGTACTCAGCGGTCTAGAACCAGTGCGCCGTCGTCCCGGCATGTATACCGACACGACGCGCCCAAACCACCTCGGCCAAGAGGTGATCGATAACAGCGTCGACGAAGCGTTGGCTGGTCACGCCAAGCGTATCGACGTGATTCTGCACGCCGATCAGTCGCTGGAAGTGATCGACGACGGCCGCGGCATGCCGGTGGACATCCACCCGGAAGAGGGCGTGCCGGCGGTTGAGTTGATCCTGTGCCGGCTGCACGCCGGCGGTAAATTCTCGAATAAAAACTACCAGTTCTCCGGCGGCCTGCACGGCGTTGGCATCTCGGTGGTCAACGCCCTGTCGAAACGGGTGGAAGTCAATGTGCGCCGCGACGGCAACGTCTACGGCATCGCCTTCGAAAACGGCGACAAGGTGCAAGATCTGACGGTGACCGGCACCTGCGGCAAACGCAATACCGGCACCAGCGTGCACTTCTGGCCGGACGAACAGTTCTTCGACAGCCCGCGCTTCTCGGTATCGCGCCTGACTCACCTGCTGAAAGCCAAAGCGGTGCTGTGCCCCGGCGTCGAGATCTATTTCATCGACAAGGTGAACAACACCGAACAGCGCTGGTGCTACCAGGACGGTCTGACCGACTACCTGATGGAAGCGGTCAACGGCCTGATTACCCTGCCGGAAGCGCCGTTCGTCGGCAATTTCGCCGGTGATACCGAAGCGGTGGACTGGGCGCTGCTGTGGCTGCCGGAAGGCGGCGAGCTGCTGACCGAAAGCTACGTCAACCTGATCCCGACCATGCAGGGCGGCACCCACGTCAACGGCCTGCGTCAGGGGCTGCTGGACGCGATGCGCGAGTTCTGCGAATTCCGCAATATTCTGCCGCGCGGCGTGAAGCTGTCGGCGGAGGATATCTGGGATCGCTGCGCCTACGTGCTGTCGGTGAAGATGCAGGATCCGCAGTTCGCCGGGCAGACTAAAGAGCGTCTCTCGTCGCGCCAGTGCGCGGCCTTCGTTTCCGGCGTGGTGAAAGACGCCTTCAGCCTGTGGCTGAACCAGAACGTTCAGGCGGCGGAACAGCTGGCCGAGCTGGCGATCTCCAGCGCCCAGCGCCGTCTGCGCGCCGCCAAGAAAGTGGTGCGCAAGAAGCTGACCAGCGGGCCGGCGCTGCCGGGCAAGCTGGCGGACTGCACCTCGCAGGATCTGGCCATGACCGAACTGTTCCTGGTGGAAGGGGACTCGGCGGGCGGATCGGCCAAGCAGGCGCGCGATCGTGAATATCAGGCGATCATGCCGCTCAAGGGCAAGATCCTGAATACCTGGGAAGTCTCCTCGGACGAAGTACTGGCCTCGCAGGAAGTGCACGACATTTCCGTGGCGATCGGCATCGATCCGGACAGCGAAGATCTCAGCCAGCTGCGCTACGGTAAAATCTGCATCCTGGCGGATGCGGACTCCGACGGCCTGCACATCGCCACGCTGCTGTGCGCGCTGTTCGTGCGCCACTTCCGTTCGCTGGTGAAAGGCGGCCATGTCTATGTCGCCATGCCGCCGCTATACCGTATCGATCTCGGTAAAGAGGTGTTCTACGCGCTGGATGAAGAAGAGAAAGCCGGCGTGCTGGAACAGCTGAAGCGCAAGAAGGGCAAGCCGAACGTACAGCGCTTTAAAGGGCTGGGCGAGATGAACCCGCTGCAGCTGCGCGAAACCACCCTCGATCCGAACACTCGCCGTCTGGTGCAACTGACGGTGGCAGAGGATGACGTCGATCAGACGCTGGCGGTGATGGACATGCTGTTGGCCAAGAAGCGTTCGGAAGATCGCCGCAACTGGCTGCAAGACAAGGGCGACATGGCCGAACTGGCGGTCTGAGCCTGACCCTGGCCCGGTGAAACGCTGGGCCTGCTTTCCCGCAGGGCGTTGCATGCGGCGCCCGTCAACCTGGGGCGAACCGCGTGAAGATCACCCTCGAAGAGCTGCTGGCGTTCACGGCGGTGGTCGACAGCGGTTCGGTCACCGCCGCCGCCGATCGGCTCGGCCAAACCACCTCCGGCGTCAGCCGCGCACTCAGCCGTCTGGAAACGAAGCTCGACGCTACGCTCTTGCGCCGCACCACGCGTCGCCTGAGCCTGACCGAAGAAGGGCAGAGCTTCCTGGCGCCTGCGCGCGAAATCCTGCGTTCGGTAGATCAGGCCGAAGAACTCATGGCGCTGCGGCGCCGGCTGCCCGCCGGTCGGCTGCGGGTCAACGCCGCCGCCCCTTTCATGGCGCACGTGCTGGTGCCGATGGTGGCGGAGTTCCGCCGCCGTTATCCGCAGATTGAGCTGGAGCTGGACACCGACGATCGCAATATCGACCTGCTGGAGAAACGCGCCGACATCGCGATCCGCATCGGCGCGCTGCGCGACTCTACGCTGCACGCGCGCCTGCTGGGCAACAGCCGGTTGCGCATTCTCGCCAGCCCGGATTACCTGCAACGGCATGGCGAACCGCGCGGCGTGGAAGATCTGCACCGCCATTGCCTGTTGGGATTCACCTATCCGGAGTCGCTGAACCAGTGGCCGCTACGCCACCGGCAGGCGCGGCATTTCGCCATCGAACCGACGATCTCGGCCTCCAGCGGGGAGACGCTGCGCGAGTTGGCGCTGCGTGGGGCGGGCATTGTCCAGCTGGCGGACTTTATGACGCGACGCGATCGGGAAGCGGGCAGGCTGGTGCCGCTGCTGGTGCGGGAGACGCTGGACGTGCGTCAACCGATCCACGCGGTGTATTACCACGACGCCCAGCTGGCGGCGCGCCTCACCTGTTTTCTCGACTACGTCAGCGCCCGCCTTGAGGGAGAACCGCCAGAGGCCGCAGAGGGCCTCTGAGGGGATTACAGTGCGTTTTCCAGCACGTAGATCTCGGTGCCCAGCACGTAGTCCTTGATGGTCTCGCGGTGCTTGAGCATATGGTCGATCTGCAGGTGTTTTTCCAGATGCGCCTGGCTTTGCCATTTTTCCAGCATAAACACCGAGTCTGGCGACAGTTTCTGCCAGGGGGCCTGGGTGTGGCTGTCTACCATCGGCGTGTATTCGCCGCAGCCTTCTTCCGCCAGCACCAGTGGCACCAGTTTTTCAATGGCTTGTAACACGGTGGCGCGGTGGCCGGGTTTGACTTTGATTTCTGCGATTACGGTGATCATCATTACCTCGTTGGTTAAGCCCTTCGCTGCCAGTTAAGCAAAAATTTCCGCCAGATGCTCGCGATAACGTGCGATGTCCGTTTCGATATCCGGTTGTTTTATCACGTCATTGCAGATAAAGGTTGGCAAGGCTTCCATCCCCAGGAACTGGTTGGCCTTGTGGAAGTGCAGGTAAACGCCGTCGACGCCGACGCCGTGGAAGAACTGGTTCGGATCGGTGAAAGCCTCGAGCGGGGCGTTCCAGGTCAGGCTCAGCAGGTATTTTTTTCCCTGAATCAGGCCGCCGGAACCGTACTTCTTGCCGGCGTCGGAGCGGGTGCGGCCATCGCTGGCGTACAGGCTGCCGTGGCCGGCGGTGAACACTTCGTCGATGTATTTTTTCAGGATCCACGGCTCGCCCATCCACCAACCCGGCATCTGATAGATGACCGCATCGGCCCACAGGTATTTCTGCACCTCGGCCTCGATGTCATAGCCGTCGTCGACCACCGTGACCTGCACATCGTGCTGCAGATCGCGCAGGAAGCTTTCCGCCACGTCGCTCAGGGTTTGGTTGAGTTCGCCGTTGGAATGGCCGAATTGCTTTTTAGCGTTGATAATCAGGATATTGCTCATCTTTTGCGGCTCCCGTCAGAGTTAAGATAGATGCCGTTTTCCGCTGCGGTGCGCAAAAACAGCTTGCTGAACGAGAGTGTAATCGTTGGCCAGGCAAGTAAAAACGTGACGGCAGGCACAACAGTGTTGATTCTTAATCAACAATCACGGTGGGATTTTGCCTAAACGCCCCGGCGACAGCGCCTTCGGCCGGCGATCCTTGCGCCAACTGTGACAGCCACCCCGCAGATGGGTTACTATCGCGGGCAGAATCGACAAGCGATGCCTTATTGTCGTCCAGGGATTGCCAAGCCACGGTCTGAGGATAATTGAGTAATGAGTGATCTGACTCATGACGGTGTAGAGCGTTTACCGCTGCACACATTCACTGAAAACGCCTATCTGAACTATTCCATGTACGTCATCATGGATCGGGCGTTGCCGTACATTGGCGACGGCTTGAAACCGGTACAACGCCGCATCATCTACGCCATGTCTGAGCTGGGGCTGAACAACAGCGCCAAATTTAAGAAATCCGCCCGTACCGTGGGCGACGTGCTGGGTAAATACCACCCGCACGGCGACAGCGCGTGTTATGAAGCCATGGTGCTGATGGCGCAGCCGTTCTCGTACCGCTATCCGCTGGTGGACGGCCAGGGGAACTGGGGGGCGCCGGACGATCCCAAGTCGTTTGCGGCGATGCGTTATACCGAATCGCGCCTTTCCAAATATGCCGAAGTGCTGCTGGCCGAGCTGGGGCAGGGCACCGTCGACTGGATCCCGAACTTTGACGGCACGTTGCAAGAGCCGAAGATGTTGCCGGCGCGCCTGCCGAATATCCTGCTGAACGGCACCACCGGCATCGCCGTCGGCATGGCGACCGACATTCCGCCGCACAACGTGCGCGAAGTCGCGGCGGCGGCGGTGGCGCTGCTCGACAAGCCGGGCGCCTCGCTCGATGACCTGCTCGAATTCGTGCAGGGGCCGGACTTCCCGACTGAAGCCGAGATCATCACCCCGCGCGATGAAATCCGCAAAATTTACCAGAGCGGCCGCGGCTCGGTGCGCATGCGCGCCGTGTGGAAGAAAGAAGACGGCAGCGCGGTGATCACCGCCTTACCGCACCAGGTGTCCGGCGCCAAGGTGCTGGAGCAGATCGCCAGCCAGATGCGCGCCAAGAAGCTGCCGATGGTCGAAGATCTGCGCGATGAATCCGACCACGAAAACCCGACGCGTCTGGTGATCGTGCCGCGCTCCAACCGTATCGATCTGGAACAGGTGATGAACCACCTGTTCGCCACCACCGATCTGGAGCGCAGCTACCGCATCAACATGAACATGATCGGTCTGGATAACCGCCCGCAGGTCAAAGGGCTGGTGGAGATCCTCACCGAATGGCTGGCCTACCGTCGCGACACGGTGCGCCGCCGCCTGAACTACCGCCTCGAGAAAGTGCTGAAACGCCTGCATATCCTCGAAGGTTTGCTGGTGGCGTTCCTCAACATCGACGAGGTGATCCACATCATCCGCAGCGAGGATGAACCGAAGCCGGTGCTGATGCAGCGTTTCGGCATCTCCGACACCCAGGCGGAAGCGATCCTCGAGCTGAAACTGCGTCACCTGGCCAAGCTGGAAGAGGTCAAGATCCGCGGCGAGCAGGATGAGCTGGCGAAAGAGCGCGATCAGCTGCAGGCGCTACTGGCGTCCGAGCGCAAGCTGAACACGCTGATTAAGAAAGAGATCCAGGCCGACGCGCAGACCTACGGCGACGATCGCCGTTCGCCGCTGACCGAGCGTGCGGAAGCCAAGGCGATGAGCGAGCACGACTTCGTGCCGTCCGAGCCGGTGACCATCGTGCTGTCTGAAATGGGCTGGGTGCGCAGCGCCAAGGGCCACGACATCGATCCGGCCGGCCTGAGCTACAAGGCCGGCGACAGCTTCCGCGGCGCGGCGCGCGGCAAGAGCAACCAGCCGGTGGTGTTCATCGACTCCACCGGGCGCAGCTACGCGCTCGATCCGATGACGCTGCCTTCGGCGCGCGGGCAGGGCGAGCCGCTGACCGGCAAGCTGACGCCGCCGCCGGGCGCCACCATTGAGCAGGTGCTGATGGCGGCCGACGATCAGAAGCTGCTGATGGCGTCCGATGCCGGTTACGGCTTCGTTTGCACCTTCAACGATCTGGTGGCGCGCAACCGCGCCGGCAAGGTGATGATCACGCTGCCGGACAACGCCAGGGCGCTGCCGCCGATGGAGATCCACGGCGCAGACGACATGCTGCTGTCGATCACCGCCGCCGGGCGCATGCTGATGTTCCCGGTTGCCGATCTGCCGCAGCTGTCGAAGGGCAAAGGCAACAAGATCGTCTCCATTCCGGCAGCCCAGGCGGCGGCCGGTGAAGACAAGCTGGCCTGGCTGTTCGTGCTGCCGCCGCAGGCGTCCGTCACGCTGCACGTCGGCAAACGCAAGCTGACGCTGCGGCCGGAAGATCTGCAGAAGTTCCGTGCAGAGCGCGGTCGCAAGGGCACCCAGCTGCCGCGCGGCCTGCAGCGTATCGATCGCGTTGAAGTGGATGCGCCGGTGCGGGCGTCGGGCGGCGACAGCGAAGAGTAAGCGTTGGCGCTAGCGTTAACGGGCGGTCGCAGCATGCTGTGGCCGCCTTATTTATTTTTGCTGGCGTTTATTTTCCAAATAGTTAACATTTCTGCGCATAAAATTATTGTGCGTATTGCCGGCTGGCGGGAAAATAGCGAGAAAGGCAGGCGACATCGGCGTGCTTATCGCCTGGCCGGCAAATAATGAGTAAAGGAATCTGCGCAGCGAAGTAAACTGCGTTGGCAGTGTGCTAATGAGGTTGTTATGTTATTGATTTTGCGTGCCGTTCTCGCCACTCTTTTCTGTATTCTGGTGTGTATTTTCGGTTCTGTTTATTGCTTGTTCAGCCCGCGCAATCCCCGCCATGTGGCGACCTTCGGCCACCTTTTCGGCCGCCTGTCGACGCTGTTCGGCATCAAGGTTGAAACCCGCGTGCCGGCCGATGCGGCCAACAACGGCAACTGCATCTATATCGCCAACCACCAAAATAACTACGACATGGTGACGGCCTCGAATATCGTGCAGCCGCGCACCGTGACCGTCGGTAAAAAAAGTCTGGTGTGGATCCCGTTTTTCGGCCCGCTGTATTGGCTGACCGGTAATCTGCTGATAGATCGTGATAATCGCGCCAAGGCGCACGGCACCATCGCCCAGGTGGCGGAGCAGTTCAAAAAGAAAGACATTTCGATCTGGATGTTCCCGGAAGGGACCCGCAGCCGCGGTCGCGGGCTGATGCCGTTTAAAACCGGTGCGTTCCACGCGGCCATCGCCGCCGGCGTGCCGATTGTGCCGATCTGCGTATCGACCACTAGCGGTAATATAAATCTTAATCGCTGGAATAACGGTCATGTGATCGTCGAGATGTTGGCGCCGGTGGATACCAGCAAATACGGTAAAGAAAACGTGCGCGAGCTGGCGGCCCATTGCCGCGAGCTGATGGAGGCGAAGATCGCCGAATTGGACGCCGAAGTCGCCCAGCGCAACGCCGCCAAAAAATAAGAGTCTACCGGCTTCAAAGAATACGTTTTTAATTGGCGTTCAGCGCCGTTAACGCCTGAGCGCCTGCTAATCTTGATTGGCGGGCGTTTGGGTTTTGCACACGGTTTAGTTATTGCTTTTCATGGAGAAAATATGTCACTCAGTCGACGTCAGTTTTTACAGGCATCGGGCCTGGCGCTGTGCGCGAGCGCCGTGCCGCTGAGGGCAGAGGCGAGCGGAACGCAGACCCCATTACCCATTCCGCCGCTGCTGGAGTCTCGCCGCGGTCAGCCGCTGTTCCTGACCCTGCAGCGTGCCCACTGGGCGTTTATGGATAACCGCAAAGCGGCGGTGTGGGGCGTCAACGGCATGTATTTGGGGCCGACGGTGCGGGTTTACAGCGGCGACGACGTCAAGCTGATCTACAGCAACCGCCTGCAGGAGCCGGTGGCGATGACCGTCAGCGGGCTGCAGGTGCCGGGCACGCTGATGGGCGGCGCGCCGCGCATGATGTCGCCGAACGTCGACTGGTCGCCGGTGCTGCCTATTCGTCAGGCGGCAGCCACCTGCTGGTACCACGCCAACACGCCGAACCGCATGGCGCCGCACGTTTACAACGGGCTGGCCGGGCTGTGGCTGGTGGAAGATGCCGTCAGCAAAGCGCTGCCGCTGCCCAACCACTACGGCGTCGACGATTTCCCGCTGATCATTCAGGACAAGCGCTTCGATAACTTCGGCACGCCGCAATACGATGCGCCGTCGCAGGGCGGCTTCGTCGGCGATACGCTGTTGGTCAACGGCGTGCAAAACCCGTATGTCGAAGTGTCGCGCGGCTGGGTGCGTTTGCGCCTGCTTAACGCCTCCAACGCGCGCCGCTATACCCTGCAGCTCAGCGACGGGCGCCCATTCAACGTGATCGCCAGCGATCAGGGCTTCCTGCCCGCGCCGGTCGCGGTGCAGCAGCTGTCGCTGGCGCCGGGCGAACGCCGGGAAGTGCTGATCGACATGTCGAAGGGCGACGAGGTGACCATCACCGCCGGTGAAGCGGCGGGCATCATGGATCGCCTGCGCGGCCTGTTCGAGCCGTCGAGCATTCTGGTGTCCACCCAGGTGCTGACGCTGCGCCCGACCGGCCTGCTGCCGCTGGTGACCGACAACCTGCCGATGCGCCTGCTGGCGGATCAGCTGTTGGACGGCAGCGCCAGCCGCACCCGCGATTTCCGCCTGGGCGACGGCGGCGTTGGCATCAACGGCGCGATTTGGGATATGAACCGCATCGACGTGCAGGCGCAGCAAGGCACCTGGGAACGCTGGAACATTCATGCGGATACGCCGCAGTCATTCCATATTCAGGGCGTGCAGTTCCTGATCAAACGCGTCAACGGCGCGCAGCCGATGGCGGAAGATCGCGGCTGGAAGGACACCGTCTGGGTCGATGGCGACGTCGAGCTGCTGGTGTATTTCAACCAACCTACCTCCGAACACTTCCCGTTCCTGTATTACAGCCAGACGCTGGAAATGGCCGATCGCGGCACCGCCGGCCAGCTGATGGTGCAGCCGACGATGTAATCTGCGCTGCGGGCCGCTTACGGCGCCCGCAGCATCTCCAAAAAGGCCTGCACCACCGGTGTGATGCTGTCGGCGCGGTAAACCGCATACAGATCCGCCGGCGGCGCCTGTTGCAGCGAGCAAAAGCGGACGCCGGGCCACGGAATGCGGCCGTAGCTGTCCGGCAGCAGCGTAATGCCGCAGCCTTCCGCCACCAGCGCCAGCAGGGTTTGCGGCTCGTTGACCTGATAAGCGACGTCCGGCAAGAATCCTTGCTGCAGACACAGATTGTGCAGATACAGCCCCAGGCTGGCCTCATGCGGCGGCAGCACGATGAAGCTATCGTTCTGCAGCGCCGCCAGCGGGATGTTTTCCTGCTGCGCCAGCGGATGATCGAGCGGCAGCACCACGGCGATGCTTTCGCTTGCCAACCGTTGGCAGGTCAACCCCGGCAGCGTCTGCTGCTGCGCCTCTCGCCAGACCCCGATATCGATATGCCGCTTTTGCAGCGCGGCGATTTGCTGGCTGGGCGTCAGCTCGTTCAACGACCAGGTGACGCCGGCGCTTTGCTCGCTGAACCGCCGCAGCGCCGCGATCAGGCCGCCCCAGGCCGAGGTGCCGACCATGCCGACCACCATGTGGCCGCCTTCGCCGCGCCCCATCTGTTGCACCTGATGCAGCGCGCTGTCGGCCTGATCCAGCAGCCGCTCGACGTTGCGCAGCAGCGTGCGGCCGGCCGGCGTCAGCGTCATGGAGCGGGTGGTGCGTTTGAACAGCACCACGCCGAGCTGGCTCTCCAACTCCTTGATGTGCTTGCTGAGCGGCGGCTGTGACATATTCAGCCGCCGAGCCGCCTGGGTGAAGTTCATCTCTTCCGCCACCACGCGGAAATAGTGCAGCAGGCGGAAGTTAATCCGGCCGGGATCGGGCAGGGCATGGGGCTGATTCATCCGGGATATCGTCTCCTTGTGACGCAGCTCAACTTATAGGTAAATGGAATAAATCGGCCGCCAAGAATGTATTGGTCTCGGCTGAGCCTCGCTCTCTACTATGGGGATTATTATCCCCCGCTGAAAGAGAGAATACGATGTTTAATCAAGAAGATGCTTTTACCTGCGCCGATGTCGTCCGCGCACGCCTGCCGGATTTCCAGCCGAAAGCGGCCTTGATTCTCGGCTCCGGGCTTGGCGCCCTGGCGGAGGTGATGACCGAAACCGTCACCATCGACTACGCGGAGCTGCCGGGCTTTCCGGTGAGCGGCGTCGCCGGCCATGCCGGGCAGCTGGTCGCCGGCAAGCTGGAGGGCGTACCGGTATTGTGCATGAAAGGGCGCGGTCATTTCTATGAAGGGCGCGGCATGCAGGTGATGACCACCGCGGTGCGCACCTTCAAACTGCTGGGCTGCGAATTCCTGCTGGCGACCAACGCCGCTGGTTCGCTGCGCCGCTCGGTGGCGCCGGGCAGCCTGGTGGCCATTACCGATCACATCAACTTCATGCCGGAATCGCCGCTGGTCGGCGCCAACGACGAGCGCTTCGGGCCGCGCTTCTTCAGCCTGGCAAACGCCTACGATCGCGATCTGCGCGCCCAGCTGGCGGCGGTGGCCGAAAGCGCGGGCATCCCGCTGGCGGAAGGGGTATTCGCCGCCTACACCGGGCCGAATTTCGAAACGCCGGCGGAGATCCGCATGATGCAGACCCTGGGCTGCGACGTGGTGGGGATGTCGATCGTGCCGGAAGTCCTGACGGCGCGCCACTGCGGCCTCAAGGTGCTGGTGGTATCCGCGATGACCAACTACGCCGAAGGGCTGTCGGATACGCCGCTCTCCCATGAACAAACGCTCAGCTGCGCGGCGCTGGCGGCGGACGATTTCATGCGCCTGATCCGCGAGCTGTTCAAAACGCTGTAATAGCGCAAGCAAACCGGCGGCGGGCTGCAGGGGGCCTGCCGCATCAATCATCGTTGAAAGCATAATAACAAGGTGATGGCGATGGCGATAAAAACACGATTGAAAGTCATGATTTTCCTGCAGTTCTTTATCTGGGGTGCCTGGCTGGTCACGCTGGGCTCCTACATGATTAACACGCTGCATTTCAGCGGCATGCAGGTGGGGATGGTTTACAGCGCCAAAGGCATCGCTGCGCTGATCATGCCGGGGCTGGCGGGCATCATTGCCGATCGGTGGATGAAGGCCAACTCTCTGTATGCGCTTTGCCACCTGCTCGGGGCGCTGGCGCTGTACTGCGCGGCGCAGGTCGAGCAACCGATGCTGATGTTCTGGGTGATGCTGTTCAACGCCATGGTCTATATGCCGACCATCGCGCTCTCCAACGCCATTTCCTATTTTTGCCTCGAGAAGCACGGCTTTGACACGGTGAAGGACTTTCCGCCGGTGCGGGTGTACGGCACGGTGGGGTTCATTCTGGCGATGTGGCTGGTCGGCTTTAGCCAAATTGAGCTCAGCAATCTGCAGCTGTACCTGGCTTCTGCGGCGTCGCTGCTGCTGTCCGCCTATTCGCTGACGCTGCCGCGCTGCCCGACCAACCGCGCGGCCGAGTCAAAGAGCTGGGTGAGCGTGTTGGGGCTGGATGCGCTGGTGCTGTTCCGCCAGCGGCGCATGGCGCTGTTTTTCCTGTTCGCCATGTTGCTTGGGGCGGCGCTGCAGATAACCAATACCTTCGGCAACCCGTTCCTGCACGATCTGTCGCTCAATCCGCTGTATCAGGACAGCCTCAGCGTCCGGTATCCGGCGGTGCTGCTGTCGCTGTCGCAGATCTCCGAAGTGTTCTTTATCCTCACCATTCCCTTCTTCCTGCGCCGTTACGGCATCAAGCAGGTGATGCTGATCAGCATGGCGGCCTGGACGCTGCGTTTCCTGTTCCTGGCGTACGGCACGCCGGTCGGCTTTGGTTTCGTTCTGCTGCTGCTGTCGATGATCGTCTACGGCTGTGCGTTCGACTTCTTTAATATCTCCGGCGCCATCTTCGTCGAGAAAGAGGCCGATCACCGCATCCGCGCCAGCGCGCAGGGGCTGTTCATGACTATGGTGAACGGGTTGGGCGCCTATCTCGGGGCGCTTGCCAGCGGCGAGGTGGTGGACTTCTTCAGCCATGACGGCGTGAAAGACTGGCAGAGCATCTGGCTGGTGTTTGCGCTGTATACGCTGGTGCTGGGGATCGTGTTCGCGTTGACCTTCAACTACCGCCACTCGCCGCAGGAGAGCGCGGTGGCGGCGCAGTAAGGCAGGGGGCGCAGCCTGGCTGCGCCCTGAAACGTCAGGCCTGCGGGAAGCGCTGTTGCAACTGCTGCCAGTCCGGCGGATTGGCGGCCCCGAGGCTGGCCACCACGCAAGCAGCGACCCGGTTGGCCAGATCGACCGCCTGCGGCAGCGGCCAGCCGGCGGACAGGCCCGTCAGTAAACCGGCGCAGTGGGCATCGCCCGCGCCGATGGTGTCGACCACGTCTACCGGATAGGCGGGAACGTGCAGCGGCGGCGTGCGGCCGTCGCAGATCCATGCGCCGTCGCGATCCAGGCGGCAGATCAGCGTCAGATTACGGGCGGCGGCATAGCGCTGCGCGGCCTCCACGGCGTCGCCGGCGCCGCACAGCGCGGCCACTTCGTCGCGGTTGAGCGTCAATAGGGTGTGGCTGTCGCTGAGCATGGCGAAGAAATCTTCGCTGAGCTGAGCAATGCGCGGGCCGGGATCGATCAGGCGCGGTTGGTCAAACGGCATGCGCGTCAGCCACTCGCGCAGCGCTTCGCCGCTTTCGCCCGCCAGCTCGTAGCCGCTGGCGTAGATCAGGGTGTGCTCCGTCAGCGGCAGCGTCGCCAGCTGCGCTTTATTCCATTGGCTTTCGCAACCGGAAACCGTGATGAAGGTGCGTTCGCCGTCCGGCTCCACCAGCGCCAGGCACCAGCCGTTGTCCATCTGGCCGTGGCGCAACAGCACCTCCAGCCCCAGCTCGCCCATGGCGGCTTCGGCAGCCGCGCCCCATTCGCCGTTGCCAACCGGCATGCCGTTAATCACCGGCGTTTCCAGGCGCACCAGCGCGCGCGCCACGTTGAACGCGCAGCCGCCGATTTGCCGCGCCTGCGGCTGGGCTTCGATATCTTCGCCGCTGGTCGGCAGGCGCGGCAGCGTCATCACCAGATCGCCGACCGCGCCCCCAATAACCAGGACAGGTGTTACAGCTTCCCACTCACTCATTGATGTTCTCTGCGTTGGGTCAGGTACAGACCGTAAGCGATCAGACTCACCGCGAACGACACAAACAGCCCCAGGCTGGAATCGGCGAACAAGCCTTTGGCCAGCGGGCCGTCGATAAAACCGGTTTTGGTGACCAGCAGGCCGCACAGGGCGCCGAGGAACCAGCAGAACAGCGGGGCTTTGCGCACGCCGCGGTTCTGGCCATGCAGGCCGTACAAAGCGTTGCCATCATACCCGTGGCGGCGGCGCAGGCACAGGTAATCGAGCAGGAAAATCGCCTCCCAGGCCGCCAGGAAGACGCCGCAGAACACCAGGAAGGAGATGAACGGCCCCATGAAATCGCCGGAGATGAACAGCACATACAGGGCGATGCCCAGCACTACGACCGCGTCGATCGACACCGCCAGCCATTGTTTGACCTGCACGCCGATGGTCAGCAGGTTAAGGCTGGCGGAATACAGGCTAAGCACCGCGATGGTGACGATGCCGGCGGTGGCGGCCAGCAGATAAGGGATCGCCATCCAGGCGGGCAGCACGGAGCCTATCAGCGCGATGGGGTTGGCGGCGCTGGCCAGATCGGGCAGCTGCACGGAAAGCAGGATGCCGGCCAGCATCAGCAGCATCAGCGGCAAACAGGCGCCGCCCATTACCGCGGCGAAAATGCTTTTGCTCGACGAGCTCGGGCTTTGATAGCGGCTGTAATCGGCGCCGGCAATCGCCCAACTGATGCCAGTGCCGGCGGCGATCACCGATACCGCCGGCAGGAAGCCGGTCAACCAGCTGCCGGAAGGCAGCGCCAGCACCTGGCTCCACTCGGTGTTGAACAGGATATAGAGCACCACGATCAGCGTCATGGTGCCGAAGATGCGGCTGAACCAGCTTTGCATCCAGACCACGGTATTTTGCCCCAGCAGGCTGACGACGACAGTGAGCCCGCCGAACAGCAGCAGGCTGAGCGCGGTCAGCAGGTGGCTGCTACCCAACCCGAAGGCCTCGAACAGCGCCGCCAGCGTCAGGGTGCCGGTGATCACATTGACCGCTTCCCAGCCCATCAGGTTGATCCAACTGAACAGGGTGGGCGCCACGTTGCCCTTCAGGCCGAAAATCACCCGCGAGAGCGTCAGCGTAGAGGTGCGCCCGCGCTTGCCGGCGAAGCTGGTGAGGCCGACCAGCACGAAGCTGGCGACGCCGACCAGCGCGGCGAGTACCGATTGCAGGAAGGATAAGCCGAAGCCGACGATAATGGCGCCGTACACCACGCCGAGAATGCCGATATTGGCCGCCGACCAGATCCAAAACAGCTCGATGGGCTTGCCGGTCTGTTCCGCGTCCGGCACCCGATCGATACCGGTGCTTTCTACCTTCCATGCTTCATTGCGATTGATATCGGTCATAGCAAATGATCCCTGTAGCGCAGGGCCGCGAGGGCCGCCGCAGTTGACTGAAAATCGATTCCGTTGGCGCGGTTGACGCCGGCTATTCCGTTGTCGGTGAAGACGCCGATTCCGCGCACTGTGTAGCGGCTGAGACCGCCGGGTCTGTCAAAATGAGGGCGGTATCCGCCTGATCGGGTGAGGCACGTCGGCCGCACGGCGCCAATGAGTGTAGTCAAAGAGTGGGTCTGCAGCGGGGTTTGGCGAAGCGGGAACGTTTCTATTTGCCGACATCGATCCGTTGCGCCCACCGCAAGGGGATCCTGTGATGTGGCTATGAGCAGTGAGCAAGCTATCCATTAGCTACGTTGCTTATTCTCGGCCGTTTGTGCTGACAGTATATCCCCGCTACCGGCCATCAAGGGTATCCTTTAGGGCTGGCAGCGGGTTTTTTATTGTTTTTAAAGTGGGTCCCTGGTGTTGGTGCGATTGATGTATCAACATCAATAAGCACAGATTACGCGCGATCTAGATCCAATGAAAGTCCATTAGGCAAAAATTGTGATGCCACTCTGAAAACATTAGCGATATTTTAGTTAAGGTGAGGGGCTTATCGCCGGATCGGCGATAGGATAAAAAACGAAATCCAGACAAATGGCATAGGTAAGAGGGCGGGCGAATGACGGATTTTATGGCCTGGCTGCGTGGCCATCTGGCGCAGGGGGCGGTAGCGCCGCGTTATATTCAGCTGGCGACGGCGATAGAAACCGCAATCAGGCAGCAGGTGTTGGCGGCGGAGGCGTTTTTGCCGCCGGAACGGCAGATGGCGGAAGGCCTGGGGCTGTCGCGCGTCACCGTCAGCAAGGCGATGAAGCTGCTGGAGGAGAAGGGGCTGATTTCGCGGCAGCAGGGCGTTGGCACCCGCGTGGCGATGCGCATCGGCTATTCCCTCGATAAGGACAGCGGTTTCACCGCTCAGGCGCTGCGCCACGGCAGCAGCGTCAGTAACCGATGGTTGCTGCGCACCCGGGTCGGCGCGCCGGCCAAGGCCGCGGCGGCGCTGGGGCTGGCGGAGGGGGATGAGGTGATCAAACTGCGGCGTTTGCGCTTGCTGAACGGCAGTCCGGTCTCGCTGGAAACCACCTATATTCCGCCGCGTTTCCTGCCCGAACCGGGGCAGTTGGAGCATTCGCTGTATGCGTTATGGCAATCGCGCGGCATCGTGCCTGAAGATAAACACTTTCTGCTGAAGGCGGTGTCCTGCAGCGACGAGGTCGCCGAGCTGCTCAACGTGCCGTGCGGCGCGCCGTTGTTGCACATCACCCAGACCAGCCGCAATGCCCAGGGCGAGGCGCTGGAGTTCAGCGATATTTTGTGTCGCAGCGACGTTTATGAATTCGAAGTGAACGGTTAGCGAAATAACCATGCTCTTTTTGCTGCTAGTGCGTATAATCGCCGCCCGGCGATTAATTAACCTGTAAAAAGAGCAGCAGAATGAGCACCACCAGCCTGATCCAACCCGATCGTGAACTGTTTTCCTATAAGCCTTATTGGGCGGAATGTTTTGGCACCGCGCCGTTTTTACCGATGTCGCGAGCAGAGATGGATCAACTGGGCTGGGACAGCTGCGACGTGATCATCATCAGCGGCGACGCCTATGTCGATCACCCGAGCTTCGGCATGGCGATCATCGGCCGCATGCTGGAAGCGCAGGGCTTCCGCGTCGGCATCATCGCGCAGCCGGACTGGAGCAACAAAGAAGATTTCATGCGGTTGGGGAAACCGAACCTGTTCTTCGGCATCACCGCCGGCAACATGGACTCGATGATCAACCGCTATACCGCCGATCGCAAACTGCGCCACGACGATGCTTACACCGCCGGCAACGTCGGCGGCAAACGCCCGGATCGCGCTACCCTGGTTTACAGCCAGCGTTGTAAAGAAGCCTACAAAGACGTGCCGATCGTGCTGGGCGGCATCGAAGCCAGCCTGCGCCGCATCGCCCACTACGATTACTGGTCTGATACCGTGCGCCGCTCGGTGCTGGTGGATTCCAAAGCCGACATGCTGATCTACGGCAACGGCGAACGCCCGCTGGTGGAAGTGGCGCATCGCCTGGCCGCCGGCGAGAAGATCGGCGACATCCACGATATTCGCAATACCGCGGTGATGCGCAAAGAAGCGCTGCCGGGCTGGAGCGGCGTGGATTCCACCCGTCTCGACAAGCCGGGCCGCATCGAAGCTATCCCGAACCCGTACGGCGACGATCTGCCGTGCGCCGACGGCGCCAAGCCGAAAGAGCCGGAAGCCAAGCCTGTCACCGTGCGCGCCGCCAAGCCGAAGCCGTGGGAGAAGACCTACGTGCTGCTGCCGTCCTTCGAGAAAGTGAAGGGCGACAAGGTGCTGTATGCGCACACCTCGCGCATTTTGCACCATGAAACCAACCCGGGCTGCGCCCGTGCGCTGATGCAGAAACACGGTGACCGCTACGTGTGGATCAACCCGCCGGCGATCCCGCTGACCACGCCGGAGATGGACAGCGTCTTCGCGCTGCCTTATCAGCGCGTGCCGCATCCGTCCTACGGCCAGGATCGCATTCCGGCCTATGACATGATCCGTTTCTCGGTGAACATCATGCGCGGTTGCTACGGCGGCTGCTCGTTCTGTTCGATCACCGAGCACGAAGGGCGCATCATCCAGAGCCGTTCGGAAGATTCGATCGTTCGCGAAATCGAAGAGATCCGCGACAAGGTGCCGGGCTTTACCGGCGTGATCTCCGATCTCGGCGGCCCGACCGCCAACATGTATATGCTGCGCTGCACCAACCCGCGCGCCGAGCAGACCTGCCGCCGCGCCTCGTGCGTGTATCCGGAGATTTGCACCTACATGGACACCAACCACGAGCCGACCATCAAACTGTATCGCCGTGCGCGTTCGCTGGAGGGCATCAAGAAGATCCTGATCGCTTCCGGGGTTCGTTACGATCTGGCGGTGGAAGATCCGCGTTATATCAAGGAGCTGGCGACCCACCACGTCGGCGGCTACTTGAAGATCGCGCCGGAGCACACCGAAGAAGGGCCGCTGTCGAAGATGATGAAGCCGGGCATGGGCAGCTACGATCGCTTCAAGCAGCTGTTTGATCACTATTCGAAGCAGGCGGGCAAAGAACAGTATCTGATCCCGTACTTCATCTCGTCGCACCCGGGCACCCGCGATGAAGACATGGTGAACCTGGCGCTGTGGCTGAAGAAGAACCGTTTCCGCCTCGATCAGGTGCAGAACTTCTATCCCTCGCCGATGGCCAACTCCACCACCATGTATTACAGCGGCAAAAACCCGCTGAGCAAGGTGGGGTACAAGAGCGAAGACGTGGTGGTGCCGCGCGGCGATCGCCAGCGTCGCCTGCATAAGGCGCTGCTGCGTTACCACGACCCGGCCAACTGGGCGCTGATCCGCACCGCGCTGGAAGAGATGGGGCTGAAGCACCTGATCGGCAGCCGCCGCGAGTGTCTGGTGCCAGCGCCGAGCATCGACGAACAGCGCGAAGCGAAACGCCTGCAGCGCCATACCCGGCCGGCGCTGACCAAGCATACCGATATCAATCGGCAGCGCACGCCGTCCAACCGGCCGCCGCGCAAACCGATTCGCAAAGCCAAGCCGTAACGGCCACGCCGCATGCGCAAACAAAAAGGAGAACCCTCGGGTTCTCCTTTTTACTTTTGCTCATCACAAACTATCGTAGGCGGCTTCCACTTTCATCAAATGGCGCGGCGCCTGCGGAGCGGGGTGGTATTTGCGCACGTGCCAGTTAAAGGCTTCCGGCGACAGGTTGTTGATCATCGCGATGGCCTGCTGACGGTTGCTGGAGAAGGTGCGCAGCAGCGCGCCGGTGCCGTTGACGTAGGCGATGATGGTGGCGTAGCGCAGCGTGACGGGATTCGCGATCCCTTTAAGCTGCTGTTTTTGCAAGGTGGCCAGGTAGGCGGCGCCGAGATCGATATTGGTGTCGGGATCCCGCAGGTCGTCATCGTCCGGGCAGCCGCGTTTGCCTTTGTAGCGGTAGGCATCGCAGCCGGCGGTATCGGCTTTCAGCTGCATCAGGCCGATAGCGTTGGACCTGCTCACCGCCGCGGGGTTGAAGCCGGACTCCACCTGGATCATGGCGGTGATCAGCTTGGCGTCCACGCCGTATTCGCTGGCGGCGTCTTTAATGGCGCTATCGAAAGCGTGGCGATCGTAGCTGACGCGCTGTTTCTTGCCGGCGCAACCCGCCAGCACCAGCATGACGCAAAGCATGCCCAGCCGTAACCCGTGTGAGAAAGAGAATTTCATGGTGCTCCGTGCTTGTCTGTTTTTTAACGGCGTTAACCGGCGGGCGAGGCCTCCGGCGTCGTCATCATAACGTCAGGCGGCGCAAGGGAGCAATGCGCGGGAAGGAAAAGCCCCCTCCGACGGGAGAGGGCTTGGGGAGGGGTTACAGGGTATCCGGATCCGGCCCGAGGCGGTTGCCGACGTCCAGCTTGGCGATCTCGCCCAGTTCGTCCTTATCGAGTTTGAAATCAAACACCTCGAAGTTTTCGCGGATGCGCGACGGCGTGACCGATTTCGGGATCACGATAAGGCCGCTGTCCAGGTGCCAGCGCACCACGATCTGCGCCGGGGTTTTCTCGTATTTCTCGGCCAGCGCCTTGATCAGCGGCTGGTCGAACACCCCTTCACCACCCTGCGCCAGCGGGCTCCAGGATTCGGTGGCGATATGGTGCGTGGCGTTCCAGGCGCGCAGCTGGCGCTGTTGCAGCAGCGGGTGTAGCTCTATCTGGTTGACGACCGGCGCCACGTTGGTTTCATCCAGCAGGCGCTGCAGGTGCGGCGTATGGAAGTTGCATACGCCGATGCTTTTGACCAGGCCTTGATCGCGCAGCTTGATCAGTTCGCGCCAGGCGGAGACGTATTGATCTTGCTGCGGGCGCGGCCAGTGGATCAGGTACAGATCCACATAGTCCAGCCTGAGTTTTTCCAAACTGGTTTCCAGCGCCGCCAGTGGATCGCCCTGATCGTCGTTCCACAGCTTGGTGGTGATGAACAGCTCGCTGCGCGGCAGCGAACTGGACTGCAGTGCGGCGCCGACGCCTTCCTCGTTCTTGTAGATCGCGGCGGTGTCGATGGAGCGGTAACCGATCTCCAGCGCTTTGCTCACCGCGCGGGTGGTCTCTTCAATACTCGCCTGCCAAACGCCGAGACCCAACTGCGGCATCAGATTACCATCGTGGAGTTTGATGATGGGTTGTTACGTTGTCATGCGCATCTCCTTGTGTACGGATTGCGGCGCCTGCGGCACCGAAACGGCTATAGATAAATTCTAGTTGGCAAAATGGGCGGTTGCCGGGTTTGCCAGCCTAATTTCAGCGGTGGCGGGAGGGCGACTTTTTCCCCGCTCTCCCTGCGAATGAGCGGTAAGACGGGTGGTGCGAAACGATCGGCGGCGCGCGGAGGCGCCCGACGGCACCCGGTGATCGGCCGGGCGCCGGATGCGGCGAAAAATGGCTGGCGGAGACTAAAGCCTAGCAAAAAATCGCCGTTTTGCGATTAACGCGCCGCTTCGTAAATGCGGCGGCTGACGTCCAGGGTGATGTCCTGATGCTCGCCCAGGGCGGTCATGCCGTGCTGATGCAGCTTGTCGAGCAGCGCCGGAATGCTGCTGCCGTCGAGCTGATAATCCGCCATGCGGGTCGGTACGCCCATCTGCTCGAAGAAGGCGCGAGTGGCGGCGATGGCGCCGTCGATGCGGCTGTCTTCGCTGCCTTCGCGCAGGCCCCAGACGCGGTCAGCGTACTGCAGCAGTTTTTCGCGCTTCTGCGCTTTCTTCTCGTGCAGCAGCGCCGGCAGTACGATGGCCAGCGTTTGCGCGTGGTCGAGATCGTGCATGGCGGTCAGCTCGTGGCCCAGCATGTGGGTCGCCCAGTCCTGCGGCACCCCGGCGCCGATCAGGCCGTTCAGCGCCATGGTGGCGCTCCACATCACGTTGGCGCGCACCCCATAGTTTTCCGGTTCGGCCAGCGCGCGCGGGCCGTCTTCCAGCAGGGTCAGCAGCAGGCCTTCGGCGAAGCGATCCTGCACCTTGGCGTCCACCGGGTAGGTCAGGTATTGCTCCAGGGTGTGCACGAAGGCGTCGACCACGCCGTTGGCGATCTGGCGCGGCGGCAGCGAGTAGGTCACCACCGGATCCAGTACGGCGAAGCGCGGCTGCACCAGCGGCGAGAA
This sequence comes from Serratia sp. 121840015-1, assembly GCF_053627655.1. Taxonomy (NCBI): domain Bacteria; kingdom Pseudomonadati; phylum Pseudomonadota; class Gammaproteobacteria; order Enterobacterales; family Yersiniaceae; genus Serratia; species Serratia sp. 121840015-1. Next base: position 289,011 of record NZ_JBSEYF010000004.1, read on the forward strand.
AAAGTGCTGCTTGTCGCCGCTGCTTTTACGGGTGATCACCGCGCCGCTGTTGGATTCGGAACCGGTGGCCGGCAGCGTCAGCACGCAGCCCATCGGCACCGCGTCGGCGATGTGGCTGCCGACGGTCTGCAGGATATGCCAGGCGTCGCCGTCGGCGGTGTAACGGGCGGCGGCGGCGATGAACTTGGTGCCGTCAACCACCGAACCACCGCCGACCGCCAGCAGGAAATCGATGTTTTCCGCCTTCACCACCTCGACCGCTTTCATCAGCGTTTCGTAGGTCGGGTTCGGCTCGATGCCGGAGAACTCCCGCACGTCGCGGCCGGCCAGCGCGCTGTACACCTGATCCAGCACGCCGTTCTTCTTCACGCTGCCGCCACCGTAGGTGATCAGGATGCGTGCGTCCGCCGGGATCTGGCCGGCCACTTCGGCAATTTGGTCCTTGCCGAACAGGATTTTGGTTGGGGTATGCAGAATGAAGTTTTGCATGGATGATTTCTCTCTTTCTGTCAGGCGGGCGCCAAAGTGGCGCAAAGGTTTCTGGCTCGTATTGTCAGGAACCTGGCGGCAACGCACAATGCACATTCCTGTTTGGTTCTTGCCTATTCCTACAAGTCGCTGTAGAAATGGCGAGTTTTAAATTATTATTTATGCCGAATCGTTCTGACTGTAAGAGGGTGTTTCCGTGATTGAAATCGATGCGCAGCGCAGCCGCATGGCGCGCCAGGCGATGGCTATCGCCACCGGCAACGGCTACACGCCGTCACCGGTGCCGCGGGTAAAGATCCTGTATGTCGATCGCCACAGCCCGCGCCAACCGGTGATGTACGAGCCGGGGATCGTGATTGTCTTTCAGGGGCACAAGGTGGGCTATTGCGGCAACAAGATGTTCCAGTACGATCCGCGCAACTACCTGCTGATGACGGTGCCGCTGCCGTTCGAGTGCGAAACCTTCGCCAGCCCGGAACTGCCGCTGGTTGGGTTGGCGGTCAATATCGATACCCAAATGCTGCAGGACTTGCTGATCGACATCGGCGATGACGACTACCTGATGCAACCGCGGGCGGAGAGCAACGGGGTGAACCTGGCCGAGCTGACGGAAGAGCTGCTGTGCGCCACCGAACGCCTGCTGGACGTGATGGCCAAGCCGCTCGATGCCCGGGTGCTGGGGCCGCAGATCGTGCGCGAAATCCTCTACTACGTGCTGCGCGGCACCTGCGGCGCGTCGCTGCAGGAGCTGGTCAACCGCCATACCCACTTCAGCCAGATCGCCAAGGCGCTGCGGCGCATAGAAAATCAATATGCCGACAACCTCAACGTCGAACAGTTGGCCAGTGAGGTCAACATGAGCGTCTCGGCGTTCCACCACAACTTCAAGGCGGTGACCAACACCTCGCCGCTGCAATACGTGAAGTCGTACCGGCTGCATAAGGCGCGCCTGTTGATGGTGCATGACGGCCTGAAGGCCAGCACGGCGGCGATCCGCGTCGGCTACGAGAGCGCGTCGCAGTTCAGCCGTGAATTCAAGCGCCTGTTCGGCATGACGCCGAGCGATGAAATCGCCCGTCTGCGCGACGCCAACCCGCTGCTGCTGGAGGGCTGAACCGCGTTTACGGGGTCAGGACGATCTTGCCGAACGGCCCGCGATCGAGGTGATCCAACGCCTGCGGCAGCTGATCGAAACGGTAGACCTGGTCGATCACCGGCTGCAGGTTGACGGCGTCCACGGCGCGCACCAGATCTTCCAGCGCGCGGCGGTGGCCGACGCCGATGCCCTGGATCTCCGCCGATTTCAGCAGCAGCAGGCCGGCGGGGGCGGAAATCTCGGCGCCCGCCAGCACGCCGATCACCGAGATGCGGCCGCCCACCGCCACGGCGCGTACCGAGTTGCCCAGATTTGGGCCGCCGACGGTGTCGATCACATGGTCGATGCCGCGATCCTGCGTCAGCGCATAAATTGCTTCCACCCAATCGCCGTTCAGCCGGTTGATGCCGTGACTGGCGCCCAGCGCCTGAGCACGCGCCAGCTTTTCATCGCTGCCGGAGGTCACATACACCTCGGCGCCGTGCGCTTTGGCGATCTGCAGCGCGAACAGCGCCACCCCGCCGGTGCCTTGCACCAGCACCGTCTCGCCGGCATGCAGCTTGCCTTGCTCCACCAGCGCAAACCAGGCGGTTAGCCCGGCGCACGGCAGGGTGCTGGCCTGCACGTCGTCCAGCGACGCCGGCGCCGCCACCAGCCAGTCCTCATGCAAAATCACATATTCCGCCAGCACGCCCTGATAGAAGCCGCCGAGGGTGTGGTAAGGCACCTGGCGCGCATTGCCGTACGGTTTTTGCCGGCCGTCGAGCCAGCCGGGGCTGAAGGTGGAGATGACCCTGGCGCCGGGTTGGAAACGGCTGACGCCGGGGCCGATAGCGTCGACCTCGCCGGCCATGTCCGAGGCGGGGGTGAACGGCTGCGGCAGCGTCAGCCCCATGCCGTTTTCGATCATCAGCTTGTCGCGGTAGTTGAGCGCTACCGCTTTCACTTTCACTCTGATTTCGTGTGGCCCCGGCTGCGGGATCGCGTCGGCGGTCAACCGCAGGTGTTCACGCCCCAGGGCGTCCATCGTCCAGTGTTGCATCGTGTCGGTCATGATGTTCTCCAAAGTCAGCGATTAACGACCGGTCGATAATATCGTTGATGGAGGTTCGCCAGTGGCGATAAGATTTCCGAAGATTGTTTCTTTCAGGGCGACAAATCATGAGCGATCGATTGAGCGGCATTTCGGTATTCGTCACCGCCGTGGAGGCGGGCAGTTTTGCGTTGGCGGCCAGCCGGCTGCACCTGTCGCGTTCGGCGGTGGGGAAAACCATCGCCCGGCTGGAACAGCGGCTGGGCGTGCGGCTGTTTCATCGCACTACCCGCAGCCAGAGCCTGACCGACGACGGCGCGTTATTCTATGAGCGCTGCCTGCGAGCGCTGGAGGAGATCCGCAGTGCGGAAACGCTGCTGGAGTCGGGCAAGCGACAGGTCAGCGGCCGGCTGCGGGTATCGATGCCGGTGCTGTTTGGCCGCATGTGCATTGCGCCGCTGTTGACCGAGCTGACGCGCGAGCACCCGGGCCTGGAGCTGGAGCTGTCGTTCAACGATCGGGTGGTGGATCTGATTGAGGACGGCTTCGACATGGCGATCCGCAACGGCACGCTGGCCAACAGCGGCGGGCTGGTGGCGCGCCGCATCGGCGATCATCGCATGACGCTGTGCGCCTCGCCGGCCTATCTGCAGCGGTGCGGCGAGCCGCACAGCATCGAACAGCTGGCGCAGCATGAGGCGGTGACTTATATGCGCGCCGGTGCGCGGCGCAGCTGGTTGGTATTGGATAGCGACGGCAAGCCGCAGGAAGTGATGCCGACTAACCGGCTGCAAATGGACGATCTGCAGGCGATTGCGGATGCGGCGACGGCGGGGTTCGGCATTGCCTGGCTGCCGTGCTGGCTGGTGCGTGAGCAGCTGTTGAGCGGGGCGCTGGTGCGCTTGCTGCGCGACCGGCCGGGCGCCGCCTTTGAAGCGCATGCGGTGTGGCCGCACACGCCTCACCTGCCGCTGAAGGTGCGGCTGGCGGTGGATACGCTGGTGAGCAAGTTGCCCGCCAGTCTGGCGTTGGTCGAGAAGGCGCTGTAGCGCGCCGGGCTCAGGAGGAGGCGCGCTTTTTACGCCAAATGACCAGCATGGCGCCCAGCAGGCCGACGAACAGCAGCAGCAGCGGCAGCAGCATCAGGCCGGTCATCACCTGGCTTTCGTAGCGCTTCACCAGCGGGATTTGGCTGAAAGCGTAGCCGAGCCCCACCAGCGCGCAAACCCAGATCGCCGCGCTCAGCCAGTTGAACACCTGGAAGCGTGAGCTGTTGAGCCCGGAAATGCCGGCCATGGTCGGCAGCAGCGTGCGCACGAAGCCGAGGAAGCGGCCGATCAGCAGCGCCGTCAGCCCGTGGCGGTTGAACAGGCTATGCGCGCGCTGGTGGTATTGCGCAGGCAACTGCAGCAGCCAGCCTTTCACCAGGCTGGTGTGGCCCAGCCAGCGGCCCTGAATATAGCTCAGCCAGCAGCCGAGGCCGGCGGCGGCGGTCAGAATCAGCAGGGTGGGGGCAAAGCCCATCACGCCTTTGGCGATCAGCGCACCCGACAGCAGCAGCAGGCTGTCGCCGGGGAGGAAGGAGGCGGGCAGCAGTCCGTTTTCCAAAAACAGAGTGGTGAAAAGTACGGCGTAAACCACCCAAATTACGCTTGGATCGGCGAGGGCAATAAAGTCCTGCTGCCAAAGCGCATGAATAATCTCTCGTAATACATCCATTTTATGTCCTGTTGCATGCCGGTTGCGCCCGGGGTCACGTTCTCCAGGGTGCGGCGGTTACCGTATCTGACAGTTACCCGGATAGTGTACCGCTAATAGCTTAAGCCGACATTAAACGAGACGAAGAAAATTAGCGGAATCCGCCTTAGCGCACGCCGTTGAGGCGATCGAAACCGGCCGCCAGATCGGCGATCAGGTCTTCGACGTTCTCCAGGCCGATATGCAAACGCACCAGCGTGCCGGAAAAATCGACGCCGCCTGCCGGACGGATCGCTTCCAGTTCTTCCGGCTGATTGGCCAGGATCAGCGACTCGAAGCCGCCCCAGGAGTAGGCCATGCTGAAGTGGCTGAAGTTGTCCAGGTAGGTGGCCAACTGCGCATCGTCCAACCGCTCTTTCAGCACGAAGGAGAACAGCCCGTTGCAGCCGCTGAAGTCGCGGCGGTAGAACTCGTGGCCCTTGCAGCTGGGCAGGGCCGGGTGATTGACCGTCGCCACTTCCGGCCGTGCCGCCAGCCAGTGGGCGACTTCGATGCTGCTGCGTTCGTGCTGCTTCAGGCGCACGCTCAGGGTGCGCAGGCCGCGGCTCGCCATGTAGGCGGTGTCGGCATCCACCATTTGCCCCATCAGGTAGGAGTACTCGCGCAGCCGATCCCAACAGCGCGCGTTGGCGACGGCGGTGCCGAGCATGTAATCGGAATGGCCGATCAGGTATTTGGTGCCGGCCTGAATGGAAATGTCGATGTCGAAATCCAACGCCTTGAACAGCACGCCTGCCGCCCAGGTATTGTCGATCATGATCACCACCTCCGGCGCCACGGCGCGAATGGCCTGCACCATCGCCGGAATATCCTGCACTTCCAGGGTGATGGAGCCGGGGGATTCCAGGAACACCACGCGGGTATTGGGTTGGATCAGCGTGGCGATGTCGGCGCCGATCAGCGGATCGAAATAGGTGGTGCTGACGTTCATGCGGCCGAGGATGTGGGTGCAGAAATCCTGGGTCGGTTCGTACGCCGAACCCGTGACCAGCAGGTGATCGCCGGCGCCGACGAATGACAGGATCGCATTGGCCACCGCCGCTGCGCCGCAGGGGTACAGCACGCAGCCGGCGCCGCCCTCCAGTTCCACCATTGCATCCTGCAGGGCGAAGTGGGTCAGCGTGCCGCGTCGGCCGTAAAACAGCTCGCCATGGGCGCGTTGCGCAGTGGCGTGCTTTTTGGCGGCGACGGAGTCGAAGACCAAGGAAGAGGCGCGTTGCGTAACGGGATTGACGGAGCCCTGGGTGTAGCGTTTGCCGCGGCCGGCGCCGATCAGCGTGGTTTCGATGTGTTTTGACGTCATGGTACCTGGCTCACCTCTGGTTGCTCTGCACGTGCCCGTTTGCGATAGCCCTTACGTTAGCATGAGTTAATATAGCCATCCAGACGTTTTAACTTCCAGATACAGAAACGGCTATAATTGGCTGCCGGGCGCGCCTTTCTCGCCTCATCCTTCTGCCGTGGTGCGAGAGAGAAGCCCATTCCTCGGTCAAGACGCCGTTCGGCAGCGTGGCCTTGTTGCGTCGTTGTGGGAGAAAAGTAACGAAATAACCCCATAAAAGGGGCGTTTAGCGGTGAACGGGCGCGGATTGGCGCTTTGCCGCAGGGTTGGCTAAAATTTTCTCGTTTATTTGGTAAATAATAATGAGAACTACTATCAATCCCCGGTTGGTTTGATATGATCGCACGCTGAATTATTCCTTAATTTTGATCGGTAATGGGTGGAGGCACAGCGTGAAAACGGCTGGCAAGAATTTAAATCAAGGATCGTTCGGCCAGGGCCGGGCGCAGTGGGGCAAGGTCTTTGGCCGCAGCCTGATGGCTTCTATGGTGCTGGTCGTGGGGCTGGCCGGCAGCGCGCAGGCAGCGCCGGCGGCCAATCCGGCCGTTACCGAAAGCGTTGCGCCGACCACCGCGCCGGCACCTGCAGCCGCCGCGCCGGAAAGCATCACGCCGGTGAACCCGGCACCGACGATCCAGCCACCGGAAACCCGCGGCATGGACCTGTCCATTTGGGGCATGTACCAGCACGCCGACGCGGTGGTGAAAGCGGTGATGATCGGCCTGGTGCTGGCGTCTATCGTGACTTGGACCATTCTGTTCGCCAAAGGCAGCGAACTGCTGCGCGCCAAGCGCCGTCTGCGCCGCGAGCAGCTGGCGCTGGCCGAAGCGCGCTCGCTGGATGAGGCTTCCGAGCTGGCGCAAAACTTCTCCCCGGAGAGCGTCAGTGCTGTCTTGCTGAACGATGCGCAAAATGAGCTGGAGTTGTCTGCGGAATCCAATGACAACAACGGCATCAAAGAACGTACCGGTTTCCGCCTCGAACGCCGCGTGGCGGCCTACAGCCGCAACATGGGCCGCGGCAACGGCTTCCTGGCCACCATCGGCGCCATCTCGCCGTTCGTCGGCCTGTTCGGCACCGTCTGGGGCATCATGAACAGCTTCATCGGCATCGCCCATTCGCAGACTACCAACCTGGCGGTCGTGGCGCCGGGCATCGCAGAGGCGCTGCTGGCGACCGCGATGGGCCTGGTGGCGGCGATCCCTGCCGTCGTTATCTACAACATCTTCGCCCGCGTCATCAGCGGCCATCGCGCCCAGGTGGGCGACGTGGCGGCGCAGGTCTTGCTGCTGCAGGGCCGCGATCTGGATCTGGCCGCGACGGCGGAAGCCAAGCGCTCACAGCACGCACACCAACTGCGGGCGGGGTGAGTCATGGCGATGCGCTTAAATGAAGATCTGGACGACAGCGGCGAACTGCATGAAATCAACGTGACGCCGTTTATCGACGTCATGTTGGTGCTGTTGATCATCTTTATGGTGGCCGCGCCGTTGGCAACGGTAGATATTCGCGTCGATCTACCGGCTTCTTCCGCCAAACCGCAGCCGCGGCCGGAAAAACCGGTGTTCCTGTCGGTGAAGGCCGACAAGCAGCTCTACGTTGGCGATCAGCCGGTGAATGCCGATCAGCTGACTTCGGTGCTGGATCAACGCACTCAGGCGAACAAAGAAACCACCATCTTCTTCCAGGCGGACAAGAGCGTGGACTATGAAACGCTGATGAGCGTGATGGACACCCTGCGTAAAGCCGGCTACCTGAAAGTGGGGCTGGTGGGCATGGAAGGCGCCGCCAAGTAGCGGCAGCAAAACGATAAAGGGCGCTCAGGCGCCCTTTTTTATTGATTCAAAAATATCACTCCCCGGCCAACAACGCCCGGGAACCGGCATGGCGCCAGTGGATGCGACCCGGCAGATAAAGCGCATGCTGTTCCAGCGGCCGCTCGTCGATGAGCGCAGTAACCTGGTCGAAGCTATGCTGCGCCAGCGCCCGGCAGTCTTGCGCGACCGTGTCTATCTTCAGCGTCATGCAATCGAACAGGTAGTGATCGTCGAAGCTGCACAGGTGGATGTCGCTCTCCATCAGCTGATGCTGCGTCAGATAACGCAACACCCCTTCCAGCAGGCCACAGGCGGCGGTGAACAGCGCTTTGGGCGGACGCCCCAGCTGTGCGCACAGCTGAGCGAACATCTCGTAACCCGAGCTGGGGTGGTAACTGCCGTTGATGATCCATTCCGGTTTGCACGTTACGCCGGCGCGCTCCAGGCCAAGCTGGAAGCCGGCCAGCCGATCGCGGGTCGGTGAAATGCGCGGCTGCCCGCCGAGAAAATAGATCTCATCCGGATGTTGGCGCGCGATCTTTTCCACCAGCTCGGCGGTCGCATTAACCGAGTCGGTGATCACCAGCGGCAGTTCGGAACCGGCGATCAGGCGATCCATCTGCACCACCGGCAGCGCGACGTTGATCTTCTGGTATTCCGCGTCGTTCAGCTGGCTAGAGGCGACGATCAGGCCGTCGACCTGCCGCTGCACCAGACTGTTCACCGCCATCATCTCCTGCGCCGGGTTTTCATCTGTGCAGGCGATCAACAGCTGCAGACCGGCTTCGCGGCACAGCGTTTCCAGCTCGCGCGAGATCACCGCAAAGCCGTAGTTGGTCATCTCCGGTACCACCAGCCCCAGCGTGTGGCTGCGGTTGGAGCGCAAAGAGCGGGCGTGGATGCTGGGCTGATAATGGTGTTCGTGCGCCAGCGCCAGAATGCGATCGCGGGTGTCGTCGGACACCCGGTATTCCTTGCTGCGGCCGTTCAGCACCAGGCTGGCGGTCGATTTCGACACCCCGGCCAGCGTGGCGATGTCACTGATGGTAATGCGTTTATTTTTTTTCACTGACGCCATCTGAAGTCATCGGAGGATGCGTCATTCTAGCATGCATGGCGTCAGCGGCCAGTATTCCAACGCCAGCGCTGCGCTCCCGTTCAGCCGCAGTTGCGGTTCACCTGCCGGGAAGTAGCGCGCGCTCATCACCGCCTCGCCGTGGTTGATGAAGATTTCCACGCTGGAGCGATCGAACAGCAGCTGCAGATGCGTGACCGGGCCGCGCCAGTAACGGTGCTCCGGCCGGCCGTCGTCCAGAGAGGCGCGCGTCAGCTGCAGCCGCTCGCCGTCCCAGCTCAGTGTCATCGCGTCGCCAAAGGCGGCGCTGAACGCGCCCTGCGGCGTCAGCTGCAGCTCCGCGGCGCCCAGCGCATAGGCGGGGGCGTCATCGGCGCGGCCTCGCCAGTCTTCTCGCTCGCCGCGCAGCTGTTGCAACTCGCGCGCCGGGCGCTGGTGGAGGCGGCCATGCCGCAGCGACAGCTCGCGTGGGCAGGTCATGGTATGGATCCAGCCATAACGGCGCGTCGGATGGGCTTCTTCATCTTGCTCGGGCACGCCCATCCAGGCGAACAGCAGGCGGCGGCCATCTTCCGCCAGCGTTGTCTGGGGCGCGTAGAACTCGAAGCCGGCGTCCAGCTCGTGAAATTCGCCGTGGCTGAAGGCTGCCTGCCGGTAATCCAGCTTGCCGAGCAGATAGCCGGCCTGATAACGGTTGAGATAGCGTTCCGGCTGCGGCGCCAGCCCCTGCGGGCAGCAGATCAATACGTCGCCGCCGTCCAGCGAGAACAGATCCGGGCATTCCCACATGTAGCCGAATTCGCCCAGGTCGTTCAGGCCGGAACCGGCGATCTCTCCCAGCGCTTGCCAGTCGCGCAGATCGCTGGAACGCAGCAGCAACACCTTGCCGCGATCCTGCAAGTCACGCGCGCCGAGCACCATGTACCAGGCATCCTGATGACGCCACACTTTCGGGTCGCGTACGTGGCCGCTGTAGCCCTCCGGCAGCGGCAGCACCGGCCCGAGTTTGCGGTATTCGCCCCGATCGCTTGCCTGAGCCAGGCATTGGTAAGCGGTGCGTGAGCCGTCGGGGAATTTCACATTGCCGGTATAGATCAGCGTGATTTTGTCTTCCGCCACCACCGCCGAGCCGGAGTAACAGCCGTGGCTGTCGTAACAGGCGCCCGGTGCCAGGGCGAGCGGCTGATGTTCCCAATGCACTAAATCGATCGACTGCCAGTGTCCCCAGCACTTGTTGCGATGATCGCAGCCCAGCGGATTCCACTGATAGAACAGGTGATAAACGCCGTTGTGCTGGATAAAGCCGTTGGGATCGTTCAGCAAGCCAACGCTGGGCGCCAGATGCCAGGCCGGGCGGTGCGGATCGCGCAGCGCGAGTGGCTGGCCGTTCATGACCGCCTGCAGTGCCTGTTTGATTAAGCTGAGTTCTTCCATCATTGCGCGTCCGTGTTGTATTTCAGCAGCAGGGAGAGCACGAAGGCGCTGCCAAAAGCGATTGCCAGGCCGATGATATAGCTGACCAGCGAACTGGCCTGCACGATCGCCATGCCGGGGATCGCCGTCAGTCCGACCGCGTTCATGCCAACATGGTTGGCCACCACCCAGGCGCCGCCGAGCGCGCCGCCCGCCAGCGCCGCCAGGAAAGGCTTCACGAAGCGCAGGTTGATGCCGAACAGCGCCGCCTCGGTGATGCCGAGCATGGCGGAAAAGGCCGAAGGCACCGCGATGGCTTTGATTTTGGCGTCGCGGGTTTTGAAATACACCGCCAGGCAGGCGCCGCCCTGAGCGATGTTGGCCATCGACCAGATCGGCAGCAGGAAGTTGACGCCGATATTGGGGTTGCCGAGCAGCCCGGCCTCTACCGCATGAAAACTGTGGTGAATGCCGGTGATGACGATAGCGGAATAGAGGCCGCCGAACAGCAGCCCGGCGAACCACCCCGCATGGGCAATCAGCGTGCTGAGCACGAAGGAGATGCCGTCGCCCAGCGCCCGGCCGGCGGGGCCGATAAACAGCAGGGCGACAAAGCCTGAGATGACCACCGTCAGGAACGGCGTCAGGATCAGATCGAGCGCGTTGGGGATCACCTTGCGCAGCCGCTTTTCCAGCACGCTCATGAACCACACCGTCAGCAGCACCGGGAACACGGTGCCCTGATAGCCGATCATGGCGATGTCCAGACCGAAGAAGTTCATGGTGTGGAACCCTCCGGCGACGCCCCAGGCGTTGGTCAGCGCCGGATGCGTCAGAATGCCGCCGAGCGTGGCGCCCAGGTAGGGGTTGCCACCGAATTCGCGTGCGGCGGTGAAGCCGATCAGAATCGGCAGGATAATGAACGCCGCCGAGCTGAACATATCCAGCATGATGAACAGCGCGCTGTTGGCATCGGCCCAGCCATAGGTTTTCACCATGCCGAGCAGCCCCATCAACAGGCCGGACGCGACGATCGCCGGGATGATCGGCACGAAGATGTTCGACAGCAGGCGGGCGATGCGCTGCAGCGGGTTGAGCTTTTTCGCCGCAATATCGGCGGCTTCGGCCTTGCTGGATTCGCTGACGCCCGCCGCCTTGATGAATTCCGCATGCACCTTGTTGACCAGCCCGGTGCCGAAGATCACCTGGATCTGACCGGCGTTGCTGAAGCAGCCTTTGACGCCGTCCAGTTTGCCGATGGCCTCTTTATCCACTTTGCTGTCGTCCACCAGTACCAGGCGCAGGCGCGTGGCGCAGTGGGCGGCGCTGGCGATATTCTCTTTACCGCCGAGCAGTGGCAACAGCGCGTTGGCGGTTGCGGTAATGTCCATGTTGTCCCCTTGCTAAATAAAAATGCCGCTGCGCAGTTTGCGGCGCAGCGACGTGAATCGATGTCAGAAGAAATACTTGAATCTGGCGCGCATGCCGTAACGTTGGTCGTTGTCGCCGTTGGCTATCTTGTTGTCGGCGTTGGCTTCCAGCAGCGAGACATAGGCCCCCAAATACAAATTGAAATTCTTCATATTCATAATGTTAGGTATCTGATACGACGCATGAACGGTGTGGATGTCGTAGTTGCCCGGTTCGCTGAGCGGGTTGTGGATATCGGCGGCGATCCCGGCGGTATTGAACTCTTTGATATTGTTATGGGCATAGATATAACCCAGTTCGAAGCGCCGCCACAGCACGTTCACGCCGGCGGTGAAGTCTTGCTCGCCTGACGCATCCAGATAGGCGGTGCTCAGGTTGGCCACCACGCCGTTGTCCGGATCGGCGGCGCTGTTGTTCCAGCTCATCGTCATGCCGTAGCCGTTGCGCTTGGACTGATCGACGAAGCGGCCCTGGCCGTCCTGATAACCGTAGGCGTTATTCACCACGTTGCTTTCCATTGCCGCTGCGATGCTGAAGGCGTCTTTTTTCCAGGCGATCACCGGGCGCAAATAGGCGACGTTTTTCTTATTGTTCAGGGCGTTGCCGTGGTAGCTGTTGTCCTGGAACAGCGAAGTGCCGTCCTCCACCAGCGTGTTCAGCTCGAAATAGACATCACCGGCATATTTGCTCAACATCAGGTTGCCGCCGCTGCTGCTGCGGCCGCGGCCTTCTTTCATCATGTAGATATAGCCGAAGCCGTCGGCGTACAAATCGTTGGCGGTATTGCCGGAGTATTGAATGAAGGTGTCCTGATTCAGTGGGAACATGTCGTAGGCTTCAAAGCGGCCGATTTTGGTTTGCCAGTTCTTTTCATTGCCGAAGAAGAAGGCGGCGTCGTCCAGGTTCATTTTGCCGGTCATGTCCGCCAGCGGCTGCACGCTGAAGCCGGAGAAGTTGCCGTCCTGATTGCGGCGGTAGCCGTCCAGCCCGACCAGAATGCGGCCGTTGATATCCCAACGCTCTTTGTTGCCGGGCTTCCAGTCCTTGTGGTCGCTGCCTTTCAGCGACGTCAGTTGGCCGCTGCGGCTAGCGCCGTCCAGGTTGAACTCCACGTCGCCGTACAGCTTCAGATCGTTGAAGCCGTTCAGTTTCAGTGCGCCGGTCGGGGCAATCGGCGTAGCGGCATGCTGCGCAATCTGCGCGGTTTGCCGTTCGGTGTTGGCGGTGCGCTGTTCCAGCTGTTGCGCCCGGCGTTCCGCCGCCGTCGCGCGGGTTTCAGCCTGTGCGGCGCGCCGTTCCGCCTGCGCCAGACGTTGTTCCAGGGCGTTGAGGCGCGCCTCGATGCCGCCGCTGCCCGATGCCGCTGCGCTGGAAGCGGAGAGGAAAAGCCCTGTTGTTATCGCCAAATAGCTGAGTTTTTTCATCATCGTCTATCATCCGGGTAAGGGTTGTTATTATTGTTTGCTAAATTGCTAAACCGGTTTTTCAAGGCGAAAGATAACGAGAGGGAGGCGAGCTGGCAACTCAGTTAGCTAACCCGATTCAGCTATTGTGATCGAGCGCGCAAATCGTGGGCAAAAGACCACGGCGAACCTGAGGATCGCCGTGGATGCAGAGGATCAACGGAGGAAAGCCGCCAGCTCGTCGGCGTGGGGCAGGGCGGTCATGGCCCCTTTGGCGGTGGTGGCCAGCGCGCCGCAGGCCTGCGCCTGGGCGATAACCGCCGGCCACTGCGCTTCCTGCGGCAATTCGTGAAGGCGTGCCAGCGCCGCTAACAGCCCGGCGACGAAGGCATCGCCGGCGCCGGTGGTATCGACCGGAACGACAGGCGCCGCGCGGAAATGACGCAGCCGTTGGCCGTCATGCACATAGACGCCGTCGCCGCCCAGCGTCACCAGCAGCAGGCGCAGCGGATAGGTTTGCATCATCCAGCGAATGGCGTTCTCCAGATCGTCAAGATGGCTGATGAAAGCCAGCTCTTCGCGCGACAGTTTCACCACGTCCGCCAGCAGCAGCGCCTTTTGCAGGCAGGGGCGCAGCGCTTCCGGCTGGCGCCAGACCTCTTCGCGGATGTTGGGATCGAAACTGACCCGGCCACCGGCCGCCCGGATGCGTTCCATCGCGGCAAAGGCCGCGCTGCGGCTGGGCTCCTGCGAGAGCGCGATGGAGCAGAGGTGCAGCCATTCCCCCCGTTGGAAATCCGGCAGATCGTCAGGCTGCAAAAACAGATCGGCACTGGGCTGCACCATAAACGTGAATGAGCGCTCACCCTGCAGATCGAGATCCACCACGACCGTGGAGGTGTGGTGTTCGGGGTCTGGCCGCATATGGCCGATATCCACCCCTTCATCGCTCAGCACCTGCTGCAGAAAGGCACCGAAGCCGTCTTGCCCCACCCGCCCGATAAAGGCGCTGTCGCCACCAAGCCGGGCGATCCCCACCGCCACGTTAGCCGGCGCGCCGCCGGGGCATTTGAGATAACCGTTGGCATTTTCCGGCACCAGGTCGATCACGGCGTCGCCCAGTACCCATACGCGATTTATCATGCTTAATCCCTGTTATTAGCCTTGTCAGATGGGTGGCTAAAATAGAAGAACCGGTTTAGCAAGGCAATGAAATAATATCCGACCGTGAGCGAGATCAAAAAAATAGCGGGGGTGGGGCAGGGAGAAGGTTTTGAGAATGCGCCCACCGCGGGAGAACCGACGTCTGTGGGCGCCACAAAAAAGAGGCTGGCGGTTTAATTTCCGCGATTTCAATCTACAACGCTTTACTCCTGGCCCATAAGCGGGTCGCTGACGCTGTGCTCGCCATCCTCCAACCGGCCCGCCAGGCGGCGTAGCCAACCTCCCGGGCTTTGCAGCGTAAGGTCATACCAACCGCCGCTGGCGTGGGCATCAAAGCTTTGCTGGTGGCTGCCGCCTGCCGGCAGCGTGATGTGCCACGGGCCCTGCTGCGTATAGGGGCAGCGTTCGAGGGTAACCGCTATCGCTTCGGTGCCCGGATTGTTCAGCTGCAGCTGCAGGCTGCGGCCCGTCGGGCGCAAACGCACCTCCGGCTGCGGCCGGTTCAGGGCGCCGCGCAGTTCACGATGAAAGCCGTTGGGGCCGAGCAGCCACAGATGGTACTCATCCTCCGTCTGCCAGTCGTCGCTGACCGCCTTGCCCGCCTCGACGGTAAAACGGCGCGGGATCTGCGCCAGATCTCGCCGATCGTAGACGTGAAACACCGCGCCCTGCTCGCCGGTGTTGAACAGGTTCAGCGTCACGCGGCGCTGTTCGGCCGCGACGGTGGCCTCGACGTGCAGCTGGTAGGGCAGCGCGCGGGAAGGGCGCGCCAGGCGGCGTTGGTGGGGCAAACGCTGGTGGACAGGCGATGGCAGCGGTACCTGCGGCAGCTGTTCCTGGCGCTGGCGCAGGCCATCGGCGGCGTGGCGGCTGGTGGCGGGCAGGCTCGGCAGCGCTTCGCCGTTAGGGTCGACGAAGTTGAACGCCGAGGTGAGATCGCCGCACACGGCGCGGCGCCAGGCGCTGATGTTGGGTTCATGCACCTGAAAGCGCTTTTCCAGGAATTGCAGCACCGAGGTGTGATCGAAGACCTGCGAATTGACCCAGCCGCCGCGGCTCCAGGGCGACAGCACCAGCATCGGCACCCGCGGGCCGGGGCCGTAAATGCGGCCGTCCGGCGGCGGTTGATCCTGCGAACCGGGCGGCGCCACGTGCTGGAAGATCTCGGTGTCGAACGGCACCGTCGATTTACCGGCGAAGCTGCCGTCCTCGCGCAGCGACGGCGCGGAAGGCGAAGGCATATGGTCAAAAAAGCCGTCGTTTTCGTCGTAGTTGACCAGCAGGACGGTTTTACTCCACACCTCTGGGTTGTCGGTCAGCGCGTTGAGGATCTCTTGGGTGAACCAGCCGCCCTGCACCGGGCTGGAGGGATCGGGGTGTTCCGAATAGGCCGCCGGCGCGATGATCCAGCTGACCTGCGGCAGTTTGCCCTGCTGTATGTCGGAGCGGAACCCGGCCAGCATGGCGTCCAGATCGTTGCCGTCGGCGGCCGGCAGGGTGTTGCCGTTGCCTTTGTACAGCGGTGCGGCCTCGTTGAGCGCATCGCGATAGGGCACGAAGGCGTTGAAGTCTTTCGGCGGCCGCGCCGGATTGCCCACCTGAATGCTGGCGGCGCGGTACTGGCGGAAGCCCGCCAACGGGTTGTCGGTAAAGTTGTCCGGCAGGAATTGATACACCTTCCAGCTGACGCCGCTCGCCTCCAGCCGTTCCGGATAGGTTGTCCACTGGTAGCCGATCTCCGCCGGGCCGGGGCTGTCCCATTCGTTGACCACCACAGCCACGTCGGCGGCGGACGGGCCGTTGGTTCCGGTCCAGTGGAACAGCCGGTTGGTGTTGGTGCCGGCGTGAATAGCGCAGTGATAGGCGTCGCACAGGGTAAAGGCGTTGGCCAGCGCGAACTGGAACGGCAGCTCATGCTGGCGGTAGTAGCCCATTGAAGCCGGCGTTTTGTAGGTGGGCCAGGCGCTCATGCGGCCGTGATCCCAGGCGGCTTGCTCATCCACCCACGAATGCGGCGTGCCGGTGACGCGCTGGGCGTTGCCGCGTTTGCTGTCCAGGTGGTAGGGCAGTACCAACCGCTCGGCGCCCTGCTGTTGCCAGACATGGCGATCGCCGGGCAATGGAATGGTAAAACGATCGCTGAAGCCGCGCACGCCCGGCAGGGTGCCGAAGTAGTGGTCGAAAGAGCGGTTCTCCTGCATCAGGATCACCACGTGTTCGACGTCGCGCAGGGTGCCGGTGCGGTTGTTGGCGGGAATGGCCAGCGCTTTGCGAATCGAGGCGGGCAACAGCGAGAACGCCGATCCGATGGCGGCAGCCCGCAGGATGTCTCTGCGTGAAAGGTCAGGCATGCGTCGTTAATCTCCGTCAGTGTGCTTTGAAGATAGCCGCTGACGACGATAATGGCGAAAAATAACAGGGAGATGAAAGCGAGGGAAACAATGCTCCCTGGCGGGAGCACTGCGGGGATAACGCTTACTGTCTGATCAGGCGGCCGAGCGCCGGCGCCGTTTCGAAATCGCTGCGGAAGGGGTTGATATCCAGGCCGCCGCGGCGGGTGTAGCGCGCGAACACGCTGAGTTTTTCCGGACGGCAGCTTTGCTTGATGTCGTTGAAAATACGCTCGACGCACTGCTCGTGGAATTCGTTGTGCTGGCGGAAGGAGATCAGGTAGCGCAGCAGGCTTTCGCGGTCGATTTTGCGGCCTTCATAGCGGATCACGACGCTGCCCCAGTCCGGCTGGTTGGTGACCAGGCAGTTGGATTTCAGCAGGTTGGAAGACAGCGTCTCCGACACCGGTTCCCCTCTCTCGGCCGCGCCGCTCAGGTATTCCGGTTTGAAGGCGAAGTCGTCGACCGCGATATCCAGATCGTCGATGTTGATGCCCGGCAGGCGGTCGATCTGCGCCGGGTAACCTTCCAGCCCCGGATAGAGCTTGGCGGTGACCTGGCCGTTGGCCGCCTGCGACAGATCTTTCTGCATGGCGGCGCTCACCTGTTCCACGCTGTCAAAGCGCGTTTGGTTGAAGCTGTTGAGATACAGCTTGAACGATTTGGACTCGATCAGGTTCGACGAGGAATGCGGGAAGGTAAATTCGCCGATGCCGACCACCGGCTTGCCCTTGGCGTTGAGCCAGGACAGCTCGAAGGCGGTCCACAGATCAAAGCCGCTGAACGGCAACTGCCGCTCGTCCACGCCGATCAGATCGCGGCCGCGCGCACGCGGCAAGGCTTCGAGCAATGCGGGAGCATATTGATCCGGATAATCGGAGTTCGCGCCAAGATGGGTGATCTTATCTTGCTTTTGGATATGCATATTCATTGCCCTTTGCTTGTTCGGTATTGATGTAGCGGTTAAACAGACTGCGGGTGGCGTAGATTGGCCCAACGCCCAGCAGGGCGTAAACCACCTTGATCAGGAACTGCGACAGGATCATGGTTTTGATGATGTCCCAGCTCAGCACGTTGTAGAACGCCAGCGTACAGAACACCACGCTGTCGATGGCCGAAGCCACAACGGTACTGGTGATCACGCGCACAAACAGGTAGCGGGAATTGGTCAACTCTTTGATTTTGCAAAGCAGGTAGGAGTTGACGTTCTCGGAGATCAGATAGGCCGCCGACGAGGCCACCAGCACCGCCATGATGCTGTGCACGATGCCGTTGTAGGTCTCGCTGTACTCCCACTGCGGAATGCTCGGCACCAGCGTCGTTACCCAGACCCCCAGGACGAAGGTCAGGTTGGCGATAAACGAGATGATAATCGTGCGCCGGGCCAGCCGTAATCCATAGAATTCGTTGAGGATGTCCACCAGAATGAACGTGAGCGGGTAGATGAAGATCGCCGGGGGCGTGATGAGATTCAGCACCGGGATTTGGATCGGCTTGACGCCGCACAGCGTTGAGAAAATATAAATCACGCTGAGCGCCACGGTAATAATCAGGTAGGCGTACCAGGAGCGTTCGTGGCGATCGCTGAGCTCGTAGGCGGTTTTTTGTTTGTTGTCGCCATAGAGTTTGCGGTACAGCGCCTGCAGCTCGTGCCGGCTCAGATCTTCTGATATTTCGCTGTCGGCCAGCTCATTCAGCCCCATGGTAATGGTTTTGCCGGTGGCCAATACCATGACATTGGCCGCGATGGTGCCATGTCGGGTGAAGCCCAACAGCTTGAACTTCTGATTCGGTTCCATTTATAACCTTTCTCCAACGATATAACCCAGGAATTGCACGGTGTCCTGAGGGCGTTTGTCCATGCTTTCGCTGTCTTTGTCGTCAACCACAAAGAAGCCGCTTTTTCCCGAGTGATACAGCAAAGGTGAATCGCAAATCAGTACCGGCGGGCGTTTGATGATGATGACTTCGCCGGGAATAAATGACCCTTTAATTTCGGTCTCTATTTTCATTGCCAACATGTTCGACTCATCGCCGAAGAAATAAGTCAGAGGAAACTCGGTGACCAGCTGCCCGATCTTGCGCTGCGAGACGGCCAGATAGCGCGACTGCGGGATCACCGGGATGGCGGAAGGGTTCTTGTTGCCCTCGGTGGACAGCGTTTCGTTGAGCAGCTCCAGTTTTTCCAGATCGTAGTCTTCGATCTCTTCACAGGAGACCCCGAAGAAATCGGAAATCCGATTCACGGTGGATTGCTGAACGTTGTTCACTCTTCCGTCAAGAATTTTGTAGAGAGTCGTGCGCGTCAGGCCGCTGCGGTTGGAAAAGGAAGCCTTGGTTTCACCGCGGGTACGCATCAGATATTCAATATTTTTAATGATGTTGATTTTGCGCTGTGCGTTGGTGGTTTTCATCGGCTGTCCTTACAAACATTACGCTGGCTTCACTATATCTTACGCGTCGGCGTTGTCCAGATAAAAAGGCGCTGAGGGGGAGGTAACCGGCTGATTATTGGTGGTAATTATTGTTTCTTGTCAGCCGTTTAGCGCAGTGATGTTAGCGCAGGCGATCGGGGTGACCTGCAAAGATGATAAAACTGTGTAAATCAATTGATTAGCTTTTGCTTATGGAAAAGTGAACACAAAAGCCAATTTTATGTGTACTTTTATGTTGACCAAAGCCGATTTCATGAGCTACTGTTCATTCAAGCTGAAGTTTTTCTTTATGATCAAAACACTGAAGCCAACGATTTTATAATAAAAAACTCAGAGGGGGCGCTGCCACACTCTGAGCCTAATAGATAGCTTGCTACCGACACCAGGGACCCTAACCACGATGGCCGTTTGTCCGCGCGATCGGCCCATTCTTTTCCGTTACGCCCACCTTTCCTGAGCATAAACACTCCCCCGTCACCGGAGGAGTGCATTAACTCATGGGCGAAAATCAGAGCGACTTCTGTGAGGCCAGCGGTTTTTGCGCCCGGCTGAAGGCCAGTTTGAGCACCCAATACAGCAGGCTGGCGGCCACCAGAGAGTTGATGGTCGGTACGCCCCATTCGGTCGCCAGACCCACGGCGCCACCGGCGATGCTGGCGACGATCGCCGCCCAGCCGATGGTTGGCGTCTCGTTTGGCAGCTGGCCCGTGCGGCGGCTCTCGTCCAGGATTTTGCGGTGGCTGCGCAGCAGATAATAGTCCACCAGCATGATGCCGATAATCGGCGGGAAGACTACGCCAAGCACCGTCAGGAAGTCGACAAAGCGGTCCAGAATGCCCAGCACCGACAGCGTGGTGCCCAGAATCCCGATCACCAGAGTGGTGTAGGTGTACTTCAGCTTTTTGCCGGTGATGCCTTCCACCGCGTTGACGATGCCCAGCGAAGAGGAATACAGGTTGAGATCGTTGACGCGCAGGGTGGAGAACACCACGACCAGCAAACCGGCGCCGCCGGCTGCTTGCGACATGATGGTGACCACATCGGCGGTGCCCAGGGTTTTGGCGATCAGGATTGCCAGACCGTTCACCACGAACTCGCCGGCGATGATGGTGAAGATCGTGACGCCGAGCACGTGCTTGCCGTTTTTGGAGTAACGGGTCAGGTCGGGCGTCATCAGGCTAGCCACGATGGCGCCGCCGACGACGATGGTGATGCCGGCGCTGATGGTCAGCGGTTCACCCGGCGGCGCCAGCTGGATGATCTCCTGCAGGTTATGCCCGGTCAGTGCGGTCACCGATATATAGGCCACCAGCATGATGAACATCGGCACCGCGATACGGGCGGCGATGCGCAGCGCTTTGAAGCCGAATGCCACCAGGATGGTCAGCAGCGTGCCCGAGAGCCCGGCGGCCAGGCCGAAGCCCAGCTTATTGCCGAGTGCGAAGTCGAGCGACTTGGCGAAAATGGCGTTCTGAATGCCGAACCAACCCAACAGGCTGACGGCCACCACCACGCCGATCAGCACCGACCCCAGACGGCCGAAGCCGCACCAGCGCGCCAGCAGGCTGCCGGAAATCCCTTCGCGCATGCCCGCCAGCCCCAGGCCGTAGGTCACCACGCCGAAGATCAGGCTGCCGACGAAAATGGCGGTGAAGGCGTCAAGCAGCGTCATGGAGTTACCGAGCACGGCGCCGAGCATGAACTGGTCCAGCGCGGTCAACATGCCCATATGCACGATGGCCACGCTTAAAAACGAAACTCTTTTATCCTGCGGCACCCGGGTGAGCGGATAATCTTCGATCTTTATCACGGTGAGATCTTCCTTGCGGTTCAAATAAACTGAATGCCTTTGGTTATCAGGCGATCGGGAATGTAGTTATCCAGGTTGGCGTATTTGCAGTACTCCTCAAATTGCTGCTGAGTATGCACGTTGGCCTTCTGGTAAATGTTATAAATGCGGTTTTCGATGGTCTTATTGCTGACGTTATAGATTTTTGCGATCTCTTTAACCGTAAATCGCTGAAGCATAAGAAAAATGACATCGAGTTCGGCACGGGTGAACAGCTCGTTATTGACTTCGGTGGTCAACACGCTGGGCTTTTGCTGATTGATGTATTTCAGCGGCGACAGGCTGTTCATCGGCTTGGCGTTCCAGATCACGCCAATCACCTGTTTGTCATCGTTGTACACCGGCAGCTTTTCGCTGATAAACGGCGTCAGGCTGTCTTTGCCGTACCAGTAGTGCGTTTCTATGACCGTGACCCGATCGCGCGCCGCTTCGGTCATCTTGTCATGTTCGATAAAGTCGGCGGCGGAGTCGGCCCAGTCGGCGGGGAATTCGTGGTCATATTTGCCGGCGACGTCGAAATTCAGCGGCGTATTGGTATAGAGATAAGCGGCGCGATTCATATAAAGGTGGCGGGACAGCTGGTCTTTGATGCCCCAGGGCTCGCTCAGGTGCTCCATCATGGTGATGAGGCCCTTAAAATAAGATTCATTATTTTTATGCGATGAACCCATACCTACCTCTGCGCCGCTCAGGCCGCGTTACAGGCTTTTAGCCAGGTAATGGCGGGTGTGGCGATGCGCGTAGTCGCCCAGCTCGCCGTAGACCCGGTAGCCCAGTTTTTCGTAGAAGCCCCGGGCCTGGAAATCGAAGGTATCGACATAGGCCATATGGCAACCGCGCTTGCGGGCTTCTTCTTCGGCCAGCTGCATCAATTGGCGGCCGTAACCACTCTTGCGACACCGATCGCCGACCCACAGATACTGCACTTCCAGGCCGCCCCACCAGGTACGTGCGACCAGGCCGCCGACGATCTGCTGGTTGTCGTCGGTGACGGTCAGAAACAGTGGGTGAATGTCTACGGGCTGGGTTTTATGGTTGTGAGCCCAGAGGCTGTCGATAACGAACTCTTCATCCTGCGGGTTGGGTTTGTCGGTGATATTAATATTCATTTTTAATATAATTCCCTGATTTAATTATTCAAAACTGAACTAGGCACTTTCGCCTCAACCGCTTCTAATATCACTTCCGTTAATGTATTTCAAGGGTGGTTTTCACCCTTTTCCGCCGGGTGAGGGGGCGCTTATAGTAGGCGTCACAGGGAGAAGAAAATAGTGAAACAGGCGGTATTAAAACGCTGAAATGCCCTGCTTACACCATCTTTTCCTACTTGCGCCTCACCAGGGCCCCACCGGGAAAACTGCAGTACTGTATGGCTCCACCGGATAGAGCAAGCTCACTTGCCGACGGGGGAGCCACTTTGTTTTTTGACGCGCCCACCCGCGCCCGCCACTCGCTGTCTCAGATATTAAACACTCTTCTCATCAGAAGATATGCGCCGCAGATGAAAATGTGGCCGATACCTTCTGATCCGCTGATTTAGTTCTCTGTTATGACGCTGCTCAGCGCCGGCTCGATGGCGGCATCCAGCATGGCGCCGTGTCCTAAGGCCGGCCACTCCCGATAGCCGACGGCGAGACCGTCGAGCTGCGCCAGGTGTTCGGCCAATAAACGCGTTGCGTCCGCCGGCAGAGCGGGGCTCTTCACGCCGGGCGGGGCCGCACGATCGCGTTCCGCCAGGCCAACCCACAGTTGCAGCTTCGCCACCGGCGCCGGGCGTCGCGCCATCATCTGCTGCGCTTCTTGCAGGATCATGCCGTTGCCCCACCACAGCGAGGGTTCCACGGCGATGTAGCGTTGGAAGGCGGTGGGATGGGTGAACAATGTGTGCAGCACGAAGAGCCCGCCATAGGAGTGACCCCACAGCGTTTGCCGCTGCGGATCGACCGCCAGTTTGGCGGCGATCGCCGGTTTGATCCGAGTTTCAATCAATTGCAGGAACGCATCCGCGCCCCCGCCGCCCCGCGGCGGTTGCTTCAGGCCCGCCGGCAGAGGGAGCGTATAGTCGTAGGCGCGGCCGGCGGCATCGATGCGCAGATCGTTGTCATAGCCGATCATCACCAGCACCGGCGGCCGCTTCGCCGCCGCCAATTTGGCCAGCAAGGCGGGGGTCAATCCCATCAGCACCGCATTGCCGTCGAGGAAATAAACCGTTGGATAGCCGTCAGGCGCAGGGGCCTGGCGCGGCTGGGCGATGCGAACGCGGTAATGCCGTTGGCCGTCGGCGGAGGTGAAGCGCAGATCGCTGAAACGGTAATCTGCAGAATCGCTATCGGCAACGGTAGTGCCGATCTTGCGTTCCAGGTCGGGCCTGGCCAGCACGGAGCCCGGCAGCCAAAGGCCGATGGCGAGCGCCAGAAGCGCGGAGATAAAATGCCGGTTGGACAAGAACATGTGGATCAACATCCTTGTAAAAAGCCGATAGTAGCATCCGTTCGGGGCCGGCAAAACCTACCTTTAGGGCGGGCATTCCGACGGCGAAGTGCGGCCGCAGCCCAGAGAGGGCCGCCAGTTGCTTTGCCGGGTTAATAGCAACCCCTTGTTATTATTGATAAGTCAGGAATAAGAAGGATTACAATTAATTAGAAATGATTATGATTTTTGTGGGTGAGCAAACGGCGAAGAAGGGTGAAAACACACGGTTATCAACGATGTTTAGCAAAAAAAGCCCTATAAAATAGGGCAAAGACACACAACAACACCAGGGAAACTTTCCGGTATCTTATATTATAGCTTCCTATACATATAGAACATTTTATTATAAATATGTAAGTGATTCTTATTAATCGCTCAATACCATTGTTTTTCAAATGGTTATGCAGCCTGGCTGAGGTATTGCCCTTGGGGCTGGTGCGGATAGCCAAGGGCGGGAGGCGGAGATGTTGCCGTCACGGCGGAAGAACGGGCGAGAGCCTCGGCCAGATAACCCTCAAGGCAATACCGACCGGCAGGCGGCAAACGTGCCGGCCGGTATTTCTGCTCAGGCGTGGCCGAGCTTCACCGTGGGGCCAGGTGAAAATCAGTGCTGTTGCAACGTCAACATCTCGCCAAGCAAAACATCGGTTGGCGGCAGGATATCCGTATCCAGCCCGGCGGAGGGGGTAAAGGTCAATTCGCCGAAAATGATCTGGCCTTTGGAGATGTAGAAATCAACGCGAACAAACTCGAAGGGCGCGGACAAGCGTGAGGCGTAGTCAAACAGCTCATCGTAGCCTTCTGGCTTCACGAAGGCGTCTATTTCTTCCTGGCTCAAGGCCAGGCAGTCATCGCTGTAGCACAGAAACTTGAAATCTTTGTCAAAGAAGTAATACTTCGGCGACCCGGTATCTCTGCCGACACACAGCAACGTGCAGTAGGGCACACCGCGGAAACAATAGATTTTATAGTCTTCAGGCCCGTGACCATTGGCCGATTCGATATATTTCTCCCCAATGATCTTTTTTTGTATCCCTTTGTAGTTGAGCTCTACATAGGTTTTCCAATAATCGTCTTTCATCCAGCCATCGATCAATTTTTTGGCGCTCTTGATATTCAGCAATTTTTTATTCTGGCAAATCAGGTTATACCCGGAACCGTGATTCCCTTTGATCACAAACTTATCCGGTAATGCGTCCCACGGAATATCGTTCACTGAATCACAGGCAAAGTACAATTCATTAAGGATCTCTTCGCACCCTTGATCTTTGATGTACTGTCTTACCGCATATTTATCTGCACACTGCTTCACCAACGCATTGTGGCTATAGCCATTCAACTTCAGGTGATTGATCTTTTCATTCCAGGTGGACGGCGCCTGCAAGTTCAACGGTTTGCCAAATGCTTTTTTGTAGAGCAATCTGGCCTTGAATTCGGGGGCCAATACGGCCAGCTGCTTTGTAATAAATTTAATGACTTGTCTTTTCATATCCGTAATTCCATCAAAGCGTAGTGACAATGATTAAGACGTTCTTGTATTTAAAACGCGTGTGGTACGCTTTCACTGCGCCATTGAATGGCCGTCGGCGTGGTTCCCAGATCAAATGGCTTGCGGTCTAACGCCCGATTAAGAATCCGGGCCGATCGCCACGCCATCAGGCTCAACTGCGGATCGGCGATGCCGTGATTGTGCATACTGGCGTTCATGGCGAATAAGCAGTTCTCCGCCGGGCCTTCCCACTCAAAGGTAAAGTCTGGGGCGATGCGGTATTCGCCATCCGCAGTGGTCAGCAGGCGGTGGGCCAAAGGTTCAAGGAACTCTGGCGTGGCCGTCTGATAACCGGTGGCAAAGATCACCACGTCCGCCTTGAAGGCTTCTTCACCGTGATCGAGATGATGACGCGTTTCGAGTTGGTAGGCGTTATCCAGCGTGTGTTTCACGGCCGTCAGCGAACGGCTGGGCAGCAGGCGCACCCATAATTTCTCGCGCAGGACATCGAAGCGGTGGTACATGGCGCGATAAATCGCCAGCAGCGATTCACTGGTGATGCCGTCTGAGGTCATCTTCTGTTCGGCCAGCATATGCCGCTTGGCCGCGCTATCCAGCGAGTAAAAGCTCTCGACGTAATCGGGCGTGAAGTATTCGTTGGCAAAGGCCGCTTCATCGAGCGCGTTGTAATTGTTGCGGCGCGATATCCAGTCGAGCTGTTCCGGCTGCCCCCATTCCCCTTTAAAAATATTCAGGAACAGATCGGCGCCGCTCTGGCCGCCGCCGACGATCGCCACGCGCTTGCCGGTCAGATCGGGGTTGCGCAGCATCATTTCGCTGGCGTGGAAACAGCGATCGCTTTGCGCCGTCACGCAATCCGGCAACTTTATTTTCTTGCCTATACCAATGCTGACGTGTTTGGCGTGGAAGACCTTATTCGAGGTGGTCACCACGAACTGGCGCTGCCGATCGTCGAACTCGATCCGCTGAACGTCTTGGTTAAACGCCAACGAGTCCATCCCGCCGGCGGCCCAGGTGAGGTAGTCGGCGAACTCTTCACGCGATGCGGTGCGCTGTTCCGTCGTCAGAAAACGATAGAACTTTCTTTTTTTTACCAGATAGTTGAGAAAGCTGTAGCGATTGGTGGGGGCAACTGCGCTCACCAGGTCTTTTAAAAAGTTGGTCTGCATGCTGCAATCCGCCAGGATCATCCCTGGGTGCCAGGAGAAATGAGGTTTGCGCTCCAGGAATTGCCCAGTAAACCCCTCTATTTCACTTCCTAAGGCCGCCAGGCTAAGATTCGACGGGCCAAGGCCAATGCCGATGATATCCAAACGCTGATTCATTAATAAGCTCCAGTATAATGAGAATAATACCCAGAAATACGGCTGCAGATAGGGTGGCTTATAGCAACCAGGCTGCCTTTTTCTTATAAGTAAGCTTCACGAATTAAATTTAATTAAAATGTGTACGGGCCAGAAATACCGAATTTTTAAATGCCCGTTTAGAATTAGGTAGCGCATCAGGTAAAGGCTACGGGCGTATTTCTTTCCATGAAAATCCCTATGAAAGCTTGCATGTGGTTTTAATGATTATTCCTACGTAAAAATCCGATACCCCTGAGTCTCGACGCCGTGAAAACGATCGCCTGAAGCGGCTACCCATCGTATGGGTTCTCATCTGATTTTCTGGTGTATGTGCCAGCCTGCGTTCGTTTTGCATTACCGGGATCGGGTGTTCGTTGCTTAGAATAACCCTAAAATAGGCGCCGAGAAGGTGAAATAACGTGATATTAGAATCAGGGGGTATTTTGAAAAAATGAAATTAAAAGTGAAATTATGAAATCAGTTTATTATACTTCTTTTTTTACATTTTAATTCAATGGGTTGAATGCTTGTTCATAGCTGCTTGTTGAGTGAATGAGCAGGGGGGGGCCTGAGGAAGAGGTTCCCTTACTTCGTCGTTCTCATCCTGAATCAATAGAATTCGCCCCCTGTGAGCGTTAAGTGATAGGACAAGAAGTGTTCATGCCATATACAAAATGTGTTGCGCGTTTAGTGAACATCGACTCAATGCCAATGGGCTCTCAAAGAGGAGCGGCTACCCCGCGTAAGGCGATTGCGCTGATATAAAGGCCTGACTTGCTACTATGCCATCAATGGCAAGAAGGATGGGAAGATGCTGATGTTTCGGCTATGTACCGAACTAAGAGTGGGTCTAATAGAGCGATTATGAGGTTCTTAATCGATAGCCTAATTATCTTAGATGAGATAACTTCTCCTTAGGCGAGGCGAAAAAATTTTTTCTGGGTGTTAACAAACGACTCTATGTGCTGAAACTTGCAAAGTTAGATGATGGCAACCTTGTCATGTATAACGGCAGGATGCCAGAGAGGCTTTGTTCCGCGCCTAAAAAATAGGGTACGCATCCCATAATGTATCCACTATGGGATGGGGTTGATGGAACATAATTGAAGATTGCAAGGGCCTCTTAATGGGCCTCTTCTTGTTATGTCTCTTTGGTAATAAAAGCTTACTTGTCTATGGAGTATAGACCACTTCGCAAGGTGGGTTGCCTGTATTCTCCCGGCAAGAAAAAAGCATTCCTTCGGTAATCTGTTTGTTATCCTGCGTGATCCTCCCGTAGTAATAGACTTTTTTCCACATTATCTCGAGCGGCTGCTGCATCATTGGCGGCAAGGCGGCTAATTTTCTTTACACTGGCGCTGGCCACTGTGGCACGACTCAGCCGAGCGTGCAGGGCTGCGTGATTGGATATAAGTGCTTATTGGGGAAACAGCACGACCCGATGGAAGAGCTCGCCTCTCTCAATCAGCTTTGCAGAAATAGCTGATTGGGCCATTAGCGCCAAGAGTGATTCAACATCTCCAATGATGCGTAACTCTAAAGTATTGGTTAACTCACCATTATCGGAGAACGCTGCTCTTAACGTATTTTCTTCCGTGTAAAACTCATTGGGTGCAGAAGATGCAGAAAAGCGTTCATCTTTCCAGATGTGGCTGTCCATGATGAAGTTTTTCCAACCTTGCTCTCTCAGTTTCTCGGTAACATAGGTGAGTCGAAATAAGTCCGATTGGGTGATGAGGGGGTCAGTGCAGGATCGCCACAGGTATTGCAGTTTTTCACGCAGCTTGCTGGCGGGGCCTTTTCTCCGTCCCTGCTCAAGCAGGAGTGCAATATCAATGGCAACACATTTTGGAAACCGCTTTTGTTTTTGAGCCGTAGCCAACCAACGAACCAAAAACAGATGTTCAGTCAACGGCGTACTGGCAACGCCTTCCTGGCGAGCAATACCCAGCCCAACAAGAGCACAAAAGGCCAGATGGCTCAGTGCTGATAGTGTAATTTCGGGGGGATTGCTTTGCATAGCAGTCTGCATCTTCGTCCCTATGATTTCAGTCCCTCTGACATCCTTGCCAGCGTAATAGTGTTACCCGATGCTATCATGAATTCATAAGAAAATCTTACCAAAATGAGCGTTGTGACAACATGCCTGGTTTGTGCGAAATGCAGCGCCTCTATCGCAGACTCGGGCTCCTTACTGGAAGGCTACTCTTTGCTTGTCGGACACTCTCTCCGGGGCAAATGCTTTGGCCTGACGTTAAATGATATCGAACGGTTAAATATATATAGAGAGAGTTTATCTATAACCACTCAAATAATAATTATGATTAATATTATTTGAGTGGGTTGCTAATATGTCCATTCTGATTTATTTATTGTCCATTAAACGGGCCGCCTGTTTTATTAAAGGTAAATCTACCATCGAACCTCCGATCTGGAATGCATAACTCTCTCTGGACTGTTTTAACACTTCTTCAGCCCATTTAATTTGTTCCTCAGTAGGGCTAAATGCTTTGGCAACCACATCGACTTGATCCGGATGAATACATAATTTCGCACTGAATCCAAGAGATCGGGCATGGCAGCAATCCGTTAACAACGTTTCGGGCGTACAAAATTCGGGGGTGACGCAATCAATAGGGGGCGGTAGGTTGGCAAGCCGTGAAGCCACCACGATACGACTTCTCGCATAGAGAAGTGCCTCAGGTGTTTGCAGACAATTAATATCGTGCGAATAATCTAAAGAGCCGAACGCTAATCTGACCACACCGCTACAGGCTATACTCTCACAGTGATACAATCCTCGCGCCGTTTCTATGATGCCGATAAAGGGTAGCCTTGATATTCCGGCATTAAGCCTCGACTTCAAATGGTTTATCGTTTCACTGCATTCCAGTTTTGGCACCATCACACCCGTAATCAATGGCTTATTTAATGAATTGAGTAAACTGATGTCGTCATCAAATTCCTTGTCGTTTGGATGATTTATCCGGATATATATTCCGGTTTTAACGCTGCTCTTATTAATTTTATGTAGCCAACTCAGAACGTTATCGCGCCCAAGGGGCTTTTCGTTCGGATGAACAGCATCTTCAAGATCAATAATGATCGCATCGGTACCACTGGCCAACGCCTTCGAAAACATTACCTCTTTATTAGCAGGGATAAACAAATAGCTAATCTCTATACTCATACCTTGTCCGCCTAAGTGATTGATATAAATTGATTCTCTCATCATGGATTACAGTTATGAGAATGATATTGATTATCATTTACATGAATTTATTTTGATGGTAGCGTAGTGACTGAAAGTTTTCAAGGAACCTGAGAGAGCAATGAAATATCACGTTGATCTTAAGGTTCTCAATTTACGCCTAATCGTTTCAACCCTCTTACTTTGGGAGAAAATATGATGGAGCTGGCAGAGGAGAATGGCTTTGCGAGACAGGCACTTTCAACACAACCTGATTTTTCGGCTCGTAACGCACTCTCTCGAATAATTCGTTGTCTTTTTTCGGAAAAACTACTTGATGAAAAGAAACTTGAGATTTTCGATGATAAAAGTAGGGTTAATTACCGCCTCTCTGATGGAGAATATACCCTTCGGCTAAATCTAACGGCGGTTTTTCCGGCGAATAGTGTTATTAATCGTGGTGATATTATCCTCGAGGCAGCCGACGGGAGCAAAACACCGATTCTGTCACATGAACAACTGATCGACGTCCTGAAAAATGAATTTAGTTTCAGCCCTTCGGCTGAGGGTATAGCTAAATTCAATAAAGATGTTGCTAACAGTATCCATAATGACCGGCTGGCCAGAGCGCATCGGTCAAAATGGCGGAATAGCATTACTAAAGACATGGAGAAAGAGGGGGAGTCTTATTTTGTTAAATGGATAAGACGCCATCACAGTTTGAGAGAGGGGGCGACTCTCCTGGACCAGTGGGGATCTCTGGAAGGCCACCCTTATTATCCTACCTGGAAGTCCCGGCCTGGATTAAACGATGAAGACATCGAGGCCCTGTCCGCCGAATTTGGAGCCCGAGTCATTCTTCGCATGGGAGCCATACAGGCCGACATGGTTTATTGCGAGAAGATGCCTCATGTTCAGGATACCAATCAATGGCTGTCATCGGCCTTTCCTGGCGTCTGGAGTGAATGGTGCGCCTGGCTCGAAAGTCAACATCACAACCCTCAAGAATGGCTGCCCATTCCCCTTCACCCCTGGCATCTTGAACATTGGGTCTTGGGTCATTTCGCCAAAGAAATAGACGAAGGCATTCTTTTGCCATTTGGTCCCGAAATTGAAACCGCACCCTCAATGTCGTTCAGAACTATGCTTCCGACGGCCCCGGCATTGCCTTTTATAAAATTGCCCGTTGCCATATGGATGACCAGTGAGATGCGTAGCCTCCAGGCTAAATCCATTCACATGGGGCCGCGTATTAGTACGATTATTGAGGATATCCTGGATGTGGAGCAGGGTTTTGACGGCAAACTCGACTTTTTCCGGGAAGATGCCGCATGGCACTTCCGTCATAAAGATCGTATGGATGACGCTGAGGGTAAGTTTCTCTCCGTCGTGTTTCGTAGTACGGATGCGTGGAAAAGAAACGATAATTCATTGGCTATCACGGTTGCATCGCTATTTACCGCCCTCCCGCATAAATCCGATCCCCTTATCAGTGAGCTGATTGCCTTGTCAGGATACACGCCTGAGACATGGTTTCGTCATTACACCCGGATCATACTGAAACCGGTCTTGGCTATGTATTTGATTTATGGCGTGGCGCTTGAAGCACACCAACAAAATACGCAGGTTTTATTTGATGATTCCGGCCGCGCTGTGGCCATGCTTATCCGTGACTTCGGCGATGGCCGCAGCTGGGCCCCGGCACTCCGTAAGCAAGGTTACGAACTCAAGCCTTATATCTGGCCTGGCATTTTACCCACGGTGTTTGAAGATGATATTGAACCCGTCAGAACCTTCGTCGTGGATGCTTGCCTTGTCAGTCATTTACATGAAATCGCCCTTTGCCTGACTCACTTCTATTGCATCCAAGATAACCGTATGTGGAAAGTTATTGGCGAAGAACTTGACCGTGTATTTAAAGAACTTCACCCAAGGCTAGATGACAGCTTCTGGCATCAGGAACGCGAGCATTTTATGAACCATCCCTGGTATACCCGCTCATTAATGAGCATGCATTTACAACAATATACTGATTATCGACTTCAGCACGGCCTTAATAATCCTTTAGCTGATTGATACGCCGGTAACTCTGGGACTCGAGATAATGGTTATGAATCGTAGAAAGAAGTTTCTGGTTTTGGCTGTTGTAGAAATTTTAATTCCTTATATTGCGAACGCGGAAGATACCGTTGTCGTTACCGCCGACAGTGCTGTTACACAAACTGAAGATGAACTATCCAAACAAGCCAACATTGGCTTATTAGGAAGTAAAGTCATTCATGATACGCCATTCAGTATCAAGGGATATACCTCGCGATACATTGAAGACAGGCAGGCTAAATCTCTCGGCGATGTTATAAAAAATGATTCATCCGTGCGGGTTACCTCTCCTTCAGGCGGGATCCTGGATTCTTTCATGATCCGTGGATTCCCTATTGGTGAAGGCAATACCGGTGAAGTGGCACTCAATGGTGTCTATGGTGTGGCACCAAATTATCAATTATTGCCGCAATATCTCGAACGAATAGAGTTACTGAAGGGGCCGGGCGCGGGGCTCTATGGGATGTCCCCGAATGGAGGGGTTGGCGGTGTCATCAACGCAGTGACTAAAAGGGCTACAGCTCAGGATATTAAACGACTCACCACCACCTGGGAGTCCAACAACCAACTCGGTGCATACGTCGATGTCGGTAAATTGTGGGTTACCCCGGACGGTGAGGTGTGGGGAATCCGTTTTAACGGTGGCGGTAGTGGTGGCGATTTGGCACTCGACAATGCCTATAAAAATACGGCATTAGGC
Source organism: Serratia sp. 121840015-1 (assembly GCF_053627655.1). NCBI lineage: Bacteria > Pseudomonadati > Pseudomonadota > Gammaproteobacteria > Enterobacterales > Yersiniaceae > Serratia > Serratia sp. 121840015-1. Next base: position 321,024 of record NZ_JBSEYF010000004.1, read on the forward strand.
GCGCTTGCTCTCGATTATGGGAACGGAGGGGTGAGGGCTTCCCTTGACCTGCTTGATCAATATCAGCGAGTCAAATCCCCAAATCGCCCCTTCACTGTCGCTGCAGGCATTGATGTTCCGGATGCTCCTGATGGTAAGACAAACATCGCACAAAAGGGGATGTGGTGGAAAATCCGGGATCAGGGGGCATTGCTACACACAGAATACGATATTAATGACAACGTGACCGTTTTTGCGAATGCAGGCGGTGGGCGCTCGATGGTTTCACGCATATCAGAGCAAACCCCTAATATTATTAACGACAAAGGGGATGTCGTCTCGACGATTACTAATTTCCGCTTTAAGGTGAATCGTTATACTTTAGAAGCTGGCGCAAGAAGTTATTTTTCAACCGGTTCCATTGATCATCAGGCGACGCTGCAGGTCAGTTATTACCATGATCGCCTCGCAATCGCCAGCACTTGGGGGCAAACGGTAGATTCCAATATTTATTCCCCGTCAGACGTTGATGTCACCCTGCCTTCTGCGCCAGCCAGAGTATCAAAAACCTCCTCCAGCCAGTTAAGTGGTCTCGCGCTTGCAGACACAATGACCGTACTGGATGGACGTGTTGACATCACGCCAGGCGTGCGTCTCCAAAGGGTTCGTGCCGATAACTTCGCCGCTAATGGCGATCGTTCATCCACCTATGATGACTCTGCCGTCACTCCGATGCTTGGCCTGGTTTACCGTCCCTGGAAACCCGTTTCGCTGTATGCCAACTACATTGAGGGGCTCAGCAAAGGTGATGTTGCCCCTGGTACGGCACAAAACGCAGGTCAGGTGATGCGTCCATACCGATCGCGTCAATACGAAGTGGGCATTAAATACGATGAGGCGGGAATCCAAAACAGTCTTGCTCTTTTCCAGATCACGAAGCCGAGTGGTGCAATCGACAGTAACAATACATTCAATTCCAATAGCGAGCAGCGGAACCGAGGAATTGAACTGAATATCTCCCATAAACCTCTTGATAATTTGCGAATGTCAGGAAGCCTTTCCCTGATTGATGCTGAGCTCACCAAATCTCCCTCCACCGGCGTTCGTGGTAACAAACCCGTTGGCGTCTCCCCGGTACAAGCAAACGCGGATGTGGAATATGACCTCCCTGTCCTACGGGGATTGTCCCTGAACAGTCATGTTAATTACAGCGGGAAGCAGTACGTCAATCAGGCGAATACGCAGTCTATCCGTTCTTGGACAACGGTAGATATGGGGGCTGCCTATAAAACGCGTGTGTACGGTACACCGGCAACTTTCCGCTTTGATGTTCAGAACGTGTTAGATCGCCATTATTGGGCTGGCGTGGCGTCATACAGCACCATTGCGCAGGGAGCGCCACGCACCTTCCTTGCATCGGTAACCATTGATTTCTGAGAGGATTTAATATGGCTTCGCTGTTAAATACCTATTGCCGGGAAACCACTTCATGGCGGGTAAGCCCTGCCAGAGAATTACCCCCCTATGTGGATCCTGTTATTGCCCGATGGTTAGAGACGTCCCCTGATACTCTTGTTCGCTTATCAGAAATTTACGGTTCTCCGCTCAATATTGTTTGGCCGCATACCGTGGAGAATAATTTCAATGCGATGGCTGCTATTACGGCGGGATTTGGTATTGAAGCGAAATTTTATTATGGCGTTAAAGTCAATAAATCACAGTCGTTATTACAGGCTGCCGTCGCTGCCGGAACAGGGGCTGATGTATCCAGCCTGCATGAGCTCAACGATGCTATCCGCGCTGGATGCAGAGGCACCGATTTGTGTGCCACCGGTCCTGCAAAAACAATACGTTTTTTGCAGGAGTTAATTCTGCAGGGGGCGCGGATTGTCGTGGATTCAGTCGAGGAAATGGACGATCTCATGGAAGTAGCTAAATGCTGGAAAAGCCCGACAGGCCGAATCAGTATACTACTGCGCCTTCGCCCCGCGTTCAGCCATACCAGCCGTTTTGGTATGTCATCCAGTGAAGTGAGTGCCGTGCTTCAGAAACTCGAGACCTGTAATCCATTAAAAATCGATGGCTTCCATTTCCATCTTAGTGGCTACTCGCCCGTATCCAGGGTTAACGCTTTTTTTGACACATTACCGTTGATTGCCTGCGCCCGTAGTCTTGGCCATTCCCCATGCATTATCGATATCGGGGGAGGGTTGCCCGTTCAGTATGTAGAGGGGAATTGCTATAAGGCATGGCTATCCTCACAGACGCAGGAAAATTATCGTACTCGACGGGTCCCGGATGCTTTCTATCCCTATGGTGGTGATATAAACGCTGAGCACTGGCTCACTCAGTTTCTTGGCGGCGCGGGCCCTGTGGGTAAAAGAGTCTGCGATGCATTAATCGATGAAGGATTAACGCTGTGTGTCGAGCCCGGAAGAAGTCTGGCCAACCAGAGCGCCATAAGTGTTTTTCGTGTATGTCGAGTCCGGCCTCACGGTGATTCCGGATACGTTATTTTTGTCGAGGGAAGTAGCTTCAGTGCATGCGAAACGTGGTTTAACTCTGAATTCTTAAGCGATCCGCTTCATATTCGTCAGAATTCTCATGAGCCATCTCCTGCTGCGAAAGCATGGATTGCGGGTCATAGTTGCCTTGACGAGGACGTTATAACTAACCGTCTGATTGCATTCAAGCACCTGCCTGAACCGGGCGACTTGCTGATATTTGCCAATACCGCTGGTTACCAAATGGATTTACTGGAAAACCAGTTCCACCGGCACCCGCTCCCCACAAGACTGACCGCTGTCATGAGCTCGCGCCAAAACCTCATTTTTACCGTTGACAATTAAGGAGTTGTAAAATGATCTTCAGAAAAGTAACTGATTTGATTGGCAATACTCCCGTCATTCAATTACCGCTGGCGCAATCTGACTCTCGTCTTTATATCAAAGTGGAGAAGAACAATCCTGGCGGGAGCATGAAAGATCGCATGGCCAGAAATATGATTGTTGCGGCGCTGAAATCAGGGCGGATCCAACCAGGTGGGACGATTGTTGAATCATCATCAGGAAATACGGGGATCGGCCTGGCCATTGCGGCTATCGAATTTGGGCTTAAATTTATTGCAGTGGTGGACCATCATGCCGCTCAGGATAAAATTACCATCATGCGAGCTCTGGGAGCAGATATTCGTTACGTTAAGGGTAATTATGGTGAAAATGAAGTCGCGGTTGTGGAACGACAGCGTATGGCGGCTGAAATTGCAGGTGAAATACCCGGCGCAGTTTTCATGAACCAATCAGATAATGCGGCCAATGCCGGTGGATATGCAGACCTGGTGCGTGAAATTATCTGCCAGATTGGCAAAGTCGACGCGTGGATTGGATGTGTTGGCACTGGCGGTTCGATGACAGGGATAGCGCATGGTCTCAAGGTTCATAATCCGGATACAGTTACGATCGCGGTAGAGCCAGAAGGCTCTATCGTATTTGGCAAGCCAGGAAAACCCTATTATCAATCAGGGACCGGCACACCGGAAGGAGACACCGTCGGATTAGTTCTGGATTACAGCTGCATTGATTATGGTGAACAGGTTTCCGACGTCTGCGCTTTTGAAACTGCACGCTATCTTGCGCGCCGTTTCGGGCTGCTTGTTGGCGGTTCTACCGGTGGTGCAATATATAAAGCGTTGGAATTTATCAATAATGGAACGATTCGGGGGAATGTGGCTCTCGTTATTGCAGATGGCGGTGAAAAATATCTAAATACGATCTTCAATGAGGAGTGGCTCAAAGAACGGGATCTTCTCTCCGAGCAAGTCTGGGAGAAACTTGATGGCTGGTTTGCACTCTCTTCTGTTCAGGAGGGAGAATAATGTTCTCAGGCGAGAAGTTAAGGGTAACAATATGTGGGGCCGGCCGTACGGGCCACCTTGCTGCCATTTTATTCAGTCAAAATCCCGCAGTTGCAGTAACTCTTTACACTAGCCGGCCAGAAACTGTCACCGCATATCAAGGCAGTGGCGCTCAGTTGCATGCGATCATGCCTGACGCAAATGTCATAAAAGCCTCTGCCGTCAGGATGACGGCGTCAGTCGATGAAGCCTGCGCCGCTGCAGATCTCATTATCATTACTGCCCCAAGCCATGTACGCGAAAGCGTGCTTCAAAGCATCGCGCCAGCGCTGCCCCGGCATAAGCAGGTCTTCGTCGGAGCCATTCCCGGTTTTGGCGGATTTGACTGGCTGGCAGAAAAAGCATTTGGAGGCTTATCGAATATTGTTATATGGGGCATGAAAGATGTCCCCCATATTGCGTTTGATCTTGTACCCGGAAAAAGTGTCAGGATAGGGGGGGAGAAATCACAGTTGTACGTGGCTGTTCATCGCCGGGAAACACCTGAGAATACCGATATTCTGCTTGATTATCTGAGGCAGCTTTATGAGGCTCCCGTCACTCTGCTTTCTAATTATCTGGAGATTACCCTTACACCAGGAAATCCAATCATGCACAGCTCCGTCATTTATGGCCTCATCGGCCCATGGGGGCAGTGGCACGGGCATGCTTTCAATCATATTCCGTGTTGGTGGAGTGATTGCCCTGAACTCGGTGCTTATTTCCTTGCTCGCTGTGATGAGGAAAATCAGGCCTTATGTAAAGCTGCCGAACTTTCACTGGGTATCGATCTCAGCTCTGTGCAGCCATTGCAGCAGGAAATAGTCGAGGCATACGGTGACTCAATTTCTGACCCCAGAACACTCCTCAGTATTTTACGAACGAATAAGGCCTATGAGGGGATCCCGCTGCCTCTGATCCGCGAAGGGCGATCCGACACTTTTATTTTTGACAAAAACCATCGGGTCTTTCGGGAAGATATTGGCTGCGGTTTAAGCCTGCTGGTTTTAATCGGCCAGAGGCTCAAGGTGCCAACACCATATATAGAAGAAATCTATTACTGGTGTTGCGAGTATATGGGAGGGAAGATTGCCCGCTCCCCGATCCCCGCCGATTGGCCAACGATAAGGAGGGAATGAGGATGCGCGTAACGGGCAGTGTGACTTTTATTGTCCAGTTTCTGTTTATCGTGCAACTGCTTTCGATGGGAGCGATGGAAATGAGCGGCCCTTTTTGGCCGCTTCATATCGAAAGCATGACGTCCACAGAACTATTGAGCATCGCTGGCACAGGGGTGTATATAGCACCGATGCTTGGCGTTATGCTAACCAGCACATTCTGGGGGCGGGTAGGCGACAAAACGGGCAATAAAGTCATGATGATCCGCGCACTGATGGGCCTGGCATTAACGCAACTTGGGCTTGCTTTCGCCAATGACGTCTGGCTGGTACTTATTTTACGTTTTTTACAGGGTACCTGTGCGGGTTATATTGCGCCGGCGCAGGCCTATGGTATTGCAATGGTGCCAGCGGCACAGCGTACGAGACTTTTTGCCTGGTTGCAGGTGTCGACCAACGCAGGCTCTTTGGCAGGGGCGATTATCGGGGGAGCCATTCTCGATCTACTGAGTTTCTTCTGGATAAACGTCAGCGCATTCATTATTTGTACGCTATGTGCACTGATTGTTCTTTTCATATTACCTGCTGATGCTCCTCATGGAGTCTCGTCTACTTCAGCTGTTCATTCAAAAGATAAGAAAAGGACTCCAACTGGAATCAACAATGGCGTCATTGTTGGCTTACTGACGGTTCTTGGCTTGTTATTAATGAGCCGCATGATTACGCAAACGCCTTTTTCTCTTTATGTCAGCACGGTGTTCAATGCCCCTAATTGGCTAACAGGATTAGCTTATGGATTACAGGCTACGGGAGTGATTGTATCAGCGTCTCTCTGGGCAAGATGGTTTGAAGCGCACGATATAGCCAGCACGCTCTACCGAATGGTGGGGATCATCATGGGATGTATCCTGGTAACACTGCTGCTGGCTACAGTAAGGGAAACCAGCTGGTTTATCGGGCTTTATTTTTTATGGGGAATTCTCCTTGGCGCAACCACGCCTGTGCTTACCGCATTAATTTCGCGCACAACAGCCGAAGGTATGCAAGGGTATATATTGGGGGTGGTCCAGAGCATCAGCCAGTTCGCCTCCATCATAGGTATTGCTTTGGGGGGCGTAGTCCTTCTCTGGCCGGGGTTGTCAGCGTTGTTTCTTTGCGTTGTGGTCATGTATTCCATGACTTTAATGATTACGTTAAAAATCAGCCGTTCTTCAAGGGAATTCAACAAGAAAATAGGTTATGAAAAATGATATTACGACTTGTGCTCTTTATTGTATTGTTAACCTCATCAGTTGCTCATGCTGAACAGACGGTGACGCCTGTAACCGATCTCCTTGGCCGAACCGTTAACATCAAATTACCGGTACAGCGTGTCATCCTTGGGGAAGGGCGCCAACTGTATCTGGTCGCAATGCTTGATAAAGAAAATCCTGCCAAGAGGATAGTGGCCTGGCGGAAAGATTTAATACAGTCAGATCCGGCAACATGGCAGCAGTACCGGCAACAGTTTCCACAACTGGAGAAAATCCCGACATTTGGAGGCAGCGAGCAAGGGACCTTCGATATCGAACAGGCTATTAATTTGAAACCTGACGTCATCATCATGAATATGGATGCGCGAAATGCCATTGTTGACTCAGGGTATGAAGCCGCACTTGCCAGTGCGGGTATCCCAATTGTCTATGTGGATTTTCGGTATGACCCTATTGCACATATTCCTCCTACAGTGAAATTATTTGGCGAGTTATTTGGTCAATCGGAACGCTCTGAAGCCTATTTAAAGTTTCGCGATAGTGAGTTACAACGCGTCATATCCAGGACTTTAAAATTACAGAAGCCATTGCCAAAGGTATTTTTAGAACGTCTTGGAGGTTATTCAGAAGAATGCTGTATGACCTTTGGCAAGGGGAGTTTTGGGCGTTTTGTTAAATTAGCCGGAGGAGACAATATCGCAGCCAATCTTGCTCCCGGTTCATTTTTTACGCTAAATCCTGAAAAGGTGATAGCTGCAAATCCTGATGTCGTCATACTCACCAGCGGGAATTTTCAGGCCTTCGTTCCTGGCGGAAGGTGGATCCCTCTCGGACCGGGCGTCAATATCGAGGAGTCCAGGCGTAAGCTGGCATGGTTCACCACCCGTCCAGCTTATGCAGATAGCACTGCCCGCCGTAATAGCGCATTTTTCGCCATCTGGCATCAGTTCTACAACAGCCCGTATGACGTTATTGCCATCCAGCAACTCGCCAGATGGATACATCCACAATTATTCGCGGACCTGGCCCCTGATGACACATTCCGTCGTATGCATCAGGAATTTCTTCCCGTTCCGTATCAATCCGGGTATATGGTAAGCCTGAAAAAAGAGGAGAATAACCATGACGTTAAGTCTGGCACAACTCCGCGCTGACACGCCAGGGACTGAGCATGTTATTCATTTTAACAATGCAGGAGCAAGCTTAATGCCTGTCCCGGTTATACAGGCTGTGCATGAACACTATTTAAAAGAAATTACCCTCGGTGGGTATGAAGCCGCAGAGAGTGAGCGCCAATGGCTTAGTGATATATATGGTTATCTGGCGAAAATGATCCAGGCAAAGCCTGCAGATATCGCGCTTGTGGAAAATGCTACCCGGGCCTGGGACATCGCATTCTACTCTCTTCCCTTGCGCCCTGGAGATATCATCCTGACTTCGACCACTGAATATGCAGGTAATTATATACCTTACCTGCAACGACAAAAACGTGATGGCATTCAGATCAACATTCTGGAAGCGGATGAGGAGGGGGCTGTTTGTCTGAAGCAATTACAACATGCCCTTGGCAACCCTCGGGTCAGATTAATCAGCCTCCCAATACTGGGAACTCATGGGGGACCAATACAGCCGGTAGAAAAAATGGGCGCCCTTGCTCGTGATGCTGGCGTGTGGTTTTTCCTTGATGCTTGCCAGGGTATTGGACATTTACAACTTGATGTCCAAAAAATTGGGTGCCACGTGTTAACAGCCTCAGGGCGTAAATACCTGCGAGCTCCACGCGGTACGGGTTTTTTATGGATGGACAGCACCCTGAGTTCGAATATTGAACCGGTGTGGCTTGATCACCATGCTGCAAGACTTATAGATGAGCAGAGTTATCATATTAGCGAGGGAGCCCGACGATTCGAATGCTGGGAGGCAAATATCGCTGACAGGCTTGGCCTGGGGGCTGCCGCGAAATATGCGCTTTCGTTAGGGCAGGATAAAGTAACGCAAAGAATTTTTAAGTTGGCTAAGCAACTTCGCTTAGGCCTGAAATGTATAACGCACGTTCAGTTACAGGATAAAGGAGATAATCTATCAGGAATAGTTACATTTACAGTTAAAAATAAAACAGCTGAATCTGTTAAGGAATACCTATCGGCTCAACCACGTCGAATTAATGTCTCATGTTCTCGATTTAGTTCGACATTCATTGACATGCGAAATCGTGGGCTGGAGTCAGTCGTTCGTGCATCCGTTCATGCGTATAACAGTGAAGATGAGATAGATATCTTACTTAATGCCCTTGAAAATTTCAGGTGAGGTGAACATGCAGTATGAGGTAATATTACACCCAGTTGCCTTGATCCGTCCCTCTGAAGAGGTCAATATGGAACATGTTATAGCATTAACAGAGGAGATAGCGCGTTGCCAAAAATGGATAACACCCGTTCCCATTGAAAAGCACACGGGGATCATTATGGATGGCAACCATCGATATCGTGTGGCCAATAATCTTGGGCTAATGTACCTTCCTTGTATATTGCTTGATTATACTGATGTACGCGTGAGAGTACACGACTGGAATAATGGTGAGCCCTTCTGCCCGTTAAAAATCAGAGACCACATAGTAAACCAGGGAAAAATTTTTCCGTATAAAACCACTCGTCATTTATTTTCACCGGTTCTTCCAGCCGTTGATTTTCAGCTCAAACAGTTATTCGGTATACGTTCATTAACTATATAGTTCTTCTCGGCTCTGGTCGCGATCAATGCCGGAGTCCGTTTTGTAGGAATAGTTCTGCACGAGAGCATTGCAGCGGATGCTTTTAGACACTCAGCCATTGAGCCAATCCTCGAGCTTAGGACGTTGCTGATGTCCCGCTATGTATGTACTGCGCCTCAGCGCGGCCGCAGATCGACCACGCGCTGCACTTTGCCTTCTTCCGAGCGAGGCCCTTGGCCGCATCATCGAACGTAGTTCGATGGAGAGTCCGTATCCCAGAAAACGAAAAAACCGCCATAGGCGGGTTATTCTGAATATGGTGCCCGGACTCGGACAACGGGCGCCTGCGCCGGGTTGAACAGCGCTTTAGCGCTGGCCCGCAGGGTGAGGCCTTCAGACCGAATAATCGAACGTAGTTCGATGGAGAGTCCGTATCCCAGAAAACGAAAAACCCGCCATAGGCGGGTTCTTCTAAATAGGGTGCCCGGACTCGGACAACCGGCGCCTGCGCTGGGTTGAACAGCGCTTTAGCGCTGGCCCGCAGGGTGAGGTCTTCAGACCGAATAATCGAACGTAGTTCGATGGAGAGTCCGTATCTCAGAAAGCAAAAACCCAGCCATAGGCGGGTTCTTCTAAATAGGGTGCCCGGACTCGGACAACCGGCGCCTGCGCCGCGTTGAACAGCGCTTCAGCGCTGGTCCGCAGGGTGAGGCCTTTGGCCGAATAATCGAACGCAGTTCGATGGAGAGTCCTGTTCCTGAAAAGCAAAAACCCAGCCATAGGCTGGGTTCTCTAAATAGGGCGACCGGACTCGGACAACGGGCGCCTGCGCCGGGTTGAACAGCGCTTTAGCGCTGGCCCGCAGGGTGAGGACTTTGGGCCGAATAATCGAACGTAGTTCGATGGAGAGTCCGTACTCCAGAAAGCGAAAAACCCAGCCATAGGCTGGGTTCTCTAAATATGGTGCCCGGACTCGGAATCGAACCAAGGACACGGGGATTTTCAATCCCTGTGCTTGTTGCAAAATTGTTAAAGTATATATAATTTAACCGTTTACACGCGAATTGATAAATTCGAGTGTAAAACATGCATAAATTAGCTAAATCCACATCTATGGGTGTTAGCCACCCGGCACCTCGCGTTATCCCTATGGTCTCAACCAAAGGGGGCGAAGGTAAATCCACTCAAAGCGCCAACCTTGCCGGCTTCCTTGCCGATGCAGGTAAAAAAACTCTCCTCATCGATGGTGACTACTCCCAACCCACCGCAAGCAGCATTTTCTCCCTGGAATATGAAGCCCCCAACGGTTTGTATGAACTGTTGATGAAGACAGTCGATCTCAATCACCCCGAAGAAATCATCTCCCGTTCTGTTATCCCAAATTTAGACATCATCGTTTCCAACGATCCCCACGACCGTTTATCCTCTGCCATGTTGCATGCCCCTGATGGTCGTATGCGGCTGAAGAATGTTCTGCAGCACCCTTTGTTCAACGAGTACGACGTTATCGTTATTGACTCCAAAGGTGCAGCGTCTGTGATGCTCGAACTCATTCTTGTTGCCAGTACGGAGTTCGCCGTCGGTGTTATCAAGCCTATATTGCCGGATACGCGTGAGTTTCTGCGTGGCACATTGGGGTTGATGGAGGGATTATTGCCGCTGACCAGCTACGGTATTGCGTTACCGCGTATCCGTATTCTGACGAACTGCATGGAGTATACGAATCTGGATTGGCAGACCCTGAACAGTCTGCGCGGCATTATCGCAAACGGGCAGTATCTGCGTGCAGATACCTTCGACGTCTCCCTTCTCGACACCATCATCCCCAAGCTTGAAATTTACAAAATGGGGCATGCTTCCGGCCAACCTGTTCATCGTCTCGAAAGAACCACCACCCGTACATCAACGCTCGCTGCTGCTGACACTATGTATGAGCTGGCCTGCGAGTTGTTCCCTCACTGGGTTGCCGACTTCGACGTTCTGCGTCAGGAGGCAAATCAATGAAGGTTGATATGCATATACCTTATTCTTCAGATGCCGAGCAGGCCGTTCTCGGTGGCTTGATGTTGGATAACGAGCGTTGGGATGACATTCTTCCATTAGTTGGAGATCGTGATTTTTATCTGGCGGTACATCGTCGCATTTTCCAGGCTATGGCTCGCCTGATGGCTGTTCAGCAGCCGATTGATCTGATTACGCTCCATGAGTCATTGGAACAAAATGGTGAGCTCGAGCAGGTCGGCGGTTTTGCCTATCTGGCGGAGTTGTCTAAAAACACACCGAGCGCAGCCAATATTGTCGCCTATGCCGGGATTGTCGCTGAACGAAGTCGACTGCGTAGCCTGTTGCAGATCGGGCGTGAATTGAGCGCAGATGCTGCTCATCCCCGCGCAGATTCTGCCGCCCTGACCGAAAGGGCAGAGCAGCAATTGTTCCAGCTCTCTGAACAAACACAGTCACAGCAGAATGTCAGCCTGACCGATGGGCTGAATGCTGTCGTGACCTATCTGGAAACGGTGAATGGCGGTAATGGTATCACCGGCACCCCGACCGGCTTCTCTGAGCTCGATGTGATGACGTGTGGTTTGCAACCGGGGGATTTGGTTTTGGTTGCGGCACGGCCATCGATGGGTAAAACCGCCTTTGCGTTGAGTGCTTACACCGGCGCGCTTCGTGGCACGGAGAAACCTGCATTCTTCTTTAGTCTGGAAATGCCGCGCGAGCAGTTGCTCCAACGCCTTATTGCTGTTGACGTGCGGGTTGAACTTTCAAGGCTGCGCAGCGGCCAGTTGGATGATGAAGACTGGGCGCGTATTTCCAAAGCGATGGAGCGGTTGTTGCCATTGGAAAACCGCCTGATTATTGACGATGAATCGTATTTGACCCCCGCACTACTGCGTTCCAGGGCACGGCGCTATACCCGGTTGTATGGTAATCCGGGTTTAATCATGGTCGATTACCTGCAGCTGATGCGTTGCCCTGGACAGGAAAATCGCACCCAGGAAATTTCAGAAATTTCCCGCAGTCTGAAAGCGCTGGCCAAAGAACTTGATTGTCCCGTTGTGGCGCTATCTCAGCTGAACCGTCAGTTGGAAAGCCGTGCTGACAAACGCCCCTTTAATGGTGACCTGCGAGACTCCGGTGCGCTGGAGCAGGATGCCGATGTGATCGCCTTCATCTACCGGGATGAGGTCTATTACGCTGACTCTGATGATGCCGGCACGGCAGAAATTATCATTGGTAAGCAGCGTCAGGGGGCAACGGGCACCGTTCGCGTCAAGTTTGAAGGACAATTCACCGCGTTCAGTGACTTCCACGAGGGTCAGTATGACCAATACTCGGGGAGGGCGTAATCATGTCGCGTACTAAAAACAAGATCCTCGATCTGAACAGTGCTTTGCTCCAGCAGGGAAAAACAGCTGCAGGCACTCATGCAGAAACTTCGGCATCATCTGCACTGCCAGTGAGTGATATGCCCTTGGTGCTTACTCTCGACCAGCTAAGCGTATCGCCGTACAACCCGCGAATCTCGAGGAATCCTGAATATGATGAAATCAAGGCGGGGATTAGGGTTCGCGGCCTGAGAACTGTGCCATTAGTTACCCTTGATCCTGAACAACCCGAACTGGGTTATTTTTTCAGTGATGGTGGCAACACCCGTTATTCAATCTTGCAAGAATTATGGCAAGAAACAGGGGATGAACGGTTTTACCGCATTTCTTGTGTTTTCAAGCCATGGCCCGGTCGTTTGTCCTGTCTTCTTGGCCATCTGGCCGAGAACGAACAACGGGGAGATCTGGCGTTTATCGAAAAAGCGCTGGGGATCCGGGATGCCCGTGCCCTGTATGAAGAAAAATTGGGTAAAGCTGTTTCTCTCCGTGAGCTCTCAAGTTTAATGAGTGCTGATGGATATCCGGTGCATTTCTCCAGTATCAGCCGTATGGAAGATACGGTGAAATACCTATATCCATTCATGCCATCTCTTCTTAAATCGGGATTGGGAGCCCCCCAAATTCGTCAATTGCTTGCTTTACGAGCTGAGGCTGAAAAAACTTGGGAGGAACATAGTGTTACTGTCGAGGTTCAAGAACCGTTTGATAGCGTCTTTGGCAAAGTTTGTAGCCAATTTGATGACCCCGAAATCTACTCTCTGGATATGTTTCGTGATGAGTTGATTGGTGCGCTCATCAACGCGTTGCCACACCCGTTGCTCAATTATGACCGCTGGCTACTGGAGCTCGATCCCAAAGAGCAAAACCGGCGCAAGCACCTCGGTGAGCCTGAGCCGGCATTAACGCCTGAGCTGTCAGGCGAAGGCAATACTGTCGAACTGGCGCCAGCACTGCAGCAGGGAAATACCGGCGGACCGACGGTACCTGAAGTACAGGGAGAAGGCTCTTCTTTGGTGCTGGACAGCGCGTTGCATGAATCAACGAGAGATGCCGATGATGAATCACAGAACGCTCATGAAGAGGAAACGCCTGCAACTCAAACTGAACGCCGTGTTGAAACTCAGCCTGACTTATATGGCGCGCCTCCGATGTTGTCGGGTGACGTTGAAACGGTTTTAGATGGTGAGAATACCACCGTCCCCCTGCCGGACCCTCATGAGTCGATAGTCCCTCGCAGTAATACCGTGACACAGCCAAAGCAAGGTGTAGCCCCTGTTGCAGAGGTGCCTTTTGCCGAGGTAGGACTTGAGCCGGTCTCCTCCATTTGGGCTATTTCTGCCCTGCAGGATGATATCGAGCACCTGCAGGTGATCACCTTCCGATTGGCATTCGAACTGGCCGAAGTGGCGGGCTGCGAGGCGGAAATCAAAGCCGATAAAGCCGACTTGCAGGCTGCCGGCTACGCATTGACTGCCGAACGTCCCTCTCGCTTTACCGCGTTACTCCTGACCCTTGCCGGCAACAACCCGGACGGCGCCTCATCCAGCTCGCTCAATGAAGCCCTCATCGGGTCGGAAAATGCGGCTGACTGGCCTTTGCTTGACGATATTCATGCCGTGAAATTGATGCGCCTTATTCGCGTCTTACGCCGTCTGCGTGAACTGCAGCGTGACTTATCTGCAACAGAGGAGACAGCCTGATGAGCCATTCACAACGACAGGCACGCCTGGTGAAACTGGTGCGCAAACTGCTTGAGCTGGCCCGCAGCAACAGCAATGCGCATGAGGCAGGGCTGGCGTTAGCCCGGGCGCAAAAACTGATGGAGAAATACGGTATCAGCGAGCTGGAAGCCAGCCTTTCCTCTATTCAGACGGCACCGAGCCGGGGAGCGCCTTCCGAAGCGAAACAAAAACTGCCTGAATGGATGTCCGGGCTGGCGTGGGCGATTGCCCGCGCCTTTGGATGCCGTTTGTATTTTTCCTGGCGGGATACCGCGTCGGGCCCGCGCCGCAACGTGACGTTCTACGGCTTCAGTGAGCGGCCGGCCGTTGCGGCTTATGCGTTCGATGTGCTGAGCCGGCAGTTGAAAGATGCGACTGCAGACTACCTGAAAACCCAGAATAAGCGCCTGAAAATGAGCACGCGCCGCGCCCGAGCAGAGCAGTTTCGTGCCGGCTGGGTTGCCGGCGTCCGGAGAGTCATCACGACGTTTACCGTTACTGAACAGGAATGCGAGCTGATGGGAACCTGGCTGGAAAGCCAAAAGATGGGGGAGTTGCAGACGCGCGCCCCGAAAACCTGCCGCGGTGATGACATTGCCCGTTTACGTGGATTCGAAGCAGGCCAGAATGCCCGTTTACACCAGGGTGTTCAGGGGGCTGTGACCACTGGTATTGGTTATCAGGGAGGGCGCAATTCATGAACCTTTATCTATTCCTTATCACAATGCTGTCCTTCATTTTTTGGTTCCTGTTTATACGCGACGTTCCTGATCCCAGAACGTGGTTTAAGGACAAGGGCAAAAACTTCATTTCAGCGTTGCCATTCCTGTTCGTTTCCATGGTGTTGCTGGCATGCTTGTTTGCTGTTTTTTCGAGATATTTTTCCAAAATCCAGGGGGGGCACTATGAGTAATAGCTTGTCTCAGGCGACGAACAGCCTGCTCACTCAGCTCGTGATGGAGCTTAAATCAGGCTATATCCGCCGCTGTGAATCTCTGGGGCTGACCACGGAGGAGATGCAGCTGCTGCACGGTTTGACCATTGAAGACCTGCATTACCTGATGAACAGCTCTGTATCGGTGCTGACCTTTCAAATCCATCACGAGAATTTCTCCCTGATGCTGCAACATGCGCGCCGTGAGCAGCAGCGCATGCAGCGGATTGATCGTGCACTGGCGTTGGGGGGCTCTATCGAAATGATGCAGCATTATTTTGGTCTTTCCACCGTTGAAGTTGCCGCCCGCCGGCGCATGACCGGTATCAGTATTCGCCAGGGGCGCTGTGCAGCGCTCAGCGACGACGAGAATGCGGCATTGTGGCGCCAGTGGCAAAAAGCCGACATCGATGACGCCTCCAGTGCGGATGGACTGGACGTCATGATGCTGGCCGCTGAACAGATGGATGTTTCTCTGACGGCTGTCTGGCATGCAGTTCGCAGCTTCGATGCCCCTCAGACTGCGACGGCCAGAAAAGCCATTCAGGCCGTGCGTACGCCACGCGCTACGCCGGGAGAAAATACAAGGAGGTTGGCATGAAGCCTGTGATGTTAATGCCGGGGTTGCAGGTCCCCCGTTCGGCGCCACCATCCTGCCAGAGAAAGGCGAAGGAGCAGGTCAGGCGTTTCCGCCGCGGGGAACTTAACTACAAGCACCTTCATGTCAAAGGCAAGCACGCCCCCGGGCGAACCTGGATGAAGATTGATATCGATACTAGCTGGCGACTGCTCAGCCGAAACAGTGGTGATGACTGGGAGCTGTTGACCCATGAACGCTACAACAACGAACTGTGGAAGTGATGACATTCACCCTGTACCTGGTATCGGGTACAGGCCTGAGTGCCGTTGGGCCAACAATCGCTTGATGTCTTCGCCCTGTAGGCGGAGGCAGCGTAAAAGGATGCGCAAAATCGATGAGCATAAATAAAACCCCTGATGACAGCCTGATCACCTTTACGCTCGAACAAATGAATGCCCGCCTGGCGGAACGAATAGGCGCGGAAAAGCACGCGGGGAGTCCCGATGTCACGAATCTGCGCAGCGGCCTGCTGTACATGGGCAATGTGCATGACTCCATTCCCCGCCGGTTGCTTCTGGACACCCGCCTGTCACCGCTTGATAAAACCGCGTGGATAATGATCCGCCTGTACGCACAACAGAACCAGGGCGCCGTGTTCCCGACCTATGACGAACTGCAGCTGCAGCTGGCCTCGCCGTTTAACGGTAAGGCGTCCCGCGAGACCGTCAGCCGCGTGCTGCTGATGTTACGCCTGACCGGCTGGCTCAGTTTGTGCCGGCGTGTGCGTGACGACAAGGGGCGGGTGAAGGGCAACATCTATGCCCAACACGATGAACCACTCTCGGCCCGTGATGCGGAAACATTGGATCCGACCTGGCTGGATACGGTCGCCATGGGCTGCGCGCATAAAAACCGCACCGTCAGCCAGACGGCCTGGTCGGTACTGACCGATATTCAACATGACCCGACAATGCGTCATCAGCATTCCCAGATGGCGGCGATTGCTGAACGGCTGGGGTCGCCACAAACCCCGCAACAGATGGCCGTCAGAGTGTCTCAACGACAGGGAAATATCCCCAGTTCGGACGCCGAACTCAGTAAAAAATCCCCGGGTTCGGATACCGAACTAAGTCAAATTAAGCCCGGTTCGGATACCGAACTCAGTGTAAAACAGGGAGGCAAAACACCGGGTTCGTTTTCCGAACTCATGGTGAAATCAGTTACTTACGGTGCATCAACGAAACCGAACTGTAACGTACGTTCTTTCACACAGAGTGTGAATAAAACAACGTACGTACCTGAGTTGTCGGCCGAACTGCAGAACATCATCGCGATGGATGATCAGCGACAGATTGGTGTCCAGCTTAAGGCATTGCCTGCAGAGGTTTCCCGTCAGGTGCTGGAGAGTCTTGAGCAGGCAATGGCCAAAGGCAACCTGAATAATCCCACTGGCTGGCTGCTGGCGGTCATCAAGCGCGCCAGAAACGGTGAATTGTATGCGAGTGCCAAATCCCCAGAACCTGCCAGGTCTGTACCGCGACGCCAAATACCTTGCTTTGCGTCGCCAGCAAAACCAACAGGTCCGGTTCGTCAACACCTGGCGTCGCGGGAGCATGTCAGCGACATAGTTGCGAAGCTACGTTTGGGAATGGCACGTGCAAAAAATAAGTCATAAATCTGAACAGGAAGAGTTGTTTAAAAAATACACAGTGTTGGTGCTGCCAACACCGCTTAAAAAATAAACAGCCTAAGGTCTGGGTATGTATCCAGAATTTTCGACACTCTCAGATGAAAACTTGTGTGATTAAAAAGCGACCACTGTTGGCACTGCCAGCAGTGGCTAAAAAATGAGCAAAATTTATGTCATCACTTTTCCTTTGGAAATGAAAAAGAGTTTTGGATTGCTGCTAATGGTGTCTGCCGAGACTATTTCAAGCCACACACATTCCCGGAAGGATGCTTCTAATGGTTGAATCAGCAAAGAATAACGAACAAAAACCGGCGGCTGCACGCGCTGGTGCATTAAAATCCACTCTTACCGTAGAGCTTCATACCCTCTATGCCATTCGTTTATGGGAAGGGCGACGTAGCCAAAACGCTGATCCTGAAACGTCGGGGAAGCGACGCCCTGATATTTATAGTATGCCCCGTTTTATTCTACGAGCAGGGCAGATCAATGAGGCTTCTGGTGAAGATAACCCTTATGCCGATGCTGCAATGGTCGCCCTGGAAGAGACCTTAAATAAAGGTACGCAGTTACTTCAACAGGCTGTTGCCGAGCTGGACAAAACACTGGCAAACATCCCTGCACAAATTTCTCTTTCAGATGTTGCTTCCGTGTCTCCTTTAAATATTGGTGTATTTAGTCGCACTCCTGTGGGATATCGCTGTGTTTTCCTTCTGGTCGGTTATGACCAGCTTGCGATGAAAGCCTTTCAAGCCTGGCACTATGGGCTTATATCACGTTCGGAACGCGACACTCTATTGGACCGAGGGGGGCATTGGATCCGTAGCGTATACGGTGTCGTCCAACACTATCGTCCCGTGAAGGTGACTCGAGATGATATTCGTCTCGAAACGCCCGCAGGTAAGGATGCGATCACCCGTTTGGGTATGCCTGACGAAGATATTATGTCGGGCGCAATACGCTCCTCTTTCTCTCCACCACTCAAGACCTCTGCATTAATTTCCTCTAAAAAAGGAGCTAAATCATGAGTATGAATCGACAGGTAACGTCTTTTTTGATGCCAGGTGTACTCTGCACCGCGTTATTGTTAACGGGGTGCGCAGGCACCGAATTGGGTGAATGGAACAAAAAAATCAGTGACGCTGCCCATTCGCTGGCAACCGGTGGCAGCGGCGGCTCCAGTGAGGGTAGCATGCCCTGGATGACCCGGGCCGGTATTTCGGGGCCCCGGCAGGACGTGCAACATACGTATAGCCTCCCGGTGGATGTTGATACCGCGGCGGCGCGGCTGAAAAGTCATTATCAGTTCATCTCCTCCGAGGAGCTTGAAAGTCTGCGCCAGCGTGATCAGCACGGTGACTGGAGTGCGAGCTCCATTGATGAAGCACGTCCGGTCTGGTCAGCAAATCGGGGCAGTTATTACAAGATGGGGCAGGAATGGAAAGGCAATGATCGCCTTGAGCTCGAAGTGGTCAAGTCCGGCGTTGGCAGCCGTCTGAAAGTGACATACAGCTCACCGGATGCGTCACACCTGACCGATGCTTACCTTGGGAGACTGATGACGCAGTTGCAGCAGGTTGCCAAAGGTCAGGGCTGAGGGAGGTTATCTGATGCAGCTCTACCTGTGTGAGAAACCCAGCCAGGGTAAAGATATCGGCGCCATTCTCGGGGCGACCCAGCGTAAGCAGGGCTATCTGGCGGGCGCCGGCGTCATCGTTACCTGGGCTATCGGGCACCTGCTGGAGCAGGCTCAGCCGGAGACCTACGGTGAACAATTCGGTAACCCCTGGCGGGAGTCTGTGCTGCCTATCGTGCCTGCTCAGTGGAAAATGACGGTAAAAAAAGACACTGCCGATCAGTTTGCGGTCATCCGTGGGTTGCTCAAACAGGTTGATTCTGTAGTGATTGCGACCGATGCGGATCGTGAGGGGGAAGTGATCGCACGCGAATTACTGGAGCATTGCCACTTTACCGGCCCGGTCCAACGGCTCTGGTTGTCTGCGCTGGACGAGGCCAGTATCCGGCATGCTCTGGCAAACAAACTCCCTGGCGAGAAGACCGCTCCTCTTTATGAGGCCGGCCTGGCACGCGCCCGGGCTGACTGGATGACGGGGATGAATTTAACCCGACTTTACACGCTCAAGGCCCGTGAGCAGGGATATGGCGAGGTGTTGTCGATCGGGCGGGTACAGACCCCCACGCTGGCGCTGGTCGTGAACCGTGACCGCGAAATCGCCAACTTTATTTCCAAACCCTACTGGCAAGTCAGGGCGAACCTGCAAAAGGATGGCATTACTTTTCCTGCGAACTGGGTGCCGGCCGCTAACTACTGTGATGACGAGAAGCGTTGTATTCAGCAGAATGTGGCGCAGGCCGTCGTGCAGCTGTGTCAGCAAACAGGTCATGCCGTTGTGCTTGAGGTAGGGACCGATCGCAAGAAAGAATCCGCGCCGCTGGCCTTTGACCTGGGAACGCTGCAGCAGGCTTGCTCACGCAAGTGGGGGATGAGCGCAAACCAGGTGCTGAGTATCGCGCAGTCGCTGTATGAAACGCACAAAGCGACCACATATCCCCGGACGGATTGCGGCTATCTGCCGACATCGATGCGGGAAGAGGTTGCCGATGTGCTGAGTGCGGTTACCCGCACGGATCCAACGCAGAGCGAAAACGTGGCCAGGCTCGACAGGGCCTTTGTTTCCCGCATCTGGAACGACAAAAAAATCACGGCGCACCATGGGATTATCCCGACCAAGCAGCCGTTCGATTTGAGCAAGCTGTCTGTCGATGAGCTGAAGGTTTATCAGCTGATCCGTCAGCATTACCTGGCACAGTTCCTGCCGTTACATGAAGTGGATGTAACTGAGGCTACCTTTAATATCGGCGGACAATTGTTCCGAACCCGTGGCAAGGTCGAGGCGGTGGTAGGCTGGAAAGCACTGTTCCAGCATGACGTGAGCGAGGCGAAAGAGGAGTCGGCCGACACGGATGATGTCCGGCTGCCGGCGCTGGTAAAAGATGAATCCGTCGCGGTTGCCGGCGCGGAGCTTAAAACGCTGCAGACGAAGCCCCCTGGGCATTTCACTGACGGGACACTGATCGCCGCCATGAAAAATGCTGCGGCGTTCGTCAGTGACCCGCAACTGAAGAAGGTGCTGAAAGAGAATGCGGGACTGGGTACTGAAGCGACACGCGCCGGTATCCTGGAAACGCTGTTTAAACGCGGCTATCTGGAGAAGAAGGGAAAAATCCTGCTCTCCACGCCGATTGCCGGCGAACTGATAGATGCGTTACCGACCGCGCTGACCAACCCCGGGATGACGGCGCTGTGGGAGCAGGCGCTGGACGAGATTGCCCAGGGCCAGATGACACTCGATACGTTCATGAGCCGTCAGGCACAGTGGACGGGCCATCTGGTGGAGAAGGGGAAGACGCAGGCGGTGAAGTTCACTGCACCACCTTCACCGCCGTGTCCGACATGTGGTGGGACGATGCGCCGGCGTGCAGGTAAGAAAGGTAGCGGTGCCTTCTGGGGCTGCAGTAATTATCCCACTTGCCAGGGTATCATCAACATTGATGCAAAAGGTGGTCGTAAGGCTAAGCGCTATAAAGCAAAATCACCGGCTAAAAATAAAACAATCGGAGCGGAGTAAGAGATTGTCTGGTGTACATAGCTGAAAGTTTTGCTAATGTGGGCGAGCTTTGATGCAGAGCACCCCGTGGCTGCGGATGGCAGGAAAGTTTAATGCATGGACAATTCTGCTTCAGCCCGTATCGATGGCCTCCACACTCAGGTTGATTGATTAAGCGCATGCGACTTCGTGAAAAGCGCGCCAGGAGTTTACTATCTCTCCTCGAAGTCAGATGAGATCTACTACCAGTTATGGTGCAAACTCCGCGGCGCAGTCTTTGACTGTGCCGTTTTTGTTTTCTCAATTCACAAAATTGATATTCCTGGTTGACAGCAGCAGCACCTGAACTAAAAATGAACAGGCTTACTTGTTGTCTTCGGACAACCACCAATGCTCAGTGGGTCTGTGATGAGCGCCTTCGGGTGACCCTGCTGTTAATTGACAGCCACTAATGATCCCGTTACCTGTGAGGATCGCCTTCGGGTGGTAACAAAAGAACGCTTCCTTAGCCTGAGAGGGAGTACGTAGCTTAGCTGCGTGGTACATCTGCCCGCCTTTGAGAGTAGATATCGTTGATAGTGAGCGCGACTTTGCGTAACGATTAAGGCTTATTCAATCTGATCAGACTGTCAGGTTATGGCGTATACCCATACCTGGCTCCCGACGGGAAATACTTTTCCCGTCGGGGAAGGTGTATTTCTCCGTCACCGAATCTTTACTCCTGGAGAAAACATCATGTCTACCCGATCTCAGCAAGCATCCACCAAAACTGAATACTTCAACCTGACTATCAAAGGGATGGGGTACCTCAGCAACATTCGTCAAGTTAATGGCCCGAATGGCACCTTTATCAGCTGTGTCATCAATGGACTATCCGGTCCTACCGATAACGCCAGTTACACGCGTTTCGATGTGACGGTCGCCGGTAAAGAAGCCAGCAGCCTGATCAACCGCTGTCAAAAGTCGGTTGATGAAGACAAAAAGGTTCTGATTGGTTTTGTGCTCAGCAATCCCAAAACGGACATCTTCACCCTCAACAGCGGCGAACATGCCGGTGAACAGCGCGTCAGCCTCAAAGCCCGCCTTATCAAGGTCGATTGGATTAAGATCGGTCAGGAAAAGGTCTTCCAGGCTGAGAAATCCGACTCTATGCCGCCTCAGCAAGGTTCCGCACAGCAACAATACGCGGAAAATTCTTTCTGATAACGCCCTCTACGCCTCGATTTTTCGGGGCGTTTTTCCCTTTCTAATTCTATTCCCTATGAGGATTCGATTATGGCGTCTCGCGGCGTAAACAAAGTCATACTTGTCGGCCATCTCGGCCAGGATCCGGAAGTCCGTTACATGCCAAATGGCGGTGCGGTTGCTAACATTACCCTGGCGACCTCTGAGAGCTGGCGCGATAAAGCAACCGGTGAGCAGAAAGAAAAAACCGAATGGCACCGTGTTGTGTTGTTCGGCAAGCTTGCTGAAATTGCCGGTGAATATTTGCGTAAAGGCTCGCAGGTTTACATAGAAGGCTCCCTGCAGACACGCAAATGGACCGATCAGGCCGGTGTTGAAAAATATACGACTGAAATCGTCGTCAACATTGGCGGCACTCTGCAGATGTTGGGGGGGCGTTCGCAACCTGCCAACGCAGGACAATCAGGCCAGGGCAGTTGGGGGAAACCTCAGCAACCGCAACCTTCGCACAGCGGTACGCCGGCTCAGCAACCCCAGCCAGCTCAATCGGGTGGAAATGCCGCGCCGATGGATTTTGACGATGACATACCGTTCCTTGGGTTTGGTTACGGTATCGCAAAATCAGCCATTTACGCTCTGTGATTGTCGGGAGACATTATGCCGACAATTCTTAGAGTAGGTGGTTTTCGCTTTTACTTTTACAGTCATGAACCTAATGAACCGGCGCATGTCCATATTGATAAGGGCAATGCAACCGCTAAAATATGGTTACATGATGTCAGTATTGCGCGTAGTGTGGGATTTGCATCACATGAACTGCGCATACTGCAGCGTCTGGTGACTGAACATCGGACACTTTTACAGGAGGCCTGGGATGCTTACTTTACGCAATGAAAATGATCTGCGTGTAATGAATGTCCGCATCGATGATGACCGTTTGTCGGTTGATTTGATGGATGGCCGAACTATTTCGGCACCGTTAGCCTGGTATCCCCGGCTTGCGGCTGGTACGCCTGCACAACGGGAAAACTGGGAGCTCTGCGGGGCTGGAATGGGTATACACTGGCCAGATCTGGATGAGGACTTAAGTACGGAAGGGTTGCTGATGGGGGCGAAAGGTATTACTCGTACACCTTCATTACCTTGATGTTGTTCCTCGTCATCTGACACTAAACGCTAACCTTCGGGTTAGCGTTTTTTTTTGAATAGCAATAAAGAGTTGTTAATTGAGCCTCCCGGACGGTAACCGCACAGTGACACCTGCCAATTGTCACTGAACAGGAAATCTTCCGGATGAAAAAAACAATTCTCTTCTCTTCCCTGGCTGCACTCATGCTGACCGGGTGCGTTACTCAGCAGCCACTGCAGCAACGCGATATTTCCCCTGTCACGCCTTCGGTTACCGTCACCCGCAACGTTCAACCGGTCAGCCCTGATGCTTACGGGCAGGTGCCTGAGGTCGTGCGCTACGACCGTTATTTACTGGTCAGCACCGACCCGGCGGCCGTTCAGCGTGATCCGCTCTCGCAAATCATCGATATCCGTATTCCGGCATCAGTAAAACCGACGGTGGCTGACGCGCTGCGTTATGCGCTGCGCCAGTCGGGCTATTCACTGTGCGCGACCGGATCGGCAAACGGCGTGCTGTACCGCCAGGCGCTGCCGGCGGTGCAGTACCAACTGGGACCGATGCGTTTGCGTACCGCGCTGCAGGTACTGGCAGGCCCCGCGTGGCAGCTTGAGGTAGACGACGTGCAACGTGTTGTCTGCCACAGCCTGCGTGACGGGTATCAGTTGCCGGCGACACAGCTGCCGCTGGTGACGGTGGCGCCGGCCAGGGCGGTTTCAGCACCGGTTTCAGCGCATCCTGCTGCGACGGTCATTGCACCTCCGCCCGTTAACGCGGTACCGACAACCGGCGGGTGGCTGAAAAAATGACTGAGCATAATGACGAAATGGTGCCGATGACACCGGCAAAAAAAGGGTTGCTGCGGAGCAAGACCTTCTGGGGGGCAACGGTCGGCGTCGTTGTTGTCCTGGTTGCAGGCCTCGCCGGCTCAGGGACTATCAGGCATGTCGACCAGCGTATTGCCCTGCTTGAGCAGGCACAGAAAGCATTGGCGCCGCAGGATGGCATGAACTCTATGGCCGATGAGCTGCAGGCGCAGGCTAAACAGCTTAAAAGCCTGGCTGAACGCCAGGACTCGCTCATGCGGCAGATTGGTGCGCTGACGCTAACCAATGGGTTACCGGAAAAACTTGCGCAGCAGTTGCAGGCGCAACAGGTTGAGTTGAATGCGCTGAAAGACAGCATTGAGTCCGTGAAAAAGTCAGCGACTGAAAAGCCTGTACCGGCAGTGGCACCCTCAACGGACGTACCCGCTGCACCGTCAGCCACCGCCAAAATCATCCCAAAGCACAAGCCCACGCCAATTAAATCCTCCCCGCGTAATGCGGTACCTGGTACGGCGCGCAAAGCGCCATTCGTGCTGACCGGGGTGGAGCAGCGCGGGACGTCGGCCTTTGCGGCTGTGGCGCCGCAGGGGTTCAGTGATTTGTCGCAGGTGCGGTTAATCGGGGAAGGGGAGTCGGTCGCCGGCTGGATCCTGGTCAGTGCCGGCTACGGGCAGGCGACGTTTCGTGTGAACGGTCGCCTGCAGACCGTCAGCGCCCAATAAGGAGAGCGTGATGAAACTGAAATACAGCGTAATTTCCCTGATGCTGCTGAGCCCGTTATCACAGGCGGCGCAGCAGACGGCCATCGATAACAGCCAGTCAACCCTGAGCGAGATTCAGCAGAGCCAGGCGAACAAGACGGCGCAGCAGGGCAGGCAGTGGGGCCTCAGTGGGGAAGAGTACCAGCGTTATCAGCAGTTGATGGATGGCCCTCGTGGGATGCAGTCTCCGGGGCTTGATCCGCTAACTGCCCTTGGCATCGAGGCACAGAGCGATGCCGAGCGTAAAAAGTACGCGCAGCTGTGGGTAAAGCAGGAGTTCGCCCGTACAGAGAAAGAACTCAAGTTCCAGCGTGAGGTGGATGCGGCCTGGCAGCGCCTTGGTGTGTTGCCGGTGAACATGGGGAATGCGGCCGGTATCGCACATGACACCGGCGGGCGACTGGCGCTGTTCGTGAAAGCGAAGGACTGCGGGCAGTGCGATGCACGCCTGGCGGCGGTGTTGGCAGATAACCGGCCGGTCGACATTTACCTTGTTGACAGCAAGGGTAATGACAGTCTGCTGCGCGAGTGGGCTCGGGCGCATCACATTCCCGTCGACAAGGTGCGCGCACGTCAAATCACGCTGAATCATGATGGTGGCCGCTGGATGAAATTCGGCAACGGCCTGATGCCAGTGGTGCTGCAACAAGGGGAGAACGGATGGACACTCGCCGCATTCTGACCCGGGGGCTGTTGCCCCTGTTTGCCCTCCTCACCGTTGTGAGCGGTGGCGTCGTTCACGCCGCCACCCAACAGGTTCCTTCCGGTTATCGGGAGGTGGCGCTGCGCCACGGGGTGCCGCCGGAGTCCCTGTACTCGGTGGCACTGGCCGAGACATCGATGGCGCCGAAAAGCATCATCTCGGTGACTCGCGGGGCTGGCCCGGCCCCAGATGTGGAACGTCCCTGGCCCTGGACCATTAACGTGGCCGGCAAAGGGTATCGTTACGCCAGCCGCCTGCAGGCCTGGGAAGCACTGCAGCGTTTTTTGAAAACACATCCTCGCAAGCGCATCGATGTCGGGATTGCCCAGGTCAATCTGGGCTGGAACGGCCATCATTTCACGTCGACCTGGGAGGCGTTTGACCCTTACACCAACCTCAACGCGGCAGCGGCCATCCTGCGGGAATGCTATGACCGCAACCCTGGGAGCTGGCTGGTTGCCGCCGGGTGTTATCACCATCCCGCCGGCGGTGCGCCTGCAGCCCGGTATAAATCCATTGTGAGCGGCAAGCTGGCACGCCTGAACGGTAGGGGTTCCGCCCCGCTCCAGGTGACCAGTACAACCCCCACGGCTACGGTGTTACCGGCACAAACGGTGGCGCTGACCTGGATTGAACCACGGAACCCATAATCATGAAAAAAATGACTTTTCTGCTGTTCGGCCTGAGTCTGGTGACCACCACTGCGCTGGCCAACCTGAACGTGATCGCCGATGTCGGTGGCGATGACGCATCACCTTATTTTGAGGGGATTAATCGGCAGAGTGATGCGGAAGCGCCGCCGGCCATGCCGCAAGCCCCTGCCTCTGCTGATGAAGTTGAAGTGACCGTATTGCCGGTGACGACACCGGAGCTGACGCCGGGTGTGGTAGCGGCGCGCCCACTGCAACTGCCTGGGATTGGTTCGTTGTTTATTGTGGGGGATGACGATGCCAGTCGTCTCTGGCTGCAGGCGAATGCGGAACAACTCAAATCCCTGCATGCTGCAGGTCTCATCGTTAACGTCAGCAACCTGCCTGCCCTGAAGGCGCTGCGTGAGCTGGCGCCGGGTGTGCCGATGGCGCCAGCCTCCGGCAGTGAGTTGGCGCGCCGGCTGCAGCTGTCGAATTACCCGGTACTCATCACTGATACCGGTTTGTCCCAGCAGGTCACACCATGATGTCTCCGCAGCATGTCGGTATCGCGCTGATGGCGAATCCGGTGCTGGCCGTCCTGCTGACAGGGCTGTTTATTGCGGTGATGGCCGGGTTGAATCTGCGTGGCCGTGAGTCGGCCTCCGTACGCCGCCACCGGCGTTACCGTGCGGCTGCTGCCCGTGTTCTGCAGCGACTGCCCCAGTTGGGCGGCAATGGTCAGCGTCTGGCCTATCTGCGCAAAATCAATCCCTACGTTTTTGAAGAGCTGCTGCTCCTGGCGTTCGAGCGTCAGGGGTATGCGGTTATCCGCAATACCTCATACAGCGGTGACGGTGGTCTGGATGGTCAGGTCATCATCGGTGACCAAAAATACCTCATCCAGGCCAAGCGTTACGGCCGGGCTATCACACCGTCCCATATTACGCGTTTTGGTGCGTTGCTGCGGCATCACCACTGTCAGGGTTTTTTCATTCATACCGGCCGTACCGGCCAGCTGAGCCGTGCTTTGCTGCAGAACCATCCTCACGTTCATCTGGTCAGTGGCCAGAAGCTGCTGGCGTTGCTTGCCGGCAATGCGGAGTGGTTGTCATTTCTGCCTGGGAGCACGGTAACCAAACGGAGTGCCTCAAATGTTTCATCAGCCTAATTATGTTGTTGTGGCTATCCACTTTCTGTCTGCGGTTCTCAGAGTCTTGTTGGTCTGGCCTGGCGTTGTGCTGGCTGTTATAGGCTTCATGTTTTTTGTCTCAACGCTCGGTGATTCCGGCGGGCAGAAGGCTGCCTCACGCATGGCCAACATTGCGCAAAATTACCGTGCAGCCCCCGAGGGGATGGTTATGGTTAAGCCTTGTCCGTATCCAGATGCCCCTGACGTAAAACCGTTGACTGAATCGTCGGCGGTGCCGATTAAAAAACGGGACTGTAAACCTTATCCGCAGTCGTTTGCAGAGGTTGCTGCGAAGGAACGGCATCTGATTATCGTCATCGGGAGTGGGTTGGTCGCATTGGGATTGTTGGTCGAACTGCTTTCTTTGCTGATCAGGCGCCGCCAGATGAGTCGGAACGCTGTTTACTACGGATCTATCAATGCAAAAGGGGAGCGCAGCATGCTCTTCCAATATGACAAACCCGCGAATAATAAGGAAGGTCGCAATGAGTAACCGACACGTGATGGAAGCCTTGCTGCGCCCTGCAGTGGAGCTCAATACGGCGATTGTGTCAGGGGCCGCCGCTGTGGTTTGTGCGGTAGCGCCCTGGTCGGTGGCGCTGGCACCAGAGGTGAACTATGTCACCGCCGGCAGCTTTGCGGTGTTGTCTGCCATTCGTACCCGCCAGGGCATGCGTGTGATCCGCTATCGCCGTAACCTTCGCCGGTTGCCGCGCTATGTCATGACAAGCGCACAGATCCCGGTTAGCCGGCAGCGGCTGTTCTTGGGGCGGGGGTTCCGCTGGCAGCAAAAGCACACCCAGCGTTTGATGGATACCCGCCGTCCAGAGGTTGAGAAATATGTTCAGCCGCCAAAAATGTACCAGGTGGCGCGCCGACTGGAGCTTAAAACCGAATATACCCTGCCGTGGTTGTCCCAACTGCTGCGCAAGGACTCCCCGCTGAACCCGGTGCGGCCGTTGCCACCGGTTGGAGGAAACCCGGCCATTCACGGCATTGAACCCGATGAGCTTGATGTCTCGATGGCGCTGGGCGAACGTGTGGGCCACAGCCTGGTGCTGGGCACTACCCGCGTAGGCAAGACCCGCCTGGCAGAGCTGCTTATCACCCAGGATATACGCCGCGGTGACATCACCATTGTGTTTGATCCAAAAGGGGATGCTGACCTGCTGCGGCGTGTTTGGGCTGAAGCCCACCGTGCCGGCCGTGGGGATGAGCTGTTCATCTTCCACCTGGGCTGGCCGGATATCTCGGCACGCTATAACGCCGTCGGGCGCTTTGAGCGTGTGTCCGAAGTGGCCGGGCGTATTTCCGGGCAACTGAGCGGAGAGGGCAATAGTGCGGCGTTCCGTGAGTTTGCCTGGCGATTCGTCAATATTGTGGCGCGTGCCCTGGTCGCGCTGGGTCAGCGTCCGGACTATCAGTTGATCACACGTTACGTGAACAACATCAGCGAGCTGTATGAGACCTACGCAAAGAAAGTGATTGAAGCGCGTATGCCAGCGCTGCAGCAACAAATCGATAACAGCCTGCAGGTGCTGACGGAGGACGATGTCCCGCGAAATATGCAGGGCCAGCCGAACGCGATAAAAATCATGGCGGTGGAAATGGCTCTGAGTTCCGAGGCCGGCAAGCAACTGTATGACCCCATTCTCGATGGTCTGCGGTCAGCCGTCCGTTATGACCGTACCTACTTCGATAAAATTGTGGCGTCCCTGTTACCGCTGCTGGAAAAACTCACCACCGGCAAGACCGCCGAGCTCCTGGCGCCGAACTATATGGATATGAGCGACCCGAGGCCCATTTTTGACTGGGAGCAGGTTATCCGCAAGCGCGGTATTGTCTACGTGGGGTTGGATGCCTTGTCGGACGGGGTGGTCGCCTCTGCCGTCGGCAACAGCATGTTTGCTGACCTGGTGTCGGTTGCCGGTCATATCTATAAACACGGTATGCACGGCGGGTTGCCGACCCGGGCAGACGGTAAACTGCCGATCAACCTGCATTGTGACGAGTTCAACGAGCTCATGGGGGACGAATTTATCCCGCTTATCAACAAAGGCGGCGGCGCCGGTATGCAGGTGACGGCCTACACGCAAACCGAGTCAGATATCGAGGCGCGCATCGGCAGTACCGCGAAGGCGGCTCAGGTGACAGGTAACTTCAATACCCTGATTATGCTGCGTGTGCGTGAGAACCGGACCGCACAGTTGCTGACAACACAGCTCCCGGAGGTCGATATTTACACCAAAACCCTGGTATCAGGGCATGCCGATACGGCCGATGTGGAGAAGGGACAGGATTTTACTTCCAATACCCAGGACCGTGTCGGTACTGTGAAAGCCCCTCTGCTTGCCCCGGCGGACGTGATTAACCTCCCGAAAGGGCAGGCGTTCGCGCTACTGGAAGGTGGTCAACTGTGGAAAATTCGGATGCCACTGCCCAGCGGTGACAGGGATGATGCTTTGATGCCTGCCAACCTGCAGAAGATTGCCGAGGAGATGCAGCGCAACTACCGTACCAGCGAGTCCTGGTGGTCTGCCAGCACGGTAATGCCGGATGTTGCCATCAAAGGGGGGCTGAATGTCGCAAGCGGTGAATAATCAACCTCAGCAGCCCGTACAACCCCGTAAGCATGGGCTGTTTTACAACGTGCTGTGGGGCTGGCCCTGGATGCTGATCGGGATGTTCCTAGCTTCGCTTTTGGTGAGCCTGGTGATCGAATATGTCGGGATGGCCTTCTTCTGGCCAGAGCTTGGCGCATCGCACAGTGAAGCGGTGATGAACACCGAGTTGGGGTACCTGTCCTCTGAGTTTACACGCAGTCTGCTGCTGTCTGAACCGTCAGTGACCGTCACCCGTTGGATTATGATGGCGTATCAATGGACCTTCGTGGACAGTGGCTTTTTGGACTGGATTAAGCAGGCGTATGACACCCAGGTACACAGTCAGAATGCGGTTGCCAGGGAACTGAACAGCTGGAGTGGTTGGCTGGCTACCACGCTTAAAGAGTACCTGATGGCGACGGTGTACGTCACCGTCATCACCCTGGTACGTGTGACCATTTTGGTGCTGTCCATCCCGCTGTTTATCCTGGTGATGCTGGTCGCGCTGACCGAGGGGCTGGGGCGACGTGATATTCGGCGCTACGGTGCCGGCTATGAGTCGAGTTTTGTGTACCACCATGCCAAGCGGATGGTGAAGCCGGCGGTGTATATCCCCTGCATGCTGTACCTGTCATGGCCAACGGCGGTATACCCCAATCTGCTGTTGTTGCCGGCTGCTATTCTGCTCGGCATTGCGGTAACGGTAACGACAGCCTCCTTTAAAAAGTATCTCTAGAGCGAAAACTCGAGCTGGACGGCGGCGTACAAAACTGGCTTTTGTGCGCTGCCGTCAGCAGACAAGCCGCTGTGCGGCGCGGCAGTATTTCCAGGCTTAAAAACCATCAAAACTTCATAACGAGTTACCTGCTGTCCTTCTTGTTCGAACCATTTATTGTCCTCTGAATGTCCCCTAAATATTTTTGTGGCTCTGCAATTTAATCGAAAACGAGGTGTTGAATGAATCTGTATATTTGCGCTGTTATTGCTCTTGAGGCTGTTATTCTAGCCACACTGCTTAAACCTATTTTAGAGAAAGCCCCTCCGGAAAACCGTGTTCAACGTTGGTTACGTGTCCTGCAAGTACTTGCGATCTTGTGTATTGGGGGATCTATGTTCCTTTTCAGTGTCGTGATGCATTTATGAGGTCGGGCTGATTCTGATACTGGTATTACTGCCGTTGGTGTTACCAACGGTGCAAACTGATACCCCCTTCTCTTATTGCTGCTGATGTACAAAATAGGCCTTTTTACAACAATAGTGTCTGCAGACCGCTTATTTAGCTTCATGCGCTTCCCCTGGCTAAAAATTATCAAAATTCTATAAAGAGTTATCCGCTGACCTCCCGCCCCATCTGTCGCACCCTGAGAGCACCCTAAATCATCAAGGAGTGCTTGTGTATGCCTATCCCCGTTGTTCGTGGTCTCGGTGCCGGCTGTTTGCTGGGGCTGACTTTGCTGACCGCACTGCCTGCCTTTGCCGCTGAAAAAGATGAGCTGGCCTCTGCCCAGCGCATGCTGATTCAGGTGCAGGCAGCACTTGAACGTGCGCGTGTTGCCGCCGTTCAGGCTGACCCGTCGGAGCGCGGTCGTTTCTTCTTCGACTATGCCCGCGCTACCGCCGATCTCAAAACCATCAATGCCGGCATTGACCGCTATCTGGAACCCTCGCGTGCCCAACCACGTGATGGCAGTGCGGTGGCCGGCAACTACCGTCGGGAGCGCCCCTGATGGCCATGACCGGTGCGCAGGAGCAGGCCTTCAAGGCGGCCAGCGGCGGTGTTGAAGTCAATATTCTGTCGCTGATTTGCATCGGTGGGTTACTGGCGGTGCTGTTTGTCTGGGCGGCCTGGGCTTTGGTTGATGTTTACCAGGGCTGGAGCAACGAAAAAGTACGCAATGGGGCGTTGGTTCACTTCGTCATCAAAACCGTGCTGTTGCTGGTTGTTTCAATCTGGATGTTTGCCAGCTGACCTGTAAGAGGCGCAAGAGGCGCTGGACCGTATTTCACGATGTTATTTTCACACACCCATAAGGAATTTTTTATGAATGCTGCAGTTCGTCTTTTCCGTCAACTCTGCGCGCGTGCCGCGGTAGCCACTTCCCTGGCGTATGTCACCAGCCAGCCGGTGCAGGCGGCTCTGCCGTCGGTTGAGCCCCCGTCCTCCGGTGGTGGCGGTAGTCTGATGGATACCATCAAAGGCTATTTCCAGGACGGGATCGTTATTATCGGTCTGGTCGCCGCTGCGGTGGCTTTCCTGATTGTCGCCAACGCTGCGATCCATACCTTTGCCGAGGTCCGTGATCAGAAGGCGACCTGGGCCAAGTTCGGCGCCATCGTGCTGGTTGGTGTGGTGCTGCTGGTCACCGTTATTTGGCTGGTTGGCAAGTCCGCCGAAATCCTGTTCTAAGGTGGCCGGCCATGCAGACTATCCGATTCTTACCTGACCGTCTTAACGCAGAGCCAGTCGTCTTCCGGGGGTTCACCACCCCGGAGATGGGACTGGCGGCGTTGGCGGGCGTAGGGCTGGGTCTGCTCGTGTCGTTGCCGTTTCTTCCCCTTGCCGGTTGGGTCGTGATACCCACCGGCATGCTGGTGACGCCGCTTCTCGTCATCTGGTTTGGGGGCAGCCGGTTGACGCGTCTGAAGCGCGGTAAACCGGAGAATTATATCTGGCAGCGTCTCGAGGCGCGTAAACGTCGCATGGGGTGGGGGGATCCCACCCTGATTATCGACAAACAGGGCTGGTCGTTGCGTCGCAGCCGCGTTGTTAAGAGGTCCACATGAGCCGTTTCAGACATGCGGTTAAAAACCGCGATCAGCATATTCTCACGTTGCGTGTTGCCTGTGGCGTGCTGGTCGTTTTCCTTCTGGTAGCCAGCATCGGCTGGATGCGGGCGCCAGACAATTTGACCATCCATAACCCGCCAGACCTGCGCAGCGGCTCTACCCGCGCCTGGTGGGAGGTACCACCGTCCACGGTCTACAGCTTCGGTTTTTATATCTTCCAGCAACTCAATGCCTGGCCTAAGAACGGTGATGTCGATTACCCGGCCAAAATTGCCGCGCTGTCTCCTTATCTGACCGACTCCTGCGCACGTTTCCTGAAGGCGGACGCCAAAAAGCGTAGCGAAAGCGGTGAACTTGCCGGCAGGACGCGCGTGGTATTCGAAATCCCTGAGCATGGT
The DNA here is from genome assembly GCF_053627655.1 of Serratia sp. 121840015-1. NCBI lineage: Bacteria > Pseudomonadati > Pseudomonadota > Gammaproteobacteria > Enterobacterales > Yersiniaceae > Serratia > Serratia sp. 121840015-1. The sequence continues at coordinate 354,133 of NZ_JBSEYF010000004.1, forward strand.
TACAACGGCCGTTATAACCAGAGCCCGGTGACGGTCAAAGGCCGTGATAACTGGGTGGTACGCCTTGATCTGGTGGCGGACGAGTCCTTTGCCGGCGAACCGGTGAAACGCGCACTGACACGTTACCCGCTGAAAGTGGTGCGCGCAGAAGGGGATCCGGAACGTAATGAGTTTGGTCTGGCACTGGATTGTTACGACAGCATGCCACAGCGTCTTGCTGCGGCGCCGGCGGAACCCGCGCCTGAGAAAAAAGGAGTATTCCAATGATGAAAGCACGTGTTCTGGCGCTTTCCCTGAGTGTACTTCCCCTGGCGGCGACGTTTATCGTGCCGGTTACGCAGGCGGAAGAGCTGATGAAATGGGAGCGTATCCCGTTGCAAATCCCGCTGGCCGTCGGCAAGGAGCGGGTGTTGTTTGCCGATAAAAATGTCCGCGTCGGCTTCCCGCCGGCGCTGAACGGTAAGCTGCGAGTGCAAAGCAGTGGCGGTGCGGTTTATCTGAAAGCGGATGCCGCTTTCCCGCCAACGCGTCTGCAGCTGCAGGACGTGGAAAACGGGGAGGTTATTCTCCTTGATGTGACGGCATCGGACAAAGGCTCGGCCGAACCGGTGCGTATTGTCTACAGCGGTGACGTGACCTCAGTTAGCAGCAGTGACGCGTCAGCTGCTTCAGGGGGAAACAACGCGGCGCCTGGGGCGGATAACGGTACCCAGGCGAAGCGTAAAAAAGTCAAATACAACGCGCCGCTGCCGGTTGTCCTGACGCGTTACGCAGCACAAAGCCTGTACGGCCCGGTGCGTACGGTTGAAGCGGTGCCCGGCATTCATCCGGTCAACCCGCACCTGCCGAAACGTATCACCACACTGTACCCGTCAGAGCCGGTGACCATCACGCCGCTGGGCGGCTGGGGTGTTGGCAGCCGCAACGTGGTAGCGCTGAAGGTGCAAAACACCGCCAGCCGCAAAATCACGCTCGATCCCCGGGTACTGCAGGGGCAGTTTGTGACGGCGACGTTCCAGCACCGCTATCTTGGCCCGGTGGGGACTCCGGAAGACACCACCACGCTGTACCTGGTTACCGCCGGTCGCCCGGACGGGGCGTTTGTCGCGGAACCATCGGCGGTTCGCAAAGCCGTAAAAGCGGTGAAGAAGGGGGCTAATCATGGCTGAGGTGAAATCCAACATGCTGCCGAAGGTCATTGTGTTCGGCGTGCTGGCCACCGCGATCATCGTCGGGCTTAAGGCCTGCAGCGGCGGTAAAGCACAGGAGGAGACTCAGCAGGCGCATAACGTGCTGGCCAGCATGTCGCCGGAAGAGCTGCGGGCGCTGGGTGTAGAGGGGGATACTCCAGAAGATACGCTGCGTACCCTGGTGGGCACCCTACGTACTACCCGAACCCAGCAGGCCGAGTTGCAGAAAAACATTGATAAAGTGCTGAAAGAAAACGAAGAACTTCGCAAGCGCAATACCAATGTGTCCGGTCAGGTCAATGAGGCCGTGGCCGGCTTCCAAAAACAAGCACAGCAGCGCCAGCAGCAGCTTCAGCAAGAGCAGCAAATGCTGATGGGAAAAATCCAGACGCTGACCGAGCAGTTGAGTGCGAACAAGGACAAGGCAAAAAGCGACAGTGATATTCCGCTGGGGCTGGGACTGGATGGCTTGGGTGCCGGGGACGGTGGGGCCGCTCCTGGTCAGGATGGCTTGATGTGGGTCGGTCCGAAAGACATGAAAGAACCCGACCCGCGTAATCCGAACAGCGTCAAAGACGGCCCGCAGTTCCCGACGTCGTTCCTGTCGGACAATGCGATCACACGCCAAAAAGCTGCCTATGAGCAGCAGGTTAAAGGACATACCAATGAAAAAGGGGCGGAGGAGAACGCCGAGCCGGTGTTTACCCTGCCTGAGAATTCCACCCTGGTGGGCAGCCGCGCCATGACGGCGCTGCTGGGCCGCGTGCCGATCAACGGCACGGTGACTGACCCGTACCCGTTCAAGCTGATGATTGGCAAAGACAACCTGACGGCGAACGGCATCGAGTTGCCGGACGTCGAGGGTGCGATTGTCTCGGGGACCGCCAGCGGGGACTGGACGTTGTCGTGCGTGCGCGGCCAGGTCAACAGCATCACCTTCGTGTTTGCGGACGGGACGGTCCGCACCCTGCCAAAACCCAACACCAACATGAATGCCAACGGCAGTAACAATAATGCCGGCAGTAATGCGAAGGAGGTCAGCACCACCGCCGGCATCGGCTGGATCTCCGATGACAACGGTATCCCGTGCATCGGTGGAGAGCGTAAGTCCAATGCCTCGACCTATCTGCCGACGATCGCCGCCTTGTCGGCCGCCAGCGCCGCCGGGGAAGGGATCAGTCAGGGGCAATACACCACGCAAAACAATGTGAATGGCATCACCTCGACCATGACCGGTAATGCCGGCCAGGCCGTGCTAGGCAAGGCGCTGTCAGGCGGGATGAAAGAGACCGCCGACTGGGTGCGTGAGCGCTACGGCATGATGTTCGACGCCGTGTACGTTCCGCCGGGCCAGAAGCTGGCCGTGCACATTACTCGCCAGCTGGCGATCGACTTTGAGACCAAAGGGCGCAAGGTGCGTTACGACGACTTCAGCCTGCCTGGCGAAGACGGCAACACCGGCGGGCTGGATTAACGCGTCATTCGGAGGAGAAAAGGCATGCTGTGGCGTCAATGCGAAAGGATGAATCGCCCACAGGGTTGGGCGCTGGTTTTGCTGTCCTGCTGCGCGTTTTGGCTGGGTGTGCTGCTCCTGCTGTGTTTGCTTATAAGAGAATGATAATCATGCGGAAAAATCTGTTTAATCGAGTTATGGCGATCACTGTCATTGTCAGCGTCATGGCGTTGGCCGGCTGTTCGACGTCGAAAGAGGAAATGCTGCCACCGGGGGACAGCTCGATGCTGGAATTGTGGCAGGGTGAGGATGGCGGCGGAACGGCGCGCAATGCGGTGGCAGCGCGCGACAGCCTGCGCCGGCCGCTCACCGAGAGCGAAAGCCAGGCAACAGCCGCGAGCGATCGCAGCTACAGCCGCACGCAGGAAAGCGAAATCAGCCAGCAGTTCCCGCGCCTGCCGAATCCCGATCTTGTGATGTACGTGTTCCCGCACCTGGCGGGTGGCAACGCGCCGGTGCCGGGGTACAGCACCGTGTTTCCCTTCTACAGCCAGGTGCAGTATGCGATGCCGGGTGAACGGACGGAGGCCTACTGATGCGGTTTTCCCTGTTTGATAAAAAGCGCCTGACGCGTAAAAAGTCGGCGGCTGCTGCCCAGGACGCACTGAACGTGACCGAGGACGGTGTGCCACTGTCTGTCGACGGCCGTGAGCCATTACGGCGCCAGGGCAAGATGACGGTAAAGGATGAGCAGCAGGTGTATCACGCCAATCCGTCCATCGTTGATTACCTGCCCTGGGCGGAGTTTCTCGACCGTGAGCAGTGTATCTTGCTCGATGACGGCATATCTGTCGGCGCTGTGTTTGACATCACGCCGGTGGCGACCGAAGGGCGGACGGACGATCGCCTGGAGCAGATGCGTGACACGGTGGAGGATGCTCTGCAGGACTCGTTTGACGAACATGATGAAAACCCCTGGATCGTGCAGTTCTTCTGCCAGGACGAGAACAATGTCGAGGCGTATATCGACAGGCTGCGACAGTATGTCAAACCCCACGCGCAGGGCAGTGCGTTTACTGAAGACTGGCTGAAAGAGACCGAGCGCCATCTGCGCGGGATTGCCCGTCCGGAAGGCCTGTTCAAAGATACGCTGATAACAGACCAGCCGTGGCGTGGGCAGCAGCGACGGACCCGCATGGTGGTCTATCGCTGGATTGGTAAGAGCAATCATGATCCGATGCCACCGATTGCCATGCTGAATCAGACCTGTGAGCGCGTGACCGGTGCCCTGGCCGGTGCCGGCGTTGCCTGCGTGCGCCAGAACGGGGCGCAGGTCCATGACTGGTTGCTGCGTCATTTTAACCCCAGCCCGGAGTGGGTGGATAAAGAGACGCTGTACCGCGATGCCGCCTATTTTGACAGCCGTGTCACGCCGGAAGGTGCGATGCCGGTGCAGAATGATTTTGCCGAAACCCTGCTGTTCACCCCGCCCGTATCCGATCCTGATCACGGCGTATGGTGGTTCGATACCCAGGCGCATTGCGCCATTCCGGTCGAGAAACTGCGCCGTCCGCCGGAGCCGGGCACAATCACAGGTGAAATGAAACGCGGAGAAAAGAAAATCAATGCGCTGATGGATCTGTTCCCGGAGGGGACGATGGTGTGCATGACGATTGTGGTGCAGCCTCAAGACACGCTGGAAAACGATTTTAACCGGCTTGCCAAAAATGCCGTCGGTGAAAATACTGAATCTGGCCGCGTGCGCCAGGACGTGGCGCAGGTGAAAGAGTACCTGGGCAATCGCCACAAACTGTACCGTGCCGGTATCACCTTCCTGCTGCGCGCCGGCGATCTGACCACGCTCAATCACAAACGTGTCGAGCTCACCAACGTGTTGCTTGGCGCCGGCCTGCAGCCGGTTCGCCCGGAGTTTGATGTGGCGCCGCTCAATACCTATCTGCGGGCGTTGCCGATGTGTTTTAACCCGGAGACGGACAAGAAACACTGGTACACCCGCCTGACCTGGGTACAGCATCTGGCCGGCCTGTTACCGGTGACTGGCCGCGAAACCGGGACCGGTCACCCCGGCATGAGCTTCTTCAACCGCGGTGGGGATACGCTGACGTTTGATCCGCTCAACAAGCACGACCGGAGTCAGAATGCGCACATGCTGTATTTTGGTCCGACCGGCGCGGGGAAATCTGCGACGCTGTGTGCGACCCTGTCGCAGCTGATGGCAATACACCGACCGCGGCTGTTTATTGCCGAAGCGGGGAACTCGTTCGGACTGCTCGCCGATTACTTCGAGAGCCAGGGGCTCAGCGTCAACAAGGTGAGCATCAAGCCGGGCAGTGGCGTCTCGTTGCCGCCGTTTTCCTACGCGCACAAGCTGGTCGAAGACGAATTAACGACGCTGGCCCTGGATGAAAATGACCTGCCGGACATCGATGCCGATGACGACGAGGATGAGGACAAGCGCGATTACCTGGGGGAAATGGAGATCTCGGCGCGCATGATGATCACCGGCGGCGATGCGAAGGAAGAACATGAACTGAAACGCGCCGACCGCGCGATGATCCGCGAGGCGTTGCTGATGGCTGCGCGGCAGACCTATGACGAAGGGCGGCAGATGTTGCCGGCAGACCTGCAGAAGGCGCTGTATGCCATATCCAAAGACGAAGGGAGTGATATCCGTAATGAGCAGCGCCGGGCCAAAGCGGCGGAAATGGCTGAGTCGCTCGGGATGTTTACCCAGGCCGGCAGTTTTGAAGCGGAGCTGTTTAACCGCGAAGGCAGCCTGTGGCCAGAGGCGGATGTGACCCTGATTGACCTTGGGCATCTGGCACGTGAAGGCTATGAGGCGCAGATGGCGCTGACGATGGTGAGCCTGACCAACACCATCAACAACATTGCCGAACGGGACCAGTACTCGGAGCGGGATATCGTGTTCGCGGTGGATGAGGCGCACATCGTGACGGTGAACCCGCTGTTGGCGCCGTACATGACCAAAATCGTCAAAATGTGGCGTAAGCTCGGCGCCTGGCTGTGGCTGGCCACGCAGAACCTGAAAGACTTCCCGGATATTGCCGAGAAAATGTTGAATATGGCGGAGTGGTGGGTTTGTCTGACGATGCCGCCGGAGGAGGTCAACGACATTGCGCGCTTCAAGGCGCTGACCGAGGAGCAAAAGGCGGTGCTGCTGTCGGCCAGCAAACTCTCCGGCTGTTATACCGAAGGTGTGGTGCTGTCGAAAAAACTCGAGGCGCTGTTCCGTGCAGTACCGCCGAGCCTGTACCTGGCGCTGGGGATGACCGAAAAAGAAGAGAAGGCCGAACGCCGCGCGCTGATGCAGGAATTTGGCTGCAGCGAGCTCGAGGCGGCGCGCAAGGTGGCGCAAAAGCTTGACCGCCTGCGCGGCCTGGCGGCTAACGGGGAGGCAGCGGTAGCATGATGACCCTGAAATACCCTGAACCGGTTGTTCGTTCTCAAGACCAGGTCATTAGAGAACCGGCGTTGTTTACCCTTCCCCCGCAGGGGGTAGCTACCCTGAGCGCAACAGATGCGCTGGGACTCGACACGTTCTGTACGGCTATTCGGGCTCGGTTGTCAGGGCCAGTTCGACTTACCGCTCATCCACATCGCATCGGGAGTCGTACCAGCGTAGCATTGCATCTTGAGGGGCACCTGGGGCGTTGCATCGATGTTCTTATCACCGTGGCCGGTAACACGCTGTGGCCTCAGTCGGACGAATACCGGCATCCACGCTGGTATGTCACAGTGCCGGATGCGGCCGATGTGGTGTATCTGTTGCTCCACCTGAGCGAGCTGTGTGAGCGATTTAGGGTTAACTGATAACACAGTAGAAGTTAACGAACACTTCATACTATCTGGTATCTGAGCCAATTTTTGAGAGTATGTTTTCACTAGATCACCGGCCTTCTGGCCGGTTTTTTTTTATCCGGATAGCGGTATACTATTCGCTATTACAGGAGGAGATGACGTGGCGATAACTGAAGAAGCATTATCGAAGTCAGGTTTTACGACGAAAGATATACAGAAGCTCCGAAATAACAGTGCCAATTATGGTTCAACTGTAGATGTCATTGTTTCAGACCTAGCGAAGCGGTTCTTGATCAATGTCTGGGTGACGTTTGGGGTTGTTTTGGTGTGTTTGATAGCGCTGATTCTGGGGTCTGTTGACAGCGCATTATCTGGTGTGTTTGCCGGTTTATTCGTTTTAGCCATCGGTTGGTTAACTGTTCCGGCTGGCTTGGCATATAAATCCTGGCGTTTCAGAAAACGGGCTCAATGAGCTGAGTCTGTTGTCGTTGTCATTAAATCGAATACAACTTTTGCCTTAAGTCCATAGCCTACTATTTTCATTGTCAACATAGGTCTGTTCATGGTTTCGACCTTGCGATAAAAATCAGTCGGTAGATAGTGGAACAGCCGCCATGTTCCAGGTCTTCTGAGTAATCCGAATATGCTGTAAGCGTTAGCTGTGAGGGTTACTGCTTTAAAAGCACCGAGACCACTATCTCGGCTGAATCCCATAAACTCAGCGGTTGCCATGACACCATTAGCGAGGATCCCTTCAGAATCAGGTTTACTTTGTACTTGCTGATCGAATTCTCGCGAAAGCGTATTGAAGCCATCAGCGATAAGTATTACTCCCGCCATGACGCCGATAGGGGTTCCTGTCGCTGCTATTGCAAATCCACCTACAACTTCCAGACCGGCCAAGACGACGTTAACTGCCGTGATGGCATAACCCACGACGTTGTTGTTTTCCTTGATAAATTCTACCTTTGCATACAGTTTGGCGGCTTTTGTTCTGAGTAAGCGATCTTGCTCGAGAAGATTTTCATTTTCTGCTCTTAAGTTCTTTAAATAGGAAATTCCTTCCTCTTCAGATTTTGCCTGACGAGCAAGATAAAATTGCTGTGATATGAAGGATTTAATATCTTCCATGAACTTGATTTTTGTGAGCCCATCCTGAAGATGGTGAGACGCAACGGTATTCGCGGTATTAATGAGTTTTCGAGCTTCCAGATTAATCATGGTTGCTGACCAGGCGTTAGTCCGTTGCCCTGTAAGCAGTGAAATATCCATTTATACCCTCATAAGCGATTTGTCATACCGTCGACCAAAATCATATAACAAGGTCTACTCAATTGCATAAATTCTTGCAGCATAGATTCAGCGTTAGCGTAGTAAAATTATCGCAATCCAATAAAGACTTCTTTGCTGTCTTTCTGAGCGCTCCATAGCACCCTGTGTGGATTCTATCCACGCAGGAGTGCACGCCATGAAAATCAACACGTTGCTGACGTTGTTTCCTCTGCTGATGCCGGCATCGGTGCTTGCCGGCACGGTACTGTATACCGATTCCCACCATCCTCCGACGAATAATGATGCTTCCGTGACCGTGATTTATCTTGACGGTCCGGAGCAGTTGCAGACGCAGCTCTTCGGCGCACTGTCGTCGAACCCGGATGAAGCGCAGCGGCAGGCGCAAGCCGTACTTCAGTCACCACAATGGCAGGCGCATGAACAGGAGCTGGAGACGGTTTACCGTGCGGTGGTGCGCACCTGGGAACTGGGCGTCAAAAAAGTCCCCGCGGTCGTGTTTGACGATCGGGATGTGGTGTATGGCACCGCTGATATCGCCCGGGCCACCGCGTTGCGCGCGAAGTCACTGGAGGGCCAGTGACATGCAACGATTTCCCTTGCAGTTGGCGTCTTCCGGACAACCCCGGCTGACCCTTAAATCCCTCGGTGTAGCCATGATGCTGTCTGCGGCCGGCGTGCCGGCGGCGAATGCCGCGCTCAACAGCGCACAGATTGTTGCCAGTGCGGTGTCGCAGTCCTGCATCAGCTGGCGCGTCAGCGGTATCTGCTACTGGTTGTTCTGCAGTTGGGGCGGCTGCACTGTCCGAACTTCGGTCAAAGTTAGCCATTTCATCCCGGAGGCGGTGGTGTCGGCGTATAACACTCCGGGAGGCAACCCGTGGTGTGAGATGTCGATGGTCAGTCAGGCCGCCGGCGGACTCGAGAGCAGTATCACCAGCGCACTGGGCGGCGTTGCAGCCGGCGGTGGCAACAATGAGCTGAAAACCCCCGGGCAGCGTAAAACCAACCTTCACTTCAAGTATGCCGATGCCATTGGTCATCCGGCGACGACCCTGATTGGCGGCAGCATTGCCGGCTATTCGTGCCGCAGTGCCGCGACCCCCTTCGTGCCGTATTTCCTCAGTACGCTGGACAGCCTGGCATGGCGTACTGGTATGCCGGAATCCCTCTATCCCGAAGCATTGGTGCCTGGTCAGCGTGAGGTCGGCAGTCAGGCGGCCGCGAATATGTGGGGCAACGTCTATCCCCGTTCGGGATTTGTGACCCAGGTCGATGACGACAAGGCGGGTGCTCTGGTGGCACAGCGTGTGGCGGACATCATCACTCGCTCTGGTCAGCCGCACGTCTACCAGCCCCTGATGGGCCAGCGCTCGGAAGGGTACTGGCCACCAGGTGCAGTTCAGGAAAATACCGGAACCAGCAACCACAAATGGCAACGCCTTGCGCCGCAGCTCAGCCAGTCCTGCGCGGTATTCCCGGACGGTGACCATACGCCGGCTGCGGATGCGAACGCTGCCTTTGCCCTGTGGCAACCCTACAGCTGCTGCCAGCGCCGCGGGCAGCGTTTCCTCTACAGCACAGATTTCTGAGGCATAAATGATGAAAAACACGATGAATAAATCTCTCTGGGGACGGCGCAGCCTGCTGTCTCTGCTGATTGCCGGCAGCCTGGCGATGGCCGGTGTGAGCGCACACGCTGACGACAATGACGATAACGGCACCCTGTTTGGTATTTCACTGCCCCAGGTGAATGACAGCAATATCGGTTACGGGAAGAACGCCAGCGGCGCGGTCTCGGACAAGCTGTTCTATTCCCTGGGCGGAGGCTCGGTGATATCGCAGCCGGCGACGCGTGGCAATATGCAGCGCCTGGGGATGAACCTGGGCTGGAGCTCGGATTTGATGTGCGGCAACTTCGACCTGAAGAGCACCATCGGTAACCAGCTCAATGGCGTGACGGACGGGTTCAAGAGCCTGATGGGTAACGTTATTCAGGGTGCTACCGGTGCGGTAGCCAGTCTGCCGGCGATGGCTATCCAGCGTGCTAACCCTGGCTTGTATGAAATGCTGACAAACGGGGTATTGCAGGCCAACGTGGCATTCGACAAAGCCCAGCTCAATTGCCAGAACCTCTCCAAACGGATGATGGATATGGTGGATACCGGCGGCTGGAGCCAGGCGGCGGCGATGGAGGAGGCCAAAAGCCTGGTCAACAACGGGGATGCGGATGCGATCCGATCGATGAACGCCACCGAGAAAGTGACCGGACAATCCGGCCAGACCTGGATCGGTGGACAGAAGCGCGGCGGCGCCGGTCAGCCGGCCATCAAACCGACGCACGATCTGGCTGCAGCCGGCTACAACATGATGAATGCGTTGCCGGTCACCAGTACCTCCAACGTATTCGGCAGCAGCTGTACCGGCGGAGCCTGTACCAAATATGCCAGCAGTGAAGAAGCGGCAGCCGCTGTGGTGAAGGTGTTGGGCGACACCTCGCTGCGCACCTGCAAGGACGCAGCGCAATGCACCAGTGGCGAAGGGACCGAACAGCCAGGCAGCACCGTAGCCGGTACAGGTTTTGCGCCGATGCTGGAAGAGGCAACCAAGGCGAATAACGAACAGTTGGCCAGACTGGTCAACGGGGCAGAAAAACCCACCGCGGGCAACCTGGCCAAACTCAAAACGGGCAGTCTGGCAGTGACCGCCGGCGTTATCAAGGCACTGCAGCGCGATCCGGATAATGCCGCTCTGGTTGGGCGTCTGGCCAGTGAACTGGCGATGGCGGATACCATCGAAACAGCCTTTATCATGCGGCGCATGATCACCACTGGGATGTCTGAGCCGAACGCCTCTGCGCAGAAAGTCGCGATTGAAGAAGGCGATCGGCGTATCGAGGCGCTGGATCGTGAGATCACGGCGCTCAAGAACGAGATGGAGATGAAGCGTGAGATTGCGCGTAACGCGGTGCTGACCATCATCGACAGGGAGAACAACCGGGCGGAAACCAACCCGCAGCGTCAGTCGGTTGACAGCCCGGATACTAAATTCAACCAGCTGGCCGTGCCGGAAAGCGACCAGTAATTGTGAGGATGAATCAATGACCGGAACAGAGAAAAAAGCGGTGACGCCTACCAGGAGGCGCCGGTTTGGTCTGCGGGCAAAGCGTGTTCTGCAGATGTTGGGCATGCTGGTGATAGCGATGATAGTCGCGCTGGGCATGGCTCACTGGGGTGTCAATCACCCGGGAGAGAGTGCCGCGCTGCGTGACTGGGTGCACAGCACCCGTTATGGCTGGCTGAGCTGGCGCCTGGCGCTTTACGCGGCGCTGGCCTGGGGGTTCTGGAAAGTCTGGCATGCGCCGGGCTGCAAACCAGAATACCGGCAACCCCTCAAACGCATGGCCATCGCCTGCGCGGTATTTTCCCTGGCCTGTGAATACAGCCTCTTTGGTGGAGGGCTGTCGTTATGATGACCAATAGCTATCTGGAGTATTTCCTGACGTTGCTTGGCTGGCTGATTAACAATGGCCTGTGGGAGCTGCTGGTCAGTACGGGGCTGTTTGTGCTGCCGTTGCTATTCAAGGTAGTGGCCATCTGGCTGAGGGTGCGTGAGGAAGGGGAGGATGAGGGCAACAAAGGGATGCTGTCTCTGCCACGCATCGAAAACCTGCTCTACGGGGCATTTTTTGTGATGCTAGCCTGCTGCCTGCCGCTGATGAATGTCAGCCTCGACACCATCAAGTACGACAGCAGCCGGGCGGCGACCTGTGGCACCTGGACGCCGAAGAAGCCGGATGAAACGGGCTACGCCAACATCATGTCGAGCCTGAATGGCCAGACGGCGAAGGTGCCGGTGTGGTGGTTATTGATGCATAAGCTGTCGAAGGGGATCACGTCGGCGGCCGTAGCCACCATTCCGTGCAGGCCAGATCTGCGGCAGGTCCGTTTTGAAGTCCAACACAGTCGGGTCAACAACCCGGCGCTGGCGAAGGAACTGCAGGACTTCACCAACGACTGCTACGCGCTGGCATTATATACTTGGCAGAACCGCGACCAGGGCCAGACGACGGACAAAGCCACCCTGCGTGACATCGAGTGGCTGGGGTCGAAAACCTTCCTGAACGGCGGGTACTACAACAACCTGCAGTCCAAAACTCCGCGTACCAGTTTCCCCTGGAATGAGGGGCGGGACAGCGGCCAGCCAAACACTGGACGAGGGGGATATCCAACCTGCAGCGAGTGGTGGTCATCTGGCGAAACGGGGCTGGAAGCCCGCGTGGTGAAACAGGTCGATCCGGGCGTCATGCTGCGGATGTCTGCCGCGCTGAAGATGATGGGGCAACCTGATGCGGACTATAAAGAGGCGGTGGTGCGCCGCCTGGTCAGTCCGGATAACCTGACGGTCTCCCAGGGCGGACGCGCTTATGCCGGTTACGGAGGCAATGCAGACTTTACCCTGGACAACTCGGTTAACCGGCTCGCGTCGCTGGGCGGAACCGCGCTGGGGAGCCTGGCGGCGTACCCGGCATTTGATGCGATGCGTCAGGCACTGCCGATGGTGCAGGCGGTGCTGCTGATGGCCGTCTACATCATGGTGCCGCTTATCCTGGCGTTCGCTGCCTACGAGTACAAGACGGTGATTACGGTGACGTTCGTGGTGTTTGCGCTGAATTTCCTGACATTCTGGTGGGAACTGGCGCGCTGGCTGGACAGCTGGTTACTGGAGGCATTGTACAGTTCGGACTCGCACAGCCGCTGGAATGTGGCCGGGTTCCAGAATAGTGCCGATGACCTGATTATGAATCTGGTGATGGGCTGTATGTTTATTGTCCTACCAGCCTTATGGTTAGGAGCGCTGTCTTGGGCTGGAGTAAGTGTGGGTCAAGCAATTGGTAATGCTATCAGCACCGGCTCTAAGAAGGCTGAAAGCACAGGTGGGGATGCGGTAGATACTTTGAAAAAAACTGTCAAATTATAGTCGTTCCTATTTAAGGAGATGTATCTTCATCTCCTTAGTCTTCTTCATTATCCATTCTATGTGACGTAATCAAACTATCAGGGCCAGAATATAATCCAAAGCCCTGATCTCCGTTTCTATACTCTGAGGTTGCCTGCTTATTGGAATCGCTGTCATCAAAAGCTTGAGAGGCAATACTCTGTAATATGAACGCGATCGCCCAGATGAAAAGCAGAGCGCCCGTAATGATCGCGCCACCTACCAACATAATGGTGAGTGATCCCAGTAATGCGACGGCGACAGGCATATGGCCTAACCAAGCTGGTAGGTTGTAATTACGAGCCTTTGTCAGCCAGAACGAGTCCCATTTCAAAATCGTATCTTGAAGACGTTTCCACAGGCTTGCCATACGTACCCCACGCCGATAGGCGTGGTACTGTCTTGTTTTGTTCATCATCACATTTTCACTTTTTAGCCAGATGATAACCAGACTTCAATTGTAGCTTAAATAATAATCAATGACTACTTGGCTCATCAGGCCGTAAGCAGCTAGGCTTTTTTGTGTTCGGGGGGGGGGATGGAACTAAAACGAACGATATAATAATAACTATATAATTTTAAACTATTTTTCTTGGTTTAAGGATCTGTCGGACACACCCACAGCTTAGAGCTGTGCGGTGTGTCTCTTGTTCTTTGCCTTAACTTAGGCTGTCAAATCGTATCGTTAAGAAACCTTTGCTTTCACTTATTGACAATCTGTATGTATATGGCAAAATCCACACAAAGATAACGATAATCATTATCAACAATGGACGTTGTTCAGATATGAAGCAAAAACTAGCTCCTTTTACAATGTTAGCATTGTGCTTTGTCACAAAGCTTGCTTATGCAGAAAATATACCTAATCTTGTCGTTGGTGCAGGAGGTATCTACAAAGTTGAAGACTTCCTACCAGAGGAAAATAAGTGGACAATAAGTTCTGGCATTTCAATTTATGAAAATACTAAAACTAACACATCACCGCAGTACTCACTAAACATCACCTCATTAGGTTCTTTTTTTATAGACAACTCCGTCTCTATAATTACCACTAATACAAAGCAACTTTCCTGATATACTTCTTTTCAATATGGCGTTAGCAATAATTTATCACTTCGTGGAACAGTTATTGGAAAATACACGAAAAAAGACACTACCGACGAGCAATTTAAGCTTAACACTGAAAACAAACATAGTGTTGACAACTATAACTTTGGGGTTTCATATCGGATAGAGAATTTTTATCCACTTACAGTGGTGAGCGCTGGTACGGGGTTTAAGGCTGGTAGCCTTAATAATTACACATTATCATCCTCTTTTAGTTGGATTTTGGATCCCGTTGTGCTTACTTTATATCCTTCATATATCGATGGTATATCTAATAGGAAAGATGATGTTAAATACCGCTATTTCTCAACTACAGGAATTATAAGTGTTGCTTTAAATAATGATATAGACATTAAGTTTGGTGCCTCTAAAGATATTTACAGCATGAAAAAAAAGAAGCCTCACTCTCCATCTTGGGATACAGCTAGTTCATTAATAACCGGCATCACCTTCAATAGCTGGAAGGATTTTACTGCTGATTTTAGCATCGATCATGAACTAGGTGGCATGGATTCAAACACATTTTCTATCGACTTTTCATGGAGGGTATAATTATGGAAATAAGAATGAAAACTTTTAAATATTTAATTCTTTCATTATGTCTACTAAACTTTAATTCCACAGCTTCAACTGTACAAAAGATCGATGATCTTGAATATAAACCTTATCAAGTTATGACTGATGCGGAGTTGAATAGTACGAAAGGAAAAGCCATTCCGGTTGTACTTGTACCTATCTTATGGGCAGCAGCTCAAGGAGCCACTGTAAACTTAAGCGCTTATCTAGCGCAAACAATTGGAGCTGGAAATGAAGTGAAATTCAATGAAGCACTAGCTGCAGCGGCTGTTGGCGCAGGTATTGGCGCTGTGGGCGGCGCCCCATTAATGGCTGATAAATTTTTACTCACTGAAGCTGGTGGATTGTTATTTGGTGGCTTGGCTGGTGAATATCTAGGGAAAAATAAAAATAAGGTTGGGCCTGCTCTAGATTCTGTTCCGTCTCAAGCGGATTTAAACAAAATTTTGAATGATCCTAACTGGGGTGATAGTCATTTTAAAAATATGCCTGGTCTTAGTGGAGGCCGCTACAAAGAAGCAATGCAGAAAGCTGTGGACGATCCTGCTTCATGGAATAAGTTAATGAAACAAAGATGTACGGCTTGTCATTAAAGGGGCTATCATGAACTTTATTTATATCGTTTTTATTTATGTCATGTGGTTTTTTTTATTTAAAATTTTGAGTGGTAAATATAAGTGGTTAAACGCAATATATTCAATTATACCTGCATTTTTAACTGTTTGCTTAGTTAGGTGGTTTATTGGTTAGTTGTTAAATTGTTTAAAGGATACATATGAATGAAAAAAGATTCGTGTTTATATTGGGTTTTTCTCTAGTATTAGGATTGTATAGTGAGGCTTTTGCCATTGAAAGGCCTCGAGATAAAGTGAAGGAGTACTTTTCTGAAGCAAAGACAAAGAATATAGAAAGACAACTGTTTGACAATTCATGCGGAATTGCATCATTGGCTTTTGTTCTGAATAAGTACTATGACAAAAGCACTTCGGAGAAAAATCTATTTTTCTTTATTGGTTTAAAGCCTGAATATTCGTTGGGGGATTTGAAGAAAACCGCTAACACATTTAATATTGTAACGGTTGGATTAAAAATCAAACTGAATGAGTTAAAAAGATTAAAATCACCAGCCATCTTGAAAACCAGTACAAACGGAGGGCATTTCATTGTGTATACAGGTTATAAAGATGGGTGGTTTCAAGTTGTGGATCCTGCTAAAGGGAGGATGAACTATTTTGAGAGCGAACTAGAGAAAATATTTAAAATAGAAGGAGGAGATCATGGTGCTGCGTTGGTTTTTATCTCCAACATAAAAAATAATTTTGATGATAAAATTCTTTACACCAACTCTACGAATAGACTCTTTTTGGAAAAATGATTCGTTTATATTAATAATCTGGATGGATACTCTTTATGCATTTTTATCAATCTATTCATCAATGGTTCTATATGCTTTGCAGGAAAAATACAGCGCTCTAAAACTGACAGTGAGATGCGTCGAGATCACTTATCGGCAGTGGGGTAACTAAATGTACTTATATACTAAAATTAAAGGTGCGTATATCGATAAAAGTAAGGGCGCTGACTGCGCCCTAAATAGCAAGGTCAAATATCCCCATGCATTATCTTCATTGCGTTAATTATAACTGACATTTTTTCGTCCCCGATGGCCTTCAGAAACTTCTCTTTAAATTCATTATAGAGTTCTGATACGTATATTAACCTGAGTGAATCTATGTCTATCGTTCCGTTATTATCAGTGGAGTGCGGTGGCCAGATGGTTACTTTATCAGAGTCATTATACGATCTGGAAAAAGCGTCTAATTCGTCCCGGTTTATTAAGCGAATGATCGCAAGTAGGTGCTTTAATGAGTATGGCTTGATAAAGTGCTTTCCTTCGATAACCAAGAAAACGGATGCAGGGTCATCATATCTTAGTTCGCTGCCATGGCAAACTATAGAAAAATTTAAATCATCGACGCAAAAATCCACTCTATGCGAAGGGATGTTTTGAGCAAGTTCTTTTACCCTCCATTTCTCTTTGTTTTTTTGAATGATTCCGCGTGTAACAAGAGGGAATAATTTTTGTAATCTTGCTTTGGTAAATATTAAATCTATAGTTTCTTTTGGGTACTGCGCAAAGTTAAATGCTCCACTTTCCAATGGGCGGGTTAAATATTCGGCGTAGGTGCCATCGATGCATTTATTAATAACTGATTTTATACTGCTGATAGTTTCATCTAGGTTTTCATCTGATAGGTCAAAACAACGGTAGACATAATGTTTATCAAAGGTAATATTTTCACGTGCTGAAACAGTAACCAGGTCTAATGATATGTCAATAATTACCTTGATATAATCATTACTAACAGCATGACTGTGAAAGAGATAGGCCTGATGGCAGTGGTGTATAATGAACTTTAGCTCAGACAGGCTTAAGCGCGTTGCCTGTGTGTTTATTGTACTGAAGAGTTTTATGTAAATGTCGGAAATGCTTTTATCTGGATTCTCCATAAGTTCAAAGTAATGTTTCTTCTCAAAGTCTTCGTTGTCCAAGCTTGCTTCCAGGACAGTCTGAACATGTTCAGTCAGCGATTTATTTCGTGACTCTGTACGAGCCTTTAAACTATTCATTAATCGTTCAGGGAAACGAAAGGATGAAGGTACTTTCATGTTATTTTCTTTTTTGTGTAATGCAATTTTATGTAGTGTAATACACCGTAACCAGCGAACGAAATCAAGTCAAGTGATTGACGGGATTCGATAGGATCGCTTACCCTACTCGAGTTGTATCGTCGTCTTCGGACGACCATCCAATGTCTCAGCGCTCTGTGAGAGACGCCTTCGGGTGAGTGCCATCCAATGTTTCATGTGACCTGTGAGAAACGCCTTCGGGTGGTCACAATATCCTCGTAGCCTGGAAGAGGATGCCCATGTGGCGGTACCTCCGTTTACCCTTTGAGAACGGAGATCACGGCAGTGATGAAGGTTCATTTGCGACTCAACCGCGCCAGTCCTGGTACGGTTCCTTTCACCAATAACGTATGTATTACGTTTTTCAGCTATAGAGCTCGCTATGGCGATGTTCTACGCTTCAACGGTTTGATTCTCTTATCTTTTATGACGAGTTGCTAACGATGCGACTTTTGAACGCACGTATAAGGCCATTGGGTACATTTGGCCGCTTACGTGAGTCTCATTAGGAGCAGAGGAGCGCGCGTCACTTGTGAAGTGGCGAAGACACTACCAAGTGACGCGCGTAGCGCATAACGTCTCAACCCACGCACGACGTGGCTTTCAACGTTTTACTACCATCTGACCAACATGTAGTCCGTGTCAGTACGGTCTTAAACACTCATTCACTTCAACGTAATTACGACGGGAAATCCGTTTTGAACGTTTCACTATCTAAAAAGGAGGAAATCGACTCGGTATCGATGGCGACACTACGAACAGTAGTGTTGGAGGCAGCTTGACGAAAGTCAGCTCTGCATAAGCAGCAAACAGATCAGAGATCTGGGGTGCCTCGCAAGAACTCAACATTTCGCCGCCCCGATGCACAGATACCAGTCGAGACGCAGGAAGCGCAAAAGCAACCGTGTCGTCGGGGTTGAAATTACTGAGGTACAGATCCGTCTGCTTCTTTAAAAGCAGAAGGACGTGTATCCCATTGGAGGTATTAAGATGTCCAGATTCGGTAAACAGCTGGGAAAACAACTTGTCACGCTAGCTCGTCAGGGACGAGGGAGTTTTAAAACCGTTGCTGACCGTTCCAGAATTGCAGACCGTTTTTCTGAACGTCTGGCAAAGTTGAATATTCAAATCAGGGATGTAAAACACATTAAAACGACCCATATCGAAAAGTACATTCGTAGCCGGCAGGCTGAGAACATATCGCTTCGCACATTGCAAAACGAGATGGCAGTCGTGCGTTCAGTCATGTCCGCTGCTGGGCGAAATAAACTGGCCGATCCCAACCATGAGAAATTGAGCAACCAGGCTTTAGGGATTTCAGGTGCTAACCGTGATGGAACAAAAGCTCCTATTTCGGATGAGAAGTTAACTGCTGTCATAAATCACGTCTTAAAAAAAGATGCAGGGGTAGCATTGGGTGTTCAGTTGTCTCGCTATGTAGGTTTGCGAACGGAAGAAACTGTTCAGTCAGCAAAGTCATTAAAAACATGGCGGCAGGCTTTAATTAATGGCGACGAGCGTGTACGAGTTATTTTTGGTACGAAAGGAGGTCGCCCTCGCGATACAACTATTTTTAATCGTGAGAAGGTTTTATCTATTTTAGATGCTGCAATAAAGCATTGTGATGACCACAATGGAAAATTGATTGATAAACCTTCATTGCATACAGCAATAGAACGTTATCGAAATATTGTTCGTGAAGCAGGAATGACAGGGAAAGATGCTCCCCATAGTTTGCGATACGCTTATTCACGCGATGCGGTGACTCATCATGTTAAAAATGGAATGAGTCGTGTAGAAGCGGAGGCATTGGTATCGATGGATTTGGGACATGGGGATGGCCGAGGTCGTTATATTAAGCAAGTCTATTTCAAAGGTGATGTGGAGTAACGGATTAATTTCTTTAAGTGCGCGTGGTTTTATTAATTTAAAATTTTCTCAACTGTATACGTGAATATGATGGTTCGTACATAACGGTCGCAGCTCTCACAGGGCTGCGACCTCAAAATCATAATGGTACTGAGACGTTACGTTATTAGGATATCAGGAAATATTATTCCAAAAACAGGTGCGCATGGCCTCTTGACAGATCAGCGATTTGCTCGGAAAATAAACATGCTTACTCGTTGTCTTCGGACAACCAGCCAATGCTTCAGCACTCTGTGAGAAGCGCCTTCGGGTGAGTGCCAACCAAAGTTTCAGCGGTCTGTGAGAAACGCCTTCGGGCGACTGCGAATATCCTCGTAGCCTGAAAGAGGAAGCCCCAGTGGCGGTAACCCTGTTTAACCTTTGAGAACAGGGATCACTTAACGGTGATGAAGGTATTGACCGATGTCATAACGACTGCGGTTGCTGCAATCTGATCCCCCGGGGAAACACCTTTCCCCTGGGAGCGGTGTTCCCTTTTTTACAGGAGAAACACCATGTCTGTTTTTACTTCTTCAGTTGTTCCTGATTTCTTCTCAACCCTGCACCGTGTCAAATCGGCTGTCCAGCGAATACCTTTTTGCATGGCGCCGCCGCGTTTTACTGACTGGTACGTCAATGCAGCAGGTAATTTTGCCGTTCGCGCGCATGTTATCTGCAGTGATGAGGGTTCGGTCAGCGCGTTACTGACGCTGCGCAAAGGTTGGTACAAAGGCGAATATACCTACGCAAGCACCCACGTTGTGCTGTCTTGCAAGCATACCGAGCGCAGAAAAGCTTACCGACTCGCCAGCCAACATGCTGAGCATTTGGCCAGACTGCGTTACCGCTTTTAGAGCGGTCGGTTTACCCACTTAATACCCTGACGGGGATTTACACCCGTTATGGGGATAAATCCCTCGGCATTTTATGGAGGATTTATCGATGCATACCCCGTTACCCAACGTACTTGACGTGAAAACCGCGCTTGATGCGTTTCATTTCCTTTGCCTGGTTGAAGGCAAGCTCATGAGTATCCGGGCTTGCCAGCGTCTGGGACTGGGTCTTGAACGTGAAAATTCCACTGAGCTGAATGATGTGGAAAATGCCGTTATCAATGCGGGTGAGGCCTTTGGTGGTTTCCTGCTCGTCATGCAGTACGGCTATATATCGACACTTTCCGCTAACGGGCAAGCGCTTATGGCTCGCCTGGATACTCTGAGCAAAGATATTCACGCGTCATATTGGGCTCAGGCCGTGGAGCAAGGCAAGCGCGATGTCGAAGCCGACATTGCGATTGGCGAGCTCGAGGTTTGGTGATCGGTACGGCCGCCTGACAGACACACACCCTGACGGGGATTTATTCCCGTCCGGGGGATAAATCCCCCCAATTTTTTGTTACCGGAGGATTTATCGTGAGTATGAACGTTTATTTTGTCGCATCACCATCCCAGGACGCGTGGATTGATTTCACCCTGGCGGTGACCGAGGTGTTCTGGTTGTTGCCTGAAGAGGCCCGGCCAGAAGGTATCACGGAAGCCGGTCAGCTGTTTGATGGCATGATCTTCGAAACGGCCGGTCTACGTGTATCACCGGGAGCAGAGGAAAATATCCCGATGCAACCGATGCCTTACGTCGAAGAACGTGTGGGGTTCTTTCAGCGCCCTGATTTTTTTCACCGACTGGTTCTGATACTGATTCATAACCTGTGCCCTGGCTCTGTACGGATAGAGCGGAACGACTCCAGACTTTCCAAAAATCCAGGATGGGAGTTGCCACTACTCTGGTTGCGCCACCACCTTAAACGCCCGGAACTTCTTGCTCCGGGTGAAGTGGATGAGGCGGCACTGGCTGATGACTCCATTCTTTACCATTTGGAAGGGTATAACAGTCATAACGATGATCCCGATGAATTGCTTTGTCGCTGGCGCGCTATTGTCGGCATGGATGAAGTGCTGGCGGTGCGTCTGAATCAGGCGCATTCGGCGGCATAGTCGCGATTTTTTGATTCACCCGGCAGGGCTTCCCTGCAGGGGAGCTCCTGTCCGTATACCAAGAGGAGTGACCCATGGGGCTTGATATCAACTTTTTCCGTCAGCGTAAGGCTGACTATCCGATGTTGCCGGTAAACGGCGACTGGACACCCATCGGTGACTGGGTGCCGTGTTCACCAGCGTGGCTGGAGGACGGCGGTGATTGTGCGCAGGCGCCGCGAAGATACAACCACAAAACGTGTAACCACTACCATCCGCCGCTGCTGGTTCACACCTGTCATTTTCGCGGGTTTACTGCGTTGATGTATTGGGTGGAAAACAGTGTCGGGGACGTCACAAGCGGTGAACTGATGGCGTTCGACCGCAACGACGTCCAGATGCTGGATTTGTGTCTGTCGCGGCTGAATGAAGCGAACTGCCATGAAGAGTTTCCTTCTGAATCTCGTGACTACGACGGTATTTACTGGACGCAGGTCGATTTACTGAAGGCGTACGTTAACAACGTTCTTGCCGGTTTTGATTTCAGTCGGGACCACCTTTACTTCCGGGCTTCGTGGTAATACCACCCACTGACCATAACGTTTCATTTCCCTGGAGGGGCTTTCCCTCCCGGGGAAGTCCGTCTCCGCAACTCAGGAGACTTATCATGTTGCATTTTAACCCTGCAGAGCTGCGCGCCGTCGTGGCTGAAGTCCGCGCCAATCAGTGTGCGTTGGTGTTGGCCAAGGATAATGGCGTCTATCTGATGCCGGCCGTGGGCGAACGAAACGCCACCGGCCGTATCAAACACCTGGCGTATGCCGACGGGTGTCATCCTGACAAGGATGAGGCCTGGTATGAAACGTCCCGGCATCTTGCCGGCGGCGACGACTTTGGCGAGGAGCTGGTGCTGAACGACAGTTGTATCGAACGAATACTGTCGCAAGGCCATGAGCTCTGGATACATCTGTTACCCGAAACGGTCTATATGCACGTTGCCACGGTTAACTGGGTGTGTGTCGCCGATTATCGCCGGGTGACCGCGTGCATGCTGCAGCTGGCCGAGGTCCATTACTCGGTCTGCGTCAGCCAGGATGAGTTTAAACACTGGCGTGAGCGCGCCATCAACCTGCTGGCCACGGCCTGTCATACCGATTGCAAACGGGCAAAACCCGCCGATCGAGACGATTACCTGGCTCTGTTCGAACGGCTTAAACAGCGTGTTGACACAGTGAATCCGAAAGGGGCGCTGCGTTACCCCGCGCTCTAACCACTTTTCCTGTCCCCTGGG
This sequence comes from Serratia sp. 121840015-1, assembly GCF_053627655.1. Lineage (NCBI taxonomy): Bacteria > Pseudomonadati > Pseudomonadota > Gammaproteobacteria > Enterobacterales > Yersiniaceae > Serratia > Serratia sp. 121840015-1. Next base: position 376,447 of record NZ_JBSEYF010000004.1, read on the forward strand.
GCGTATTCTTCGCCGCCAGGGGAGGAATGCGCCTTTTTCATTGAGGAGCATTCCATGAAGAAAACATCACCATCACGCCGGCCAGCAAAAGCCCGTCGCGAACGACCAGACCTGTACCAACAGGTCACGGACAACATCATCGGCGCCATCGAGCGTGGCACCTTACCCTGGCGCAAGCCCTGGCGGACTGACCGGAACCGGATTTATACCGGGTCTGTCATGCCGCAGAACGGAACGACGGGTTACCACTACAGCAGCGTAAATGTGCTGCTGTTGTGGATAGCTGCGGAAGAACGCGGTTTTCACTCCAATCGCTGGCTGACTTATAAGCAGGCGGAAGCCGTCGGTGGCCATGTACGTGCCGGCGAGACGGCAACCCTGGCCGTGGTATTCAAACCCTGGGATAAGCAGGTGGAGGACGCTGATGGCCGGCAGCTGTTTGACGAAGAGGGGAAACCGCTGAAAACGCGAATACCTATGCTGAAGCCGCTGTACCTGTTTAACGTTGCCCAATGCAACAACCTCCCGGAAACCGTTGTCGGCGTTATGCCGGTAACCGAGACGGATGAGGGTGATGCGTCGGTTGATGCGAAAACGCAGGCTCAGGTTAACACCCTCGTTGAGGCCTGCGGCGTTCGGATTGAACAGGTTTACCAGGACAGGGCGTTTTACTCCCCGCTCCGGGACCAGATTGTCCTGCCACAGGCTCAGCAATTTCGGACTGAGGCGGATTACTGGTCGACGTTGTTGCATGAACTGGTGCACAGCACCGGTCATGCAACACGGCTCAACCGTGAGGGCATCACGTCTTCCTCCCGTCGGTTCGGCGACCCGGTGTATGCGTTCGAGGAACTGGTGGCCGAGCTGGGCAGCGCCTTTATGTGCGCGCAGCTTGGCGTCTTTGGTGACATCCAGCACGACAGCTACCTTGAGCACTGGCTCAGGGTGTTGCGTGAAGATAAGCGCGCGCTGTTTCGTGCGGCCAAACAGGCCCGTGAGGCATCAGAATTTTTGCTGAAGCCTCTGGCGGACCCGGTGACAACCGATCCAGCCGTTGCGGCATGAGGAGTCTGGTGATGACGATTGAACAACGTTACTGGCAGACCATTGCCGGCAGGTTACTGGCCAAATATTTTGGCCTGGCGTTAAACGATACCGATCTGTGTGAGGCGGAGTGCGTGATGGCTTTACAGGAAGCGGGAGTACGGCCGTTTGAGGCGATCAACAACCTGGTGGATAAATACCACCTGGTACGCCTCGGCGCCAATCCCTTTACCTCATCATCACCGTATCTGCGCCAGGTGGAAGAGCTGGGCGTGATCGGTGAAACAGAACAGGAGATAACCAATGACTAAAGCCACCAACAAGGGGCTGCAGATAACCGTTGATCCTGAGATTGCCCGCGAGCTGGCCTACATGCTGAAGCTTCAGCAGACCTGTGGCGCCGCTGTTCAGCTTGAGAATGTCGAGGGCCTGATCCATTACATTCTGGCGAGTATCGCCGATGGTAGCCGACGTCCGGGCTCGAGGGAGCGCGGAATATTGGTACAGCTGGGATTGGTCGCTAATGGCGACGAACATCAGGTATACCGGGCTCACTAGTGCGAGCACGCCCACTAAGGACAGGAGCAGCGTCCTGGCCATCATGAGGTAACACCTAACCCAACGGGGGAGACTTTCCCCCGCTGGGGAAAGCTCCCTCTTTTTTCTTGTAAGAAGAGGAGAACGACCATGTCGAACTGGTGCAATAACCGTTTAGTGATCACTGGCCAATCCGTTTTTGTGGATGAACTGCAGCAATGGGTCAATGGCCATGTGATTCCTGACTACCGTCATGCGGTTCAACAAAGCTGCCGGCTGTTCCTGGCCGGGTGTGCCGGCATACTGAAGCCGGCGACGATAAAACCCGGTGTTTACGTGCCTTACCCGGCACTGTTAACGCAACCGGGGATTGCATCGCCTCAGAATCTGGCCTTTGAACACTGGTTTGGGTTGCTGAAGGCAGATGTACCGTTAACGGGCGAGAACATTCGCCTGATAGAGCGACTCTACCGCCAGTCGGGTATCGATGCGGTGAAATGGGAGAACATCCCCAACGTCGCGAAGGCGCATATGGCGGATGTACTGTCGCGCCAGTATGCGGACTGGTTCGGTCTGGTGGGGGTTAGCCCTGATATCGATGCCGGCATCTGCTGGGAACGTTTGGGGATGATGCCTGAATATACCGCACCGTGCGATATGCTGATGCTGATCCCGACGCGTCTGGCGACCGAACTGAATGGCTCTGGTGGACTGCTGCGTGATGTGCCGACCACTGTCGAGCTCTATGGTCGACAGTACGGCGTCGAATGGCCGGCAGGCCATAATGTCGGCTGCGTACGGGATGGCATTAACACGTTGACAGTGCACTTTGATTCTCCGTGGTACCCGCCGGCCGGCGAGGTTATCGGGAGAGTGTCGGAATTGTTCAGCTGCCAGGTGGAGCATGCCTGGTATATGTCCGATGCGGAACGCAGCGGCTACGATCGCTACGACCGTGGTGAGCATGTTGATGGTGGACGAATAGCGGCTGAAGGTGGGACAGGTGAGGTGATCCACCTGACCTACGCCGACAAGGATTCTATTCCCTTGTCACCGAATGCAGCAGCTGGCTAATCACCGTTTTTTGCTGAAGCACTAACCTATGGCCACCGGTATCCCGGTGGCCTTTTTTTCCCGTGGGGGAGTTCTCCCTCGGCGAGTGAACTCCCTTATTAATGGAGTTCACCATGCTGACGTTTACTGAAGCACAAAACCAATTCATCGGCCTCTTTGGCCAAACGGCACGCTACCATCACCGGTACAAGGTCTTTTCTGACTTTGTTCAGTGCGGCGCGATAGCAATGCACAACCGCTTTTGTCCGGACGACGCGCTGGAGAAGCAGTACATGTCGCTCATCAAAGGGTATGAACGTGAGGATGTCGAACGCCTGGCGCACTTACTTGCTCTGGTACGAATAGCACTGGCCGCTAAACCTTGTGATTTTTTGGCATGGCTTTCATGAATCTGGAACTTGGTGATAGACACCGTGGGCAGTTTTTTACGCCCTGGAGTGTGGCATCCATGATGGCCAAACTGCCCCCTACTTGGGGTTCCGGCGTAACACCCCGAACTAGAAACTAGCAAAATTATTGCAAAGACCCTCAGAAAAGAGTTTTATTATATCAACCCACACTTTGTGTTTAATGGAGATGGAATGGCGTTTACTACTTTAATAGAGCGAAAGGATACTTCTGGTGATTGCATTGACGTTCAATTTAAATAGCTAGCTCCGTGGAGGGTAAATGAATAAGAAATACTATATCCGAAATATGCCTTTTGGATGCTTTATGTTTTTATGTTTTTTTTACTTGTCTTGGGGAGGTGAATTTAATTATAAATATATATTATTATCGGTGAGCATTTTTGGATTGGTGTTTTATCCCGTTTCAAAATGGATAGTGGAAAGTTTTATATTGACCTTCACGACAAAAGAATTTTGGAATAGAGGTTTGTTTATGGATACGCCTGGGAAAATGGGCGGACTGGCGATTTACTATGGAACTGTTTTTTTATTATCAATGCCAATAATAACGATATTTGTTTTTGTTATTTTTATGAAAAGGCTACTTAGCAAGTAAGCAGCCTTTTCTATAATTACAACTCAAATGCCGATAAATTTATTCACTTGTTCCATTGCATCATCATCTATTAACGCACCAACTCCTGCCATTATTAGACTATAGCCCAATAGCCCTACTGGTCCTCCTAGGATAATACTAAACGCAAAACCCGTAACCGCAGAGGCGGCCATGCCTGCCGCAATAGCTTCTGTTTTGACAAAAAACGGGCGCCAGTTATCAGTTTCTATTGCCTCTTTTAAAGCTCCGGCCCATTCTGCAGCATCGATAGCAAGGCTAGTATAGCCTAACCCTTTACCAAATTTACTTATATTCCTAGCCGCTTGCTTAACGTCAACCGATTCCAAAGCTTTTGCAATAGCTTCGCGATCTTTCTTATTGATTTTTTTGTTAATGTTTGCCTTGTATTTATCATAGGCTTTCAGCGCATCGTTTACATTGCGAACGTTTTTTCCTTTAGCCTGATCTGCTAATAATTTAGCAAGCTTTTCAGCTTTTTCTCCGTAAACCTTGAAAACTTCCTTATAAAAATCCGCAGTAAATTTAACAGCATCTTGTATTTCTTTCTCCTCCCTTTCTTTTGCCTCTCGAGCTAATTTCTCAGCTTCTTCCCTGGCTTTACGGGCAGCCTCTTCACGCTGACGTTGCTCTTCCTGACGTCGAGCCGCTTCGGCCTTTTCCGCCGCGATTTGCGCCTGAACATCGTTCAGCTGTTGCTGTTTCTGACTTTCCTGACTCCGTGCTTCGCCCAACCGGCGATTCACATCATTCAGTGCGCCCTGACTGGCTGCCGCTTCTCCCGAGAGCCGTTCGGCTTCCGCCTTGTTTCTCTGCGCGTCGTTCCATCGGTCTTCTTCCCACTTGCGTTGCTCCAGACTCAACGCATCGCCAGGCGTAACAATTTTTTCCTTCAGCGCCAGATTCCTGGCTTCTTCTTCTCGCTCATGGGCGGCTTGGGCGTTTTTGCTACTGACCTCCCCCTCCAGACGCTGCCGCTCTTGCTCCAGGGCGTTAGCCTGATTGCGAACGTCTTCCAGTTCACGCGCGGCATTCACCTCTCGTACATCCTGCCCCGCATCCAGCGCCGCAACGTCCGCCATCAGCTTGTTGAGGCGGGCCACGCGCAGGTCTTTTTCACTCTGTTTCACCGGAATACCGTTCCGCAGTGCGTCACGCTCGTCCATCAGCCGTTTCTGCCGGTCGCCATCGAGACGAACATCACGCGGATTCTCCCGCCAGCGGGCGAAAGAGACTTCAAAGTCGGCATTCAGTTTGTTGGCTTTGGCTTCATCAAGCGTAATTTCCTGCGCCATTTCATCCACCGAGGCAACTGCCTGCTCTGCTTCCTTCCTGAGCTTATCCGCACCGGTTAAGCGGCTGGCCTCATCGCTGAGGACTCGCATGCGCTGACGCGCTGCCTCGAGTTTCTGTGACGCGTCGGATTCCACGTTCTGAAAGAACATTAGATCCTGTTCGAACTGCGCTGCCTTTTTGGCATTGGCCGCAACCCCCAATGAGTCAGGACGTCCGGCGACGTAGTTGGTGCCATATCCGTTGAGGTTGGTGTAACCGCTTGGGGGAGTACTCCCTGAAGGCCAAACAGTCATCCCTGGTTCCGTATCTCCTATGCCGGGCGGCGTATCGACGCCCGTTGTCGGCCAGCCCCACGACTCACCGTTCCATTCATACCCAAGCTCAAGCATTTTTTTCCATTCAAGGCCGTCACTGTCTGCCAATCCTGATTTAGCCATCGTTAAACTCCTTCTTGATTTCAATAATAAGTACTGTATATGCATACAGCAATAAAGAAAGTTACGCGCTTATCTATGGACTGTCAATGGATGATAGTAGTTATCATTTACATAATGTGAGAAAAGATTAGCAGGCCGTAATGCTATAGTTGGGGTTATCGGGTTGCGCAGGAGGGAAGTTCCCCTGCGCGACCCGATAACCTCTTACGGTCTTCTGCGGCAATTCTCTGGATGTGGTCAGGCGTCACTACACGTAGCCACGTCTTTTACCCTTGACAGGTCTTTGGGGGCGCTGAGGCCGTATTTCGCGCTTATTTCGCTGCGCAGGCCATCGAAGGTCTGTTTGGCCATCTCCCCCGGCGGCCGAATGTTCAGGCTCTTGCCAGTGCTCAGCTCCTCGCGAGGCGTGAAGAAGTGCAGCTCGTGATGGTCGGCGTGGAGATAGCACAAACGACAGCATCCCGGAGGTGTACCGGTGCTCGAATGCCAGGGAGTCTATCAGCATGCGGGTGTTGCCCGGGGAGCCGCGCAGGACTTGTGGCGGATGCGCTTCAATGCCCGTCCGTTCCTGACTGGTGATATACTCGACAGAGCGACTTCTGAGGCCGTTGTAGCCATTTGAAGTGATGGTATGGGTGAAGGATTGATGGCCGCTGTATGAGTCGCGCCTGAAGGGAAAATTTCACGTTATCAGCAAGCGTAACACGCCGCGAATTGAGTTGCATAACCTGAATCGGAGACAGCACCTGGCAGGGCTTGGCTGTAAGTTGTTGTCGTTCTCAAAATCGGTTGAACTGCACGGCAAAGTCATTGGGCATTATCTGACGATAAATCATTACCAATAAATAGGAGTGACTACAGATAATGACTGTCATTTAATGTATTGTGAGTGATACATAATAGAATAACTAACGATTCCTAGTCTTGATGCAATAACTTACTGTTTTGTATGTTGATTGTTGTGTCTAATAACCGCTTAAAAGCGTTCCCGCTCCGTTTTTTCCCAAACTTCACCACACGGCATAATCCACCGTTAATGATAATAGTTTTCATTCATTGACAGGGATGGGCGGCGGAAGTAGAATTGAATTCCCTGTTTATTCATACAGATCTTCAAGGAGTGAGCCTATGTTCGTTTTCAGTAGAATACTATGTTATGTTCTTTGTATGCTGTTTTCTGGGGGATTGAATGCTTATTCTTCCTTCGCCGATCCTTTTTATTTTATCCCGTCACTGGCCGTCCAAGATGCAGCAACTTCTGCCGCTATTGAATCCGTTACTGGAAAGAATATTTATGAGGCTTATGCAAAAGGAATAATCAAAGATCCCAAAGGAAGAGTGTCAGTACGTCTTTGTAATGGGAAAGATCAAACTCTGAAGGAAGCATTAATTGGGGGCTGTTCATTAGTCGAAGATGTCTCAGTTTCCATATTGGATATCGAATATTATATCAAGCGAGGAAACAAGCTGATAAAGATAGATGTAAAAAAATCTAAGGATTTCATCACAGAAACGATGTTACAAGGGGTTGTCACAAAAGAGAATCCATTAATAAAAAAATATCATTGTCAATATGATCTTATGTATGACTTTCCAATCTCGTGTTTCGTTTATAAGATGGCACCTTTCATTTTTTCCAATTTATCACATAGGCATAAAATAATTAAAGGATTAGAGCATCCTTGTAACTCATTGACAAAATTGGAAAAGGCGAGAAAGACTAGTGGTTACACAAATCCTAAAACTCCATTTTTATCTGAGTACGCCGAATCTTCACGACACATGCTTGATTGTGATAAAAAGGCACCGGAGACATTTTCGACAATCTTAGACACTGATACACAGTCCGTTTTAGTCATTCGCAATAAGAAATAAAGAGATATCGATATATTGGAATCCTATATCCGTATTAATAATTTTTCTCCTCATACGGTGAAGAGAAAAATACGCCTTTGGGCCAAGTTAATTTGGCCTTTCTCGATGACAATTAAATTAATAAAGGGGCGTGTTGTTGCAAAATTCGCGATTAGTAGTCTTTCTTCTTATCGAAATGTATTACACTTCAATAACTCTGCTTCCCAGGTACATCTCAACTGGGGGACTATGACGATAAGCTGAGACCTACTCTTTATATAGTTCCTGCATGCATTAATGAATGGCGTTATACGCCATCTTCATGGTTATAAACCCCAGCGTGGGCTGTTTATCGGTTCCAATTTTCAGTTATCTTACTCAATCACGTTGTTCCAGTATTTTATTATCTGATGCTAACTATCAGACGGACATTGGCCTTTTCATTTCAACAATGCCAGCGCACGACCATAGGTGAAGGTTTGTCGGTGTTGATGACGCAGGGAATTGCCGGTCTTACACGCTGTTCAAAATCTTTCTCAGAAATTGATATGCAAATTTGTTTTACGGCTTGGTACAAATAAGCCCATCTGCCATTTACTTTGCTATAAGTTCCATCGAGATTTCAGGGGCACAAGCCTGAAGTTTTTGCCAGTACCCAGCGTAGCCGTTTCTCCATTTCTGCCACTTAACGGTGAACCCAGCGGTAAATGGTGGCTTAGTCAGCATTTACACCATACTCGACCAGTATCTACTGAAGCCCAAGTAGATGATGCCATATTGGCAGTACGAGCGTACTTCCTGCAAGATAACGTTGTACTGAAAATGGTGTTCTTTAAATGGGCTCATGTGCTGCTCCGTCAGAAAATGCGGACAATGAGTTTACCATCGCCGATATTTTAAAAATCACTGTTTATTCAATCAGTTAAAAATTAATTGGAGCCTACAGAGGGAGGTTTTAGTGAACTTTTAAATCTCTGCGATTGTCTTTTCCGCTTTTAAATGATAATAATTTTCATTATTATAAACTATAAGATCTGGTTGAAATGTGTGCTAACGGATAACGAACGAATATTAGCGTTTTATAGGGAATGATTATGAGAGTTAACCAGGCTGCTTGGCCAATAACCTTAGTATTAGTGCTTTTTAATATTTCATCATCGCTGGCTAAATCCGCCGAAGATGACGACAATGAAACGATAGTAGTTGAATCCACCGCTGCGCAAGTATTAAAACAACAGCCAGGGGTTTCTGTTATTACCCGCGAAGATATTGAAAAGAACCCGCCGGTTAACGATCTCTCTGAGATCATTCGCAAGATGCCGGGGATTAACCTCACCGGCAACAGCGCCTCGGGCACGCGCGGCAATAACCGCCAGATTGATATTCGTGGCATGGGGCCAGAAAACACTTTAGTGCTGATTGACGGTGTGCCGGTCACGTCACGCAACTCGCTACGCTACAGCTGGCGTGGGGAGCGCGACACCCGTGGTGATACTAACTGGGTGCCGCCCGAACAGGTAGAACGTATCGAAGTTATCCGCGGGCCGGCCGCCGCACGCTACGGCTCCGGCGCCGCAGGCGGGGTGGTGAATATAATTACCAAACGCCCAACCAAAGACTGGCACGGTTCGCTGTCTCTATACAGCAACCAGCCGGAAAACAGCAAAGAGGGCGATACCCGACGCGGTAATTTCAGCCTCAGCGGCCCGCTGGTTGGCGAGGCGTTGACGATGCGCCTGTACGGTAACCTGAACAGAACAGACGCTGACAGTTGGGATATTAACTCCTCCGCCGGGAGCAAAAATGCCGCCGGGCGTGAAGGGGTCATAAATAAAGATATTAACGGTATCTTCTCATGGAAATTGACCCCGCAGCAGATATTTGATTTTGAAGCGGGATACAGCCGTCAGGGAAATATCTATGCGGGCGATACTCAGAACAGCTCCTCAAGCGCAGTCACCAAAAATCTGGCACAGTCGGGGCAGGAGACCAACCGCCTGTATCGGCAGAATTATGGTCTTACCCATAACGGTATCTGGGACTGGGGTCAGAGCCGTCTTGGATTCTACTATGAAAAAACCAACAATACCCGCATGGATGAGGGGCTGTCCGGTGGCGGTGAGGGACGCATCAACAACGATCAGAAATTCACCACTAACCGTCTTACCTCGTATCGCACCAGTGGCGAAGTGAATTTCCCGATGATGATGCTGTTCGAGCAAACACTCACCGTCGGCGCCGAGTGGAACCGCGATGAACTTAATGATCCTGCTTCGACAGGGCTAACGGTGAAAGATAACAACATCGCAGGGATCTCCGGTTCGGCGGACAACCGAAGCAGTAAAAATAAGTCGGAAATCAGCGCGTTGTATGTGGAAGATAATATCGAACCGCTAGCCGGAACCAACGTTATTCCAGGCCTACGTTTTGACTACCTGAGCGAGTCAGGAGGTAACTTTAGCCCCAGCCTTAATCTGTCTCAGGAGTTAGGAGAATTCTTCAAGGTGAAGGCGGGCATCGCACGTGCCTTTAAAGCACCGAACCTTTATCAGACCAGCGAAGGGTATCTGCTCTTCTCAAAAGGTAACGGGTGCCCGAAAGATATTACCTCGGGTGGCTGCTACTTGATCGGGAATAAAAACCTTGATCCGGAAATCAGTATCAATAAAGAGATCGGGTTGGAATTAACCGTAGACGACTACCACGCCAGCCTGACGTATTTCCGTAACGATTATCAAAATAAGATTGTCGCCGGTGACAACATTATTGGTAAAACGTCGTCAGGTGCTTATATTCTGCAGTGGCAGAACGGCGGGAAAGCGCTGATTGAAGGTTTGGAGGCCAGCATGGCTATTCCGCTGGTAGAGGAACGTCTGAGCTGGAATACCAATGCCACCTACATGATAACTTCCGAACAGAAAGACACTGGGAACCCGTTATCAATCATCCCGAAATATACGGTGAATACCTCCCTCGACTGGAACATCACCAGCGCGTTTTCCGCGAACGTCAACTGGACGTTATACGGCAAGCAGAAACCGCGTACCCACGCGGAGTCGCGTAGCGAAGATACAGGGGGACTCTCCGGCAAAGAGTTAGGCGCATATTCGCTGGTTGGTACCAACTTTAATTACGATCTCAATAAGAACCTACGCCTCAACGTGGGTATTAGCAATATCTTCGATAAACAGATTTATCGCTCCTCCGAAGGGGCAAACACTTATAACGAACCGGGGCGGGCTTATTATGCCGGGGTGACGGCTTCATTCTGATGGTGTATGCCCGCCATTGGCGGGCATTTATTATGCTACTGAATTAAGGACAAGCTGCGTTTTGAGGCACCGCTTCACGGCTGATATCGAGTAGCGCGTCGCGGAATGAGACTTTAAACATTGGCCCATGTCCGAGGCCCGGATAATCTTGAAAAGCGGTGTTCACGCCCTTACTCTCAAGAGTAGTGACGGTGGAATGGATTTTGTACAGTATCTCGACCATCTGATTTTGCCTGCTGTCACTGGTAGTGGTCGAGCCTTCCGCTATAACGAGGTTTTTATGGCAGTACTGCACCGGATTGACCGCCGTCATACGGGTTAAAAGAGCAAAGTTATCTCTGCTAAGCGATGGGCTGGCGCTGTAATACTGATGAAAGAACGATGACGACAGCCACGCACCGAGGACAAACAGCCCCCCGTAGGAGTGACCCCATATCCCGCGCCGCTCGGGATTTATCGCCAGTCCTTGCTCTACCTGTGGGGCGATGATGGTTTCCAAAAGCTGATGAAATTCAGGGCTGCCGCCGGTTTTACGGGTAAAACGCGGATTATTCTCATTACCGGCGCTTGCGGTCTTGAGTACAGGTGTATAGTCATAGGCTCTGCCGTTGAGATCGAACGGCAGGTTGGTCTGATAGCCTAGCGCCACAATCACCGGCGGCGAGTACTCGGTTAACTGTTTGAGCAGCGTTTCTGGTAGGCGATCCATTACTGCATTACCGTCGAGCATATACAGAACTGGGTATCCTGAAGCAGGCGCGTTTTTTTTGGGTATGGCTGTCCATACCCGGTAATGTCTTGCGCCATCAACAGAATCAAAGTCATTGACCCTGAAATGGTAATATTCAGAGCCTTTATCGGCTATATTCGGGCCTAATGGTTGCATATCCGGTTTGGCAAAACTTGCCGTGCTGTAGCTGAGTACGTAGCACAAACTGGCGGAAAATAACGCCGTGCTGCGACGCTTTTTGTGTTGCTCACGACCAGACATCAAATGATTATTCCTTATTCGCAGGTGATATCTTTATTTATTCAGCATACTAAGACCATCAATCAGTGCGCCGCGCCACCACGCATAATCGTGTCCTCCGGTATAGATGCAGCAGTGACTTTCTACTCCGGCGGCAAGAAGCTGTTGATGCAACAACTGCACCTGCGACACCGTGGAGCCTTCTAATGAACCGACGCACAAATGTGTGCGCACACTGGGCGAAGGGGCATAAAGCACATGTTCGCTCACCCAGGAGACATCGTTATCTCCGAAGTGGCTCGGGCGACTGTTACTGTCCGGCGTCCACCACATCGATGGCGAGTGGCTAAGTACCAAGCTAAAACTATCTGGCGCATGACGGGCGGCCATCAGCGCAGTCACGCCCCCCAGGCTTTGTCCGGCCAGCACTGTCAGCGAACGGCCGACCCACTGCCGCTCCTGGTATTCAGTGTGGATGGCTGGCAGCAAACGCTCGGCGATATCGCACACCAGCTCGCGGCGGCCTCCGAGTATCGCGGTGCGCTCGCGCTCATCCAAGTTGTCTACGCCGAGCACGGCAAGCGGCGGGATTCGCCCACGTCGGATAGCCGCGTCGATGGCGGCACACACACCAACGTTGTTGAACCAGGTTTCGCCATCTGTCAGTACCAATAGGCCCAGAGGTTGTGAGACCGGAACCGCGGGAATATACAGCCGCACCCGTCGAGATTGCCCGGCGAGCCGATGTTCTGAGGTGAAAAATTGCCCGTTACAGGCGTGGTTATCTGCCCATTCATCCTGTGCGGGGGCACTATCCAGCATCAGTACAGACTCCAGCGTATCCCCCCGGACGTTGATTCTCGGCGTCTGGTTCAGTGGATCCGCCTTTCCGATGAGGGTCGCGAAGCGGCTTCCCAGCAGTGAAATTGTCTCTTCAGCAGTGCCTAACGGGATTTCCACCATAGTGTAGGAGCCGCAGTAGGAGGCGGGTAAGCTTAGCGTCAAGTGCCAGATATCCGTTCCGGGGAGACACTCCATCATCCCTTTCGCCACGTTGTTTTTGTCGGTGATGCGGTTTAGGCACAAATAAACTCTCAGCAACGGGTAAGCAGCGCGCCACAGAAAAGTGACCTCCCGCTCGTCATTCTTGCCCTCAATCACGCTCACTAGCGGCGCTGAGATTGACTTAACGTCCCCCCAGAAACGTGCGGTGTCAATTGGGGTTCCAGCGACAAGCTGATCGCGAATGCGTGCGGCAGTCCTCAGGGCAATGGGGTTTACGGGCGGACTCAGTCTCATTCTTGACATACCATCTCATTGATATTTTGTTTATCAGTATAAAAAGCTAAAGCGGCTGTTCGAGGGAACAGCCGCCGGCAGGTATTCTTATCATATAATGTTGTTGATGAAAATTATCTCACGATCTCTCCTTGGGGGGCGTGTGCGCGGCTGTCCTGCCACAGGCGTGAGTACAGGCCACATGCGGCTATTAGCTCGTCATGGCTGCCGTATTCGGCGAGGCGCCCGTTGTCGACCACAGCAATGTAATCGCAGCGGCAGGCGGTTGTCAGTCGGTGGGCGACGATAAGCGCGGTGCGTTTTTCGCTGTGCGCTACTTCGGCAAGCGAGGTCATTAACCGTTCCTCAGAGGTGCGATCCAGTCTAGCTGTCGCTTCGTCGAGCAGGAGCACGTGCGCCTGCGCCAGCTGAGCGCGGGCAAGGGCAATCAACTGACGCTGGCCGGCGGACAGATCAGCACCGCCGTTGTTCACCGGGGTACGAAAGCCATTCGGGAGATTTTGCACCGTTTCAAGCAAGCCAGCTCGCCGCGCCGCGGTTTCTACCTCCGCGTTGCTGCTGGTGGGACGCGCATAGCGAATATTCTCAGCTATATCACTGCTGAACAGCGCCACATCCTGAGAGACCAGGCCCGTCTGGCGGCGATAATCGATGAGCGATGCACCATCAATGACGCCCTCGCCGATGCGGATTTGCCCCCCGGTGGGAGAGTAGAGCCCCGCCAGCAGCTTGATAAGTGTCGATTTGCCTGCGCCGCTTCGCCCGACCACTGCGACGACCGTTCCTTCCGGAATTGTAAGTGAAAGGTTATCAATCGCTGGCTGTGTGCTTTCAGGGTATCGGAAGGTAAGCTTCTCGAGGTGCAGTGCGCCGCTGACTGGCGCGATCGCCGATGGTTCGACACTCTCCTCGCCCTCGGTTGCCAGAAGTTCATTAATATGTTTACCGCTGGCGGTCGCCTGCTGCCAAGAATCAACAATGCCTGACAGCTGCTGCACCGGGCCATAGAACTGCCCTAACAGCAGGAAGAACGCCGCTAACACCCCGGCGGTCATCTCGCCTTCGGCCACTCTCGATGCCCCCACCAAAAGTACTGCGGCATACGCGGCCTCAGTGCAAAAAGTGAGGAACGGGAAGTAGACGGCCAGGTATTTCTGTGCCCGCACGCGGGTAGCGCGGAATTTGTCGGATAACGCTCGCATTCTGGCGGCTTCCTGCTCCTGCTGACCGTGGGACTGCACCACCCGAAGGCCGGAAACTTTCTCCTGTAGCGTGCTATTAACCTTGCCAATCTCGAGACGCGCTTGCGCGTATGCCGGGGAGCTCAGGCGGCGGTAAATCCACGTCGCCAGTACTACCACCGGTACGGCGCTGAGCGCAGTAAGCGCAAGGACAGGTTCAAGCCAGAACATAGCAGCGGCGATAGCGATCATCGTCACTATGCTGGTGAGTGCCCCGGCAAGACCGTTCTGTAGAAAACGGGCGAGGGAATCGACATCGACAGTCATGCGGGTCAGACGCGAATCGACGTTCTTCTCATGCCACGGTAGACCTAGACACAGCAAGTGACCGAAACTGCGTAGTCGCACCGTATGCTGAACCGACTCCGCCGCACGGGCGGCAAAGACCGTTTGCAGTGCATAGCAACACCAACTGATAACTATCAGGCACAGGGAAAACAGGGCGCAAATGCCGATGGTCGCCATATCCCCGGCGGCAACACCGGCGTCGATACCGCGTTGTAAAAGCACCAGCACACCGACGCCTGCGGCAGAATCGAGGGCAATAAGCAGTGCGGCGATGATGAACATCCAGGCAACTGGAGTCAGCAGCGATGAGACACGCTGCCCTTTGCCTGCGAGAGCCATGTCGACAGCGCTTTCCGGCACGCGGGTCATCCGCTCGATAAAGCCTTTCCCGACAGGTATATCTTGCGCATTTACGTCCTCACCCTGTGAAGCTGTAGAGTCCGGCCAAAGCTCGTGCTGCCCGGCGGGAGTGGGCTCGAGGAAGTCACCGTTGCCGCTCATCAGCGCAAGGAACGCCGGGCAGCGCGCTTCCAGTTCCGCGTGAGTTCCGCTATCCACCACGCGGCCTTTCTCCAGCACCACAATCCGGGTGGCAAGCTGCAGTGTGGAACGACGGCGTGCAATCACCAACAGCATATGTTGATCATCGGCATAGCGCTCAAGGGCGGTGTTGATTTCCGCTTCGGTACCGGCGTCAACCGCAGAGGTGGTATCATCGAGAATGAGCAGCTCCGGCGTGGTAATTAACGCCCGGGCAAGCGCAATGCGCTGACGTTGCCCTCCAGAGAGGTTGCTGCCGCGTTCTGTTAGACGGGTGTTGAACCCCTGCGGTAGAGCGTTGATGAAGTTACTGGCGCCCGCGGCATCGGCAGCGCGGCGGATATCGTTCTGACTTGCCTGCGGATGCCCATAGGCGATATTTTCCGCGATGGTACCGGCAAACAGAAAGGCATCTTCAAACACTACCCCAACCTTGCGACGTAGCGCTGCCAGCTGCAGGTCGCGAATATTCTGCTGTCCGCCTGTCGTGTTAAGCCACACACCTCCTGTGGAGGGATCGTAAAAACGTGCTAACAGCATCAACAGCGTCGATTTACCGGAGCCGGACGCACCAACCACCGCCACTGTTTCACCGGCGTGCATGGAAAACGAGACATCATCGAGGATGCGGCGGCCGCTGCTGTAGTGGAAGCTTAGATTATCTACTTTCAGGCCGATAACTTGGCCTTTGACCGGCTCGGTGCCGTCTTCCATTAGCGAGCGGGTGTCGATTAGCGTGAAGACTCGTTCCACCGAGGCCTGAGTGCGCTGGGCGATCACCAAGAATGATGCCAGTACGCGTGTTGGGCCGGTTAGCATGGCGAGGAAGCTGGCGAAAGCGACGAAGGTCCCGAGATCGATGCGCCCGTTCATCACCGACCAGCCGCCGTAGCATAGCAGGACGATTTGCCCCAGCACTGGTAGCGCTAGCATCGTTGCGCCCGGTATCGCCTGCGAAATAGCCGCGCCGATGCGCACGCGCACCATCTGCCGCGACTGACGGTCGAGCCAGCGCGTTTCACGCAACTCTGCCACGCAGGATTTCACCACTGAGATTTGCTCCAGTACTTCGCGCATGTGTTCCGTCATCTGCGCCAGCCTGTCAGAGGCGAGCCCAGTTTGTGCGAACACGCGGCGGCGGGCGCGCAGGGCGGTGATAGCCAGCGTCACCAGCACGCCAACGACGATGAGCGTCATCGATGGTGACATCCACAGCATCACCGCGATCCCAGCAATATAATAAGTAAATACTGCGAGAGGCACTGGACACATTTGCAGCAGGGTATGTACCTGCTGCAGATCGCTGTTGGTCCGTGAAATGACCTGCCCGGTGCGCAAGGTATCCTGGCCTAAGCCATCGAGCTTCTGGACACTGTCGAACGCCCGACTGCGCAGGGTGTGTTGCACCCAAAGTGAGAGTTCGCCAGCATAACCCCGGCGTACGTAGTTTCCGATAAAATCAAACAGGGCAATCAGCAGCAGGCCGCTGGCGAGCCACGGCAGCCGTGTCGGCTCGCCAGCCATGGCATCGTTGATCGCCTGACGCGTCAGCAGCGGCGTTAGGGCGGCCAGCAGAATGGTCGATACCGATGCCACAATGACAATGGTGCTTAGTTTTTTGCGTTCCCAACACACGCGAGCAAGGCGAACTATCCAGGCGCGAGCGGGTATCGGGGAGTGAGTCGCAGGCATTACGCCTCCTTCATCTGTGAACAATTAGCGATCACGGTTGCGGCTGATCTTTGCCGCCATCGCGTGATTTAATCTCGTGACTTAACTGCAGTGGTTAGCCTTTTTGTAGTGTGGCGATAAGTTGGCTGGCTACTTTGGTTGGGCATGGTTGCGCGGCCATTTCCGCAGCCACCTCCTGCGACGCGTTGCGAAGCGCACGATCGCTAAGGAAGTCATTGATCATGCTGCTCGTTAACCCGTTCTTGCCGGGAATAATGCCGCATCCTCTCTCAACCACGGCGCGGGCATTGACCGGCCTGTCGGCACCCTCACCAAAGACGATTTGCGGAATACCGGCATGCAGCGCCGTCAGTGTATTGCCCGCGCCGCCGTGGTGGATAAAACCGTCGGCGCCGTTGAGAAAGGCCCCCATCGGGATCCAATCGACCAGATGGACATTCGACGGTAGAGAGCGTAAATCCGAGCGAGCGTTTGCTGAAAGGTGCAGAATTATCTCGGCATCAACTTCGTTAGCGGAGTCCATCACCCAGGAGATCAGATCTAGGCCATCAACCATAGGTTTGACGGTACCAAGGCTCACCAGCAGCCGCTTGCGACCAGGTGTGCGCTCCCACCACTTCTCCCATACCGCGCCGCCGTTATACGGAACGTATTGCATGGGAATGACTGGCTCGCCGTCGTTTTGTAGGATACTCATGCTCGGTGGGGTGACATCTATCCACGCCAGATCCTGTGGTGGGGCGCTGACCCCGTGGCGCTGATAGGCATCAGAGAGTGATTTTGTGACCCCTTTGATGTGCCATGGTGTGTGGCCGAAACCGACAGTTTGCATCACCACTGGAATGTCATACTTCGCGGCAATCAGAGGCCCGACAACACCAAGAGGCGGGTAAACGATAAGGTCGGGTCGCCATTGCCTTGAGAATTCAATCAGGTCATCAGCCATCTCTTCGCTGAAGAATGAGAAGTTTCCCATTTTAGTCCCGATGTTACTTTCTTTTCGTAATGCCTCCCGGCGGCGATAGTCGGCTTCAGAATCGAAGCCGGGCGCCGCATCAAACACAACAAGCCCCGCTTCTGCCGCTTTCTGTGCAAATTTCCCACTGCTGGCAATCAGTACTTGGTGACCATTAACACGGAAGGCCTGTGCCAGAGATAGAACTGGATACAACAGCCCATACAGTGGCGGACCTATAAACATAATACGCATGAGAAAATCCCTCTCCACGTCGCGGACCGATAAAAGATAAATACAAATAAGAATGATTACTATTACCAATATCATTTGTGGATTGCAATGGTTGTTAAGAGCCCATTGAACAACTAAGTAGGGGTAAGCGGACTTTCATGCTGAGCGGCGGCGCTTGTAGGGGATGTTTATGGAACCCTATATTATTACCCTGCTAATTATTTTATTATGAAATTTGATTCACTAAGATACATTGCAATGCAAATAAAAATCATTATCATTTGTATTGTGTGAGGTCATAACAACAGCAATAAGCAAATAAGCAGCGCATGCTTGGGATGTATTTTTATGGGTAAGAATATGCGCTATGGAAGTTAAAAACTTGAATGGATGCTAGATAATCACAGGAGTAAGTATCAGTGCCACATACCCCTAACTCTCTCAGCGGCCCGGTGCTTGCGGGCGAATGGCCGCTGGTCGCGGCGCAACCCGGCATCTGGGTCGCCGATCAAATTTCCCCGCATCGCAATGCCTACGCGGTGGCCCACGCCATCGAACTCAACGGCCCCATTGCCGTAGAGCCTCTGCTGCAGGCCATTACCCAGGGCCTGGGCGAGGTGGACATGCTGCGCCTGCGTTTTGCGGAACGCGACGGCGTGCCGGTGCAATGGCTGGACGACGCGCTGGCGGTGCACGAGCCGGAACTCGTCGATCTGACGACGTCGCCGGACCCCGACGCCGCCGCGCGCGCGCTGATGGATATCGATCTCGCGAGCGATCTGCGCGCCGGCAGCGGCGCGCCGCTGTATCGCCATGTGGTGATGCGTTTGGCGGATGACCGCTGGTTCTGGTATCAGCGCTATCACCATCTGCTGGTGGACGGTTTCAGCTTCACCGCCATCGCTCGCCGCGTGGCGGCGATTTACACCCATCTTTGCCGCGGCGACGCGCTGGAACCGACGCCTTTCACGGCGTTCAGCGACGTGGTGGCGGAATACCAGGCTTACCGGGAGGCGCCGGCCTGGCAGCGCGACGCCGATTTCTGGCTCGAAAAAGCGCAGCAGCTGCCGCCGCCGGCGACCCTTTGTCCGCAGCCGCTGGCCGGGCAAACCCCCACGCCGCGCATCCACCGGCTGGAACAGCGCTGCGATCCGCAGGCCTTCGCCGAACTGGTGCAGTGCGGCGCGCAGCAGAAGCTGAACGCCGCCGATATGGCGGTGGCGCTGGTGGCGCTGTGGGTCTCGCGCCTGAGCGGCCAACCGAGCTTCAGCGCCGGTTTTATCTTCATGCGCCGTACCGGCTCGGCCGCCTTGTGCGCCGCCGGCCCGGTGATCAACGTGCTGCCGATGGAGATGCATCTCGAGCCGCAGGCCACGCTGTATGAGGCCGCCGCACGCATCAGCCGCGAGCTGAAAACGGTGCGCCGCCATCAGCGCTACGACGCCGAACAGGTGCAGCGCGATCTGGGGCGCATCGGCGACGGCGAACCGCTGTACGGCACGGTCTTCAACTTCAAAATGTTCGATTACCAGCTGGACTTCGCCGGTATCGAAGGCATCACCCACGATCTGGCCTCCGGACCGGTGCGCGATCTGGAGATTGCGCTGTTTATCGACGAGCACCATCAGCTGAAGGTGGAACTGCTGGCCAACGCCGAGCGATACAGCCGCCAGGAACTGCAGGCGCACCTGCAGCGGCTGCCGCTGCTGCTGGCGCAGTTCGCCGCGCAGGCAACGTTGCCGATCGGCGAAGCCGATATGCTGACCGCCGACGATCACGCGCTGCTGGCGCGGGTCAACGACACGGTGCACCCGGTGCCGGCGACCACGCTGAGCCAGCTGCTGGCGCAGCAGGCGCAAACCACGCCGGACGCACCGGCGCTGGCGGATGCGCATTTCAGCTTTACCTACCGCGAAACGCGCGAGCAGGTCACGGCGCTGGCGCGCGAGCTGGTGGCGCAGGGCGTGCGGCCGGGCGACATTGTGGCAGTGGCGCTGCCGCGTTCGGTGTTCCTGTCGCTGGCGTTGATGGCGATCGTGGAAGCGGGCGCCGCCTATCTGCCGCTGGACACCGGTTATCCGGACGAGCGGCTGGCGATGATGCTGGAAGACGCCGCGCCGCGGCTGGTCATCACCAACCCGGCGCAGCAGGCGCGTTTCGCCGACAAGGGCGAAATCTTGCTGTATGACGCGCCGCTGGCGGCCGATCACGCCGCCGGGGTGGCGATTGCGGGCCCGACGCCGGACCATGCGGCCTATATTATCTTTACCTCCGGCTCCACCGGGCGTCCGAAAGGCGTGCTGGTCGGCCATCAGGCGATCGTCAACCGCCTGCTGTGGATGCAGCACCAGTATCCGCTGGGGGCGGACGACGCGGTGCTGCAGAAAACGCCGTGCAGTTTCGACGTCTCGGTGTGGGAATTCTTCTGGCCGCTGATGGTCGGCGCCCGGCTGGTGATGGCGCCGCCGGAGGCGCATCGCGACCCGCAGCAGCTGCAACAGCTGATCGCGCAACATCGCATTACCACGCTGCACTTCGTGCCGTCGATGCTGGCGGCTTTTGTGGCCGCCCTGGACGACGACGCGGCGGTGGCGAGCTGCGCCGCGCTGCGCCAGGTGTTCTGCAGCGGCGAAGCGCTGCCGGCGGAGCTGTGCCGCCTGTGGCAAAGCCGCACGGCGGTGCCGTTGCACAACCTCTACGGCCCGACCGAAGCGGCGGTGGATGTGACCTGGCATCCGGCCTACGGCGACGCGCTGGCGAAGGTGACCGGCGCCAACGTGCCGATCGGCCTGCCGGTGTGGAACACCGGGCTGCGCATTCTTGACGCGCGCCTGCGGCCGGTGCCGCCGGGCGTGGCGGGCGATCTGTATCTGACCGGCGTGCAGCTGGCGCACGGCTACCTTGGCCGGCCGGATCTGACCGCCAGCCGCTTTGTCGCCGATCCGTTCGGCGAGGGCGGGCGCATGTACCGCACCGGCGACGTGGCGCGCTGGCTGCCGGACGGCGCGGTGGAATATTTGGGCCGCAGCGACGATCAGCTGAAGATCCGCGGGCAGCGTATCGAGCTGAGCGAAATCGACCACGCCTTGCTGTCGCTGCCGGGCGTACGCCAGGCGGTGACGCACGCGCGGGTGCTGCAGGGCACGCCGGTGGACGCCGGCGGCGATGCGCGCCAACTGGTGGGTTATCTGGTGATGCAGCCTGGCGCGAACTGGGATGCGGAAGCCCTGCGCGCGGCGCTGGCCGACCGTCTGCCGCCGCACATGGTGCCGGTGGCGCTGGTGGAAATGAGCGATTTGCCGCTGAGCGCCAACGGCAAGCTGGATCGCAAGGCCTTGCCGCAACCGCAGGGCGGTGAACGCAAGGCAGGGCGGCCGCCGCAGGCCGGGCTGGAAAGCGAGATCGCGGCGGTGTTCGCCCGCTTGCTGCAGCGCGAGCAGGTGTTCGCCGACGACGATTTCTTCGCGCTCGGCGGCCATTCGCTGCTGGCGATGCGTCTGGCGGCAGAGCTGCGCCGCGATCTGGGCAAGGCGGTGTCCGTCGGCCAGGTGATGATGGCGTCGCGCGTGGAGCAGCTGGCCGCCTTGCTGGCGGAAGATCGCACGCAGGAAGAGGCCGATCGCAGCGGCTTCGACAGCGTATTGCCGCTGCGCGTCACCGAGGGGCCGACGCTGTTCTGTCTGCACCCGGCGTCCGGTTTCTCCTGGCAGTTCAGCGTATTGCCGCGCTATCTCGATCAGCACTGGTCGCTGGTCGGTATCCAGTCGCCGCGGCCGGACGGCCCGCTGGCGCTGAGCGAAGATATGGATCAGGTGGTGGATGCCCACCTGCAGACGGTGTTGCAGGTGCAGCCGCACGGGCCGTACCACTTCATCGGCTACTCGCTGGGCGGCACGCTGGCCCAGGGCATCGCCGCCCGGCTGCAGGCGCGCGGCGAGCAGGTGGCGTTCCTCGGCCTGCTGGATACCTATCCGCCGGAGACCCAAAACTGGGACGTGATGCTGGACGACAACGTGTTGAAGGAAGTGCAGCGCGAGCGCGAACAGTTCCTGGCGGTGTCGCAGGATACGCTCGATCCGGCGCTGGGCGAGACGCGCACCCTGATGTTCGACAACATCGAAGCCAACTACGCCGATTCGGTGCGGTTGCTGTCGCACACACGAACCGCCCGCTTCCACGGCCAGGCGACGCTGTTCGTCGCCAAACGCACGTTGCAGGCAGGGATGGACGTGCAGCAGACCTGGTCGCAGTACGTCGATGCGCTGCAGGCGCACGAGCTCGACTGCGCGCATGTCGATATCGTTTCGCCGGCGTCGTTCAAAGTGCTGGGGCCGCTGCTGAACCGGATCTTGCGTATGCTATGATTGGTGCAGATTTAATAGGGATATTATCCAATTAGACGTATGCTAATGCCTAAATTTCTTAATCATCTATCATTAGTTGAAGATTTTTATTTTCTGATGGCTGTATGAATAACCAATAAGTTATCAAGTGTATTGAAAATATTCGGGAAGGATTTGTGATTAAAGATAATAGTTTGGCAATGCGAATGATTGAGCGCAGAGCAGAACTTGGACTATCCCAAGAGCAATTAGCTAAGGCTACAGGAATAGCCTCGACTCAGATCTCTCGTTATGAGTCAGGTAAGCACAAGCCCCGTGGCAAAGCGATCATAAAACTTGCCCATGCATTAAATGTAAATTTTTCTTGGCTTTTGTTTGGAGAAGGTATTAAAAATGCTGTGGAAGTTAAAGGGGGGGGTTATTTAGATGTTAGCAATTTCCTCACCCAAGAGACAATGGTGCGGATAAGGTTTAATGCTGGTTTGAAAAAAATGGAAGTTGAAGAATATCTGAATTATTTGATGGATGGAGATATAAATTAGAGCCTTACTATATAGGCAACGTAATTAAATTTCTGGTGATTAAAAGATGGAGCCATATCTGGTTTTTTTATCAGTAAAGTTGAATTTATCCTTGTGGTTTTGATGTCAAGAGATAATTAATTATTAACTTGACTGACCCCACCCCGGTAGACGATCCTGCCCTATAGTTGGAGCATAGGAGGAGCGTATGGGCACACCACGATTTACACCTGAATTTAAGGAAGAAGCTGTCCGTCAGATAACGGAACGCGGTTATTCCGTTGCCGAAGTATCTGACCGTTTGAGTGTTTCTGCACACAGCCTCTATAGGCGCGTGATAAAGATAACCGGCGTCTGCTGACGCTTATCCATGATTCATATTCACTGAGCGGAGGCCTATACGGTTACCGGCGGGTTCATGGCGATCTGAACGAAATCGGGGAAACCTGCGGCAAAAACCGGGTGGGCCGTATTATGCAACTGAACCGGATTATAGCCGTGCGGGGCTATAAAGCACCACGGCGTATCGCCGGCCGACCTTCGGTGGTTGCCCCTAATCGCGTACAGCGGCAGTTTATCGTTGTCCGGGCCAATCAGGTCTGGGTCACCGACATCACTTATAGTGTGCCCGGAGTTCAGGGCGAGCATGGACGCTCAAATGAACCACGAGTCT
>NZ_JBSEYF010000005.1:0-350002 GCF_053627655.1 Serratia sp. 121840015-1
TCTTTCAATTTTACACAGCCCGGTTCGGGCTCGGCCTGGCATCCGGTAACGCTGAATTTGACCAATTGTCCAATAGGCACTTCGAGAGTCACGGCCAAGTTCACGGGGACAACGGACAGCACGGGATATTACAAAAACCAGGGTGGGGCAACCAATCTTCAATTGGAGCTGCAGGACACCAGTGGCAATAACCTGAACAACGGCAAAACCAAGGCGGTTCAGGTTGATGATTCCACACAGTCAGCGAGTCTGCCATTACAGGTTCGTGCGTTATCAGTTAAAGGTAACCCGAAACAAGGCAGCATTCAGGCCGTGATTAATGTCACGTACACCTACGCCTAAATTGAGGAGTCATGTCATGACACTGGTTTCAAAACTAAAGAAAGTGTTGAAGAAAAAAGAAGTTGCTGCCCTCGTGGCTTCTGTATGCCTAATGGCATACTCATCCGGCGCTGATGCATTTACTTGTAGAGATTCACGCGGAAACACTTTGAACAGTGCAGCGGGAACTGGCTCGCTAAACGTTTACGCTAATCTAACGCCCAGCGTACAACCTGGGCAAGTTCTGGTAGTAGATCTTTCTCAATCTATCACCTGCAGAAATGACCAACCTAATATCAGAAACGATTTGGTTAGCTTATTATCAGGTTCTGCTTATGGTGGGGTTTTGCAGAATTTTAATGGCACAGTTAAGTATTATGGAAGTAGTTATCCTTTTCCTACAACATATGAAACAAAACAAGTAAACAATAGGTCTGGTTCATTTGTTCCATGGGATACGCAATTATTTCTCTCCCCCGTATCTACAGCGGGTGGGGTCGTGGTGAATCAGGGAACCCTTATAGCAAGGTTAGTTATGAGACAAGTCGGTTCAAATATTTCTAATGGAGGGAATGTCCATACAGCAACTTTCACATGGAATGTTTATGCTAATAACACAGTGGTGGTTCCCACTGGTGGTTGCGACGTGTCATCGCGCAATGTGACGGTTACCTTGCCGGACTACCCCGGCACGGCTGCTGTGCCGCTGACTGTCCATTGCGGACAAAACCAACAGCTGTCTTATTATCTGACCGGCACAACTGCTGATACGGCAAGCACCATATTTACCAATACGTCATCTTCAAACCCGGCTACTGGCGTTGGCGTACAACTGTCTAACCGTAATGGCATTGTAGCCACCAATAAGAATGTCTCTCTCGGTACGGTCGGTACCAGCCCCCAAAGCTTGGGACTAACGGCTTCCTATGCACGAACCACTGGGCAGGTTGTGGCAGGCAATGTACAGTCTATCATCGGAGTGACGTTCGTTTACGAGTAGTGCCATCCGTTCCACGGTTGGTGAATTATCCAAATACGTGTTTACCCTTTCCATCATGCAGTGCCCAATTAATCCGATGGGCTTTGCGTGATGGTCATTAGCGCCTGTTATTACCTGGACATTACAATCTTGAAAAAATATAAAAAAAAGATAGACGTTGTAGTGATGGATCCGGTGATGCTTCATCGAGAAAGCATGGTTCACATTTTGCGAGAGAGCCTGGCCGACAGAGTCAACATAACTGATGCTGTCTCCAGCCTTTCCGAGATAATTCGCCTGATTGTGCTGAAAGGCCCCGCCGATATTTATATAATGGAAGCCTATGGCCCGACTGAAAATTATAAAAGCTGGAATGACTTCACACATTTTATGGCCACGCATTACCCGTCCGTCACCTGCCTGGTTTGGTCTTCAAAACCAACCATGTTTTTAAGAAAACTCAACGCTTTTGAGGGAGGGCAGCCATGTTGGCAGATCCCCAAAAGAATAGACATTGATTCATTTGTACACTTTTTCACGCGAATTTTAGATGGCGAGATGCCTTCACCCAGCACTCGCACTTGCATAGGTCCCCCGATGTCTAACCTCACGCTCAGTGAAATCGTCATCATTACCGGTATTATAGAGGGGCACAGCATCAAGAGCCTGGCCAGAAAATATGATGTTGCATATAAAACAGTTAGCACTCACAAGCGAAACGCCATGATCAAGATGCGTATATCATCGACCGCGCAGCTACGCAGTCTTTTCATCGAGGGGTACATTTTGCGGGGTGATAAGGCTCGATGCCTTCCAATTGAAACAAACGCCAATCAACCCTTTTTATTATAAGCAAGGTAGGGTGATGACAGCGGTTGTTTAGAATAACGCCATGAGAAGGTGAACAGGTTACGGTGCCCATGATGACTTATACTGACTAACGAGGGAATGATGACGAAAAGCGAACGTCGATGGAGAGCATTCTCTATCGTTATACTGTCTGTAGCGATAGTGTTGTTATACCTAATGATTGAGTACGCCTGATTATCGGTTTTCCTTTGACGCGAGAGGTCGCAGGCCGGCCGTAGGCAATACCTGAACTGTCACGTTCACGTCACGCGTGATTACAGAATAGAGTGGCGTTCAATGTTCACTGTATATCAGGGATTAATTTAATGAACAGACGTAAATTTATTTTCTCTTCAGTGTGCCTGGGGGCGGGGATGGGCATGACCCGTGCAAGTTTTTCCCAGGAAAGCACTCAGCCAATGCCGCCTGTTAACTACCGGCCTCAGGTCCACTATGCACCGATAACGGGCTTCATGA
Source organism: Serratia sp. 121840015-1 (assembly GCF_053627655.1). Lineage (NCBI taxonomy): Bacteria > Pseudomonadati > Pseudomonadota > Gammaproteobacteria > Enterobacterales > Yersiniaceae > Serratia > Serratia sp. 121840015-1. Next base: position 2,627 of record NZ_JBSEYF010000005.1, read on the forward strand.
ACGATCCGAACGGCCTGGTTTTCTATCGCGGAGAGTATCATCTTTTTTATCAGCATAATCCCGTTGCAGCAGCCATGGGCAACGTCCACTGGGGACACGCAGTCAGCAATGACCTGCTGAATTGGCGCACGTTGCCGACAGCCCTGGTGAACTCCGCTGCCGGGCAGGCATTCAGTGGCAGTGCCGTCAATGACGCGCAAAATTCAAGCGGGCTCTTTGATAACCTTTCTGGCGGCTTGGTACTGGTCTATACACGTGCGGGTGCAACGGTTCAGACACAGGAAATTGCGTTTAGCCATGACGAGGGTAAAACATTTACCGGTTACAGCCGTAATCCGGTTTTGGATATCGATTCCGATCAGTTCCGTGACCCGAAAGTCTTTTGGTACTCTGCAGAGAAGTGCTGGATCATGACGGTCGTTGATGCACGAAAACATCGCGTGCTTTTTTATCGTTCGGATGATCTAAAAGCGTGGATAAAACTGAGTGAATTCGCTGATGCAGGGCTGCTGGGTGTGGATTATGAGTGCCCGGATCTTCTTTGCGTGCCTGTTGAGGGTGGCGGCGAAAAATGGGTTTTATTCCTGTCCATCAATCCAGGAGCGCCTCAGGGGGGAAGCACGGTCCAGTATTTTGTGGGAGACTTTGATGGCCAGCGATTCATACCCGTCGACAGGGCGACTCGACTGATGGACTTCGGGAAGGATTACTATGCTTTCCAGAGTTTTTCCGGTACGAGCGGTGTTCCTATCGGGCTGGCCTGGCTCTCCAACTGGCAATATGCCAATTTCGTTCCGTTTACCTCGTCGCGTGGAATGATGACGCTCCCCAGGAGGATTGGGCTTCGGCAAATCAAGGGTGATTGGCGTATCACTCAGCAGTTTGTTGATCTGTCCCCCCTTGTGCAACGTGTTCTGGTTGAGAAACCGCATCTGACAGGAAGTGATATCTTGTTGAGCCATCCCGTCCCCGCAGGAGAGGCTCTTGATATTGAACTGGATATTAATCTTTCGGCGGGTGCCGTATTCACCCTGAGATTTTCCAACTCGCAGGGAGAATCCCTGGACGTCGGATTTGATGGTGGAGACTTTGGCGGATTGTTTATTGAACGAGGCAAGACAGCTGGATTCTCGCACCGGTACTTTGTGAACAGTTTTTCGTACGCACTGGCACCGGGAACCCGCAACACAGATATGCGACTGATTTTGGACCGTACATCATTAGAGCTTCTGGGTGATAAGGGCGCCGCGTCGGGGACCGCATTGTATTTCAGTACGTGTCATTTCGACCGGTTGACGTTACTGGTTGAAGGCGGAGAAGCAACCGTTAATCAGCTGAAAGTGCGAACATTACGCGCCATAACAAGTGAAAGTGAGGCTGCTCAAGGGAACTTATAGCGGGCCTGGCAGACACCAATCTAGCCCTGGCGCATTAAAAACACAGGCCGGTTTACGGGTGTATCAATATTGCTGACTTAAAATGATGAGTAGACAATTATGGAGAAGTTATTCGCAAAGATAATGTTTTCAGCCAGATGGATCATGGCACCGGTCTATCTGGGGTTGGCTGCCGGCCTGTTCATTCTGGCATACAAGTTTTTCCTGGAGTTTATGGTGCTCTTTAAAGAGGCGCCATATATCAACAATGAGCAGCTTATTCTCCATCTTCTATCACTGGTTGATTTTGTTCTGATAGGGGGGCTGCTTGTTATGGTTGTTTTCTCTGGCTATGAGAACTTCGTTTCCCGTTTGAACGTGGAGGGCGCAAGCAGCGAGCTGTCATGGATAGGCAGGATGGACGTTGAGTCACTCAAGAACAAGGTGTTTGTCTCGGTGGTCTCCATATCAACCATACATTTACTCGGTGTGTTCATGGAATCAAAGAGCATCCCCGATGGCAAAATTTTGATGTATATGGGCTTACACCTGTGCTTTGTCTTCACGGCGCTACTGATGCAAGTACTTGAGAAAATTTCTAAGAAGAGCGATGACGCCGACTGACCTTGTACATGGTCAGTGGCGGGAGGTTTTCAGGATAACCTCCCTGTTGATGTAAACGCGTGAGCCACTGTACTCATTGCGCAATCGCGTAAGGCGGATGTTTGTGTTTGTACAAAAGATTTAAGTCTTTCACCGTGGCCAGCCGAACTGATATTTGGTTGGCTTGTTGTCGGTTGGCGGTTGTCTAGATGTACAACCCGTATTGGAGGTTATGATGGATGCGCCTGAAGTATCGCGTACAACAGCATGGATGCGAGTGGGGATCCTCACGCTATCAGCCTTTATATTCAACACCACTGAATTTGCACCTATCGGTTTACTGAGCGATATTGCCAATAGTTTTTCCATTCCGAGTGAACGGGTCGGCCTGATCATCACGCTCTATGCATGGATTGTCACGATTGCTTCGCTGACGTGCATATTTGCGATAGGCCAGGTTGAACGTCGTAGGTTACTCACAGGTATTTTTATCCTGTTCATCGCGAGCCATGTTCTCACTGCAATCGCATGGAACTTTAGCCTTCTGGTGCTTTCACGTGCGGGCGTTGCACTTTCCCATGCCATTTTTTGGTCGATAACGGCGTCATTGGCGATAAGGGTAGCACCGCCAGGTAAAAGGGCACAGGCATTAAGCTTACTGGCAGGGGGAACCGCTTTAGCCATGGTGCTTGGCCTCCCAGTGGGGCGCATCATTGGCCAATGGTTTGGTTGGCGAATGACTTTTGCCGGGATCGCGGCGAGCGCTGCCTTTGCATTAATCATGGTACTGAAGTTTATGCCGGAACTAAAGAGCGAGAATGCGGGATCACTCACTATGGTGCCTGAGCTGCTTAGGCGATGGCCTCTGGTATTTGTTTATATTATCACTGTCATTGTTGTTACGGCCCACTTCTCGACGTACAGCTATATTGAGCCGTTTATACAAAATTTGGCGGGCATGTCCGAGAATGTCACGACGTTAATATTACTAATCTTCGGTGTATCAGGAATTGCAGGCAGTTTACTGTTTGGTCGATATGGCGAACGCTACCCCATAGCATTTTTGAATGCTGCGCTGACGTTGTTACTGATAAGTCTCGTTTTTCTTTTCCCTTCATCGAATAGCCAGGTTAGCCTGACTCTGTTATGTGCGTTATGGGGTATGGCCATAATGGCGTTTGGGCTCTCGATGCAGGCAAAAGTCTTGAATCTCGCGCCCGATGCGACAGATGTTGCAATGGGTTTTTTTTCCGGGCTTTATAATTTTGGTATAGGTAGCGGTGCCTTATTGGGTAACCTGGTTATTCAAGGGTGGGGAATTGGCGCTATAGGCTTTGTCGCTGCATCAATCGTCTTTTTGGCCATGAGCCTTAGCTTTTTGCTAAGACGTTTTCATTGATGAAGAATCTGTTCACGAAAATAGACACTATAGGAGGAAGTCGTAATGGAATATTACATGTTAGTCTTGGTGAAATTTCTTATCGGATTTCTTATCGTGATGACGCACTTTAATCTTTCGGGAAAAACTCAACTTTCGCAAATGACTCCCATAGATTTTATCGGAAACTTCGTTATTGGCGGGATCATTGGCGGTGTTATCTACAGTGATGCGATCCCATTGTATCAGTACATTGCCGTACTCATTATGGGGGTCATCTTGATATCAATGCTTAACTCTGTAAGCAAGCGGATACAGTTTTTTAGATCAATTACGATTGGTGAGCCGATTACAATCATTAAGGATCATCGATTTTTGATGGAAAATATACGTAACAAAAGAAACAAAATAGATATATTAGGGGTGTTATCACACATACATGCACAGGGTATACACTCGTTGCTGGCCATCAAGTATGCTCAGATCGAACCGGGTGGCCAGATAACTCTGGCTTGTGATGAGGATAAGGTGCCATCGTGTATTGTTATGAAAGAAGGCGAGGTGCAGGAGGAAGCCCTTGAAAAAATCGGAAAGACTCCAGAGTGGTTACTGCATAAGATAACAACATGTCAGGTAGCAGTTGAAGACATTTACCTGGCTGAGTATTGGGAAGGAAATGTGAGCTTTATTCTTATGGATGGTGAGGTGGTGAATAATGTTTGATTTACGCTTGCAGGGATGCCTGTACCAAGCTCGACATTATCTCTGATCATAATAGGAAAAACCAATGATATCTCATTGTAAATTTTAGCGATTTAGGGTTACACTCTTTTCACTGTGGTGAAACCCCCTGTGCGGTGGGGCGTATCAGCTATTTAGGTTATGGGCTTGGGCGGTTTGCGCGAATTGTGGTGCTGATACACAATTCTCCGGGAGGCACCCGGCACCGCAGTTTTTAAATCAGACAGTGGGCAAAAATAGTGGTTTGATAGATTTTTTGGAACATCTTGCTAATATGTTGGTCAACAGTGCTTTAAATTTCAATAAAGATTATGTGTTATTTTCGGTAATAAGAACTAGCGCATCCATCAATTGGAATTAACGCTGCTTACTATTGCATTTTTAACAGAATGCCTATACTCTATCCTTTAGGGGCGGTAGAGGTATTCAATTAATGTTAAGGTTGTGTTTTGCATTGAGTAAGGCGTTCTCTATCGTCCCTGCATGATTTAAAAAAACGAAAAAAAGCCGGCTATATTCCGGCTTTTTCTGTTACATCTTATAGCTTAAAGTTATTTGTGTGCGTCTATCGGTATGATTTGGCGCTGATGATGGGGGAGAGGAGTTCCAGGTCATCATGTATCCTGCTTTCAATGCAAATCTTTCGCTAATAGCAACTTCCAGGGCAGTTTCAGAGTTAACGGTAGTATCTTTGCTCCCAAGAGCAGACAGGCCTTGAATGAACTTGGCATTTTCGGTGAGTTGCCAGTTGTAAGTTGCAGATACATAACCCAGTGCGTTAGTCTTGCTACCTCCACCTGTATACACATCATGACGTATACCGGGACCTGCCTCGACGCGTAAGCTGTGAACAGGCCCATTCAGTAATTGGCGTCCATAGCCAGTGGTGAATGTATCGCGTGCTCGGTAGCCGTTATATCTGTCGCTTAACCAGCCGGCTTGGCCGAAAATATAGTCGCGATCGGTTAAGTTGTAGCGGCTTCGTCCGCCAGCAGAGTACTTTTCTGAGGAGCGAACGTCATTGGAAGAGGCGTTACTGGCATTACCCCAAATGGACCAGGCAGTTGAAGAATCGTACCAGGTCATATTACTGCTCATCGTCAGGTTGGTACTTTTCGAATTACCAGATTGCGCAAGATAACCTGCATTGATATTGCCTTCGAAAGGTTTTTTTGCAGATGTTGGGTCATCCATAATTGTAAATATGGAATCATCTGAAATGGCGCGTTTGCTAAAAAGCGCGCCAGTAGCGATAAGAAGAATGACGGGTACTATATTGCGATATTTCATGATTTTTGCCAAAATTGTCTTAGTCTGTTTATGGGGATCTCATTGGTAATGAGATAGCTGTCTTAGCAAGACAGTTTTTAATTGTAAAAAATATAACTCAATATGGCAATACACAAGGCTTACCTTTTGCCTATCCTCCAAGCTCGTCGAGTTGAATGGCAAAGTTTGTAAACAGCTTATTGCTGCTTATCAAGCCATGGTATCAAAGTAGACTAATTGAGGGTGGGGTGAAATTATGGGCCTGTGACGGCCCGTGTGAAATGAATACCATAAAGCTAGGTGAGTTGCGTATGATTGAAAGAGTAAGATGACCTGCTACATGTTATATACGCACGCATAAACAGAACTGTGAAAAAGCTAGCTTCATTCGGACTGTTACTGACGGGCTGGATTTGCCGATAATTTATGCTATCATTAATGAGTAAAATGACGTTTATTTAACATAAGTACATGTCATATTTATAGTAAACATAATAAAAATTAGTTAGATGTAATTCCTGCGCGGCATGTTCACCAACCATGTCGCTTTTTTTATTGCTTATTGTCAAACTCAATTGACCCTTGGGAGGGGAGCTCGGGGTTAACTTTAGTTCATGACTGCTACTTGTTAAATAGACTCTAATAGTGCTGGTTGATTTACTATTAATTATTTAAAATCGATGGTGATATCGAGAATCATCCAATGAATAAACAAAAATAAAAGCAGCCCCAATAGCATCGAGATTACGATAAAGGGAATTGGTGAAGTCGTAAATACACTTTTTATTTTGCTTAACATTTCATAACTTCTCAAAAGTCGAACTCATCACTAACTATTGTAACTCATTGAAATGAATTTGTGAAAAATTTTCTTTGGGTGGTCGTGGCTGGCGACTATCTCTGTCGTTTCTGAGCCCTCATGGATAATCTAAGCTGTGCTGCCTCTTTAATTACGTAATCTTTTGTAAACAGTAGGGGGGAACCCAGCCTTGCCATCGCTAGATAATAAGTCGCCGTTTTGTCGTAAAGTGTGTCGATGCGATAATATTCTTTTAGGCGACCAAGGAAATGTTCAAAAACGTTGCGATTGTGTTAGGCATCACGATCGAGCTTTAAACGACCATGCGACGCCATTTCCTCATTTGATTTAGTGGAATGACGTTTTTCATACTTTTTTCAGCTGGTTACTTAACGCATGTCTTGAGTAAGCTTTATCAGCCCGTACGGCTTGATTACACCGCTTCATGCTGCCGTTATGACGAGTCACACCAATGACGTCCAGCAGACGTTGTACGAACTAGCTTTAATGGGCTTGTCCGGGACTCAGCAGAATGTTCAACGGCAGACGCTTCGTACTGTCGCCATAAAGTCATCTGATATTTGTTATTCTTGGCACTAGGGAAAACCTGAAAAATAGATTGTTAGCATTGGGTTGCCTTCGGAGGTATAGGCTTCCCCACAGTTTTTGCCCTAATAGACTTCAGGAATGAGGATGTGATAGCCGTCTATCAAACTGAAAACTGCTGACTATGGGAATCTATTTCTTTTGGGAAAAGGTTTTTCTATGGTGGTAGCCATACTGCTCTGCGCAGGATAAATGCCGGTCAAGTTTTACGGAGCGCTGCTTATGTCTCATTGTAATACACCTGAACAAACCGCAATCATTGGTTGGTCCGGCCATCGCCTGGTGTTCACGGCGTTAGCCGGCCCCGGTAAAACGTCAACATTGTTCCGTTTTGCGCAGGCAAGCTCGAACTGCACAATGCTTTATCTCGCCTGTAACCGTGCAGTCAGGGATGAGGCTGAGGGAAAATTCCCGTTTATCGTCGAATGTAGGCCGCTGGCTCGCACATCTATCACGACCTTTAACGGTTTATTCTGTAATGGGGATAGCGAATTGGGTCTGCAACACTTTCTTGATAAAGATTCACGCTGTGGTTTGTCGCCCGACAAAATCCTGGTATTGGCGCAATTGCTCTGGTGCGAGTCTGCACGCCAGGGCGCTACTTCTCTTGTGTCCCATGACGTTTACCTCAATCTGTATCAGCTCTCTCGGCCTGACCTTTTCAAACGCTGGAAGACGCTCATGTTTAACGAGGAACAAGGCGCGAGCGCGGTGACTCAGTCACTGGTACTGGCGCAGTGCTGTGATGTGGTGTTGGTCGACGATGGCCATCAACAAATCTACCAGTTTAGTGGCGAGGAAAATGTCCTCGATGCTCCCGAGTTGGTCGATGCGGTTCAACTTTATCTGAATCACAGTTTCCGTTTTGATCCTACTATAACTCAGGTGGTCAATATGCTGCTTTCCCGGCAAGAAGAAACGATACAGCTGGTCGGGGAAGGGAGAAATGCCAAGGTTATGACGTGTACACCTGATGACGTGAAGGGACAGCCTGTTGCCATATTGAGCCAAACGGTGGCCGGAGTCATCGGCGCTGCGCTGGATGCCAGTCTGGCTGGCAAGACGGTGTATTGGGTCGGCGGTATCGCCGGCTACAAGACCAAGGAGCTGGAAGACCTCTACTGGTTTTCGGCTGACATGACTGAGCGGATGCAGTCCCCGCGGCTGGCGCGAGAATACCGCAACTTTGAGGAATTTGAGTCGGTTGCCAGAGCAACCAGGGATGTTGAGATGAACCAGGGGCTTCGGTTGCTTGAGCAGTACTTCCCGCTGCCACAAAAGCTGCAGGTGATGCGTGAACATGCTGTTACTGACGAAAGCCAGGCGCAGGTGATTGTGTCGACGGCGCACCGCAGCAAGGGACTGGAGTGGCCGGTGGTTATACTGAACGAGGATTTTGCCGATATTACGGATTCCCTGATGGCCGAAAGCGAACGTACTGATGAAACCAATCTGCTGTATGTCGCGGTGACTCGTGCCCGGCAAATGTTAATACTGAATGAATTGCTCCAGATGTTGATGGACAGCGAGAGTAATGACCTCGCCGGAGGTCTGGCATGCTGAAGGCTATCAAAGAACTGCTGGTTGGAACCCGGGCTATGTCGGCAAATCCAACGACAAGCATTCCAGGCTCTCAATGTCCTGTAGGTTATTTTATGCCGGCATCCGCAGAGCAGCTTTTGAGCACGGCCTCTCGTCAGCAGTGTTTACAACAGCTGTGGGAGAACAGCGCGCTGCCCAAAGATCTCTATGAACATTTCTATCTGCAACCCTTGAAGCAGCTTGTTAAGCTGATGCAGGTACTTCCGGCCGCGTCCCAAGGGGAGCATGCCAGGGAAGGAGGGCTGGTCGATGTTACCCTGCAGACGATGACTTATGCGGTTCGACTGGCCAAGGGGCACATGTTGCCCCCGGGGGCCGCGCCCGAAGAACAATCCGCCCAGAATGTGCAGTGGAATGTCGTGGTGTTTTATGCAGCGCTATGGCACTACCTGCCGCTGTTGAGTCAGATGCAAGGCGAGTTCCAAAGTGGCCGCACCTGGTTACCTGGCTTGACGGTGCCGGGTGAACCTTACCGTTTCCGCTTCAGGGTAGCCCCGTCAGCCCCGACCCTGGCCACAAGTCAGAGCGCAATGATTGCGGCACGGCTGCTGCCTGAAGAGCTTATCGAATGGCTGTCAACACTACCAGCAGCGATACATTCGTTGATGACGATAGCGTCCAGGCAACCGAGCACATTACCTGCAATTGACGATATTATTCTGGAGGCGACCAAACTGGCTCGTGGCGATGGTTTGGCCGTATCGCTTTTGCCGATATCCAACTCCGACACATTGGCAACAGTCTTACCATCCTTGGCGCCAACGACAGAAAATACCACTACTTCAGTACCCGAGACTGATTTGCAAAGCGCAGTCAGCAGTACCCATCCTCCTCTTGCTCAGGAGCAACTGCCGGCAGAGACATTAGATCAGCTTAACGAAAATACACCGTTAGTCACAGAAGTGTTACTTAGCTCGGCCCTGGATGCGCCGGTCAACGATAAGCCTTTGGCTGAGATGGTCCTGGCACCAGAAACGGTGGGGGGTGTAGAAGAAGATACGCAGGCTTTGTTGTCATTAATGGCGGTAGAGGTGTCAGTACCGACTTGCCTGGATAACCAAGAAGAGGGAAACGCCCCTCAGAAAGAGAGCCTCCTTCCTGAAGAAAAGCAGGGGTCGGTACATGACATAACTACTGTAATTGAAGATGACTGTGTTTTACCAGGCGTAATAGAACCTGAGCTACTAAAGAGCACGGACACAAAGGCTATTTTAGAGACTCAACATTTATCAAAGGTTCCACGGTTAGAAGAGAATAATGTGGAAGGTATTTTGAATGCAGAGAGCAATGTTGGGAGCGAATTTCTACAGTGGTTGAGTTTTGGGGTAAAAAAAGGGGACATATCCGTTAATACCATAGGTTCCAGAGCACATATTGTCAGTGGGTTCGTGTTTCTCTGCGTTCCAGATATTTTTCATCTGTATATCAAAGAAAATAATTTCGAGCGTACTGACCGAAATGCTATCCAAAAAGCGTTTGAAAAACTAGGAAGACATCGGATCCGTAAGGGGCAGCGATTCTTTATTGGCCATCTTTATGAAAAGCCTGAGGGGGTGGGCACATATCGTCGTATCAATGGTTACCTGATTAAGGCAAATAGTTTGTACGGCGGGACACGCGTGCCAGAGGACAGTCAGTTACTCGTGATCCCGTAGTCTTTTGATGCAGGGAGAATCTCATAAATGTTAGGTAAATCTGACGGATTGTGAGTGGATAAATAAACCTATTCGAGGTTATGAAATGAAAAGTGAAGAAAAAATGCACGATGAGTGGGAGTTCTTGCTCGAGGAATATTTTTTCACCAAACAACTACGTGCAGCAACGGAATGGAGTTATAGGAAAGTAACACTAACATTTACGCGTTTTATTGGCGGAACTATAACACCCGCTATGGTGACGCAAAGGGATGTGTTGCTTTGGCGTCGGCATCTGTTAAAGGAGAAAAACCTTTCGGTACATACCTGGAACAATAAGGTGGCCCATCTGCGGGCAATATTTAATTTGGGTATTAAAAAAGCGTTGGTTCAGCACGGTGAGAACCCTTTTAATGGAACGGTAGTTCGATCTGACACTAAGAAAAAACGAATATTGACGAAGTCTCAATTGACCCGTCTTTACCTCGTGATGCAACAGTATGAACAGCGGGAGAAGGAGAGAAAACCAGTGAAGGGTGGAAAGTGTGCACTCTATCCTACCTGGTTCTGGATGACGGTATTAGACACATTTCGATATACCGGTATGCGTAACAATCAGATGATCCACATCCGCCTGAGAGATGTGAACATTGAGCAAGGTTGGATCGAACTTCGACTTGAAGGCAGCAAAACACATCGGGAGTGGAAAGTACCGGTGGTTCGTCAATTAAGGGAGCGAATAGAGCTGCTCATGATGCGTGCAATCGAGCGAGGTGCGGATCAGCATGACCTGCTTTTTGATGTCAAACGGTTCACCAGTCCACGGAATACTCATTACATCTATGACGAGAAAAACGTTCTGCAGTCATTTCGTAGCTTCTATCGTCGGTTGTCCAGGGAGAGTGGCTTCGATATTTCCTCACACCGTTTCCGTCACACACTTGCCACGGAGTTGATGAAATCCCCGGACAGAAATCTAAAACTGGTGAAGGATCTACTGGGTCACCGTAATGTCAGTACCACAATGGAGTATATCGAATTGGATATGGAAGTCGCAGGAAAAGCACTTGAACAGGAGCTTGTTTTACATACGGATATCACTGCTACGAGAAGCTTACAAAGCTTGACACAGGTATGATTTGCTGTGAATATCACCAGTGATCGAGAAAAGGACGCCTGTGCTGTCACACAGGCACCCTTCTTGAGGAATTCAACTTACAACGTCGCGGTAGTAAACAGTTACTCTGTTATCACTTTGACAAGTCGATTCCGTATTAATCACCCGTTAAAGTTATCATCTTTTAACCAGTGTGCATTGATGCAGAATTAGTGGTGCCCGGACTCGGAATCGAACCAAGGACACGGGGATTTTCAATCCCCTGCTCTACCGACTGAGCTATCCGGGCAACGGGGCGCATTAAACCGTATTGGCCGGGTGGCGTCAATCGCTTTCTGTCACAAAGCCGATCGGTTGCTCTATTTTCAGGCAGCCAACCCGGAGGAGTGGGGGATGGGAGGGTATTGCCACTCAATAAATATGCATATAAAACGTGTATTTATACCGCTGCTTAGATGGGTTTTTATTATTTTTTAATTAAATAACAATGCGTTATTGTAAAATCAATGCGCGTTAAACCAAGACGATTCTTGCTTGAACCCCGTAACGAATCATGCAATCATTGCGCAAATTTTAGCACTCTCCGTTCCCTGACGGTGTTCCCGCTTCTTATAAGCCAGAGGGTTATTGGCATGACTGGTTTTGTTGCTCAAGCGCTGCTGCGCACCAGACATCTGACGCCGCCACCGTTCCGCCGTTGTCTCCTTCGCACGTCATCCGCCCGAATACGCCTGCCGGCCATGCGGTAAGGCCGCCGATGCTCGCTGTTAGGCATGCGTAAAGCCAGCGCTGCGGCCCTGATTTTACTGATGCCTGTCGGACGCTGCCAAGACCAGTTCCCCCGATAGCCGCCTGATGATCCCCGATCATGAGCCGGTCACGCACGCCGCTTATGCTGCCGTGCCCGGGTATCGCTTTACCGGGATAACCGCGTTATCTCATTACCGTGCCGGTGGCACACCCTCATCCTTCACCGTTTGAGAGTCAGCATGATGAAAGAATTGAAAATCGCGACCAGCGCCAGCCTGGTCGCCACCATTGAGACGCTGCGCCAAATCGTGCGCGTAGAGCAGACGGACTACACCGACGTGGCGGCGGTGGTGGTGTCGGTCGCCGACGTTAACGCCGGCATTCTGGCGCGCTTGCAGGCGACGGGGTTCGACATTCCGACCTTCGTGGCGGTGGAAGGGGATGAGCATCTCTCGCCGGACTATCTGCCGTTCGTCAGTGGGGTTTTCGCGCTGCTGGCCGGCGCCAGCAAGCCGTTCTACATGGCGCAGCTGGAGGCCGCCGCCGATGCCTACGAGCAGGCGCTGCTGCCGCCGTTCTTCAAAACGCTGAAGACCTACGTCGAGATGGAAAATTCGACCTTCGCCTGCCCGGGGCATCAGGGCGGCGAGTTCTTCCGCAAACACCCGGCCGGCCGGCAGTTCTTCGATTTCTACGGTGAGACCCTGTTCCGTTCCGATATGTGCAACGCCGACGTCAAGCTGGGCGATCTGCTGATCCACGAAGGGTCAGCCAAGGATGCGCAAAAGCACGCGGCGCGGGTGTTCAACGCCGATAAAACCTACTTCGTGCTCAACGGCACCTCGGCGGCCAACAAAGTGGTGACCAACGCGCTGCTGACCCGTGGCGATCTGGTGCTGTTCGATCGCAACAACCATAAATCCAACCACCACGGGGCGCTGATCCAGGCCGGGGCCACGCCGGTCTATCTGGAAACCGCCCGTAACCCGTTCGGCTTTATCGGCGGCATCGATGCGCACTGCTTCGACGAACGCTACCTGCGTGAGCAGATCCGCGAAGTGGCGCCGGAGAAAGCCGCGGCGGCGCGGCCGTTCCGGCTGGCGATCATCCAGCTCGGCACCTACGACGGCACGATTTACAATGCTCGCCAGGTGATCGACACCATCGGTCATCTGTGCGACTACATCCTGTTCGACTCCGCCTGGGTGGGCTACGAAGGTTTTATTCCGATGCTGAAAGAGTGTTCGCCGTTGCTGCTGGAGCTGGACGAGCACGATCCGGGCATTTTCGTCACCCAGTCGGTGCATAAACAGCAAGCGGGGTTCTCGCAGACCTCGCAGATCCACAAGAAAGACGACCATATCAAAGGGCAAAAGCGCCACTGTAACCACAAGCACCTGAACAACGCGTTCATGCTGCATGCGTCGACCAGCCCGTTCTATCCGCTGTTCGCCGCGCTGGACGTCAACGCCAAGATGCACGCCGGCCCGGCCGGGCGCCGCATGTGGATGGACTGCGTCAAGCTGGGCATCGAGACCCGCAAACAGCTGCTCAAGTGCTGCTCGCAGCTGAAGCCGTTTATTCCGCAGCAGGTGGCGGGCAAAGACTGGCAGGATCACGATACTGACCTTATCGCCAACGACGCGCGCTTCTTCACCTTCGTGCCGGGGGAAACGTGGCACGGCTTCGAAGGCTATGCCCAGGATCAGTATTTGGTGGATCCGTGCAAGCTGCTGCTGACCACGCCGGGCATCGACGCCGCGACCGGGCAATACACCGAGTTCGGCGTGCCGGCCACCATTTTGGCCAACTTCCTGCGCGAGAACGGCATCGTGCCGGAGAAGTGCGATCTCAACTCGATCCTGTTCCTGCTGACCCCGGCGGAAAACCCGGCCAAGATGGAGCACCTGGTGGAGATGCTGGCGCAGTTCGAGCGCTATGTTGCAGAGGACGCACCGCTGAGCGTGGTGCTGCCGACGGTATACCGCAAGAACGAGCAGCGTTACCGCGGCTACAGCATTCGCCGGCTGTGCCAGGAGATGCACGATCTGTACGTCAGCTTCGACGTCAAACAGCTGCAAAAGGAGATGTTCCGCCAAGATCATTTCCCGCCGGTGGTGATGAACCCGCAGGACGCCAACGTGGAGTTTATCCGCGATAACGTCGAGCTGGTGCCCATCGGCCAGGCGGAAGGGCGCATCGCGGCGGAAGGGGCCTTGCCGTACCCGCCGGGCGTGCTGTGCGTGGTGCCGGGCGAAGTGTGGGGCGGCGCGGTGCAGCGCTACTTCCTGGCGCTGGAAGAGGGCATCAATCGCCTGCCGGGCTTCTCGCCGGAGCTGCAGGGGGTCTACATCGAGAAAAAAGATCACGGCTGGAAGCGCATCTTCGGCTATATGATCAAGCCATAGAAAAAGGGCCGGTTCGCACCGGCCCTTCTCATTTATCCACGCGGAACGCGTTACTTTCTGCGGTAGCTCTTCTGCGCGGTATTCACTTTCACCAGATAGCGGCGCGACTCGGCGGCCGGGTGCTTGGTGGTCAGCGTCTGGTACACGTCGCCCGGCTGCATGCCGTTGATGATGCCCACCGCGCGCGTTCTGTCGCTGGAGAACACCCGCAGCACGCTGCCTGCGCCGCCGTTGTAGGCGGTGATCACCGCATAGCGGCGCGAGGTCGGGTTCTGAATGCCGCCCAGGTAGTTGTTCTGCAAGATAGCCAGGTAGGCGGTGCCGGTGTCGATGTTGTTCTCCGGATCGAACAGGTAGCTGCGGCTCGGGGTGCCCCATTTGCCGCGCATCTGGAACACATCCTTACCGGCGGTATGCTGCACCACCTGCATCAGGCCCAGTGCGTCCGAACCGCTCACCGCATACGGGTTGAAGCTCGATTCGGTCTGCATGATCGCCAGGATCAGCGACTCGTCCACGCCGTATTTTTCCGACGCCTTGCGCACCATCGGCAGGTATTTGTGCGCACGTTTGTCCAGGTGGTTCGGCACCAGCTGGATGGTGACCGAGTAGATCACGTGCAGGCCGGAGGTGCGTTTTTGCAGCTTGGTCTGCAGCAGGTAATCGGCGAAGTGCGCCGCGCGCCATTCCCAGCGGATCGGCGCGCCCTTGTTATCCAGCACCTGGCCGTACAGGAACGGTTCTTTGCTGATCTGGATATCGTTGGCGTCGGAATAGAGATCGATGGACCCCGGATCGTCACCCATCAGCAGCGTGCTGATGATCGCCTGGCGCAGGTGTGCGGCCGGATCGGTGGTGGCGATGGTCTCGATGGTAATGGCGCCGGTGTCGAAGTTGATGTGGCTGCGGGTTTGGTATTGGTCGGTATATTTGACGTAGTCTTTCGGCCCGGCGATCAGAACTTCGTTCAGACCCCAGATGTTCTCGATGTTGTGGGCGAATTGGCCCATCAGAATGTCGAAGCCGTTGGTATCTTTAATCCAGGCTTCGTTGATTTCTTCACTTTTTTTGCCGGAACAGGAGATCAGCAAAGGCGCTATTACGAGCAAAGCTAAAATTTTCTTCATCTTAAAGCCGTTTGGAAGAAGTATAAGAGGATTGAAGCGGGCCAGCGCCTGGCCCCAACAGCGTTATTCGCTCGGCGGCGTATAGCCTTCGATGTGCACGTCGTGCCCTTCGAACAGGAACTTGATCATTTCCTCTTCCAGCAGCTTGCGGTCGTCCACGTTCATCATGTTCAGCTTCTTCTCGTTGATCAGCATGGTCTGCTTCTTCATCCACTCGCCCCAGGCTTCCTTGGAGATCTCGTTGTAGATGCGCTTGCCGACGTCACCGGGATAAAGCTGGAAGTCCTGGCCTTCGGCGTCGCGCTGCAGGAAAGTACAAAAAATGGTGCGGCTCATGCTAATTCCTCATCGATGGCGCTATCGCCATATAAGTTTTGTTGGATCGGGGGCTGCTTCGCCAGCTGTTGCAACAGGCGATCCACCGGCGCTGCCAGCCCGACCGACGGCGGCTGCGCTAAGTTATACCAGAGACCTGCGCCCTCATCCATGCCGCTGCCCGCCGCGTCGAGCGACAGCCACATCGGCACGATATCGAGATGGAAATGGCTGAACGTGTGGCGAAACGCGGTCAGCTGCTCCAGGCACTTGCCTTTCAGACCGCGCTGCTGCAGCCAGAGTTCCAAATCCACGCGCGCGCTGAACTGCGGGAAGCAGAACAGGCCGCCCCACAGGCCCACCGCCGGGCGCTGCTCCAGCCACACCCGGTCGCCGTGCTGCAGCAATAAGAAGTAGGCGGTTTTTTCCGGCAGGGTCTGCTTGGGTTTCTTGCCGGGGTAGTTGGCCCAGCTGTGGTTGGCGTAAGACAGGCAGCCGACGTTGAGCGGGCAGAGTTCGCACTTGGGCTTGGAGCGGGTGCAGACCATGGCGCCCAGATCCATCATTGCCTGGTTGAACTGGCCGACGCCCTGCGCCGGGGTGACCTCTTCGCTGATTTTCCACAGCCGGTTTTCGACTTCTTTCTTGCCCGGCCAACCCTCCACCGCGTAGCAGCGGGCCAGCACGCGCTTCACGTTGCCGTCGAGGATCGGATAGTGTTGGCCCAGCGCCAACGACAGCACCGCGCCGGCGGTAGAGCGGCCGACGCCCGGTAAATCGGCGATTTCTGCGAAGGTTGTCGGGAACTCGCCGCCGTGCTGTGCGACAATGGTCTGCGCCGCCTTGTGCAGGTTACGGGCGCGGGCGTAATAGCCGAGGCCGGTCCACAGATGCAGCACTTCATCGAGTGGGGCTTCCGCCAGCGCGCGCACGTTGGGAAAACGGGCCATAAAGCGCTGAAAATAAGGAATGACGGTGGCAACCTGGGTCTGTTGCAACATCACCTCGGAGAGCCATACTTGATAGGCGGTTTTTTCCAGCTGCCACGGCAGGGTCTTGCGACCGTAGCGCTGATACCAGTCAAGCACCACCTGTGCGAATTGTTGTGCTTGCATCATGAGCAGCGTCGTTATCCGGCAGAAAATGAAGCGAGATTGCAGCATAGAGTCATGGTGCTGTAAACCGGAACTTTCCGACGCCGCACGGCGGGTACAGAAGATGAACACTTGCTAAACCAATGTATCTTTGCATAATGCGCGTTTCCCTAATTGGCAGCCAAACAGACAGAAAGCACTATGATTAATGACGTCATCTCCCCGGAATTTGATGAGAACGGCCGCGCGATGCGCCGTATCCGCAGTTTTGTCCGCCGCCAGGGGCGGCTGACCAAAGGCCAGCAGCACGCGCTGGAGAACTATTGGCCGGTGATGGGCGTGGAGTATCAGGCTGACGCTGTCGATCTCGCCGCGCTGTTCGGCCGCGACGCGCCGACGGTGCTGGAGATCGGTTTTGGCATGGGCGCCTCGCTGGTGACCATGGCGGGCAACAACCCGCAGCAGAACTTTTTAGGGATCGAAGTGCACTCGCCGGGCGTGGGCGCCTGCCTGGCCGACGCCCACGAGGCGAAGCTGAGCAACCTGCGCGTGATGTGCCACGACGCGGTTGAGGTGTTGGAAAACATGATCCCGGACGGCTCGCTGGATATGGTGCAGCTGTTCTTCCCCGATCCGTGGCACAAGGCGCGGCATAACAAGCGCCGCATCGTGCAAACGCCGTTTGTCGAACTGGTGCTGCGCAAGCTGAAGACCGGCGGCGTCTTCCACATGGCCACCGATTGGCAACCTTATGCGGAACATATGTTAGAGGTTATGAACGGGGTCGCAGGCTACCGTAATCTTTCCAGCGATAATGATTACGTGCCGCGTCCGGATTCGCGCCCACTGACGAAATTTGAATTACGCGGCCAGCGCCTGGGACATGGCGTTTGGGACTTGATGTTTGAGAGGAAAGAATAATGGCTAAGAACCGCAGTCGTCGTTTACGTAAAAAGTTGCACATTGAAGAATTTCAGGAGCTGGGTTTCTCCGTAGCCTGGCGCTTCGCCGAAGGCACGTCGGTGGAAGACATCGACAGCACGCTGGATACCTTCATCGATGAAGTGATCGAGCCGAACGGCCTGGCGTTTGACGGCAGCGGCTACCTGCAGTGGGAAGGTCTGATCTGCCTGCAGAAGATCGGCCACTGCACCGACGAGCAGCGCGAGCTGGTGAAAAACTGGCTGGAAGCGCGCAAACTGACCGACGTTAAGGTCAGCGATCTGTTCGATATCTGGTGGGATTGATCGCGCTTGCCCGATGAGCGCGGCTTCGCGCCGCGCCGTTTTATTGATCTAAGGTGCCTTAACGGCGCCTTTGTTTTGCCCGGAGTGTGACCGAGGTGGTAACAACATTGGATAACGCGTTGCTGGAGGAGATCCTGCAACAGGTGCGCCCGCTGATTGGTCAGGGGAAAGTGGCCGATTACATCCCGGCGTTGGCGGAAGTGCCCGCCGATCGGCTGGCGATCGCCGTCTGCACGGTGGACGGCGAACTGTTCCAGGCCGGCGACGCCGCGGAGCGCTTCTCCATTCAGTCGATCTCCAAAGTGCTGAGCCTGACGCTGGCGCTGACGCGCTATCAGGAGCCTGAGATCTGGCGGCGCGTCGGCAAAGAGCCTTCCGGCCTGCCGTTCAACTCGCTGCTGCAGCTGGAGATGGAGCAGGGCAAACCGCGCAATCCGTTTATCAACCCCGGCGCGCTGGTGGTGTGCGACATGCTGCAAACCCGGCTCAGCGCCCCCAAACAGCGCATGCTGGAGGTGGTGCGCCAGCTGGCCGGCGAAGACGACCTGGCCTATGACCTGCGGGTGGCGCGCTCCGAGTTCGAACACTCCGATCGCAATGCGGCCATCGCCTATCTGATGAAGTCGTTCGGCAACTTCGAGAACGACGTGATCACCGTGCTGCAAACCTATTTCCACTACTGTGCGCTGCGCATGAGCTGCGTGGAGCTGGCGCGCAGCTTCGTCTATCTGGCCAATCACGGCCGCGATCTCAACGGCGAGACGGTGATCAGCCCGCTGCAGGCCCGGCAGATCAACGCCCTGATGATGACCAGCGGCATGTACGACGGCGCCGGCGAATTCGCCTATCGGGTGGGGATGCCGGGCAAGTCCGGCGTGGGCGGCGGCATCGTGGCCATTGTGCCGGGCGAGCTGTCGATCGTCGTCTGGTCGCCGGAGCTGGATGCTTCCGGCAACTCGCTGGCGGGAACTGCGGCGCTGGAACTGTTGTCTCAACGTATCGGTCGTTCGATTTTTTAATCCCAATCTGGATGGGAGTCAGGAGAAGCTATGTTGAAGAAAACCGGGTTAGCCTTACTGCTGCTGGCGGCGACTGCCGCGCAGGCCCACGCCGAGTACCAATGCAGCGTTAAACCCCAGGACGATGTGATCATCAGCCCGCAGAGCGTGCAGGTGAAAGGCGCCAGCGGCGACCTGCAAATTTCGCCGGATGGCGACGTTATCCGCAACGGTCAGGCGCTGAGCCTGAACGACAGCCAGCGGCAGAAAGCCTTCAGTTACCAGAGCGCGCTGCGCAAGCAGCTGCCGTGGATCGACGACGGCGCGCAGAAACACCTGGAGAAAGCCCGCTCGGCGCTGGATAAGGTGATCGTCAAAGAGCTGGGCAGCAACAGCAACGTGCGCAACCGGCTGACCACCCTCAACGGCCAGCTGAAACAGCAGATGAACCGCATCATCGAGCACCGCAGCGACGGCCTGACCTTCCACCACAAGGCGATTGACCAGGTGGAACAGGATGGCCGCAACATCGTGCAGCAGAGCATGGGCGGCGTGCTGCAGGACAGCCTGAACGAGATGGGCGTCAAACAGGCTGCCAACAGCGGCGGCAACCCGCTGCAGGCGATCATGGGCAACCTGGGCGGCTTGCAGAAGGCGATCCAGAACGAGTGGAACAACCAGGAGCAGGACTTCCAGAACTTCGGTCACGACGTTTGCAACCGCGTCACCGCACTGGAAACCCAGCGCAAGGATCTGCTGAAGGCGTTGAAGTGATTTAAGAATCTTCTCGGCAGTATGTTTTTTGACCTTCTTAAGCTTATCTGACAGACTGGTCAAACTACGTACAGATTTATGGATGTTTACGGAGGACGCTATGAGCCATACACGTTACGAAACCGATGTTGTTGCCTGGGCAAATGAACAGGCCGCTCTTTTGCGCTCCGGAAAATTGTCTGAGATCGATATTGAAAAGATCGCCGAGGAGATTGAGGACGTGGGGAAGAGCGAGCAAAGGGAACTTGCTAGCCGGATGACGGTGCTGATTGCACATTTGCTTAAATGGAAATATCAGCCGGCCAGGCGCGGAACAAGTTGGGAGAGAACGATTAAAGCGCAGCGCAAAGAGGTGCTTTACAGCTTGAAAGAGTCTCCCAGCCTAAAAGGTAAACTGGGCGATGCTGATTGGCTGGATGTCGTCTGGTCGAAGGCCGTTGCGCTCGCCACGGCCGAAACTGGGCTGGATGTGTATCCGGAAAACGGCATCTGGGAAACTCGGCAGATTCTGTCTCAGACGTTTTACCCAGATTAACACCAATAAAAAAGCGCTGATTATTCAGCGCTTTTTTTTACTCGTCGTCCGCCAGGAACAGTTCCAGCAGCGAGTTGAGGAACAGTTTGCCCTTCTCGGTGATTTGCCAGTGCTCCGCGGTTTCTTCCAGATAGCCTTTGGCCAGCGCTTCGTCCAGCTGCGGGCGAATGACGCTTTCCGCCAGCCCGGTGTAGTTGACGAAGTCGGCGCGCGGCGCAGCTTCCAGCAGGCGGAAGCGGTTCATGAAGAATTCGAACGGCCGATCCGCCGCCGCCACCTCATGCTGCCTGTCCATGTAGTCGCCGCGCATAAAGCCGCGCGGGTGCTTGGTCTTGGCGGTGCGCAGGATGCGCCCGTCGCTGAAGGTCACCTTGCCGTGCGCGCCGCAGCCGATCCCCAGATAGTCGCCGAAGCGCCAGTAGTTGAGGTTGTGCTGGCATTGGTAGCCCGGTTTGGCATAGGCCGAAGTTTCATACTGCTGATAGCCGGCGGCGCTCAGCAGCTGGTGGCCGCGTTCGAAGATATCCCACAGCGCGTCGTCGTCCGGCAAAACCGGCGGGCGCGAGCTGAACAGGGTGTTCGGCTCGATGGTCAGCTGATACCACGACAGGTGCGGCGGGTTCAGGGCGATAGCCTGGCGCAGATCGTCCAGCGCCTCTTCCAGCGACTGATCCGGCAGGCCGTGCATCAGATCGAGGTTGAAGCTGCGCAGGCCGAGGCCGGTCGCCAGCGTTGCCGCGCGCTTGGCCTCTTCCGGGCCGTGGATGCGCCCTAAGCGGGTCAGCTTCTCGGCGCTGAAGCTTTGCACCCCGATGGAGATGCGGTTGACGCCGGCGCGCTGGTAGCCGCTGAAGCGATCGGCCTCCACGGTGCCGGGGTTGGCCTCCATGGTGATTTCGGCGTCGTCGGCGACGCGAATGCGCGCCCGCACGCCGTCCAGCAAGGCTTGCATCGCCTCTGCGCTCAGCAGGCTGGGGGTGCCGCCGCCGATGAAGATGGTGCTTATCTCCCGGCCGCCGGCCAGCGGCAGATCGGCATCCAGATCCGCCAACAGATGATCGACGTACTCCTGATGCGGCACGTCACCCTTCAGCGCATGGGAGTTGAAGTCGCAGTACGGGCATTTCTGCACGCACCACGGGATGTGAATGTAGAGACTCAGCGGGGGCAGCTTAAGCATTGCGCATGGCTTCCAACATCAGCGTCAGCGCCTTGCCGCGGTGCGAAATCGCCCGCTTCTCGTCGCGGCTCAGCTCGGCGGCGGTGCGGCCCAGCTCCGGCACGTAGAAGACAGGATCGTAACCGAAGCCGCCTTCGCCGGCGGCCTGCTCGGTGATCTCACCGGCCCAGCTGCCGTGGAACACCAGCGGCGTCGGATCTTCTGCATGGCGCAGATAGACCAGCACGCAGTGGAATTGCGCGCCGCGCCGGCCCGGCGCTACGTCTTTCAGCGCCGCCAGCAGCTTATCGAGGTTCTGCCGATCGTCGGCATCTTCACCGGCATAGCGTGCGGAGTAGATGCCCGGCGCGCCGCCCAGCGCGTCGACTGCCAGGCCGGAGTCGTCGGCGATCGCCGGCAGGCCGGTGACCTGTGCCGCATGGCGCGCTTTCAGAATGGCGTTTTCGATAAACGTCAGCCCGGTCTCTTCGGCGGATTCCACGCCGAGATCGGTTTGCGCGACCACGTCCAGGCCGAAATCGGCCAACAGGTCGGCAAGTTCGCGCACTTTGCCCGGGTTACCGGTGGCAAGAACGACTTTTTGCATAATGACTACCTTGAAAATTATTCGATGAGCGCCGCGACCACGGCGGGGATCTGTTGCGGATTCACGATGCGTAACTGTTTATGCCGCCCCAGTTCGCCTTTCTCGATGGTGACGCTGCTTTTCGCCACTTTGAACTGCTTGGCGATAAACTTGATCAAATGGGCGTTGGCTTGGCCGTCGACCGGCGGGGCGGTGATGGCGACTTTCAGTTCGTCGCCATGCAAGCCGATAATTTGGTCGCGGCTGGCTTTCGGCTGAATATATAGCCTGATCGCCAGCCCGTCCAGCACCGGAGTGACTGCACTCACAGCAGGAACCAAAGTTGGGGGAACAGATCCATGCCCAGGTAGTTGAGCAGATAGAGGATCAGGATTACCACCATGGCGGAAAAGTCGATGCCGCCCATCGCCGGGATGATGCGACGGATCGGCGCCATCAAGGGTTCGGTCAGCTGGTACATCACGTAGTCGATCGGGCTGCGGCCCTGGCTTACCCAGCTCATCAGCGCACGAATGATCATTACCCAGAAGATCAGGTAGCCGACGGACTTCACCAGCGAGATCAGGCCGAACAGCAGGTTATAGGGGCTGAGCGATATCGCGCCGTCCTGGATCAGCAGCAGCAACGGGTACTTGATAGTCATCAGCAGGAACGCCAGCAGCAGCGAAGCGCTGTCGATAGGCCCCAGCGACGGGAGGATGCGGCGCAGCGGGCCGACCACGGGTTGGGTGATCTTCACCACAAACTGCGAGAACGGGTTGTAAAAATCGGTGCGCGCCCACTGCATCCAAATGCGCAGCAACAGCACCATCACGTACAGATCAACAACGGTCTTGACCAGGAAAGTCAGCGTTAGCATGAAGTGGTCCTTCTCCTTAACTCGCGGTTATTTAAAATAATTTTTCCATCTCTTGCGCACGGGAAACGGCGGCCTGCATCGCTTGCGCCACGGTTTCCGGCAGTTGGCGTTCGTTGAACACCCGCAGCGCTTCGGCGGTGGTGCCGCCTTTGGAGGTCACCTGCTCGCGCAGCGTGCCCAGCGGCGTATCCGGGTTGGCTTCAACCAGCGCGGCGGCGCCGGAAGCGGCCTGTTGCACCAGATCGCGCGCGGTCTGGCTGTCGAAGCCCATGCGTTCGGCCTCTTTCTGCATCGCCTCCATAAACAGGAAGAAATAGGCCGGGGCGCTGCCCGCGGCGGCGATCACGCCGTTGATGCCATTTTCGTCATCGACCCAGCAAACTTTACCGACCGACGCCATTAAATCGCCGGTGTAGTCGCGATCCTGCCGGCTGACCTGCTCCGGTGCGTACAACCCGCTCATGCCCTTGCCGACCAGCGACGGGGTGTTGGGCATGATGCGCACGATGTTCAGCTTGTCGCCGAGCAGCTGATAGAAACGGCTGACCTGAATACCGGCGGCGATCGACAGCACCAGCTTGCCGCTGAAATCGACCTGCTCGCGCAGCGGCTGGCAAACGTCGGCCATCAGCTGCGGTTTGACCGCCAGCACCACCACGTCGGCCGCGCGCGCACAGGCGACGTTGTCGCCGCTGCTGACGATGCCGTAGTCCGCCGCCAGCGCGTCACGGTTTTTCGCCGAAGGGGCGCAGACGCTGATGGATTTGGCTGGATAGCCGCCCGCCACCAGGCCGGCGATGATTGCACGCGCCATGTTGCCGGCGCCGATAAAGGTAATCTTGCGATGTTGCATCAAATCCCTCGTCTGTTTGTCAGGCCTGCGAGTAGTCGCGGGCGCCAAAAATTGCGGTGCCGATGCGCACCAGGGTGCTGCCAGCGGCGATCGCCGCCGCCATGTCGTCCGTCATGCCCATCGACAGCGTATCGGCCTGCGGATAACGCTGACGCAGGGCGAGAAAGGCATCGTTCATCCGGCTGAATACCGCCAGCTGCCGCTGATAATCCGCTTCCGGCGCCGGGATGGCCATCAGGCCGCGCAGCGTCAGGTTCGGCAGTGCGGCGATCGCTTCGGCCAACGCCGGCAGCTCGGCCAGCGCGATGCCGGATTTACTCTGCTCATCGCTGATGTTGATTTGAATCAGCACGTTGAGTGGCGGCATACCGGCCGGGCGCTGATCGCTCAGGCGCTGGGCGATACGCAGCCGATCCACGGTATGACACCAGGCGAAGTGTTCCGCCACCAGCCGACTCTTATTGGATTGCAGCGGGCCGATAAAGTGCCACACCAACTCGCCGCTCTGCGGCGACTCGGCGAAATGCCGGATCTTGTCTACCCCTTCCTGCACGTAGTTCTCGCCGAAGGCGCGCTGGCCGGCGGCGATGGCTTCTTCGATCGCCGCCACAGGTTTGGTTTTGCTGACTGCAAGCAGAGCAACTTCTTCTGGCGCCCGCGCGCAGTTTTGCGCGGCGGCCGCGATGCGGTTTCTGACATCCTGCAGGTTCTGTTGGATAGTGCTCATTATTGACCCGGGAGAGTGATATGGATATCGATGAATTCGTGGCCCTTAGTGTAAAGCATAATGCTTCCGATCTGCACCTTTGTGCCGGTCATCCGCCGATGTTGCGCATCGACGGTGAACTGCAGCCGCTGGCGGCGGCGCCAACGCTGACGGCGCAAGGCGTGCAGGCCCTCTGCGACGGATTGCTGAATGCGCAGCAGCGCGAGAGCCTGCGGCGGCTGGGGCAGATCGATCTGGCGCTGCACAGGCCGGGTGGGGAGCGGCTGCGGGCCAACGTTTTTCAGCAACGCGCGGGGATGTCTCTCGCATTGCGGCGCATCGCCGGGCAGGCGCCTTCGCTTGCCGAGCTGGCGGCCCCGGCCATCGTCCCGGCACTGCTGCGGCGCGACGACGGGCTTCTCCTGGTCACCGGCGCCACCGGCAGCGGCAAGTCCACCACGCTGGCGGCGATGATCGACGAGATCAACCGGCACCAGCCGCGGCACATTTTAACGCTGGAGGATCCGATCGAATTCCTGCACCGCAGCCGGCGATCGCTGATTCAGCAGCGAGAGATCGGCCGCGACAGTCACAGCTTCGATACGGCGTTGCGCGCTGCGCTGCGCGAAGATCCGGATGTGATCCTGCTGGGCGAGCTGCGCGATGTCGCCACCATTCGGCTGGCGCTCACCGCGGCGGAGACCGGCCATCTGGTGCTGGCGACGCTGCACACCCGCAGCGCGCCGCAGGCGGTGGAACGGCTGGTGGACGTGTTTCCGGCGGAAGAGAAACCCTATGTGCGCGCCCAGCTGGCCGGCAGCCTGCAGGCGGTGATCGCGCAAAAGCTGATTCGGCGGCCCGGCGGCGGGCGAGTGGCGATCTTTGAGGTGCTGACGGCGACGGCGGCGGTCAGCAACCTGATCCGCGAAGGGAAAACCCATCAGTTGGCGAGCGTGTTGCAAACCGGCGCGCAGTCCGGCATGCAAACCTTTGAGCAAGGTTTGCAGCAGCGGATCGACGCCGGCGTGTTGGGGGATTGTGTTGGCGAAGGGGCGGGGAGTTAACCCAGCTGCCGTTCGAACCAGCTTTCGAGGATCACCACCGCAGAGGCGGAATCCACGCTGCCTTTGTCGAGCGCGCGGAAGCCGCCGCGATCGAACAGGTTGGCGCGCGCTTCCACGGTGCTCAGGCGCTCGTCATGCAGATCGATCTGGATGCCGAAGCGGCCGTGCAGGCGGTTGGCGAACTTGCGCGCCTGGGCGGTCACCGGTTGTTCGGTGCCATCCATGTTCAGAGGCAGGCCGACCACCACCAGATCCGGCTGCCACTCCTTCAGCAGCTTTTCGATTTTCAGCCAGTCCGGCGAGCCGTCCTGCGCTTTGAAGGCCGGCAGGGCGCGGGCGCTGCCGGTCAACTCCTGGCCGACGGCCGCGCCGATGCTTTTGGTGCCGAAGTCGAAGGCGATAATGGTGCGGTTGCTCATCAGGCGTGTCCTGCGTGGTTGGCGATGCTGCGAATGTCGATACCCAGAAGGTTCCCCGCCTCGCGCCAACGGCTGGCGATCGGCGTGCGGAACAGAATGTCGGTGTTGGCCTCGATGGTCAGCCAGGCATTTTCCAACACCTCCTGCTCCAGCTGGCCCTTTTCCCAACCCGCATAACCCAGCGCCACCAGCACGTCGTCCGGCTGTTCTGGGGTGCCGAGCGTTTCCAGCACGTCTTTCGAGGTGGTGATCATGGTGTTGGGGGAAATTTGAATGCTGGCACCGAAGCCGTGGCGCGGCGTATGCAGGATAAACCCGCGATCGTCCGCCAGCGGGCCGCCGGCGAACACCGGCTTGTCCAGGCTGATGGCCGGATCGCGCGCAGGCGGCATGATCTTCAGCTTGCTCAGTACCGTGGCTACCGTGAACTGCTCCACCGGTTTATTGATCACCAAACCCATGGCGCCTTCTTCGTTGTGCTCGCAGACGTAAATCACCGAGCGCTTGAAGCGAGGATCCTGCAGGGTGGGCATGGCGATCAGAAAATGGTGCTGTAAATTCATGGCGTTAGTATAAGGTAATCAATGGGTGAGAAAATAAACAGCCGCCAGTATGCGGCTATACCCGCCGCCTTTCAAGCCGCGTACAAAGGCGTGCTTTGGCGGGCGCGATGCAGGATAGCGGGCGGCAGGCCGCCCGCATGACGCATTACTTCGCCGCCAGGCGCTTTTCAATCGCGTCCATCAGCATGCCGGTAATCGAGATCGGGAATGCCGCCTCAATTTCGCGCGCGCAGGTTGGGCTGGTCACGTTGATTTCGGTCAGGCGATCGCCGATCACGTCCAGGCCGACGAAGATCAGCCCTTTCTCTTTCAGCGTCGGCGCGACAGCGCGGGCGATTTTCCAGTCGCTCTCGCTCAGCGGACGCGCTTCGCCGCGGCCGCCGGCCGCCAGGTTGCCACGGGTTTCGCCCTGCGCCGGAATGCGCGCCAGGCAGTAAGGCACCGGCTCGCCGTCGACGACCAGAATGCGTTTGTCGCCGTCCTTGATCGCCGGCAGGAAGTTCTGCGCCATGCAGAAACGGCTGCCGTGTTCGGTCAGGGTTTCGATGATCACCGACAGGTTAGGATCGTCCTGCTTCACGCGGAAGATAGACGCGCCGCCCATGCCGTCCAGCGGCTTCAGGATGACGTCGCCGTGCTGCTGGTGGAATTTGCGGATGTGCGCGGCGCTGCGGCTGACCAGCGTGTCCGGCGTCAGTTCCGGGAACCAGGCGGTGAACAGCTTCTCGTTGCAGTCGCGCAGGCTTTGCGGCTTGTTGACCACCAGCGTGCCTTTGACTTCGGCGCGCTCCAGAATGTAGGTCGCGTAGATGTATTCGGTATCGAACGGCGGATCCTTGCGCATCAGGATCACGTCCAGATCGTGCAGCGCCAGATCCTGCTCGCTGCCGAAGCTGAACCAGTTCTCCTTGTCTTCCTTCACGCTCAGCAGGCGGGTGCGGGCGCGCCCGTCACCGGCGTGCAGATAGAGATCGTTCATCTCCATGTAGTGCAATTCGTAACCGCGGCGCTGCGCTTCGAGCAGCATGGCGAAGCTGGTGTCTTTCTTGATGTTGATGGAGTCGATAGGGTCCATCACGATGCCGAGCTTAATCATCTTTTCTCCTTTAACCCAGGTCGCCGAAGCGGACCTGCAGAGCGGTAATGGCGGTGAGCGCTGTGGTTTCGGTACGCAGCACGCGTGGCCCCAGCAGAATATCAGTAAATCCGTGGTTGGTGGTCATGGCGATTTCGTCGGCGGACAAACCGCCTTCCGGGCCGATCAGCAGGCGGACGCGGTCTACCGGCTGCGGCAGCGTGTTGATGCTGTGGCTGGCGCGCGGATGCAGGTTGAGCTTCAGGCTGCCGTCCTGCTCGGCGCACCAGGCTTCCAGCGACATCGCCTCGCGGATTTCGGGAATGCGGTTACGGCCACACTGTTCGCAGGCGGCGATGGCGATCTTTTGCCATTGCTGGATTTTCTTCGCCAGACGCTCGCCGTCCAGTTTGACGCCGCAGCGCTCGGAAAACAGCGGGGTAATGACGTTGACGCCCAGCTCGATGGACTTCTGAATGGTGAACTCCATCTTCTCGCCGCGCGAGATCACCTGGCCCAGATGCAGGTTGAGCGGCGATTCGATGTCATCCACGCGGCCGTCGCCGAGGCGCACCAGCACGCTCTTTTTGTCCACCCGAACTATCTCGGCGTCGAACACCTGGTTGCTGCCGTCGAACAGTTGCAGCGCCTGGCCGGCGCTCATGCGCAGCACGCGGCCGACGTGGTTGGCGGCGTCCTCGCTCAGGGCGATCTCCGCCCGATCGGTCAACGGCTGCGGATGGTAAATGCGGGGTATGCGCATGGGTAGTCTGATCCTGACGAAACGGCGCCGCGGGTTGGCGGCGCCATGAAAGATAAAGGCTATAGTAGGTTAGCTTTTCCGCTGCTGACAAGCCTGTTGAATATAGGGGTTGTGGTTGCCCTGCACCTTGGCGATACGTGCTTCACGCTGACATTCCCATTGGCTCACCGGATATTGCCGGTTCCACACCTCGAACAGCTGGGTTTGCTGGCGTGACAGCCGCAGCTGGTAGCGATCGCGCATGTAGAAGTAGGTGCGGGCAATGGCGCCGCGGGCGCGGGCGGGCGGCTCCGCCTGTTTATTCTTGAAGTCCACCTTCATCGGGCATTGCCCGTATTGGCCTTCACCGCCGTTCCATTGGCTGTACATGAAGTTATTGCGGTCGCCGTTCACTTCGCCGATCGCCGGCTGCAGGTTGTGCAGATCGGTTTCTATCTGGCGATAGGTGGCGTCTTTGTTGCAGTTCTTGCGCCCGCCGTCCTGCCAGCACTGCAGCTGGTGGCCGAACTGCCAGGCCGGCACCACGTGTTCCCACTCGATGCGCTGCGCGCGTTGGGCGTTTTTACGCACCTGATAGCCGCAACCGGCGAGATCCGGGATGCCCTTCTTGCCTTGCCAGTCGATGCGGCAGCCGCAGTAAAAACTGCCCGGCGCATCCTGGTTAATCTTGGCCGCCGCCGCCTTGGCCTGAGAAAAATTATTGATGCCGTGCGCCTGTACGGCGCCTGCGGCGAAAACCGCCATAAACAAAATTCTGCGAAGCATATTCCAAAACAGCTCAAAATTGGAAAAGCAGGCAGGGTAACGGAACTTTCCGGCAGTGGCAAATGGCGATATTTGCTTGTTTTAACGTATAAATCGTTTAACTAAAGGTTCTCGCTAGCAAGAAATTTCAGTTTTTCGCCGCACCGGCGGCAGCGGTATTCGCTTTCGCCGCGCAGCACGCGGTTATGGCGGCGAATGGTGAGCTGGTGCTGTCCGCAGCCGCAGCGGTAGGGGAAGGTTTTGCTTTGCACCGAGGCGGTTTCGAAACGGTGAGTGCGGCTGGCGGGGGTCAGCAGTACGCTTTCCATCATCCAGCGCCATTCGCGGCCGTGCGGCGCCACCCGGCCGAATTGGCGAAACACCAGCAGGTGCGCCAGCTCGTGCGGCACCACTTCATCGATAAACGGCTGT
This sequence comes from Serratia sp. 121840015-1, assembly GCF_053627655.1. Lineage (NCBI taxonomy): Bacteria > Pseudomonadati > Pseudomonadota > Gammaproteobacteria > Enterobacterales > Yersiniaceae > Serratia > Serratia sp. 121840015-1. Next base: position 32,244 of record NZ_JBSEYF010000005.1, read on the forward strand.
TGGTTTTCCAGCAACAGCACCGGGTTCAGACGGATTTCCCAGCTTTGCAGCCAGGCGGTGCCCGCGCTGGTGCCGCGTTGCTGATAGACGATGCTGGGTTCGGGGAACTCGACGGCAAAATGCCGGCGTGCCAACTGCAGCTTTTCTCGCAGGCAGCGCATCACCGCTTGTTGCAGCGCGATGGGGATTCTTGGTTTGTTCATTGCGGCCTAGCTTAAGCAATGGCGCGGCGGCTGACAATATGTCCCGGCCTAAATCCGCATCCGACGCTTTCTTGGCGCTGCGCGCCGGTTTTTCGCCACATTGATAAGACGATCGCCGCCGATGGATTGTAATCAATGTGTTAACTGCGGGATAATAAAGCGTGCATGATGAGCCTGTACCCGCAGTTCTCACCGAGCAAGGTTGAAACGCCGCCTGTGGTAATCCCTTACGCAAAGAGCGGTTATTTTGCGATTTGGCGCAATAACTGACTGATTAAAAATACGTAAGGTGGAGGCAGTTTTTTGACAAGGCGCCGAGCCGTGCGCCGCAAGTGTGAATTTAACGCAGCTGATGTTGCAAGTGAGAGATCAATGTCGAATAAACCGTTCCACTATCAAGATCCGTTCCCGCTGAAGAAAGACGATACCGAATACTACCTGCTGAGCCGCGACCACGTTTCCGTGAGCGAATTTGAAGGCCAGGAAATTCTGAAAGTTGCCCCTGAAGCGTTAACCCTGCTTGCCCAGCATGCGTTCCACGACGCCTCGTTCATGCTGCGCCCGGCGCACCAGCAGCAGGTGGCCGATATCCTCGACGATCCGGACGCCAGCGAAAACGACAAGTACGTTGCGCTGCAATTTCTGCGTAACTCAGAAATCGCCGCCAAGGGTATTTTACCGACCTGCCAGGACACCGGCACGGCGATCATCGTCGGCAAAAAGGGCCAGCGCGTCTGGACCGGCGGCGGCGATGAAGCGGCGTTGTCGCGCGGGGTGTACAACACCTACATCGAAGAGAACCTGCGCTATTCGCAGAACGCCGCGCTGGATATGTATAAAGAGGTCAATACCGGCAGCAACCTGCCGGCGCAGATCGATCTCTACAGCGTGGACGGCGAAGAGTACAAGTTCCTGTGCATCGCCAAGGGCGGCGGTTCCGCCAACAAAACCTATCTGTATCAGGAAACCAAGGCGCTGCTGTCGCCGGGCAAACTGAAAAACTACCTGGTCGACAAGATGCGCACGTTAGGCACCGCGGCTTGCCCGCCGTACCACGTGGCGTTCGTCATCGGCGGCACCTCGGCGGAAGCGACGCTGAAAACCGTCAAGCTGGCCTCGACCAAGTATTACGATGGCCTGCCGACCGAAGGCAACGAGCATGGCCAGGCGTTCCGCGATCTGGAACTCGAAGCGGAACTGCTGCAAGAAGCGCAGAACCTGGGTCTGGGCGCGCAGTTCGGCGGCAAATACTTCGCGCACGATATCCGCGTGGTGCGCCTGCCGCGCCACGGAGCGTCCTGCCCGGTCGGCATGGGCGTCTCCTGCTCGGCGGACCGCAACATCAAAGGCAAGATCAACCGCGACGGCATCTGGCTGGAAAAACTGGAGCACAATCCGGGTAAATTCATTCCTCAGGAACTGCGTCAGGCCGGGGAAGGCGAGGCGATCAAAGTCGATCTCAACCGCCCGATGGCCGAGATCCTTAAACAGCTGTCGCAGTACCCGGTTTCCACCCGCCTGTCGCTGAGCGGCACCATCATCGTCGGCCGCGATATCGCGCACGCCAAGCTGAAAGAGCGTCTGGATCGCGGTGAAGGCCTGCCGCAGTACGTCAAGGATCACCCGATCTACTACGCCGGCCCGGCCAAAACGCCGGAGGGCTACGCGTCCGGTTCGTTGGGGCCAACCACCGCCGGGCGTATGGACTCTTACGTCGATCTGCTGCAATCCCACGGCGGCAGCATGATCATGCTGGCGAAAGGCAACCGCAGCCAGCAGGTGACGGATGCCTGCCACAAGCACGGCGGCTTCTACCTCGGCAGCATCGGCGGCCCGGCGGCGGTGCTGGCGCAGCAGAGCATCAAGAGCCTGGAGTGCGTGGAGTATCCTGAGCTGGGTATGGAAGCGATCTGGAAAATCGAAGTGGAGGATTTCCCGGCGTTTATCCTGGTGGATGACAAAGGCAATGACTTCTTCCAGAAGATCCAGGCCGGTCAGTGCTCCAGCTGCCTGAAATAAGCGCGGCCCCCTTCGCCGCCTGCGGGCGGTGAAGGGGAGTGTGTAAAGTCCTGTAGCTTGCTGGACGTCGAGTTTTAACCTGTATACCCTACGCGGATAGCACTAAAATTCGACTAATGGAATATCGGCAACAGAAGGTTCGGCAAGCACATGGGTACGCAGGAAAGTCATATCAAGGAATTGCTGGTCTGGATTGAAGATAACCTGACCAATCCGCTGTCGTTGGATATCGTTTCCGCCAAGTCAGGCTATACGAAATGGTACCTGCAGCGCATGTTCAAGAAGCAGACCGGATTGTCGTTAGCCTCGTACATCCGCGCTCGCCGCCTCTACCTCGCCGCTTTCGCCTTGCGTTTCACGCAGAAGAGCATTCTCGATATCTCGGTCGAATACCAATTCGATAACCAGCAGACGTTCTCGCGCTGTTTCAAGAAACACTTCGCCGAATCGCCCAGCGTGTATCGCCATGCCCGCAAGCAGGACTTCAGCAATCTGGTGCGTTCGCTGGCGGCCAGCCAGCCCGGCGATATTCAGGTTGAACGCGTCAGCATCGCCCGGGGGCAATACGCCTTTCACGGCAAGCGGTACGCTTATCACCTGGATATCGAGAAGCTGGACAAGTCGCACCTGCCGCAGCGCAGCGCGCTGCGGGGGCAGTTCTACACCTTGTTGGGCGAGCGCCCGACGCAAACCTATTCGTTTACCCAGCTGGTGCCGGACGGCGAGCGGGTCAGGGTCGATTATACCCTGGGCGTGACGACGGAATACCCGCTGCGCGAAGGCGTGGTGCTGGAGCCGCTGCCGGAGATCCACGGCGAGTTTTGCCGTTTTCGCTATTCCGGCAAGCCGGTGGCGCTCAACGACCACATCATTCAGATCTACACGCAGGTATTGCCCGAAATGGGGCTGGCCCGCGGTGACGGGCCGGACATTACGGTGTTCAGCTATTCGCTGAGCGGGAAAGAGGAACTGCATCTGGAGCTGCAGCATCTGGTGCCGGTGGTGCCGCTGCATTGATCCCGTCGGCGGCCGGCAGCCGGTTTTTTTGCTGCACGATCGCCGCCATCACCGCCAGGGCGATCTCCGCCGGGGTTTTGCTGCCCAGCGGCAGGCCGATCGGCGCATGGATGCGTTCCAGCTCCTGCGGCGTGAATTCGGCAATCTGCTGCAAACGCTGGCGCCGCCGCGCGCTGTTTCTGAGCGATCCCATGGCCCCGATGTAAAACGCCGGGGTGTGGATCGCTTCCATCAGCGTCAGGTCGTCCATGCGCGGATCGTGGGTCAGCGCCACGACGGCGGTATTGGCGTGGCATCCCCCCTCTTCAATAAATTTGGCCGGAAACTGGCGCAGCAACGTCACGCCCGGTTTCAGCTCGGCGGCAAAGTTATCCAGCACCTCCGGGCGGCTCTCGCACACCAGCACCTCAAACCCCAGCGCCACGGCGAAATCGGCGCAGTACAGCGCCACGCTGGACAGCCCGGCGATCAGCAGGCGCGGCGCGGCCGCGATGTGCAGGGTGATCTGCTCGAGCCGGCGTTCGACCTGCGTGGCGCTGGTGAAGTGGCTTTGCTCGAGGCTGTGGCAGGCGTTGGGCAGCGTCAGGCGTTTGATCAACGCGTGATGCCCTTCCAGCGCGCCGGCGATGCGTCGCAGGTAAGCGATGCTGTCTTCACCCGCCGGCAGGTATTCGATCAGCACGTCCAGCACGCCGCCGCAGGGCAGCGCCACGTTGGGCGTCATGCCGCCTTCGCCGTAACGGATCACCTGGCTGGCCGCCTGATACTCCCCGGCGGCCACGCGGCGCAAAAAATCCTCCTCAACGCAGCCGCCCGACAGCGAACCGCTGTAGCGGCCGTCGCGGGTCGCCGCCATCAGCGCGCCCGGCGACCGCGGCGAAGAGCCGTAGGTACTGAGCACGGTGCATAACCAGACCGGCTGTTGCTGCAGCCAGCTTATCGCCTGGCTGACCACGGTGACATCAAGATGTTGCATAGGTGAATTTACTCGCTGGCCGGGAGTTGCGATGGAAGATCAATATCCTGCACGACGCCGGGGTGCTCAAGCGACAGCAGGTGCACTGCCGCGCCTTGCAGCAGTTCACGCGCGCCATTATCGCCGCGCAGTTGGCAAAGCGGTTTGCGCAATCGGGCGGAAAAGCCAACCGGGTGACCGGGCTGTTGCGCATAGCAGGGGCGCACGATCGGGTGCTGCCGTAAGGCATCCGCCACCTGCCGGAAAACATCGGCGCCGACGAATGGCATATCGGCCAGGTGGATCAGCCAGCCCTGCCAGTGGGGCGTGGCGGCAACGCCCGCGGCGATCGAGTCGCCGAGGCCCGAACTGGCGAGCAGGGTGACCGGCAACTGATTGGCGGCGCAGGCTGCCAGCACCGGCAGATTATCCGGCCGGGTCACCACCTGTACCGGCAGGCCAGAGGCCAGTGCCTGGCGCAGGGTGTGTTCGAACAGCGATCGCCGCTCGCCCGCCGCGTCGGCAAACCCGGCGTTCAATTTGTTGCCCTGGCCGCCGGCCTGAATAAAGCGCTCCCCGCGTCCGGCGGCGGTAATGACAATGCCCGTGGTCATGGTTGAAGTCCGCGTTTGCGCAAATTATTTATTAGCCTACAAACTACCTGTGTTTTGCAAATGTTTTTTTGTTGAAAACAGCCTGTTAATCATCACATAATTTTAGTTATAAGCATATGCTTATGACGTCTACGGCAAGGTCGTCAGCGTTTGCGCAACAACACCGCGAACAAAAACCAATTACAAGAAAGACGTGAAGGACTTATTTATGAGCAATTTCAACCCGTCGCGGCGCCGCTTTATCAAAAGCGCCGTGATTGCGGGGGTGTCTGTGTATCTCGCACCCCTGTACAGCCGCGCCTATGCCGCGCTGTTCGAGCAAAAAATCCTCCAGTCACCCAACTGGGATCCGCAGACCAAACGCGTCCGTTTCCGTATCGATGGCCGCGCCAAGGTCATGGGGCAGAAGGTGTTCGCGCGCGATATCCGCGCGGTGGACATGCCGCACTGGCCGCAGAAACAGGCGCACGCCTTCATTCTGCGCGTCACCAAAGCCGACCGACTGTTCGAAGGGGTCGATCTGTCGCTGTTGGGGGACGACCTGCAGCCGGATCGTCTGGTGACGGCGGAAGATCTGGCGCGCGATGGCCTGGCCTTCCCGGCGTTTTACGGTGACGACATGCTGCTGCCGAGCGGCAAAACCCCGGCCTACCTCGGCCAGGCGGTGGCGATCCTGATCTATCACGACTTCGCCCGGTTCCGCTTCGCCAAGGACAAGCTGAAATTTCGTGAAGAAACCATCAAATACGGCGCGGTCACCGGCCCGCTGGAGCGCGATCCCTGGGGCAGCTTCCGCTATGTGCGGGTGGGGGGCGATCAACCGTTCGACGACGATCGCTTCTCCAGCCTGAAGGACACGCCAATCTTCCCGGTATCGATGAAAAAACACCTGCCGGTGTGGCCGGAAGGGCGCGAGGGCGGCAAGCTGGATCAGGAAGGCATGCGCTATGCGGGCCTGATCGCCGACGAGATGGCCAATCCGCCGGCCGATTGGCTGGTGATGTCACGCCGCTACACCACGCAGTCGATCGATACCTCGGCGCTGGAGCCGGACAACGCCAACGGCTGGTTCGACGCCGAGACGCAAACCCTGCATCTGGTGGTGCCGACCCAGTCGCCGCAGGAAGTGGCAGACGAGATGCCGCGCATGCTGGCCAAGCGCAACCCGCCGGTGAAACAGCTGATCCTGCACCCGTGCTACACCGTGGGCTACGGCTCGAAAGATCACTACAACTTCCCCTATTACGGCGCAGTGGCGGCGATGTACGGCGACGGCCACCCGGTGCGCCTGGCCAATGACCGCTTCGAGCAGTTCCAGACGGCGCTGAAGCGCCACGCGTTCGACATGAACTATCGCATCGCGGTGAATCGCCAGACCGGCGTTATGCAGTCGTTCCTCGGTGACATGACGGCGGACGGCGGCGGCCGCAGCAACTTTACCCCTTCGGTAGTGATGGTCGGCGCGACCGCCGCCCAGTCGATTTACTACTTCCCGAAAAGCGATCTGTCGTCGGTCGGGCTGGCCTCACGCGCCATCGACGCCGGTTCGGCGCGCGGTTACGGCACGCTGCAGAGCATGGCCGCCACCGAGATGATGGTGGATGAGCTGGCCGCCGAGCTGAAGATCGACCCGATCGAATTCCGCCTGCGCAACGTGTTGAAATCCGGCATGAAAAACACCCAGGGGGCGATCCCGGCCGGTGCGATCCGCGCCGATGAAGTGCTGGAGAAGGCGGCGAAGCATGAGATGTGGCTCAAGCGCGCCGAACGCAAGGCCGAGTTTGAGAGCCGCCATCCCGGCAAGCGCTATGGCGTTGGCATCGGCTGCGTGCAGAAAGACTTCGGCACCGGGGCGGAAACCTCGTTCGCCCGGGTGGAGCTGAGTGAAGACGGCCGCATCACGCTGCATCACAGCGGCGCGGAGATGGGCACCGGCATGTCGACCTCGCAGTCGGTGCTGTGTGCGCAGTGGCTGGGCAAGCCGGCCGACGAAGCGCACTTCTCGGTCACCGACTGGTCGGTACTGCCGATGGTCACCAGCGGCGATCCTTACCTGATGTCGCAAGAAGAGCAGGACAAGCTGCAAACCAACCCCAACTGGACGCCGAGCTACTGTTCGCCGTCCAGCGCCAGCAACTCGGCCTATTACTTCTCGCACAGCACCCGCGAAGCGGCGCGCCTGATCTTCGATCGCGGCCTGTGGCCGGCGGCGATGGCGCTGTGGCAGGCCGGTATCGGCGGCGGCCAGGCGGCGCCGCTGGTGGTGCGGCGTGAAGATGCGCGTTGGGTCGAAGGCGGCCTGACGGCGGCGGGCATGTCGGTGCTGAGCCTCGAGCTGCTGGCCAAGACGGCCTATCAGATGGGCGGCGTCACCGGCGCGGCGGTGCACGTGTTCAACCGCTGGCAGTGGGCGGAGGCCGATTTCACGCTGAACGGCAAAAGCGAACGCCTGCCGGTCGACGGCATGGCGCTGCGCAACGCCAGCGGCGAATTCAAACCGCTGGCGCGCGGGCAGGTCTACTACCCGCCAACCCAGCGCAACAATGCGGCGGTGACCTACTACAGCGCCGTTGGCACGCTGGTGGAAGTGGCGGTGGATATCGCCACCGGCCAGGTGGAATTGCTGAATCACCATTCGATCATGGAGTGCGGCAACCTGATCGTGCCGGAACTGGTTTCCGGCCAGCTGCAGGGCGGGCTGGCGATGGGGATCGGCCATGCGCTGCACGAATATTTACCGCTGTACGAAGACGGCCCGGGCAACGGCACCTGGAACTTCAACCGTTACCACCTGCCGCGCGCCAGCGACGTGGCGGTGTGGAAACAGAGCGGCGACATCCTGCCGGCGCTGTCGGAAACCGATCCGCCGAAAGGCATGGCGGAGGTGGTGATGATCCCGATCGTGGCCGCGCTGGTCAACGCCATCGCCGACGCCACCGGCCACCGTTTCCGTGATTTGCCCGTTCGTGCAGAAAATATTCGTGAGGTATTACAATGAGCATTAAAACCCAGCCGATCTCCCTGACCATCAACGAGAAGCAGTACGGCCCGATCGAGGTGCCGGAAGGCTTGATGATGATCGATTTCCTGCACGAGTACCTTGACCTGACCGGTTCGCGCCTCGGCTGCGGGCAGGGCATTTGCCACGCCTGCGTGGCGATCGTCGATCACCCGAGCGGCACCAGCGAAGAGGTGCGCACCTGCATCACCGGCGCGCATTTCTTCAACGGCAAGAAAGTGCGTACCGTCGAAGGCCACGCCAAGGTGGACGAACAGGGCGAGGTGGTTGAGCTGTCGCCGATCCAGCAGGCGTTTCTGGAGCACTACAGCTTCCAGTGTGGTTATTGCACGCCGGGCTTCGTCAATGCCGCTACCATTTTCGTGGAAAAGCTCAAGCGTGAACCTATCGCTCGCGAGCAGCTGGAAAGCGCCATCGAGCAGGCGCTGGACAGCCACATCTGCCGCTGTACCGGCTATGTGCGTTACTACGAAGCGGTGCGCGACGTGGTGCTGAAAACGCCGGGCCTGCTGAAGGAGACGGCGCAATGAAAAAACGTCTCGCAGTATTGATTTTGCTGGTGGCGATCGTGGTGATTGCGCTGCTGTGGTGGCGGGAAAACCGCCGTTACGACGGCCCGGTGCAGCAGGTGACCGCCGGCGCCGAACAGATCGCCCGCGGCCGCTATCTGGCGCAGGCCGCCGACTGCGCCGCCTGCCATACCGCCAGCGGCGGGGCGCCGTTGGCCGGCGGCTATCCGCTGGAAACGCCGTTCGGCACGATTTACGGCAGCAATCTGACGCCGTCGGCCGACCACGGCATCGGGCGCTGGACCAAGGACGACTTCTTCCTGGCGCTGACGCAGGGCGTGGCGCCGGGCGGGCGACACCTGTACCCGGCGATGCCTTACACCTCGTACAAGGGCATGTCGCGTCAGGATGCCGACGACATCTACGCTTACCTGATGACGCGCCCGGCGGTGGACGTGGCCATTCCGGCCAACGAGATGCCGTTCCCGTTCAACCAGCGCATGGCGCTGATCGGCTGGAACCTGCTGTTCCGCAGCCAGGATCCGCTGCCGGCCAGTTCGCAGGGCAGTTCGCCGCAATGGCAGCGCGGCCGCTATCTGGCCGACGTGCTGGGGCACTGTGGCGAATGCCACACGCCGCGCGGCGCGCTGGGGCAGATGGATCTCGCTAAGCCGATGCAGGGCGGCGATCTCGGCCGCTTCATGGCGCCGGACATTACGCCGCACGGCCTGGCGCAGCGCGGCTGGACGCCGCAGGACGTCAGCCGCTTCCTCAGCACCGGCCTCGCGCCGCAGGGTTCCGCCTTCAGCGAGATGCACATGGTGGTGGATCTCAGCACCCGTCATTTAACGCCGGAAGACCACCAGGCGCTGGCGCTGTATCTGATGGGCGAGCAGCCGCCGGCGGCGGTGCCGGTGAAAATGGGCCAGGGCAGCGATGCCGGGCGCATGGCCTATCTGGATCAGTGCGCCGGCTGTCACGCGCGTGAAGGCGAGGGCAAACCGCACGTCGCACCGGCGATGCGCGATAATGCCACACTGCGCCAGGCAGACGGCAAGAACCTGATCGTGTCGGTGCTGGACGGCCTGCCGGCCCAGCAGTTCCCGAACGATGAAAGCATGCAGAGCATGCCGGGCTTCGGTGAGCGGCTGAGCGATGCCGAAGTGGCGGAGCTGGTGAATTACCTGCGCGTGACCTGGGGCGGCTTGCCGGCGGATATCACCGCAGAGCAGGTGAAAGCGCTGCGCAAGTAAGCGGCGTTCAGGAGAAAAAAATGGCCCGCATCTGCGGGCCATTTTATTTATTGTGCGGTCACGGGATTCAACGGCTGGTGACGCCGTCTACGCGTTGGCTGCGCTGTTTGATGGCGTAACCGACGGCCAGGATCGCCACCCATACCGGGATCAGCAGCACCGAGATTTGAATGCCCGGCGTCAGGTACATGATCACCAGGATGCCGGCCATGAACAGCAGGCATAGGTAGTTGCTGAACGGGTACCAGAAGGCTTTGAACTTCGGCACCACGCCTTCGCGGTTTTTGGCGGCGCGGAACTTCAGGTGCGCCAGGCTGATCATCGCCCAGTTGATCACCAGCGCCGATACCACCAACGCCATCAGCAGTTCGAAGGCCCGCCCCGGGATCAGGTAGTTAATCAGCACGCACAGCGCGGTGGCGAGGGCGGAAATGCCGATGGCTACCACCGGCACGCCGCGGCCGTCGACCTTCAGCAGGCTTTTCGGGCCGTTGCCCTGCTGCGCCAGGCCGTACAGCATGCGGCTGTTGCAGTAGACGCAGCTGTTGTACACCGACAGCGCGGCGGTGAGCACCACGATGTTCAGCACTGTCGCCACCAGGTTGCTGTTCAGCGCGTGGAAGATCAGCACGAACGGGCTGCCGCCTTCGACCACTTTGCCCCACGGGTACAGCGACAGCAGAATGGCCAGCGAACCGATATAGAAGATCAGGATGCGGTAGATCACCTGATTGGTGGCTTTCGGAATGCTTTTTTGCGGGTTGTCGGCTTCGGCGGCGGTGATGCCGACCAGCTCGAGGCCGCCGAAGGAGAACATGATCACCGCCATCGCCATCACCAGGCCCATGACGCCGTTCGGGAAGAACCCGCCCTGCGCCCACAGGTTGGTGACGGTGGCCTCCGGGCCGCCCATGCCGCTGAACAGCAGGTAGGCGCCGAACACGATCATGCCGATAATCGCCACCACCTTGATGATGGCGAACCAGAACTCCATCTCGCCGTAAACTTTAACGTTGGCCAGGTTGATGGCGTTGATCGCCAGGAAGAACACCGCAGCGGAGACCCAGGTGGGGATCTCCGGCCACCAGTACTGCACGTAGATGCCGACCGCGGTCAGCTCCGCCATCGCCACCAGGACATACAGCACCCAGTAGTTCCAGCCGGAAGCGAAGCCGGCGAAGTTGCCCCAGTATTTGTAGGCGAAGTGGCTGAAGGAACCGGCAACCGGCTCTTCCACCACCATTTCCCCCAGCTGGCGCATGATCAGAAACGCGATGAAGCCGCCGATGGCGTAGCCGAGAAGCACTGACGGGCCGGCCATTTTTATTGTTTGAGCGATACCGAGAAATAACCCGGTGCCGATTGCGCCACCTAAGGCGATGAGCTGAATATGGCGGTTTTTCAGGCCGCGTTTCAGCTGGTCACCATGCTGTTGACCATCCATCAATCTAACCCTCTGTCGTTGCGAATGACCACATACCTGTAAAGCAGTGGTTACGATGTGTGTTTTATTTTATTTACGGCGTTATAGCTATTAATTCCACGGCGCCGCTACCGTTTGGCAGAGAATAATGTTATGCGCGTCTGTTTGCACCTGCTTTGTCGTGTGAGTGATTAAGATTGCAGCAGTTTAGGAAACAAAATGCGGGTTGTGTGACGGCGGGGGGGATTCAGTGCATGAAATAAGTAACAAATCACATAATGCGCAAAAATAACGTAGATCCGAACGGCGGCGCGCGTTCAAATAATGAACGAACTCCCGTTGCGCTGCTCGCCAAATAGCCATTCATTAAAGCGTCATAACCATGCAATAAAACTCGGGCAAAAAGTTTGCACTCTGCCTTGCGTAAGGTTTGGTAAAAGTTAAATCCCCAACCCGGCGCGTAAATGGTAATACCATCACGGCGTTACCGGTTTGCAGCGGGGTTTTCAGCGGGGTGTTAAAATGTGCGGGTAACCTGATTTCGATCAAGGCCCGTATGGACAGGAGGTGAATACTTTGTTACTTTACCGTCACGTTTTTGAAATTGGTATTACCAATTGACTCCGCGCCATTCGCAGAGAAGAATTCACTCATGGCCTACAGCAAAATCCGCCAACCCAAGTTGTCAGATGTTATCGAGCAACAGCTCGAATACCTGATCCTCGAGGGGACACTGCGCCCAGGCGAAAAACTGCCTCCGGAGCGCGAGCTGGCGAAACAATTTGATGTCTCCCGTCCTTCTCTGAGAGAGGCCATTCAGCGCCTGGAAGCGAAAGGGCTGCTCCTGCGCCGTCAGGGCGGCGGCACCTTCGTGCAAACTAATCTGTGGCAGAGCTTCAGCGATCCGCTGGCCGAGCTGCTGGCCGACCATCCCGAATCACAGTTCGATCTGCTGGAAACCCGTCACGCGCTGGAAGGCATTGCCGCCTATTACGCGGCGCTGCGCGGCACCGATGAAGATCTGGCGCGCATCCGCGACTGCCATATCGTGATTCAACAGGCTCAAGACAGCGGCGATCTCGACGCCGAAGCCGATGCGGTCATGCAGTATCAAATCGCCGTGACCGAAGCTGCCCACAACGTTGTGTTACTTCACCTGCTACGCTGCATGGGGCCGATGCTGGAACAGAACGTGCGTCAGAACTTTGAATTGCTCTACTCGCGCCGTGAGATGTTGGCAAAAGTGAGCAGCCACCGCGCCGGAATTTTTGAGGCGATTGTGGCACGCGAGCCGGAAAAGGCCCGTGAAGCCTCGCATCGCCACTTGGCGTTTATCGAGGAAATCTTGCTGGATCTCAGCCGGGAGCATACTCGGCGCGAGAGATCGCTACGGCGTCTCCAGCAACGCAAGGATTAAGAGCTGTCCTCTTCAGGGTACACCAGCCTGCGGGGGTTAAGTTCGAGGTACTTAGTTAAGTACTTAAGCGGCAACTAAACTGATGGGCCTGTCTTCGTGTGTTTTTGCACAGAGCACAGGAAGACAGGCTCCAAACAAACCATTAGACAGATAAGGAATACCACCATGTCAGAACGTTTAAACAATGACGTGGATCCGATCGAAACCCGCGACTGGCTGCAGGCGATCGAATCGGTCATCCGTGAAGAGGGTGTTGAGCGAGCTCAGTTTCTGATTGATCAGGTATTGGGAGAAGCCCGCAAAGGCGGCGTTAACGTTGCGGCCGGTGCTGCAGCGCACAACTACGTCAACACCATCGCGGTAGAAGACGAACCGGCCTACCCAGGCAACCTGGATCTGGAACGCCGCATTCGCTCAGCGATCCGTTGGAACGCGATCATGACCGTTCTGCGCGCATCCAAAAAAGACCTGGAGCTGGGCGGCCACATGGCTTCCTTCCAGTCTTCCGCGACCTTCTATGAAGTCTGCTTTAACCACTTCTTCCGCGCACGCAACGAGAAAGACGGCGGCGACCTGGTGTACTTCCAGGGCCACATCTCTCCGGGCGTTTACGCGCGTGCCTTCCTTGAAGGCCGCCTGACCGAAGAACAAATGAACAACTTCCGTCAGGAAGTGCACGGCAATGGCCTGTCCTCTTACCCGCATCCTAAGCTGATGCCGGAATTCTGGCAGTTCCCGACCGTTTCCATGGGCCTGGGGCCAATCAGCGCCATCTATCAGGCGAAGTTCCTGAAATACCTGGAACACCGTGGCCTGAAAGACACCTCTGAGCAGACCGTTTACGCCTTCCTGGGCGACGGTGAGATGGATGAGCCGGAATCCAAAGGCGCCATCACCATCGCGACCCGCGAGAAGCTGGACAACCTGGTGTTCGTCATCAACTGCAACCTGCAGCGCCTGGACGGCCCGGTTACCGGCAACGGCAAGATCATCAACGAACTGGAAGGCATCTTCTCCGGCGCAGGCTGGCAGGTGCTGAAAGTGATTTGGGGCGGCCGTTGGGACGAACTGCTGCGTAAAGACACCAGCGGTAAACTGGTTCAGCTGATGAACGAGACCCTGGACGGCGACTACCAGACCTTCAAATCCAAAGACGGCGCTTACGTGCGCGAGCACTTCTTCGGCCGTTACCCAGAAACCGCGGCGCTGGTCAAAGACATGACCGACGACGAAATCTGGGCGCTGAACCGTGGTGGTCACGATCCGAAGAAAATCTTCGCTGCACTGAAAAAAGCGCAGGACACCAAAGGCAAACCGACCGTTATCCTGGCCCACACCATCAAAGGTTACGGCATGGGTGAAACCGCGGAAGGTAAAAACATCGCTCACCAGGTGAAGAAAATGAACATGGAAGGGGTTCACCACTTCCGCGATCGTTTCAACGTGCCGGTTGCCGATGCTGACATCGAAAAACTGCCGTACATCACCTTCGAGAAAGATTCCGAAGAGTACAAATACCTGCACGAACGTCGCCAGGCGCTGAAAGGCTACGTGCCGACGCGTCTGCCGGAGTTCACTCAGAAGCTGGAAATGCCGGCGCTGGAAGATTTCAGCTCGCTGCTGGAAGAGCAGAACAAAGAGATCTCCACCACTATCGCCTTCGTGCGTGCCCTGAACGTGATGCTGAAGAACAAGTCGATCAAAGATCGCCTGGTGCCAATCATCGCCGACGAAGCGCGTACCTTCGGTATGGAAGGTCTGTTCCGTCAGATCGGTATCTACAGCCCGAACGGCCAGCAGTACACTCCGCAGGACCGTGAGCAGGTGGCTTACTACAAAGAAGACGAGAAAGGCCAAATCCTGCAGGAAGGCATCAACGAACTGGGCGCAGCCTCTTCCTGGCTGGCCGCAGCGACTTCCTACAGCACCAACGATCTGCCGATGATTCCGTTCTACATCTACTACTCGATGTTCGGTTTCCAACGTATCGGCGACCTGTGCTGGGCAGCGGGCGACCAACAGGCGCGCGGCTTCCTGATCGGCGGCACCTCGGGCCGTACTACCCTGAACGGCGAAGGTCTGCAGCACGAAGATGGCCACAGCCACATTCAGTCTCTGACCATCCCTAACTGCATCTCTTACGATCCGGCTTACGCGTACGAAGTGGCGGTGATCATGCACGACGGTCTGGTGCGCATGTATGGCGACAACCCGGAAAACGTGTATTACTACCTGACCACGCTGAACGAAAACTACCACATGCCTGCGATGCCGCAGGGTGCGGAAGAAGGTATCCGCAAGGGTATCTACAAGCTGGAAACGCTGGAAGGCAGCAAAGGCAAGGTACAGCTACTGGGCTCCGGCGCTATCCTGCGCCACGTGCGCGAAGCTGCGCAGATCCTGGCGAAGGACTACGGCGTGGGTTCCGACACCTACAGCGTGACCTCGTTCACCGAACTGGCGCGCGACGGCCAGGACTGCGAGCGCTGGAACATGCTGCACCCAACCGAAACGCCACGCGTGCCTTACATCGCTCAGGTGATGAGCGACGCGCCGGCGGTAGCTTCTACCGACTACATGAAACTGTTCGCCGAACAGGTTCGTACTTATGTGCCGGCCAGCGATTATCGCGTACTGGGCACCGACGGCTTCGGTCGTTCGGACAGCCGCGAAAACCTGCGTCACCACTTCGAAGTCGATGCATCCTACGTGGTGGTTGCTGCTCTGGGTGAACTGGCTAAACGCGGTGAGATCGAAGCTTCTGTGGTTGCCGATGCAATCAAGAAATTCGACATCAACCCGGAAAAAGTTAACCCGCGTCTGGCCTAAGAGGTACTGAATAATGTCTATCGAAATCAACGTACCGGACATCGGTGCAGATGAAGTCGAAATCACCGAGATTCTGGTGAAGGTCGGCGATAAAGTTGAAGCGGAACAATCGCTGATCACCGTGGAAGGCGACAAGGCTTCCATGGAAGTGCCCTCCCCGCAGGCGGGCGTGGTGAAAGAGATCAAAGTGGCGGTCGGCGATAAAACCGAAACCGGCAAACTGATCATGATCTTCGAAGCGGCAGGCGCAGCGGAAGCTGCACCGGCGGCGAAAGCGGAAGAAAAACCGGCGGCAGCAGCAGCTGCCCCGGCCGCCGCTGCGGCCAAAGACGTTGCCGTGCCGGACATCGGCGCTGACGAAGTCGAAGTGACCGAGATCCTGGTGAAAGTGGGCGACAAGGTGGAAGCCGAGCAGTCCCTGATCACCGTTGAAGGCGACAAGGCTTCCATGGAAGTCCCTGCGCCGTTCGCGGGCACCGTGAAAGAGATCAAGATCGCGACCGGCGACAAAGTGAAAACCGGTTCCCTGATCATGGTGTTCGAAGTGGCCGGCGCCGTTTCCGCTGCGGCCCCGGCTGCGGCGCAAGCCCCTGCTGCCGCTGCAGCACCTGCGGCCTCTGCAGCCAAAGACGTCGCCGTGCCGGATATCGGCGGTGACGAAGTCGAAGTGACCGAAGTGATGGTTAAGGTGGGCGATAAGGTTGCCGCCGAGCAGTCTCTGATCACCGTGGAAGGCGACAAGGCCTCCATGGAAGTGCCTGCGCCGTTCGCGGGTACCGTGAAAGAGATCAAGATCGCGACCGGCGACAAAGTGAAAACCGGCTCCCTGATCATGGTGTTCGAAGTGGAAGGCGCTGCGCCTGCCGCTGCCGCCGCTCCAGCCGCTAAAGCGGACGCTGCGCCGGCGCCGGCCGCCGCTAAAGCCGCCGCACCGGCTGCGAAAGCGGATGACAAAGGCGAGTTCGCCGAGAACGCGGCATACGTGCACGCGACCCCGGTCATTCGTCGTCTGGCGCGTGAATTCGGCGTTAACCTGGCGAAAGTGAAGGGCACCGGTCGTAAAGGCCGCATCCTGCGCGAAGACGTTCAGACTTACGTGAAAGACGCGGTGAAACGCGCTGAAGCGGCTCCGGCGGCTGCCGGCGGCGGTCTGCCAGGCATGCTGCCATGGCCGAAAGTGGACTTCAGCAAGTTCGGCGAGATCGAAGAAGTCGAAATGGGCCGCATCCAGAAGATCTCTGGCGCGAACCTGAGCCGCAACTGGGTGATGATCCCGCACGTGACTCACTTCGACAAAACCGACATCACCGATCTGGAAGCGTTCCGCAAGCAGCAGAACGAAGAAGCGGCCAAGCGCAAGCTGGACGTGAAGTTCACGCCTGTCGTGTTCATCATGAAAGCCGTCGCTGCCGCTCTGGAGCAGATGCCGCGCTTCAACAGCTCGCTGTCCGAAGACGGTCAGAAGCTGACGCTGAAGAAATACATCAACATCGGCGTGGCGGTAGATACCCCGAACGGCCTGGTGGTTCCGGTGTTCAAGGACGTGAACAAGAAGAGCATCACCGAGCTGTCTCGCGAACTGATGGCCATCTCCAAGAAAGCGCGCGACGGCAAGCTGACCGCGGGCGAGATGCAGGGCGGCTGCTTCACCATCTCCAGCCTGGGCGGCATCGGGACGACCCACTTCGCGCCGATCGTCAACGCGCCGGAAGTGGCTATCCTGGGCGTCTCCAAGTCTGCGATGGAGCCGGTCTGGAACGGTAAAGAGTTCATGCCGCGCCTGATGATGCCGATGTCGCTGTCCTTCGACCACCGCGTTATCGACGGTGCCGATGGTGCGCGCTTCATCACCATCATCAACAACATGTTGTCCGACATTCGCCGTCTGGTGATGTAATGCAAAAGGGGCGCAGCATGCTGCGCCCCTGACGATTCTGTAGCAGTTTTGTCGGATTTTGCACAACTCGACAAAATTGTTGAGACACGGGTCACTCGAACACGCTTTGCAGATTATTAACAATTCTGTAAACTGCTCGCGGTGTAAGCGTCCCGGTGGATGAAGGGCGTTATGAGATCGATTAGCAATAAAAATGACGTCTGACCCGCCGGACAATCAATTAAGAGGTCATGATGAGTACTGAAATTAAAACTCAGGTCGTGGTACTTGGGGCGGGCCCGGCAGGTTACTCTGCAGCCTTTCGTTGCGCTGACTTAGGTCTTGAAACCGTTCTGGTTGAACGTTATTCCACTCTGGGCGGGGTTTGCCTGAACGTGGGATGTATCCCTTCCAAAGCACTGCTGCACGTTGCCAAAGTGATCGAAGAAGCCAAAGCGTTGGCCGAACACGGCATCGTTTTCGGCGAGCCGAAAACCGACATCGACAAAGTGCGCGTCTGGAAAGAAAAAGTCATCACTCAGCTGACCGGCGGTCTGGCTGGCATGGCGAAAGGCCGTAAAGTGAAAGTGGTCAACGGCCTGGGCAAGTTCACCGGCGCTAACACCCTGGTTGTGGAAGGCGAAAACGGCCCAACCACCATCAACTTCGACAACGCCATCATCGCTGCAGGTTCTCGTCCGATCCAACTGCCATTCATTCCTCATGAAGATCCACGCGTGTGGGATTCTACCGATGCGCTGGAACTGAAAACCGTCCCAGAGCGTCTGCTGGTTATGGGCGGCGGCATCATCGGCCTGGAAATGGGCACCGTATACCATGCGTTGGGTTCACAGATCGACGTCGTTGAGATGTTCGATCAGGTTATCCCGGCGGCAGATAAAGACGTGGTGAAAGTCTTCACCAAACGTATCAGCAAGCAGTTCAACCTGATGCTGGAAACCAAAGTGACCGCGGTAGAAGCCAAAGAAGACGGCATCTACGTCACGATGGAAGGTAAAAAAGCGCCGGCAGAACCACAGCGTTACGACGCGGTGCTGGTGGCGATCGGCCGCGTGCCGAACGGCAAACTGCTGGATGCCGGCAAAGCCGGTGTTGAAGTTGACGAGCGTGGCTTCATCAACGTCGACAAACAGCTGCGCACCAACGTGCCGCACATCTTCGCTATCGGCGACATCGTCGGTCAGCCGATGCTGGCGCACAAAGGCGTGCACGAAGGCCACGTTGCCGCGGAAGTTATCGCCGGCATGAAGCACTACTTCGATCCGAAAGTGATCCCATCCATCGCTTACACCGAGCCGGAAGTGGCATGGGTGGGTCTGACCGAGAAAGAAGCGAAAGAGAAAGGCATCAGCTACGAAACCTCCACCTTCCCGTGGGCGGCTTCCGGCCGTGCGATCGCTTCCGACTGTGCAGACGGCATGACCAAACTGATCTTCGACAAAGAAACTCATCGCATCATCGGTGGCGCGATTGTCGGCACCAACGGCGGCGAGCTGCTGGGTGAAATCGGTCTGGCTATCGAGATGGGTTGCGACGCGGAAGACATCGCGCTGACCATCCACGCTCACCCGACCCTGCACGAATCCGTGGGCCTGGCGGCGGAAATCTACGAAGGCAGCATCACCGACCTGCCTAACCCGAAAGCCAAGAAGAAGTAATTCTGCTGGCTTGACCGGTTAACAAGCGGCTCCTGAAAAGGGGCCGTTTTTTTTTTGCTCAAACTCAGAAAGCGGTATTTTTGTGGCCGCTGCGCCAAATTCCGATCCCCCTGCTTATATCCACTCTAATTATATGGATATAATGCCCTGCTAGTCCGGCAGCCGATTACGCTGCGCTCAACGATTCAGCAAAGATTTAATGTTGCTTTTATGTGAACGAATTAACAACCGTTTCAAATCCTGATATGCTGGCTGAGCGGAACCGGGCACTGTACCTTACAGTCCAGGACATCGACAGCAGTGCCCCGTCAGGATAGATGGCATCTATATCGCCGTGCGCTCTACCCATCAGTCTTTCATGCTGTAACGCTGTTTGACCGTGCTTGTTTGCCCCAATCACCGTTTCGGGGCCTTTACGGGCCGATCGCCTAGCCACAGAGTGAAACCCCAAGGGTATAAACCCGGTTTGCATATACGCCAGGCACAATAAATGACAATGAGAGCGAGGAGAACGTCGTGCTAGAAGAATACCGTAAGCACGTAGCCGAGCGTGCTGCTGAGGGCATCGCCCCTAAGCCGCTAGACGCCACCCAAATGGCCGCGCTGGTCGAACTACTGAAGAATCCGCCAAAAGGCGAAGAAGAATTCCTGTTAGACCTGCTGATTAACCGTGTTCCACCGGGCGTCGACGAAGCCGCCTACGTCAAAGCAGGTTTCCTGGCGGCCATCGCCAAAGGCGAAGCGACATCCCCCCTGGTTACCCCCGAGAAAGCCATTGAACTGTTAGGCACCATGCAGGGCGGCTATAACATTCACCCGCTGATCGAAGCGCTGGACAACGAAACGCTGGCGCCTATCGCCGCGAAAGCGCTGTCCCACACGCTGCTGATGTTCGACAACTTCTACGACGTGGAAGAGAAGGCCAAGGCCGGTAACCCACACGCCAAGCAGATCATGCAGTCCTGGGCCGACGCCGAATGGTACCTGTCGCGCCCTGAGCTGGCGGAAAAGATCACCGTCACCGTGTTCAAAGTCACCGGCGAAACCAACACCGACGACCTTTCCCCGGCGCCGGACGCCTGGTCGCGCCCGGACATCCCGCTGCACGCGCTGGCGATGCTGAAAAACGAACGTGAAGGCATCGTGCCGGATCAGCCGGGCAGCGTCGGCCCGATCAAACAGATCGAGCTGCTGAACAAGAAAGGCTTCCCGCTGGCCTACGTCGGCGACGTGGTCGGCACCGGTTCTTCCCGTAAATCCGCTACCAACTCCGTGCTGTGGTTTATGGGCGACGACATCCCGCACGTGCCGAACAAGCGCGGCGGCGGCGTGGTGCTGGGCGGCAAGATTGCGCCTATCTTCTTCAACACCATGGAAGATGCCGGCGCCTTGCCGATCGAAGTGGACGTGTCCGAGCTGAACATGGGCGACGTGATCGACGTTTACCCGTACAAAGGTGAAGTGCGCAACCACGAAACCGGCGCGCTGATCGCCAACTTCGAGCTGAAAACCGACGTGCTGCTGGATGAAGTGCGCGCCGGCGGCCGTATCCCGCTGATCATCGGCCGCGGCCTGACCACCAAGGCGCGCGAAGCGCTGGGTCTGCCGCACAGCGAGGTGTTCCGTATCGCCAAGCCGGTTGCCGCCAGCAGCAAAGGCTTCTCGCTGGCGCAGAAAATGGTCGGTCGCGCCTGCGGCGTCGCCGGCATTCGCCCTGGCGAGTACTGTGAACCGAAGATGACCTCCGTCGGTTCTCAGGACACCACCGGCCCGATGACCCGCGATGAGCTGAAAGACCTGGCCTGCCTCGGCTTCTCCGCCGATCTGGTCATGCAGTCGTTCTGCCACACCGCCGCGTACCCGAAACCGGTCGACGTGACCACGCACCACACGCTGCCTGACTTCATCATGAACCGCGGCGGCGTCTCGCTGCGTCCGGGCGACGGCGTGATCCACTCCTGGCTGAACCGCATGCTGCTGCCTGACACCGTCGGCACCGGCGGCGATTCCCACACCCGCTTCCCGATCGGCATCTCCTTCCCGGCCGGTTCCGGCCTGGTGGCGTTTGCCGCCGCGACCGGCGTGATGCCGCTGGATATGCCTGAGTCGGTGCTGGTGCGCTTCAAAGGCAAAATGCAGCCGGGCATCACCCTGCGCGATCTGGTGCACGCCATCCCTTACTACGCGATCCAGCAAGGCTTGCTGACCGTCGAGAAGAAGGGCAAGAAAAACATCTTCTCCGGCCGTATTCTGGAGATCGAAGGCCTGCCGGATCTGAAGGTTGAGCAGGCGTTTGAGCTGACCGATGCGTCCGCCGAACGTTCCGCCGCCGGTTGTACCATCAAGCTGGACAAGGCGCCGATCGAAGAGTACCTGAACTCCAACATCGTGCTGCTGAAGTGGATGATCTCCGAAGGCTACGGCGATCGCCGTACGCTGGAGCGCCGTATTCAGGGCATGGAAAAATGGCTGGCGGATCCGCAGCTGCTGGAAGGCGATGCGGATGCGGAATACGCGGCGGTGATCGACATCGATCTGAACGAGATCAAAGAGCCGATCCTGTGCGCGCCGAACGATCCTGACGATGCGCGCCTGCTGTCTGACGTGGCCAACAGCAAAATCGATGAAGTGTTCATCGGTTCTTGCATGACCAACATCGGCCACTTCCGCGCGGCCGGCAAGCTGCTGGATCAGCACAAGGGCCAGCTGCCGACCCGTCTGTGGGTGGCGCCGCCAACCAAGATGGACGCGGCTCAGCTGACCGAAGAAGGCTACTACAGCGTCTTCGGCAAGAGCGGGGCGCGCATCGAGATCCCGGGCTGTTCGCTGTGTATGGGCAACCAGGCTCGCGTGGCGGACGGTGCGACGGTGGTCTCCACCTCGACCCGTAACTTCCCGAACCGTCTGGGCACCGGTGCCAACGTCTATCTGGCGTCTGCCGAACTGGCTGCGGTTGCGTCCCTGCTGGGCCGCCTGCCGACGCCGGACGAGTACCAGACCTATATGGCGCAGGTCGACAAGACGGCGGCGGATACCTACCGCTATCTGAACTTTGACCAACTGGGGCAGTACACCGAAAAAGCCGACGGCGTGATCTTCCAGACCGCGGTTTAATTCAGCGTCAATCCCAAGCAGCGGGGCCCTTTCCAGGGCCCCGTTTTTTTTATTTTACGTTCAAAGCCTGCCCGCTATTTTTTGAATATTTCCACGTGGATATCTTTGTGATCGCTCTCTTGCCCGGTGGCGGAGATGATGCGATAGAAGCAGTCCTTCCCATCCAGCCCGCTGAGTTCATTACATTTCTTATCAACCTCTGAGGAAATATATTTATGGCCGACGGTAGGCACGCCGGTCTGTTGAATGGAGAGATCGCCGAGTTTGGTGTAGTTGGCGGATTCTTCAAGGGTGATTTGTTTGGCGGCGAACGCCGATGCAGAGAACATCATGCTCAGTGCGATAATGGAGGTTATGTATTTCATGGCAAACATCCTGATCGTGGTGATAGGTATGAATGAGGTGAGAACACCTCTGGCCGCTGGTGAACATAATTAGAGCTCCTTTATTTAAAAGCTAATCGATATTGAGGGGATGTCAATAAAGTCGCGTCGCGCCAGGAATTAGTAACTTATTTATTTTAAAGGGAAATCATAATCCCGATAAAATCGTGACATACATCTCCACGGTATCTACATGATTCAAATAAATAACCGGCGATCGGCGGATTGTCGGCCGACTTTTCGCATGGCGGGCATGCGCCGCGCGGCGATGAGGCACCGCTTCGCTTTCCTTGAGGGATCGCGGCCGGCGTCTTCCCATCGCCGCCGCAAGCCGCTATATTGCGCGCCGCCAAGGTTTTATTTTGCCGAGTTGCCAACTTTGCGAGCGCTCACTGAGTTAGCAATCAATTTATGTTTACACTAAGAAAAAGGGCTCAGGAGGGCATGCTATGGATTACGAATTTCTGCGTGACGTTACCGGTCAGGTGATCGTCAGATTTTCGATGGGGCATGAAGCGATTGGCCACTGGATCAACGAAGAAGTCAAAGGCGATTTCAACCTGCTGGACCGCATAGAAGCCGGTGCGGCCGAGGTCAAAGGCAGCGAACGTCAATGGCAGTTGGAAGGCCATGAATATACGCTGTTGATGGATGGTGAAGAAGTGATGATCCGCGCCAATCAGCTGGAGTTCGAAGGCGATGAAATGGAAGAGGGGATGAACTACTACGACGAAGAAAGCCTCTCATTCTGCGGCGTTGAGGATTTCCTGCTGGTGTTGAAGGCCTACCGTTCTTTCATGCTGAAATACTAAGCATCAGGGCGCGGCGTGCCGCGCCCTTTCCATTACAGATGCGGGATATTGCGGCCGTAATAGATTTCCTGCATCTCTTTCCATAACAGATCGGTGATCTGTTTGCGCTCGACGGCGCTCAGCGCTTCCGGTGCCGCATTGAACAGGTAATGCTTCAGATCGAAATCCTTCAGCAACATCTTGGTATGGAAGATATTTTCCTGGTAAACGTTCACGTCCATCATGTGGTACAGCGCCTTGATGTCTTCCGACATAAAGTTCTGGATCGAATTGATCTCATGATCGATGTAATGTTTCACGCCGTTCACGTCGCGGGTGAAACCGCGCACGCGGTAGTCCATGGTGACGATGTCGGATTCCAGCTGGTGAATTAAGTAGTTCAGCGCCTTGAGGGGCGAAATGACGCCGCAGGTCGAGACTTCGATATCGGCGCGAAAGGTGCACAGCCCGCCTTCCGGATGGCTTTCCGGGTAGGTGTGTACGCAGATGTGGCTCTTGTCCAGGTGCGCAACGACCGTGTTCGGCAGCGGGCCGGGGTGTTCCGACGTATCGACGTCTTTCGGATCGATCGGCTCTTCGCTGACCAGGATGGTGACGCTGGCGCCCTGCGGCTCGTAGTTCTGACGTGCGATGTTCAGAATATTGGCGCCGATGATTGAGCAGGTCTCGCTCAGGATCTCGGTCAGCCGGTTGGCATTATATTGTTCGTCAATGTAGGCGATATAGCCGTCGCGATCGTCCGCGGTCTTGGCGTAACAAATATCGTAAATACAAAAACTCAGGCTCTTGGTCAGGTTGTTGAAGCCGTGCAGTTTTAGCTTATGCAATTTGGGTCACCTCCTTTATCTTCTCGCTTAACGTGTTACGTTCAGGGCATTGAGCAAATATTGCGGCAGGGCAAAGCTGCCGATGTGAATTGCCGGGTTGTAATAACGGCAGTGTAGACCGCTTTGGTTAAAGCGCTGTTGCAGAGTAGGCAGATCGAGCTGGCGCAGCGCCGGGTTCTGGCTCGCCCAGGCAAAGGTCATGATGCCGCCGTAATAGGTTGGGATCGCTGCCTGATAGAAGCTGACGTCGCTAAAGTAGCCGCTCAGTTTGGTGTGGCTGTTGACCGCTTCGTCCTGCTGCAGGAAACAGACGCCGTTTTGCGCGACGAAAATGCCGCCCTCATTCAGGCAGCGGGCGCAGCCTTCATAAAACGCCGAGGTGAACAGGCTTTCGCCGGGGCCGATCGGATCGGTGCAGTCGGAGATGATCACATCGAAGGTTTCGTCGGTTTGGTTCACGAAGTTGACGCCGTCGTCGATCACCAGCTTGAAGCGCGGATCGTCATAGGCGCCGGCGCTGTGGTTGGGCAGGTATTGGCGGCAGAACTCGACGACGCCGGCGTCGATTTCGACCATGGTGATCTGCTCCACGCCAGGGTGCCGGCTGACTTCGCGCAGCATGCCGCCGTCGCCGCCACCGATGATCAGCACTTTCTTCGCCGCGCCGTGCGCCAGCAGCGGCACGTGGGTCAGCATTTCGTGATAGATGAACTCGTCACGCTCGGTGGTTTGCACCACGCCGTCGAGCGCCATCACGCGCCCCAGCACCGGGTTCTCGAAGATCACCAGATCCTGATGATCGGTCTTCTCGCGGTACAGCACTTTCTCTACCGAGAAGTACTGGCCGAAGCCCGTATGCAGCGTTTCGTACCAAATTTCTTTCTGGGTCATGTGCGGGATACTCCGTAATAACAGCCATGAAAAATCGGCGCAACATCATAGCTAACTCTGCCTGGCGATGCACGGTTGAATTTCAGACAGAGAGAGCGTTAGGCGGGCGGGAGAAGGGGGGAAATTAGTTGGCGTAGGCCAGCAGGCTCAAGGAATCGCGCGCCAGCGATTTGCACTTTTTAGGCGTTGGAATGGCGATGCCGCTGAGATCGCGATAGCTGTCTTCGCCCAGCGCCTTCATATTGAAGCTGTTGTAGTTGCTCAAATCCCAGCGGTTTTGTTGCGCGAAATAGACGATGGCGCGTTTGATTTGCGCATTTGGCAAATCGTTGTAGCCGCAATCATTTTTCAAATAAATAAATACCGCCGTCAGATCGGCCAGATCTTCCGCCTCGGATTCATTCAGCGCCAGACTGGCGTTGGAGAAGCCCAGCATCGCCAGCAACAGCATCGATAACGTTGTTTTTTTCATCATGAAATAGGCCTGTTTGTCGTTTGCAGACGTTACCACACTTGCCTGTAAAGGCACCAAATTTTATTGCCGCTGGGCGCGGCCTCGCGTTCGTCAATGGCGTTTTCTTGATTGTGAGGCATAGCTTAAAATACCGCCAGGAAAGGCTTGACCTTCCGCCAGGGGGAAGGTTTAGGCTGGCGGCATTGAGTTATGTCACTGAGAAAAGGGAGTCAGCGATGTTACGCCGTGATTTTATTAAATTAACCGCCGCGCTGGGCGCCGCGAGCGCATTGCCGTTATGGAGCCGGGCCGCCTGGGCGGCCGATCGGCCGGCCCTGCCGGTACCGCCGCTGTTGACGCCGGACGCGCAGGGAAAGATTGCGCTGGCGCTGCAGGCGGGGGAAACCCGCTGGTTGCCCGGCGCCGCCACCAAAACCTGGGGATTCAACGGCGCGCTGCTCGGGCCGGCGGTGAAGCTGCAGCGTGGCCAGCCGGTAACGGTTGATATCAAAAACAGCCTGGCGGAGGCCAGCACCGTCCACTGGCACGGCCTGGAGATTCCCGGCGACGTCGATGGCGGCCCGCAGGCATTGATTCATCCCGGCGCGACGCGCACGGTGAATTTCACCGTCGATCAACCGGCGGCCACCTGCTGGTTCCACCCGCATACGCACGGTAAAACCGGCAGCCAGGTCATGATGGGGCTGGCGGGGCTGGTGCTGCTGGAAGACGAAGAGAGCGCCAAACTGCCGCTGCCGAAAACCTGGGGACAGGATGATATTCCGGTGATCCTGCAGGATAAGCGGCTGGGCAAAGACGCGCAGATCGAATACCGCCTAGACGTGATGAGTGCGGCGGTGGGCTGGTTTGGCGATCGCATGTTCACCAACGGCGCGCAGTATCCACAACATTTGACGCCGCGCGGTTGGCTGCGCCTGCGTTTCCTCAACGGCTGCAACGCCCGCTCGCTGAATCTGGCGGCCAGTGACAACCGCCCGCTGTATGTCATCGCCAGCGACGGCGGTTTCCTGGCGGAGCCGGTGAAACTGACCGAGCTGCCGATGCTGATGGGCGAACGCTTTGAAGTGCTGGTCGATGCCTCGGATGGGAAAGCGTTCGATATCGTGACGCTGCCGGTGAAGCAGATGGGCATGACGCTGGCGCCGTTCGATCAAGCGCTGCCGGTGTTGCGCATTCAGCCGTCGCTGGCGCAGGGCATCAAAACCATGCCGGACAGCCTGGTGAAGCTGCCGACGTTGCCTGCCACCACCGGCATCCAGGAGCGTTGGCTGCAGCTGATGATGGATCCGCAGCTGGATATGCTCGGTATGCAGGCGCTGATGGATCGCTATGGTCACCAGGCGATGGCCGGCATGAGCATGAATCATGGCGCGACGGGCGGCGCAGATATGAAAGGCATGGAGAAGGGCGGCATGCAGAGCATGGACCATGGCAACATGAAAGGCATGGAGAAGGGCGGCATGCAGGGCATGGACCATGGCAACATGGGCAACATGAAGGGCATGGATCATGGCAATATGGCCGGGATGGATCACGGTGGCGCGCAGGGCAAAGCCAAATCGTTCGATTTCAGCCACGGCAATATGATCAACGGCAAGGCCTTCGATATGACCAAGCCGATGTTCGCTGCCAAACGGGGCCAGTATGAAAAGTGGACCATTTCCGGCGAGGGCGACATGATGTTGCACCCGTTCCACATTCACGGCACCCAGTTCCGCATCTTGTCGGAAAACGGCAAACCGCCGGCGGCGCATCGCAGTGGCTGGAAGGACACGGTGCGCGTCGAAGGATGGCGCAGTGAAGTGCTGGTGCGTTTTGACCATCCGGCCAGCAGCGAACATGCGTACATGGCCCACTGCCACCTGTTGGAACATGAAGATACCGGCATGATGATGGGCTTCACCGTCGCCGATTGATGGCGGCCCGGTGCTCCGGTGGTGGCGCGCTCGCGTCGCCACCGCTTGGTTCAATGAAAGGAAGCCGTTATACTGATTAAAATATCAGCTGTTGAGGAGTGCGTCATGCCGACAAAATTGGATCCCATCGTTTCTGAGTTTGAGACTCAAGAGCAGGCTGATAGCTACGATCGTTGGTTCAAAAGCACCGTGGAATCTTCCATCAATAGCGACTCCCCCCGTATTCCCCATGACGAAGTCATGGCCGGCGCTCGTCACATTATCGAGCAGGCGAAAGCCAAAAGAAAATCGGCCTGACCCTTATGTTAACCGTCAAATGGACTGACGAAGCAAAAACGGGTTTATATACGCTGCTGGCTTTTATCGCTGAGCGAAGTCCACTTGCCGCAGAGGCTTTGTTGCAACGCATTGAAGAGTCGGTTATCCCGTTAGCGGAACATCCTTATCTATTCAGGCCAGGCAGGGTGAACGGGACTCGTGAAATGGTTGTTCATCCTAATTACATTGTGGTTTACCGCGTGCTGGCTGCACATATTGAAATAGTGAGTGTCCTGCACGCTCGTCAGGAATACCCTTAATAAAGAAAACTCCCCTGTCCGGGAGAGAGGCAAGTCGTAACGGCCTATGCTAAACTCTGCGCCTTTCTTCCGGCAACTGACCTGAATACTATGAAACACACTGTAGACGTAATGATTTCCGAGCAGGAAGTTAAGACCCGTATCGCCGAACTTGGCCGCCAGATCACCGAACATTACCGCGACAGCGGCAGCGACATGGTGCTGGTTGGGCTGCTGCGCGGCTCCTTCATGTTCATGGCCGATCTCTGCCGCGCGATCGACGTGCCGCACGAAGTCGACTTTATGACTGCCTCCAGCTACGGCAGCGGCATGTCCACCACCCGCGACGTGAAGATCCTCAAGGATCTGGACGAAGACATTCGCGGCAAAGACGTACTGATCGTGGAAGACATCATCGATTCCGGCAACACGCTGAACAAAGTGCGCGAGATTTTGGCGCTGCGCGGGCCGAAATCGCTGGCGATTTGCACCTTGCTGGACAAGCCTGAGCGCCGTGAAGTGCAGGTGCCGGTCGAATATGTCGGCTTCTCGATCCCGGATGAGTTCGTGGTGGGGTATGGCATCGACTACGCTCAGCGCTACCGTCACCTGCCGTACGTCGGCAAAGTGGTGCTGCTGGACGAGTAATTGATGTGGGGCGCGGCCTGCCGCGCCCGCGGCGGGGTTAGATGCCTTTATCCTGCTTCAGTTTGGCTATCGCTTTGCGGTAGCCCATCTCCAGGCTCTCGCGGCTGGTCGCCAGCACTTCCATATCGCGCAGACGGCCGTCCTGAATGCCGTACACCCAACCGTGGATCATCACCTTCTGGCCGCGCTTCCAGGCGGACTGCATGATGGTGGAGTGGCCCAGGTTGTACACCTGCTCAATGACGTTGATCTTGCACAGCATGTCGAAACGCTGCTCCGGCGGCAGCTCGCCCAGCAGCGAGCTGTGCTTGTACCACAGATCGCGAATGTGCAGCAGCCAGTTGTCGATCAACCCCAGCTCCGGGTTTTCCACCGCCGCCTGCACGCCG
Source organism: Serratia sp. 121840015-1 (assembly GCF_053627655.1). Classification (NCBI taxonomy): domain Bacteria; kingdom Pseudomonadati; phylum Pseudomonadota; class Gammaproteobacteria; order Enterobacterales; family Yersiniaceae; genus Serratia; species Serratia sp. 121840015-1. Next base: position 61,069 of record NZ_JBSEYF010000005.1, read on the forward strand.
CCGCAGCCCAGGTGGCCGCAGATGATGATGTGTTCGACTTCCAGCACATCTACCGCATACTGCACCACCGACAGGCAGTTAAGATCGGTATGGATAACGAGGTTCGCCACGTTGCGATGGACGAACAGTTCACCCGGCTCGAGGCCGGTCAAGCGTTCGGCGGGAACGCGGCTGTCAGAGCAACCAATCCATAAGAAACGGGGCTTTTGCGCCTGGGCTAAACGTTCAAAAAATTCCGGGTCTTCCTGACTGATATTGGCCGACCAGGCATGGTTGTTGGCGATAAGCTCTTCGATTTCTTTCATGGAGGTTATTGACTCGTAACGAACAGATTGCGTTGGGGTAATATAGGGTAAGCGTCACAATTTGGAAATCGGAACAGTGGTGCAACCTCATTTTCCGCACGGATTCGACTCAGTGGAAACGTCGCCGATGCTAGGATTATCGTTATTGTTTCAAGCCTCGCAGACAGGGGCGCGGCGGCATACTCATCGTCATAAGGTACTATTTTACATATGAATTATGCACTGGAATTAGCGCAGCTGACCAAGACTTACGCCGGTGGCGTCAAGGCGCTGCGCGGCATCGACCTGAGCGTCGAGGCGGGGGACTTTTATGCCCTTTTGGGGCCAAACGGCGCCGGTAAATCCACCACCATCGGCATCATCAGCTCGCTGGTGAACAAAACCGCCGGCAGCGTGCGGGTGTTCGGTTACGACATCGATAAAGACATCGTCAACGCCAAGCGCCAGCTCGGCCTGGTGCCGCAGGAGTTCAACTTCAATCCGTTCGAGACCGTGTTGCAGATCGTGGTGAACCAGGCGGGTTACTACGGCGTCACGCGGCGTGAAGCGATGGCGCGCGCCGAAAAATACCTCAACCAGCTGGATCTGTGGGGCAAGCGCAACGAGCGCGCCCGCATGCTGTCCGGCGGCATGAAGCGCCGCCTGATGATCGCCCGCGCGTTGATGCATCAGCCGAAGCTGCTGATCCTCGATGAGCCGACCGCCGGGGTGGATATCGAGCTGCGCCGTTCGATGTGGGGCTTCCTGAAAGAGCTGAATGCCCAGGGCACCACCATTATCCTTACCACCCACTATCTGGAAGAGGCGGAGATGCTGTGCCGCAACATCGGTATCATCCAGAACGGGGAGCTGGTGGAAAACACCTCGATGAAGGGGCTGCTGGCCAAGCTGAAGTCGGAAACCTTTATTCTCGATCTGGCGGCGAAGAGCCCGCTGCCGAAGCTGGACGGTTATCGCAGCCGCCTGACGGATACCTCCACGCTGGAAGTGGAGGTGATGCGCGAGCAGGGGCTGAACGGTTTATTCGCCCAGCTGAGCGCACAGGGCGTGCAGGTGCTGAGCATGCGCAATAAGGCGAACCGCCTGGAAGAGCTGTTTGTCACCCTGGTTAACGGCAATGGAGAAAAAGCATGACGCGTTTGTATTGGGTGGCCTTGCAGAGCATCTGGGCCAAAGAGGTGAACCGCTTCGCGCGCATCTGGATCCAGACCCTGGTGCCGCCGGTGATCACCATGACGCTGTATTTCATCATCTTCGGCAATCTGATCGGCTCGCGCATCGGCGATATGCACGGCTTCAGCTACATGCAGTTCATCGTGCCCGGCCTTATCATGATGGCGGTGATCACCAACTCTTACGCCAACGTCGCCTCGTCGTTCTTCAGCGCCAAGTTCCAGCGCAACATTGAAGAACTGCTGGTGGCGCCGGTGCCGACCCACGTGGTGATCGCCGGCTATGTCGGCGGCGGCGTGGCGCGCGGCATCTGCGTCGGCGTGCTGGTAACCATCATCTCGCTGTTCTTCGTACCGCTGCAGGTACACGCCTGGTGGGTGATTGCGCTGACGCTGTTGTTGACGGCGATCCTGTTCTCGCTGGCGGGGCTGATCAACGCGGTGTTCGCCACCACCTTCGACGACATCAGCCTGATCCCGACCTTCGTCCTGACGCCGCTGACCTACCTGGGCGGGGTGTTTTACTCGCTGTCGCTGCTGCCGCCATTCTGGCAGGCGGTGTCCAAGCTGAACCCCATCGTCTATATGATCAGCGGGTTCCGCTACGGTTTCCTCGGCATCAACGATGTGCCGCTGGCGTTCACCATGGCGGTGCTGGTGGCGTTTATCGCGGTGTTTTACCTGCTGTCCTGGTACCTGATCGAGCGCGGCCGCGGCCTGCGCAGCTGATCGTATCGTGCCCCCGCTTTCCCGGCGGGGGCGCTTTTCTTGATTTGGCGCAGGCGGCGCGTAAATCAATAGAATTGCTCAGATAACCGCTAGTTCCCCGCTGTTCAAATCGTGCTATGCTGGCGCTCCACATTTCCTTCACTTTTGTCATTACGCACTCGTAAGCAGAACATCATCATGCGGCCTCAATACAAGTTAGCGGCTGGGTTACTCGGCATTCTGATGTCGTTGGTTTCCCCTGTGAGCCTGGCGAATCTGCTGTCGGAAGACAGCGCGGTTAAATCTGAATACATGGAAGCGCAGCGCGACAGCGAAGTCTATGCGTTGGTGGGCGAGCATGTGATCCCGGTCGGGGAAGTGAAGCGCGGGCAGCTGATCCAGGTGTTCCCGGCGGATGCGGAGTACTACGAATTCAAATTCGGGCACGGTACCGGCTTTATCGATAAAGACGACGTGCGTGAGCTGAAGAAGTCGCGCAAGGTGCAAGACGATCTGGGCGAGCTGAATAAACCGCTGACCAACCAGAACCTGATCACCCAAAAAACGATCGACGTTTACACCGCGGCGGACAAGGACAGCGAGGTCTTCGGCACGCTGGAAGGCAACCTGCGCTATCCGATCATCGGCAAGCTGAAGGACCGGCTGAACAACACCTGGTACGAGGTCAACATCGGCGATCGGCTGGGGTTCGTCAGTGAGTTGGACTGCGAAATCGATAACGGCATCCCGGTGCTGACTTACCACCACCTGCTGAAAAACGAAGAGAACAAACGCTTCCGCCACACCTCGACCACCACCTCTGACGTGGCGTTCAGCAACCAGATGACCTACCTGAAGCAGGCGGGTTACGACACCATTTCGCTGTATCAGCTGGAAGCCTACCTGAAGAACCAGATCAACCTGCCGGGCAAGGCGATCGTGCTGACCTTCGACGACGGGCTGAAGTCGGTTTATCGCTACGCTTACCCGGTGCTGAAGGATTACGGTTTCCGCGCGACGGCGTTCATCATCTCTTCGCGCATCAAGCGCCACCCGCAGAAATGGAACCCGGACTCGCTGCAGTTTATGAGCGTCTCGGAGCTGAAGCAGATTCAGGACGTGTTCGACGTGCAGTCGCACACCCACTTCCTGCACCGCACCGACGGCAATCGTCAGCCGATTTTGCTGAGCCGTTCGCTGCACAATATCGAGTTCGATTTTGAGCGTTCGCGCCGCGCGCTGTCGCAGTTCAACCCGCACGTGCTGTATCTGTCGTACCCGTTCGGCGGCTATAACCAGCGGGCGATCCAGGCGGCGCAGGATGCCGGTTTCCATCTGGCGGTGACCACGGTGCAGGGCAAGGTGAAACCGGGGGATAACCCCTATACGCTGAAGCGGCTATATATTCTGCGCACCGACTCGATCCAGACCATGGCGGATCGGATAGCCAACAAGCCGGGCACGGTGGTGGTGCAGTAAGGAAGAACGGGCGCGTAAGGCGCCCGTTTTAGTGTCAGGCGACCTGAACCGGCACGGCTTTCGCCTTGCGCTGCAGGTTGTTGTCACCTTCGAAATAGGCGACTTTCGGGTGGTGTTGGCGGGCGTCGGCGTCGGTCATTTGCACATAGGAGCAGATGATCAGCTTGTCGCCCACGCAGGCGCAGCGCGCGGCGGCGCCGTTGACCGAAATGATGCGCGAACCGCGCTCGGCGGCGATGGCGTAGGTGGAGAAGCGCTGGCCGTTATCCACGTTGTAAATATCGATCGCTTCATATTCCAGAATGCCGGCGGCCTCCAGGAAATCCTGGTCGATGGCGCAGGACCCTTCATAGTGCAAGTCAGCCTGAGTGACTTTGACGCGATGCAGCTTGCCTTGCAGCATAGTACGTATCATAGCTTTACCTAACTGAATATCGGCCTTCACAGGCGCTGGGGTTGAACATCTCTCCTGCATCCCTGCAATCTCTATCGTCACCGATTGCCCCGCCGTTGTCTACCAATGGCCTTGGTTTCAGGGTGACGATAGTATAAAAAATGGCTTACAGCGTCAGGTCGACCTGCTGATTGTCGATAAGACGCGCCTTGCCCAGCCAGGCGGCCATCAGCACCACCGCCCGCTGGCTGTCCACCGTCAGCGGCTGCAGGCTGTCGGCGTCGCGAATAAACAGCTCATCCGGCGTAAAGCCGGCGGCGCGCAACTGCTCGGCGGTCTGCTCCAGCAGCTCTTCGACATGGCGTTCGCCATTGGCCAACTGCTGCGCCAGCGCGTTCATGATCTTGCTCAGCTGCGGAGCGATCTTGCGCTCTTCGGCGGTCAGGTAGCCGTTGCGCGAGCTGAGGGCCAGGCCGTCTTTGGCGCGCACGGTCGGCACGCCGACGATGTCGATGTCGTAACCCATGTCTGCCACCATTTTGCGGATCAGCGCCAGCTGTTGGTAATCCTTCTCGCCGAAGCAGGCTAAATCAGGCTGCACCAGGTTGAACAGCTTGCTGACGATGGTGGAAACGCCGCGGAAGTGGCCCGGCCGGCTTGCGCCTTCCAGGATGCTGGAGATGCCCGGTACGTCGACGTAAGTCTGCTGCTCCAGCCCCTGCGGATAGACCGCGGCCGGGGCAGGCGCGAACACCAGATCGACGCCGCGGCGGGTCAGCTTCTCGCTGTCTTCCTGCAGCGTGCGCGGGTAGCGCGCCAGATCGTCCGGCCGCTCGAACTGCATCGGGTTGACGAAGATGCTCACCACCACCACGTCGGCGCGGGCGCGCGCTTCATCGACCAGCGTCATATGGCCGTCGTGCAGGTTGCCCATGGTCGGCACCAGCGCGATGCGTTTGCCTTCCTGGCGCCAGCGGCGGATCTGCTGACGCAGCATCGGCAGGGTTTCGATAATAATCATTGGGTGACTCCTGGAACCATCGCTTAGTTAAAAGAGTGTTCAGCCGCCGGGTAGAGGCCTTGCTCCACTTCCTGAATGTAGTGCTGCACCGCCGTGCGGATATCGCCGCTCTGCGCCAGGAAGTTCTTGGCGAACTTCGGCGTATGTCCGCCGGTGATGCCGAAGGCGTCGTGCATCACCAGGATCTGGCCGTCGGTGCCGTTGCCGGCGCCGATGCCGATGACCGGAATGGACAACGCTTCGGTGATCTGGCGCGCCAGCTCGGTCGGCACGCATTCCAGCACCAGCAGCTGAATGCCGGCCAGTTCCAGATTCTGTGCGTCCTGCAACAGCTGTTTGGCGGCCAGTTCGTCGCGTCCTTGTACCTTATAGCCGCCGAACACGTTGACCGACTGCGGCGTCAGGCCCAGGTGGCCGCACACCGGTACCGCGCGCTCGGCGAGCATTTTCACCGTGTCGCACAGCCAGCTGCCGCCTTCCAGTTTCACCATGTTGGCGCCGGCGCGCATCAGCTCGGCGGCGTTGGCGAAGGTCTGTTCCGGGGTGGCGTAACTCATGAACGGCAGATCGGCCAACAGCAGGCAGGCCGGCGCGCCGCGGCGCACAGCGCGAGTGTGGTAGGCCACGTCGGCGACGGTGACCGGCAGAGTGGAGTCGTGGCCCTGCAGCGTCATGCCCAGCGAATCGCCCACCAACAGGACTTTGATGCCTTGCTCTTCAAACAGTTTGGCAAAGCTGGCATCGTAGGCGGTAAGGGTAGCAAACTTGCGCTGCTCCTGTTTCCACTGGCGCAAGTGGGTCACGGTGGTGGGTTTCATCACAACGTCTCCTGAAACGGGCCGTGCGGCGTACGCAGGCCCAGGCTGCAAAAAAGTGCAGTCATTCTACTGTAACCCGATCGGGGTGGGTAGCGCGGATCGCCATGCTTAAGCGGTTCTTAAGAACCTTGTGGTGCAATGGCGCCAAGACTCAAAAGGGATACTCATGCGAATTTTGCTGATCGAAGATGACAAACTGATCGGGGACGGCATCAAGGCCGGGCTGACCAAACTCGGCTTCAATCTGGACTGGTTCACCGACGGCGCCGTCGGCAAAAATGCGCTGGACAGTGCGCCGTACGACGCGGTGATCCTCGACCTCAGCCTGCCGGGCCTCGACGGCCTGGATCTGCTGCGCCAGTGGCGCCAGGCCGGGCAGGACGTGCCGGTCCTGATCCTCACCGCCCGAGACGCGCTGGAGCAGCGGGTCAGCGGGCTGCAAAGCGGTGCCGACGATTATCTGTGCAAGCCTTTCGCGCTGGCCGAAGTGGCGGCGCGCCTGCAGGCGCTGATCCGCCGCCGCCACGGCCAACTGATGCCGCAGCTGACGCACGGCAACGTGGTGTTCGACAGCGCCACCCGCAGCGTGAGCTGCAACGGCGAGCCGGTGACGCTGACGCCGCGCGAATTGGCGGTGCTGGAACTGTTTCTGCACAACAAGGGGCGGGTGCTGGCGCGGCCGTTGATTCAGGAGAAGCTGTACAACTGGGATGACGAGGTGAGCAGCAACGCGGTGGAGGTACATATTCACCACCTGCGGCGCAAGCTGGGCAACGGCTTCATCCGTACCATCCACGGCGTGGGTTACACGCTGGGGGATGCGCCGTGAAGCGTCTCAGCCTGCGGCTGCGCCTGATCCTGATCTTCAGCCTGCTGGCGCTGCTGACTTGGAGCACCGCCAGCGTGGTGGCCTGGGTGATGTCGCGCAACACCATCAACGAAGTGTTCGACACCCAACAGATGCTGTTCGCCAAACGGCTGGCGACCGCCAACCTCGGCGATCTGCTGGCCGATGAAAGTGCGCGCAGCCTGCCGAAAACCAAGAAGCTGGTGCATCACGGCAAGCGCGGCGAGCAGGACGACGACGCGCTGGCGTTCGCCATCTTCGATCGCCAAGGCAAGATGCTGCTCAACGACGGGGAGAACGGCACCGACTTCCTGTTTGACGGGGAGCGTGAAGGTTTTACCGACGGCGAGCGCAAAGGCGATGACGACAGTTGGCGCCTGGTATGGTTGACCAGCCCGGACGGGCGCTACCGCATCGTGGTCGGCCAGGAGTGGGATTACCGGCGCGATATGGCGCTGGGCATGGTGACCGGCCAACTGGTGCCCTGGCTGGCGACGCTGCCGGTGCTGATGCTGCTGATCGCGCTGATGGTCGGGCGCGAGCTGCGGCCGCTGCGCACTGTGGCCGCCGGTTTGCGCCGGCGCGCACCCGATGACGCGACGCCGCTGGACGCGCGCCAGGTGCCGACCGAGGTGCGCCCGCTGGTGGATGCGCTCAATGCGCTGTTCACCCGCATCAACGCTCTGCTGGTGCGGGAGCGGCGTTTCACCTCCGATGCCGCGCACGAGTTGCGCAGCCCGCTGGCGGCGCTGCGGGTGCAGACCGAAGTGGTGCAACTGGCGGGGGACGATGCGCCGATGCGCGAGCACGCGCTGGACAATCTGACGCTCGGCATCGATCGCGCCACCCGGCTGGTGGATCAGCTGCTGACGCTGTCGCGGCTGGATTCGCTGTCGGATCTGGCCGAACTGGCGCCGATCGACTGGAACGATCTGGTGACGATGACCCTGGCGGAGCAGGATCGGCAGGCCCATGCGGCGGGCGTGACGCTGCGCTATGAACATCGGGGAACGCCGCCGCCGCGTCAGGGGGAAACCTTGCTGCTGTCGCTTCTATTGCGCAACCTGCTGGATAACGCGGTGCGCTACACCCCGCAGGACGGCGTCGTCACCGTGACGCTGAGCGAACGCTCGCTGACGGTGGAGGACGACGGTCCGGGGGTCACCACGGAACATCTGGCGCGGCTCGGAGAACGCTTCTATCGCCCGCCGGGGCAGGAGCAAACCGGCAGCGGGCTGGGGCTCTCGATCGTGCAGCGTATCGCCGGCTTGCATGGCCTACAGGTCAGTTTCGCCAATCGCCCGGCGGGCGGGTTCGTTGCGCGGCTGGCGCTGTAGGTGGGTCAGGACTTGGGTTTTGGCTGATGCCACAGCGCCATGCCGTTTTCCGGCACGCGCTTGAGGCAGCTGGCGAGTGGTTCGCCATCGGGGAAAATCAGGTCGGGGGCGATTTCCGCCAGCGGGTAGAGCATGAATTCGCGCTCTTTCAGGCCGTAATGCGGCACCGTCAGGCGCTCGGTATGGATCACCTTGTCGCCGTACAGCATGATGTCCAGATCGAGCGTGCGCGGCCCCCAGCGTTCATCCTTGCGCACGCGCCCCTGATTGCGTTCTATCGACTGGGTATGGTCGAGCAGCTGTTCGGGCGGCAACAGGGTATCCAGCGCCACCACCGCGTTGAGAAAGTCCGGCTGGTTTTGCGGCCCCAGCGGCTTGGTGCGGTAAAACGAAGAACAGGTGACCAGCCGGGTGCGCGGGAGATGCTCCAGCGCCTCCAGTGCGGCTTTAACCTGTTGCAGCGGCTGCGCCAGGTTGCTGCCCAGCGCGATATAAACGCGGATCATTATGCCCCTTCTTTACGCGGTGCCCGGCGGCGAGGGCGGCGTTGACGCGCGCGGCGCGGCGCCGGATCGTCCCCCAGGGTGCTCAGCATGGCTTTCTGCCGCGCCGGCGTGGCGTCCTGGAATTCGCCCCACCACTCGGCCAGACGCAGCATCTCCTGATTGTCTTCCACTTCCGCACGCAGCGCCAGCAGATCATAGGCGGCGCGGAATTTCGGGTGCTCCATCAGCTTGTGCGCGCGTTTGCCCTGGCGGCGGGACAGGCGCAGCTGCAGCTGCCAGATATCGCGCACCAGCGTGGTGATGCGTTTCGGGATGGCCAGCGAACGGCACTGCTCGTCGAGTACGTCGTTCATCGCCAGCGCGAAGGCGTCGTAGTAGGCCAGGCCGCTTTCCTGCGCCAGCTTCTGCGCATGCTCCAGCAGCGGGTACCACAGCATGGCGGCAAACAGGAAAGCCTGGTTGACGCGCATGTCGTTCTGCAGACGGTGATCGGTGTTCTTCAGCACCTGCACCAGAATGCGCTCCATCGGCGTATCGTGGTTCGGCGTGAAGTTGCGGGCGATCAGCGGGAACAGCGGTTGGAACAGCTGGTATTCGCACAGCTTCAGGTAGGTCTGGAAACCGTAACCCGCCTGCAGCAGCTTGAGGGATTCTTCGAACAGGCGCGCCGGCGGGATCTCATGCAGCAGCGAGGCAAGGCGCGGGATCGGCTCGGCGGTTTCTTCGCTGATGCGCATATCCAGCTTGGCGGCGAAGCGCACCGCGCGCAGCATGCGCACCGGATCTTCGCGGTAGCGGGTTTCCGGATCGCCGATCAGGCGAATCACGCCCTGTTTCAGGTCGTTCAGGCCGCCGACGTAATCGCGCAGGGTGAAATCCGCCACGCCGTAGTACAGGCTGTTGATGGTGAAATCACGGCGCTGGGCGTCTTCCTCGATCGAGCCGAAGATGTTGTCGCGCAGCAGCATGCCGTTTTGCGCCTGCTGGGACGAGTTCTTGTCGGATTCCTGATTCTGTTCGTGGTGGCCGCGGAAAGTGGCCACTTCGATGATCTCCGGCCCGAACATCACGTGCGCCAAGCGGAAGCGGCGGCCGACCAGGCGGCAGTTGCGGAACAGCTTGCGCACTTGCTCCGGCGTGGCGTTAGTGGTGATGTCGAAGTCTTTCGGCTTTTTGCCGAGCAACAGATCGCGCACGCCGCCGCCGACCAGATAGGCTTCGTAGCCGGACTTGTTCAGGCGGTAAAGCACTTTCAGCGCATTTTCGCTGATGTCTTTGCGGGAGATCGAGTGCTGTTCGCGCGGGATTACGGTCATCGAGTCGTTGCTCTCGGCGATAGGAAAAGGCGGACGCTTGCGCGGCGTTGAGCGGCGGGCAGGGGCGTTGCTGCCGTTATCGGCGGCGCGCGGCTGCGGCGCAGGGCGGCTTGGCGCCGCGGCACGCTCTTCGCGGACTACGTTTTTATCGCCGGCCGCCGCGTCGTCGCTGGGCAGCTTGTCATCGCGGGTCAGTACCTTACGACAGAAGTTGGCTACTCGGGTAAAAATGGTACACCTCGATAGTGACTGATAAAAATGGAGCTAACAAAAAATAGCGGCTAATCATAGCTCACCATGGCTCCTTTGAGAATGCCGGCGTGTTTTCATCCAGAGGGATAGCCTCCTGACGCGGCACGTTTTCCAACCGCCAATGTGCGACCGCCCAGCTCAATAATAATGGCAGGTCAAGATCTTGCCAGCTTTCCGGCAGCGGTTGGCGCAGAAATTTCAGCGCGGCGATCAGCACCGGGCGCGGATCGCCGGCGGGCAACGCCGGCGCATGGTTTTGCTTCGACAGCTTAATGCCGTTGGCGCCCAGCGCCAGCGGCAGATGCACATAGGCGGGCACCGGCGCCTGCAGCTGGCGGTAGAGGGCGATTTGGCGCACCGTCGGCTCGATCAGATCGGCACCGCGTACAATCTCGGTCACGCCCTGAAAATGGTCGTCGATCACCACCGCCAGGTTGTAGGCGAACAGCCCGTCGCGGCGGCGAATGATAAAGTCTTCCCCCGCCAGCGCCGGATCGGCGTGCAATTCTCCCTGCAGGCGATCGTGGAACCCGTAAACGGGCGCGGTCTGGCGTAAGCGGATGGCGGCACCCTGTGGGCCGAGCTGCAAATCGCGGCAGTGGCCGTCGTACAACCCGCCGATCTGCTGGATGCGGCTGCGGGTGCAGGTGCAGTAATAGCTGAGCCCCTGGCGCTGCAACAGATCCAGCGCGGCGCGATAGGCGTCGTGACGTTGGGATTGATAGATGACCTGGCCGTCCCAGTGGAGACCATAATGTTCCAGCGCGGACAGGATGCGAGCGGCGGCGCCGGGGACTTCGCGCGGCGGGTCGATATCTTCGATGCGAACCAGCCACTGCCCGCGTTGGGCGCGAGCCTGAAGGTAGCTTCCCAGAGCGGCAATCAGCGAACCGAAATGCAGATCCCCGGAAGGCGATGGGGCAAAGCGCCCCACATAATGACTTTCTTGCATATCAGAGGGGGGAGGTTCCCTTTTCTCTGTGCGGCGCACGCAGGTGCGCACGCCGCAGCGGTAACAACGGTATTAGCCGGCCATCTGCTTTTCGCGGATCTCAGCCAGCGTCTTGCAGTCGATGCACAGATCGGCGGTCGGACGCGCTTCGAGGCGACGAATGCCGATCTCCACGCCGCAAGATTCGCAGTAGCCGAAATCATCGTCTTCCACTTTCTTCAGCGTTTTCTCGATCTTTTTGATCAGTTTGCGTTCACGGTCACGGTTACGCAGTTCAAGGCTGAACTCTTCTTCCTGGGTAGCACGGTCGGCCGGATCAGGGAAGTTGGCTGCCTCTTCTTGCATATGCGATACAGTACGGTCCACTTCGTCCCTGAGCTGGTTGCGCCACGCTTCAAGAATGCGCTTGAAATGCGACAACTGGGCGTCGTTCATGTACTCTTCGCCCGGCTTCTCTTGGTACGGCTCCACCCCAGCGATGGCGAGAATGCTCAAGGACGAGGTTTTACGGTTTTGCCCTTCTTGCATGTTGCTTCTCCTACATACACACGCACTATCGAATCCCCAATGCGGGGGAAAAACAGGCCGCTATAAATAACAGAAGGAAGGTAGGTTGGCAATTATTCCTGTCGCCCGCTTGACAATCGTGTGAAGGAGGGCGTATTTGGCGATCGTGCTGGCCGGTTGTCTATTTATAGGGACCCGACTGCGCTAATCGATAAAAAACGGCAGCTTATCGCAGAGATAAATACCGTCAGGTGATAACTTTGCCCCGTAACAAACCACTTCCACTCCCAACTGCCGGACCTGTGCCAACAGCGCCGCATAGCGCTCATCTATATGATGTGCCGGTGCGACCTGCTCAATACCGCTGTGTAACACGGCAAAGAACAACACCGCCCGTTGCCCGCTTTCAACCACGCTGAGCAACTCACGCAGGTGCTTTTGCCCTCTGAGCGTTACCGCATCAGGAAAGTAACCACGTTGTTGTTGCAGTAATGTGACTGACTTAACTTCAATATAGCAGTTAACCCGATTTTCTGCCTGTAATAACAAATCGATACGGCTGTTTTCACCGCCGTATTTCACTTCGCCGCTGATTTTACTGTAACCGGATAATTCATTGATTAAATTGTGTTCAATTGCCTCGCGCACCAGCGCGTTGGCGCGCAGGGTATTGACGCAGATCCAGTGCCCCTGTTGGGTATGGGTCAACTCCCAGCTGTGGGCGTATTTGCGCTTGGGGTTATCCGAGGTGGAGTACCAAACGGTATCGCCGGGCGTGGCGCAGCCGGTCATGGCGCCGGTATTGGCGCAGTGCAGCGTAAAGGTTTCCCCTTCCGGGGTGATCACGTCCGCCAGAAAGCGTTTGTAACGTTTGATCAGCGTGGCGGAACGCAGCGGTGGAGAGAAAATCATGCGGATGCCTGCTTGGCCAACGGCCACTGTTCGAGGTGTTGATAGCGGGTGCGGCCGTTTTCGAACACCGACTCATATAAGGAAAAGGCGTCGGCGCTGAACGCCCAGCCCGGCGTCGCCGGCGGGATCGCCACCGGCTGGGTGGCGGCGCGCAACAGCGTGATGTGCGGATGGAACGGCAGCGCGCTTTGATGGCAGCCGTTGCGGGCGGCCTGCGAACGCAGCAGCTCGGCCAGCTGCAGCAGCCCGCGCGGCGCGCGGCGGGTGCCGAGCCAGACCACGCCGGGGCGCGGCCAATGGCCGAGGTCGTCGAGCCGCATGCTGAAGCCGGGTTGCACGATGTGCCCGGCCAGTTTGCGCAGCGCCAGCTCTTTCTGCGCGGTGACCTCGCCGAGAAACGCCAGCGTCAGGTGCAAATTAGCCGCCGCCACCGGTCGGCCGGCCTCCGGCGCAAACGCCTCGGCGCGCCAGCGGATCACCTGCTGTTGCAGGGCATCAGGCAAGGACAGGGCGAAAAACAGGCGGCGCGAATTGGACATGGGGGCTCGGTAAATAATGACAAATCCGTCGGGACAGACATGGATGCGGCTTGCAACGGTCTCGCGCGAAGCGGGACGCATGGACGAGGTCCGTACTATAGCTAACGCCGCCGCAGTTTGAAAGGCTACGGGGACAAAGCTAATGCTACACTGTACGCCGTTTAACGTTAACCACCACGGAGAGTTCAGTGTCTTCATTGCCCGTCAGCGCGGTGCTTGATGAGTTGCTGGCTGCGTTGCAGTCCGCTCCTCAGGTGCTGTTGCACGCCCCGACCGGCGCCGGTAAATCCACCTGGCTGCCGCTGCAGATCCTGGCTAAGGCCGGGTTGCCGGGGCGCATTATCATGCTGGAGCCGCGGCGGCTGGCGGCGAAAAATGTCGCCTATCGCCTGGCGCAGCAACTGGGGGAGGAGCCCGGCCAGACCGTGGGCTACCGCATGCGCGCCGAAAGTCAAAGCGGGCCGCAAACCCGGCTGGAAGTGGTGACGGAAGGCATTCTCACCCGCATGCTGCAGCAGGACGCCGAACTGCAGGGCGTGTCGCTGGTGATCCTCGATGAGTTCCACGAACGCAGCCTGCAGGCCGATCTGGCGCTGGCGCTGCTGCTCGACGTGCAGCAAGGGCTGCGCGACGATCTGAAACTGCTGATCATGTCGGCCACCCTGGACAACGCTCGCCTGTCGCAGCTGCTGCCGGAAGCGCCGGTGGTGGTGTCCGAGGGGCGCAGCTTCCCGGTTGAGCGTCTGTATCAGCCGTTGGCCAGCCATCAGCGGCTGGAAGATGGCGTAGCGGCGGCGGTGAAGCGGTTGCTGGCCGAACAGCCGGGATCTTTGCTGCTGTTCCTGCCGGGCGTAGCGGAGATCAATCGGGTGCTGGAGCGATTGACCGGCGAGGTGGCGAGCGATACCGATCTTTGCCCGCTGTATGGGGCGCTGCCTCTGGCGCAGCAGCAAAAGGCGATCCAACCGGCAGCGTCTGGCCGCCGCAAGGTGGTGCTGGCGACCAACATCGCCGAAACCAGCCTGACGATCGAGGGCATTCGGCTGGTGGTGGACAGCGGCCTGGAGCGCGTGGCGCGCTACGACGTGCGCAACGGTTTGACGCGGCTGGCGACGCAGCGCATCAGTCAGGCGTCGATGGTGCAGCGCGCCGGACGCGCCGGGCGCCTGGAGCCGGGCATTTGCTGGCATCTGTTCGCCAAAGAACAGGCGGAGCGCGCGGCGGAACACGCCGAACCGGACATTTTACAGAGCGATCTCACCGGCTTCTGGCTCGAACTGCTGCAGTGGGGATGCCATGATCCGGCGCAGCTGACCTGGCTGGATGTGCCTCCGGCGGCGGCATTGGCGGCGGCCAGGGCGTTGCTGCACCGGCTGGGAGCCACGGATGACGGCGGCAAACTTACCGCCCCGGGGCGCCAGATGGCCGCGCTGGGGTGCGAGCCGCGGCTGGCGGCGATGCTGGTCGCCGGCGCGGCGTTGAGTGCCGACGGCCTGGCGACGGCGGCGTTGCTGGCGGCATTGCTGGAAGAACCGCCGCGCGGCGGGCAGATGGATATCGGCTACTGGCTGAGCCGCCCGCAACCGAACTGGCGGCCGCGCGCCTCGCAGTTGGCCAAACGCCTGCCGCAACGTGCGGGGCAAATCGACGTCGATCTGGCGCCGCGCCTGTTGGCGCAGGCATTTACCGATCGTATCGCCCAGCGCCGAGGCCAGGACGGCCGCTACCTGCTGGCCAACGGTCTGGGGGCGGCGATGAACCAGGACGAGGCGCTGTCGCGCGCACCCTGGCTCATCGTCCCCAGCCTGTTGCAGGGCCACAACAGCCCCGATGCGCGTATCCTGTTGGCGTTGCCGGTGGATATCGACGCGCTGGCGGCGCAGCTGCCGGCGATCGTCACACAGCGCACGGCGGTGGAGTGGGATGACGAGAAGGGCACGCTGCGCGCCTGGAAGCGCCAGCAGATCGGCCGTCTGACGCTGCGCGTCCAGCCGCTGGCCAAACCGGCGGATGAAGAGCTGCAGCAGGCGCTGCTCGATTGGGTGCGCGCACAGGGGCTGGCGGTGCTCAACTGGGAGGGCGCCGCCGAACAATTGCGGGTGCGCCTGCAGTGCGCGCAAGCCTGGCTGCCGGAGGCGGAATGGCCGGCGGTGGACGAAGAACCCCTGCTGGCGGCGCTGGAGCAGTGGCTGTTGCCGTCGCTGAACGGCGTGCGCGATCTGCGCGGTTTGAAGCAGGTCAACATCGCCGAGGCGCTGTCCCGTCTGCTGGATTGGCAGCAAAAGCAGCGGCTGGATAATGCGCTACCCACTCATTACACTGTGCCGACCGGCAGCCGCCTGCCGATCCGTTATGAGGCCGGCAAACCGCCGGCGCTGGCGGTGCGTTTACAGGAAGTGTTCGGCGAGCAGCGCAGCCCGATGTTGGCGGAGGGTCGCATCCCGGTGGTGCTTGAGTTACTCTCACCGGCGCACCGGCCGTTGCAAATCACCGGCGATCTGGCGGCCTTCTGGCAAGGCGCCTATCGCGAGGTGCAAAAAGAGATGAAGGGCCGCTACCCGAAACACGTTTGGCCGGACGATCCGGCCACGGCGGTACCGACGCGCCGAACGAAGAAATATCAGTAGGTCGCGATCATTTAAGGTTTGGAATTCAGATGTTTCTTCTGGTCAGCGCTGCGGCGTAGGCACAGATTAAGCGACTAATCATGGCCGGCAGTGTCGGCAAGCTCGGAGAACAACAGCCATGGCTGGGGATGACCGCGAGCCCATCGGGCGCAAAGGAAAACAACCAAAAAGCACCGCGTCGCGCAAGCCGCCGCGCCGTCGCCGAGACGACGATTATGACGATTACGAAGAAGACGAGTATGACGATGATGAGTATGAAGAGGAGGAGGAACGCATGCCGCGTAAGGTAAAAGCGACTCCGCCGCGTAAAAAACGCCGCTGGCTCGGCCTGTTTATCAAACTGATCCTGGTGATCGCCGTCCTGTTGGCGATCTATGGCGTCTACCTGGATTCCCAGATCCGCAGCCGTATCGACGGTAAAGTCTGGCAGCTGCCGGCGGCGGTGTACGGCCGCATGGTCAACCTGGAACCGGGTATGCCGTACAGTAAGAAGGAGATGGTCAACCTGCTGGAAGGCATGCAGTATCGCCAGGTCAGCCGCATGACGCGTCCGGGCGAGTTTACCGTGCAGGCCAACAGCATCGAGATGCTGCGCCGCCCGTTCGACTTCCCGGATGGTAAAGAGGGGCAGATCCGCGCCCGTCTCGACTTCCAGAACAACCGTCTGGCGAAGATCGAAAACCTGGACAGCGGCCGCAGCTTCGGCTTCTTCCGCCTCGATCCGCGTCTTATCACCATGCTGCAGTCGCCGAACGGTGAACTGCGTCTGTTCGTGCCGCGCTCCGGTTTCCCGGATCTGCTGGTGGATACGTTGATCGCCACGGAAGACCGCCACTTCTATGAGCATGACGGCATCAGCCCCTACTCCATCGGCCGTGCGGTGCTGGCCAACCTGACCGCCGGGCGTGCGGTGCAGGGCGGCAGTACGCTGACGCAGCAGCTGGTGAAGAACCTGTTCCTGAGCAACGAACGTTCGCTGTGGCGTAAGGCTAACGAAGCCTATATGGCGCTGCTGGTGGATTACCGTTACAGCAAGGACCGCATTCTGGAGCTGTATCTGAACGAGGTGTACCTCGGCCAGAGCGGCAGCGACCAGATCCGCGGTTTCCCGCTGGCCAGCCTGTACTACTTTGGCCGTCCGGTGGACGAGCTGAGCCTCGATCAGCAGGCGCTGCTGGTCGGCATGGTCAAGGGCGCGTCGCTGTACAACCCGTGGCGTAACCCGAAACTGGCGCTGGAGCGCCGCAACCTGGTGCTCAAGCTGCTGCAGAACCAGGGCGTGATCGACGGCGAGCTGTATGACATGCTGAGCGCGCGTCCGCTGGGCGTGCAGCCGAAAGGCGGCGTCATTACGCCACAGCCGGCGTTTATGCAGATGGTGCGTCAGGAACTGCAGACCAAGCTGGGCGATAAGGTCAATGACCTGTCCGGCGTGAAGATCTTCACCACGCTGGATCCGGTGTCGCAAGACGCGGCGGAAAAAGCGGTCGAAGACGGCATCCCGGCGCTGCGCGCCGCGCGTCACCTGCAGGATCTGGAAGCGGCGATGGTGATCGTCGATCGCTTCAGCGGTGAAGTGCGCGCCATGGTCGGCGGCGCCAACCCGCAGTTCGCCGGCTTCAACCGCGCGATGCAGGCGCGCCGCCTGGTCGGCTCGCTGGCCAAGCCGCCGACGTACCTGACCGCGCTGTCCGAACCGGATAAATACCGCCTCAACACCTGGCTGGCGGATGCGCCGCTGTCGCTGAAACAGCCGAACGGCGCCGTCTGGCAGCCGAACAACTATGACCGTAAATTCCGCGGTCAGGTGATGCTGGTGGATGCGTTGGCCAACTCGCTGAACGTGCCGACGGTGAACCTCGGCCTGTCGGTCGGGCTGGATCAGATCAGCGCTACGCTGCAACGCCTGGGTATCCCGAAAGCGGAGATCAACCCGGTGCCATCGATGCTGCTGGGGGCGATCGGCCTGACGCCGATGGAAGTCGCGCAGGAGTACCAGACCATCGCCAGCGGCGGTAACCGTGCGCCGCTGTCGGCGGTGCGTTCGGTGATCGCCGAAGACGGCACGGTGCTGTACCAGAGTTTCCCGCAGGCGGAACGCATGGTGCCGGCGCAGGCCGCTTACCTGACGCTGTACGCGATGCAGCAGGGCGTGGCGCGCGGGACTTCCCGCTCGCTGTCGGTGAAGTTCCCGAACTACAACCTGGCGGCGAAAACCGGTACCACCAACGATCTGCGCGACAGCTGGTTCGCCGGCATCGACGGCAAGGAAGTGGCGATCGCCTGGGTCGGGCGCGACAACAACGGCCCGGCCAAGCTGACCGGCGCCAACGGCGCGTTGACCCTGTATCGCCGTTATCTGGAAAACCAGACGCCGCTGCCGCTGATGCTGCAGCCGCCGGAAGGCATTAACCAGATGAACATCGACTCTGCCGGCAACTTTATCTGCGGCGGCGGCAGCTGGCGCACCATCCCGGTCTGGACCGACAATCCGCAGGGATTGTGCCAGGCCAGCCAGGCAGCGGTGCAGCAACAGCAGCAACCGGCGGCGGGTGAGCAAAAAGATGGCGATGGCGTCGCCGGCTGGATCAAGGATATGTTCGGCCAGTAATCGCTACCGGGGCGTCGGCCCCGGTGAAAATTTTTTCTTTGTTATTAAGCCCGTAACCTTGGTTGCGGGCTTTTTTATTTTTCCGCTCGTTTTATTTCCCTGTTAACCGCATGGCTAAGCGCCTAATCCTTAACCTATTTGCCTTATGAATTCGGCTTGCAGTTTAATTTGGCTTCTGCATAAAATGCGACGCTTATAATAATTATTATCGTTTACATTCGTCATTTAATTATTCATCAGAGAAATCAACTATGCCGACCAAGCGTCTTTCATCATCCGCGGCCAAGCAGGGCCGCACCCCCGTCAGCGCGTTAGCGATCACCGTCGCTGCGGCGTTGGGCACGCTGGCGATGCCGGCTTTTTCCGCCGACGCCAAGCCGGCCGCCAAGGAAGACACGATTACCGTTGTAGGCGGTAGCAATACCGCCCAGCAGGAAAGCGCCTGGGGGCCGGTCGGCACCTATGTCGCCAAACGCAGCGCCACCGGCACCAAAACCGATACGCCGATCGAGAAGAACCCGCAGTCCGTTTCCGTGGTGACGCGTGAAGAGATGGACATGCGTCAGCCGGATACGGTGAAGGGCGCGCTGGCCTATGCGCCGGGCGTATTTGCCAGCCGCGGCAGCTCCACGACCTATGATGCGGTGGCGATCCGCGGCTTCCCGGCCACCAACACCACCCAGTATCTGGATGGGTTGCGGTTGCTGGGCGACAACTACAGCGAAGCGTCCATCGATCCTTATTTCCTCGAGCGCGCCGAGCTGCTGCGCGGCCCGGTCTCGGTGCTGTACGGCAAAAGCAACCCGGGTGGTTTGGTCTCGATGGTCAGCAAGCGGCCAACCACCGAGCCGCTGCGCGAAATCCAGTTCAAAATGGGCACCGATAACCTGTTCCAGACCGGTTTCGATTTCAGCGACGCGCTGGACGATCAGGGTATCTATTCTTACCGCCTGACCGGCCTGGCGAAAGACAGCGATTCGCAGCAGAACATGAGCAAAGAGAAGCGCTATGCGATCGCGCCGTCCTTTAGCTGGCGTCCGGATGACAAAACCAACTTCACGCTGTTGGCCAACATTCAAAACGATCCCTATACCGGTTATTACGGCTGGCTGCCGAAGCAGGGCACGCTGATTCCGCTGCCGAACGGCGGTAAGCTGCCGACCGATTTCAACGAAGGCGAAGCCAGCAACTACACCTCCCGCAAACAGCGGATGATCGGCTACAGCTTCGAACATGCCTTCAACGATACCTGGGCGGTGCGCCAGAATCTGCGCTATATGCAGCTGGAAACCGACATGAAGAGCATCTATGGCAGCGGCGTTTCTGCGGCGACGCCGACGACGATTAATCGCGCCTATGTCCAGTCGAAAGAACACCTGAACAATTTCTCTGTGGATACCCAGGCGCAGGCGAAGGTGAAAACCGGCGATATCGACCACACGCTGTTGTTCGGCGTGGACTACATGCGCATGCGTAACGATATCAATGCCGCATTTGGCTCTGCGGACGGTCTGAGCATGACCAATCCGCAATACGGGAATGACGCGGTCAATATCAACTTCCCCTACCATTACCTGAACCGTCAGGAACAAACCGGCCTGTATGTGCAGGAGCAAGGGGAGTGGAACCAGTGGCTGTTGACGCTGGGCGGGCGCTATGACTGGGCGAAGACTTCCGCTTATAACCGCGATGTGAGTTCGACGAGCCAGCAGACCGATCGCCAGTTCACCTGGCGCGGCGGCCTCAACTACTTGTTCGACAACGGCGTGACGCCGTATTTCAGCTACAGCGAATCGTTTGAACCGAATCTGGGCACGACGCAAGGGGGTAGCACCTTCAAGCCGTCGATCGGCAAGCAGTATGAAGCCGGCGTGAAATACGTGCCGAAGGATCGCCCAATCGTGCTGACCGGCGCCCTGTATCAGCTGACCAAGAACAACAACCTGACGCCGGACCCGAGCAATGCGCAGTTCAGCGTGCAGAGCGGCGAAATCCGTTCACGCGGCGTGGAGCTGGAAGCCAAGGCGGCGTTGAATGCCAACGTCAACCTGATCGCCTCCTATACCTATACCGATGCGAAGTACACCAAGGACAACACCTATCAGGGCAAACCGACCGTAGAAGTGCCGAAACACATGGCTTCGCTGTGGGCGGATTACACCTTCCACGAAACGGCGGTGAGTGGCCTGACGCTGGGTTCCGGCGTGCGTTACGTCGGCTCCAGCTCGAGCTTCAACAGCGATAATTCCGCCTTCAAGGTGCCGGACTACACGCTGGTGGACGCTACCATTAAATACGATCTGGCGCGCTTTGGCCTGCCGGGCTCGTCCGTGGGCGTCAACATCAACAACCTGTTCGACAAGACCTACGTGTCGAGCTGCTACCGCGACTACGCCTGCTACTGGGGCGCAGAACGCCAGGTGGTCGCCACCGCAACCTTCCGTTTCTAACCGGATAGCCGGGGCGGCGCAGCGTCGCCCCGGACAAAGCAGGATCTATGCAGGACAAACTTCTTAATCCCGGCGCGACCTTCGCGCTGGATAACGCCAGCTTCGCCGTCCCCGGCCGGGTGCTGTTGCAACCGCTGTCGCTCAGTTTTCCCCAAGGCAAAGTCTGCGGCCTGATCGGCCATAACGGTTCCGGTAAATCCACTCTGTTGAAACTGCTCGGGCGGCATCAAGCCCCCAGCGGTGGCCAAGTACTGCTCAATCGGCAGCCGTTGGCGCAGTGGGACAGCAAATCCTTCGCCCGCCAGGTGGCCTACCTGCCGCAGCAGCTGCCGGCGGCGGAAGGCATGACGGTGCGCGAGCTGGTGGCCGTCGGCCGCTATCCGTGGCACGGCGCGCTGGGGCGTTTTGGCGCCAACGATCGCCAATTGGTCGAAGAGGCCATTTCACTGGTGGGGCTCAAGCCGTTCGCCAACCGCCTGGTGGACAGCCTGTCCGGCGGCGAGCGCCAACGCGCCTGGCTGGCGATGATGGTGGCGCAGGACAGCCGCTGCCTGCTGCTTGACGAACCGACGTCGGCGCTGGACATCGCGCACCAGGTCGAGGTGCTGGCGCTGATCCAGCGCTTGAGCCGCGAACGCGATCTCACGGTGATCGCCGTGCTGCACGACATCAACATGGCGGCGCGCTACTGCGATCATCTGGTGGCGCTGCGCGGCGGTGAAATGATCGCTCAGGGCGGCCCGCTGGAACTGATGCAGGGGCCGGTGCTGGAGCAAATTTACGGTATTCCTATGGGCACGTTGCCGCACCCGAGCGGCGGCGCGCCGGTGAGTTTTGTCTACTGATGTCTTCTGCATTCACTTCTTCTCACGATCCGCTGCGCCGCCGTTTGTTGATGGCGCTGGCACTGTCACCGCTGTTGGGCTCGTTGCCCGGCCGGGCGGCGGATGCGCCGCCGGATATCGCGCGCGTTGCGGCGCTGGAATGGCTGCCGATCGAACTGCTGTTGGCATTGGGCGTGACGCCGCTGGCGGTGGCCGATGTGCATAACTACAACCTGTGGGTGGCGGAGCCGAAGCTGCCGGCGACGGTGGTCGACGTCGGTCAGCGCACCGAACCTAACCTCGAACTGCTGCAGCAGCTCCAGCCTTCGCTGGTGTTGCTGTCGCAAGGCTATGGCCCGACGCCGCGAAAAATCCAACCCATCGCGCCAACCATGAGCTTCGGCTTCAACGACGGCAGCGGCAAACCGCTGACCGTCGCCCGCCAGTCGCTGCTGGCGCTGGGCCAGCGGTTGGGCATAGAAAGCCGGGCGGTAAACCACCTGGCGCAGTTCGACGGCTTTATGCAGGACGCGCGTCAGCGCCTGCAAAGCTATACCCGGCAACCGCTGCTGTTGTTTTCGCTGATCGACACGCGCCATGCGTTGATCATCGGCCAGAAAAGCCTGTTCCAGGAAGCGATGGACCAACTGGGCATCCGCAATGCCTGGCAGGAGCAAACCGACTTTTGGGGCACGGCGGTGGTGGGGATTGAACGGTTGGCTACGGTGCGTAATGCCCGGGTCATCTATCTCGATCACGGCAATCAGGCGATGATGGACAAGGTCAGCGCGACGCCGCTGTGGCAGTCGTTGCCCTTTGTGCGGCAAAACCAGCTGCGGCAGGTGCCGGCGGTGTGGTTCTACGGCGCCACGCTGTCGACGATGCGGTTTTGCCGCCTGTTGGCGCAGGCCCAGGAGAGTGCGGCATGAATGCAGGCATCCGGAGATTACCGCTGACGCTGATCCTGCTGTTGCTGGCGGCGGCAGGCGGCCTGACGATATACAACCTGGCACAGCAGCTGCCGCCGGCGCAATGGGTGCGGGCGTTCAGCGCGCCGGACATCGACGACGTGCGGCAAATGCTGTTCCATTACAGCCTGCTGCCGCGGTTGACGGTGTCGCTGTTGGCCGGCGCCGGCCTGGGGTTGGTCGGAGTGCTGTTCCAGCAGGTGTTGCGAAATCCGTTGGCGGAGCCGTCGACGCTCGGCGTTGCCGCCGGCGCGCAGCTCGGCCTGACCATCGCCACGCTGTGGGTGCTGCCGGGGGGCGAATTCACTCGCCAGCTGGCCGCTATGGTGGGCGCGATTGTGGTGGGCGGGCTGGTGTTCGGCGTCGCCTGGGGCAAGCGGATGTCGCCGGTCACGCTGATTCTGGCCGGGTTGGTGCTGGGGCTGTACTGCGGCGCGGTTAACAGCCTGTTGGCGCTGTTTCATTACGATCAGCTGCAGGGCATGTTCCTGTGGGGCACTGGCGCGTTGAACCAACAGGACTGGAGCGCCGTGCAGTTCATTCTGCCGCGTTTGCTGGTGGCCGGCGCGCTGGCGGCGCTGTTGCTGCGCCCGCTGACGCTGCTGGGGCTGGACGACGGCGTGGCGCGCAACCTGGGGCTGGGGCTGTCGATGGCGCGCTTCTGCACCCTGGGGCTGGCCATTATCTTCAGCGCCATGTTGGTGAGTGCGGTGGGCGTTATCGGCTTTATCGGCCTGTTTGCACCGCTGATGGCGAAGATGTTGGGCGCGCGCCGCCTGGCGCACCGCATGATGCTGGCGCCGTTGCTGGGGGCGCTGCTGCTGTGGTTGACCGATCAGGTGATGATCGGGGTGACGCAGGTGTGGCGTGAGATCCCGACCGGCGCGGCCACCGCGCTGTTCGGCGCACCGCTGCTGCTGTGGCTGCTGCCGCGTTTGCGCAGCGCCGCCGCGCCGCCGCCGATGAACCTCGGCGACAAGGTGCCTGCCGAACGCGGGAATCTGCCTGCCTGGATCCTGGTGGGGGGCCTTGTACTGCTGATCGGCCTGACGCTGGCGCTGATGCTGGGCAAAAATGCCGGCGGCTGGCACTGGAGCCTGGGGGCGGAACTGGACTCCTTGCTGCCGTGGCGCTGGCCGCGAGTGCTGTCGGCGCTCGCGGCGGGCATGATGCTGGCGGTCGCCGGCACGCTGATTCAGAAGCTGACCGGCAACCCGATGGCCAGCCCGGAAGTGTTGGGCATCAGCTCCGGCGCCGCTTTTGGCGTCGTGATGATGCTGTTTATGGTGCCGGGCGACGCCTTCGTTTGGCTGCTGCCCGCCGGCAGCCTGGGGGCGGCCGCGACGCTACTTATCATCATGATCGCCGCAGGCCGCGGCGGTTTCTCGACGGAACGTATGCTGCTCGCCGGTATCGCGCTCAGCACCGCCTTTACCACTGTCATCTTCCTGCTGTTGGCCAGCGGCGATCCGCGTATGGGGGGCTTGCTGACCTGGCTCTCCGGCTCGACCTATTCGGTGGAGCCGGCGCAGGCGCTGCGTACCGCGCTGGTGGCCGCCGGCCTGATGGTATTGGCGCCGCTGTGCCGCCGTTGGTTGACCATCCTGCCGCTCGGCGGCGCCACCGCCCGTTCGGTGGGCATTGCGCTGACGCCGGCGCGGTTGACCATTCTTTTATTGGCCGCCGTGCTGACCGCCATGGCGACCCTGACCGTAGGGCCGTTGAGCTTTGTCGGGCTGATGGCACCGCATATGGCGCGCATGCTGGGCTTCCGCCGTGCGCTGCCGCAGATGGTGATCGCCGCGCTGCTGGGCGGCTTGCTGATGGTGTTTGCCGACTGGTGCGGGCGGATGCTGCTGTTCCCGTACCAGATCCCCGCCGGGTTGTTGGCGACCTTTATCGGTGCGCCGTACTTCGTTTATCTGTTGCGTAAGCAGACGTCGTAATCGGCGTCTCGCCGTGCTTTTTCTGCCCTCAAAGGCTCAGCGTCGCTGAGCCTTTTTTTATTTTTCAGGGTGTTGCAAGGCACTGCGAGCGGTTGCGCAAAAACGCTATTGCGTGCGAAAAGGAACACGTGGCGTGGTGGTGAGATGAATATACTGCGGGCGGGTGCTCTGGATCTTTGTCTCTGGAGCCCGTGCGAAAGAGATAAAGAGAAAAGCCCCGAGTCGATATCCATCAACCCGAGGCCTACTCTAACGCGTGACAACGTTAAGTTAGCCTCTTACCCGCCGCGAGGCAAGGAGAAGAAGGCATGATGCCGAACAAACGGAGCCTGTTAAAATTGGTGGTTATTTGTGCCACGGTAATATCACTGGCATGGATAACTCGCAGCACGCTGTGTGAGCTGCGGATCCGATCGGGCACTACGGAGGTTGCGGCCATTTTGGCTTACGAATCCGAACGGTAAGGCAACCCGGCAGCGGGGGCCTGGCCTCCGCTTGCCGGCAAGTCGATGCGTTGATCCGGGAGCACCCATCCGCTCAAAAAAACGGCGAGCCTAAGCTCGCCGTTTTCATGTTGATGTCGGGGCTTATTTCAGGCCGGCGGCATCGCGCAGCAGCGCGGCTTTATCGGTCGCTTCCCACGGGAAGTGCTCGCGGCCGAAGTGGCCGTAGGCAGCGGTTTCGCGGTAGATCGGCTGCAGCAGATCCATCATCTGGATCAGGCCGTATGGGCGCAGATCGAAGAATTCGCGCACCAGCAGCGTCAGCTGTTCGGTTGGCACTTTCTCGGTACCGAAGGTTTCCACCATGATGGAGGTCGGTTCCGCTACGCCGATAGCGTAAGACACCTGGATCTCGCAGCGATCGGCCAGGCCGGCGGCGACGATGTTTTTCGCCACGTAGCGCGCCGCGTAAGCCGCGGAACGGTCAACCTTGGACGGATCCTTACCGGAGAAGGCGCCGCCGCCGTGGCGCGCCATGCCGCCGTAGGTGTCGACGATGATCTTACGGCCGGTCAGGCCGCAGTCGCCCATCGGGCCGCCGATAACGAAACGGCCGGTCGGGTTGATGTGGTATTTGGTGCCCGCCGTCAGCCATTCCGCCGGCAGGACCGGTTTGATGATCTCTTCCATCACCGCTTCTTGCAGATCTTTCAGCGCGATGTCTTCGGAATGCTGAGTGGACAGCACCACGGCGTCGATACCGACGATTTTGCCGTCGTCGTATTGGAAGGTCACCTGACTCTTCGCGTCCGGACGCAGCCACGGCAGGGTGCCGTTTTTGCGCACTTCGGACTGGCGCTGCACCAGACGGTGCGCGTAGGTCACCGGAGCCGGCATCAGCACGTCGGTTTCGTTGGTGGCGTAGCCAAACATCAAGCCCTGATCGCCGGCGCCCTGCTCGAGAGGATCGGTACGGTCAACGCCCTGATTGATATCCGGGGATTGTTTGCCGATGGCGCTCAATACTGCGCAGGAGTTGGCGTCAAAGCCCATGTCCGAATGAACGTAGCCGATTTCGCGTACGGTTTTGCGGGTGATCTCTTCGATATCGACCCAGGCGCTGGTGGTGATTTCACCGCCGACCAGCACCATGCCGGTTTTCACGTAGGTTTCGCAGGCGACGCGCGCTTTCGGATCCTGTTCCAGGATGGCGTCGAGGACGGCATCGGAGATCTGATCGGCGATTTTATCGGGATGTCCTTCGGAGACGGATTCGGACGTGAAGAGGTGTTTAGCCATTGTGTTCTTTACCTTGCATAAGACGGGTTAGAAATTACTGCACAGCGCTGGAGATCCGGCATCAAAGCGAAGGGTCTTCCGCTGATGGCGCGAGATGCATCCTGCAACGCCCCTCAGGCAAAGCCGTTAAGCAGTTTATCAGTTAACCAGTATAGATGGATTAACATCTGGACGTCTATTTTAGGTCAGGGTTTAGCCAGATTGCCAGTAATTTTTTGCGCTTTCGCTCTTTTGCGCAAACGGGTTGGCGCCATTTTCATCGCTTGAAACAGTTTTCGGCGAATTTTCATTTTGCTTTTTCACCTGCTTACCGGTATAAACTGCGCGCGCGGTTCATTTGCTGCACAGTACGGCGATTGGCGGTGGGGAAGGTGCGATAAACTTCCGCTTTGCATTCGCCGGCGTTGCGCTATTATCCGTCGCAGGCGTTCGCCGTGAGCGCCGCCGCTTCATCGAACGGTCACGTTCTTACACTATTTTAGAGGCTGGGTCGTTCACTCCGAACGGCGCGCGTGGAGGTGGTTGGATTAATGATCCGTTGTCTACCGGTTGTTGGCTCCCAACAGCAGTGCCGTTCTGGCGCACATTCTTCTGCTATTTCCCGTCTTGTCTCTCTGTCACTTACCAGGTGCGATAAACACTTGGCCGCTACTCAGGATTCTCGGGCCGGCTAACGGTCGTCTGAAGAACTGAACAAGGGTAGCCTGCAGCCTTCCTGTGGGATGTTTCTTGGCCCGATTCACGAGGTTTGAACAGGGTGTCTTACAATTATATGAGTGATAAACCGATCGCTGACCGCGAACGGCAGTTCTCTTCGCTGCCGCCAGCGCGGCTTGTTGGGTTGTTCTCGCGGGTTGTAGCTGCGATAGTGGCTGACGGTTTCGTCAGTGCGGAATGTGAGGCGAACCATGTCTGATGATCTGTTGATTCACCGCCCGCCGGTTGCGGGCGAGTCTTTATCTTTGCGCTCCATGCAGGAGGTTGCCATGAATGATCGTAATGCCAGCAAGATGCTGCGCACTTATAACGTCGCCTACTGGGGCAACAATTACTATGACGTCAACGAGCTGGGCCATATCAGCGTGTGCCCGGACCCGGATGTCCCGCAGGCGCGCGTCGATCTGGCAGAACTGGTGAAAACGCGCCAGCAAGACGGGCAGCGTTTGCCTGCGCTGTTCTGCTTCCCGCAGATCCTCCAGCATCGCCTGCGTTCGATCAACGCCGCGTTCAAACGCGCGCGTGAGTCCTTCGGTTACCAGGGCGGCTATTTCCTGGTGTATCCGATCAAGGTGAACCAACATCGCCGCGTGATTGAGTCGCTGGTGAACTCCGGGGAACCGCTGGGGCTGGAAGCCGGCTCCAAGGCCGAGCTGATGGCGGTGCTGGCGCATGCCGGCATGACCCGCTCGGTGATCGTCTGTAACGGCTATAAAGATCGTGAATACATTCGCCTGGCGCTGATCGGGGAAAAACTGGGGCACAAGGTGTACCTGGTGATCGAGAAGATGTCCGAGATCAACCTGGTGCTGGAAGAAGCCGAACGGTTGAACGTCATACCACGCCTGGGCGTGCGTGCGCGTCTGGCTTCGCAGGGCTCCGGCAAATGGCAGTCGAGCGGCGGCGAAAAATCCAAGTTCGGTCTGGCGGCGGTGCAGGTGCTGAAGCTGGTAGAGACCCTGCGCGAAGCGGGCCGTCTCGACAGCCTGCAACTGCTGCACTTCCATCTGGGTTCGCAGCTGGCCAACATTCGCGATATCGCCACCGGCGTGCGCGAATCGGCGCGTTTCTACGTTGAACTGCACAAGCTGGGCGTCAACATTCAGTGCTTCGACGTGGGCGGTGGCTTGGGCGTCGACTACGAAGGCACCCGCTCGCAGTCCGACTGCTCGGTGAACTACGGCCTGAACGAATATGCCAACAACGTGATTTGGGGCATCGGCGATGCCTGTAACGAACACGGCCTGCCGCACCCGACGGTGATCACCGAGTCCGGCCGCGCCGTGACCGCGCACCACACGGTGCTGGTCTCCAACGTGATCGGCGTAGAGCGCAACGAGTTCAGCGAACCGCTGCCGCCGGAAGCCGACGCGCCGCGCGCGCTGGAAAGCATGTGGGAAACCTGGCTGGAAATGAACGAGCCGGAGAACCGCCGCTCGCTGCGCGAATGGCTGCACGACAGCCAGATGGATCTGCACGACGTGCATACCCAATACGCGCACGGCATGTTGGATCTGACCAAGCGCGCCTGGGCCGAGCAGCTGTATCTGAACATCTGCAACAAGATCCAGCAGCAGCTCGATCCGAGCAACCGCGCGCACCGTCCGATCATTGACGAACTGCAAGAACGCATGGCGGACAAGTTCTACGTCAACTTCTCGCTGTTCCAGTCGATGCCGGATGCCTGGGGCATCGATCAGCTGTTCCCGGTGCTGCCGCTGGAAGGGCTGGATAAGCCGCCGGAAGGCCGCGCGGTGCTGCTCGACATCACCTGCGACTCCGACGGCACCATCGACCACTATGTCGACGGCGACGGCGTGGCGACCACCATGCCGATGCCGCCGTACGATCCGGAGAACCCGCCGGCGCTGGGCTTCTTCATGGTCGGTGCGTACCAGGAGATCCTCGGCAACATGCACAACCTGTTCGGCGATACCGCCTCGGTTGACGTGTATGTGTTCCCGGACGGCAGCGTCGAGACCGAGCTGTCCGATGAGGGCGACACCGTGGCGGACATGTTGGAGTACGTGCAGCTCGATCCGAGTGCGCTGCTGGCCAAATTCCGCGATCAGGTCAAAGAAACCGATCTGGACAGCGAGCTGCAGGCGCAGTTCCTGGAAGAGTTTGAGGCCGGCCTGTACGGCTACACGTATCTGGAAGACGAGTAACCGCCCTCTTCAGGGGGCGATATCGGCCCCCTTGAAGCATGGATAAAATGCGGCCATAATCTGCCGTATCGGTAGCACCGAAACAAACATCGAATTACCCGTCATACTTGAATTTGCCTCTGTGTTGGCTGCGTGCGTTCACTCCAGTTACTTACTTGAGTAAGCTCCTGGGGATTCCCGCTCTGGCCGTCTTGATGCAACTCCAATTATCTAGGGTATCAATCCCTTTCTCGTCGGGCTAACGACGCGGGAGGGATTTTTTTTTGTAACGGCCCGGCGTCTGCGCCCGGCAACTTGTTGAACTACGAGGGTTTACTATGAGCACCTTAGGCCATCAGTCCGATAATTCATTAGTGTCCAACGCCTTTGGTTTCCTGCGCTTTCCGCTGAACTTCATGCCTTACGACAGCGATGCAGAGTGGGTCATCACCGGCATTCCGTTTGACATGGCGACCTCCGGTCGCGCCGGTGGCCGTCACGGCCCGGCGGCTATTCGTCAGGTATCTACCAACCTGGCCTGGGAAGGCAACCGTTGGCCGTGGAGCTTCGATCTGCGCGATCGGCTGAACGTGGTTGACTGCGGCGACATCGTGTTCAATTTCGGCGATGCGCAGGACATGAGCGACAAGCTGCAGGCGCACGCGGAGAAACTGCTGAAGGCCGGTAAGCGTATGCTCTCGTTCGGCGGCGACCACTTCGTGACCCTGCCGCTGCTGCGCGCGCACGCCAAGCATTTCGGCAAGCTGGCGCTGGTACACTTCGACGCCCATACCGATACCTACGCCAACGGCAGCAAGTTCGACCACGGCACCATGTTCTACCATGCCCCGAACGAAGGCCTGATCGATCCGCACCACTCAGTGCAGATCGGTATTCGCACCGAGTTCGATCATGACAACGGCTTTACCGTGCTGGATGCCGCGCAGGTGAACGATCGCAGCGTGGACGACCTGCTGACCCAGATCAAAGGCATCGTCGGCGATATGCCGGTGTACCTGACCTTCGACATCGACTGCTTGGATCCGGCGTTCGCACCGGGCACCGGCACGCCGGTGATCGGCGGTCTGACTTCCGATCGTGCGCTGAAACTGGTGCGCGGCATGCAGTCGCTGAACATCGTCGGCATGGACGTGGTAGAAGTGGCGCCGGCCTATGACCAGTCCGAGATCACCGCGCTGGCCGCGGCGACCCTGGGCTTGGAGATGCTGTACCTGCAGGCGGCGAAGAAACACGCCTGACGCCAGGCCACGCCTCGCTGAAAAAGCGGCTCCCATCGTATGGGGCCGCTTTTTTTATTTCATTTGTCGCCATCCGCGCTGCGATTTTCAGCCTGTTGCAACGCCTTTGCGCAATCCTGCGCAGACATGAAACTGAGTCAGAGAATAAGGACACGGGACAACGGAGAGGATGAATATACTGCGCGCGGGTGCTCTGGATCTTTGTATCTGGAGCCTGCGTGAAAGGTACAAAGAGAAAAGCCCCGAGTCGATATCCATCAACCCGCGGCCAACTCTAACGCCAGACAACGTTAAGTTAGCCTCTTACCCGCCGCGAGGCAAGGAGAAGAAGGCATGATGCCGAACAAACGGAGCCTGTTAAAATTGGTGGTTATTTGTGCCACGGTAATATCACTGGCATGGATAACTCGCAGCACGCTGTGTGAGCTGCGGATCCGATCGGGCAACACGGAGGTTGCGGCCATTTTGGCTTACGAATCCGAACGGTAAGGCAGCCCGGCGACGGGGGATGTCCCCCGTCTGCTGATTGTTGGCGTCCAGATCCATGAGCACCCTCTCAACGCTGTCGGTTTTCCGCCGCACGGGACAGGGAAACGGGTCTATGCCCGTTTCACCTGCCGCGCCAGCAACATGCGGCCAAACAGTGCGCCGCCCGCCAGCAATGTCAGCAGCTGCGAGGCGATCAGCACCGCAAAGCCTGAAGACACCTTACCTTGGCTGGCCATCACCATGCCCATCGCCATCGGCACAAACGCCGAAAACAGATTGCCGATGCCGTTGATCAGCCCATAGGCGCTGCCGACCGCCTCCGGCCGCGCATAATGTTGCAGCAGGGTAGGGATCGCCGCGCCCTGCGCGCCCCAACAGGCATTGGCCGCCAGCAGGAAGAAGGCGATCCAGCCAAGCTGATGGCTGTTCATCACGCCATAGATACACAGCGCGGTCGCTGCGCCGCCGCAGACGAAGATCAGCGGCGCTTGATAAGGGCGGATACGATCGAGCAACACGCCGCCGAGGTATTTGGAGGCGATGCTGACGATGAAAGGCAGCGCGGCCATCCAGCCCATATGCTTGATGGAGAACCCCTTTTCATCGGTCAGATACGCCGGCAACCAGGAGCTGGAGCCCCACAGATAGCTGAGCGTAGCGATCTCGATCAGCAGGATCCAGCCAAGCATCGGCGTGCGCCAGGCCAGCGTAAAGGTGTGCCAGACGCGGCTCAGCACCGGTTGTGGATCGGCAGAGCGCGAGGGTGAAGACAGGGCGAGGGGATGAACGAACAGCCGTACTAGCGCGAGCCCCAGCAGCAGGTTGAGCAGCGCCAGCAGGTGAAACGACATCGCCCAGCCGAAGTGCGCCATCAGAAAACTCACCAGCGGAAAGCCGAGCACCAGCCCCAATGAAACGCCCAGCGCGCTGATCGCGTTGGGCTTGCCGCGCTCGTCGGCGGCGAAATGATCGCTGATGTACATGGTCTTCAGCGAGAACAGCGGCCCCTCGCTGACGCCAAGCAGCGCGCGCACCACGCACAGCAGCATCAGCGATCCCGCCAGCGGCGAGGCGGCGGTGAGCAGCGCCCACAGCACCACGCTCAGCGTCAGTGCGCGGCGGTAACCCATCAGCGTTTCCAGAAACGGCGTCAGCAACATGGCGGACAGGCCGTAGCCGAGCAAAAACACCGTCATCAGCGTGCCCTGGTGGGCGCGGTCGCCGCCGAGTTGGAAGTGTTGCAGGAAGTCGGGATTGACCAACATCACGGCGATATTGACCCGATCCGCATAGGCGATAACGATCAGAAACAGCAGGGCGATCACCCCAAACCAGCGTTGACGTTGTTGCACGTTGCGTTCCTCAATGCGAGCGGTTGACGAATTCAGGCAGCAGCAAACTCACCCGCGGATGCCATGGCGCGCAAACGCGGGGGATGAGGCTGATTGATGTAAATTTATTGTTATCAAATAGGGTGTGAAAGACAGTGAGAAAACACTTTTACGCGCAATGCGTCGTCGGAATCAACGCATTTTTTGCCATAAATTAGCGGGAGAGCGCACAACTGACATAGGTTTTTCATATCGGTGCATGATTTCGTGATCCTTCCCGCATTTGTCATTTTTAAACAACCTTTCATTAACATTTGCCGTTCCGCTCGCTTGACGAAAGTTTCGCCAGACCTATAGTGGCTGTATTAAATAAGAAACTGAGTTTCATATATGAAACAATCAGATAGAGGACAAAAGCAATGAGCTGGAAGAATGTGTGCGAAGTGTCTCAGGTGAAAGAAGATTTTCCTTTCTCCGGCAAAGTGGAAGGAAAAGAGATCGGGGTGTACCTGCTCGACGGTAACTACTACGCGCTGGAAGACGTTTGCCCGCATGCTTATGCCTTGCTCAGCCAGGGGTTTGTAGACGACGGCAAGGTTGAGTGCCCGCTGCACGAAGCGCTGTTTGACGTGCGCACCGGCCAGTGTCTGCGCGAGCCGGGCGGCCGCGATCTGCAAACCTATCCCACCCGGGTGGTCGACAACCAAATCCAGATCACCTTTATCGCGGAGGAGTAATCATGCAGCACATCACCGATTTCAATCCCTGGCTGCCGGACACCCAACAGGTGACGCCGGCCCGCGAAGGCGGCAACGGTCAAATCCATCAGCCGGGCCAGTTCCGCAATGTCATCTGGCAAAACCGCGCCCGTGTGCCGGACGGTTTCGAAACCGCCCTGGTGGCGGCGCTGGAAACGATCTTCGATCAGGGCGCGGAAGAGCTGGAGCAGATCGTCAGCGCGCTGAATCAGCGCCGCCTGTTCGATCGCAGCGGCCAACCGTGGAATGAGGCGACGTTCCGCGAATTCCTTCACGTTAACGGTTTCTGAGCCACCTCCGGGAGAAGACAATGACAGCAAACACAACATCCTCCGAACAGAGCCTGCAGGACTATCTTGACCAGGGGTTGCGCGGCATGTGGTATCCGGTGCTGGCCAGCTGGGAAGTGGGCAACAACCCGGTCGGCATCACCCGCCTGGAGCAGCAAATCGTGGTGTGGCGCGACGGCGAAGGCCAGATCCACGCGCTGGAAGACCGCTGCCCGCACCGCGGCGCGCGGCTTTCCATGGGGTGGAACCTCGGCGATCGCATCGCCTGCTGGTACCACGGGGTAGAGGTCGGCGGCGACGGGACGGTGAAAGATGTGCCGGCAGTGGATCGCTGCCCGCTGGTGGGGCAAAAATGCCTGCGGTCTTACCCGGCCAAAGAAGCCTATGGCGCGGTGTTCCTCTATTTCGGCGTGACGGCGGATGAAGCGCCGGCGGCGCTGACTTTCCCGCAAGAACTGGCGGACGAAGCCTCGTACAGCAACTTCCTGTGCACCGCCAGCTGGAACTGCAACTACCAATACGCATTGGAAAACGTGATGGATCCGATGCACGGCACCTACCTGCACTCTTCCTCTCACTCGATGGCGGAAGGGGATCGCAAGGCGGATATGGGGCTGGAACCGACCGACAGCGGGTTTATCTTCAAGAAGAACGGCCAGATCGGCGTCAACTTCGACTGGGTGGAGTTCGGCAGCAGCGGCGCCTATTGGATGCGCCTGTCGATCCCATACA
This sequence comes from Serratia sp. 121840015-1, assembly GCF_053627655.1. Classification (NCBI taxonomy): domain Bacteria; kingdom Pseudomonadati; phylum Pseudomonadota; class Gammaproteobacteria; order Enterobacterales; family Yersiniaceae; genus Serratia; species Serratia sp. 121840015-1. Next base: position 95,025 of record NZ_JBSEYF010000005.1, read on the forward strand.
AGAAGCGCTTCGGGCCAGGTGGCCACTTCTGGATCATCGGCATGGTGGTGCCGGAAGACAAGGATCACTGCCGGGTCTTCTTCTGGCGCATCCGTAAGGTCAAAGACTGGCAGCGTGACATGTGGCGCTTCATGTACCGCAACCGCCTGGAATCATTGCATTGGGACGTGCTCGAGCAGGATCGCATCGTGCTTGAGAACATGGCGCCTAACGCCCGCGGCCGCGAATACCTGTACCAGCACGACGTCGGTCTTTCTCGCCTGCGCCGGATGATGCAGAAAGAGGCGCAGAAACAGCTGGCGACGTTGCGCGAGCGGGAGGCGGCGCAGTGAACGGCCTGCTGAACGGTAAACGCATCGTGGTCACCGGGGCGGCGCGCGGCCTGGGTTACAGCTTCGCTGCCGCCATCGCCGCTGCCGGCGCGCAGGTGGTGATGTGCGACATTCTGGCGGATGAGCTGGCGGCGAGCGGTGCCGCGCTGCGCGAGCAGGGCGCTCAGGTGGAAACGCAGACGATCGATCTGGCGTCACCGGATTCGATCCGCTCGGCGTTCGAAAAGATCGCCGCAGGCGGCGGGATCGACGGCCTCGTGAACAACGCGGCGCTGGCGACCGGCGTCGGCGGCAAAACCATGATGGAATACGATATCGACCTGTGGGATCGGGTGATGCAGGTCAACGTGCGCGGCACCTGGCTGGTGAGCCAGGCGGCGGTGCCGCTGCTGGCACGCAACCCGCACGCCAAGATCGTCAACGTGGCGTCGGATACCGCGCTGTGGGGCGCGCCGCGCCTGATGGCCTATGTCGCCAGCAAAGGCGCGTTGATCGCGATGACCCGATCGATGGCGCGCGAACTGGGCCCGCAGGGGATCTGCGTCAACGCCATCGCACCGGGCCTGACGCGGGTGGAAGCCACCGAGTATGTGCCCGCCGAGCGCCATCAGCTGTACGAGCAGGGGCGCGCGCTGGCCGGGGCGCAGCATCCGGACGATGTGAACGGTACGGTGCTTTATCTGCTGTCGTCGCTGGCGGATTTCGTCACCGGCCAACTGCTGCCGGTCAACGGCGGCTTCGTATTCAACTGAGGCCCGCAGGGCAGGCGCACAGCGCAGGAGCGAGAGATGGCGGACGAGCAAGCATGTAAATATCTGATCCCGGGACTGGATCGCGGGTTGCAGTTGCTGCTGGCGTTTGGCGAGCAGCATAAGGAAATGACTTTCGCCGAGTTGCATCGCCTGGTCGATATGCCGAAGGCCACCGCTTACCGGGTGGTGCAGACGCTCGAGCACCTGGGCTTTTTGGAGCGCAATCCGCGCACCAACACCTTTGCGCTCGGCATCAAGGTGCTGCGCCTCGGCTTCGAATACATCGCGTCGCTGGACGTGGCGCAGGCCGGCCAGCCGGTGATTGAGCAGCTGCGCGATCGCAGCCAGTGCAGCAGCCATCTGGCGATCCGAGACGGGCGCGACGTTATTTACATCGCCCGCGTCAGCGCCGCCGGTTCGCAGATCAATCAGGTCAGCGTCGGCACCCGTTTGCCGGTGCACCAAACCTCTCTGGGTCGCATGCTGTTGACCAGCGCCACCCGCAGCGAGTTCGAACAACTTTATCCGGACGCGCAGCTGCCGGGCAATGCGCCGGGCACCCCGGCGGATCGCGAAACGCTGTGGCAGATGGTGCAACAAGACAAAGCGCGCGGCTATGTGATCGGCGAATCGTTCTTCCGCCACGGCATCTCCTCGATCGTCTACCCGATCTTCAACCGCGAGCAGCGGGTCGAGGCGGTGGTCAGCATCATGGTGCCGTCCGATGAGATCCCGAAAGCGGATCGCGAGCGGCTGCGCATGGAAGTGCGCGACGCGGCGGAGAAAATTTCCGGCTTCCTCGGCGCGCCGCCGCAGGCCAACGTCGGCTAACCGACAGGACCGACTCTTTTACTCAGGCAGGGATAAGGCCCGTAGCAAACAGGGGCCGGGGTTCACTCATGCCTGAAAACCGTATGCAGCGAGAACGTGAGGCTGAACAATGAGCGTAATCGGAATCGAAAAATTGGAATTTGGCGTCGAAGATCTGCCAACCTGCGAAAAATTCATGCAAGACTTCGGCCTGCAGCCCGCCACGCAACATTGGGGCGAACCGCAGCGCGAATTCACTACCCTGAGCGGGGCACGGGTTGTCCTGCACCCGTTGCAAAGCGCGGCGCTGCCTGCGGCGTTTGAGGGCGGTTCTACCCTGCGCCGCATGACCTGGGGCGTGGCCTCGCCCGCCGATCTGGCGCGCCTGCAGCCGCGTTTGGCGCTGATGCCCGGCTTCCGTCAGGTGGGAGAAGAGCTGGAATGCCTCGATCCCAACGGCATGACGCTGCGCTTCGTCGTCAGCCGCCAGCAGGCGGTCGAGGTGCCGGTCACGCCGATCAACCAATGGGGCGACGTGCGCCGCATCGATCAACCCAGCCCGGTTTATTCGCAGGCGCAGCCGATCAACATTGGCCACGTGGTGTTCTTCGTTGAGGACCTGGCGGCGACCGAGCGTTTCTATCGCGAGCTGTTGGATTTCCAGGTTTCCGATCGCTATATCGATCGCGCCGTCTTCCTGCGCACCCAGGCGCGCGGCGGCCACCATAACCTGTTCCTGCTGAAGCTGCCGAACCGCCCACGGGGCCTGAACCACGTGGCGTTCACCGTGCGCGATATCCACGAAGTGATCGGCGGCGGCATCGCCATGAACAAAGAGAAGTGGAGCACCTTTATCGGCCCCGGCCGCCACCCGATCTCCTCGGCCTATTTCTGGTACGTCAACAGCCCGACCGGCGGCGCGTTCGAGTACTACACCAACGACGATTATCTGACGGAAAACTGGCAGCCGCGCGAGCTGGAGCATTCATTGGTCTCCTTCACCGAATGGGCGGTAGAGGGCGGCATCGATCACGACACGCGCCGCCAGCATAAAAAGGCGGAGGCGTTATGAACCGGCCGGAACACGCGGGCATCGTCATCGTCGGCGGCGGCCAGGCCGGCGGCTGGGCGGCCAAGACGCTGCGCGATCGCGGTTACAGCGGCCGGCTGACGGTTGTCAGCGACGAACCCTACGATTTTTACGAGCGGCCGCCGCTGTCGAAAGCGGCGCTGCTGGATGCCGCGGCTCCCCTCAGCCGGCTGTTCAGCGAACAGGCGGTGGCGGAGCTGAATATCGACTGGCGTCGCCCGCTGCGCGCCGAGTCCATCGATGCAGAACAGCAAATCGTCACGCTCAGCGACGGGCAACGGCTGCAGTTCGAGCAGTTGCTGATCGCCACCGGCGGGCGGCCGCGTGTGCCGAGCGCCGCCTGGGCGCAGCACCCGCGCGTGATGACGCTGCGTTCCTGGGACGATGCGGCCCGGTTGCGGCAGGGCCTGCAGGGCTGCCGTCGCCTGGCGATCGTCGGCGGCGGTTGGATCGGGCTGGAGATCGCCGCTTCCGCGCGCCGTCTCGGCGCCGAGGTGACGGTGTTTGAACGCCAGCCTGCGCTGTGCATGCGCAGCGTCGGCGCCGACGTCTCACAGGCGTTGCTCGAACTGCATCGCCAGCAGGGCGTCACGGTGCTGTGCGGCTGCGGCGAGATCTCGCTGGAAGATCGCGACGGCACCGCCTGGATCGGCAGCGAAGTCAGCGATCCGCAGGCCTTCGATCTGGTGGTGGTGGGGATCGGCGTTGAGCTGAATCTCGAACTGGCGCGCAGCGCCGGGCTGGCGATCGACTCCGGCATCGTGGTCGACGGCCAGGGGCGCACCAGCCATCCGGCGATCTTCGCCGCCGGCGATGTGGCGCGCCACCCGACGCTTGGCCTGTGCCTGCAGTCCTGGGCCTACGCACAAAATCAGGCCATCAGCACCGCCTGTGCGATGCTCGACGCCTTCGCCGCCCCGTATGACGACGTGGCCTGGCTTTGGTCGGATCAATACGACGCTAATATCCAGATCCTCGGCGTGCCGAGTGGCGGCGTGCACCATGTGGTGCGCCGCACGCCGCAGTCGCAGGTGTTCTTCACGCTGAACGCCGATCGGCAGCTGGTGCAGATGGTGGCGTTCAACGACGCGCGCACCATCAAGCTCGGCAAGCGTTGGTTGGCGAGCGGCCGGGTGCTGGATCCGCAGCAGTTGGCGGATGCGGAGTTTTCTTTGATGGCGTTGAAATAACGCCCGAACCTCGGGAGCGTTTTATGACTACGCAAGACATTGACGCCCGCGCTGGACGGGCGGGGGAAGCCGTTGCCGAAAATCCGCAGCAGCGGGTGCGCTGGTCGGTGCCGATCGCGCTGTTTGCCTGCGTGCTGTTGGCGTTTTTCGACAAGATCAGCATCGCGGCGCTGTTTTCCGATAGCGAGTTCCAGCAGGCGTTAGGGATCGGTTTTGACCCGGCGCGGCTGGGCTTGCTGATGAGCGCGTTTCTGTTCTCCTACGGCATTTCCTCGATGCTGCTCAGCGGCATCGGCGATCGGCTTAATCCGGTCAAGGTATTGATTGGCATGATGGTGGTGTGGGGCGTGCTGATGGTGTTGATGGGGATGGTGCGTTCCTATCACGCCATGATGACGCTGCGCATTCTGCTCGGTATCGCCGAAGGGCCGCTGCTGCCGATGGCCTATGCCATTATTCGTCAGGCCTTCCCGCCGCAGCTGCAGGCGCGCGCCACCATGCTGTGGCTGCTCGGCACGCCGCTGGGCGCCGCGCTTGGCTTCCCGGTCACCCTGTACATCCTCAATACCTTCGACTGGCAGGCCACCTTCTTCTTTATGGCGTTTCTGACGTTGCCGGTGATGTTGCTGGTGCTGTTCGGCATGCGCCACCTGAACGTCGCGCGCCCGGCGGCGGCGACCAAGCCGGCGGTGTCGGAACGCCAACAGCATCGCCGCGAGCTGCTGCGCAGCCCGCACTTTTGGATGATCTGCCTGTTCAACATCGCCTTCCTGACCTACCTGTGGGGCATGAACGGCTGGTTGCCGAGCTACCTGATCAAGGGGAAAGGCATTCATCTGGAGCATGCCGGTTATCTCTCTTCGCTGCCGTTCATCGCCATGCTGCTCGGCGAAGTGCTGGGCGCCTGGCTGTCGGACAAGCTGGATCGGCGCGCGCTGGCCTGCTTCCTGTCGCTGTGCGGTGCCGGCCTCGGTCTGGCGGTGGTGCTGCACCTGCAGGGCACCTACAGCGTGATCGCCGCCATGGCCTTCAGCACCTTTATGTGGGGCGCCGGCGCGCCGAATATTTTCGCGCTGTTGGCGAAGGCGACCAGCAGCAAGGTCAGCGCTACCGCCGGCGGTATCTTCAACGGGTTGGGCAATTTTGCCGGCGCGCTGGCGCCGGTGCTGATGGGGGCGTTGATCGCCGCCACCGGCAATATGGATAACGGCCTGCTGTTCCTGGTGGTGATGGCTTTCGTCGGCTGCCTCATTCTGCTGCCGTTACTGAGAAAGTACTGATTAATCAATCGATTCAACAGAGGAGTGACAACATGTCTCAGGTTGAGAACAAAGCCGGCGTCAAGCCGCAGGATCTGTCGATGGAAAATTGGGTGGAGTCGCGCATCGCCCGTTTCGAAGGCCGTAAATACGACTGGAACGCGCTGAAGTTCCAGGCCGACTTTGACCCGAAATACCGCCGTGCGCAGATGCGCTACATCGGTACCGGCGCTACCGGCGTGGCCAGCGACGCCAACACCATTCCGGCGGGCAATTTCACCTTCTCCACCATGGTGCTGCCGTCGAAGTGCGAGGGCCCGCTGCACCTGCACGACGACGTGGAAGAAGTGTTCTTCATGCTGAAAGGCAGCATCACGCTGATGATTCAGGATGGGGAAGAGTATTACGAAACCCGGCTGAAAGAGCGCGATCTGATCTCGGTGCCGACGGGGGTGTATCGCGGCCTGTTCAACCACGGCGAGGAAGAGGCGCTGATGTGCGTGATGCTCGGCACCGCCAAACCGGAGATCCCGACCTATCCGGCGGATCACCCGCTGTCCAAAGTGAATCGCAACTGATGAACGGCCTGGCGCAACGCCAACGGGCGCGCTGCGGGGCGTATACCCTGAGCTGGCGCGAGGCCGGGCAGGGGCGGCCGGTGGTATTGCTGCACGGCATCAGCTCCGGATCGGCCTCGTGGATCAAGCAGCTCAACGATAGCGGCCTGACGGACGGCCACCGTCTGTTGGCGTGGGATGCGCCGGGCTACGGCGGCAGCCTGCCGTTGGCGGATCCTCAGGCCGATGCTGCCGGTTATGCGGCGGCGTTGGCGGCGCTGATTGATGAGCTGCAGCTGGCGCAGCCGCTGATCGTCGGCCATTCGCTGGGGGCGCTGATCGGCAGCGCCTATGCCGCCGGCTATCCGGACGGGTTATGTGGATTGGTGTTGGCGGATCCGGCGCAGGGCTATGCCACGGCGCCGGAGGAAAAACGTCGGCAGGTGTACGGCCAGCGCCAACAGATGATAGAGACGCTGGGGCCGGTGGGCTACGGCGAGCAGCGGGCGGCGGCCTTGCTGCGTGAAGGGGCGGATCCGCAGGATATCGCCTGGGTGCGCAACGGCATGCAGCAGCTCGATCCCGACGGTTTTCTGAGCGCAGCCTGGATGCTGGCCAACGACGATATCGGCCGCTATCTGGCGCGCTATCGCGGCCCTCTGGAAATCTGGTGCGGTGAACAGGATCGCATTACGCCGCCGGAGAAGGCGGCCGAGCTGGCGCGTGAGCAGGACGCGACGCTGCGTTTGATCGCCGCCGCCGGCCATGCCAGCTACCTCGACGCGCCGGCGTGTTTCAACCGCTATCTGCGGGACTTTACGGGAGCAATCCAACGATGAATTTTCAGCTTGAGAATCGGGTGGCGGTGGTGACCGGCGGCTCGTCGGGCATCGGTTTCGAAACCCTGAAACTGCTGCTGGCCGAAGGGGCGAAGGTGGCGTTCTGCGGCCGCGATCCGGACAAACTGGCCGGCGCAGCAGCCAGCCTGCGTGCGGAGTTTCCGCAGGCGGAGATCCTGGCGCTGCGCTGCGACGTACTGGACGCGCAGCAGGTGGCGCAGTTCGCTGACCAGGTGACGGCGCATTTCGGCGGCGTGGATCTGCTGATCAACAACGCCGGTCAGGGCTTCGTCGCCCATTTTGACCAAACGCCGCGCGAAGCCTGGTTGCATGAGGCCGAGCTGAAGCTGTTCGGCGTGATCAACCCGGTGCAGGCGTTCTTACCGGCGCTGGAACGGTCGACGATCGCGTCGATCACTTGCGTCAACTCGCTGCTGGCGCTGCAGCCGGAAGAACACATGATCGCCACCTCGGCGGCGCGCGCCGCGCTGCTCAACATGACGCTGACGCTGTCGAAAGAGCTGGTGGGCAAAGGCATTCGCGTTAACTCGATCTTGCTGGGGATGGTGGAGTCGGGCCAATGGCGCCGCCGTTTCGACGAGCGCAGCGATAAAGATCAAAGCTGGGAGCAGTGGACGGCGGCGATCGCCGAACGCCGCGGCATCCCGATGAAGCGCCTCGGCAAGCCGCAGGAGCCGGCGCAGGCGCTGCTGTTCCTCGCTTCGCCGCTGGCTTCCTTTACCACCGGCGCGGCGCTGGACGTATCCGGCGGCTTTAACCGCCATGTGTAGCAGGGGCCGATAAAGATGAAGAAGATCATGATGATTGGCTACGGCGCGATGGCGAAGGAAGTGATCGCCCGTTTGCCGGAAGGCGTGGAGGTCGGTTGGATCCTGGCGCGCGCGGCTCATCATGCGGCGATCGCCGAGGCCTTTGGCGGGCGGGTGCAGGCGTTGACCCATCCCGAGCAGTGTTTGCAGCGGCCGGATCTGGTGCTGGAGTGCGCCAGCCAGCAGGCGGTGGCGGAGTTCGGCGAAGCGGTGCTGCAGCGCGGTTGGCCGCTGGCGCTGATCTCGACCGGCGCGCTGGCGGACGCCGCATTGCAACAGCGGCTGCAGCAGGTTTGCCGCCGCCATCACGGGCAGTTGATCGTGTTGTCCGGTGCGGTGGCGGGGATGGATGGGCTGGCGTCGGCGCGCGAAGGCGGGCTGGAGAGCGTGACCTATCAGGCCAGCAAAAGCCCGGCCAGCTGGCGCGGCAGCCCGGCGGAGCAGCTGATCGACCTCGATGCGGTGAGCGAAGCGCAGGTATTTTTTGAAGGGTCGGCGCGCGAAGCGGCGCGTTTGTTCCCGGCCAATGCCAACGTGGCAGCCACCATTGCGCTCAACGGCCTGGGGATGGACGCCACCCGGGTACGCCTGCAGGTCGATCCCGCCACCCGGCGCAATACCCATCGTCTGCAGGTGTGCGGCGACTTTGGCGAATTTCACATCGAGCTGAGCGGCACCCCGCTGGCGAGCAATCCCAAAACATCAACCCTGGCGGCGCTGAGCGCGGTACAAGCCTGTCGCCGTCTGGTGGACGGCGGTTTTATTGCCTGAACGGCAGGAGCGGAGCATGGAACGATTGAATATTTTTGTCGCCGGGCGCTGGCGTGAAGGGCGTGGCGAAGAGATGGCTTCGGTATTCCCGGCCGACGGCAGCGTCAACGCGCGGCTGCGTGCCGCGAACGTCGAGGACGTGAACGAGGCGGTGGAAGCAGCGGAACGCGCCTGGCGCGCGCCGGAATGGCGTGGGCTGGTGCCGCACCAGCGCGCCTCGATCCTCTACCGCGTCAGCAACCTGATTCTGGCGCAGCAGGAACAGTTGGCCGAGCTGCAGACCCGCGACAACGGCAAGCCGCTGGCGGAAACCCGCGGGCTGGTGGCCAGCGCGGCGGCGACCGCGCGCTACTTCGCGGCCGCCTGCGAGGTGTTGGAAGGCGAGCTGCCGACCCCGCGCAGCGCCGAGGTGATGACGCTCAGCCAGTATCAACCGATGGGGGTGATCGCCGCCATTACGCCGTGGAACTCGCCGATCGCCAGCGAAATGCAGAAGGTGGCGCCGGCGCTGGCAGCGGGCAACGCGGTGGTGCTCAAACCGGCCGAAGCCACGCCGCTGATGGCGCTGAAGCTGGCCGAGCTGTTCGAACAGGCGGGCCTGCCGGCTGGGCTGCTCAGCGTGTTGCCGGGCAAAGGTTCGGTGATCGGCGAGGCATTGGCGCGCCATCCGCTGGTGAAAAAGATCTCCTTTACCGGCGGGACCAGCACCGGGCGTCATTTGGCGCACATTGCCGCCGACAAGCTGATCCCCACTTCGCTGGAATTGGGCGGTAAGTCGCCGACCATTGTGCTGGAGGACGCCGATCTGGAGCAGGCGGCGCGCGGCATCTGCTACGGCATTTTCAGCTCCGCCGGCCAGGCGTGCATCGCCGGTTCGCGGCTGTTCGTGCATCGTTCGCTGTATCAGCCGCTGCTGGCGCGCTTGACCGAACTGACGGCGGGGCTGCGCATCGGCAACCCGCTGGTGCCGGGCGTGCATCTCGGCCCGCTGATCAGCGCCAAACATCGGCAAAGCGTGGCGGACTACGTGGCGCTGGCGCGGCAGGAGGGCGGTCGGGTGATCATCGGCGGCGAAGCGCCGGCCGATCCGCAGCTGGCGAGCGGTAGCTATTACCTGCCGACCATTATTGAAGGCTTGAACAACGACGCCCGCGTCTGCCAGGAAGAGATCTTCGGCCCGGTGCTGGTGGCGCTGCCGTTTGACGATGAGCAACAGCTGATCGAACAGGCCAATGACTCGGTGTACGGCCTGGCGGCCGGCATCTGGAGCCGCGACTTCCCTCGCGCGATGGCGCTGGCGGAGCGGCTGGAAACCGGCACCGTCTGGGTCAATACCTACAAAACGTTCTCGATTTCCACGCCGTTCGGCGGTTTCAAGGAAAGCGGGCTGGGCCGCGAAAAGGGCCTGAACGGCATCAAGGCCTACATGCAGCAGAAAAGCGTGTATCTGGCGCTGAGCCATCAGGTGAACCGCTGGAGCGACTAGGCCGACACCTCTACGCATAACCCTAATAACGAATACCCTAAGAAGGCAGATGATGAGCGATAAAATCACGGTTGGCGAGGCGATAGCCCGGACTCTGGAACAGTATGCGGTGTCGGCGATGTACGGCATCATTTCGATTCATAATCTGCCGATCGCCGATGCGGTGGGGCAGCGCGATAAAATTCGCTTCGTGCCGGCGCGCGGCGAAGCGGGGGCGGTCACCATGGCCGACGCGCACGGGCGTTTCTCCGGCCTGGGCGTAGCCTTGACCAGCACCGGCGCCGGCGCCGGCAACGCGGTGGGGGCGATGATTGAGGCGCTCAACGCCAACACGCCGCTGCTGCATATCACCGGCCAGGTGGAAAAAGCCTATCTGGACGCCGACGCCGGTTTTATTCATGAAACTCGCGATCAGCTTGGCTTCCTGCGCGCCTGCTCCAAGCGCGCTTACCGGGTCAATTCGCCGGAGCAGGCGGTGGCGGTGATCCAACGGGCGATCCTGGATGCGCAAACCGTGCCGTGCGGCCCGGTGGCGGTCGAGATCCCGATCGATATTCAAAGCAGCCTGGTTTCCCGTTCGGTGCTGACCGAGCCGTTGGCGCCGGCGCCGCTGCCGAAGGCGGACGATGCGGCGGTGGAACGGCTGCATCAGCGGCTGAAACAGGCCAAGCGTCCGCTGCTGTGGTTGGGCGGCGGCGCCTTGGCCTGCGGCGACGCGGTGCGCAAGCTGGCGGACGCCGGCGTGGCGGTGATCTCCAGCACCCACGGGCGCGGCATTCTGCCGGACAGCCATCCGCGCAGCCTGCGGGCGTTCCATAACTCACCGAGCATCGAAGCGATCCTGACGCAGTGCGATCTGACGCTGGTGGCCGGTTCGCGCCTGCGCAGCAATGAAACCCGTACCTGGACGCTGCCGCTGCCGCGCCCGCTGGTGCAGATTGACATCGATCCGGCGGCGGCCAACCGCAACTATCTGGCCGATGAACAGATCAACGGCGACTGTGCGGCGCTGCTGGCGGCGCTGGCGGCGCGGCTGTCCCCCGGCGAGAAGGTCAACGCCGAGTGGGATGCCGAGATCGCGGGGGCGGTGCAGCAGGCGGAGAGCGCGCTGCGCCAGCAGTCCGGTGAATACGCCAAACTCAACGACGCCATCGACGCCGCGCTGCCGCAGGACGGGCTGTTGGTACGCGATATCACTGTTTCCGGCAGCGTCTGGGGCAGCCGGTTGTTCCGGGCGATCTCGCCGCTGTGCAACATTCACTCGCTGGCGGGTGCCATCGGTATGGGGCTGCCGATGGCCATCGGCACCGCGATTGCCAACCCGCAGCGCAAGGTGGTGGGGCTGGTGGGCGATGGTGGTCTGGCGCTGGGCCTGGGCGAGTTGGCGACCATGGCGCAGGAACAGGTGAATATCACCCTGCTGATCATGAACGACGGCGGTTATGGCGTGATGCGCGGCATTCAGGACAAGTACTTCGCCGGGCGCCAGTATTACAACGAGCTGCATACGCCGGCGTTCACCCAGATTGCCGAAGCGATGGGGCTGAAAGCCTGGAAGGTGGACGCAGCGGCACAGTTCAACGGCGTGCTGGCCGAAGCGATCAACTACCCGGGGCCGTCGGTGGTCGAGGTGGACATGAAACAGGTCGGGCCGCTGACTTTCGCCGGGCCGCCGCAGAAAACGCTGTATTGATACGATAAAAAACGCCCGGCGATTGCCGGGCGTTTTCGTGGTTATTTCTCTGCCGCGATGCGATCGCGAATGTGCTGCGCACGCGCTTGGGAAGAAGGGTGGTCGTCGAACAGGCTGCTCTGGCGGCCGGCTTCCATCTGAGCCAGCTTCTCGAAGCTGGTGGCCAGGCCGTTCGGATCGATGCCGCGCTTTTTCAGCAGATCGAACGAGTAATCATCCGCTTCGCTTTCCTGCTTCTGCGAGAACTGGGCGCTGACCAGCTTCTCGCCGATGTCCGCCAGCTGCGACTGCGACAGCGAGCCGATGACGCCGCCGGCGGAGGACGCCGCGGTGCGCAGCGCCACGGTGCCGTAAGCCACCTGCATCGCCTTGCGGGTGTGGCCCAGCGCCACGTGGCCCATTTCATGGCCCAGCACGCCTTCCACTTCGTTGTCGTTCATCATGTCCATCAGGCCGCTGTAGACGCGGATGCAGCCGTTGGCCATCGCCCAGGCGTTGACGTCTTTGGTCACGTAGACCTTGTAGTTGGCCGGGGTGCCGTTGATGTTGTCGCCCAGCGCCGCGGCGATTTTGTTGAGACGCTTGGCGTAGGTGCTGTCGGCCGGGGCGATTTGTGCCTTGCTGTCCATCTCGGCGCAGGATTTATCACTCAGGGCCTTAACGTCGTTGTTGCTCAGGGTCGCCGCCTGGAACGCCTGGGCGCCGGACTGCATCAAGGTTTCGGTATTCAGGTTTTGACAGCCGGTTGCCAAGGTGGCAATGCCCAACGCAATCAAAGAGGTACGGATCTTCATAACGCCATCTTCCTGTGAAGGTAACAAGGTAAAAGAATCATTTTGCTTGGAGGAAATCTTGTCGCAAGAGCCTAGTGTACGCCAGACGGGGCGAGAATAGTGTTATTCCGAAAAAGCGTCCAATCGTGCTAATAAGTGGTGAACTCGCTCTCATTTGGCATTAGGGATTGCCGTTGTGATGTGGAGTCTGAGAAAATAGGGAACTTGACTGCTTTTTTTATCCGACCTGGAGTAAAACATGTCCTCTCGTAAAGAGCTTGCCAACGCCATCCGCGCACTCAGCATGGACGCCGTACAAAAAGCAAATTCCGGCCACCCGGGTGCCCCTATGGGCATGGCGGACATCGCCGAAGTCCTGTGGCGTGACTACCTCAACCACAACCCGACTAACCCGCACTGGGCTGACCGCGACCGTTTCGTGCTCTCCAACGGCCACGGCTCCATGTTGATTTACAGCCTCCTGCACCTCACCGGCTACGACCTGCCGATGCGCGAGCTGGAAAACTTCCGTCAGCTGCACTCCAAGACCCCAGGGCACCCGGAGTACGGCTACACCCCAGGCGTTGAAACCACCACCGGCCCGCTGGGCCAGGGCATCGCCAACGCCGTCGGCTTCGCCATCGCCGAACGCACCCTGGCGGCGCAGTTCAACCGCCCGGGCCACGATATCGTTGACCACCACACCTACGCCTTCATGGGCGACGGCTGCATGATGGAAGGCATCTCGCACGAAGTTTGCTCTCTGGCCGGTACCCTCAAGCTCGGCAAGCTGACCGCTTTCTACGATGACAACGGCATCTCCATCGACGGCCACGTCGACGGCTGGTTCACCGACGACACCGCCCTGCGTTTCGAAGCCTACGGCTGGCACGTGGTGCGCAACGTCGACGGCCACAACCCGGACGCCATCAAGGCCGCGATTGAAGAAGCCCGCAAGGTGACCGACAAGCCGTCGCTGCTGATGTGCAAGACCGTTATCGGCTTCGGTTCGCCGAACAAGGCCGGCACCCATGACGTGCACGGCGCCGCGCTGGGCGCCGCCGAAGTGGCCGCCACCCGCGAAGCGCTGGGCTGGAAATACGCCGCCTTTGAAATCCCGCAGGACATCTACGCCCAGTGGGACGCCAAAGAAGCCGGCCAGGCCAAAGAAGCGGCCTGGAACGACAAGTTCGCCGCCTACGCCAAGGCCTTCCCGGAGCAGGCTGCCGAGTTCAAGCGCCGCATGAACGGCGAGCTGCCGGCCGACTGGAAAGCCGACGCCAGGGCGTTCGTGGAAAAACTGCAGGCCAACCCGGCCAACATCGCCAGCCGCAAGGCGTCGCAGAACGCGCTGGAAGCGTTCGGCAAGGTGCTGCCGGAGTTCCTGGGCGGCTCTGCCGACCTGGCGCCGAGCAACCTGACCATGTGGTCCGGCTCGAAAGCGCTGAACGTTGACCCGGCGGGCAACTACATTCATTACGGCGTGCGCGAGTTCGGCATGACCGCCATCACCAACGGCATCGCGCTGCACGGCGGCTTCCTGCCGTACTCGGCGACCTTCCTGATGTTCGTGGAATACGCCCGCAACGCGGTGCGCATGGCGGCGCTGATGAAGCTGCGCAACGTGTTCGTCTACACTCACGACTCCATCGGTCTGGGCGAAGACGGCCCGACCCACCAGCCGGTGGAGCAGCTGGCGAGCCTGCGCGTGACCCCGAACATGAGCACCTGGCGCCCGTGCGACCAGGTGGAGTCGGCGGTGGCGTGGCAGTACGGCATCGAGCGCAACGACGGCCCGACCACCCTGGTGTTCTCGCGTCAGAACCTGACCCAGCAGCCGCGCACCGCAGAGCAGCTGGCGAACGTGTACCGCGGCGGCTACGTGCTGAAAGACTGCGCGGGCACGCCGGACGTCATCCTGATTGCCACCGGCTCCGAAGTGGGCATCACGGTGGAAGCGGCGGACAAGCTGACCGCGGCGGGCCGCAAGGTGCGCGTGGTGTCGATGCCGTCGACCGACGCGTTCGACAAGCAGGATGCGGCGTACCGCGAGTCGGTGTTGCCGGCGGCGGTAACGGCGCGCGTGGCGGTGGAAGCGGGTATCGCGGACTACTGGTACAAGTACGTGGGCCTGAACGGCGCCATCGTGGGCATGACCACCTTCGGTGAGTCGGCGCCGGCGGAGCAGCTGTTCGCCGAGTTCGGCTTCACCGTGGACAACGTGGTGGCCAAGGCGCAGGCGCTGCTGAAGTAAGCGGCCTGGCGCAAGCCGATAAAAAAGCCGGTCATCGTGACCGGCTTTTTTTATGGGCGTAACCCGCGCTTACGACGCGACGTTGGCGCTTTCGACGCTGCGCAACCGGTCATAAGCCGCCGCCAGCAACAGCACCAGCAGCGTAGGCTGTAGCCAGACCAGCCCCTGTTCGGCCAGCGGCAGCTTATCGAACCAGGCGGGCAGCAGGCCGCTGAAGCTGGAGGCTTTCAGGCCGTCGGCGAGGCCAAACACCAGGCTGGTGGCGATCACCGGCGCGAAGACGCGCTTGGCGCTGCGCCAGCGGTTCTGGCTGAAGCTGAGCAACACCAGCGCGATGCAGGGCGGATAGATCGCCGTCAGCACCGGTAGCGAGACGCGGATCAGGTTGGCCAGCCCCATGTTGGAGACCAGCATGGCGAAGAGGGCGAGGATAACCACCAGCGTGCGGTAAGAGAGCGGCAGGTAGCGAGAGAAGAAGTCCGCGCAGGCGCAGGTCATGCCGACCGCCGTCACCAGGCAGGCGATGAACATCAGCACTGCCATAAAGACGCTGCCCAGATCGCCGAAGGTGTGTTGCACATAAGCGTGCAGGATTGCCGCGCCATCCTGAGCGCCACTCTCGACCAGGCTGCCGCTGCCGGCGCCGAGTTTGAACATGCAGATATAGACCAGCGTCAGGCCGACGCCGGCGATCAGGCTGGCCCACAGGGTGTAGCGCAGCAGCAGGCCGCTGTCGCTGACGCCGCGCGAGCGGGCGGCGGTGACGATAATCGAGCCAAACATCAGCGCCGACAGCGTGTCCATAGTTTGATAACCCTGCACGAAGCCGGTGGAAAACGCCGATGCCTGATAGCTGCCGACGGCGGAGACCGGTTCACCGGCGGGCCAAACCAGGGCGGCGATGCCGAGCGCGGCCAGTGCCAGGATTTTCAGCGGCGCCAGAATATGGCCGACGTTATCGAGCAACCGGCCGGGATACAGCGAGACGATCATCGCCAGGGTAAAGAACAGCAGGCTGTAGATGAACTGCGGCAGGGCGCCGTCGCCGGTGAAGGGCGCGATGCCGAGGGCGAAAGAGACATTGGCGGTTCGCGGCGTGGCGAACAGCGGGCCGAGCGCCAGATAGCAGACGGTCGCCAACAGCAGGCCGGCGGTGCGGCCGATGGGGCCGGTCAGCAGGCTGATGCTGCCGCCGACGCGCGCCAGCGCGATCACGGCGATCACCGGCAAGGCGACGGCGGTCACCATAAACCCGAGGGCGGCCGGCCACAGATGTTCGCCGGACTGCAGCCCCACCAGCGGGGGGAAAATGATGTTGCCGGCGCCGACAAACAGGGCGAAGGTCATAAAGCCCAGGGCGATAATGTCTTTCGGGGATAAATTCTTGGTCATAACGGTATGGCACTGCCTGTATTCATGAAATAAACGGCCTGCTGCGGAATGGATAACTGCAGAGGGCAGGCGCAGAGGGCAGCGAGCGCCCGCAAAATTTTCGTCTGGCAGGATATAATAATTCGGCGACAAAAACCTGATTAATCCAGCGCTGTTTATCCTGGCGTGAACCGGCCGCACAGAGGGATCATGGCGGCCGGCCCGGCTGCGCGTTAGCTCGCGCGCGCCACCATGTCTATCGACAGCGGGATTTCGATATGCGGTTTGAAAGAGTCATACGCGAAAGAGACGTGGCCGTCTTCGACCGGTTTGCGGGTGAAAAAGATCAGCATATCGCGGGTCGAATGCCGGCGTTTGTCCTGCGCTTCCACCGGTGAGAGGCTATGTTTGCGTTCATGATCGACAATCAGCAGGGTATCGAGGAAATGCCGATGCTGTATTTCGCCCAAAATCCATTCTGGCCGGGCCCGATCGAATTTGATCCCGCTGGTTTCGCGCATATCGTGAATAAAGGTCTTGGCGCTGTCGTCGGTCATGTTGTCGCAGCCGAGGAAGGTCGTCATGGTGTGGTCGACGCCGTCGCTGTGCACGCCTTCCAGCGCCGGTTCGCCCAGCATCTGCGGCGTGGTGACGGTGCGCAGGTTGAACACCGTGCAGACGAATTTGTTGATCTCCTGATTAAGCCGGGCGCGCGGCGTCACGCTCACGCCATCGATCACGTAGGCTTTGAATTTCATCAGCGCCTGGAATGCCGTATTCAACTGCAGATCGTCGTTGATGCCGCGGAAGTGGCGCACCTTTCCCGAATCGTAACGGATGAAGTCTTCCTCGACCGAGAGCACGAAAGGCTGGAACTCCAGCCGCTCAATCTGGGCGCGATCGAAGTCGAAACAGAAGCGGCCGTTTCTGGACTTGCGGAAAGGCAGTGTGGGATCGTCCGCCAGATTGCCGCTGACCTGCTGCAGCTTGGCGAAATCTTCCGGCCGCGCGCCCAGCGCCAGCAGGATCGCTTGCATGGTGGCACCGGGGATAAAGGCTGAACGGTGTTCCTGGTACGCCTTTTTAACTTCATCAAGCAGGGATAACTGTCGCATTTCTCGGGGGCCTCACGAATGATGTGGCGATTATAAAATCTTGCTGCCGATCTCCACGTCGAAATCGGTTTTCAGCAAGACGGTGCCTTGATCCCGGGTGACCGCAGCAAGTACCAGCACTTCGGATTTAAATCCAGCAACCCGCCTGGCGGGGAAATTAACGACGGAGATGACTTTTTTGCCGAGCAGATCATCTTCCTGATAGTTTTCGCATAATTGCGCCGAGCTGTTTTTAATGCCAATTTCTTCGCCGAAATCAATGCGCAGCTTATAGGCGGGCTTTAACGCCTTGTCGTTATATTCCACGGAAATAATTTCACCAATACGCATATCCAGTTTCATAAAATCAGTGATTTCGGCCATAAGTCAGTCCAGTTAATTAAGTGGCTTCAGGAAGGCTAGCAAAGGGGAATTATTCCGACAACGCCGCCAGGAGGGGAATAGTTATACCGGATGTAGCAATTAATTTACATTGTCGTAACGGGGTGGGATTAATTATAAGCTTGGTGAATTATATAAAATTGAAACGTCATGATTTCCCGCAAGTGTGTTCATTACGCAGGCTTGGGGGGGCGGTGTCGGTGCTGTTAAGCCGGTGTTAAATTGGTTAGTATGTTCCGCATTAACTCATCAGCCGCATTTTTCAGGTAGTGATATGGAAATAACCCAGCGCGAAAAACGCGATCGGCGAAAGGCATTTATCGCGCCGTTTTTCCTGATATTAATTTGGTCGACCGGTTTTATTGCCGCGCGGGCGGTGGCGGATCATGCCGATCCCAACCTTTTCCTGACTTTGCGCTTTTTGATCGCCGCTGCGGTATTCGCCCTGCTGGCGCTGCATTGCGCCTGGCCCAAGGGGCGACAGTTCGTGATGCACCTGCTGACCGGCATGCTGATGAACGGCGTTTATCTCGCCGCAAGCTGGTGGGCGGTGGCGAACGGCCTGGCGGCCGGGGTGATGTCGCTCATTGGCGGATTGCAGCCGCTGTTCACCGCGCTGATTTTCGCGCTGGTGCTGCGCAAATCGATAGGATTGCGTTCCTGGGCTGGGCTGGCGGTCGGTTTTATCGGTGTTGCGCTGGTGCTCTCCCCTCGGCTGACCGGTATCGACGTCGGCAATATGGCGCTGTTGCCGATTCTGATGGGGTTTGGCAGCATCGTCGCGCTGACGATCGGCATCATGGTGCAGAAGTCTTCGCTGGCGGCGGCCGATCTGCGGGCGGCAGGCGCCATTCAGCACCTCGGCGCCGCGATCGTAACCGGCGTGCTGGCGGCCGTGATGGGCTCCGGCGCCTGGGACAATTCGCCGACGCTGTGGTTCTCGCTGCTGTGGTCGGCCGGCGTGTTGTCGCTGGGCGGCACCGCGCTGTTTATCTGGATGGTGCGCCACGGCGATTTGACTCGCATTACCGCGCTGATGCTGCTGGTGCCGCCGGCGGCGGCACTGCAGGCGTACGTGCTGTTTGGCGAGGCGCTGTCGCTGCTGCAGCTGGCAGGATTTGTGCTGACGCTGCTGGGGGTCGCCATCGTACAGCGAATTCGCCTGCTGCGGCGCTCTCGTCTGGCCGAATAGTCTGCAACAGGAAGTGCCGTAAAGCCCGCGCTGCCGGGCTTTTTTATTGGCTGAAAAATGGCCAGCATCACAAAACCGAAAGATAACAAAGCAACGCCGTTGCCTCGTCATACTTATTAACTATATGTTAATTTTTGGTTTATTAAATGTGATCAGGGGATGGATGATGATGAAAAAAATCAGCGCTACCGTAGCTGCAATCACCTTACTGGGCTCCGTTTCCGCCTATGCGGCCTTCCCGGCGGGCTACCCCGCCGACTATCAGAAACGGGTCGACGGCGCGAAGAAAGAAGGCAAGGTGGTGATTTACTCGACCACCGACACCAAGGCGGCAGCGCCGCTGATCCAGGGATTCGAGGCGTTGTATCCGGGCATCAAGGTGGAATACAACGACATGAACAGTACCGAACTGTATAACCGCTTCATCAGCGAGCAGGCGGCCGGCGGCACCAGCGGCGACGTGGTGTGGAGCTCGTCGATGGACACCATTTTGAAACTGGCGGGCGATTACGCACAGGAATACGCCTCCCCCGAGCAGGCTCAGCTGCCGAAATGGGCGGTATGGCAAGATAAGGTGTATGGCACCACCTATGAGCCGGTGGTGTTTATCTATAACAAACGCCTGATCCCGCAAGGCGATGTGCCGGATTCGCACGCGGCGCTGGCTAAACTGATCGCCGGCCAGACGGACAAATTCAAGAAGAAAGTCACCACGTACGACATCGAAAAATCCGGCGTCGGCTTCATGCTGTCGGTGCAGGACTTCAAGGCCGATCCTAACTACTTCAAAACGCTGGCCGACGTGGCCAAGGGCGGGCTGGCGGTACAATCCTCCACCGGCACCATGATGGAACGCGTCTCCTCCGGTGAAAACCTGATCGGCTTCAATATCCTCGGTTCGTACGCCGAGGCCCGCGCCAAGAGCGATCCGTCGCTCGGCATCGTCTATCCGAAAGACTATACCCTGGTGCTGTCGCGCGTGAGCTTCATCAGCAAAGAGGCCGGCAACCCTAACGCCGCCAAGCTGTGGTTCGACTACGTGCTGTCGGAAAAAGGGCAAAATATTCTCGCCAATCAGGCGGATATCCCCTCGATCCGCAACGACATCGAAGGCAAGAACGACATTGACGGCATGACCAAGCTGCTGGGCAACGCGCTCAAGCCGATCCCGGTCGACGATAGCCTGCTGGAATACCTGCAGCCGGCCAAACGCCTCGACTACATCAAACAATGGCGCGCCGCTGCGGCGAAATAACAGGGACTGCATTCGGACGCGCGCCTGCCTTAGAGGCGCGCGCCCTTTGGTCGGCGTTTACAACCATAGGGAGCATTTATGCAAGCATGGCGCAGAAAGTGGCAGAGCCTGCCGCGCGGCCTGGTGGTGTTGATAACCGCACTGGTTATCTATGTCCCCCTGTCGTTTATCATCATTCAAAGCTTCCTCTCGGCACCGTTCTTCTCTCCCTCCAAGGTCTTCAGCCTAGAGGCCTTCGAGTTCATCTTTACCGATCCGGATTTCTACAAAGCGCTGAAGAGCGGCTTTATTCTGGCATTCGGGCTGGTGATCATCGCCATCCCGCTCGGCGGGATTTTGGCCTTCCTGATGGTGCGCACCGATCTGCCGGGGCGGCGGATCATCGAGCCGCTGATTCTGGTGCCGATCTTCGTGTCGCCGATGGTGCTGGGCTTCGGCTACGTGGTGGCGGCGGGGCCGGTGGGCTTCTTCTCGCTGTGGGCGGAGGCGCTGCTGGGCTTCGTGCCGTGGAATATCTATTCGATGGCCAGCATCGTGGTGATTGCCGGATTGACGCACGTGCCCCACGCGTATCTGTATATCTCCTCGGCGCTGCGCAGCGTGGGCTCCGACGTTGAAGAAGCGGCGCGCACCGCCGGCGCCACGCCGCTGCAGGTCATGACCGCCGTCAGTCTGCCGATGGTGCGGCCGTCTATCCTGTATGCCGGAGTGCTGCTGTTCTTCCTCGGGCTGGAAGTGTTCGGCCTGATGCTGGTGCTGGGGGATCCGGAGGGCAACCTGGTGCTGGCGACCTACCTTTACCAGTTGACCAACAAGCTGGGCACGCCGTCTTACCACCTGATGGCGGCGGTGGCGGTGGTGCTGATCTGCATCACCATTCCGCTGGTGATGCTGCAGCGCCGGCTGATGCGCACCGCCAACCGTTTCGTCACCGTCAAGGGCAAAGCCTCGCAGGCCCGTGCGCTGCCGCTGGGCAAATGGCGCTGGGTGGCCGGCGCGGTGGTGGTGTTTTGGCTGACCGTCACCATCGGCGTGCCACTGATCGGCGTGGTGCTGCGCGCCTTTATCTCCAACTGGGGCGTGGGCGTGTCTGTTTGGGACGAGCTGTCGATCAACACCTTCCGCACCATCTGGGCGCAGCCCAACCTGCTGCGCGCCATCGTCAACTCAATGGCGATTGGGGTGATCGGCGGGGCGTTGGCGGTGGCGTGCTACCTGTTTATCGGCATCGCCATGCACCGCAAGCCGGATGGCGCCACGCGCTTCCTCGACTACAGCGTGCTGGTGCCGCGTGCGGTGCCGGGGCTGCTGGCCGGCCTGGCATTCCTGTGGGTGTTTCTGTTCCTGCCGATGTGGCTGGACAAATCGCTCAAGGAGGGCTGGCTATCGGCGCTGCCGATGGCCGAGTGGCTGCGTGCTAACTGGATTGTCTGGCTGCGTTCGCTGCGCAGCACCATCTTCAGCGTCTGGCTGGCGTACACCGTGGTGTGGATGGCTTACGGCCTGCGGCTGATCTCTTCCACGCTGCTGCAGGTGGGGCCGGAGCTGGAGGAGGCGGCGCGCAGCGCCGGCGCCAGCCGCGGCCAGGTCACTCGCCACGTCACCATTCCGCTGTCGCGCTACGGCCTGATCGGCTCTTGGCTGCTGATGTTCCTGATCTTTGAGCGCGAATATTCTACCGGGGTGTATCTGCTGTCTCCGGGCACGGAAACCATCGGCTCAATGCTGGTTTCCCTGTGGGCCGCGGGCGCTATCGATATCGTCGCCGCGCTGTCGTTCATCAATATCCTGCTGGTGGTGCTGGGGTTGGGGATCGCCTTGCGCTTTGGAGTGAAACTACATGATTGAACTTTCGGTAGAGAATCTGCATTTGACCTATGGCGACAACCCGGTGCTGAAAGGGGTATCGATGGAGCTGAAACGGGGCGAAGTGGTCTCGCTGCTGGGCCCGTCGGGCAGCGGCAAAACCACGCTGCTGCGGGCGGTGGCCGGGCTGGAGAAACCGAGCCAGGGCCGAATCGTCATCGGCAATAATGCGGTGTACAACGGCAGCGCACGCAGCGAAATTCCCGCCGAAGAGCGCAACCTGGGGCTGGTGTTTCAGTCCTACGCGCTGTGGCCGCATAAAACGGTGTTTGAGAACGTCGCTTACCCGCTGAAGCTGCGTAAGATCGCCTCGGCGGAAATCACCCAGCGGGTGCAGGCGGTGCTGGATCAGCTCGGGTTGGGGCATCTGGCCAAGCGCCATCCGCACCAGCTTTCCGGCGGCCAGCAGCAGCGCGTGGCGATTGGGCGTGCGCTGGTCTACAACCCGCCGGTGATCCTGCTGGACGAGCCGCTGTCCAACCTTGACGCCAAGCTGCGCGAAGAGGCGCGGGTATTCCTGCGCGAGTTGATCATCAAGCTCGGCCTGTCGGCGCTGATGGTGACCCACGATCAGAACGAGGCGATGGCCATCTCCGATCGCATCCTGCTGCTCAACAACGGCAAAATCGAACAGCAGGGTACGCCGCAGGAGATGTACGGTTCACCCACTACGCTGTTCACCGCTGAGTTCATGGGCAGCAACAACCGCTTGCCGGGCAAGATCGTGGCGCTGGAAGGCGATCGGGCGCGCATCGAAGGCAAGGACTGGGCGCTGTGGGGCAAAGCGGGCGAAGGCGTGCAGGTTGGCCAGGATGGCTCGGCGGTGATCCGCGTAGAACGCGTGCGGTTGGGCGAAGATCCGCAGGGCAACCAGCTTGAGCTGCCGCTGTTGACCAGCATGTACCTCGGCGATCGTTGGGAATACCTGTTCCGCACCGTGGCCGAGGATTTCGTGGTGCGCGCCTATGGTCACGAGGCGCGCAGTCAGGCGCTTTGCCGGCTCTCCCTGCCGGCCGAGCATCTGTGGATATTCCCGAAAGCCTAGTCAGGACGCCCGCAGACGCGGGCGCTCCGTTTACAGATCCAGCACCAGCCGGTTGCCTTTGGCGCGCGAGCAGCAGATCAACAGGGTTTGCTGCGCCGCGCGCTCTTCGTCACTGAGATACTGATCGCGGTGATCGGCTTCCCCCTCGACGATGCGGGTTTCGCAGGTGCCGCAAATGCCTTCGCGGCACAGGCACTCGACCTTGGCCGCCTTGCTGTTTTCCAGCGCCTGCAGGATGGTCATGTCTTCCGCCACTTCAAGCTCAATACCTGAGCGGGCCAGCACCAGCGTAAAGGCGCCGCCCGCCGTGTCTTCGGCGGCGAAAGCTTCGCTGTGCAAGCGACCGGGGGCGATGCCCAGTTCGGCGGCGGTCCGGTACACCGCTTCGTTCAGCACCGCCGGGCCGCAGACGTAGATATGGGCGCCGGGCTCCACGTCGGCCAGCGTGCGTGCCAGATCCAACCGGCCGTTAAGGCTAGAGACATGGCAACTGACGTTGTCGGTGAACGGCGCTTGCGTCAGCTGCTGCTGGAAGGCGTTGTGTTCCTCGCTGTGGAAGCAGTAGTGCAGATGATAGCGTTGCCCGCTGCGCTGCAGCTCGTGCAGATGGGCCATAAACGGCGTGATGCCGATGCCGCCGGCGATCAGCACGTGATGCTGCGCCTCCGGCGCCAGCGCGAACAGGTTATTGGGGGTGCTGATGGTCAGCGTATCGCCGATCGCCAGCCGATCGTGCATGAAGTCGGAACCGCCTTTGGAAGGGGACTCACGGCGCACGGCGATCTGGTAACGGTCGAGCTCGAACGGTGAGCTCAGCAGCGAATAGGCATTGCTGTAACGCTGCTCGCCGTCCTGCATTTGCACGATGATGTGGCTGCCGCCGCTGAAGGCGGGCAGCGGCCGGCCTTGCGGATCCGCCAGGGTAAAGCGCTTGACCTGTGCGGTGACGGGTTCGATGTCGACGACGCGAACATCAAGCATCTGATAGCTGGTCATTCATTGGCTCCAAAGCGCGGGCGTCCCCGCGCATGAAAAAGTTATACCGCCTGGCACAGGTATTTGAGCTCCAGATAGTCTTCGATGCCGTATTCGGAGCCTTCACGCCCCAGACCCGACTGCTTCACCCCGCCGAACGGGGCTACCTCGTTGGAGATAAGGCCGGTATTGATGCCGACCATGCCGTACTCCAGCCGCTCCGAAACGCGCCAGATGCGCGCCGCATCGCGGGTATAGAAGTAGGCGGCCAAGCCGTAGATGGTGTCGTTGGCCTGGCGGATCGCCTCGGCTTCGTCATCGAACACCACCAGCGGCGCGACCGGGCCAAAGATCTCTTCTTCCAGCAGCAGCGAGCCAGGCTGCACGTCGCCCAGCACCGTTGGCGTGAAGAAATTGCCGCCCAGCGCGTGCGGCGTGGCGCCGGTCAGCACCTGAGCGCCTTTGCTCAGCGCGTCATCGAGCAGTTCCAGCACCTTGTCGCGCGCCTTGCGGTTGATCAGCGGGCCGATCTGCACGCCGGGTTCGAAGCCGTTGCCGACCTGCAGCGCCGCCACGCGGGCGACAAACTTCTCGGCGAACTGTGGGTAAACGCCGCGCTGCACATAGAACCGATTGACGCAAACGCAGGTCTGCCCGGCGTTGCGGTATTTGGCGATCAGCGCGCCTTCCACCGCGGCATCGATGTCCGCATCGTCAAACACGATGAACGGCGCGTTGCCGCCCAGCTCCAGCGACACTTTCTTGATGGTGTCCGAGCTCTGGCGCATCAGCAGCCTGCCCACCGGCGTGGAGCCGGTAAAGCTCAGCTTGCGCACCTGCGGGTGGCCGGTCAGCTCGGCGCCGATCGCCTGCGAGTTGCCGGTCACCACGTTGAACACCCCGGCGGGAATGCCGGCGCGCTCGGCCAGCTCGGTCATCGCCAGCGCCGAGTAAGGGGTTTCGTTGGCGGGTTTGACCACCAGCGTGCAGCCGGCCGCCAGCGCCGGCGCGGCCTTGCGGGTGATCATCGCCGTCGGGAAGTTCCAGGGCGTGATCGCCGCGCACACGCCGATGCCCTGCTTCAGCACCATCAGGCGTTTATCACCGCTCGGCGAGGGAATGATGTCGCCATTGGTGCGCTTGGCCTGTTCGGCGAACCATTCGATAAAGGAGGCGGCGTAGCGGATCTCGCCCAGCGACTCCGCCAGCGGCTTGCCTTGCTCCAGCGTCATCAGGCTGGCCAGATCCTGCTGGTGTTCCAGCATCAGTTCGAACCAGCGGCGCAGCAGCTGGGCGCGTTGCTGTGCCGGCAGCGCGCGCCAGCCTTCCAGCGCCTGCTGGGCGGCGTCGATCGCCCGCTGGGTTTCGGCCGTCGCCATGTTGGGCACGCTGCCGATGAGTTGGCCGGCTGAGGATCTCCGGCACGTTGAGCTGCCCGCTGATGAACTGGTGCATGGCGTAGCTTTCCAGCGAGCCGAAGAAGAACCAGCAGCCGAGGGTGCTGCCGAGCAACAGCGCCCAGATCACCTCTTTAATCTTGCGGCCGCGCGAGACGCGGGTGACGAACATCGCCACGCCCGGGGTGTAAGAGATCCACCACAGCCAGTAGAACACCGTCCAGCTGCGGCTGAAGCTGCCGTCGCCCATCGGATCGGTGAACAGACTCATCTGCAGGAAGTTTTGCGCCGTCAGGCCGATGGCGTTGATGGTGTTGTTGATGGTGAACTCGGTGGGGCCGACCAGCAGCACCAGCCCGGCGAAGACGAAAGCGCCCCAGCCGACCATTTTGCTCAGGCGCTGCATGCCACCGTCGATGCCGATGTAGGAGCTGAGGCAGAAAATCACCGCCGCTAGCAGGATCACCGTCGCCTGCACCACGAAATTGTCGGGGATGCCGGTCAGCGCCGTCAGCCCGCGAGTAAAGGTGGAGGCGGTCAGCACCAGCGAAATGGTGAGGGCGCCGACGGTGGCGACCAGGAAAATCAGATCCACCATCCGCCCGATCGGGCCGTTGGCGCGCACGCCGGTGATGGCGGAAATGATCCCCGACAGGCTGAGCCCTTTGTTCTTACGCACGTGGAAGTGGTAGGCCATGATCAGCGAGGCGAGGGCATAGGTTGCCCAGGCGCTCAGGCCCCAGTGGAAGAAGGAGTAGCTGATGCTGTATTCCAGCGCCTTCGGGGTGCGCGGCGCGATGTTCAGCCCCGGCGTCTGGTAGTAATACGCCCACTCCATTACCCCCCAATACAGGGTGGACGAGCCGAGGCCGGCGCAGATGAACATGAACAGCCAGGCCAGCGTGGAGTATTGCGGTTTGCCTTCGCCGAGGCGGATGTTGCCGTATTTGCTCAACGCCAGATACAGCACCACCAGCAGGGCGATCAGCACCAGGATTTGAATGGTTGAACCGAACAGCCGGGTGACGCCGTTGAAAATGGTGTTGGCGATAAGCGCGGATTGAGCCGGAAAGAGCATCAGGCAAATGGCGATCAGCGCAATACTGCACAGGCTGATGGCGATGAGCGTGACATCCTTTTTAGGGGTGCTCTGCATGGGAGTGAACTCCTGTTATCGGTGGTGGGCCGGTGCGCGAAGCGTAGGGTGCGCCCGGGCCTTATTGGTTTGAACCCTTTGTTTTGTTACACCGCGAGGAGCAAACGCCCCGGCAAAACGCCGCCGAGAATATTTACTCTTCATTAACATTTTCGAGTGTGCACAAATTACAGGAGGGCCACAATTGGGGCATCTGTAAAAGGATAAAACACAGTATGTAAACAATTTGTTGTGATCTTGGCCGGGGTATTGGCGTGCTTTCTGCGGTGGTTTTCAGCGGATTTGCGGCGGCGATCGAAGCGGAAAAACGGACGTGGCAAAGCAGGGCGCGAAAGGGCGCCCTGCGCAGGAAAACCGGTGATGCTTAGCGTTGCAGCAGGGCGGCGATCGCCTGGCCAACTTGCTGGGTGGAGGCATCGCCGCGCATGTCCGGCGTGCGCGGCCCGTCGGCGATGATGCGCTCGATCGCCTGCAGGATGCCGTCGTGCGCCTGGCGGTAACGGGCATCGCCGTCGCCGAGGAAATCCAGCATCATCGCGCCGCTCCAGATCATGGCGATCGGGTTGGCGATGTTCTTGCCGAAAATGTCCGGCGCCGAGCCGTGTACCGGTTCGAACAGCGACGGGAAGTTGCGCTCCGGGTTCAGGTTGGCCGACGGCGCAATGCCGATGGTGCCGGTGCAGGCCGGGCCGAGATCCGACAAAATATCGCCGAACAGGTTGGAGGCCACCACCACGTCGAAGCGTTCGGGGTTCAGCACGAAGCGCGCGCACAGAATATCGATGTGCTGTTTGTCCCAGGCGATATCGGGGTACTGGCGCGCCATCTCCGCCACGCGCTCATCCCAGTACGGCATGCTGATGGCCATGCCGTTGGACTTGGTGGCGGCGGTCAGGCGTTTGCGCGGGCGCTGCTGCGCCAGCTCGAAGGCGTATTTCAGAATGCGGTCCACGCCCTGACGGGTGAAGACCGATTCCTGGATCACCATCTCGCGTTCGGTGCCTTCGAACATCCGCCCGCCGAGCGAGGAGTATTCCCCTTCGGTATTTTCGCGCACCACGTAGAAATCGATGTCGCCCGGCTGTTTGTTCGCCAGCGGGCAGGGCACGCCGGGAAACAGCCGCACCGGGCGCAGGTTGACGTACTGCTCGAAGTCGCGGCGGAATTTCAGCAGCGAACCCCACAGCGAAATGTGATCGGGCACCGTATCCGGCCAGCCGACGGCGCCGAAATAGATGGCGTCGAAGCTCTTGAGCTGCTCAAGCCAATCATCGGGCATCATCTGGCCGTGGTGCTGGTAGTAGTCGCAGCTGGCCCACTCGAAGGTGTTGAATTCCAGCGACAGATCCCAGCGCGCCGCCGCCGCCTGCAATACCCGTATGCCTTCCGGCAACACTTCCCGCCCGATACCGTCCCCGGGGATAGCGGCAATCTTGTAATTTTTGCTCATACAGAGGTCTCATTTGTAGGTAGGGGAGATTGACAACACTGTTATCCTATAATTGACTAACTGTTAATCAATCTCGAAAACGGTGAAACATAAAACACGAATCATGAACAATATGCCGATCCTGAGTGACCTGCGGGTGTTCGTGCTGGTGGCGCGCCGCGCCGGGTTTGCCGCCGCCGCCGAAGAGCTGGGCGTGTCGCCGGCCTTTATCAGCAAACGCATCGCGTTGCTGGAAAAGGCGCTGGACGTGTCGCTGCTGCACCGCACCACGCGGCGGGTGGCGATCACCGAGGACGGCGAGCGCATCTACGAATGGGCGCAGCGCATTCTCAACGATGTCGATCAGATGATGGACGAACTGTCCGAGGTGCGTCAGGCGCCGCAGGGCATGCTGCGCGTGGTCAGCAGCTTCGGCTTCGGCCGGCGCTTCGTGGCCCCGGCGCTGTCGGCGCTGGCGCGGGAGTATCCGCAGCTGGAGCTGCGGCTTGACGTGTCCGATCGGTTGGTGGATCTGGTCAGCGAAGGGTTCGATCTGGATATCCGCATCGGCGACGATATCGCCCCTAATCTGATCGCGCGCAAGCTGGCGGACAACCAGCGCATCCTGTGCGCTTCGCCGGCGTATCTGCAGCGCCACGGCGTGCCGAAAAGCGTGGCGGAGCTGGCGG
The DNA here is from genome assembly GCF_053627655.1 of Serratia sp. 121840015-1. Classification (NCBI taxonomy): domain Bacteria; kingdom Pseudomonadati; phylum Pseudomonadota; class Gammaproteobacteria; order Enterobacterales; family Yersiniaceae; genus Serratia; species Serratia sp. 121840015-1. Next base: position 123,532 of record NZ_JBSEYF010000005.1, read on the forward strand.
GCCGCGCTTGCCTGGTGATCAAGGAGCGCGATCACCCGTTCGGGCTGTGGCGGCTGCAGGGGCCGGGCGGCGAAGAGACGGTGAAGGTGACGGGGGCGCTGGCGTCGAACCACGGCGAAATCGTGCACCAGTGGTGCCTGGACGGGCAGGGCGTTGCGCTGCGTTCCGCCTGGGACGTGAAAGAGAACATCGACAGCGGCAGGTTGGTGCACATTCTGCCGGAGTATTTTCAGCCGGCCAACATCTGGGCGGTGTACGTTTCCCGGCTGGCAACGTCGGCGAAAGTGCGGGTGACGGTCGAATTTTTGCGCGACTATTTCCGTGAGCACTATGGCGAAACGGGGGCGGCGAGTGAAAATTCGCCGCGGCCTTGAGGCCAAAAATGTGCGCCAGATCATCTTATGCTCGTAAAACTCCCCTCCGTTACTTGTGGAACTGTTGCACCTGTTCCTTTTGCCAAAACTTTGGTTTATGCTCAGCTGAAGCGTTTCAGTTGAAGCACTCTTCGACAGAAATGCCGATGTGACGGCGGCGAAAAGCCGCTGAAGCGCGGGAATAATGCAAACGCGGCGATTCACAGCGGGCGGTGCGATCCACTACTCTATGCGGGTTAGTGAGACAACCAGTCAGCGCCGGCCCGGCGCCGGTGAGTCAGCCCGGCGGGGACGGCCCTTTTTCAGGAGCAGCATGACCATCCGCATAGCGATAAACGGCTTTGGCCGCATCGGCCGCAGCGTATTGCGCGCACTGTACGAATCGGGACGACGGGCGGAAATCTCCGTGGTGGCGATCAACGAGCTGGCGAATGCCGAGGGCATGGCCCATCTGCTGAAGTACGATTCCAGCCACGGTCGCTTCGCCTGGGATGTGCGGCAAGAGTGCGACACGCTGAGCGTCGGGGACGACGCGATTCGCCTGTTGCATCAGCCGGCGGTGGAGCAGTTGCCCTGGGGCGAGCTGGGCGTCGATGTGGTGCTGGACTGCAGCGGCGTGTACGGCAGCCGGGCGGATGGCGAAGCCCATCTGGCGGCGGGGGCGAAGAAAGTGCTGTTCGCCCATCCGGGCGGCAACGATCTGGACGCTACCATCGTGTTCGGCGTCAACCATCAGACGCTGTTGGCGGAACATCGCATCGTGTCCAACGCCTCGTGCACCACCAACTGCATTATTCCGGTGATCAAGCTGCTGGACGACGCCTACAGCATCGAATCCGGTACCGTGACCACCATTCACTCGGCGATGAACGATCAGCCGGTGATCGACGCGTATCACGCGGATTTGCGGCGCACCCGCGCGGCGAGCCAGTCGATCATTCCGGTCGACACCAAGCTGGCCGCGGGCATCACCCGTATCTTCCCGCAGTTTTGCGATCGCTTCGAGGCTATCTCGGTGCGCGTGCCGACCATCAACGTGACGGCTATCGATCTTAGCGTCAGCGTGAGCGCCGCGGTGAAGGTGGCAGAGGTCAACCAGCTGTTGCAAAAGGCCGCACGGGAATCATTTCGTGGTATAGTTGACTACACGGAATTACCATTGGTCTCGATCGATTTTAACCATGACCCGCACAGCGCTATCGTCGACGGTACGCAGACCCGGGTCAGCGGGCAGCACCTGATAAAGACCTTGGTCTGGTGCGACAATGAATGGGGCTTTGCCAATCGGATGTTGGATACCACACGGGCAATGGCCGCCAGCGGTTTCTAGTACGGCGGCGCCGGCGTGACAGGCGCGCTGCTCAGGCAATTTTATAGAGATTCAATAAAGAGGGTTCACCATGTCTGTAATTAAGATGACCGATCTGGATCTGGCGGGTAAACGCGTACTGATCCGCTCCGATCTGAACGTGCCGGTAAAAGACGGTAAAGTGACTTCCGACGCGCGTATCCGCGCTTCCCTGCCGACTATCGAAGCTGCACTGAAGCAAGGCGCCCGCGTGATGGTGACCTCCCACCTGGGTCGTCCTACCGAAGGCGAGTACAACGAAGAATTCTCCCTGCTGCCTGTGGTCAACTACCTGAAAGATCACCTGAAATCCCCAGTGCGTCTGGCGAAGGATTATCTGGATGGCGTCGACGTCGCTGAAGGCGAACTGGTGGTGCTGGAAAACGTCCGTTTCAACAAGGGCGAGAAGAAAGACGACGAAACCCTGTCCAAGAAATACGCGGCGCTGTGCGACGTGTACGTGATGGACGCGTTCGGCACCGCGCACCGCGCGCAGGCTTCCACCCACGGCGTGGGCAAGTTCGCGCCTGTCGCCTGTGCCGGCCCGCTGCTGTCCGCCGAGCTGGAAGCGCTGGGCAAGGCCCTGGGCAACCCGGCCCGTCCGATGGTCGCCATCGTGGGCGGTTCTAAAGTGTCCACCAAACTGACCGTGCTGGATTCCCTGTCCAAAATCGCCGATCAGCTGATCGTCGGCGGCGGCATCGCCAACACCTTCGTGGCGGCGCAGGGTAACAACGTGGGCCAGTCCCTGTACGAACCTGACCTGATCCCGAACGCGCAGAAACTGCTGGAAACCTGCGACATCCCGGTTCCGACCGACGTGCGCGTCGCGACCGAGTTCTCCGAAACCGCGACCGCAACCGTGAAGCAGGCCAACGAGATCCAGGACAACGAGCAAATTCTGGATATGGGCGACGTCTCTGCCGAGCGTCTGGCCGTTATCCTGAAGAACGCCAAGACCATTCTGTGGAATGGCCCGGTTGGCGTATTCGAGTTCCCTAACTTCCGTAAGGGCACCGAAATTGTCGCCCGCGCGATCGCCGATAGCGACGCTTTCTCTATCGCTGGCGGCGGCGACACTCTGGCAGCCATCGATCTGTTCGGTATCGCTGACAAAATTTCCTACATCTCCACCGGCGGTGGCGCATTCCTGGAATTCGTTGAAGGGAAACCGCTGCCTGCAGTCGTGATGCTGGAAGAGCGCGCTAAGCAGTAATTCAGACAACGGGAGGCGAAAGCCGCCCGTTTGTTTTATACCGCGCGGCTAATGCTGCGCGGCGTGAAAACATCGATTTACATCCATCTACGGCCGACGAAACAGGACAAAGTAACATGTCTAAAATTTTTGATTTCGTAAAACCGGGTGTCATCACGGGTGATGACGTTCAGAAAGTCTTCGCAGTTGCTAAAGAGAACAACTTTGCGCTGCCAGCGGTAAACTGCGTGGGTACCGACTCCATCAACGCAGTGCTGGAAGCCGCGGCTAAAGTGCGCGCGCCGGTTATCGTTCAGTTCTCCAACGGCGGCGCCGCGTTTATCGCCGGCAAAGGCGTGAAGACCGATGTGCCTCAGGGCGCAGCGATTCTGGGCGCTATCTCTGGCGCACACCACGTTCACCAGATGGCTGAACACTACGGCGTGCCGGTGATCCTGCACACCGACCACTGCGCGAAGAAACTGCTGCCATGGCTGGACGGCCTGCTGGACGCCGGCGAGAAGCACTTCGCCGCTACCGGCAAACCGCTGTTCTCTTCCCACATGATCGATCTGTCTGAAGAATCTCTGGAAGAAAACATCGAGATCTGCAGCGCCTACCTGAAGCGCATGGCCAAAATCGGCATGACGCTGGAAATCGAACTGGGCTGCACCGGCGGTGAAGAAGATGGCGTGGACAACAGCCATATGGACGCTTCCGCTCTGTACACCCAGCCGGAAGACGTGGCTTACGCGTACGAAAAACTGAACGCCATCAGCCCGCGCTTCACTATCGCTGCCTCCTTCGGTAACGTGCACGGCGTGTACAAGCCAGGCAACGTCAAGCTGACCCCGACCATCCTGCGTGATTCTCAGGACTATGTGTCCAAGAAATTCAACCTGCCGCACAACAGCCTGAACTTCGTGTTCCACGGCGGTTCCGGTTCTACCGACGCAGAGATCAAAGAGTCTGTGGGCTACGGCGTGATCAAGATGAACATCGACACCGATACCCAATGGGCAACCTGGGACGGCATCCTGCAGTACTACAAAGCGAACGAAGCTTACCTGCAGGGCCAGCTGGGCAACCCGAAAGGCGCCGATCAGCCGAACAAGAAATACTATGATCCACGCGTATGGCTGCGCGCAGCGCAGACCAGCATGGTGACGCGTCTGGAGCAGGCCTTCAAAGATCTGAACGCGGTAGACGTTCTGTAATCTTCGGCACCTGTTGCACGATGCAAAAGGCTCCCCGCAGGGAGCCTTTTTGTTTATGACAAGCCTGATGGCATTGCCTGGCTTGCCGTTGGCAAAATATAAAAAATAAGGAAAATCAATTTATTGATTTTCGGCTGATGACCACAAAGGAGGAAAAACCACGTTTTTTCCTCCTTTGTTTGTGAGTTAAAGGCTCCCTGCGGGGGAGCCTTTTTCGTTTTCAGCCCAGCAGGCCGGCGCCGACGTTGATAGACAGGCCCAGGATCAGCATGTTGAACGCGAAGGAGATCACCGACTGCAGCAGGGTGACCTTCCGCACCTCCGCCGCCCCGACCGCCACATCGGCGGTCTGCGACGCCACCGCGATGGTGAAGGAGAAGTAGGCGAAATCCAGATAGGTCGGATCGGTGAGGTTGCCGGGGAACAGCAGCGGCAAAGGATCCTGCTGCGCGCCCTGGCGATAAAATTGGTGGGCATAGTGCATGGTGAAGGCGGTCGGCAGCAACAGCCAGGAGACCACCAGCGTGGCGCCGGTCAGCAGCAAATGCAGCGTCTTCAGAGAGCCGGCCACCTGTTTGGCGCTGCTCAGTTCAAACAGGATCGCCAACAAGCTGACCAGGCAACCGAGGCTGACCAGCGTCAGCACCATGCTGGCGCTTTCGTCCTGCCGCCGGGCGATCTGGCGAATGTGCTGCGGCGTGCTGATCAGCATCAGCCGCCAGAGAAACAGCAGGTAGAGCCAGGCCAGCGTATTCCAACCGATCATCAGGCGCTGCAGCAGCGAGAGCTGGGCGGGCAACAGCAGAAAGCACAGCAGCCCGGCGCCGACGGAAAACAGCAGCCTGGGCCGCACCTGCCAATAGTGTTTGAGTGAAGAGCGAATGTGCATGATTAACGGATCCCTTGTCGTGAAATGGCCAACGCGCTGTTCTCAGCATAGAAGAAGCGGCGGGCGGTTTCGGCTATTTTTAACGCTGATGGTTGGCATGGGCCTTTAATGTTGGTTACCCTTAGGCGGTGGTTTCCTACTGGCTGCCGAGGCCAGTGTATTTTTGCGAGTTTCTCCCGTTAGGGACTGAGTTAGGACGACACGAATGAAAGATTTGAATGTAGTAGACGGCATCAACGGTGCCGGCGACTGGTTGGTGAAGAACCAGGATCTGTTGATCCAGTATGCGGTGAATATCGTTGCCGCCATCGTTATCCTGATCATCGGTTCGATCGTGGCCCGCGTGGTCGGTAATGCGTTGAACCGCGTGATGAAACTGCGCGGCATCGACGCCACGGTGGCAGACTTCCTGTCGGCGATTGTGCGCTATGGCGTGCTGGCGTTCACCTTCATCGCCGTGCTGGGGCGCGTCGGCGTGCAGACCACCTCGGTGATCGCCGTGCTGGGTGCCGCCGGTTTGGCCGTCGGCCTGGCGCTGCAAGGCTCACTGTCCAACTTCGCCGCCGGCGTGCTGCTGGTGATCTTCCGTCCACTGCGCGTGGGTGAATATGTCGATCTGGGTGGCGTGGCCGGTACCGTCGATCAGGTGCAGATTTTCTCCACCACCCTGCGTACTTCCGACAACAAGACCATCGTGGTGCCGAACGGTAAAATCATCGCCGGCAACATCATCAACTACTCCCGTGAACCGAACCGCCGCGTGGATATCGTGGTGGGCGTGGCCTACAACGCCGACATCGACGTGGTGAAGAAGGTGCTGGGCGATGTGATCGCCGCCGACAAGCGCATCATGCACGCCAAAGGCGTGACCGTGCGTCTGAACGAGATGGCACCGTCTTCCCTGAACTTCGTCACCCGCTCCTGGACCACCAACGCGGAATACTGGAACGTGTACTTCGATTTGATGGAAAACTTCAAGCGCGCGCTGGATGCCCACAACATCGGCATTCCGTTCCCGCAGATGGATGTGCACCTGTATCGTACCGAAGACGCTTCCGCCAAGGCGGAATAACACAGAAGGGGGCCTTCGCCCCCTTTTTATTGCAGGCCGAGACGCTATCGATGGCGTCTCGGCCTTTTATTTTCCGCGAGGTCAGATGCCCGCAGCCGGTTCCGTGAGCGGCGTGCGGCGGCGCAGGCTGAGGCGATAGAGCAGGAAGATGGCGACCGCGCCCAGCAGCGCTGGCAGCGCCAGCCAGAGGAAGAACACTTCCGCCGATCCGGCGGCGGTCATCATCCAGGCGCCGAGCATCGAGCCGACGATCGAGCCGAAGCGGCCGTTCGCCATGGCCCAGCTGACGCCGGTCACGCGGGCTGCGGTCGGGTAAAGGGTGGCGGAGACCAGGTTCAGGCCGTTTTGCGCACCGGCCACGCCGAAGCCAATCAGGAACACGACGGCGGCCAGCGTGTAGACGTCGCCCATCAGATACCCGGTCGCGCCGATCACCAGCGCGGCGCCCAGGTAGGAGACGGCCAGCACGCGGTAGGGCCCGACCCGGTCCATCAGCAGCGCCATCAGGATGGCGCCCAGGGTGCCGCCGAGCGGCACCATCGCCCCGATGCGCGAGGCGTGGGCGATATCGTAACCGGCGTCTTTGAGGATCGTCGGCAGCCAGCTGGTGAGCAGGTAGAACACGAACAGCGAGCAGAAGAACGCCGCCCACAGCAGCAGGGTGCGCACGGCGCGCCCTTCGATAAACAGGTGCGAGATCGGCGACGTGGCCTGTGCCGGGCGCTCGTCATCGACGATGGTGACCCCCGTCCAACGCTGGCCGGTGATACGCTCGACCACCCGGCGCAGCCGGTCGGCATGTTTGGCGTTGGCGGCCATAAAGCGTACCGACTCGGGCATCTGCCAGGCCAGCAGCGGCAGCAGCGCCAATGGCGCAATGCCGCCGACCAGCAGCACGCCGCGCCAGCCGAACGCCGGGATGATCTGCCCGGCCAGCAGGCCGCCCAGGGCCAGCCCGGCGGTAAAGCCGCTCCAGCTCAGGGTGACCATCAGCATGCGGCGGCGCGCCGGTGAGTACTCCGAGCTGAGGGTAATGCAGGTCGGTATCGCCCCCCCGAGGCCAATGCCGGTGATGAAGCGCAGCAAGGTCAGGGATTCTATCGATTGCGTATAGGCCGAAGCCAGGGTGCAGCCGCCAAACACCAGCACCGCGACGAGCAGCACGCGTTTGCGGCCGATGGCGTCGGCGATCGGCCCGAACAGCAGGCTGCCGATCAACAGGCCGAACAGCCCCGCGCCGAAGGCGGGAGAGAGCTGCGAGGGGTGCAGGCCCCACTCTTCACGCAGCGCCGGGGCGATATAGCCGATGATGGCGGTATCGAAGCCGTCCAGCAGGGCGATCAGGAAACACAGGGTAAGGATGAGGATTTGATAAGGCGAGATCCTGGCGCGATCGATAATTTCGCTGATGCGAGCGGTATCTGGGCTCATGAGGGTTCCACTGTTATTAAGCTGGTGTGGGCTGGCTGAGGGGCTGTTCAGGCCGCTGTGGCTGGCATCGCGTAGAGATCCGAGTATACACCAGAGGGGGGGCGTTGCGGGGAGAGGGCGTCGATGATACTCGCCCGCCGCAGGAGGGACCTGTGGCGGGCGATTGGCAAGGTTACTTGGCTAACAGTTCACGGCGCACGATCTCGGCACCCGCACTCAAGGCATTCAGCTTGCCGCTGGCGACCTGGCGAGGCAGGGGAGCCATGCCGCAGTTGGTCGACGGATAGAGCTTGTCGGCATCGACAAACTGCAGCGCTTTACGCAGCGTAGCGGCCACTTCTTCCGGCGTCTCAACGGTATGATTCGCTACATCAATGGCGCCGACCATCACTTTCTTACCGCGAATCAGTTCAAGCAGATCCATCGGCACGTGCGAGTTATGGCACTCCAGTGAGATAATATCGATAGTAGACGTTTGCAGCTTGGGGAACGCCTCTTCATATTGCCGCCACTCTGAGCCCAGCGTCTTTTTCCAGTCGGTGTTGGCCTTAATGCCGTATCCATAGCAGATATGTACCGCCGTTTCACACTTAAGCCCCTCAACGGCTCTTTCCAGGGCGGCGATGCCCCAGTCATTCACTTCGTCAAAGAACACGTTAAATGCGGGCTCATCAAACTGAATAATGTCGACGCCGGCGGCCTCGAGCTCTTTGGCTTCCTGATTGAGGATCTTGGCGAACTCCCAGGCCAATTTCTCGCGGCTTTTATAGTGGTTGTCATAAAGCGTGTCGATCATGGTCATCGGCCCCGGCAGGGCCCATTTAATCGGCTGCTTGGTCAGCTGGCGTAAAAATTTGGCGTCTTCAACGAAAACGGGTTTTTGGCGCGAGACCGCCCCCACAACGGTTGGCACGCTCGCCTCGTAGCGATTGCGGATTTTAACCACTTCGCGTTTCTCGAAATCGACGCCGCTGAGGTGCTCGATAAACGTCGTGACGAAGTGCTGGCGCGTTTGCTCGCCATCGCTGACGATATCGATGCCGGCCAGTTGTTGCTCTGCCAGCGACAAACGCAAGGCGTCCTGTTTCCCTTCGATTAATTCTTCATTCTGCAATTTCCAAGGCGACCACAGGGTTTCCGGTTGGGCCAGCCAGGAAGGTTTAGGCAAGCTGCCGGCGGTCGACGTAGGGAGCAATATTTTCATAATAGATGACCTGTATTTGAGTGAATCAAAGCGCGTAGTGAGCAGACCATTGCTCAAGAAGAGGCTTGTAGGGTTTGATAAATTGCTCTTCCGTAAATTTCCCCTGTTCAATCGCTAACTGGCTACGCTCTTCGCGATCGTAAACAATCTTGGTTAATGAATGATCCTGGTTATTCAGGCTTGGCTGATAGCATTGCCCCGCCGCCGCGTTGGCATTGTAAATTTCAGGCCGATAGATTTTCTGGAAGGTCTCCATCGTGCTGATGGTGCCGATCAGTTCCAGATCGGTGTAATCGCTCAGCAAATCCCCGGGGAAATAAAACGCCAGGGGCGCGACGCTATTTTTCGGCATGAAGTAGCGCACCTGCAGACCCATTTTTTTAAAATACCGGTCGGTCAGCGAAGCGCCGTCTTGCCGATATTCGTCGCCCAACACCGGGTGTTGATTGCCCGTCCGATGATAGGTGTCTTTGCTGGACACGCTGAGGCAGATCACCGGCGGTTTGCTGAAATTTTCATGGTATTCGTTTGAATTGACGAAGTGTTTAAAGATATTGCCGTGCAAATCGCCGAAATCATCTGGAATGGTAAATTCCGTCGTGTTTTTATTGTGCGCCGGCAGCAAGACGCTAAAGTCGTAATCGCGCACGTAAGAGGAAAAATTGTTCCCAACGATGCCTTCAATACGCTTTTGCGTTTTTTTATCAATGATGTTGGTTTTCAGGATTTCGATCACCGGGAAGCTGGCACCCTGATCTTCAACGCGCATCTCAACCGAAATGATTTCAAGCTCAACCGAATAGCGGTCGGCCTTGGGGTTATCCCAATGCGCCAACGAATTGAAGCGATTGTTAATCATCACCAGCGTGTTGCGCAGGTTCTCCCGGCGGTTTTCCCCTCTGGCCAAATTGGCGAAGTTGGTGGTGATACGCGTACTTTCAGAAGGGTTATAGTCTTCATTGAAAGAACTGCTCTTAATCGTAAAGGCAAAGTCTCTATTCATCGTCTTATAGCATCCTGTTATATGATATGAAGGCTGGATTTATCCATTTATTTCAATGGGTTGTTTTTCTCTTTTTTTATTCAGCCGATTTCATATTGTCTGTCGTTAATGAGGTCTATTTTTGCCAGAGTCCCGCAGGGAGTGAAAGAGACTTAATTTCATTACCACATGAGCGCTGTTCATGATCTGGCGTTCGTGTCGGTTTGCCGCCGTTGCCCTGCAGCGCAAACTGCCAACTACAGGGCCGGCAACCTGGTGCAGCCTGAAAAATTACGGGTATAATCCCCCCATGACTCCACGGCTTCAGACATGAACATGACAAAACTCACCTTACAAGAGCAGATGCTCAAAGCGGGCTTGGTAACCAGCAAGAAAATGGCCAAAGTCCAAAGAACGGCTAAAAAATCACGCGTTCAGGCCCGCGAGGCCAGAGAGGCGGTGGAAGAGAATAAAAAGGCGCAGCTTGAGCGCGATAAGCAGCTGAACGAGCAGCAAAAGCAAGCCGCGCTGTCCAAAGAATACAAGGCGCAGGTGAAGCAACTGATCGAGATGAACCGCATCGTTCTGGCGAAAGGCGATATCGGTTTCAACTTCACCGACGGCAACCTGATCAAGAAAATCCTGGTGGATAAGGCGACGCAGACCCAGCTGATCAATGGCCGCCTCGCCATTGCCCGCTTGGTGGTCGAGAACCGGGAAGAGTGTGAATACGCGATTATCCCCGCGAGCGTCGCCGATAAAATCGCACAGCGCGATGCGGCCAGTATCGTGTTGCACAGCGCGCTGAGTCAGGAAGAGCAGGATGAAGACGATCCGTACGCCGACTTCAAAGTGCCCGACGATTTGATGTGGTAAGCCGCGTTCAGAACGGCGCGGCGTGACGAGCGGCGATCCGCTCTCCACGGACGGGGTGCACAAAGTCCAGCTCGCTGGCGTGCAGCATCAGCCGCGGCGTCTGTTCGGTACCCGGCAGCAGGCGCCCGCCATACAGATCGCAACCTAAAATAGGGTGGCCCAACTGCCGGCTGTGAATACGCAGTTGGTGGGTGCGCCCAGTCTCTGGGGTGAGCTGCACCCGCGTCAGCGGCAGCGAGATCCCGCCCTCCGCTTCACGATAAAAACGCTCGACGACCCGATAGTGGGAGCGGGCGGGTTTGCCGTGGAGGGCGCAAATCGACATCAGCGGGAACAGCGCCGGATCTTTGGCGATCGCCGCGTCTATGACCCCTTCGTTATCCGCCAGATGGCCGCAGAGCAGCGCGCTGTACACTTTGCTGACGGTGCGCTCGCTGAACTGCCGGCAGAGCGCGGCGTTGGCGGCTTTGTTGCGGGCCACCACCATCAACCCGGACGTGCCGAAATCCAGGCGGTGCACCAGGGCGCAGCCGGGGAAGATCTGAACCAGCCGATGGTGTACCGAATCGAGATTCTGCGGATTCTTGCCCGAGAGGCTGAGCAGCCCGGCCGGCTTATTGATCAGCGCCAGATGATCGTCCTGATAGAGGATCTCTATTTGGTCATGGCAGGGCGGGGCGATAAAGGTATCGGTGATCGTAGACATCGGGTGGCCGGCTGGAGGGTGGGTGCGGATGATAGCGAATTTCGCGTCGATGAGCGAATGCGGTTTTCGCTACACTGCGCCTCATGCCCGTTGCACCCGATGCGGCAAAGCATCGGGTGCAACGGCTGGGGCCCCGGCGGCCCTACTGCCCGTAGTAGGCGTTTTGGCCGTGTTTGCGCAGGTAGTGTTTGTCCAGCAGCTCGCGCTGCATGCTGTGAATGCCCGGCGTCAGCTGGCGCGAGAAAATGCCCATGTAGGCAATTTCTTCCAGCACCACCGCATTATGCACCGCGTTGTGGGCATCTTTGCCCCAGGCGAAGGGGCCGTGGGCATTGACCAGTACCGCTGGGATCGCGTTGGGATTGATATCGCGCTGGCGGAAGGTTTCGATGATCACGTTGCCGGTTTCCAGTTCGTAATCGTGCTCAATTTCATCCTGGGTCATCAGGCGAGTGCAGGGGATAGCGCCATAAAAATAGTCGGCGTGGGTGGTTCCCCAGGCGGGGATGTCCAGCCCGGCCTGCGCCCAGATGGTGGCGTGGCGCGAATGGGTATGGACGATGCCGCCGATATCGGCAAATTCGCGGTACAGCGCCAGATGGGTGGCGGTGTCCGACGACGGTTTTTTTGCCCCCTCGACGGTGCGGCCGCTGGCCAGATCGACCACCACCATATCCTCCGCCGTCATATGCTCGTATTCAACGCCGGAAGGCTTGATCACTACCAGACCGCGTTCGCGATCCACCGCGCTGACGTTGCCCCAGGTAAAGGTCACCAGCTTATGGCGCGGCAGATCGAGATTGGCCTCCAGCACCTGTTGTTTTAACTGAGTCAGCATGTCATGCCCCCTTGTTGCATTTTCTGTTCGATCCAGCGGCGGGCCTGAACGATCTCGGCCACCGGCTCCTCGGCTTTTTCTGTCCACATCTCAATAAGGAATGCGCCGCGGTAATTGAGGCGCTGCAGCGTGCGAAACACCTCGACGAAGTCGACGCAGCCTTCGCCAAACGGTACGTCACGGAATTGCCCCGGCGAAGTGGCGGTGACCGGGTAGGTGTCCTTCAGGTGAATGGCGGCGATGCGATCGATGCCCAGCTCCAGCTCGCGCGGCACGTCATTGCCCCAGGCGCTGAGGTTGCCGACGTCCGGATACACCGTGAACCACGGCGAGGCCAGCAGGGCATCCCAGGCTTTCCATTTACCGATCGAGTTCATAAAGGCGGTGTCCATAATTTCCACCGCCAGCATCACCTGGGCGGCGGCGGCACGGTCTACCGCCCACTGCATGCCTTCGCTAAAGCGCGCCAGCGTCCCCTCGTCCTGCTCTTCGTAATACACGTCGTAGCCGGCCAGCTGGATCGTCCGGATACCGACATCTTTGGCCAGCTGAATGGCCTGTTCCATCACGTCGAAGGCGCGCTGTCGCAGCGCCGGATCGTGGCTGCCAAACGGAAAGCGCCGGTGGCCGGAGAGGCACATCGACGGAATGCGGATGCCGGTTTCCAGCATGGCGTCCACCAGCGCCAGGCGCTGCGCCTTGCTCCAGCTCAGGCGCGCCAGACGTTCATCGCTTTCGTCCACCGACATTTCGACGAAGTCGAAGCCGCAGGCCTTGGCCAGCGCCAGGCGTTCGGGCCAGCTCAGGTGTTTCGGCAGCGCTTTCTCGTAAATTCCCAACGGGTGCTGACGCATATCATGATCTCCAGATGTCATCGATGGCGGTGCGGAACTGCCTGGCGGCCGCCGGCGGATCGCCGGCCTCGGCCAGCGCGCGGCCGGCGATAAAGGCGGTGACGGCGATCTCTTTAAACAGCGGCAGGTCGGCGGGCGTGATGCCGCCGGTCACCGACAGCGCGATGCCCAGATCGGACAGCGCCTTCATCCGATCCAAATCCTGCCGGCCCCAGGTTTGCCCGCTGGCCTGCGCGTCGCGGCCGCGGTGATAGATCGCCTGGCGAATGCCGAGGCCGCGCCATTGCCGCGCATCCTCCAATGTCCAGCGGCCGAACAGTTCGATCTGGATTTCACCGCCGTGACGCTCGGCGACCTCCCGCGCGCTGGCCATGGTGGCCAACGGCGCGGCGCAGATCACGGTCATCCAGTTCGCGCCCTGGCCGAAGGCCTGCTCGGCCAGCGTCGCACCGGCGTCGGCCACCTTGAGATCGGCCACCAGCGTGTGCTGCGGACAGCGCTCGCGCAGCGCGCTAACCGCCTGAATGCCGGCGCTGATGCACAAAATGGTACCGGCCTCGATGATGTTCACATGGGGGCTGAGGGTCTCGGCGGTGCGCAGCGCCGTATCCAAACGGGTTTGATCGAGCGCCAGCTGCAGGCGCGGTTTCGTGCTCATGGGGCCTCCTTGTTGGCGGGCTGCAGATGTTGCAATGCAGCAATCAGCGCCTGATAACGTTGGTGTTTGTGGTCGTAAGCTTCGGCAGCGGCTGCATCAGGCAGCAGCCGCTCGATACGCGGCGCCAGCCGGTGCTGGGCGGCGGTGAAATCGTTGAAGACGCCGCTGCCGACCATGGCTGCCATCGCCGCGCCCAGACAGCCGGTTTCTTCCACCTGCGGCAGCTCAACCGGCAGACCGCTGACGTCGGCGAACATTTGCATCCAGGGGAGGGATTTGGCGGGGCCGCCGGTCACGCGCAGCGCCTGCGCCTCAGGGAAACGCCGGCGCATGCGGTTAAGGTGCGTCATGTGGCAGAACACCACGCCTTCGTAGATCGCCTGCACCAGGTGCTCGCGCTGGTGGAAGGCCTGCAGACCGTAGAAGCTGGCGCTCAGCCCCAGGCCGGCGTTGGAGCCATACAGGAAAGGGGCGAACAGCAGATCGCCGGCGGCTTTCGGCAGGGCGGCGACCCAGCGGTTAAGCTGGTCGTAGTCCTGCAGCCCCCATTGGCGACAGAACCACTCCAGGTTGGCGGCGGAAGTGGGGCTGGCTTCGTGCACGATGTATTGGCCGTTTTCGGCGTGGCGGCCATAGACAAAGGGATGATCGAAACCCTCGACGATGGCGTCGGTGATGCCGCTGGTGACCGACCAGGTCCCCATCACCGCATTGAGTCGGGTTTCGTCCTGCAGGCCGGCGCACAGCGCGGTGGACACCACGTCGAACAACCCGCCGACCACCGGGGTGCCGGTTTGCAGGCCGGTGATGGCCGCGGCGTTTGCCGCGACTCGCCCGGCGATCTCGGCCGAACCGACAATCGTCGGCAGGGCGGGCATGATGTCGCCGATACCCAGCAGCTGCGCCAGCGCCGGGTCATAGCGTCCGCTGCGCATCTGATACAGGTTGGATTCGGAGATATTGGTTTCTTCACAGGCTAGCTCGCCGGTCAGGCAATAGCGCAGGTAGTCGTGCGCCATCAGCACGCTGCCGATGCGGGCGTAACGTTCCGGCTGATGCCGCTTCAGCCAGCGCAGCAGCGAGACCGGGTGCCCGGTCCACAGCGTTTGGCGCGTTTGCGGATACAGCGCCTGCGGCACGCCCTGTCGCTGCCATTCCTGCACCAGCGCCAGCGCGCGCTGATCGGAAGAGAGCATGGCGTTGCCCAGCGGCTGCCCCTGCTTATCCAGCAGAAATGCCCCCTTACCCTGCGCCGAGATGCCGATGGCCTGGATGGCGCCGGCGGCGACGCCGCTGGCGGACAGCACTTCACGGATCACGTCGGCGGCGGTGCGCCACAGCGATGCCATATCGCGCTCGGCCCAGCCGGGCTGCGGCGCGACGATCGCCAGATTGCGCCGCGCAACGCCGTGTTCATGGCCCCTGCGGTCGTATAAACCTGCCTTGATGAAGGTGCCGCCGCAGTCGAGCCCCAGCCAATATTCCATCATTCGCTCCTCGCGCTGTGGTCGCATTTATTGGGCAACATCAACGCCAGTACGGAGGCGATCGCCAACGAGGCCGCCAGGCTGTAGACGCCGACATCCTTGCTGAACAGGCTGATCAGGACGCCGACCATATACGGGCCGCAAAAGCCGCCGAGGTTGCCCAGCGCATTGATCACGCCGCGCGCGCCGCCGGCCACTTCAGCGTTGAACAATTTGGGCGGGATGGTCCAGAACACCCCGGCCGCCGCCTGAATAAACACGCCGCAGCCGACCAGCGCAGCGTAAGACCACCAGACGTGATCCTTCAGCAGCACCGACAGCGCCATGCAGGCGGCAAAGCAGGCCAGCGGCAGGGCGACGAAGACTTTGCGCTTGCCGGTGCGATCGGAGAGGGTGGAGATGATCAGCATGCCGAAGATGGCGCCGATATAGGGCAAGATAGCCAGCAGGCCCACTTGCTCCATATCGCCGTGGGTCAGCCCTTTCAAAATGGTCGGCAGCCACAGGGTGTAGCCGTAGATACCGGTCTGGTAGAAGAAATTCACCAGGATCAGCTGCCACATGATCCGGTCGCCCAGCACCCGGCGCAGCGAGGCGTTGCGCACCGTTTTTCCTTTGATCAGCAGCTGTTCGTCGTGCAGGGTCTTCACCAGATACTCTTTTTCCGCCTGCGAGATCCATTTGGCTTCCTGCGGCCGGTTGCTGATGGTGAAATACCACAGCGCCATGACTACCAGCGATAGAGCGCCCTCCACCAGGAACAGCATGCGCCAGTCCCAGGCGGTGATGATCCAACCCGACAGCGGGGCGGTGAGGATGCCGGCGATCGGTACGAACATGATGACGATGGCGTTGGCGCGGCCGCGCTCCTTATCCGGGAACCAGTTGCTGATCATGGTCAGCACCACCGGCAGCATGCCGCCTTCGGAAACGCCGAGGGCGAAGCGCAAGAACAGCAGCTGGTACTGGTTGGTGACCAGGCCGGTCAGCACCGAGATCACCGCCCAGGCCAGCAGTGACCAGCCGATGAATTTCTTGCCGTTGCCGTATACCGCCAGCTTGCCGCCGGGCACCTGCAGAAACAGGTAACCGATGAAGAAGATGCCGCCGGCCAGCCCGGCCATCGAGGCGGTGATGCCGAGTTCGTCATCCATGCCGCCGGGCATGGCGAAGGCGATGTTGACCCGGTCCATGTAAGAAATGATGCAGGTGATGAGGATCGGCGGCACGATCCTCAGCCAGCGGAGCTTGGGTATCGCCTGGCTTTGGCTGACGGAAACGGAGGCTGTATTCATAAGGACCTCTTTCGATGTTCGCTTTTTTGTAGGGTCGGGCGTTATTGTTTTGCTTGATTTGGGCGCAAGGGCGCCCGCACAGGCCTCATGGACCGGTGTTGTTATCGTTACGGGTGTTGCGTCTATCAGGCGCTAAACGACGCCAGCGGTATCTTCACCACCACCTTGCGTATCGCGCAGGGGCGTTGGTTAATGCAGGCCGGGCGATGCACGTCCTGCGGAAAAAATACCGCGAAGTTGCCGGGCCGCATCGTGAGCCAGGATTCGTCGGTCACGTCCTGATAAAACAGGATGTCGCGCTGCGCCAGCAGCTCCTGATGAATGACGTTGTCGCCGTTGTCCGCCGCTACGCCGATAAGCTCGGTACCGCTGACCAGAAACTGCACGTCGACGTTTTGCCGGTGGACTTCCGGGCGTAGCGCATCCGGTGGTTGGGTATGCAGATCCAGCACTTGCACCACGTAGCCGGTGGCGGGATCTTCATAGCGCCCTGCGGGCAAGACGCTGAAATCGGTGCGCTGCAAATAGGCGACGGCGTTGGCGACCGGCGTCGGGTACTGCTCGGGCGCGGTGTTGGCGATGTGGCCGAATATCATGATGATCCTCCCGTTACAGCGCCTGAATGCGCGCCCAGACTCGTTCGTCAACCGGAATGCCGTCGCGCAGGTTTTCTTCCAGAATGCGCGGGAACTTGTGGCCCGGCAGGCGAATGGCGACGTCGGGGTTGTCCCGTTCGGCGCTGGTGACGTAATCCATGATGCGCTGCAGTTTTTGATCGCGGCTGTCGCCGTCGATCAACCGGTCTATCTCAATCGCGATGAACACCTGCGAGACGCCGTATTCGTCGCGGTGATCTTCCGTCACTTCCGCCACCGAGGCGCCGCCGGACAGCAGGGTGGCGATCATGTCCAGCACGATCGACAGTGCCGATCCCTTCCAATACCCCATCGGCAAAATGCGCCGGTTCTCTTCGATGGTGGCCGGATCGCGGGTCAGGCGGCCGTCGTTGTCGAAGCCGCCGTCCACCGGCAGGGTTTTGCCCGCCAGCCGGTTCAGCTCCAGCGCGCCGTAGGAAAACATTGACATCGACATGTCCACCATGGTGATCGGGTTGCCGGGCACGGCGACGATCAGCGGGTTGGTGCCGATACGGCACGTTTTGGCGCCCCACGGTGGCATCACGGCGATCGAGTTGGTCCAGCAAATGCCGATATAGCCTTTCTCCGCCGCCTGCCAGCCGTAACCGCCGCCGCGCATCCAGTGGTTGGCGTTGCGCAGCGCCACCAGGCCGATGCCATGCTCGTCGGCTAACTGCATGGCGCGATCCATCATGCGGCGGGCGGTAAGGTTGCCGATGCCCTGGTGCGCATCCCATTGCTCGATCGCCCCCAGAGACAACAGTTTGCTGGGTTCGGCGTCCGGCACGATATCGCCGGCGTCCAGCTGCTGAATAAAGCGCGGAAAGCGGTTAACGCCGTGGGAGTAAACGCCGCTGGCGGTGGTGTCGGCGAACATGCCGGCGCAGTCGTCGGCGAGATGTTCCGCCACGCCGCGCGCCAGCAGCACGCGTTTGAATTGCTGTTTTAACTCGCTGTAACTCACTCTCATGCCGGTTCTCCGCCTGTGCAAATCGTCTGTTTTTGGTTCGCTAAATTTCAATATGCGAAATTGCATTTCAAATAAATGCTATCCCGGTGATTCAGGGAAGTCAAAGCAAGGGGGAGTAAAATTATTCATGAAAAACATGACGTTAAAATTGAGTGGTGATTTTGTGATCGCCGCCACGTTTTGGTGGAGATGGCGTGCTTCAGACGTGACAAAGCAGGGCGGATCAAAACCCACCCTGCGTCTTGCGAGACCCCGGTTAACCGCGGGTGTTCAGCACCATGCGGTAGAGCGAGGTGGTGGCGGTGATATAGAGTTCATCGCCGTTCGGGCCGCCGAAGGTACAATTGGAGACGCGTTCCGGCACGCTGATTTTGTCGATCTGTCGCCCCTGTGGATCAAAGACCAGCACGCCGTCGGCGCAGCTGCAAAACAGATTGCCGGCCCGATCGACGCAGAAGCCGTCCGGGAATCCGGGCCCCACTGTTGCAAAACGGCGGCCGGCTTCCAGCTCGCGGCCGTTGACCGCATAGACGCGCAGCTCGCGGCGGCCCAGCGTCGGAAAATCCACGATCGACATGTCCGCAACGTACAGCCATTTTTCATCCGGTGAAAACGCCAGGCCGTTCGGGCGCTGCAGGTCGCAGGCGGCGATGGTCAGCGAACCGTCGCGCGGATCGAAGCTGTAGAGATAGCAGCCGATTACCTGGCTTTCTGATTTGTAACCCTCTTCGTCGCCGATGATGCCGTAGGGCGGATCGGTGAACCACAGGGTGCCGTCGGAACGCACCGCCACGTCGTTCGGCGAGTTAAAGCGCTTGCCGTCGACGCGGTCGATCAACAGGCGCACCTCGCCATCGCTTTCGGTGCGGCTGATGCCGCGCCGCCCGTGTTCACAGCTGACCACGCGGCCCTCGCCGTCGCGCGCATTGCCGTTGGCATAGTGCGACGGCGAGCGGTATAGGCTCAGCTCACCCCGGCGCGACCAGCGGAACATGCGATTGCCTTTCACGTCGCTGAACACCACCGCATCCTCCTGTGGCAGCCAGACCGGCCCCTCGGCCCAGATCGCCGGTGAGCACAAACGCTCGAGCTGAGCGTGCGTGCGCAATGAATGCCGAATGCCGCCGTTCACTTCACGCCCCAGATCGCTTTGTAGTGGCCCTGGTAATCGTTTTGCGGGTCATACAGGTTATTGGCGCCGCCGTCGGCGGCGATATTGTCGCGGGTGACCAGATGCGCCGGGGTCACGTAGCCGGAAGGCGGCTGCTTGGCGAAGGCGCGGTTGAATTCGTCCAGCAGTTGCCAACCGTGCAGCTTCAAGGGCTCCGGCACCGTCGCCGACTGGCTGTCGCCCGACCGGATACGCTGGTAAGCGGAGATTGAACCGTCGCCGGCCGACACGTTGTAAGGCGCGTTCTTGCCGCCTTTGCCGGCGGTTTTCAGCGCCGGCGCCATAAAGTCGAAGTACAGATCGTTGATCGCCAGCGCATATTGGAATTTGTCGCCGTACTTCTGCAGCAGGCTGAAGGTCATCGCCGGCATGCGGTTGGCGGTATCTGCCAGCGGCGTGTCGATGAATTCCAGCAGCGTACAGCCGCTGCATTTGGCGATCTCTTCTTTCATGACGTTGGCCTTGTCCAAGGCGATTTGGTACAGCGAGTCGGTGAAGATCAACACGCTCGCCTTGCCGCCGGACTGCACCACCGCGTATTGCGCGGCGATGCGTGCCACTTCGTTGGAATCCGACGTGACGTTATAGAACACGTTGTATTTGGCGATGGGGCCCGGTTCCGGCACCGCATGCCAGGCGGTCAGCACGATGCCCTGCTGTACGGCCTTTTTCAGCGGGATCTTGGCGACGTTAGGGTTCCAGCCGCCGATCACGATGCCGTCCGGTTTCTGGGCGATGGCCTGATTGAGCGATGCCAGCTGATCTTTCACCGAGCCGCCGCCGTCGAGCGTTTCCAGCTTCCAGCCGGCGGCTTTTGCCGCTTCGCTCAGCCCCTGTTGCACCCCTTGCACGCCGCCGTTCTTCATGTCGGAGGCGATAAAAATGATCTTCTTGTTGGCCTGCAACTGCGGGCCGCTGGTGGGGCCGTCCCACTGGGTGGCGCTGGCGGTAGCCTTCGCGACGGCGGCGGTGGCCTGATCGAGATAGGCGTCGGCCCAGGCCGGCGATGCGGCGAGCAAGAATGTGGTGAACCCCGGTAACAGCCAAATGCGTTTCATGGTGTGCTCCTGGTTTAAGGGTGGGTCGCTGTCTGATTGTTGTTGTCAGCCGGCGTCGCCTGGCTGCGTTGTACCGCTTTCTGATTGAGCAGCCGACGGCGTTGGGCATAGCCGGCCAGAGTGATCGACAGCAACAGCGTCGCGCCGTTGAACAGCGGCTCGACCCAGAATTCGCCGCCGAACTGCTGAATGCCGGCGATGCCGATAGCCAGAATGGCGATGCCGACCACGGTGCCCCAGACGTTGACGCGCCCTGGGCGAATGGTGGTGCTGCCGAGGAAGGCGCCGACCAGCGCCGGCAGCAGATAGTCCATGCCGACGCTGGCCTGGCCGACGCCCTGTTCGGCGGCGATCAACACGCCGCTGAAACCGGTGAGCACGCTGGAGGCGATGAAGGCGCCGATGGTAAAGCGGTTGACCGAGATGCCGTTCAGGCGCGCCGCCGCCGGGTTGCCGCCCACCGCATACATGCAGCGGCCGAGCGGGGTGTGTTCGGTGATGAGCCACAGCACCACCGCGACGATCAGCACGTAAAACGCCACGATCGGAATGCCGGCGATCTCGGTGTGGTGCAGCGCGATGAAGGCATCCGGCAAGTCGCCGACGATCTGCCGCCCGCCGGAGTGCCACAGGGCAATGGCGTACAGTACGGTGCCGGAGCCGAGGGTGGCGACGAAGCTGTCGATATCGGCCAGCGCCACCAGAATGCCGTTCAGCAATCCGTACAGCGCCGAGATCGCCAGCACCGTCAGCACCGCCATCTGCCAGGAGAAGCCGTATTCCACCTGCAGCGTGATCGCCAGAATGTGCCACAGCACAATGCCGAAACCGACGTTAAGATCGATCTTGCCCACGATCATCGGGATGGTCGCCGCCAGCGCCAACAGGGCGATTTTGGCCTTGCTCGACAAGATAGCCTGCAGCGTCAGCATCGATGCGAAGGAGGGGGTGAGCAGTGAGAACAGCACGACCAGCGCGATGCACAGCAGCAGCAGGCCATAGCGGGTGAGAACCTGCATCAGCCAGGGGCCGGCACCGTCCTGCGCCAGACTGACGCGCTGCTCCAGCGCGGTTGATTTAACGGATGTTTTAGACATGGCCTACCTCGGATTCTGACGTGATTGCGACGCTTTCCCCGGTGCTGGCAGAAGCCAGCTCCAATAAATTGGCGAATGACACCTGCTGATTTTTCAGCTCGCCGACCACTTTCCCGCGGTTGAATACCAGTGCGCGGTTGCAAATATGGGCGATCTCCTCGAAATCGTTGGAGATAACCAGCACCGCCACGCCTTCCGCCAGGGATTTATTCAGCAGATGATAGATTTCCGCTCGCGCGCCGACGTCCACGCCGGCGGTGGGATCTTCCAGGATCAGCAGCGGTGCCCCCAGATGCATCCAGCGCGCCATCACCACCTTTTGCTGGTTGCCGCCGGACAGTGCGCTGATATCGATATTGACGTCCTTGGGGCGTACGTCGAACAGCTGCACCTTCCACCAACTGGCGCCGATCTCCGCTCGCCGCCCGTAGCGGGAGAGCAGCCGGTGGCCGCTGGCGCAGGGGTTGATAAACAGGTTTTCACGCACGCTCATCGACATCACCAGGCTTTCGCCGGTGCGATCGCCCGCGACCAGCGAAATGCCGCAGGCCATTGCCTGCTGTGGGGAGCTCGCCTGATAGGGCCGATCGCGAAACCGAATCGCGCCGCCGTCGGCCTGGCGCAACCCGAACAGCAGCCGGCCGATCTCTTCTTGCCCGGCCCCGCGCAGACCGGCCAGCGCCAGCATCTCGCCCGGCTGCAAATCGAAGCTCACCGGGCCGATGTCGCCCACCGTGACGCTATCGAGCTGCAACACCGGCGGACGATGTTCCGGCAGCGGTTCGCGCTGATCGTCCGCCATCGCTTCGCCGACGATGGTTTGCACCAGATCGCGCAGCGAGTAGTCGGCGGTGCGGCCGCCGGCGACATAGCGCCCGTCGCGCATTACGCAGACCCGATCGGCGATTTCGATCACTTCGTCCAGGCGATGGGTGACGTAAATCATGCCGACCTTTTTGGCGCGCAGCCGGTTGATCACGGCGAACAGATGACGCACGTCGTTGGCGGGCAGGGAGGCGGTGGGTTCATCCAGCACCAGCAGCTCGGCATTGACCGCCACCGCGCGGGCGATCGCCAGCAGCGATTTTTCGGTGCGCGACAGTTCGAAGACGCGCGCATCGGGATCGAGCGCGATGCCGACGTCGTGCAGCGCCTGCGCCGCCCGGCGGCGAATGGCGCGCCAGTCGATCAACCCAAAGCGGCGGGGAAACCCCATCACCAGCGCCATGTTTTCCGCCACCGTCATCCATTCAATCAGGCCGAGATCCTGATGAATAAAGGCGATCGGCTGGCGGCTGGCGCTTTTTATCGCGGCGGCGGAGGTGATGCTTGCGCCCTGAAAACGAATATCGCCGCCGTCGCGCGGGTAGACGCCCGCCAGCACTTTGATCAGCGTCGATTTGCCGGCGCCGTTTTCGCCCAGCAGCGCCAGAACCTCGCCCGGCATCACCTGCAGGCTGACGTCGTTGACCGCCACGTTGCCGCCAAATCGTTTGACGATGTGGCTGAGGGTAAGGATGGGTTGTGCCGCATTATCGATAGTCATGTGATGCGCCCCTGGTGTTGCGCCCGTGCGAAGATGCCGGGCAAATCAGCTAAACCGCTGGTGAGTATCTGGCCTTTAAATTTCAACATACGAAATTCAATTTCAAAAATAATATGACGTTCGTTGCGCTAAATCAAAGGCGATGAGGTTTTAATTGTTGATATTAAACAATGAGTTATTTTTTACTTTGCGGAAGTGTGACCGATGGCTCACTTCAATGAGGGGGAAATATTGCGGATTTTTGGCCTGCTGCGGACAATGAAACGGCGTTCCGTCTTCACCTGATGCAGGCCTTGGGGTAACATGCCCGGCAAAGAGCCTGCTGACTTCGCCGCAGCGCCGGTTGGCGGTTCGACACTGGAGAGATTTTCGCTATGAGCCTGAAAGCCGTCGACGAGAAAGATGACAAGAAAGACAAACCGCTGGGCAGCCAAAGCCTGTTCCGCGGTTTGCAGTTGATTGAGATCCTGAGCAATTTCCCCAACGGATGTCCGCTGGCGCATCTGTCCGAGCTGGCCGGCATGAACAAGAGCACGGTGCACCGCTTGCTGCAGGGGCTGCACACCAGCGGCTATGTGACCCAGGCGCCGTCGCCGGGCAGCTACCGCCTGACCACCAAGTTCATTTCCATCGGCCAGAAGGCGCTGTCGTCACTCAATATCATTCACGTGGCCGCGCCGCATTTGGAACAGCTGAACCTGGAAGTGGGGGAGACGGTCAACTTCTCCAGCCGCGAAGACGACCACGTCATCCTGATCTACAAGCTGGAGCCGACCACCGGCATGATGCGCACCCGCGCCTATATCGGCCAGCATATGCCGCTGTACTGTTCGGCGATGGGGAAAATCTTCATGGCCTACGGCAACGACGATTACCCGGCCCACTACTGGCAGACCCATCAGCAGGAGATTCAGACGCTGACGCGCAATACCATCACCGAGCTGCCGAAGATGCATGAGGAGTTGGCCGATATTCGCCAGCGCGGCATGGCGATGGATCGCGAGGAAAACGAGCTGGGGGTCTCCTGCGTGGCAGCACCGGTGTTCGATATTCAACAGCGTGTGCCTTATGCGGTGTCAGTTTCTCTGCCGACCGCCAAACTGCAGCAGATCGGCGTCAAAAGCCTGATTAAACCGGTGCTGGCCACCGCGCAACGCATCTCGCAGGAGCTGGGTTTCGTCACGCCGATTTGAGTATTAGCGTCGCTGATACTGGATTAGAAACATCAATTTCACCTAATGATCGCTTCCTCGTATGATGGGCGTGTTGACCGACACGCGCCCTCGTCCGGCGCCTTTTATCATTCGAGGAATCCCCATGTTAGCCGTCTTCCTGCAGGGCTTTGCCCTGAGCGCCGCCATGATCCTGCCGCTGGGCCCGCAGAACGTATTCGTGATGAATCAGGGCATTCGCCGCCAGTATCATTTGATGATTGCTTCGCTGTGCGCATTGAGCGATATCGTGCTGATCTGCGCCGGTATTTTCGGCGGCAGCGCCTTGCTTACCCGCTCACCGCTGCTGCTGGCGCTGGTCACCTGGGGCGGGGTGGCGTTTCTGCTGTGGTACGGGTGGGGCGCGTTCCGTTCCGCCTTCAGCCCGCAACCGGCGCAGGCTGCGGCGCAGGAGCTGGCGCAGAGCCGCTGGCGCATCGTGGTCACCATGCTGGCGGTCACCTGGCTGAACCCGCACGTTTATCTGGATACCTTTGTGGTGCTCGGCAGTTTGGGCGGGCAGCTGACGGCGGACGTGCGCTCCTGGTTCGCGCTCGGGGCGGTCAGCGCGTCGGCGGTGTGGTTCTTCGGGCTGGCGCTGCTGGCCTCCTGGCTGGCGCCGTGGCTGAACACGCAGCGGGCCCAGCGCATCATCAACGCGCTGGTCGGGCTGGTGATGTGGGGCATCGCGCTACAGCTGGCCTGGCAGGGGGCAAATTTATAAGAATTTGTCACTAATCCGAATTCAAAACGCCGCGCGATATGCTACGTTTGATGCCAGGAATCCGGCGGTTCTCACAGGGAAAAGCCGGCGATCAGAGACAGCCTGTCATTAAGGAGACACTGTGAAGCTAAAAGCATTGGCTATGGCCGCAATGGTCGGATTAGGGACGTTACCGATGGCGCTGCAGGCGGCTGAAGTGCCTGAAGGGCCGCATGTCGTCACCTCCGGCACCGCCAGCGTGGACGCCACGCCGGATATCGCCACCCTGGCGATCGAAGTGAGCGTTTCCTCCAAAGACGCCGCCCAGGCGAAGAAGCAGGTGGACGAGCGCGTGGCGCAGTACTTTGATTTCCTGCAGAAAAATAACATCGAGAAGAAAGACATCAGCGCCGCCAATCTGCGCACCCAGCCGGAATATGACTACCTGAAAACCGGCGAGTCGGTGCTGAAGGGCTACCGGGCGGTGCGCCAGGTGCAGGTGACCCTGCGTCAGTTGGACAAGCTGAACGAGCTGCTGGACGGCGCGCTGAAATCCGGCCTGAACGAGATCCGCGCGGTGGAGCTGGGTGTGGCCAAACCGGACGTGTATCGCGAGCAGGCGCGGCAAAAAGCGATCGAGAACGCGACTCAGCAGGCCGAATCCCTGGCCAAAGGCTTCCACGCCAAGCTGGGGCCGGTGTACAGCATTCGCTACCGGGTCGCCAACTACCAGCCGATGCCGGTGGCGCGGATGTATAAGGCGGCCGGTGCGGCGGCGGAAAGCGACGCGGCGCAAACCTATGAGCAGCAAAGCATTCACTTCGACGATCAGGTGGATGTGGTGTTCGAGCTGCAGCGCAACGCCGCGCAGTAAGGTGTTCGTATTGAAGAAAAGGTTCGCTGCGGCGAACCTTTTTTCGTTTTAATCCTGGCGCAGCACCTGGTGGCCGTGTTCCAGCAGCGCGTCGGTCACTTTGCGCATCATGCGGCTTTCCGGCGCGAAGCGGTGCCAGTACAGCATGCGGCGCTGGTACAGCCCCGGCGTCAGATCGATCAGTTCACCGGATGCCAGCTCCTTTTCGATCTGCAGGTGAGGGATCATACAGCAGGTTGTGCCCTGGCGTGCCAGCTGCACGAAGGCTTCCGACGAGTTCACGATGTGGCAGGGCACGCTGCCCGGCGACAGATCGAAGTTCTGCTGCAGGAACGCCTGGTGCATGTCGTCGAGATGATCGAAGGCCACCGCCGGCGCTTTCAGCAGCGCGGAGCGGGTGACGCCGTTCGGGAAGTAGCGCTCGGCGAAGCCGCTGGAGGCCACGAACAGGTAGTCCAGCGCCCCCAGCCGATCCACCAGGCAGCTCGGCAGCGGCTGCGGCTGAATACTCACCGCGCCCACCACCTCACCGCGGCGCAGCCGCTCCTGGGTGCGGGTTTCATCTTCCACCTGCAGATTCAGGCGAATGGGGGAGTCCGCCAGCACCGGCTTCAGCGCCGGCAGCAGCCAGGTTGCCAGACTGTCGGCGTTGACCGCCAGCGACAGCAGCAGCGGCGTATCGACGCCGGTGTCGTTGCCCAGCCACTCTTCTTCCAGCAATTCCACCTGATGCAGCAGCGCCAGCAGCTTTTGCCCTTGTTCGGTCGGGCGCGGCGGCACGGTACGAACCAGCAGCGGTTGGCCGAACAGGTTTTCCAGCTGTTTGATGCGTTGGGATACTGCCGATTGCGTGATACAGAGTTTTTGAGCGGCGCGCTCGAAGCCGCGCTCACGGATCACCGCGTCCAGCGCTTGCAGCGTACGATAGTCTGGGCGTTTCATCGGAAAGATATCCCTTAAATTAGAATGATACCGGCACTATGCCACATTTTGCGCACGGCGCAGGTGGAAAATCACGCCCCCACCTCGCCGCCAAGCGGGTAAAAATGCGGGCTGCGGTAAATAAGTGTGATCCTGCCGGCGTGAAAAACAGCGTTTTACCCTATAATACGCACACGTTTTCGTACAGAGGCAAGGGACATATTATGACGCAGGATGAACTGAAAAAAGCGGTGGGTTGGGCGGCGCTGGAATACGTGACGCCGGGCACCATCGTCGGGGTCGGCACCGGCTCTACCGCCGCCCACTTTATTGACGCGCTGGGCTCCATCAAGCACCAGATCGAAGGCGCGGTGTCCAGCTCCGACGCCTCCACCGCCAAGCTGAAAAGCCTCGGCATCCACGTGTTCGACAGCAACGAAGTGGACTCGCTCGATATCTACGTGGACGGCGCGGACGAAATCAACGGCCATATGCAGATGATCAAGGGCGGCGGCGCTGCGCTGACGCGCGAGAAGATCATCGCCGCCATCGCCAAGAAATTCATCTGCATCGTCGATGCCAGCAAGCAGGTGGACGTGCTGGGCAAGTTCCCGCTGCCGGTGGAAGTGATCCCGATGGCCCGCTCTTACGTGGCGCGTGAGCTGGTGAAACTCGGTGGCCTGCCGGAGTATCGTCAGAACGTGGTGACCGACAACGGCAACGTGATCCTCGATGTGCATAACCTGAGCATCACCGACGCCATCGCGCTGGAGAACAAGATTAACGGCATCGCCGGCGTGGTGACCGTGGGGCTGTTCGCCAACCGCGGCGCGGACGTGGCGCTGGTCGGCACCCCGGAAGGCGTGAAAGTGGTCAAATAAGCCTCCGCCGTCTGTGGCCCGGTAGCGCCGGGCCGCATAATTCTTCGGTTAAAATATCTTTTCTGAAAAACGGCAAATTTGGTGACTTATGTCACATTGTGAAACCTGACTCCCCAAAGCTTCTGCCGAAAACTTTCCCTATGGCATTTTCTGCCGTAAACCGCCATCAACGCTGCGCCTTGTCCTGCCGGGCAGGCAATCGTTTGTATTGCCGCCCGCGTTATTTTTGTTATGTTGGATGGGAGCTGTGTCGTCACAGCCGCTTCTGAAGTCTGAACATAGGGTCGGGTAAATGGCAAAAGTATCATTGGAGAAAGACAGGATTAAATTCCTGTTGGTGGAAGGGGTTCATCAGAGCACGGTCGATAATTTACGTGCCGCCGGTTATACCAACATCGAATACCACAAGGGTGCGTTAGACACCGAATCGCTGAAGGCATCCATCCGCGATGCACACTTCGTCGGCATCCGATCGCGTACGCATCTGACCGAAGAGGTGTTTGCCGCCGCAGAAAAACTGGTGGCGGTGGGCTGCTTCTGCATCGGCACCAACCAGGTTGATCTGAAAGCGGCGACCAAACGCGGTATTCCGGTCTTCAACGCCCCCTTCTCCAATACCCGATCCGTGGCCGAAATGGTGCTGGGCGAGCTGCTGTTGATGCTGCGCGGCATTCCGGCCGCCAACGCCAAGGCGCACCGCGGCGTGTGGCACAAACTGGCCGTGGGCTCCTATGAGGCGCGCGGTAAAAAGCTGGGTATCATCGGCTACGGCCATATCGGCACCCAGCTTGGCATTCTGGCCGAAGGGCTGGGCATGAAGGTGTTCTTCTACGATATCGAGAACAAGCTGCCGTTAGGTAATGCGCAGCAGGTGCGCCATCTGTCCGATCTGCTCAATATGAGCGACGTGGTGACGCTGCACGTGCCGGAAACGCTGGCCACCAAGAACATGATGGGAGCGGAAGAGCTGGCGCTGATGAAACCAGGCGCCATTCTGATCAACGCCTCGCGCGGCACCGTGGTGGATATTCCCGCGCTGTGCGATGCGCTGGCCAGCAATCACCTGGCGGGCGCGGCGATCGACGTCTTCCCGGAAGAGCCGGCAACCAACAGCGATCCGTTCAACTCGCCGCTGTGTGAGTTCGACAACGTGTTGTTGACGCCGCACATCGGCGGCTCCACTCAGGAAGCGCAGGAGAACATCGGCGACGAAGTGGCCGGCAAGCTGGCGAAATACTCCGACAACGGATCGACCCTGTCCGCCGTCAACTTCCCGGAAGTGTCGCTCCCGGCGCATGGCCCGAACGCCAGCCGCCTGCTGCACATCCACGAAAACCGTCCGGGCGTGCTGACGCAGATTAACCAGATCTTCGCCGAAGAGGGGGTTAACATCGCCGCGCAGTATCTGCAAACCGGGCCGGAAATCGGCTACGTGGTGATCGACATTGAAGCGGAAACCGCGCGCGCCGACGCCGCGCTGCAGCGCATGAAGGCCATCGACGGCACCATTCGCGCCCGTCTGCTGTTCTGATTAGGCGGCATGCCGCAACGAAAAAGGCCGGAGCGATCCGGCCTTTTGCTATTTAGGTTCGTGCCACGCCCAGCTGCAGAGCGGGGTGAGGATTTCCGGTAGCGGGATATCCCAGTGCTCGGTCGGCAG
This sequence comes from Serratia sp. 121840015-1, assembly GCF_053627655.1. Lineage (NCBI taxonomy): Bacteria > Pseudomonadati > Pseudomonadota > Gammaproteobacteria > Enterobacterales > Yersiniaceae > Serratia > Serratia sp. 121840015-1. The sequence continues at coordinate 152,688 of NZ_JBSEYF010000005.1, forward strand.
GTGCTCCACCTGCTGGCAATCATGGGCCAGCCCGATGGGATAGGGGCCGTCGCTCTGCCAGTTTTGCAGGGTGCGATCGTAAAAGCCGCCCCCCATACCCAGACGCTGCCCGGTATGATCGAATGCCACCAGCGGCGTCAGCACGACGTCCAGCTCGCCCAGCGGCAACACCTGGCGCACATCGAGGCGCGGTTCGAGAATATTGAAGCGATTGCGCACCAGCGGCGTTTCCGGCGCATAGCGCAGGAACAGCAGATGGCCCGGGCTGAACGGGTGCAGCACCGGCAGGTAAACCCGTTTTCCGAGCGTCCACAGTTGCTCTATCAGCGGCCCGGTGTCGAGTTCACCGTCAAACGACAGGAATACCGCGATGCTGTGCGCCGCCTGAATGCGTGCATGTGCGGCAAGGCGCTCGGTTATCTTGTCTGCGGCAAAGCGTTGCTGATCCGGCGTAAGTTCGCGTCGGCGTTGGCGAATGAGTTGGCGAATGGCTTGGCGCTGCTGCGCGAATTGGGGTTGAAAAGGCATCGTATCAGGCTTGCTCAGTGTGGCGTTCGGCACACATAAACCGCTGAGAAGGGGAATCTCCGAGATGCCGTCGCAGGCTGTAACCCTTGAACCCATGGTTCAAGGTGAACGTGCCGTCGCAATCTTAAGGCTTCTCGGCGCACCGAGCGTGCTCACCGATCGCGGAGCAACACATTCTGTTTGTACTAAATATCGGCTCAGGGGACTGGCCCGCTGGCGAACATCTCAGAGAAATTTTGTACTCGTTGCCGAAACTGTGATTTCAACAACTTAAGTTATTCGAATTGTGCATCCTGACGTTCAGAGATGCGACCTTGTTCAAGCAGCGCTTGTTCAATGGTCTGCTGCAGCATCCGTATGCGTTGTTCCATATTGGACGCATAGTCACGGGTTTTCAACCGTTCTTGAGCAAGTTCGTGACAGACGTTCAATGCCGCGATGAAAACCAGTTGCTCAGTATTGGAGACTCTAGTGCGAACTTTAAGATCTTGCAACCGTTGGTTAAGATCGTCCGCCGCCATATTCAACGCATCTTGTTGTTCTGGCGGGCAATTGACTCTTAACGAGCGGCCAAAAATTTGAATATCTACCGGTTGTGCAGACATGCCACCTTCCTGCCTAAATTTCGCGCCAGCCTTGTCCGCCCTGGCCGGGCCGTCAAAGCGGGCGCCACTATATATACCTCGGTACCAAGATACAACCCCTTTTTCAGTACCTGGTTGTAATCTACTGTGGCGCACATTGCCAGTCAAAAAAGGGTTTCAAAATGCGTATTTACCGCACTTTCGCCACCCGACGGCGCAGTGTGAAACCTGCCACATCGCGATTATAACTAGCCACTGAGGTGTCGCGCTTATCTGGTATAGCGACGGACCTTGGTGGTAGCATAACACGAACTTATCCTGCCAACGATGACGAATGCGCATGTCTATACAGAATACATTTCCAAGTTACCAATCTTTGACCGTGGCCCTCAACCAGCAGTCGGTGGCGCTGACCGCGGCAGAAATGCATGGCCTGATCAGCGGCCTGTTGTGCGGCGGCAGCCGTGATGCCGGCTGGCAGGCGCTGGTGCACGATCTGACCAACGAAGGCGTCGCCTTCCCGCAGGCGCTCAGCCAACCGCTGCAACAGCTGTATGAAGTGACGCGCGAAACGCTCGAAGACGACGAATTCCTGTTCCAACTGATGCTGCCGGAAGGGGAGATCGTCAGCGTGTTCGATCGCGCCGACGCGCTGGCCGGTTGGGTCAACCACTTCCTGCTCGGCCTGGGGATGATGCAGCCGAAGCTGGCCCAGGTGAAAGACGAAGTTGGGGAAGCGATCGACGATCTGCGCAACATCGCGCAGCTGGGCTACGACGAAGACGAAGATCAGGAAGAATTGGAACAGTCGCTGGAAGAAGTGGCGGAGTATGTGCGGGTTGCCGCCATCATGTGCCACGGCGAATTCACCCGTCACAAATCAACGGCGCCGGAAAACATCAAACCGACGTTGCACTAAGCGTCTTATCGCCCCTCCGCCGGCGGTGCGGATGGCATGATTTCAGGAGAAGGTAATGACTCAGCAGGAATTCAACAACCGCCGTCAGGCGCTGTTGGCGAAAATGGCGCCGGCCAGTGCGGCGGTTATTTTCTCTGCGCCGGAAACGACGCGCAGTGCAGATTCAGACTATCCCTATCGGCAGAACAGCGACTTTTGGTACCTGACCGGCTTCAATGAGCCGGAGGCGGTGCTGGTGCTGATCAAAAGCGACGAAACGCACAACCACAGCGTGTTGTTCAACCGGGTGCGCGATCTGACGGCGGAAATCTGGTTTGGCCGCCGCCTGGGGCAAGACGCTGCGCCGGCGAAGCTGGGCGTGGATCGCGCGCTGCCGTTCGATGAAATCAATGACCAGCTGCACCTGCTGCTCAACGGCCTGGACGTGGTCTACCATGCGCAGGGCGAATATGCCTACGCCGATCAGATCCTGTTCGGCGCGCTGGACAAGCTGCGCAAGGGGTTCCGCCAGAACCTGCAGGCGCCGGCCACCGTGACCGACTGGCGGCCGTGGCTGCACGACATGCGCCTGTTCAAATCGCCGGAAGAGCTGGCGGTGATGCGCCGCGCCGGTGAGATCAGCGCGCTGGCGCATACCCGCGCGATGGAAAAATGCCGCCCTGGCATGTTCGAATACCAGCTGGAAGCGGAGATTCACCATGAATTCACCCGCCTCGGCGCCCGCTACCCGTCTTACAACACCATCGTCGGCAGCGGCGAAAACTGCTGCATCTTGCACTACACCGAGAACGAGAGCCAGATGCGCGACGGCGATTTGGTGCTGATCGACGCCGGCTGCGAGTATCAGGGGTATGCCGGCGACATTACCCGCACCTTCCCGGTCAACGGCAAGTTCAGCAAGCCGCAGCGCGCGGTGTACGACATTGTGCTGGCGTCGCTGCTGCGCGCTTTGGCATTGTTCAAACCCGGCACCAGCATCCGTGAAGTCAACGACGAAGTGGTGCGCATCATGGTGGTCGGGCTGGTGGAACTGGGCGTCTTGAAAGGTGAAGTCGACCAGCTGCTCGCCGAACAAGCGCACCGGCAGTTCTTCATGCACGGGCTGAGCCACTGGCTGGGCCTCGACGTGCACGACGTCGGCCACTACGGCACGCCGAGCCGCGATCGGCTGCTGGAGCCGGGCATGGTGCTGACCGTGGAACCGGGGCTGTACATTGCGCCGGATGCGGACGTGCCGGCGGAATACCGCGGCATCGGCATCCGCATCGAGGACGACATCGTGATCACCGCCGACGGCAACGAAAACCTGACCGCCACCGTGGTGAAAGACGCCGATGCCATCGAGGCTTTGATGGCGGCGGCAAGGTAACGGAATGAGCGTAATTATCGTTGGTGGCGGTATGGCGGGCGCGACGCTGGCGCTGGCTATCTCGTCGCTTACTCAGGGAAGAATGGCCGTGGATCTGGTCGAGGCGACTCGGCCGGATGACCGCAGCCATCCGGGCTTTGACGCCCGCGCCATCGCATTGGCGCAGGGCACCTGCCAACAGCTGGCGCGCATCGGCGTTTGGCCGGCGCTGCGCGACTGCGCCACGCCGATCACTCAGGTGCACGTCAGCGATCGCGGCCATGCCGGTTTCGTGAATCTGCAGGCGCAGGATTATCAGGTCGATGCGCTTGGCCAGGTGATCGAACTGCACGACGCCGGGCAGCGGCTGTTCGCGCTGCTGGCGAAGGCGCCGGGCGTTACGCTGCATTGCCCCGCGCGGGTGGTGGACGTGATTCGCACCGCAGAGCGGGCGGAAGTGCAACTGGATACCGGTCTGCGCCTGTGCGGGCAGCTGCTGGTGGCGGCCGACGGTTCGCGTTCGGCGCTGGCGCAGGCCTGCAACGTGCAGTGGCGGCAGGAGGAGTATCCGCAGTTCGCCACCATCGCCAACGTCACCACGGCGGAAGATCCGCAGGGGCGCGCCTTCGAGCGTTTTACCCGCTACGGGCCGCTGGCGCTGCTGCCGATGTCGCAGGGGCGCAGTTCGCTGGTGTGGTGCCACGCGCGCGAAGATCGCGCCCGGGTGGATGTCTGGGACGACGAGCGTTTTATCGCCGAGCTGCAACAGGCCTTCGGCTGGCGGCTGGGGCGTATCCTCAAGGCCGGTAAACGGCACAGTTATCCGCTCAGCCTGCTGACCGCCGATCGTCATGTCAGCCATCGTCTGGCGCTGGTGGGCAACGCGGCGCAGACGCTGCACCCGATCGCCGGGCAGGGGTTCAACCTCGGCCTGCGCGACGTGATGTCGCTGGCGGAAACGCTGGCGGAAGCGGTAGACAGCGGCGAAGACGCCGGCGGTTATGCGCTGCTGAGTCGCTATCAGCAGCGGCGGCAAAACGATCAGCAGGCGACGATCGGCGTGACCGACGGATTGATCCGCCTGTTCGCCAACCGTTATGTCCCGCTGGTGGTCGGCCGTAATCTGGGGCTGATGGCGATGGCGCGTTTGCCGGCGGTGCGCGACGCCTTCGCCAAGCGCACGCTGGGCTGGGTGGAACGTTAGACACAGAATCGGGCGCCCTGTGGCGCGCCCAAAACGCGGCGCGGCAAGGCGTCGCGCGTTATTTAAGGAAATCGAGCAGCATGCAATCATTTGACGTGATTATCGCCGGTGGCGGTATGGTGGGGCTGGCGTTGGCCTGCGGCCTGCAGGGCAGCGGGCTGCGCGTGGCGGTGCTGGAACAACGCCAGCCGGACATGGCGCCGCCGTCGGAGCAGCCTGCGCTGCGCGTCTCCGCCATCAATGCCGCCAGCGAGCGTTTGCTGCAGCACATCGGCGTGTGGGACGACATTCTCCAGCAGCGCGCCAGCGCTTACAACGCGATGGAAGTGTGGGAGCGCGACAGCTTCGGCAAAATCGCCTTCCGCGGCGACGAGTGCGGCTTCAGCCATCTCGGCCACATCATCGAAAACTCGGTGATCCAGCAGGCGCTGTGGAAACGCGCCGAAAGCCTGTCGGACATCACGCTGATTACCCCGGCCGCGCTCAAGCAGGTGGCGTGGGGCGAGAACGATGCCTTCGTTACGCTGGAGGACGGGCGTATGCTGACCGCCCGCCTGGTGATCGGCGCCGACGGCGCCCAGTCGTGGCTGCGCCAGCATGCCGACATCCCGCTCACCTTCTGGGATTACCGCCACCATGCGCTGGTGGCCACCATTCGCACCGAAGAGCCGCATCAGGCGACGGCGCGGCAAATTTTCCACGGCGACGGCATTCTGGCGTTCCTGCCGTTCAGCGATCCGCATTTGAGTTCCATCGTCTGGTCGGTGACGCCGGAAGACGCCGAGCGGCTTAAACAGCTTGAGCCGGAGCAGTTCAACCGCGAACTGGCGATGGCCTTCGATATGCGCTTGGGCGCCTGCAGCCTGGAAAGCGAACGGTTGGCGTTCCCGCTGACCGGCCGCTATGCGCGCAGCTTCGCCTCGCACCGCCTGGCGCTGGTGGGCGATGCGGCGCATACCGTGCATCCGCTGGCCGGGCAGGGCGTGAACCTGGGCTTTATGGACGCCGCCGAGCTGATTGCCGAACTGCGCCGCCTGCAGCGGCAGGGCAAGGATATCGGCCAGCACCTCTATCTGCGCCGCTATGAGCGCCGCCGCAAACATGGCGCGGCGGTGATGCTGGCCAGCATGCAGGGTTTCCGCGAACTGTTCGACGGCAACCACCCGGCCAAAAAGCTGCTGCGCGACGTGGGGCTACGGCTGGCGGACAGCCTGCCGGGCGTCAAGCCAAAGCTGGTGCGTCAGGCAATGGGCCTGAACGATCTGCCCGAGTGGCTTGCCTGATACCTGCCTTCTGCGAGCCCCCAGCGGGCTCGCGCTTCTCGCCTTATGCCATCGTCTTTCCTTATATAACCCTTCATTTGAAATAATCTAATTTCAGCCGCTTTTTATCATTACTTTTTCTAATTCCATGTTCGGTTATCAAAAGTCGGAATCTCATGCGCGGCCGTCGGTTTGTTATATAACTTCGGAGTTTTGCCGCTTTAATTGTTAATTTTGTGCCTTAAAGCGCATTTTTCCAGTGAAAAACTCTGCACACTAGCCCGGCATTTTACCGCCCTGGAACGGCGATGAGCCTATTTTAACTTATGGTTAATGTGGTCGTTCGGTGATAAGTTCGAGGGAAAGGTATCGTTTGCGTCACGGCGGTTGCACGCAGTTTCCGCCCGTCCCGGCGCAGCATTTGTGTTGAGCAGTCAGTGCGCCATGGCGATCGGGCCGCGAGCCAGGCTCCGCCGCATTGCGTGGCAGCACCCTAACTTCTAGCGACGAGTGGAAAGAGGGAAAAGATGGCAAAGCAAACCCCACTGTACGACCAGCACGTGGCGTGCGGTGCGCGCATGGTAGACTTTCACGGCTGGATGATGCCGCTGCACTACGGCTCGCAGCTCGATGAGCACCACGCGGTGCGTCAGGATGCCGGCATGTTCGACGTGTCTCACATGACCATCGTGGATCTGCACGGTGCCCGCACCCGCGAGTTCCTGCGCTACCTGCTGGCGAACGACGTCGCCAAACTGACCCAACCCGGCAAGGCGCTGTACACCGGCATGCTGAATGCCTCCGGCGGCGTGATCGACGACCTGATCGTTTATTTCCTCACTGAAGACTATTTCCGCCTGGTGGTGAACTCCGCCACGCGTGACAAAGACCTGGCCTGGATCGAAGAGCACGCCGCGCCGTATGGCGTTGCGCTGACGGTGCGCGACGATCTGGCGCTGATCGCGGTACAGGGCCCGCAGGCCAAAGAGCGTGCCGGCACGCTGTTCACCCCGGAACAAAAAAGTGCGGTCGAAGGCATGAAGCCGTTCTTCGGCGTGCAGGCCGGCGAGCTGTTCATCGCCACCACCGGTTACACCGGCGAGGCCGGCTATGAGATCGCGCTACCGAAAGAGCAGGCGGCGGATTTCTGGCAAAAATTGCTGGCCGCGGGCGTCAAGCCGGCCGGTCTGGGCGCGCGCGACACGCTGCGTCTGGAAGCGGGCATGAACCTCTACGGGCAAGAGATGGACGAAGGCGTTTCACCGCTGGCCGCCAACATGGGCTGGACCATCGCCTGGCAGCCGGACGATCGCCGTTTCATCGGCCGCGAAGCGCTGGAACAACAGCGCGAGCAGGGCACCGAGCAACTGGTCGGCTTGATCATGACGGAAAAAGGCGTATTACGTAATGAGCTGCCGGTGCGTTTCACCGACGCGGCGGGGCAAACTCACGAAGGCGTGATCACCAGCGGTTCGTTCTCTCCGACGCTGGGCTTCAGCATCGCGCTGGCGCGCGTGCCGGCAGGTATCGGCGAGCAGGCCATCGTGCAGATCCGCAACCGTGAAATGCCGGTCAAAGTGACCAAGCCCGGTTTCGTTCGCGCCGGCAAGCCGCTGACAAATTGATTTTTTATTGATTGATTCTTTTATTTCTTCGAAGGAGTAACCGGCGATGAGCAATGTGCCAACAGAATTGAAATACGCATCCTCCCACGAGTGGGTTCGTTCAGAAGGTAACGGCGTTTACACCATAGGCATCACCGAACACGCGCAGGAACTGCTGGGCGATATGGTGTTTGTCGATCTGCCGGAAGTGGGCCGCAACGTCGCCGCCGGTGAAGATTGCGCCGTGGCGGAGTCCGTCAAGGCGGCGTCGGACATTTACGCGCCGATCAGCGGCGAAATTGTGGCGGTGAACGGCGAGCTGGAAAGCTCCCCGGAGCTGGTGAACAGCGAGCCTTACGGTGACGGCTTCCTGTTCCAGATTAAAGCCGCCGACGAAGGCGAGCTGGCGAACCTGCTGGACGCCGCGGCTTATCAGGCCTCGATCGACGAGTAATCGTGACCACGCCCCAGGCCTTTTGGCCGGGGCGTTTTAGTTACCGCTCAAGCTATATCCCGTATCACGCAAGCATTCAGGAATTTGTAGCAATGACTCAGACACTCAGCCAACTCGAACACAGCGAAGCGTTCATTGAACGCCACATCGGCTCTTCTGCGGAACAACGCCAGGAGTTGCTGGCAGCGGTGGGCGCTCGCTCGCTCAGCGCGCTGATCCAACAGATCGTGCCGGCGGACATTCAGCTGCCGGGGCCGCCGCCGGTCGGCGACGCGGCGACCGAACACCAGGCGCTGGCTGAGCTGAAGGCGATCGCCTCGCAAAATCAGCGCTACAAATCCTATATCGGCATGGGCTACAGCGCCGTGCTGACGCCGCCGGTGATCCTGCGCAACATGCTGGAAAATCCGGGTTGGTACACCGCTTATACCCCTTATCAGCCGGAAGTGTCGCAGGGCCGCCTGGAAGCGCTGCTGAACTTCCAGACCGTGACCCTCGATCTGACCGGACTGGATCTGGCTTCCGCTTCGCTGCTGGATGAAGCCACCGCCGCCGCCGAAGCGATGGCCTTGGCCAAACGCGCCAGCAAGCTGAAAGACGCCAACCGCTTCTTCGTGGCTGACGACGTGCATCCACAGACGCTGGACGTGGTGCGCACCCGCGCCGAAACCTTCGGCTTCGACGTCATCGTCGATAAAGCGGAAAAAGTGCTGGAGCTGGACGGCGTGTTCGGCGTGCTGCTGCAACAGGTGGGCACCACCGGCGAGCTGCACGACTACAGCGCGCTGCTGGCTGAATTGAAATCGCGCAAAATCATCACCAGCGTGGCCGCCGACATCATGGCCCTGGTGCTGCTGACCGCGCCGGGCAAGCAGGGCGCCGACGTGGTGTTCGGCTCCGCGCAGCGCTTCGGCGTGCCGATGGGCTACGGCGGCCCGCACGCCGCCTTCTTCGCCTGCCGCGACGAGTTCAAGCGCTCGATGCCGGGCCGCATCATCGGCGTTTCCCGTGATGCCGCCGGCAACACCGCGCTGCGCATGGCGATGCAGACCCGCGAGCAGCATATCCGCCGCGAGAAAGCCAACTCGAATATCTGTACCTCGCAGGTGCTGCTGGCCAATATCGCCAGCCTGTACGCGGTGTACCACGGCCCACAGGGGCTGCAGCGCATCGCCGGGCGTATCCATCGCCTGACCGACATTCTGGCCGCCGGGCTGCAGAAGGCCGGCCTGACGCTGCGTCACAACACCTGGTTCGACACCCTGACCGTTGAAGTGAAAGACAAAGCGGCGGTGCTGGAACGCGCGCTGAGCTTCGGCATCAACCTGCGTACCGATATCCACGGCGCCGTAGGCATCACGCTGGACGAAGCCACCTCGCGTGAAGACGTGCAGACGCTGTTCGCACTGCTGGCCGGCGACAACCACGGCCTGGACATCGACGCGCTGGACGCGGCGGTGAGCAAGAGCAGCCAATCGATCCCGGCCGCCATGCTGCGTCAGGATCCGATCCTGACCCATCCGGTATTCAATCGCTATCACAGCGAAACCGAGATGATGCGTTACATGCACCGTTTGGAACGTAAGGATCTGGCGCTGAACCAGGCGATGATCCCGCTGGGTTCTTGCACCATGAAATTGAACGCCGCTGCGGAGATGATCCCGATCACCTGGCCTGAATTCTCCGAGCTGCATCCGTTCTGCCCGCCGGAGCAGGCTGCCGGCTACCAGCAGATGATCGGCCAACTGTCTCAGTGGCTGGTACAGCTGACCGGTTATGACGCGGTGTGCATGCAGCCGAACTCCGGCGCGCAGGGCGAATACGCCGGCCTGCTGGCGATCCGTCGCTACCACGAAAGCCGTAACGAAGCGGGCCGCCACGTCTGCCTGATCCCGAGCTCGGCACACGGCACCAACCCGGCCTCTGCCCAAATGGCGGGCATGAGCGTGGTGGTGGTCGCCTGCGACAAGAACGGCAACATCGATCTGCACGATCTGCGCGTCAAGGCAGAGCAGGCGGGCGAAGAACTCTCTTGCATCATGGTGACCTACCCGTCGACCCACGGCGTGTATGAAGAAACCATCCGCGAAGTGTGCCAGATCGTGCATCAGTTCGGCGGTCAGGTGTATCTGGACGGCGCTAACATGAACGCCCAGGTGGGCATCACCACGCCAGGCTACATCGGTGCGGACGTTTCGCACCTCAACCTGCATAAAACCTTCTGCATCCCGCACGGCGGCGGCGGCCCGGGCATGGGCCCGATCGGCGTGAAAGCGCACCTGGCGCCGTTCGTGCCGGGCCACAGCGTCGTGCAGATCGACGGCGTAACCACCCAGCAGGGCGCAGTTTCCGCAGCGCCGTTCGGCAGCGCCTCCATCCTGCCTATCAGCTGGATGTACATCCGCATGATGGGCGCGGAAGGCCTGAAGCAGGCCAGCCAGATGGCGATCCTGAACGCCAACTACATCGCTACCCGCCTGAAAGGCGCATACCCGATTCTGTATACCGGCCGCGATCACCGCGTGGCGCACGAATGTATCCTCGATATTCGTCCGCTGAAGGAAGAGACCGGCATCAGCGAAATGGACATCGCCAAGCGCCTGATCGACTTCGGCTTCCACGCACCGACCATGTCGTTCCCGGTCGCGGGCACGCTGATGGTTGAGCCGACCGAGTCGGAAAGCAAGGTGGAACTGGATCGCTTTATCGATGCGATGCTGGCGATCCGCAGCGAGATCGATCGCGTCGCCAAAGGCGAATGGCCGCTGGAAGATAACCCGCTGGTGAATGCGCCGCACGTGCAGGCGGAGCTGGTCAGCGACTGGCAGCACCCGTACAGCCGCGAGCTGGCGGTGTTCCCGGTGGCCGGCGTGCGCGAGAACAAGTACTGGCCGAGCGTTAAGCGCCTGGACGACGTGTACGGCGACCGTAACCTGTTCTGTTCTTGCGTGCCGATGAGCGATTACGAATAACACGTTCGGCAAAGTTTGTGTTCGGGGGACACCGCATCATGCGGTGTCCCTTTTTATTTTATTGCGGCCTATTCTTTCCTGTACGTTCCCACGATTTGAGGAGTCACCATGCAAGCGGCAATCGTAACAGCGCTGGGGCAAGCCCCGGTTTTCGGCACCTTTGAGGAGCCCCTGGCGCAGGCGAATGAAGTGCCGATCGAGGTTCTGGCGGCCGGCATCAAACAGCTGGATCGCGCTACCGTCGCCGGCACCCATTACTCCAGCCCCAAGCAGCTGCCGATTGTGCCCGGCACCGACGGCGTGGGCCGGACGGCCGACGGGCAACGGGTCTATTTCGCCTCCTTCCGCCGTCCTTACGGTGCGATGGCTGAGCGCAGCGTCGCGTCATGGACGGTGCCGGTGCCGGAGGCGGTAGACGACGCCACGGCGGCGGCGCTGATCAACCCGGCCTTCGCCGCCTGGCTGCCGCTGCGCTGGCGAGCGGATCTGCAGCCCGGTGAAACGGTGCTGATCATCGGCGCTACCGGCACCTCGGGCAAACTGGCGGTTGCGGCGGCGCGTCAGGCGGGAGCCGGGCGCATCGTTGCCGCCGGCCGTCGGCTGAGCGTGTTGGAGGCGTTGGGCGTGGATGCCACGGTGGATCTGAGCCTGCAGGGCGAGGCGCTGACGCAGGCCTTCGCGGCGGCGGCGGGGCCGGGCGGTTATCAGGTGATCGTCGATTATATCTGGGGCCCGGCGACCGAAGCGCTGCTCGCGACGCTCAATAATCACGATCTCTCGTCTTACGCCGGCGGGCGCGGCATTCGCCTGGTCAACGTCGGCTCGATGGCCGCGCCGGACATCCGGCTGCCGGCGGCGGTATTGCGCAGCAATCAACTGCAGATCCTTGGCAGCGGCACCGGCAACTTCCCGCCGATCCCGGAGATGCAGCGCTACGCGACCGAAATTCTGGCGCTGGCGGCGACGGGCGCGCTCACTATCGAGACGCAGGAGCACGCGTTGGCGGAGATCGCCGAGGTGTGGGATCTGAACAAGAAAAGCGACGTGCGTTCGGTGATACGCATCGCCCGTTAGGCCCTTGCCGTTAACGGCAAGGGCAGACCAGGTGAATATCCTCCGGCTCGCGGGCGAACAGCTCGGCATCCGGGCGCTCGATGAGCCGGCAGCCCTGCGCCAGATAGAAGTCTACGGTGCTTTTGTTAGGGATGGAGGAGACGTATAGCCCGGCGGCGCCTTCCTGCGCCGCCTGACGCAGGCAGAGTTGAAACAGCTGCTTGCCCAGCCCCAGGCCGCGTTGGTGCGCGCTGACGTAAAAGAACAGCAGCTGGCGCAGATCCCGCTGCGGGCCGCGCGGCTCGGTGTCCAGCGCCGCCGCCGCGACGATCTCCTCGCCTTCGAACCGCGCGAAGAACGCGCCGCCGCGATCGAAGCAGGCTTCGTGGATTGGCGTATAGGTTTCCTGGTCGTGCGGATCCCAACCGCGCACGTCGTAGTAGTCCGGGTAGGCTTGCAGCTTGCCGTCCTGCAGGCGATACAGGGTGTCGATGACTTCACTGCGGTCGATATCCCATAGGCGGTCGAGTTGCTGCCGTTGCAGCAGAACAGGGGCGCTCATGATCGTTATTCACTCTCAGTCTGTGGCCGGTAACTTTCCGGCAAATCGATAATAAAACCGATGCCGCGATCGTCGAGGCCTTCGGTGACGCGCAGCTGCGCGCCGATTTTGTCGGCCAGGTTCCGGGCGATGGCCAATCCCAGCCCGCTGCCGGTTTGCTGCGTGCCGGGCACGCGGTAAAAGCGTTCAAACAGGCGCGGAAGGTGCTCTTCGCTCACTCCGGGGCCGTTGTCGCGCAACGTAATATAGCAGCCGAGCGGTGCCAGCGAACGGATATTGGCTTCGATGCGGCTACCGGGCGGCGCGTACTTGAGCGCGTTGTCCAGCAGATTGGTGAAGATGGCGATCAGCGCATGGCGATCGGTGTTTATCACCACGTCCTCGCTGCCGTCGAGCGAGAGTTCCACATCCTTTTCCAGCGCATAGGGGACGTGCTGCGCGATGCATTTGCCAATGTCGGCGTAGATGTCCACCACCTCGATTTTCAGCGGAAAATCCTCCGCCTCCAGCTTGGCCAGGTTGATCAGCTGGCGCGACAGCGACGCCGCGCGATCCAGCCCCTGCTGCATGTCGCCGATGATCTCCCGGCGCTCCTGTTGCTCCGAGACCTGGGTCAGCAGATGCAGCTGCGCCAGCACGGCGGCGATCGGCGTGCGCAGTTCGTGTGCCGCATCGGCCATAAAGCGTTTTTCGCGCTGGTTGGCGGCGTCGATGCGCGCCATCAGCTTGTTGACCTCCACCACCACCGGCCGGATTTCCTGATACTGCTCGCTGACGTTGATCGGCGACAGGTTACCCGGCTGGCGATCGGAGATGGTGCGGGCGATCTGGCGCAGCGGTCGCAGGCTGAAGTAGGCGGTAAACAGCAGGGTGATGATGATCGCCGCCAGAATGCCCAGCAGCGGCATGGCGGTGCTTTCCGCCGGGTTACCGAACAGCGTGGTGCGATCGTTGAACGACTCGCCGACGATCACCCGGTATTGACGCTTTTCGCTCCAGCTGCCGGCAAGATGCCAGTTGGCGCCGGCGTACTTAACGGAGCCGGACAGCACCGAAGGCGGCAGGCGCAGCGGTTCTCCCTGCGTTTGCGAACTGTAAAGCACCCGGTTGTCCCGATCGTAAACCACGAACAGCGGGTGGTAATCGATTTGATCCTGCATGCCGTTATTGATGGAATCAATGTACATGCCTTCAATGGTCTTGATGATGCCGCGGTAATCGATATTGTCGGTGCCGGTTTCATCGAGAATATTGGCGATACCCACGGCGACAATGCGTTGCTGGTTATCGAAATATTTTTCCATGTCGGGGTAATACCAATATTTCACCCAGGCGACGAGGATCCCCCACAATAATAAAATGGCCAGGACCTGGAAAATAATGGTGCGCATAAAGAAGGATTTGAAACCGATCATCCTGCTACTCTTTCTTCAGCAAATAACCAATGCCGCGTACGGTAATAATTCTTTCTTTACCGATCTTGCGCCGTAAATTATGCATGTGCACTTCCAGCGAGTTGCTTTCCACGCTGTCGCCGTGGCCGAACAGCCGCTGTTCCAACACCGCTTTGCGCACCACGGTGCCGGCACAGCGCATCAGCTCGTGCAGCAGGTGATACTCTTTTTTCGACAGCATCAGCAGTGCGTTATCCAGCGTCACCTGATGGTTGACCGGGTCGAGATACAGCGTGCCGAGGCTCCAGGTTTGCGAAGCGAAGCCCGCCATGCGTCGGTTGACCGCCTTGACGCGTGAGATGAGCTCGGGCAGCGCAAAGGGTTTGGCCAGAAAGTCGTCCGCGCCGGAATCCAGGCTGTTCACCAGGCTTTCGATGCGGTCGCGGGCGGTCAGGATGATGATGGGGATATTTTGCCCGGCGGCGCGCCAGGCGATCAGCTTTTGCAAACCGTCGCCGTCCGGCAGCGTAAGATCCAACAGCATCAGGTCGAACCCGCCGGGTGAAAGTTTATTTTCCGCGTCCGCGAGCAGGCGCACCCAGCACAAATTAAAGCCGGTGAGCTCCAATGCGCGGCACAGCGCATTGCCTAATTGCAGGTCGTCTTCCACCAACAGTATGTTCACGTTTGTTCCGCTGAGATCTTCAAGTCGCGATTATCTAACTATAACCCTGCCGGGAAGACAACGGGGAAACTCGCTTTGCCTGCGCGTTCTTAAGCAAACCTTAATCTGGCTTTAATCTCGCGTTAAGGGAACGCGGTGGAATTTCAGTTATTTTGCTGCCATTCGATACCACAACAGAAGGAGCGAAACATGCAGACTGACGGTTCCCCGCCCGCGGGCACCTCGCGGCGGCTGATATATGCAGGCGTGGCGGCCGTGCTCGTTCTGTTGATGCTGTCTTTTCGCGGCGATGCCCAGAGCCATGGCCATAGCGGCCTGCATGCTGCCGGCTTACAACGGGGGCATCAGGTGACGACGCCGGACGCCTACGGCTGCGTCAAAGCGCGCATTAAAAAGCAGCTGCGCCGCCTGGCTCAGCTTTAAAGCGTTTTTTAGCGCGCGGCTCTATACTCTGACGGGCAAACGGGGCGCCTGTGCACAGGCCGCTGTGTTGATATCGCCAACCAGAGAAAAACAATATGACGAAAGTGGCATTGGTCACAGGCGCGAGCCGGGGAATTGGTCGTGCGACCGCTTTGCTGCTGGCCCGGCAGGGCTATGCGGTGGGGGTGAATTACCTGCGCGACGAAAGCGCGGCGCGGCAGGTGGTGGCGCAGATTGAGGCGCAGGGCGGCAAGGCGCTGGCGCTGCAGGCCGACGTGGCCGATGAAGCACAGGTGATGGCGATGTTCGCTGCGCTGGACGCCGGGCTGGGCACGCTCAGCGCGCTGGTCAACAATGCCGGGATTCTGTTCCAGCAGGCGAACATTGAAAAATTGACCGCCGAGCGCATCAATCAGGTGCTCGGCACCAACGTGACCGGTTACTTCCTGTGTTGCCGCGAGGCGGTGAAGCGCATGGCGCTGCGCCATGGCGGGCAGGGAGGCGCTATCGTCAACGTTTCCTCCGCGGCGTCCCGGTTGGGGGCTGCCGGAGAATACGTCGATTACGCCGCCTCGAAAGGCGCCGTCGATACCCTGACCATCGGGTTATCACGCGAGGTGGCGGCGCAGGGCATCCGCGTCAACGGCGTGCGGCCCGGATTCATCTATACCGAGATGCACGCCAGCGGCGGCGAGCCCGGCCGGGTGGATCGCGTGAAGGACAGTTTACCGATGCAGCGCGGCGGGCAGCCGCAGGAAGTGGCGGAGGCGATCGCCTGGCTGCTGTCTGACGCTGCGTCTTACGTGACCGGCACTTTTATCGAGGCCGCAGGCGGGCGTTGAACGCATGAGGGGGTTTTGACATCCCGTCGTGCGGAGTGTATTGCCTACCAGCATTAGCTGCCGCTCGGCGGCGTTCGGTCAAAACCACAAAAACGGTCATTAACGGTCATGTTGCGGAACGTGGAATTGTGACCGTTTACCGTTTCTCTCCTGTCTGTCTCAGACGCACACGCATCATAACTGCCTGTTACTCCACACTTTCGTAATTATTCATTTCATTTCCTTCCCGATTTTTTTGACAACTATCACACCGCCATCGTTGACCGATCGCGGGGCGATGCGCTTTGCGTCTGCGCGCAAAACGCGGCGCGGCAAATCGATATCGTAATCATCGTCGTGGAGGAGAAAAGAAACATGCTGCCTGTAGAACGTCATCGCTTTATCACCGAAGTCTTGAGCCAGCGCGGCCGCGTGATGGTGCAGGAGGTGGCGCAGCTGTGCCACATCTCTATCGAGACGGCGCGGCGTGATCTGGCCTTGCTTGAACGGCGCGGCCTGCTGCTGCGCAGCCACGGCGGCGCGGTGTTCGTCGAGCCACCGGCGGTGGAGAAAACCTATGTGCCCGCCGAGATAGACCAGGGGGAATCTTTCCGCCAGCGCAGCAACGAGGCGCCGGAGCAGAAAACGCGTATCGCCAAACGCGCGCTGGAGTTTATCTCGCCGGGGGATTGCCTGCTGCTGGACAGCAGCTCAACCAGTTGGTTTTTGGCGCGCCAGCTGCCGGATATTTCACTGGTGGTGCTGACCAACTCGCTGCACATCATCCAGACGCTGGCCTGCAAGGCCAACGTGCGCACCATCGGACTGGGGGGCGAGTATTCCGCCAAGTACGAGGATTTTATCGGCGTGCTGGCGGAGCAGATGCTGAAGGAGTTCGTGATCAACAAGCTGTTCTTCTCCTGCCACGGCATCTGCCAGGACGGCGGTATCCGCGAGAGCAATGAGCACCATGCGCGGTTGAAGCAGCAGATGCTGCTGGCGTCGGAACGCAAGTTCCTGTTGGTGGACAGCAACAAGTTCGGCCGCCGCTCGTTCGCGCGCATCTGCCACTACCGGGAGATAGATACCTTAATCACCGATCGGCTCAGCGACGACGAATTTCGTCAGGAACTGGCCTGGAACAACGTAGACGTGATTGAAGTTTCACCCGCCGCGAAAAGGGCGGCGCGATAACAACAACGAAAACCCTTATTACAGCCAACACTTGTGGAGAGAGAACAATGAAAAAATCCGTACTGGTCGGTCTGTTTGCCTCGCTGCTGCTTTCGGTCTCCGCGCAGGCGGCGGACAAGCTGAAAATGGGCGTGGTAGTGAAGATCGGCGGCATTCCCTGGTTCAACGCCATGGAGGCCGGCATCAAAAGCGAGGGCGCCAAACGCGGCATCGATGCCTGGATGGTCGGGCCGACGGCGGCGGACCCGGCGCTGCAGGTGCGCGCCATCGAAGATCTGATCGCGCAGAAGGTGGACATCATCGGCGTGGTACCGAACGACGCCCGGGTGCTGGAGCCGGTGCTCAAGCGCGCGCAGGAAGCGGGCATCAAGGTGATCGTGCACGAATCCCCCGGCCAAAAGTACGCCGACTGGGACTTTGAGCTGGTGGACGCCTCGCAGCACGGCGTCAACCACATGAAAGCGCTGGCCGCCTGCATGAAAGAGCAGGGCAAGTACGCGGTGTATGTCGGCAGCCTGACGGTGCCGCTGCACATCACCTGGTCAGACTCGGCGATCAACTACCAGAAGCAGCACTACCCGAACATGCAGCTGGTGGGCGACAAGTTCGGCGTGGGCGAATCGCTGGATGACAGCGTGCGCACCACCAACGATCTGATGGCCAAATATCCCGATCTGAAAGGCGTGCTGGCCTTTGGTTCACAGGGGCCGATCGGCGCCGGGCGCGCGGTGCTCAACCGCGGCAAAAGCAACGATATCTGCGTCATCGGGCCGTTCAGCCCGGGCCAGGGCGCTTCGCTGGTCAACCGTGGCGCCATCAAGGGCGGCTATATCTGGAATCCGCTGGTGGCGGGCGAGGTGTTCGTGCGCATCGCCGACATGATGCATAAGGGAGAAAAAATCACCGACGGCATGACCATCGAAGGCATGGGCAAGGTGCAGGTGGATGCGCAGCAGCACACCATTCTCGGCAACGCCACCGAAAGCCTGGATAAGCAAAACCTGCCGAAGCTGGTGAAGATGGGGCTGTAATCATGGCGATTTCCGGTAATACGGCAACGCAGGGCGCGCCGCTGATCGCGCTGCAGCAGCTGTCGATGACCTTTGGCGGCCAGCGTGCGCTGAACGCTATCTCGCTGGCGCTGATGCCGGGGGAAGTGCACTGCCTGGCGGGTACCAACGGCTGCGGCAAGAGTACGTTGATCAAGGCGATCGCCGGCGTGTATCAACCGGACGACGGCAGCCGCATCACCATCGACGGGCAAACCTTCGGTCGGCTGTCGCCGGATCAGGCGCGCGCCTTCGGCATTCAGGTGATCTACCAGGATCTGTCGCTGTTTCCCAACCTGACGGTGGCGGAAAACATCGCCTTCGAGCACAACCTGCATGGGCTGCTGGGATGGTACCGCCCGGCACGGCTGCGGCGCACCGCCGAGCGGCTGTTGCAGGAGCTGAGTTTCCATCTGGATCTCGACAAACGGGTGGCGGAGCTGCCGATCGCCCAGCGCCAGCAGGTGGCGATCTGCCGCGCGCTGGTGGCGGAGGCGCGGCTGGTGATCATGGATGAACCGACCGCCTCGCTGACCCGCACCGAGGTCAATCAGCTGCTGCGCACGGTGGATTACCTGAAAGCGAAAGGCATCTGCGTGGTGTTCGTCAGCCACCGGCTGGACGAGGTGCTGGAAATTTCGGATCGCGTCACGGTGATCCGCGACGGCAACAAGATCGGCACCTGGCCGGCGGCGGAGATCACCGGCGATCGTCTGACCGAGTTGATGACCGGTCTGAAGCTGGACTATCGCCTGAAGTCACCGAGCATGAATAAGGATCGGGTGATGTTGGAGGCGGATCGCCTCAGCCGCACCGGGCAGTATCAGGACGTGAGCTTCCGGCTGCATCAGGGCGAGGTGCTCGGTCTATGCGGCCTGCTCGGCTCCGGGCGCACCGAGCTGGCGCTGAGCCTGTTCGGCATGACCCGGCCGGACAGCGGCAAGCTCTACCTCGACAGCAAACCGGTGCGCTTTCGCGGCCATGAGGACGCGATCAAGGCCGGTATCGGCTACGTCTCGGAGGATCGCCTGACGCTCGGCCTGGTGCAGCAACAGTCGGTGGCGGACAACGCGGTGCTGACCATTCTCGATAAGCTGCGCGGGCGTTTTCGCCTGATTGACGACTACCGCAAGAATCGCATCGTCGCGGAGTGGATCGCCAAGCTTGGCGTGCGGGTGGCGGATCCGGAGCAGGCGGTTTCGACGCTGTCCGGCGGCAATCAGCAAAAGATCGTGTTGGCCAAGTGGGTGCTGACCCAGCCGCGGATCTTGATCCTCGACTCGCCGACCGTCGGCGTCGACGTTGGCGCCAAGGCCAGCATCTATCAACTGATCCATCTGCTGGCGCAGGAGGGGATCGCCATTTTACTGATCTCCGACGAGGTGCCGGAGGTGTATTACAACTGCGATCGGGTGCTGCACTTCAGCGGCGGCAGCGTGATCGGCGAATACCTGCCGGGGCAGGTGAGCCAGCAACAGCTGGCGGAGGCGGTCAATGCGTAGATTCAGCCTGAAACCGCGCGGCAACGAAGGCTACCTGGCCTGGGTACTGCTGCTGACGGTCATCGTTTTTTCGCTGCTCAGCGATCGGTTTTTGACGGTGCAAAACCTGCTCGATCTCAGCGAAAGCTATGCGGTGAGCGGCATTTTCGCCCTCGGCCTGTTCGTGGTGCTGGTGACCGGCGGTATCGATATCTCCTTCGCGGCGGTGGCCTCGGTGGTGCAGTACCTGATCGCCACGCTGGCGACCCACTACGGGCTGGCCAGCCCGGTGGGCAGCATTCTGCTGGCGTTGGCGATCGGCGCCGCGCTGGGCATGGTCAACGCGCTGTTGATCTACTGCCTGCGCATCGTCTCGATCATCGTCACCATCAGTATGCAGGCGTTGTTGTTCGGCATGCTGATGTGGCTGACCAACGGCCGCAGCCTGTACGCGCTGCCGGACTGGTGGACGCTGCCGCGCAGCGTGCTGCCGTTTCAGCTGGGTGAGCAGAGCTATCAGCTCGGTTTGCCGACGCTGGTGATGCTGGCGGTGGCGCTGTTGACCTGGCTGCTGCTGAACAAGACGCACCTCGGGCGTCAGCTGTTTGCCGTCGGCGGCGATGCGGAGTCGGCGCGGCGCATCGGCATCCGCGTCGGCCTGCTGCACCTGTTCGCCTATGGCTATCTGGGCGTGATGGCGGCGATCGGCGGCCTGGTGCAGGTGTACCGCATGGGGGAGGTGGTGCCCAATGCGCTGGTGGGCGGTGAGCTAGATGTACTGGCGGCGGCGGTGCTGGGCGGCGCCAGCCTGAACGGCGGCAAGGGTAGCGTGATCGGCACGCTGATGGGCGTATTCCTGATCGGTGTGCTGAAAAACGGTCTCAACCTGATCGGCGTGTCCAGCTACTTCATGAACGTGGTGATCGGCCTGGTGATCGTCGCGGCGATTACCGTCACCCACTACAAGAAACGCAAAGAAACCGACGTCGGTTTCGCCTGAGGAGCGCCTGATGGGCAACTACCTGAAATTTCGTCCGGACGGCACTGCCGTCGGCCTGTTGGCGCTGCTGGTGGCGGTGGTGCTGGCCTTCAGCCTGCTGATGCCGGGGCGCTTCTTCAGCGGCGCCACCTTCACCAGCGTGGCGTTCCAGCTGCCGGAGCTGGGCCTGCTGACCCTGGCGATGTTCATCCCGATCCTCAGCGGCGGCCTGAACCTGTGCATTATCGCCAGCGCCAACCTGACCAGCCTGCTGATGGCCTGGCTGTTCATCAGCTATCTGCCGCCGGACGCCGGGCTGGGGCTACAGGCGCTGTGGCTGGTGTTGGCGCTGGCGGCGGCGATGCTGCTGGCCGTGATGATCGGCGCGGCGACCGGCGCGTTGGTGGCCTACGTCGGCGCGCATCCGATTCTGGTGACGCTGGCCACCATGACCACGGTCAACGGCATCGGTATCTATCTGACGCGCGGTGCGGCCCTGAGCGGCATGCCGGAGATCGTGCGGTTTATCGGCGCCGAGCGCGTGCTGGGCGTACCGGTACCGCTGTGGATCTTCCTGGCGGTTGCCGTGCTGCTGGCGCTGTTCTTGCAGAAAACCCGGCTCGGCAAATGCATCTACATGAGTGGCAGCAACATCAACGCCACCCACTTCAGCGGCGTGAATACCCATCGGGTGTTGATCGCCATTTACACCCTCTCCAGCCTGCTGTGCGTGATCGCCGGGCTGGTGATGATGGCGCGCTTCAACTCGGCGCGCATGGGCTACGGCGACTCTTATCTGCTGCTGACGGTACTGGCGATCATTTTGGGCGGCACCGATCCGTTCGGCGGTTTTGGTCGGGTCAGCGGCGTGGTCCTGGCGCTGGTGGTGTTGCAAGTGATCGCCACCGGTTTGAACCTGATGAACGTCAGCCCGCATTTCAGCCTGGCGATGTGGGGCGCGGTGCTGATCGCAGTGCTGGCGCTGAAGTTTTTCCGCCATCGCTATCGGCAGCGGCGGGCGATGCGCCGCAGCGCGGCCCAGGCCAGAGCCGCAGCGGGCCACTGATCCTTTTCCCTTTTGCGCAGGATAACGCTAATGAAATACCAGATTTCACCTTCACTGATGTGCATGAACCTGATGGATATCCGCCAGCAATTGGCGGTGCTGAACCGCCGCGCCGATATGCTACATATCGACATCATGGACGGGCACTACGTTAAAAACATCACGCTGTCGCCGTTCTTTATCGAACAGATCCGCCCGCACACCTCGTTGCTGCTGGACGTGCATCTGATGGTGGAGAACCCGACCGATTTTATCGACCCGATCGCCCGTGCCGGCGCGGACTTTATCTGCCCGCACGCCGAAACCATCAACCGCGATGCGTTCCGGGTGATCAACCAGATCCGCGCGCTGGGTAAAAAAGTGGGGGTAGTGCTGAACCCGGCTACGCCGGTGGAGTTTATCCGCCACTACCTTCATCTGCTGGACAAGATCACCGTGATGACCGTCGATCCGGGCTATGCCGGGCAGCCGTTCATTCCCGAAATGCTGGAAAAGATCCGCCAGTTGCGCGATCTGAAACGCCAACAAAACCTGAGCTATCTGATCGAGATCGACGGATCTTGTAATCAGCGCACCTACCGCGATCTGATGGGCGCCGGCGCGGAAGTCTTGATCGTCGGCAGCTCCGGGCTGTTCAACCTCGATCCGGATCTGGAGACGGCATGGGAAAAAATGCTGGATCAGATGCGGCAGGCGGCCTGAGGCGGGGGACATGATGCGGCATTTTCTTGGCGTAGACGTCGGCGGCACCAATACCCGCCTGCTGTTGATGGATGATGACGGCGAGTTCAGCGGGTACCGCAAGATAGCGACCGCCGATTGGGCACGGCAGGCCGATCCGCTGGTGGCGTTGGGCCGCCTGATCGCCGGGCATTGCAAAGATCGTCAGGTGGCGCAGGTGATGCTCGGGCTGCCGGGGATCCTCAGCCGGGATCGCTCGCGGGTGCTGTCGCTGCCGTTCATTCCGGCGCTGGACGCCCAGCCGGTGGCGGCGCTGTTGGCCGATGCGCTGGCGCTGCCGGTGCGGATGGATAAAGACGTCAATCACCTGCTGTGGTGGGACTTGCAGCAGCTGCCGGCGCTGCCGCAGGTGGCGGTGGGGCTGTATCTGGGCACCGGCATGGGCAACAGCCTGTGGCTGAACGGCGACTTTTATCACGGGGCGCACGGCGCCGCCGGTGAGCTGGGGCACATTCCCTGGCCGGGCCATCAGGGTGAGTGCCCGTGCGGTAAACGGGGCTGCGTCGAGAGCCTGACCTCGGGCCACTGGCTGACCGGCTGGGCGCGCGCCAACACGGCGCAAACGCCGTTCGAACGGCTGTTCGAACGCCACGGCGAACATCCGGATCTGCGGCGCTTCGTCGAACGATTGGCGCAGACCATCGCCATCGAAATGAACGTGCTCGATCCCCAGCAGTTGATCCTGGGCGGCGGCGTGATCGCCATGAGCGGTTTCCCGTTGGCGCGCCTTGAGCAGGAGATCCGCCGCCATTTGCGCGGGCCGCAGCCGGCGCAGGGGCTGGCGATCTCCATCAGCCGCCTGACCGATGAAACCGGCAGCAAAGGCGCCTGCCTGGCCGCCCGGCGCCACCTCCAATTGAGCAGGGAGTACCCGCAATGAAAGGCAAAGTCTGCGTGTTCGGTTCGTTCAACCTGGATATCGTCGCCGGCATGGCGCGCTTTCCGCAGCCCGGCGAATCGCTGATCGCCCGCAACAGCATGATGGGCGCGGGCGGTAAGGGGGCCAACCAGGCCACCGCTGCGCTGCGCGCTGGGGCAAGGGTGCATTATATCGGCAAGGTGGGGCGCGATGACTTCGGCACCTTCGCCCGGCGCCACCTCGCCGCCGCTGGTTTCGATGCGGTGACGCTGTTCTCGACCGGCGATTGCCCGACCGGCAATGCGCTTATCTACGTTGCCGGTGAGGAGGCGGAGAACATGATCGCCGTCGATCCCGGCGCCAACCTGACGGTCAGCGAAGACGAGGTGCGCCAGTGTCGGCCGGCGATCGCCGCGGCGGACATTCTGTTGACCCAGCTGGAGAACAATCTGCCGGCGATTGAGCAGGTGATCGCCATCGCCCGTGAGGCGCAGACGTTCATCATTCTCAACCCGGCGCCGTTTCAGCCGGTGCCGGACAGCCTGCTGGCACAGGTCGATATGCTGACGCCCAACGCCACCGAGTGTACGTTGCTGACCGGCGTGCCGGTGCGGGATGTGGCTTCGGCGCGCCAGGCGGCGCAGGTGCTGCATGCCAAAGGCATTCGCTTACTGATCGTGACCTTGGGCACGCAGGGGGCGTTGTTCTCGGACGGGGAAAACAGCGAGCTGATCCCGGCGTTTCCAGCGCAGCCGAAAGACACCACCGGCGCGGGCGATGCGTTTAACGGCGCCCTGGCGGCGCAGCTGGCGAATCAGGTGCCGCTAGCCGATGCGGTGCGCTTTGCCGCCGCCTACGCGGCGGTCTGCGTGGAGCGCGCCGGGGCGGCGGGGTCGATGCCGAGCTATGAGGAGGCATTGGAACGCCAACGGGCGTTCGCTTGACGTTGAAGGGCTGCGGCGGCAGCCCGGTTCACTTACTTCAACCAGCCTTTACGCTGCGCATCCCGCAGGTGTTGCTCCATGTGGTGCCACAGCTCGGGGTGCACGTCGGCGATCGATGCATTGCGCGCCAGCACCTGCTCCAGGCTGATGCCGTTCTCTACCCAGCTCTGGCCTTCATTGTGCAGGTTCATCAGCATCGGCATGGTGCGATCCAGCAGCAAAGCGAAGCGTGCATCGGCGCTTTCGCCATCTTCATATTCCTGCCATAAAGCGGTGAAATACTCGCGCTGAGCCTCCGGCAACATGCCGAACAGACGGCGCGCCGCCGCCACTTCCTGATCGTGGATCGCCGCGCGGGCCGCCAGATCGTAGACCAGCACGTCGCCGGCGTCGATTTCCACGATGTCATGCAGCAGCGCCATCTGGATCACGCGCTGAATGTCTACGTCATCACCGGCGTAGGGCGCCAGGCTCATGGCGGCGATGGCGAAATGCCAACTGTGTTCGGCGGAGTTTTCCTGGCGCTGGGTGCCCAGCACTTTGGTGCGGCGTTGCACGCCTTTCAACTTATCGATTTCCATCAGGAACTGGATGACCTGGGTCATTGAGCCGAAATCTAACGCGGGTACAGCGGATGACATGGTGTAAACCTCAAGGTGGGTGGGTTGAAGCCTGACGATTGTAGACCACCGGACGGGCGATTTCGATGGTTACACGCGTTCACATTTTTATTTTAGCGTACACGTGTACACTGGAATTATTCTCAGTTAAGCTGCTTTGCGTTAATTTCGCACAAAGTAGGGCATTTTGAGGGGTTGCGCGTTATGGGGAAAACGGACGTAGTGAAAGCCGGAAACAATAAGATTGTCGCCGCGGCTTATCCGTGGGCGGAAGAGATCGCCAACAGCATCAGCCACGGCATCGGGCTGGTGTTCGGTATCGTCGGCCTGGTGTTGCTGTTGGTGCAGGCGGTGAATACCGGCGCGGATGCGACGGCCATCACCAGTTACAGTCTGTACGGCGGCAGCATGATCCTGCTGTTTCTCGCTTCCACGCTGTACCATGCGATCCCGCATCAGAAGGCCAAGCATTGGCTGAAAAAATTTGACCACTGCGCCATTTATCTCCTGATTGCCGGGACTTACACCCCGTTTTTGCTGGTGGGGCTGGATTCGCCGCTGGCGAAGGGCCTGATGGCGGTAATCTGGGGGTTGGCGCTGCTCGGCGTGCTGTTCAAGCTGGCCTTCGCCCACCGTTTTGAAGCCCTGTCGCTGGTGACCTACCTGACGATGGGCTGGCTGTCGCTGATCGTGATTTATCAGCTGGTTACGCGGCTGGAGGCCGGCGGTGTCACGCTGCTGGCGATAGGCGGGGTGGTCTATACCCTCGGCGTGATTTTCTACGCCTCCAAGCGCATCCGCTTTGGCCACGCCATCTGGCACGCCTTCGTGCTCGGCGGCAGCGCCTGCCATTTCATGGCGATCTATCTCTACGTCTAAACGTTATCGCTACGTCTGAATGCGTATTGAACAGGCGCCTCTTTTGTTTTAAAAAAGAGGCGCTTGCTTCTTTCGGGTATCCAGCAAGCCCGTTCTTTCATTTCTGAGCCCGCATACTCTTTCTCTTAACTTTGTTCAGGACTCATCACGATGATCGTTCGCTTATCCAAAGCGCTGCTGGTCTGCGCTATCGCTTTGTTCGCTTCGCTGGTGGCCTTCGGCAATATCACCGATTACGGCTCCAACTTCGCCTTTGTGCGCCACGTCTTTATGATGGACACCATTTTTCCCGACGCCACCATTGGCTACCGTTCGATACAGACGCCGTGGCTGCATCACGCCGGCTATATCTTCATCATCGCGCTGGAGAGCCTGACCGCGCTGCTGTGCTGGATCGGCGGCCTGCGCCTGCTGTGCGGCCTGAAACTGCCCGCTAAAACCTTCAACGGCCGGAAAAAACTGGCGGTAGTGGGGCTGACGCTGGGCTTCCTCACCTGGCAGGTCGGCTTTATGTCGATTGGGGGAGAGTGGTTTGGCATGTGGATGTCGAAACAATGGAACGGCGTGCCCGATGCGTTTCGCTTCTTCGTCACCATCATCCTGGTGCTGATCTATCTGGTGCAGCGCGACGGGGAATTGGACGAGTAACGAAGACGGCCGCAGGCAGGGCGCCTGCGGCCGATGGATTATTTCTCTTCGGCCAGCGAGTACGGCAAAGGTTTGATCGCCAGCTGGCTGGCGGCATCGTCGCGCACCCGCAGCTTGCTGTCGGCGTCCAAATCGTTGTTCATCACCACCTGTACCCACAGCGTGCCGTCGGCCAGTTGGCTCGACGCCAGTACGGTGCCGGTGCGGCGCCAGTTTTCACCCAGCTGCAGCTCCAGATCTTCCGCCGCCTGCGGGGCGCGGGCCGCCTTACCTTCCAGCCAGTAGAGCGCACGCTTGTTGGCACCGCGGAATTTGGCGCGCGCCACCATCTCCTGACCGGTATAGCAGCCCTTGCTGAAGCTGATGCCTTCCAGCGCCTGCAGGTTGGTGGCCTGCGGGATCAGCTGCGCGCTGTTGGCGGCGTCGATAACCGGATAGCCGGCTTCGATCTCCAGCGCCAGCCACTGGCCGCTGTCATTCAGTTCCGCCTGGTCATGCAGTTTGCCGATCAGCTGTTCGGCCACGGCGGGGCGGGTCACCAGCAGAAAACGTTCCGCCGGTGCACTGAAGTGCAGAATCGTAGTCTCGCTGTCCTGCACCACCGGGTGTTCGGCATCCGGCAGCGTAGCGAACAGGCCCGCCAACGCAGCGCGCGCCTGGAAACCGGCGACGCCCAGCAACACCGCATCGTTATCGGCGGCGATGGTGACTTTGGAGAATACCGCGTATTTTTTGATTTCAGCCAGCTGTCTGTCCAGCACGCTGCGGCGTTCCAGATAGGCGAAGCCTTCGCCACGGTGGAACAGGCGCAGGTTGCTCCACATTTTGCCTTTGGCGTCGCAGTGGGCGCACAGCACGTGCCGATCGGCCGCCAGCGCGTCGATGTCCGCCGTCACCTGGCCCTGGAGATACTTCACCGTGTCCGGCCCGTTCAGCGTCACCAGCGCCCAATCTTCCAGCGAGATCAGCGTCAGGGGCAGATGGGTGGAAGCGGAGGGCTGACGGGGTGGGAATGGAATGTTATGCGCCATAGTAAGTTCCTGCTCAACGTTTAGCTTACCTGAAGGGTATTGAACCCATGGTAAAAGAGGCGGCGGGCTTTGCAAACTGTTATTCGCGCCGTGGGGCCGGGGTGCGCTTTTTTTGGCATTTTGCGCTTTATTACGTTTTCCGCAGCAAAGCGCCTTCCCGGCGTGTATGTCAAATTGTTACTCTATAGGCTTGCGGCCTGGGCACCCTTGCAGACAGATCCCCGGCTGATGGAATTATATTGCGACGGCGTTGCCATACAGTGTGTCATTTGAACCCTGCGCTGGCGCTGCCGCGCTGAAAAGAGGTGAGTCATAACAACATGGATATTAACAACAAAGCACGTATTCACTGGGCTTGCCGCCGTGGCATGCGCGAGCTGGACATCTCCATCATGCCGTTCTTCGAATACGAATACGACAGCCTGAATGACGCGGACAAGGCGTTGTTCATCCGCCTGCTGGAGTGCGACGATCCCGATTTGTTCAACTGGCTGATGAATCATGGCGCGCCGCAGGACAGCGAGCTGCAGAGAATGGTGACCCTGATCCAAACGCGAAATAAAGACCGTGGCCCAGTGGCGATGTGATATCCGCATTTCCTGGCGCACTCAGCTGTTTTCCCTGTTGACCCACGGCGTTCTGATCCTGCTGATCCTGATTTCGCCCTGGCCGGAAGGCTTGGGCCCGCTCTGGCTGGTGTTGCTGACGCTGGTGGTGTTTCAGTGCATTCGCAGCCAGAAGCGCATCGCCGCGGTGCAGGGCGAGCTGCGGCTGCTGGCGGACCGGCGCTTCAGCTGGCACGGCCGCGAGTGGCGGCTGGCGAAAAAACCGTGGATGCCGGGTTACGGCATGCTGCTGACGCTGCAGCCGACGGAGGGCAAAAAGCGCCGCCGGCTGTGGCTGGCTTCCGACTGCATGAGCAAAGAGGAGTGGCGCCACCTGCGGCAGCTGTTGCTGTATCCGCCGGCGGGTGACGGCGAGGAGGCCTGATGAAACCCGTACTCTGGTTGGTGGAGGATGAACCCAGCATTGCCGATACGCTGGTTTACACGCTGGAGAGCGAAGGCTTCGAGGTGCGCTGGTTCGAACGCGCGGAACCGGCGTTGCAGGCGCTGGCGCAAGGCGCGCCCGCGCTCGCTATCCTCGATGTCGGTTTGCCGGATATCAACGGCTTTGAATTGTGTCGCCGCCTGCTGGCTCAGGCGGCCGATCTGCCGATTCTGTTTCTTACCGCCCGCAGTGATGAAGTAGATCGCCTGATCGGGCTGGAGATCGGCGCCGACGACTATGTCGCCAAGCCGTTCTCCCCTCGCGAGGTTAGCGCACGGGTGCGCACCATTTTGCGCCGCCTGTATAAGCAGCAGCGCTTGCAACAGAGCGCGCGCTACCATTTCGGCGCTTTCACGCTCGACGAAGACGCGGCCACCATCTCCTACCATCAGCGGCCGCTGCCGCTGACCCGTTACGAATACCTGCTGCTGAAGACTCTGCTGTTGGCGCCCGGACGGGTGTTCTCGCGGCAGCAACTGATGGAAAGCGTTTGGGCGCAGGCGGAAGAAAGCCTGGATCGCACCGTCGACACCCACATCAAAACGCTGCGCGCCAAGCTGCGTGCGGTGGAACCCGGTGAGCCGCCCATCCACACCCACCGCGGATTGGGCTACAGCGTGAGCCGCCAGCCATGAAAATTGGCCTGCGCCTGCTGCTGGGATATTTTCTGATCGTGGCGGTAGCCGGGTACTTCGTGTTGAGCATTTTCGTCCAGGAAGTGAAGCCCGGCGTGCGGCGCGCTACCGAAGGCACGCTGGTGGACACCGCTAACCTGCTGGCGCAGATCGCCCGTCAGGACATGCAGCGCGGCGATGCGGCGCATGGTCAACTGGCGCAGGCGTTTACGCAGCTGAACCAGCGCCCGATCGGCGCCAATATCTCCGGCATCCGCAAGGATCGCAGCGAATACCACGTCTATCTTACCGATACCCAGGGGCGAGTTATCTTCGATTCTGCCGGCCGTGCGCAGGGGCAGGACTATTCGCGCTGGAATGACGTTTATCGGACGCTGCGCGGCCAGTACGGCGCCCGCAGTACCCGCAGCGACCCGCAGGATGAAAACAGTTCGGTGATGTATGTGGCTGCGCCGGTGATAGAACAAGGGCGTATTATCGGCGTGCTCACCGTGGGCAAACCCAACAGCACCATGGCGCCGGTGATCAAACGCAGCGAACGGCGCATTCTGTGGGCCGGCGCATTGCTGCTGGGGATCGCGTTGCTGATCGGGGCGGTATTCGTCTGGTGGATCACCCGTTCGATAGGCCGGCTGGTGCGCTATGCCGACGGGGTGGCGCAGGGAGAAAACGCGCCGCTGCCCAAAGTGGGCGGCCGGGAACTGACGCAGCTGGCGCAGGCGCTGGAGAGCATGCGACTGAAGCTGGAAGGCAAAGCATATATCGAACAGTATGCACATACCCTGACGCATGAGCTGAAAAGCCCGCTGGCGGCGATCAGGGGCGCGGCAGAGCTGTTGCAAGAGTTGCCGCCGCCGGAGACCGCCCGGCGTTTTCTCACCAATATCGAGCAGCAAAGCGCACGCATCCAGCAGCTGGTGGACAAACTGCTGGTGCAGGCGCGGCTGGAGAGTCGGCCAGACATGGAGACCGCGCCCATCGCGATCGCGGCGCTGGTCAGCCAGACGGTGGCGGGCAAAGAGGCGCAGGCGACGCAGCGCGGCGTCAGGTTACAATTGGAGGCGCTGGCAGAGGTGACGCTGAACGGCGATGCGTTGCTGATCAGCCAGGCGCTGACCAACCTGCTGGACAACGCGATCGACTTTACCCCGCCGGGTGGTTGCGTCAGCGTACGAGGCGAACGGCGGGAACAGCACTACTGCATCAGCGTTTGCGATGACGGCAGCGGCATTCCGGACTATGCGCTCGATAAGGTGTTCGAACGTTTTTATTCGCTGCCGCGCGCCGAACGGCCAAAAAGCAGCGGGCTGGGGCTGAACTTCGTGCAGGAGGTCGCCCGCCTGCATCATGGCGGCATTCACCTGCGCAACCGCCGGCCGCACGGGGTGGAAGCGACTTTCAGGTTATCGCTGTGACTTCACCTTCCCTTCACATAACCACATTCTGATTTCACCTGCGGGTTTTATCGTGGCCTCATTACCCATGAGGAGCGAGCATGATGAAATCGGTACTTTTCTGGAAAATAACCACGCTGCTGGGATTGATGGTGGTGATGTTGATCCCCATCGCCCAACTGATGAGCGTGATCGACGAACGCAGCGGCTATCGGCAAAGCGTGGTCGGGCAGGTAAGCGAAAGCACCAGCGGGGCACAGCGCGTGCTCGGCCCGTTGATTGTCATTCCCTACGTCGAACGAGAAGAGAAGAAAGACGAGAAAGGACAAACGGTAGTGCAGCGAGTGCAGCATTACCGCTATTTGCTGCCGGAGTCGCTTCAGGTGCTGGGGGCGCCGAAAGTAGAGGTGCGTAAACTGGGCATTTATCAGACGCAGGTTTACCAGGGGCCGCTGAACTTCAAGGTGCGTTTCGGCCAGCCGGAACTGGCGGATTTGCAACGTGCCAACGTGACCCTCGGCCAGCCGTTCCTGCTGGTGGCGCTGAGCGACTCTCGCGGCATCAAGAGCATTTCTCCTCTGGAAATACCGCAGCCGGTGGCGTTTGAACCGGGCACCGGCGTGGGATCGTTGCGTCAGGGGATCCACGCACCGTTGACGCTGGCGGCGCTGCAACAAAAAGAGGGGCTGAACGCCGACTTCACCCTGACGCTGGCGGGCACCAGCAGTCTGTCGCTGGTGCCGCTGGGGCGCAGCAGCGAGCTGCAGCTGCAAAGCAACTGGCCGCACCCGAATTTCCTCGGCAACTTCCTGCCGGATGAACGCAAGGTGACGGAGCAAGGGTTTAGCGCTCGCTGGCGCAGCACCTGGTTCGCCAACAATATCAACAGTGCGTTCCATTACGACGATGGCATTATCGACGAGGACAAGCTGCCGGCCTTCAGCGCCAGCCTGGTCGAACCGGTCGATCACTATCAGCTGGCCGAGCGCGCGGTCAAATACGCGCTGCTGTTTATCGGGCTGACGTTTATGGCGTTTTTCCTGTTCGAAACCCTGACCGGGCTGCGGGTGCACCCGATTCAGTACCTGTTGGTGGGCGCGGCGCTGGTGTTGTTCTACCTGATTCTGCTCGCCTTCTCCGAACACCTGGGATTCGCTCTCGCTTACCTGGCGGCCAGCATCGCCTGCAGCGGTCTGATCGGCTTCTATCTGAGCGCCGTACTGCGCGGCAAGCTGCGCGGTGCGCTGTTCGCCGCGAGCCTGTTGCTGTTGTACGGCGTGCTCTATTTGCTGTTGCAGTCGGAGGACAATGCGTTGGTGCTGGGGGCAGGGCTGCTGTTCACCATTCTGGCGGGCATTATGCTGTTGACGCGCAAACTGGACTGGTATCAGGTAGCCGATCCGGCGCGGTTGACCAAGGAAACGCCGGCCGGGGAAGAGGAGCCACGCTTCCGTCTGTGGAAATAAGCGGGGAAATCGGGCGCGTTCAGCGCCCGACAGCGGCTACAGCAGCGGTTCCATCTCCAACAGGATCTGCTCGCACCATTGCTGCAGGCGCTCTTCGCTCAGATCGTATTGGTTGACCTCATCGAGCGCCAGGCCAACGAAGTGTTTGCCGTCGGCGCTCAGCGGTTTGGGGCTGGTGAACTCGAAGCCGTCGGTCGGCCAGAAGCCGACGAACTGCACGCCCAGCGGCGCGATCTGATCGTGCAGCATACCCAGCGCGTCGAGGAACCACTCACCGTAACCGAGCTGATCGCCCATGCCGTACATGGCGACGATCTTGCCTTTCAGGTCCAGCGCAGGCAGCTGCGGCCAGATCGCTTCCCAGTCTTCCTGCAGTTCGCCGAAATCCCAGGTCGGGATACCGAGGATCAGAATGGAATAGTCCTCCATCAGCTTGGGAGAGACGTCTTTCAGGTTGTGCAGGTCGACCAGGTCTTCACCCAGAATCTCACGGATTTTTTCTGCCGCCATCTCGGTGTAGCAGGTGCTGGAGCCGTAAAACAGACCAATCTTCATGTGTAAACCGTTACGTTGCTGTTTAGAGAATTGCAGCGAGTATACCTGATTTGCGTCGGCTTAAGGCATAATGGCGCGGGTGGAAATGCAACAAAGAGAGGACCGCGTGCAACAGCAAGACAATGCGCTGATTGAACAATTCCTGGATGCGCTGTGGCTTGAGCGCAATCTGGCGGAAAATACGCTGGCCTCCTACCGGCTGGATTTGCAGGCCCTGGGCACCTGGCTTGGCCATCAAAACACCGCCTTGCTGCAGGCGCAGGCGTTGGATCTGCAGGCCTTTCTCGCCGAGCGGGTGGACGGCGGCTACAAGGCCACCAGCTCCGCGCGTTTGCTGAGCGCCATGCGCCGCCTGTTTCAGTACCTGTATCGCGAAAAACTGCGCGCCGACGATCCCACCGCGCAGCTGGCGTCTCCCAAACTGCCGCAGCGTTTGCCGAAGGATCTGAGCGAGGCGCAGGTCGATGCGCTGCTGCAGGCGCCCTGCGTCGATCAACCGCTGGAACTGCGCGACAAGGCGATGCTCGAAGTGTTGTACGCCACCGGGCTGCGGGTTTCCGAACTGGTGGGGCTGAGCATCAGCGACGTCAGCCTGCGCCAGGGCGTAGTGCGGGTGATCGGCAAGGGCAACAAGGAGCGGCTGGTGCCGCTGGGCGAAGAGGCGGTCTACTGGATCGAAAATTATCTGGAACACGGCCGTCCGTGGCTGGTCAACGGCCAGACGCTGGATGTGTTGTTCCCCAGCACCCGTTGCCAGCAAATGACCCGACAGACGTTCTGGCATCGCATCAAACACTATGCCATCCTTGCGGGCATCGACAGCGAACGTCTGTCGCCGCACGTGTTGCGGCACGCGTTCGCCACCCATTTGCTGAACCATGGGGCCGATCTCCGTGTCGTACAGATGTTGTTAGGGCACAGCGATCTCTCGACCACGCAAATTTATACTCATGTAGCGACCGAACGACTGAAACAGCTACATCAACAGCATCACCCGCGCGCCTGAGCGGCGGGTTCGAAAGGATTGGAACAATGAAAAAAGGTTTAATGCTGCTCTCTCTGCTGGTGGCTTCGGTGACCGGTGCCGCCCATGCCGATGATGCGGCGATCAAAAAAGCGCTCGCCAGCCTGGGCATCCAGCAGGCGGACGTGCAGCCTTCGCCGGTTAACGGCCTGAAAACCGTGCTGACCGACAGCGGCGTGCTGTACGCCTCCGAAGACGGCAAGCACATCCTGCAGGGCCCGCTGTTCGACGTCAGCGGCAAAGAGCCGGTCAACGTGACCAACCAACTACTGAGCAGCAAGATGGACGCGCTGAAAGATCAAATGATCGTCTACAAAGCGCCGAAAGAGAAACACGTGATCACCGTGTTCACCGATATCACCTGCGGTTACTGCCATAAGCTGCACCAGCAGATGAAAGAGTACAACGATCTGGGCATCACCGTGCGTTATCTGGCGTTCCCGCGTCAGGGGCTGGCTTCCCAGGCTGAGAAAGACATGAAGTCTATCTGGTGTACCGCCGACAAGGCCAAGGCGTTCGACGCCGCCATGAAGGGCGACGCCATCTCTCCGGCCACCTGCAAAACTGACATCAGCAAGCATTACGAGCTGGGCGTGCAGTTCGGCATTCAGGGCACGCCGGCGATCATTCTGGAAAACGGCATGATGATCCCGGGCTATCAGGGGCCAAAAGAAATGGCCGCCATGCTGGATGCGCACCAGGCCGCCACCAAAGCCGGTGGTTAATCGCCGGTGAGTATTAAAACGCAACTACGCCGCCGTCCGGCGGCGGACGACACGCATCTGCCCGCCAGTTTGCCGCCGCTGCTGCGCCGGCTTTACGCCCTGCGCGGCGTGCAGGGTGAGCAGGAGCTGGAGCGCGGCGTCAAGGGCATGCTACCCTGGCAACAGCTGGACGGCATCGACGACGCCGTCAGCCTGCTGCAACAGGCGCTGGCCGACGGTCGCCGCATCATGGTGGTGGGCGATTTCGACGCCGACGGCGCCACCAGCACCGCGCTGACGGTGCTGGCGCTGCGCAGCATGGGCGGCGCAGCCGTCGACTACCTGGTGCCGAACCGCTTTGAAGACGGCTACGGCCTGAGCCCCGAAGTAGTGGAGCAGGCGGCGGCGCGCGGCGCGGAGCTGATCGTCACCGTCGATAACGGCATCTCCTCGCACGCCGGCGTCGACGTGGCGCACGCCAAGGGCATGCAGGTGCTGGTGACCGATCACCACCTGCCGGGCGAGACCCTGCCGGCGGCCGAAGCGATCGTCAATCCCAACCTGCGCGGCTGCGCCTTCCCGTCCAAATCGCTGGCCGGAGTGGGCGTCGCGTTCTACCTGATGCTGGCGCTGCGCGCCCGACTGCGGGACAGCGGCTGGTTCGAGCAGCGCGCGCTGGCGATGCCCAATCTGGCGGAACTGCTGGATCTGGTGGCGCTCGGCACCGTGGCCGACGTGGTGCCGCTGGACGCCAACAACCGCATTCTGGTGTATCAGGGGTTAAACCGCATCCGCGCCGGCAAATGCCGTCCGGGCATCCGCGCGCTGCTTGAGGTGGCCAACCGCGATGCCCGCCAGCTGGCGGCCAACGATCTCGGTTTCGCCCTCGGCCCGCGTCTCAATGCCGCCGGCAGGCTGGACGACATGTCGATCGGCGTGGCGCTGCTGCTGAGCGACGACATCGCGCAGGCGCGTATGCTGGCCAACGATCTCGACGCGTTGAACCAGACGCGGCGCGAGATTGAGCAGGGCATGCAGGTGGAAGCCCTGCAGCTGTGCGATCAGCTGGAGCGCACCAGCACCGAGCTGCCTTACGGGCTGGCGATGTATCACCCGGAATGGCACCAGGGCGTGGTGGGTATCCTCGCCTCGCGTATCAAAGAGCGTTTCCACCGCCCGGTGATCGCGTTCGCGCCGGCGGGTGACGGCATCCTGAAAGGCTCCGGCCGTTCGGTGCCCGGCCTGCACATGCGCGACGCGCTGGAGCGGCTGGATATGCTGAACCCCGGCCTGATGATGAAGTTCGGCGGCCACGCGATGGCGGCCGGGCTGTCGCTGGAAGAGGCCAGGTTCGACGAGTTCCGCCAGCGCTTCGGCGAGCTGGTGGGAGAATGGCTCGATCCGGCGATGCTGGAAGGGGTGATCTGGTCCGACGGCGAACTGGCGATGCAGGAGCTGTCGCTGACGACGGCGGAGCTGCTGCGCGAGGGCGGCCCGTGGGGCCAGGCGTTCCCGGAACCGACCTTTGACGGCAAATTCCGCATCCTGCAGCAGCGGCTGGTGGGCGAGAAACACCTGAAGCTGATGGTGGAACCGCTCGGCGGCGGCCCGCTGCTCGACGGCATCGCGTTCAACGTGGACACCACGCTGTGGCCGGACAGCAGCGTGCGCGAGGTCGAACTGGCCTACAAGCTCGACGTCAACGAGTTTCGCGGCAACCGCAACGTGCAGCTGCTGATCCAGCATCTTTGGCCGCGCTGAGGCGAAATTGAACACAATTCGGGGATTGGGCTCTCCAATCCCCTGCATCCTTCCCGATCGCCACAAAAACTGACCAACTCGCTATAAACTGCCGCCCGGATCCGTTAGAATTAGCGGTTCCAATGGCATTCCGCCATCGACGACATCAACGTAAAAGAACGAAACCATGTTTGAAATTAACCCGGTAAAAAACCGAATTCAGGACCTGTCCGAGCGGACTGCGGTTCTTAGGGGGTATCTTTGACTATGATGCCAAGAAGGAACGCCTAGAAGAGGTCAACGCCGAGCTGGAGCAGCCGGACGTTTGGAACGAGCCGGAGCGCGCACAGGCGCTCGGCAAAGAGCGCGCCGCGCTGGAAGCCATCGTTGAAACCATCGATCAGCTGGAGCAGGGCGGCGAAGACGTCGGCGGGCTGCTGGAACTGGCGGTGGAAGCCGACGATGAAGAGACCTTCAACGAAGCGGTCGCCGAGCTGGATCAACTGATGAGCAAGCTGGATCAGTTGGAATTCCGCCGCATGTTCTCCGGCGAATACGACAGCGCCGACTGCTACCTGGATATCCAGGCCGGCTCCGGCGGCACCGAAGCGCAGGACTGGGCCAGCATGCTGCTGCGCATGTACCTGCGCTGGGCTGAAGCCAAGGGCTTCAAGACCGAAGTGATCGAAGAGTCCGACGGCGACGTCGCGGGCCTGAAGTCTGCCACCATCAAGATCATCGGCGACTACGCGTTCGGCTGGTTGCGCACTGAAACCGGCGTTCACCGCCTGGTGCGCAAGAGCCCGTTCGACTCCGGCGGCCGTCGCCACACCTCGTTCAGCTCGGTGTTCATCTACCCGGAAGTCGACGACGATATCGATATCGAAATCAACCCGGCGGATCTGCGTATCGACGTGTACCGCGCCTCCGGTGCGGGCGGTCAGCACGTCAACAAAACCGAATCCGCCGTACGTATTACTCACCTGCCAACCAACATCGTGGTGCAGTGCCAGAACGATCGTTCTCAGCATAAGAACAAGGATCAAGCGTTTAAACAGCTGCGAGCCAAGCTGTACGAGTTTGAGATGCAAAAGAAAAATGCTGATAAGCAGACGATGGAAGACAACAAGTCCGACATCGGCTGGGGCAGCCAAATCCGTTCTTACGTGCTGGATGACTCCCGCATCAAGGATTTGCGCACCAACGTCGAAACGCGTAACACGCAGGCCGTACTGGATGGCGACCTGGATAAATTCATTGAGGCAAGTTTGAAAGCCGGGTTATGAGGAATAGAAATGTCTGAACAACAAGTACAGGGCGCCGATCAGGCGCTGGATCTCAATAACGAACTGCAGTCCCGCCGCGAGAAACTGGCCGGCCTGCGCGAGAACGGCATTGCGTTCCCGAACGACTTC
Source organism: Serratia sp. 121840015-1 (assembly GCF_053627655.1). NCBI lineage: Bacteria > Pseudomonadati > Pseudomonadota > Gammaproteobacteria > Enterobacterales > Yersiniaceae > Serratia > Serratia sp. 121840015-1. The sequence continues at coordinate 189,975 of NZ_JBSEYF010000005.1, forward strand.
CGTCGTGACTCCACCTCCGACAAACTGCACGCCGCGTACGGCGATAAAGACAACGAAGAGCTGGAAGCGCTGGGCGTAGAAGTGACCGTCGCCGGCCGCATGATGACCCGCCGTATTATGGGCAAGGCATCCTTCGTCACGCTGCAGGACGTGGGCGGCCGCATTCAGCTGTACGTCGCGCGCGACGATCTGGCTGAAGGCGTGTACAACGACCAGTTCAAGAAGTGGGACCTGGGCGATATCCTCGGCGCACGCGGCAAGCTGTTCAAAACCAAGACCGGCGAACTGTCGATCCACTGCACCGAGCTGCGTCTGCTGACCAAAGCGCTGCGCCCGCTGCCGGACAAATTCCACGGCCTGGCGGATCAGGAAACCCGTTACCGCCAGCGTTACCTGGACCTGATCGCCAACGAAGAATCGCGCAACACCTTCAAGGTGCGTTCTCAGGTGATGTCTGCTATCCGCAACTTCATGGTGGAACGCGGCTTCATGGAAGTCGAAACCCCGATGATGCAGGTGATCCCGGGCGGCGCGTCCGCGCGTCCGTTCATCACGCACCACAATGCGCTGGATATCGACATGTACCTGCGCATCGCGCCGGAACTGTATCTGAAGCGTCTGGTGGTCGGCGGCTTTGAGCGCGTGTTCGAAATCAACCGCAACTTCCGTAACGAAGGCGTTTCTCCGCGTCACAACCCAGAGTTCACCATGATGGAACTCTACATGGCTTACGCGGATTACAAAGACCTGATCGAGCTGACCGAGACGCTGTTCCGCACCCTGACCGAGAAAGTGCTGGGCACCTCTCAGGTACAGTACGGCGACGAAGTGTTCGACTTCGGCAAGCCGTTCGAGAAGCTGACCATGACCGAGGCGATCAAGAAATACCGCCCGGAAACCGATCTGGCTGACCTGGCCGACATGGGCAAAGCGGTGGCCATCGCCGAATCCATCGGCATCAAGGTTGAGAAAAGCTGGGGCCTGGGCCGCGTCGTGACCGAGATCTTCGAAGAAGTGGCGGAAAGCCATCTGATTCAGCCGACCTTCATCACCGAGTACCCGGCTGAAGTGTCGCCGCTGGCGCGCCGTAACGACGTTAACCCGGAAATCACCGACCGCTTCGAGTTCTTCATCGGCGGCCGTGAAATCGGCAACGGCTTCTCCGAGCTGAACGACGCCGAAGACCAGGCTCAGCGCTTTGCCGATCAGGTGAACGCCAAAGACGCCGGCGACGACGAAGCGATGTTCTACGACGAAGACTACGTCACCGCGCTGGAGCACGGCCTGCCGCCGACCGCCGGTCTGGGCATCGGTATCGACCGTATGGTGATGCTGTTCACTAACAGCCATACCATCCGCGACGTGATTCTGTTCCCGGCGATGCGCCCACAGAAATAATTCCGTTTAGCGTGAAACCACCGGTGCAGGCAACTGCGCCGGTTTTTTTTCGCCCACCGGACTTAACCGCTTAAAACATCGACAGTTACGTGCCATCTCCGCTTGCCCGCCGCCGATAACCGGTTATAATGCCTGTCGCACACCGATGCGGGTGTAGTTCAATGGTAGAACGGCAGCTTCCCAAGCTGCATACGAGGGTTCGATTCCCTTCACCCGCTCCAGTACTCCCTCCTGAAAATATCCTGATTCTCCGAAAGATTACCCCAACCCAATCCTTTGCCCCTGTAAGCGTTATCACTGGTTGTCCGCCATCCCACCAGCATCATCAGCGCCGTGGTGAGGAAAGCAGGGCAAAAAAATGCCGCCCCGGGGGACGGCATGTTGGCCTTCAGCGCACCAGATGCAAGAAATGCAGGTGTTTTTCGTACTGGTCGAGAATATCGTTGATCAACTGCTCCTGATTCCAGCCCATGACATCGTAGTTTTGGCCGCCTTCTTTCAGGTAGATCTCCGCGCGATAATACTTGTGCTGCTCGGCTTGCTGTTCATCGTTATCCAGCCCGGCCAGAGCGAACGTCGGCGAACTGTAGCCGCGCAGTCTGACTTCATAGATAAAGTTAAGCTCATCGCCCAAATCGACCTCGAAACGAATGCGGTCTTCCGCAGTGGCGTTGATACTGCTGAGCGTGTTTTGTTTACTCAGCTCTTCCTGCACCAGCGTCATGGCCGGTTGGATAACCTCATCCATAAAGCGCTTAACCAGCGAGCGTTTTGGCAGATAGGCGATATTGCGCAGCCTGCGCTGCCAGGGAATGGGATTGCGGGCGGCGGTGGGGGCGATGGTGGCCATATTTTGGCTGTCGCGCTTGGTCAGGTCGCGGCGCAGCGCTTTAAGCAAACCGTAAATGGATATCAGCAAGATGGCCGAGAACGGCAATGCGCTGGCGATGGTGACGGTTTGCAGCGCGCTGAGCCCCCCGGCGATCAGCAAGGCGATGGCGACGATGCCCATCAGCGACGCCCAGAAAATGCGTTGCCAAACCGGCGTGTTGCTGGAGCCGCCCGAAGCCAGCGTATCTACGACCATGGCGCCGGAATCGGCGGACGTGACAAAAAAGACGATCACCATCGCCATGGCGATAAACGAAAGCACGCTGGAGAACGGGAAATGCTCCAGGAAGTTAAACAACGCCAACGCCACGTCTTGCTGTACCGTAGTGGCGAGGTCTGTCGCGCCCTGTTCCATGATGAGGTAAATGGCGCTGTTGCCGAACACCGTCATCCACATGAGGGTGAAGCCTGCCGGGACGAACAGCACGCCCGTGACAAATTCGCGGATGGTTCGGCCGCGGGAAACCCGAGCGATGAACATACCGACGAAAGGCGACCAGGAGAGCCACCACCCCCAGTAGAGCAGCGTCCATCCGCCTAACCAGTTGCTGGATTTTGGCTCGTAGGCATACAGATTGAACGTCTTGCTGACCAGCTCGGACAGATAGCCGCCGGTATTTTCCACAAAGGATTTCAACAGCAGGACGGTTGGCCCCAACAGCAAGACCAGGGCCAGGAGCAACAGCGCCAGGCCAAGGTTCAGCTCTGACAGAAAGCGTATGCCTTTCTCCAGCCCTGAAACCACGGAAATGGTGGCCAGCCCGGTAATCACCACGATCAAGATCACCTGAACGGTTTCGTTGATCGGCACGCCAAACAGGTGGTTAAGCCCGGCGTTGACCTGCAACACGCCATAACCCAGCGAGGTTGCGACCCCGAATACGGTGCCGATGACGGCGAAGATATCGACGGCATGGCCGATAGGGCCATAAATACGTTCGCCGATGATCGGATAAAGCGCAGAGCGCAGAGTCAACGGCAGGCCATGCCGATAGCTGAAGAAGGCCAGAATCAACGCCACGATGGCGTAGATCGCCCAGGCGTGCAGCCCCCAGTGGAAAAAGGTCAGGCGCATGGCCTGTTTGGCCGCCTCGACGCTCTCGGGCGTGCCGACCGGTGGCGAGAGATAGTGCATAACCGGTTCTGCCACGCCGAAGAACATCAGGCCGATGCCCATCCCCGCTGAAAACAGCATGGCAAACCATGAGTGGTAGCGAAAATCGGGTTGCGCATGATCGGGGCCAAGTTTGATGTCGCCGTAGCGGGAAAGCCCCAGAAACGTCACGCTGAGCAAAATCAGCGCCACGGCCAAAATATAAAACCAGCTGGCGTTGGTGAAAATTTGTTGCTGCAGAAGCTTGAAGTTCTTGTCAGCGACGTCGGGGAAAAAAGCGGCGAACGCGACCAGAAGAAAAATGAGGACTGCAGAGGTGAAGAATACCGCTTTGTTGATATGGCTCTGCGGCTTTTTTAGGGGGGTGTCTTTCTCACTCATAAATTGATTTATTCCATTTGTTTGATTATCGCCCTGAATGGAGGAGAGGTGTAACCTGTTATATCGTAGCAAAATAGTCAGGCTGTCGGTGTCGATCAATAGGGCGGAATTACCGCTGCCTGAGTGCGGTAATTTCGAGTTATTCCGTGTTGCCGTTAGTTAAATAAAAATGCCAATAATCCCGTCACCTTATTTTTATTTTCCCATCCTTCCAATTTCATGCAGGCATTAACGAATTCTGTTCTGCGCATTTCATTGCTGTCCGAGGGGAAAGCGCCGCCACCGGCGTTGGGGATCTCCGTGCCGTTGATCGTCATGGAGGAGAAGGTCGGCGAGCTGGCGTGCAAAGACAGGTTCACGGGATAGCGCTGTTCGGCTTCTTGCCGGCAGTGGGTTCTGGCCGCGTCAAGGGGCGTTGGGGTTGCCGTTTGCGCTTCCCATTTCTCCGGCGTGGCACAGGAAGACATCATCAATGCGGCGGCGATAACTGCATATTTTCGCAAAATAAAAATCCATTTCTAAAATAAAATCCCCTTGATTCTACCCCCAGCGTGCCGCGATGGCCCGCTCAATAAGGTAAGCGGGCCGATGTGGCGAGTTAACTGAGGATATCTTCGGCGATCACCTTAAACAGCGTGTCTATTTCGCCTTGGGTGTTGTAGTGCATCATGCCGATGCGCAGCACGCCGCCGTCTTGCAACCCCAACTGCTGGATCAGGCCCAGCGCATAGAAATGCCCGCTGCCGGCGCAGATGTTGTGCTGCCCCAGGCGGCGGGCGATCGCGTCAGGCGTCTGGCCGCTGAAGGTCAGGGCGAAGGTTGGCGTGCGGCGCGTGCTGTCCGCCTGTGAATGGCCGTAGAGCCGCACGCCGTCGAGTTGCTTCAGCCGTTGCAAAAAGTGGCGGCACAGCGCCTCTTCATGCCGGTGGTAGGCGGCGAAACTCTCCTGCAAACGCTGCCTTAACGGCGCGCCCGGCGTCCCCCACTGCGCCAGATAGTCGATCGCCGCCGCGACGCCGGCCAGCGCCTCGAAGCTTTGCGTGCCGGTCTCGAAACGGCCGGGGCCGACATCGGTGGCCGGCTCGACTTTGTACGGCCGCAGGCGTTGCAGCCACTGCGGCGCGATATAGGCCATGCCGACGTGCGGGCCAAAGAACTTGTAGGCGGAGCACACCAGGAAATCACAGCCCAGCGCCTGCACGTCAATCAGGTTATGCGGCGCATAGTGCACGGCGTCGACATACACCTGCGCGCCGACCCGATGCGCAGCTTCGACGATGGTTTTGATATCGACGATGCTGCCGGTGACGTTGGAAGCGTAGCTGACCGCCACCAGGCGGGTATTGGCGTTGATGCGCTCACACACCTTTGCGGCGTCCAATGCGCAGCCGGCGCTCTCCAGCGGTATCTGATGCACCACGGCCCCTTGGTCTGCGGCGGCCTGCTGCCAGCTGGAGACGTTGGCGTAGTGATCGAGCGCGGTGACGATGACCTTATCGCCGGCTTGCCAGTCGCGGCTGATGATGCGACTGAGATGGAAAGTCAGCGTGGTCATATTCATGCCGAAAACGATGTTGTCGGGCGAAGGCGCATTTAACAAGGCGCGCACCGATTCTCGCGCCTGGCCCATCACTTCGCCGGTGACTCGGCTGGAGAAGTAGTGGCCGCCCAGGTTGGCGTTGTATTTCCCCAGGTAGTCCGTCATCTTTTCCAGCACGCCCCGTGAAACCTGTGCGCCGCCGGGGCCGTCGAAAAAGATCGCCGGCTTGCCGTCGATGTGCTGGGACAGGGCGCTGAACTGGGCGCGGGCGAGCTCGGGCGTAAAGGTCATGCTTTCTCTCCCCGCGCGGTGAGGACGAAGAGATCCAGATAGCCTTCTTCTTTCGGGCTTACGGCGTTGATCGGCGTGGCGTTGTGCCACAGTTTGCTGTCTGCCAGCAGCACGGCCTCACCGTCTGCCAGCGCTTTTTTAAAGAAGGGATCGTGGTGGCTGTCGTCGTACAGCATGATTTCACCGCCGACGATGTTGTGCCGGTGAATGGCGATCATGGCGATATGGTCGAAACCGTCCTGGTGAATGCCTTCCGGCGCCACCAGCGTATCTTTCTGGATGGCGACCACGCGCATTTGGTGGATCTCTATCTCGGCACCCTCCGGCAGTTCGTTATTTTCGGCAAACAGGTTGCACATCTCCGCCATGCCGGCGCTCTGCAGCACGGCACTGTCGATAGGCTCGAAGCGGCGCACCACGTTGCCTTGGAAGTGGTTGATCTGATCGGACTGCATGAAGGTGCGCGGCCCCACTTCGGCGACGTTGGGGTTGAGGTATTTGACGACCGAATAACGGCGCAGGCGATATTTGCCGTCGGCGTGTTGCGTGTGGGGCAAGGAGGAAAACGAAGGCATCAGTTGTTGGGTGGCTTGCGGGCTTAGCACAGTCATACTTATTACGTTTTCGTGTTTCTGTAACATAATCACCTCTAATAATAATAATTTCTGATGTTGTAGGGGGTAATTCGATTGAATTGTAGACGACTCTATAACCAACGCAATTTGGCGGTGGTGAGGTGTGACGGCGGTCGTAAAGTGGGGTGAACAGTGGGAGCGTTGTATGCCGGCGGCGATGCGTTAAAGTAGCGAGCTGACTGCAGAGCAATGGTTAGCGCCAGGGTGAATGCTGGAGTTCGCCGCTTACTTCTACTGGGATACCGTTATGATTGAAATACGCGAGATTAACCGCGATAACCTGTTTGACGTGTGCGAACTGACGTCGAATCAAGACGGCGTTGGCACCGTGTTCGAGGCGTTTATTTGCTGTAACGCCATCTCTATTTCCGAGGCGGCGTTTTTTCCGGAATGCCAGCCCCGCGCGCTTTACCGCGACGGCGAGCTCATCGGTTTTTTCATGTACAAGTGCTGGCCGCATAACCCACATGAGGCCGAGCTGTGTCGCTATATGCTTGACCATAAGTTTATGGGGCAGGGATTGGGGCGTGAGAGCTTCGCCGCGATACTCGCGGATTTTAGGTTGCACGGCATAGAGCAGGTGACGCTAATGATTGATGAACATAATCTCGTCGCCAAAAGCCTGTATCTCACCTTCGGCTTTCGCTTTACCGGCAAGATTGAAAAGGAAGAACATTACTACAGTCTGGCGCTTTAGCTGCCCCGACAAAGGCGGGGTCAGAACGTCTCGAAATACAGCTCGCGCAACAGCCAGGATATTTCGTTGTTGGTGCGATTAAGCGTCTCGATTCGGCGAACCCCTTTCGCTTCGGCGCGCAGATCGAGCAGCAAGTTGCGAATCTGCTGGAATAACGGGGTTTGCGGGCTGGGTTTGGCTAACTGTTGCCCGCATAGTTTGATACCGGCGTCGCAGCCGGTGGCAATGTCCGTCAGGCAGCATGGGCAGGTGGTTTTTTGGCGCGCCATATTGCGGCATTGTTGCCCGATTACCTGATTGAAGTGGCGTAATTGCAGGCAGACTTCCCGCGAGTTCAACGGGTTGGAATGGGTTGTCATCGGTTTCAGCTCCCTTGTCTGCGCCTATATTGGCACTTACCGATGAAGATAACCACGGACAAGCAGAGGGGGTATCGCCTTGTTTTGTCTGGAAACAACGAAAGCGATGAGGCCCGCGGCGGCGGGCCGGTAGCGTCAGGCGCGTTTAAACAGATTCGCCGCCTGGAACAGCGCAAAGGAGCTGACCAGCATCTCGATGCCGACGATGGCCGTCACCAGCGTGACCGATGCCGCCGGGCCTGAGCCGATCAGCATCCAGGCGATGATCAAGTCGAGCACGCCGATAACGAACTGCAGCCAGTTGCCCGGCAGCCCGCGGCGCATGTAGCCCGCTGCCAGGCGAGCGATGCCGCCAAGCGCGAACAGCACGGCGAGGTACACCGCCAGCGCCAGAATGCCCGCCAGCGGACTGGTGATGAACACATAGCCGATAATCAGGTAGGCCACGCCCAGCAAAATGCCGCCGATCATCGGCCAGGTATTCTGTGCCCGGTTAGCGATCATGGCGATAATCAGCCCGGCGCCGCTCAACAGCAGCAGGATGCCGACCACGATGCTCAGCGCTGCGCCGGAGGCGAAAGGATTGACCAGGCACAGTATCCCGCCCGCCAGCAGCAGGAAGGCGATGATCAGCAGGGTGGTGCGTTGCTTTTTGAGCAGTTCTTCGCTCAGGAGGGGCAGATTATTGCGGTCGAGGTTCAACATGACAGTACTCCATTTCGTCGTTGGGTAATTAATCAGTCATCCTTACCTGTTTAGCATAGACCGTCTGGGGGTTTTTGACTGACCCGGCGCAAATGTTACACTGTGCGGCTGACGCGTATCAGAACCGAAACGACGACTGAGGACTGGATTTGAGCACAGGAAGCAAATGGGCTGGGTGGCGCCGCATCGCGGTGTGTCTGACATTGGGGCTGTTGTTGGCCGGGTGTTCGGGTAAAAACACCTACAACCGCGATTACGACAAACTGCCGAAGGGCAGCTACACCGGCAAGTCCTACACCGTCAAACGGGGCGATACGCTGTACTACATTGCCTGGATCACCGACAGCGAAGTCAGCGATCTCGCCAGAATCAACAAGATACGCCCGCCCTATAGCCTGGAAGTGGGGCAGAAACTGCGGCTGAGCGGCAGCGCACCGACCAAAACCGCCGCAACGCGCCGTAAAACCTCTTCGTCTTCCGCCGCGATCGCCAAGCAAACGCCGCCGCCGGGCGCTGCCCGCTGTTGGCGTTGGCCGACCAGCGGCCGGATCGTGCAGGCCTACTCCAATTCAGATGGCGGCAACAAGGGCATCGACATCGCCGGCAAACGCGGCCAGCCGATCTACGCTTCCGCCAAGGGCAAAGTGGTGTACGTCGGCAACCAGCTGCGCGGCTACGGCAACCTGATCATGATTAAGCACGGCGAAGACTTCATTACCGCCTATGCGCACAACGACACCACGCTGGTGCGCAACGGCCAGGATGTGAAGGCGGGGCAGAAGATCGGCACCATGGGCAGCACCGGCACCGATTCGGTGTTCCTGCATTTCCAGATCCGCTACCGCGCCACCGCACTCGATCCGCAGCGCTATCTGCCGCCGCAAGGTTCGTCGCCGTCCTGTTAACGTCAATCTGGCTCCTTGCGGAGCCAGATGTCAGTTACTTCAGCGGCAGGTAAAGATCGGTCACCAGTTCATATTCCGCCACTTCGTGCACGAAGTTGTGGTAGTGGAAATAGAGCGGAAAATCGCGCAGCTCCTCGCCGCTGGCCGGCAACCACTCGCGGTACAGATAATGGGCACTTTCCGAGAGCCCATCCAGCGAGCCGTGATGGCGCAGCAGCGCGCAGCGCCCGGCTGGCAGCGTACTGTTCACCACGCCGAAGGCATTGTCCTCGGGGATCGGCGCAGTAACCTCGCCGCAAATGAAGAAGCGGAAGTCCTGCGCTTCGGTGGTGGCCGGATCGTGCGGTGCGATGCCGAAAGTACGGCTGCTTCTGACCGGCGACAGGCCGCTGGTTTTGCGCCACTCGATAAAGCGCGCGGCGGTTTCGTTGACCAGCGCGGACGGGCCGCGATGTTCGATCATCGCCACCGGCGTGGCCGGGAAGTCGACAATGTCTACCTTCATGGGTTGTTTCCTTTTGTGTTTCGGCTCGGGAAAGCGCTGCTGCCAATCGATCCAGGCCGGCCGTTTGCGAAACTGGCTTGGCGTTTGGCTGAACGCCTGTTTGAAGGCGCGGCTGAAGGACTCCGGGTTTTGAAAACCGGCGTCCAGCGCGATGTCAATCACCGGCTCCAGCGGGTTATACGCCAGGCGGTACGAGGCGCGTTTGAGCCTCATCCACTGGATATAACGCCACACCGAGATGCCGCAATACGCGCTAAACTGGCGTTGAAAGTGAAAGCGCGAAAAGTGGGCCACTTCGCTCAGTTTTTCGACGGTGAGCGCCTCGTCCAGGTGGCGATCGATATAGTCAAAGACCTGCGCAAAGCGCTTTGCATACGTCTGGGTCATGTGATTGTCTCCTCCATGCCTGAACTTTGCCCGAGCCGCCGCCGCTTCTCCTGACGGATGATGCTGAGTTGCCGCCGCAGGACAACGGGATGGCTGCGGCGTTTGCCGCCGGCCAGGCCAAACTCATAACCCCCGCGCGGCCGTGTGCCGCGATCCCGACCGAGAAGATGAATATTACATGATGGATCGTTCCCGTTTGCTGAAATTCCTGCTGCCCTACCTGTGGCCGAAAGACAACCCGCGCCTGCGGGGGTATCTGGTGGTGGCCTTCGTGTTCATGGTGGCGGCCAAGGTCAGCACCACGCTGGTGCCGCTGGCCTACAAAGCGATGGTCGATGCGCTGAGCGGCGAGACGGCGAAAATGCTGGCGGTGCCGCTGGGGCTGATCGTCGCCTACGGCGTGGCGCGGGTGGGCGGCGCGCTGTTTGAGGAACTGCGCAACGTGATGTTCATCCACGTCAGCCAGAACGCCACGCGCCTGCTGGGCGTGCGGGTGTTTCGCCAGCTGCATGCGCTGAGTCTGCGCTTCCATCTGGAGCGCCAGACCGGCGGGCTGTCGTTGTCCATCGAGCGCGGCACCCAGGCGGTGTCCACGGTGCTGTCGCGGCTGCTGTTCTCCATCGTGCCGATCCTGTTCGAGCTCTCGCTGGTCACGGCGATCATGTGGCATATGCTGAACGGCTGGTTCGCGCTGGCTATCCTGACGACGGTCGGCTGCTACATCCTGTTTACCGTGCTGGCGGTCAGCTGGCGCACCCGCTTTCGCCGCGAGCTCAACAAGGCCAACGCCGACGCCAACAGCAAATCCATCGACAGCCTGCTGAACTATGAGACCGTAAAGTACTTCGGCAATGAAGAGTTCGAGGCCGAGCGTTTCGACCTGTCGCGCCGGCTGTACGAATACGCGGCCATCAAGAACCAATTCAGTTTTACGGCGATCAACCTGGGGCAAACCGCCATTATTTCGATCGGACTGATCGTGATGATGGCCATGGCGGCGCAGGGCATTACGCAGGGGACGATGACGGTCGGCGACTTCGTGCTGGTCAACGCCTACCTGCTGCAGCTGTATCAGCCGCTGAACTTCTTCGGCTTTATTTATTCCGAGGTGCGCCAGGCGCTGATCGACATGGAGAACATGTTCGATCTGCTGCAGGAAAAGCGTGAAATCGTCGATAGCCCGGATGCGCAGCCGCTGCGCCTCGATCGCGGCGAAGTGCGGTTCGATGCGGTCAGCTTCGGTTACGACACGCGCCGGCCGATCCTCAAGCAGGTGAGTTTTACCATTCCGGCGGGCCACACGGTGGCGGTGGTCGGCGCCTCCGGCGCGGGCAAGTCCACGCTGTCGCGCCTGCTGTTTCGCTTCTACGACGTGCAGAGCGGCGCCATTACCCTCGACGGCCAGGACATTCGCCAGCTGACCCAGGCCAGCCTGCGGCAGGCGATCGGCATCGTGCCGCAGGATACGGTGCTGTTCAACGATACGCTGCGCTACAACATCGGCTACGGCAAAACCGGCTCCAGCGATGAAGAAATCGAGCGGGCGGCGCGGTTGGCGCATATCCATGATTTTATCGTCGGTCTGCCCGACGGTTACGACACCCGGGTGGGTGAGCGCGGGCTGAAGCTGTCGGGCGGTGAAAAGCAGCGGGTGGCGATCGCGCGCACCATTCTGAAAAATCCGGCCATCCTGGTGTTTGACGAGGCGACCAGCGCGCTGGATACCCAGACCGAACGCGAAATCCAGGGGCACCTGCGCGAGGTGAGCCGCAACCACACCACGCTGGTGATCGCCCACCGGCTATCCACCGTGGTGGACGCCGATGAGATCATCGTGCTGGAAGCAGGGGCGATCGTCGAGCGCGGGGGGCACGAGGCGCTGCTGGCCGCGAACGGCCGCTACGCCGCGATGTGGCAAACCCAGTACAGCGAAGAGCAGGAATCGCGCTGACGAGGGCGTTCACCCCAGCGGCTGCGCGGCATTGAGCCGCTGTGCCACGTAGTCGCAGGCGATGCGGCAGTCCTGCTTCAGGTCTGTCTCGTCGCCGGCCAGGCTGCCGCGCAGCCAGAGCCCATCGATCATGGCCGCCAGCCCGCGCGCGGCATCACGCGCCTGCCGCAGCGGCAGCTCGCGGCGGAACTGGCAGCAAATGTTGGAATAGAGTCGCCGATCGTTGGCGCGCTGCAGGCGGCGCAGCACCGGCTGGTGCATGCTGGCGGCCCAGAAGTCGAGCCAGGCGCGCATGGACACGGCGTTGGTTTGGCTGGGATGGAAGTTGCCCTGGATAATGGCGAACAGCTGTGACTGGCTGTCGCTCGCCGCCTGCGCGCGGCATTCGGCCACTGCGTCGCGCAGATCGCGCAGGATTTTGCGCATGGTGGCGCTCAGCAACCCCTCTTTATCGCCAAAATAGTGGCTGACGATGCCGGTCGACAGCCCGGCTTCTTTCGCCACCTGAGACAGGGTGACGCCGGCCAGCCCGACGACGTTAATGGTCTCGAAGGCGGCGTTAATCAGCTGCTCCTTACGCTGCTCCGGAATATCTCTGCGGTACATATTTTCCCCAACTGATAGGCCAATCACACTTTGGATTTGATTGATTGAACGGTCAATCAATACTCTATATGCTGCAAAAATGTCAAATAAATGACGATAAAATGTTAACTGAAGGTTGCATTGAAATCGTCTGTCTTTCGCACCATGGAAGCCTGCCAATGACAACAAAAACTCCTCCATCGCTTGACGAAGAACCTGTCAGATTGAATGCTCCGGTATTTTTCGGCTCGGCGGCGGTGATCCTGCTGCTGGGATCGCTGGTCGTGCTGTTTCCCTCCGCCAGCAAACTGTGGCTGAACGCCGCGCAAAGCTGGGTCGCCGACGTGTTCGGTTGGTACTACATGCTGTTGATGGTCGCCTGTATGGCATTCGTCTTCTGGCTGGCGCTGTCGCGCTTCGGCCATATTCGCCTCAGCCAGGATGACGAGCCGCCGCAGTTCAGCTATCCCTCGTGGGTGGCGATGCTGTTCTCGTCGGGCATCGGCATTGCGCTGGTGTACTACGGCGCTTATGAACCGCTGGATCATTTCCTGTCGCCACCGGAAGGCAGCGGCGGTACCGTGCAGGCGGCGCGACAGGCGATGGCGCTGACCTTTTTGCACTGGGGGCTGCACGGCTGGGCGCTGTATGCGCTGATCGCCACCGCGCTGGCCTATTTCGCCTATTGCCGCGGCCTGCCGCTGGCGCTGCGCTCTGCGTTATACCCGATCTTCGGCGAGCGCACCCACGGCGGCGTCGGCCATCTGGTGGACAGTTTCGGCATTCTGGTGACGGTGATCTCGATGGTAACTAACCTGGGGATCGGCGCGCTGCTGGTGAACTCTGGACTGTTTTATCTGTTCGATATTCCGCAAAGCACCGGCGTGCTGCTGGCCCTGATCGTGGTGATGATGGTGGTGGCCACGCTGGCGGCGGTCACCGGCGTCGAGAAGGGCATCGCCATGTTGTCGAACATCAACGTCGGCTTCCTGTGCCTGCTGCTGCTGTTCGTGTTTCTGGCCGGGCCGACGCTGAATCTGCTGAACGGCATGTTGCAGAACCTCGGCGATTATCTGACCTCGCTGGTCAGCCGCAGCTTCGATATGTATCTGTACGGCAAGGCGCGCCAGTGGCAGGGCGCCTGGACGCTGTTCTACTGGGCCTGGTGGGTGGCGTGGGCGCCGTTCGTCGGGCTGTTCATCGCGCGCATTTCCAAAGGACGCACCATTCGCGAACTGATTTTCGGCGTGCTGCTGATCCCGCTGGGCTTCACGCTGGCGTGGCTGTCCATCTTCGGCAATACCGCCATCAGCCTGGTGCTGGAAGGCGGACAGGCGATCCTGGGGCAGGTGGCGCAAAGCGATCCGCCGATGGCGGTGTTCAAGCTGTTCGAATACTTGCCCTATACCCAGCTGACCGCCGGCTTTGTGGTGGTGATAAGCTTCGTGCTGTTCCTGACGCCGGTCGATTCCGGCACGCTGATGATAGCGAACCTCTCCTGCCAGGGCGGTTCCGCCCATGATGACGCGCCGGCCTGGCTGCGGGTATTCTGGGCGGCGGTGACTACGCTGGTATGCGCCGGCCTGCTGTATGCCGGCAGTTTCAGCGCGATGCAGACGGCGGTGGTGCTGTGCGGCCTGCCGTTCTCGGCGGTGATCGTGCTGTACATGGTCAGCCTGCGCAAGGATCTGTGTCGTTACGCCATGAAGCCGGTGCTGCCCTGAGGCGGTTTATTCGTCTGCACGCGGCCGGTGATGCACGTACTCGACAGTCGTGCCGTCCGGCAGGCGCGCATTGAAACAGGCGCCGGTGGGCACCTCCACCGGGCCGAAGAAAATCTCTGCTCCGGCGGCCAGCAGCCGCTGGTGGTAGGGATAAATGTCATCGACCAGCAGCGTGCCGACGGTGCTGCGGAAAGGGCGCAATTGCTCTTCCGCCCCCTCCAGGATCAGAAACGGCCCCACCGCCGCCAATACCAGCCGATGCTCGGGAAAATCGAAGCGCATGTCCGCCGTTACGCCGTGCAGCTGCTCGTAAAACGCGATGGTGCGATCGATTTCGCCTTCGCCAACGTAGACCCGAATCAGCACGCGTGGCTCACGCAGCGATGAAGAGTCGGCGGTTTTGCGCCAGAAACCGGCTTTTGTCAGTGCTGTCGTCATGTTCATCTCCTTGCTGGTTACCTGCCGCTTATCATGCCGCCGTTTTTTCATCCGGGGTTGGATCGAGTTGGCATAAGCTAGCCGCGCCGGTAATAACCCATTCACAGGGCGTTAAAGGGCGTTCTGTTTGTGATTCCTGTCACGGCCTACGCTTTTATTATTATTCAGCATTGATAATGTCATGACGTGATTATTGATTAACACAATGGAGTTAATCATTCGCGCCATAACCGCGATAAAGCAAACGGATTCAAATAATAAAGCGGGTGGGGTAATACGACCGATGAAAAGGGAAATAGCGTCAATTTATAAGGTAAGGTTAAGTTTTATTTATTAACCTGTTTATAAATCACGGCATTTTGGCTTTTTCAATAAAAGTAAAAAGTGCCGGGTAATTTTATTTAAATCAGTAAAAACATAATGTTGATTTATTTTCATGTCATTCGCGCTCTGTGAAAAATACCTGATTTGCCACCCGGTCGTCGTTTTCAACGGCCGTTTGACATGCCCGTTACTTGAGATAAGTTTATATCGTTAACATGTTAATGAGTTGTTATCGTGACCGATGGCCAATGCTTCTCTTGGCTGCGCGCTTAACCGACTTATGCCATGGCCGCTCGCCATTCATAAGTTAACTTATGGACCAATGACGCTATGAATAACTCGCCAGGGCAGCGCTCGCGATTGAGCGAAGAGAACCGATTGTTGATTATTTTATTCTTCGTGTTCGGCTGCGTGTTCGTCGATCGCCTGACTATCTCTTTCCTGTTTCCGATGATCGCCGCCGATTTGAAGCTGAGCAACGTGCATCTTGGCACGCTGTCGGCGGTGCTGGCATTGACCTGGGCGCTGTCCGGGGCGGGGCTGGGGGCGATTGCCGATCGCTTCAATATCCGTAAACCGATGCTGATCCTGTCGATCCTGGTGTTTTCGCTGTTCTCCGCGCTGTCGGGGCTGGTCAGCGGCTTTGCCATGTTATTGATCTTCCGCGCGCTGATGGGGATCGCCGAAGGGCCGGTGCTGCCGATCGCGCAATCGCTGATGGTGGAAAAATCGCAGCCGCAGCGCCGTGGCTTCAACATGGGGCTGATCCAGGGGGCGGCGCCGGGGCTGCTGGGCGGCATTATCGCGCCGCCGTTGATCATCTATCTGGCGCAGAAATGGGGCTGGAGCATGGCGTTTCATCTGACCGCCGTGCCGGGCATCATTCTGGCGTGGCTGATCTATCGCTATGTGAACGGCAAGAAGGATCCCGCTTTCAGCGCCGCGCCGGCGGCCGGCAAGGCGGCGAACAAAGCCGCTTACGGCGAGCTGTTTAAAATCAAGAATGTGGCGCTGTGCATTCTGATCTCCTGCGTGTTCGTCACCTGGTTCATGATCATCATTACCTTCACCCCCAACTTTTTGGTGACCGACCGCGGCTTCGGCGAAGGCACGATGGGCGGCATCATGAGCGCCATCGGCGCCGCCTGGGTGTTCTGGGGCGTGGCGGTGCCGGCGATTTCCGATCGCCTCGGCCGCAAGCCGACGCTGATCTTCTTTTCGCTGCTGGCGGTGTGCTGCCCGCTGTTCCTGAGCTACGTCGATAACCCGTGGCTGCTGGGCGTGCTGGTGTTCCTGTCTTATACCGGCCTTGGCTGCTTCACGCTGTTTATGGCCACCATCCCGTCGGAAACGGTATCGCCGGCCCGTATCGCCACCGCGTTGGGGCTGGTGATGGGGATTGGCGAGGTGATTGGCGGCTGTCTGGCGCCGTTTATCGCCGGGCTGATCGCCGATCGCTACGGGCTGGTCAGCGTGATGTGGCTGGCGGCCGCGGGCGCCGTGTGCGCCGGCGTACTGAGTTGTTTTCTCGATGAAACCGCCCCCGCGGTGGTGAGCCGCAGAGCGGTGAAACCGGCGAGCGTCGCCGACGTTTGAGGCGGTTTTCATCCCATTCAATCAAGGAGAGCGAAGATGTCAGCAGAACAATCCGTACTGAATCAAAATGCCGAGCCGGACTGGAAGAATTACGACGATTTCGCGCGCGGTATCGACACTAACCGCCTGCCGGGCACCCAGGACTGGCGGGGCAAAACGCTGCAGATCGCCTTTGACAACGACGGGGAAATCACGCTGCGCTTCAGTGCCGATCGGCAACGGGTGCTGTGGGCCTGGGGAGGGGAGAGCGGTGAGGACGCTTACGAAGAGGTGCAAACCTCCGCCGCACGCTATTTCTTCAATATTCCGCTGCAGTCACCGGGCAACGAGTGCCTGACGCTGGTACTCAATCGTGACAGCGGCCGGGCGCTGCTGGTGCGCAGCACGCTGTTGCCGGAACAGACGGTGGAAAAGGGCTCGCGCCTCAAGCAAAGCTTCCACGTCGGCCGGATTGTCGGCGTCACGCCGAGTGGCGTCGCGCCGCATCTGACCCGCGAGCTGATCGGCTATCGTACGCTGAATGTCTACAGCCCCAACCACTATTACGAACACTTCTACGTCAATACCGAGCGCTATGCCTGGCAAAACCTGCGCGGCGAGCAATTCGGCCACGGCGATATGGACTACGCCACCTACTACAAGTTTGAGGACGAGATGTTCCTGTTCACCTTCCGGGAAAAGATTATCCCGGTGTGCTCGGTGTTCTTCTTCGACTTTATTTCCGGGCGCTGCACCGGTACCTTCCTCGGGCTGGACGCCGCCGGCCGGGTGTTGGTGTCACCGGCCGGGGCCTTCATCAGCAAGATGAGCTACAACGCCTACCCAGAAGGCGTGCAGCCGCTTTGATTCAGGCGTTTCTGACCAGCGATCCGGCGTTGATCTCCGCGATGGTTTTCGCGCCGGTGAGCGTCATGGCGACGCGCATTTCCTTGTCGATCAGATCCAGCAAGTTAGCCACCCCGGCTTCGCCGGCCGCCGCCAGCGCATAGACGAAGGCGCGCCCCAGCAGCACGCTGTCGGCCCCCAGGGCGATCATGCGCACCACGTCCAGACCGCTGCGGATGCCGGAGTCGGCCAACAGGGTGATGTCGCCTTTCACCGCGTCGGCGATCGCCGGCATGGCGCGCGCGGTCGACAGCACGCCGTCCAGCTGGCGGCCGCCGTGGTTGGAGACGATGATGCCGTCGGCGCCGAAGCGCACCGCGTCTTTGGCGTCCTCCGGATCCAGAATGCCTTTGATGATCATCGGGCCGTCCCAGAATTCGCGGATCCACTCCAGATCTTTCCAGGAAATCGACGGATCGAAGTTGGCACCCAGCCAGCCGATGTAGTCTTCCAGGCTGGTGGGTTTGCCGCGGTAGGCCGAGACGTTGCCCAGATCGTGCGGCTTGCCGAGCAGGCCGACATCCCAGGCCCACTGCGGATGGGCAAACGCCTGCAGCACGCGGCGCAGCGCGGCGTTAGGGCCGCTCATCCCTGAGTGGGCGTCGCGGTAACGGGCGCCCGGCACCGGCATGTCGACGGTAAACACCAGCGTTTTCACGCCGGCGGCCTTGGCGCGCTCCAGCGCATTGCGCATAAAGCCGCGATCTTTCAGCACGTAAAGCTGGAACCACATCGGCCGATCGATCGCCGGCGCCACCTCTTCGATCGGGCAGACCGACACGGTGGACAGCGTGAACGGAATGCCTTTTTTAGCCGCGGCGCGCGCGGCCTGCACTTCGCCGCGGCGGGCGTACATGCCGGTCAACCCCACCGGCCCCAGCGCCACTGGCATCGCCAGCTGCTCGCCGAACAGCGTGGTCTCCAGGCTGAGTTCGGACATATTGCGCAGCACGCGCTGGCGCAAGGCAATATCGGCCAGATCTGCGGTATTGCGCTTCAGCGTATGCTCCGCGTAGGCCCCGCCGTCGATGTAGTGAAACAGAAACGGTGGCAGTTTGGCCTGGGCGGCGGCCCGGTAGTCGGTTGACGCGGAGATGATCATAGTGTTTACCTTCTTGTCTTGCTTGCGATAACGAGTGTTCAGTCAGAGCGTGAGGATCGCTGCCATACCGGCCGCAATCCCGCCGTACGCCAGCATCGGCAGCACGGTCTTTCTGATGATTTTGCCTTCGGCGTTGCCGATCCCGAGGATCGAACAGACGGCGATAATGTTGTTCAGGCACACCATGTTGCCCATGGCGCCGCCGACGGACTGCAAGGCCAGCGTCAGATTGACGTCAAGGCCGCTGCTCTGGGCGATCGACTGCTGAATGCCGCCGAAGGTCAGGTTCGAGACGGTATTGGAACCGGAGAAGAACGAGCCCAGCGCGCCGAGGAACGACGAGAACAGCAGCCAGCTCTCGCCGGTCAGCGCCGCCAACGCTTTGCCGATCAGGATCACCGGCGCGTTGTCGCCGCCCTGCATCATCAGGTTGACCATCACCAGCGCGCCGAACAGGGCGATAAAGGGCCGTGCGACGCGCCCGCCGGTTTCGCTGAACATTTGCCGCACCTGGTCGCCATTCAGGCGGAACAGAGGAATACACAGCAGCACCACCAGCAGGAACGGGATCAGCGCCGGGACATACAGCGTTTTGTAGCCGGCAGCGGCGGAGGTACCCAGCACCTGCTGCAGTTCGACGATCAGCGCCCGGCTGATGCGCAGTTCCCCGAGCCAGCCGAGGTTTTCCTGCCACAGCAGCGCGGTGTTGTTGAGCAGCGCTTTAAGGCCCAGCTGGTGGACGCGTGTCACTATCAGAATAGCAATCAGCAGCAGGGTCGGGGTCATGGCCTTGACCACCTGTAAGAACGGCACCGCCTGCCCGGCGCTCTGCGATTTGTCGCTGCGGGTGAGGCCGATGCCGCAGCGTGCCAACAGTACCGAGAGCGCCAGGCCGATCGCGCCGCCGACCAGCGCCGGGAATTCATAGTTCACCTGAGCCAGCAGCAGATAGGGCACGGTGCAACTCAGCACGCTGAGCAGGATAAACGGTAGGTTGCGGCGGATATCCTGCCAGGAAACGATAAAGCGCAGCGCCAGCAGAGGAATGACGAAGCCGGCGACAAAGTGGATCAGCGCGGTCTGCCGGCCGATCTCCAGCAGGCTGGCGTCCGACAGACCGAGGTTGGCAAAGCCGAACCAGGTGGGGGTGCCCACGGCGCCGAAGGAGACCGGTACCGAGTTCATCACCAGCGTCAGCAGGGCGACGCGCAGCGGGTTGAAGCCCAGCCCGACCAGAATCGGCGCGGCGATGGCGGCCGGTGTGCCAAAGCCGCTGGCGCCCTCAATCATAAAGGCGAAGGCCCAGCCGATAATCATCAGCTGGGCCACGGGATTGGGGCTGATGGTTTCCAGCCAGCGCCGCACCACGTTTTCCGCGCCGCTTATCTGCATCAGTTTGTTGAGCAGGATGGCGCCGGCGATGATGGTGATCGGCGTCAGCGTCGACACCAGCGCGGTGATGATATTGGCATGCAGCAGCCGCAGCGAGGCATCGAACCACAGGAGCTGTACGGCATACACCACGGCGGCCGTCAGCGGCAGGGCGAGGTAAGAGGGCACGCCATTCCTTTTGGTCATCATCCAAATCAGCAGGACGATGGGCGCAATACTGAAAAGCAGGGGCATAAGATCCTCAGGGTTATTATTTTTATGGGCAGAGATATGTAGCTGAAAGGTTAATTACCGCAACATTTTCATTCTAATCACAACGTTGGTGACGATGCCATGCGGTATTTTTTTAACATCGGCGAACGGCGGCGGCGGTGGGAAACTGGCCGGCAGAAGGGGTTAAATTAACTGCTTTAAAATCAGTTTGATAGGAAGCGATTTTGTGTGATAAATGCGTGGATTCACATTAATTAAGCGGTAATGTTCAATAGATTATGTCCAAAAATGCGGTAATCCCTGCGGCTTTTTGCGGCTGCGGGGAAATAATCAGAGCAGGGAACTCAAAAATAATGGCTGATATTTTGGTAGGAACCGATGATATGTTCGATCAGCAGACGGGTTTTTAACGGCAGATTGCGGGTGTAAGGATAGACGGCGTAAATGCCCAATACTTTGCCGCAGTGGCCGGCCAGGATCTCGGTCAGCTTGCCGTCCTGCAAATCTTCATACACCATGCAGCGCGGCACCATGGCGATACCGTGGCCGCCGATCACCGCTTTGCGGATCGCTCGCGCATTGTTGGCCGACAGGTTGCCGTTAACCTGCAGCTCGTAGATTTCGTTGCGTCCCGGTCGTTTCATCAGCCAGTTGGCGGTGCCGCTCTCCTGGTAGGTGTAGGTCAGGCAGTTGTGGCCAAGCAGGTCTTCGGCGCTACGCGGTTCCGGGTGGCTTTCCAGGTACCCCGGCGAGCAGACGATCACCCAGCGGGAATCGAAGATCGGCCGGGCAATCAGGCTCGAATCCGGCATGGTGCCGGTGCGGATCGCCAGATCGATACCTTCTTCCACCAGATCGACAAAGCGGTTTTCCAGCCGCATCTCGACCTTCAGGCTGGGGTGCAGAGCGCAAAATTCCGCCACGCTCTCGCTCAGCAGCAGCTCGCCGGAAATGGTCGGCACCGACATGCGAATGGTGCCGGTCAACTCTTCGCTCTTTTCGCTGACGGCGTACAGCGCCTCCTGCACTTTGGCGCCGATCTCTTTGGCCTGCTGGTAGAGCGCCTGGCCGCTTTCGGTCAGCGTCAGGCTGCGGGTGGTGCGGTATAACAGCCGGGCACCCAGCGATTTTTCCAGCCGCCCGATGCGTTTACTGATCACCGAGCTGGTGATGCCGGCGCTCTCTGCGGCCTTGCTGAACGAGCCGCAGTCGACAATCAGGGCGAACAGAATCAGGTCGTTGGCGTATTCGTGAGTGGCGAGCATGGGCATCCTGTAGAGTGAGAGTCCTGCTGCACAGTGTAAATCCGGCGCGGCAGGAAGCAATCTTTTCAGCGTGTTGCACGTCGTCGCCAACTGGTCAGATCTGAATTTTTCTTATTTGTTTTTTCATTTTATTGAGAATTATCCTTTTATGTTTTTCTTGCTTTAATAGGCTTTGATCTACTTTTCTTGTTTTTAGACTAATTTAAATTGGAATAGTCCCGCATTCACGGCTTACTTATTCGATTAACTTTCTCTTGCAGTGTAAATAATTGTATTGATCTGCTCGTTTGGGATGGCTATGCTTTTTCCCGAAGCGCTCTCATTGTTATTAATTAGATGGTTTTAAAATGTATTGAAGAATTGCTCTGTCTGCCGACAGAGTAATGGGTAGTGTGTTTATATTTTAATATATATAAGGATATTGTAATGAAGAAAATCAATCTGTCAGAAGCGGGAAACATCGTCGGCGGTACTTTTGTTTGTACCAAGGAGTTTGCTTGGGTGGGCAGCGGCAATAACCGCACCTGCCAGCTGGTCACCACCTGCGCCGATAAGTTTGGCGGTGTGAGAAAGACTTATCACCCGGCGCCGGTAGCAAGCTGCCCGTCTAACCCAACCACGCCAAGCTGAGGCGGGTTAATCCCCTGCATTTAGATTAGCGGTGGGCAGGCGGGCAGCGTTCGCGCTGGCCCGCCTGATACCGGGCGAAAAGTCATCTTTACGTTCTCATTATTTACGGTATTAACTCTTTTTCATGTATTCACCCTGCCGGGTGAGTATTAATATATGCGCAGGATGCGTCCGTTATGTATAAACGTCCCTTGCTTTTCATTAGCTACACGCTTGTCATTATTTTTGCCTCTTCTTTTCTGACCGCCTTTTATTTTAAACATTACGTCATGCAACCGCCGGAGGCAGAAAGCCTGAGCTTTATCGCCCCGGAAAAAATCGAGCAAAGCCCGTTGCAAGACGATAATACCATTGTCGAAGTCTTCTCCTATGCCTGCCACTATTGTGAAGTCAACGAAAGCGGCGTGGCCGAGCTGGAAAAAAGTTTACCGGCGGGGGCCAAATTGGTGCGCTTGCACCTTAGCGACGACAGTCAAGCCGGCATGGCGGCCTTTGCGCCCCTGTTCGCCACGCTGACGATCATGGGGATCGAAGCGCAGCATCGCCCCGCCGCTTACCGCGCCATTATCAAAGAAAACCTCAACCTGGCGGACGACAAACAGCTCAGCGCCTGGCTGACGGCCAACGGTATCGATGAGGCTGCCTATCAGCAGGCCAGAGGGTCAGAGCGGGTCAAAGAGCTGTTGGCGTATATGACGGCAGTGAGCCGCTATTACCAGATCAACGCGACCCCCAGTTTTATCGTCAATCGCAAATGGCTGGCGCTGCAAGATCGTGAGTTTTCTGCTTTCAGCCGGCAGCTGCTGTCGCTGCTGCAGCACGATAAGCCGCTGGCCCCGTGATGCGCCTGCTCGCGGTTCGTGGGTATTTGGCCTGGCGCAACGGTCTGGACGCGATGGCCCGCTTATCGGCAACGGGTGCCGGGATGGGCAACCGCATGACGTGTGCTGTGCTGCGGCGCGTGGATTATCGCCTGTGGCTGGAAGTGCGCCGGCGGTTGAGGGGAAGCAGACCGCAGCGTCGCTTTCGCCACCGGCATGCGGTAGCGCTGGCGAACCGCCAGAGCCTGTTGGGGGAGGGCAAGCTGGACTTCGCCTGGCTGATGCAGCGGCGGCAGTGGCTGGATCTCGCGGCGGTCTATGCTCGCAATGCGGCGCTGATGAAGCATTTGGCGCACTGTTCCGCGCAGCTCGATCGGGTCGTGGAACCGCTGCATCGCGCGGGCGTGCCGGTGCTGCTGGCGCCGATGCATACGGTCTCCGACGTGTTGGCGACGCTGGTCGGTGCGAATGTTTATCCCAGACGAGCCACGGTGATCGTTTCCGGCGATGTGCAGGCGTTTGCGCGGCGAGCACCGGAAGACGAATGGCGGCAGCGGCTCGACTATTGCTCGATTCACGACGATCCGCGGCACATCGCCGGTACCTTATCGCAGGCGATGCTGGAAGCGGCGGAACATCGGCGCAACATCATCCTCTTCCCGGACATCACGCCGGATTACACCCTGCACAGCAATCAGGATGTTGCGGCCAAACTGGCCTGTCATCTGTTCGGCCGGCCGGCGCATTTGCACAGCGGCCTCGTTCGGCTGTCCCGGGCGCTACGGGCTCAGGTGGTGTTCTATTCGCTTTATTTCGATCGCGGCATCCGCATTCACATCGAAGAGCCGGTCGCTGCAGACCGGATCGGCCGCGCCATGCCGGCGATCGTCGAGCGAACCCTCCGGCGGCATGCGGATGATTGGCTGTTATGGCATTCGCACTCTTTATTTTTCATCAACGAATAAGTCAGGGATATCACTACGTATGGAAAACATCCTTCCTACGCCGGTCTTGCAGAGCGAAATCAATGAGTGCGGGCTGGCCTGTATCGCCATGCTGGCGGAAACTCAGGGCATTCGCGCACCGTTGACGGAACTGCGGGAGCGTTATCCCGCTTCGCAGCACGGCACTTCGCTGGCGACGCTGTGCGCCATTTTGGGAGAGCTGGCGCTACCGGCTTATCCGGTGGCGTTTGAGCATCAGGATCTGGCGGCGCTGCCTTTACCGGCCATTTTGCATTACGGCGCAGGCCACTATGTGTTGCTGGCGTATCGCCAGGGGGGATACGTATGCGTAATGAATCCGGCATTGGGGCAGCAACTGCTGCCGTACGCTGCCCTGAAAGCGGAAATCAGCGGTTATGCGTTGGTGCTGGATCGCGATGAGATACCGGCTGGTGCACCGGCCCCGCGCAGCGGCCGCTGGCGCGCTTTCGCCAGCTTAAGCCTGAAGGATACCGCCGGCATCGCCGGCATTTATCGCTTGGCGGCGATGACGTTTTTTATCTCGCTGACGCTGTTCATCATGCCGATGATGGTCGCCAGCGCGATCAATCAGGTGTTCGCCATGGCCGGCGAGGTCGCGTTCCCCTATGCCTACTATCTATTGGCGTTCGTGGCGTCCACGGCGTTGGCGCTGGTTGCTCGCATCTTTACCGAACGCTTCATCAAAAATTTCGTGTTGTTGCACGGCGCCGCCGGTTTTTCTCGCCTGCTGGAAAACTCGCTCAATTTCTTCAGCAAACGCGCCCCCGGCGAGATCTTCAGCCGTTTCACCAGTTGGCAGATGGCCGCCGGCCAGAAAATCGAACTGGATAACGGCCTGCGCACCGACTGGATCATTGGGGCCATCGCGCTGGCGGTGATGGGGTATCTGAGCCCGATGCTGGCACTGGTGCCGGTTGTCGGCGTGCTGCTGATGGGGGCGGTCAGCGTGTGGGCCATCTACCGCGATCGGCATTACACCCAGCAGCTGCAGGTACGAGGCGCGGTGCAAAATGACTTCATCCTGGAAACCATCCAGGGGTTTTCGACCATCAAGTCCGCTGGCCTGGCCGGCCAGCGGCAGGAAGGGTTCGCCGAACATGCCCGCTCGCTGTTCAACTGCCTGCAGCAGCAAAAGATCTATGAGCAGATAAAGGGCAGCATTTACCAGCTGATCGGCAGTCTGGAGATGGTGTTGTTCATGCTGCTGGCGTTGCCGCTGCTCAAGGAGGGCGAGCTCAGCCTGGGGGCATTCTTCGCCTACAGCTTTCTGCGCGAAATCTTTACCTCGTACAGCAGCAAGATCTTTTTCGCCGTTTTGCAGAAAAACCAGCTGCACGTCATCGATGAACGCGCGCGGGACCTGTTTCCTGCGGTATCCGTTCGGGCACCGTCTGAGGACGAAAGCGTGAGCCATTTTGACGCGCAGCTGGCGTATCGGGGGGTGACCTTCGCTTACGACGCCGGCCAACCGGTGTTGCGCGATTTGTCTCTGACGCTGGAACGGGGAGAGTGTATTGCCATTTGCGGCGGTTCCGGCGCGGGTAAAAGCACGTTGCTGAAGGTGCTCGCCTGTCTGCTGACGCCGCAGCAGGGGGCGCTGGCGCTGGATGGACGCGTACTGGCAAGCGCCGCCGCGCAGCGGCTGTTTTTCCTGCAAAGCCAGGAGGACATTCTGTTCAATGCCTCGGTGTTGCAGAACATCACACTGTTCGCGCCGTCGGCGCCGGGCCAGCAACGGCAGGTGGAGCAGGCGCTGCGCAGCCTGGGGTTGGCGGACGCGGTGGCGCAGCTGCCGGGGGGCGTGAATGCCCTGGTGCGGGAGAGCCATGCCGGGCTGTCGCTGGGGCAACGCCAGCGTCTGTTGCTGGCGCGCGCCATGTACAGCCGTTGCCCGGTGTTGGTGCTGGACGAGCCGACGGCGAATCTGGATGAAAAGACCGCGGCGACGGTGATGTCGGCTCTGGTGGCGCATTGCCGTGAAAATCGTAAAACCCTGGTGACGGTCACCCATAATCCGCGGCTGCTGCCGTTGTTCGATCGGGTCTTGCGCATGTCCCAGGGGCGGTTGGTGCCTGAATTCCCCCATGACGTCAGGATGAATGATTGTGCTGCGGTGGAGTGACGAGTCCGGGAAGAGACGCTGGCGGCGAGTGGCGCTGGCGCTGTGCGTTTTGGTGGCGGTGGTTGGCGGGCTGTCGTTGATGAATCGGTCTCCTGACATGCAACCACCGCAAACGGCGCGCGTCGAGCGCGGGGACATCGAAAAAAGCGTGTTGGCGACCGGTATTCTAAAACCGATCCGGCAGGTGAACGTTGGCGCACAGGTCAACGGGCAGTTGAAAAAACTGTATGTCAAACAGGGGGACAGGGTGACCCAGGGGCAGCTGTTGGCCGAGATAGATCCGACGCTGCAGCTTAACGAGCTGCGCAAGTCACAGGCCGAATTACGCAGCGCACAGGCACAGAAACTGGCGAGCCAGGCGCAGCTGAAGCAGTACCAGCTGGAACTGACGCGGCAAAGGGCGCTGGCGCGTGACCGCGCCGGCGTGGCCAGCGATTTGGAAAAAGCGCAGGCGCAGCGCGACGCGCAACTGGCGCAGTTGAAAGTGAACGAGTCGCAGATCGTCCAGGCCGAAGTGGCGCAGGAAACCGCCAGGGCCAATCTGGCTTTTACCCGTATTACCGCCCCTATCGACGGCGAGGTGCTGGGCATTGTCACCCAGGAAGGGCAGACCATCGTCTCGTCGCAAAGCGCGCCGACCATTTTGGTGATGGCAGACGTGGATACCATGATGGTGCACACCCGCATATCGGAAAATGACATCTTGCAGGTGAAGACGGGGCAGCCGCTGTGGTTTTACGTCGCCGCCGATCCCAGCCGCCGATATGAGGGGGCCATGGGTGCGATACAGCAGGCGCCGGCGGAGGCGCTGGAAACCGACCCGCTGGGCAGGAATTCAAGCCAGCAAACGGCGGCGGTGTATTACAACGGCGTGTTTGCCGTCGCCAACGACGAACGCCGATTGCGCACCTCGATGACGGCGCAGGTATTTATCATTACCGAACGCGCGCAGGGCGTGGTGCGGGTGCCGATGGCTGCGCTGGGCGAGGCATTGGATGAAGGGGATTACCAGGTCAAGGTGTTGGATGGCGAGCAGACCGTGGTACGCCGAGTGCGTATCGGTACCCGCGATCGTCGCTATGCCGAAGTGCTGGAAGGGCTGAGCGCAGGGGAACGGGTGCTGCTGGATCAGCAGCCTGATGCGGAGGAAGGCCATGTCAGCTAACGCCGAGCCCATTATTGCGTTGGAAAACGTCTCGCGCGAGTTTCAGGCCGGGGAGCAGAAAATTGCGGTCCTCAAGCGCGTATCCCTGAGCATTCAGCGGGGGGAATTGGTCGCTATCGTTGGCGCCTCCGGTTCTGGAAAATCGACGCTGATGAACATCATCGGCTGTCTGGACAAGCCTTCTCAGGGCAATGTGTACATCAACGGGGTGGCTATTGGGCAAGCCGACGGCGATCGCCTGGCGCAGCTTCGCAGCCGGCATATCGGCTTTATCTTCCAGCGCTATCATCTGATGCCCTATCTGACCGCCGGCGAGAATGTGGCGATCCCGGCGTTGTATACCGCCATGCCGGCCGCAGAGCGCCGCCAGCGGGCAGCGTATTTGTTGGCTCGGCTCGGGTTGGCGCAGCGCGGCGGTCATCGCCCGGCGCAGCTTTCCGGTGGGCAACAGCAGCGGGTCAGTATTGCCCGTGCCCTGATGAACGGTGCGGAAATCATTTTGGCCGATGAACCGACCGGCGCGCTGGATAGCGCCAGCGGTCAGGCGTTGATGGCCATTTTGCACGAGCTGAACGCGGTCGGGCACACCGTCGTTATCGTGACGCACGATCGGCGGATCGCCGAGCAGGCACGGCGGATCATTGAGATCGGCGACGGCGAGATCGTGGCGGATCGTCGCCATGAGGCCTCCCGACAGCCTGCTACGTTCGAACGGCCGCTATCGCCGGTAGCCCCCCTGAAGCGCATGGCACCGGGTGTGGCGCTGAAAGAGGCTGTCGGTATGGCCTGGCGAGCATTGCTGGGGCATCGGGTCCGGGCCGTGTTGTCGATGCTCGGCATCATTATCGGCATTGCGGCGGTGGTCTCCGCCATCGCCATCGGGGAGGGCACACGGCGTAATATTCTCAAGGAAATCAGCCAGCTTGGCACCAGCACGTTGGAGATTCGCCCTGGCCTCGGGTGGGAAAAATCGCGCCCTGATTTCGCGCGTTCGCTGAGCGCGCGCGATGCTGCATTGTTGGCGGCGCTGCCTTACGTCGACAGCGTCTCGCCGGTGATCGGCACCCAACTGCTGGCCGTTCGCGAAGGCAAACAGGTGCCACTCGCCGTGATGGGCGTCGGCGATGGGTATTTCCGCACGCAGGGCATTCGCCTGCTTTCCGGCGGCCTGTTAACCGCGCAGGATCTGAGTGAGCGTGCACCGGTAGCGGTGATTGATCCCTTGCTAAAGCAGGCGCTGTTTTCTTCCCGGCAAGGCCCGGTAGGCGCGGTATTGCTGATAGCGGGCGTGCCTTATCGGGTGATTGGCGTCGCGCAGCGTCGCGGCGCCCAATACGCCGGCTCTCAACCGCTTGCCTGGCTGCCCTATACCTCCCTCACCGGCCGCATCGCCGGCGATATGCCGCTGGAATCCATTGTGATGCGAGTGAATGAAAAACTGACGCTGGAAGAGGCGGGGCGGGATGCGACCCGGCGTTTGATCGTAGAACACGGGCGGCGGGATTTCTTCACCCTGACCGACGATCAGCTGACGCAATCCATTCAGCGCGCCTCAGACTCCATGCAGCTGCTGATTACCGCGATTGCCGCCATCTCGCTGCTGGTGGGCGGTGTGGGGGTAATGAACATCATGCTGGTCTCGGTGACGGAACGGACACATGAGATCGGCATTCGATTGGCGGTGGGCGCCGCTGAGAGGGACATTATGCGGCAGTTTCTGATCGAGGCGGTGGTGATCTGCAGCCTGGGGGGCGTGTTGGGGATCGCCTGCGCCGCGTTGGTTAAAGGGGCTCTGAGCGGATTGGCGCCGCAGGTGACGATGATCTTTACCTGGCCGCCGCTGTTGCTGGCCTGCGGATTCTCGGCGTTGATCGGTGTCGGGTTCGGGTTCTTTCCCGCCCGCACCGCCGCGCGCCTGCAGCCGGTGGAGGCGCTGGCGCGAGAATGAGCCGACTTTGGGTTTGTGGGCTGGTGATGCTGTCGCTGAGCGCCTGCGGATGGCGGCCGATCGACGCCACGGCGCCACCGTCGTTGCCGCCGCAGTGGCGCGTGGTCGATGAGCGCTCCGGTTCACTGCGCGCGGGCATCGCCTGGTGGGAAAACTTCAACGATCCGCAACTGTCGGCGCTGATCGACGGCGTGCTGATCGCGAATCAGGATCTGGCGCTGGCCGGATTGCAGTGGCGTGAGGCCATGTTGGAGGCCGGGTTAGCGCAGGGCAATTTGACGCCGGATCTGGCCGCCAGCCTGAGTGGCCGCAATACCCGAGCGCTGCGGGGCACGACTACGCCGCAGGAAAGCTACCGTGCAGGGCTTTCTCTGAGCTATGAACTGGATTTATGGGGCAAGCTGGCGCGCATTCGCGAACAGGCAGAATGGCAGGCCGTCGCCTCGGCGTTGGACCGGCGCAATACCGCGTTGACCTTGATAGGGGCTACCGCGCGCGGGTATTGGCAGATTGCCGATTTGAATCAGCAAGTTATCCATCAGCAACGGATGGTGACGATCGCGCGTGAAACTTTGCGGCTGGTGGCGGCACGTCACACCGCGGGCGACGTTGGCCGATTCGAGCTGTTGCAGGCGGAACAGAACCTGTTGGCGAGAGAGAATCAGCTGCATGAGCTGGAGCGGCAGCGGGAAGACGCGCGTAACTCGCTGGCGTTATTGTTTGGGCGATCGCCGCTGCTGCGCTATAGCGAACGACGTTCGTTGCCGCTTGAAGAGGTGGCTATCGCGCAGCGCCTGCCGGCGGCGGTGATTGCACGCAGGCCGGATGTTCAGGCGGCAGAGCGCCGCCTGAGAGCGGCGCTGGCCGGTGCCGAGGCGGCCAGGTTGAGTTTTTATCCGACGCTGAGCCTGGAAGCCGGGTTGGATGCCGGCAGTGGGCTTTTCCGCCGGTGGTTCAGTGAACCTTCGCGTTCGCTGGGGGCCACGTTGACGCTGCCGTTTATCGAATGGCGCAAGATGCGCTTGTCCAGTGACAAAGCGGCGTTGCAGGCGCAGCGGGCGGAGATTCAATTTCGCGATGCGGTCTACCGCGCGCTGGCCGATGTGGACAACGCCATGCGACAACGCCTGGAAGCACAGCGGCAAATCGGCAACCAGCGGCGGCATCTGGCGATGAGCCGGCAAGCCGTGGCGTTGGCGCGGCATCAATATCAGGCTGGTTCCGTCGCGCTGCAAACGCTGCTGGATGCGCAAGAGGCGGTGTTGACCAGCGAAAACTCGCTGTCGGCGCTGCAATACCGCTACCTGAACGCCACGATGCAGCTCTGGCTGGCGCTGGGCGGCAACGAGGCTTTCGCATCGGGGCAAGGAGAATAAGCATGGAGAAAATAAGACGAGTGGTGGTCACCGGTTACGGTGCCGTCACCGCGCTGGGCGGCAATGCGCAGCAAAACTGGCAGGCTATCATGGCCAGCCGCCTGGCCTATCGCTATCACGATAAATCGGCGGCAGGGATCCACGCGCGCTTTTTTGCTTTGCTGGAGTCTGAACCGCCGCTGGAGGGCGTTGCTGCGCGGGTAAGTCGCCGGCTACCCAGATTCGCCAGGTTGGCGCTTGCCGCCGCCGCAGAGGCGATCGAAATGGCGTTTTCATCCTCTTACAGGGGGCCTGCGCACTTTTATTCGTCGTTGGAGTGCGGGGCGATTATCGGCAGCGGCTGGGGAGGGCAGGATGAGATCATGCAAAACAATGCGGACTATCTGCAATCCGGATTGGGGCAGTTGTTTGGCTGTTTTCACGCGATGCCCAATATCGCGACCGCCATATGCGGCCAGCATTGGCTGCTACGGGGTTATCAAGGCTCGCCGGCGGCGGCCTGTGCGACTGGCGGCATCGCGATTGGCGATGCGTTTGAAGTGATTCGCAGCGGCCGCGCCGCAATGATGCTGGCCGGCGCGTCGGAATCGCTGAGCGGCAACGGTGCGATCTGGAATATGGATGCGTTGCGTTTGTTGAGCCGGGAGCAGAAAGATATCACCAAAGCCAGCTGCCCGTTCAGCCGGGATCGCAACGGTTTCGTCCTGGCGGAGGGGGCCGCCGTGTTATGCCTTGAGGAACGGGAAGCGGCTTTAGCGCGTGGTGCGACGATCCTGGGGGAGATCAAAGGGTACGGCAATTTTTCAGACGCTTTCGATCTTACCGCCCCGGCGGAGGATCAGCAGGCGAAAGTGAAAACCATACGACGGGCTTTAGAGCAGGCGCAGCTCGACAGTCATAAAATCGACTATATCAATGCGCATGGCACCTCTACGCTGCAAAACGATGTGAGCGAAACCGAGGCGATCAAGGCGGCTCTGGGGCGCGATGCTTACCGCACGCCGATTTCCAGCACGAAATCCTATACTGGGCACCTGCTTGGCGCATCCGGCAGTTTTGAGGCCATCGTCTGCCTGCAAGCGTTACAGCAACAAATGATGCCGGCAACCTGCCATTTGCACGAGACCGATCCCGAATGCGATCTTGATTATATTCGCGAGGGGCATCGGCATGGCCGTCTGCGTAATGTCATGAGCCTCAGCTTCGGTTTCGGCGGCGCCAATGCGGCGCTGGTATTTGGTTATCACAATGAATAGCGATAGGGCCTATGGAAAAGTATCATCGGTTATATGAGACGATTTGCGGCATGTTGTACGAAGCCAGAGGGCTGGAGAGAGCGCAGCTGTCGGCAGATATGCCGCTGCAACAGCTTGGGCTGGACAGCCTGGATTATATGGAGCTGATGCTGGTGGTTCGGCGAGAATTTGGCATTACGCTCACTGCGGAAATGCTTATCGAACACCCTGAGTTGACGCTCGGTGAATTGTGCCACGTGATAATCCGTCAATAATTTCATCCCCCCAGGCGATCGCTTGTTGAGGTCAGGCCTGGGTTTTTCGTCTGTTGTGACTGCCATTTCATCTCTTACCCTTCCAGTTTCACTCTGTTATCGATATCCATAATTATTAATGCTTATCCGTCAGGTTAATATGAACCCGTGGTGGCGGTTTTTCATTCTCATTTTGGCGGTGTTATTAATGGCGTGTGTTAATGACATGGCAATATTTTTTAGGAATATTCTTTGTTTTGCCGGTTAATTTATCAATCTTACGCCACATCGTGCCAGGCAGTGATAACGCAAGCTAAAGCAAACAGGAAGCCGTGTGGTGATAATGCCGGGAATCTGCGGAACCCATTCGCAAGAGCGACTCACAAGGG
The DNA here is from genome assembly GCF_053627655.1 of Serratia sp. 121840015-1. Lineage (NCBI taxonomy): Bacteria > Pseudomonadati > Pseudomonadota > Gammaproteobacteria > Enterobacterales > Yersiniaceae > Serratia > Serratia sp. 121840015-1. The sequence goes on from NZ_JBSEYF010000005.1 coordinate 222,184, forward strand.
TGGTTTATGCCCGTGATAATAACGCCTGTCGCGCTGTTCGCATTCGGCAAATCCGCTATACTCCGCGCTGGATGCAGGAACCTATCCATAAGCCAGGGGCTACCCTGAGTGTCCATTGTGGTGACGTAAAAGGAAAATGACAGCCACATTTTTCCGAGCAAAGTAATGAGGTTGTATGTCTAATCGTAAACATCTGACGCCTTCCGAAGTGGAGAGACTGCTTGAGGTCACGCTGCAGGGAAAGAATCCAGAACGCGATTATTGTTTGATTTATATGTGTTTTATTCATGGGTGTCGCGCCAGCGAAATAGGGGGGTGGCGCTTATCGGATATCGATCTGGAAGGCGGTAATATCTATGTACATCGGTTGAAAAATGGCTTTTCCACCGTCCATCCGCTCTATCTGCGCGAAAGGCAATGTCTGCGGCGCTGGTTGGATAAGCGTCAACGGCACCGCTGGGCCGATCAAGAGTGGCTGTTCCTGTCCAACCGCGGTGGCCGTCTGTCGCGCCAACGTATTTACGGGTTGATTCGCCATTACAGCAAGGTGGCCAAATTGGAGGTCAACGCTCATCCACATATGCTGCGGCATGGCTGCGGATTTGCATTGGCGGACCGCGGTATCGACACCCGTTTAATTCAGGATTACCTCGGGCACCGAAATATCCAGAATACGGTGATTTATACCGCCAGCAATGCACAGCGCTTTAAGGAAATTTGGTAAGTGTGATTTAAGTTAATAACGATAAGGAGTCACTTTGAACTAAACTGAAACATACTGTAAGGACGCGTAAAAACAATGTCAATATTCCCATGCCCTCTTTCCTGCTTAAAGCTTAATTCTTTTTGAAAACAGTGTGTTGTGATTTTTTCTCGTATCCCCTACCTCCTCTTAATCTAAGCAAAATCCTAATCAAAAATCCGCGGATTTAAATCATTGAGTTTACGCCTTGGTTTTTTAGTCTGATTTAATATCACTTTGTTACTCAGCTGGTTTTAAATCCTGTTAAATGGGTTTTTATTGGTTTTAAAAACCAAAGGAGTCACTTTAGTTCAAAATGAATCGTTTGGGTGAATAAGCCCGAAGCCATTAATCAGTCTGGCTACGGCCCTTCACATTCATGGAACTAAATAAAAGGAATGACATTAAGGATATGTCGGAAATAAACCCCATGCATATTTTGCATAATTTTAAGGAAAGTAGGATGAAAAAGAATCTGTTGGCTGTAGCTGTATTGACCGCGTCCGCATTTATCCCCTCTGCATTTGCTGCTGACGGCGCGCTGAATATCACTGGCACCATTACCGATCAGTCTTGCACCGTCGATCCGGACTCCCAGAACAAGCAGGTCGCTCTGGGTAAGATTGCCAAAGACGCATTCACCCTGTCTAAAACCGCTGGCGCCAAAGCCTTCAACCTGGTGCTGAAAAACTGCCCGAAAACTGTGACCGGCGCCACCGTGCGTTTTGACGGTACTCAGGTGCAGGGGCAGTCCGGGCTGTTGCAACTGACCGGCGCCGGCACCGCTGGGGTCGCGGGCGGTATTGGCGTACAGCTGCTGGACGACGGCAGCAACGTGCTCAATATCGGCAACGATTCCCGCGTGTATGCGCTGGAAGAAAACAAAGACAACACCCTGGGCTTTGTCGCGCGCTATTTCGCTTATGACGACGTTTCCGTCGGTAGCGCTAACGCTACGGCCAACTTCACCATCGTTTATCAGTAAGGCTATGCCGTCACGGCGGCGAAACAGTTAGAAAAATGAGCCAGAGGGCGTGTTCTCTGGCTCTTGTTCATCGGTGATGGGAACGGGAAGAAAGAGATGAAAGCTGGATACTTTGCGCTGACGGCGGCGTTGTTGATGACGCTTTGGGCTCCGGTACAGGCCGGCGTGGTAGTGGGTGGAACGCGCCTCATCTATGACGGCGGTAAAAAAGAGTCTGCTCTGAATATCAACAATCCGGATGCGGTGCCTTATCTGATCCAATCCTGGGTCGATGCGCAAGAGGGCGATAGCGCGAAAGCACCTTTTATTATCACGCCGCCGCTATTTCGTTTAGACGGGGGCCAAAATAACCTGCTGCGCGTGGTACGTGCGGGCGGCAATTTACCGACGGACAGAGAGTCGCTGTATTGGCTGAATGTGAAGGCTATTCCTTCGGTGGAAAAGAAAGAGAACACGCTGCAAATTGCGATCAAGACCCGCATCAAGCTGATTTATCGCCCGCAGGGGCTCGTCGGCAATCTGGAAGAGGCGGCCGGTAAAGTGACGTGGCGGCGCAGCGGCGATCGTTTGCAGGTGACCAACCCTTCTCCCTACTACCTCACCTTTTTCAATTTGAAGCTGAATGGCCGCGCCATTACCGGCAACACCATGGTGGCGCCGCAGGCGAGCGCCAGTTTCCCGTTGCCGGCGGCAAGTGGCGCAGGTGGCAGCCTGAGCTGGCAAATCATCAACGACTATGGCGGCACCGGCCAGACCTTCACCAGCACGTTATAACCGGGCCGCGGTGCGTGTTTTTTTGCTCTGGGATAACGCTGGAGCAGGCGTTCGGCTTACCTGATTCTTCGTCGGGCCGAGCCAATCGGGACAGGGAGTTAAAAGGATGAATAACCCGAATTGCATTGGTTTACCAGGGGCGCGATCGGTTCTGGCCGGCCTGATATCTTGCCAAATGGCGCTGCTGAGCTCGATCGGCACGGCTCATGCGCGCGATTATTTCAACCCGGCGCTGCTGGAAATTGATAATCCGGCGCTGCGCGGCGCCGATCTCTCGGTGTTTGAGGAGAACAGCAGCCAGGCGCCCGGGAACTACCGGGTCGATCTTTACCTTAACGGCGAACAGATCGACAGCCTTGACGTCGAGTTTCGGCTTATGCCGGGAGCCGACGGGAAGCAAGCGCTGCAGCCTTGTTTCAGCACGGAAAAATTGGCGGAACTGGGCGTGAGGGTGGCCATGTTTCCGGCGATGGTGCCCGGGGATAGCTGCGTCAACCTGGCACAGACCATTCCACAGGCCTCTGCGGTATTCCTGTTCAATCAGCTGAGGCTGAATTTGAGCATCCCGCAAGCGGCACTGCGCTTGAATGCGCGCGACTACGTTTCCCCGGATAAATGGGACTCCGGCATACCGGCGCTGTTGGTCAATTACAACTTCAGCGGCGCCAATAACCAGATGCGCGACAGCGAACGGCAAAACAACAATAACTATTACCTCAATCTGCGCTCGGGCATCAACTGGGGCGCCTGGCGCCTGCGTAACTATTCGATCTGGAACCATTACACCGGCGGTTCTTCTTCCTGGCGCTCAATCAACACCTACCTGCAGCGCGATATCGTTGCGTTGCAAAGCCGCCTGACCCTGGGGGACAGCACAACGCCCAGCGATGTGTTCGATAGCGTGCAGTTCCGTGGGGGGCAATTGGCCTCTGAGGACGACATCCTGCCGGACAGCATGAAAGGGTACTCGCCGGTGGTGCGCGGGATCGCGCGTACTAATGCGCAAATCGTAATCCGGCAAAACGGCTATGTGATTTATCAAAGCTATGTGCCGCCGGGGGCATTTGAAATTACCGATCTGTATCCCACGGGCGGCAGCGGCGACTTGAATGTGAACGTGCGTGAGGCTGACGGCCAGGAGCAGCATTTTGTGGTGCCGTACGCCGTGGTGCCGGTATTGCAGCGCGAAGGGCGTTTTAAATACAGCCTGACCAGCGGGAAATACCGTTCATACGGCGGTGGCGTTGATGAACGCCCGTTCAGCCAGGCGACCGGGATCTACGGTCTTCCGTGGGGGGCCACGCTGTATGGCGGCGTGCAGGCGGCCAGTAAGTATCAGTCCCTGGCGCTGGGTTGGGGGCAGAACCTGGGGGCGGTGGGCGCGCTGTCTGCCGATGTCACCCAGGCCTGGACCAAGCAGGAAACCCGGCCGAAGGAGCAGGGGCAGTCATGGCGTTTGCGTTACGGCAAGAACTTCATTGAAACCGGCACCAACTTTAGTCTGGCCAGCTACCGCTATTCCACGCGCGGTTTTTATAACCTGCAAGAGGCGCTGGAGAGCTACGGCGGCAACAGCGCTATCTATAACGATCACAAGAAGAGTCGCGCCGAGCTGACGATGAGCCAAAGCCTGTGGGAGCAGGGGGGAACGTTGTCGCTCAGCTTGTTTAACGAAGACTACTGGGACGATAACCGCCGTTCGCAGTCTGTCAGCCTCAGCTACAACAACAGCTGGGAGGCCGTCAGTTACGGGCTGAATTACACCTTCAACCAGAACGGCTACGACAGTAACGGCAATCGCAGCAGTATTCGTGACCATATCGTAGCGTTCAACGTCAGCGTACCGCTCAGCAAATGGCTGCCGGGCAGCTATGCCACCTACAGCATGAACGCCAGCCGCAATGGCGCTACCAGCAATAACCTTGGGTTGAGCGGTACCGCCTTGCCGGGCAATAACCTCAACTACAGCATCAACCAGGGCTATACCGGCAGGGGCGTGGGGGCGAACGGCAATATTCAGGCGGACTACAAAGGCGCCCTCGCCGAGTGGAACCTGGGGTATGGCTACGATCGCCATCGCCGGCAGGTGAACTACGGCGTACAGGGGGGCGTTCTGGTGCACCAAAACGGCGTCACGCTGTCGCAGCCGCTGGGCGATACGGTGGCGTTGGTGCAGGCGCCCGGCGCGTCAGGGGTGGATGTCCTGAACCAAACCGGGGTGAGCACCGATTGGCGCGGCTATGCGGTCGTGCCTTACCTGACGCCTTACCGGCGCAATATCGTCGGATTGGACGGTGAATCTTTTGCTGAAGATGTCGACATGACGCTGAGCAGCCAAACGGTGATCCCAACCCGCGGCGCCGTGGTGCGTGCCCGCTTCAATCCGGACGTCGGTGCCCGCGTGTTGCTGACCTTGCTGACGCGCAGCGGTGACCCGGTGCCGTTCGGCGCCACCGTCAGCAATCTCAACAGCCCCTCTGACAATGCCGGCATCGTCGGCGACGGTGGCCAGGTTTATCTGGCCGGCCTGGCGGAGAGTGGGCAGCTGCGGGTGAAGTGGGGCAATGACGCGGCTCAGCAATGTCAGGTCAACTATCAATTGGCTAATCAGCTCGAGAGCGGTGGGATTCGTCTCGTTAACGGGCAGTGTTTATAAGGTACATATGATGGCGACAGGAATATCGATTCAACGAGGGATCATCGTCGGCGGGCTATTGGCGTGCGCAACGTTCAGCGCACCACAAGTACAGGCGGCTTTCGGGCAGTGTGCTCCTATTTCGGGGACTCATGGGTTTTCATTCCTCTTTTCCCCGGTTTTAACCGACCCGTCGCAAAACGTGGTGGGGCGGATTATTAAGAATGCTGACGGCGGCAACTGGAATTTGCCCGGTTCTTATCGGGTGAAGTGCGAATGCCAGACGCGTACGGCGTCTTATGTCACCGCCAAAATGCTGCTGAGCGAGCCGGTATTCAGCAGCGGGGGGTTAACGTATTACGCGTTGAATGAATACCTGGGGGTCGCGAGCGAAGTTTTCGTGGCGGGATATCGCAATGAGTTTATTGCCGCACCGTTCACCAATGAGTCTAACTTTAAGACCGATATGGATGGCGATGACGAATCCTGTGCCAGCACGCCCTACAACAGCGGCGCTCGCGGGCGAATTCATCTGTATTTCCGCCGCCCTTTCGTTGGCGTGACCACAATCCCCAGCACCCGCCTGGTGGACACCTATGTCTCGGTGGCGAGTGGCGTGAAAAGCGATGTGCCGGTCTCCACGATATCAATGAGTGGCACCGTCACCGTGCCGCAGAGTTGTGTTATCGATCCGCAAGTGGTTACGGTCAATTTTGGCGACATCCTGACCTCGAATATCCAAACCAAGGGCGCGATGCCGCCCCGTTTTACTCCAGAAGAGAGAACGCTGACGCTGGCCTGTCGCAATATTTCCGCCGGCGTCAAGGTCAGCCTGTCATTCCGCGGCGAGGCTGACGGCAGCATGCCTGAGGCGCTGAAAACCAGCAATCGCGACATTGGCGTGATGATTAAGGATATGCAGGGCAATGTGATTCGGCCTCAGAGCGGGCGCTTGCCAATCGATAACTTCCAATATCCCAATCAGAGTGGCAGTTCACGGATCAGCATCTATCCGATCAACACCACCGGCCAGCTCCCTGCCGTCGGGCAGTTCAATGCAACGGCGACCATTCAGGCAGAAATTCAATAAACGGATATTTCAACGGTAGCGGGCCGTGCCCGGCGTTTAACGAGAAGGAATAAAGTATGGGGAAGGTTATTAGCGGTATCAGCTGCAAATTGGCGCTGGCTGGCCTGTTGCTCTTTGCCATGCCGACAGCGCAAGCCACATCAAAACTCGTCATTACCGGCAACATCAAAGCGGCGCCCTGCGAAATCGACGGCGCAAACGGCTCGATTTCGGTCAATCTGGGGGATGACATTTCCGCCGCCGTCCTGGCGACCTCCGGGGCCTCCAGCCCTTGGGTGGAGTTCCCTTTGACGCTAAAAAACTGTCCGAGTACCACCACGTCAGTTGTCGCGACCTTCAGCGGGACGGCCGCTGAGGAAAGCACCAGCTTATATAAAAGCACCGGCGGTTCTCGTCGGGTCCAAATTGAATTGCAAAACAACCAGGGAGCGAACCTGGGCAATGGCAAGAGCATGACCCAGTCAGTTAATCAGGCGACGCATGAAGCCAAATTCAATTTGCGGGCGCGGGCATACAGCACCAATGGCGGTTCTACGCCTGGCTCGATAGAGGGTGTCCTGCAGGTCACTTTTGTCTATCAGTAGACAAAAAGACCGTCCTAAGTGGAATGCTAACGACAGATTTAAGGTGATGATATGAATAGTAATTATCCATCAAGAGCGACTTTGGCGGCCGGTAAGGCAACGACGGGGGCCGTGGCCATCATGGAGCCCTGCCTCATCACGGCGTTGGGGATGAGAAATCGCTTGATTGAGTCCTGCGGCCTGCAGCCCGACAACGTTCGGCAGGTGACTAACCTGGTGGCATTGAGAACCTTATTCACTCAGCATGTGCACCGCTTATTGGTGATGGATTTGTGCGGTAAATCAGAGTCGGTATTGGACGGTTTCCGGTTGATCGCTGAAGTCCGCGAAAACTCGCCGGACACCGCGATAGTCATTTGCACGGCGCTGGATGAACCCAGACTGCTGCGGCAACTGATCGCCTCCGGCATCAGCGGCCTGATGTTGAAGCAGGAGCCGGCCATTGCGTTGACTCACTGCGTCCAACAGGTTTTGACGGGCTGCAGCAGTTTCAGCCATCGGGTGCGTCAACGTCAGTTGCATGAAGCGACGGCTGACAAGCCCCTGACGGCGAAGGAGTTGGATGTGCTGACCCAGCTGTTTTCCGGTAAAAGCGTAACCAACGTGGCGTTAACGATGTGCCGTGATATACGCACCGTCAGCACCCATAAACGCAATGCGATGTTGAAGTTGGGATTTCACAGCGATGGGGAATTGTACCTTCAGGGGAAATGGATGGCTGCGCAAGGTTCATCCTTTGTTCGCTAGGCATGCGCGAAATGCCTTTCGGCTAAGCAAGCACAGGAGCAGATTATGCATTTATGGCGTCAGCAACCGCTGAACATAGCGATAATGGACAGATGTCCATTAACGTTGGAAGGGTTGGCGAGTTTTTTAAAAACGCTGCCAACCCAGGCAAAAGTCGTCGTAAAGGAAACCAGCGTCCGCGCGGTGGCGGACAGCGTGGTCTATCAGCAGGCCGACGTGCTGATTACCGAAATGGACGGCGAAGATGAGACCGTGGCTCAGGGCAGAGAAACATTGCTGGCTCTGAGCACGCAGCTGCCCGACTTGCGGGTAATCGTCTATACCTGCTGCCAGAATGCAGAAGAGTTAGGGCGCCTGTTGAACCAGCCTAATGTCAGCATCGTTGCCAGAGATGACGCTTTGCCGCTGGTGGCGGAGTTTTTTAATCGCGTGTTGCTGGGGGAACGTGTGTTGAGTCCGCAGATTGGGGCTTTTCTGGCGCCTTCCGTGAGTGGAGAGGAGGTTAGCACGCGAAAGTTGACCCGCTGTGAGAGCGACGTTTTGGCCTTTTTGTTTAACGGTATGAGCCTGCGGCAAATCGCCGAGTTGCAACGCCGCAGCATCAAGACGATCAGCGCGCATAAATGCAGCGCCATGCGTAAACTGCAGGTAAAGAATGACAGCGAACTGTTTTCTTTGCACGGCAATATTACGCGGCAATTGGGGGGGAAATGGTCAAAGGGGACCTAGCCTTTAATGGAAGGGTATGGCGTTATGATTTATCGGCAGGTTTACCGCTAGCATAACCAGTGCGGCGTGCCCCTGGGCGCTGAGGCATGAAAAGCAGCTCGGCGTTAAAGTCGTGCTGGAGTAGGCCGTTGATGACGTGCCGGGCTGCATCTTCCCATCTGATGTTTGTACCAAACTCGATGCGCTGTTTAGCAAAGGACGAGGTCCCGCGTAGTTATTCTCATTGTGAGATTAAATGCTGATTGCGCGGAATCGTTCTACGTTGGTCGCGGTGTAGATCACCGTATTCTGGATATTTTTGTGTCCTAAATAATCTTGAATCAAACGCGTATCGATCCCCTTATCCGCAAGGGCGTAGCCGCAGGAGTGTCGCAACATGTGAGGATGGACCTGAACGCTAATACCGGCCATTTCGCCATACATTCTCATTAATCGATACAGCTGCTGACGTGATATTTGTCCGCCGTGGCGCGACAGGAATAACCATGGAGCTTCTGCGTCAGGATAGCTCGTCCGCTGGGCCAACCAATGTAACAGCGCCTGCCGTTCTCGCGGTTGGATCGGATGCTGAACGGAAAACCCGTTTTTCAGCCGGGATATATGGATCCGATTGGAGGTAAGCTCAATATCCTCCAGGCGTAAAGCACGCAGTTCGCTAACCCGCAAACCGTGAATAAAGCACATTAATAGTAGACAACGATCTCGAATGCTATTTTTCCCCTCATGCACGGCAGCAATCAGTTGCTCAATTTCAACCTGACTGAGAAATTTCCTTTTTTTCATTTTTCTTTCCTGCGTCTTTGATGTTGGCGATTTATATCATGAAGTTTTATTAAAGCATTGGAGCATAATGGGCGGCAAAGGAAATAAATAATTTCATTTTTTAATAGATGGTTTTTTTATCTTTTCTATTTTTTCATTTTTCAAGTGAATATATTTTGTATTTTATATGGTTATTTTATTTGTTTCATGAGGCTATTTAATTAGCGAATATTTAGCATCTCTGTAAGAGCCCCATGGAGAGTTTTCATCCGTCAGACAGCCATGAGATACCCTCTCTCTCTGATCGGTGCTTGATAAATTGTGATGAGAATTCGTCTTGATCTCATTCTCACGCCGCTTACAATGCCTGCCAGATCGCGACTTCAGAGGTTTTTTCATGGAACTGCTACGGGTGGTTTATCACCAGTACCGTTGGCCATTTCTGGCTGTCATGGCGCTGACCCTGGCCAGCGCCGGTTTAGGCATCGGTATCATTGCATTTATCAATCAATACCTGATGGAGGCCGGCGGCAATGCATTGGCCGTGCTGCCGATGTTTCTCGCCCTGCTGGCATTGCTGATGGCGGTCACGCTGGGCTCGCAATTGGCGCTGACGACATTGGGCCATTACTTCGTCTATCGCCTGCGTGGGCAGCTGGTGAAGCGCATTTTGGATACCGATATTGAACGCCTTGAACAATTGGGTAGCGCCTCATTGTTGGCCAGCCTGTCCAGCGATATCCGCAATATTACCGTCGCCTTCGTGCGCTTGCCTGAGCTGGTTCAAGGGGTGATTTTAACCCTGGGGGCGGCGGCCTATCTGGGGTGGCTATCACCGAAAATGCTGGCGGTCACGGCAGTCTGGGTGGCAGTGACCGTCGTGGGCAGCGGCTGCCTGGTGTCACGGGTTTATCGTCATATGGCCAGTTTGCGTGAGTCTGAAGAGCGTCTCTATCATCGTTATGAGTCGGTGATTGACGGTCGTAAGGAGCTGACGTTGAACCGCAAGCGGGCGCAGGCGCTGTACGAACAGGCCTATCAGCCCGATGCGCAAGCTTATCGCTACCATATCATTCGCGCCGACACCTTCCATTTGAGCGCGCTCAACTGGTCAAATATCATGATGTTGGGCGCGATTGGGCTGGTGTTCTTTATGGCCAACAGTCTGGGATGGGCGGACTCGGCGGTGGCCGCCACCTATTCACTGACGCTGCTGTTCTTGCGCACGCCATTACTGCAGGCGGTCGGGGCGTTTCCGACGCTGGTCAGCGCCGAAGTGGCCTTTAACAAGCTGAAGACGCTGCGCCTGGCCGAGTATCAAGCGGCGTTTCCTGCCGCCGTTGGCCGTTCCTGGCAGACGCTGGAGCTACGCGACGTGGTTTTTCACTATGCGGATACCGAACAGCAGCCCGGTTTTGCCGTCGGGCCGCTCAATCTGACGCTGCGCCGTGGTGAGTTGGTCTTTCTGATCGGCGGCAACGGCAGCGGCAAGTCAACGCTGGCGATGTTGTTGACCGGGTTGTACCAACCGGTGAGCGGGCACATCGTTCTGGATGGCGTCGCACAGACCGCGGCGGATATGCCGGACTACCGTCGGCTGTTTTCGGCGATTTTCACCGATTTTCATCAGTTCGATCGCTTGCAGGGGCCGGAAGGTGGTGAACCCGATGCGGAATTGGTCGCCGGCTGGCTCGAGCGGTTGAATATGAAAAGCAAACTGCAGTTCGACGGCACCAGGGTGACCAACCCGCAGCTGTCGCAGGGGCAGCGTAAACGCCTGGCTCTGTTGTTGGCGGTGGCAGAGCAGCGCGATATTCTGCTGTTGGATGAATGGGCCGCAGATCAGGATCCGCAGTTCCGGCGGATTTTCTATCGCGAGCTGTTGCCTGAATTGCGCGCGCTGGGCAAAACGGTGTTTGCCATCAGCCATGACGATCACTACTTTGAACACGCCGATCGGCTGCTTGAGATGCGCTCAGGCCATTTACGCGAGTTGACCGGCATTGAGCGTGAACACGCCAGCCGGGATTCCGTCAGTAGAATCGGTTAACTCACGCCGGCCCGGGCGAGACTAAAACGGGCCGGTGCTCCCCCGCAGGATTTCAGTACGTCGCTTCATTTTCTCTCCCCCCTTCAGCGCGGTCTGTTGCCGATTTGCCTTATGACCAGTCAAATAATTGACTGCTGAATTATTTACCAGTGGTTTAATTTTGACCTCTCAAGGTGTGGCACACTGCACATTCGTTCGCCTATCAATACAAGTTAACGGCTGCCGATAACAAGGGTATCCACGGTGCCGTCCTTACTGAGGCTGCAGTGCAGGTCTATGGGTAGCAGCAGTTTTTTAAAATGCCATAGGAAAAAACGACTTTATCGATCGTTAAAATAGATCAATAATCTCAATTTGAATGGTTTAATCTATTGGTTGAGGGCGCTGTGGTGAGCAAGGATGGATCAGATATCAAACGTAAAGCATGGCTGTGCGTATTTATCGGGAGTGGGCTGTTTTGGCTACTCATCGGCGCCGTGATTTATTGGTTACTGAATTAAGTAGGTTAAGCAGGAAGGCGACTTGTGAACAAAAAGCAGGCTAAAAACCGTGAGGGCGCACAGCGTCGTGCGCAGTCCAAAATTCCGCCTTCGTGGGTGTTGAGCGATGAGCAACGCGCCTTCATTGAAGACTTGTGGCAGGATAGCGCGCCTGAGCCGGCACGGCCCATCGCCCAACGGCGCTAGCTGATCACGCGGCTGCGGCCGGCCAGCGCGCCGAACAGCATTTGCAAAACGGTCAGGCACAGCAGGACGATCAGCGGCAAACGCCAGCCATCCGTCAGATCGTGCAGCAGGCCGAACAACGTGGGCCCCAGCGCCGCCAACAAATAGCCGACGGATTGCGCCATACCCGACAGCAGCGTCGCCTGATGATGATGCTGACTGCGTAAGCCAAAAAACGACAGTGCCAGCACCAGCGAACTCCCCGCCCCCAATCCGGCAAACGTCAGCCACACCAGTGAACTGGCGGGTTGCACCAATAATCCTCCGACGCCGATAAAGATCAGCAGGGAACTGCCCAGCGCGATTGCCCGCTGATCGCGCGCCCGCGGCAAAATCACCACCATGACAAAGTTGGCGACGATCGCGACCACCTGGTAAACGAACAGCTCGAATCCTGCCTGCTGGGCGGAAGTGCCGTGGCTGGCGGCAAAGGCGCTGAACCAACCGATGATGGTGTAGAAGGCGATCGATTGCAGCCCCATGAACATCGCCACTTGCCAGCCCAGCGCGCTGCCCCAGGGAGAACGATAGCGCTGTGGCTCCGTCGGCTTCGGTTCTTTGGTGGCGGGAGTGGCCGAGCGCCGTAGCTGCGGCAGCCACACCAGCAGCGCCAGCAAGGCGGGCAAACCCCAGCACAGCAAAGAGAACCGCCAGCCGAGGTCGGCCAGGGCAGCCAGCGGCACCGCCAGACCGGAGGCGATGGCGGCAACCAGTGACATCACCGCCGCATAGGCGGCGATCATCGCGGCGGCCCGATGCGGGAAATCTCTTTTCACCAGCGTCGGCAGCACCACGTTGGCGAAGGCAATGGCGGCGCCGATCAGGATGCTGCCCGGCCAGAGCATGGCGTCTTGCGGCAGGGAACGTAGCGCGATGCCGCAGACCAGCAGCGCGAGGGCGAGGCCCAGGGTGCGCTCGATGCCGATGCGTTTCGCCAGCGCCGGAGTCAATGGCGAGAGAACGGCGAACAGGATCAGCGGCAACGAGTTGATCAGGCCGGCGGCGGTGGCGGACAACGCCAGCTGTTGCTGGATCTGCTCCAACAGTGGGCCGACGCTGGTCAGGGCGGCGCGCAGGTTGGCCGCGATCAGCATAATGCCGACGATCAGCAGGACAGGGCGGTGTAAACGGCGACGCGGGGTCGCGGTGGACGTTGGGGATGAAGCGGGTTGCGGCATGGGTTCCTCGCACCAGGGCATGCAGTCAATCAGTGCTGCATGGCGTGATGCGTTGATTGACGTTAACGCTTACGTACCGACAAATTGGCGGTATCCGATCGCAAGTGTAGGGAAGATGGCTCACGCTGACAAGGGGACGGGCCGGCGGGATGATGGCGGTTAACCCCTGCCGGCCGCAGGATAATTGCCATTATGTGATCCTGGTCACTGAGTGAACTAAAAGTCATGGCGCGGGGCGCGCCATGCGCCGCTTTCGCTTTCCTCACCGCCGGCTCCGTGGCCCCCCGGCGTTCGCGCCCGTCATGGCATTTCACTTTTCCCCCTTTCCGCTTTTTGGCTTTTCGATCCGTTTCGATTCGAAAGGTTTTTTGGCGGTTTTTTTGCTAAAACGGGGCTGTAAGCCCGATCACAATTTCATTGCTTTCGCTTTGCTGTAATGCCAGCGCAGTAGAGCGAAAGCCATCTTCTCCCCGGCGATGCCGGAAACCTGAGGACCGCAGCTCATGCCAGTGAATACCGCAAAGCGACGTGAACACATCATCGATCTGTTATGCGAGCACGGCAGCGTGCGCGTGGAGCAGCTCAGCAAACAGTTTGCGGTATCCACGGTGACGATCCGCAACGATCTGCGCTTTCTGGAACGAAAAGGGTGTGCGCTGCGCGCTTACGGCGGCGCGATGCTCAATCAGCAATTCGCTTTCGATCGGCCGCTGCGGGACAAAGGGCGGTTGAATCGCGACGTCAAAACGCTGATCGCCAACGCGGCGGCCGGCTATGTGCGCGACGGCGATGCGCTGATCCTCGATTCCGGTTCCACCACCGCGCAGATCGTGCCGTTCCTGAAGGGGCGGCGCGATCTGGTGGTGATGACCAATGCGCTGAACATTGCCTACGAGCTTTCGGGAAACGACGGGGTAGAGGTCATGGTGCTGGGGGGCAGCGTGCGTCGCAACTCTTACTCGCTCTACGGTCCGGCTGCCGAGCAGCAATTGCGTCAGTACCGCTTCGACAAGCTGTTTTTGGGCGTCGACGGGTTCGATCTGAGCGCCGGCATCACCACGCCTCACCCCGGTGAGGCGCACCTCAATCGCGTAATGTGCGAGGTGGCGCGCGAGATTATCGCGGTGGCGGATGCCAGCAAATTCGGTCGCAAGAGCTTTTGCATGATTCGCGAAGCCGGACAAATCCATCGGCTGATCACCGACAGCCGTCTTCCGGACGATTACGAGCGGGCGTTAACCGAGCTGGGCGTGGAGGTCATCATCGCCGATCGGTAGCAGGGCGCCTGCATGGGGGCTTCATGCAGCAGTTGTTACAGCTTGTCGAGCAGCACAAGGCCGGTATGCCGGTCGGGATCTTTTCCGTCTGTTCCGCCCATCCCTGGGTTCTGAAGGCCGCGCTGCGGCAGGCCAAAGCGCGCGGCACGCCGGTATTGGTAGAGGCGACGTCCAACCAGGTCAATCAGTTCGGCGGCTATACCGGCCAAACGGCGGCCCAGTTCCGCGATGCGCTGTGGCGCCTGGCGGATGAGGTTGGCCTGGCGCGCGAGAGAGTGTGGCTGGGCGGCGATCATCTGGGGCCCAACGCCTGGCAAGATCGCCCGGCTCAGGAGGCGATGGCGCTGGCGGAAACCTTGATCGACGATTACGTTCGCGCCGGATTTCGCAAAATTCACCTCGATTGTTCCATGTCGTGCGCCGGCGATCCCTCGCCCCTGGGGGATGCCACGGTCGCTGAGCGTGCGGCGCGCCTGTGCGCGGTGGCGGAGCGAGCCTGGGCGCAGAGCGGCGGCGAAGCGCCGGTTTATGTGATCGGCACCGAAGTGCCGGTGCCGGGCGGCGCGCAGGAGGCGCTGGCGGGTCTGCAGGTCACCACGCCGCAGGCGGTGGCGCAAACGCTGGAAACGCACCGCATCGCCTGGCAAAAAGCCGAGCTGAACGATGCCTGGCAGCGAACTATCGCGCTGGTGGTACAGCCGGGCGTCGAGTTCGATCACCACAGCGTTGAGCATTACCAACCGCAGCGCGCCGACGCATTGAGCCATTTCATCGAACGGCAGCCGGGCATGATCTATGAAGCGCACTCTACGGACTACCAACCACCGCAGGCCTACCGCCAACTGGTGCGCGATCACTTCGCCATCCTGAAGGTGGGGCCGGCGCTGACCTTCGCGCTGCGCGAAGCGCTGTTCGCCCTCGATCGCATCGAGCGTGAATGGCTGGGGGAACGCCAGTCGGCGCAGCTGTGCGCCACGCTGGAGCAGGTGATGCGCGAGCAGCCGCAGCAGTGGAGCCGCTACTACCACGGCACGCCGCACCAGCAGTATCTCGATCGCCACTACAGCCTGAGCGATCGGGTGCGTTACTACTGGCCGCAGCCGCAGGTGCAGCAGGCGGTCGACAGTTTGCTGGACAACCTGCGCCGCAGCCCGGCGCCGCTGGCGCTGCTCAGCCAGTACCTGCCGGATCAGGCGCGGGCGATGAACGCCGGCGAATTGAGCGCCGATCCGCAGGAGTGGGTGCTGCATAAAGTGACGCAGGTGCTCGACGATTATCACGCCGCCTGCTACCCGGAGGGCCGCTAGCATGCCGAACATTTTAATGACCCGTATCGACAATCGCCTGGTGCACGGCCAGGTGGGCGTGACCTGGACCAACACCCTCGGCGCCAACCTGGTGGTGGTGGCCAACGACGAGGCGGCCGCCGATCCGGTGCAGCAGAACCTGATGGACATGGTGGTGGCGGAAGGGGTGCAGACCCGCTACTTCACGCTGCAGAAAACCATCGACGTGATCCACAAGGCGGCGGATCGGCAGAAGATTTTTCTGGTGTGCAAAACGCCGCAGGACGTGTTGACGCTGGTGCGCGGCGGGGTGCCGATCCGGTTCGTCAACGTCGGCAATATGCACTTCGCCGAGGGGAAGCGGCAGGTGCACAAAACGGTGTCGCTGGACGACGGCGACGTGGCCGCGTTTCGCGCGCTGGCGGCGCTGGGCGTGGAGTGCGAAGTGCGCCGGGTGCCGGATGAGGCGGGCGAGGCGATCGGCAAACTGCTCTTTTGAGCCAGGGGGAAAGCATGTTGACGGATGCGTTATTGATTGCGCTGTTGGCCGGGCTGGCGGGGGTTGACCTGTTCGACGGCCTGACCCACTTCCACCGGCCGGTGGTGATGGGGCCGCTGGTGGGGCTGATTTTGGGCGATGTCTACACCGGGTTGCTGGTGGGCGGCACGTTGGAGTTGGTGTGGATGGGGATGGTGCCGCTGGCGGGCGCCCAACCGCCTAACGTGGTGATTGGCGGGGTGATCGGCACCGCGTTCGCCATTCTGACCAAGGCCGACCCGAAAGTGGCGATCGGCGTGGCGGTACCGTTCTCGATTGCGGTGCAGGGCTGCATTACGCTGCTGTTTACGCTGTTCTCGCCGATGATGCACCGCTGCGATCGCATGGTGAAGGAGCTGAACTGGCGCGGCATCGAACGGGTGAACTATCTCGGCATCAGCATCCTGTTCATCTTCTATTTCGTGGTGGCATTCCTGCCGATTTACTTCGGCGCCGATGCGGCCAGCGCCATGGTGCAGAAGGCGCCAGGCTGGCTGCTGGACGGGTTGGCGGTGGCGGGCGGCATGATGCCGGCGATCGGCTTCTCGCTGCTGATGAAGGTGATGATGAAAAAAACCTACGTGGCCTATTTTATCCTTGGCTTCATCTCGGTCACGTTCCTCAAGCTGCCGATCCTGGCGGTGGCGCTGGGTGCCCTGGCGATCGCCCTGATCGACTTCTTCAACACGCAACGCGGCGCGGCAGAGGCGACGGCCCGGCCCGCTCCGCAGGAGGACGCCGAAGATGGCATTTAACGATTCCGACGATCTGCTGGCGCAAAAGGCCGAGCAACGCATGGCGCAGGCGCTGGCCACCAGCCAGGTGGAGCAGGATGACTATCTGGACAGCCAACCCGCCGAAGCGCTGACGCGCGGCGACATCAACCGCATGGCCTGGCGTTCGCTGCTGCTGCAGGCGTCGTTCAACTATGAACGTATGCAGGCCGGCGGCTGGCTGTATCAGCTGATCCCCGGGCTGCGCAAGATCCACCGCAACCCGCAGGATCTGGCCAACTCGATGAAGATGCACATGGAATTTATCAACGTGCACCCGTTCGACGTCACCTTCCTGTCCGGCCTGGTGCTGGCGATGGAACAGAACAAGGAGAAGATCTCCACCATTCGCGCGGTGAAAGTGGCGCTTATGGGGCCGCTCGGCGGCATCGGCGACGCGCTGTTTTGGCTGACGCTGCTGCCAATTTGCGCCGGGATAGGCGCTTCGCTGGCGCTGGAGGGCAGCCTGTTCGGGCCGATCGTCTTCCTGCTGCTGTTCAATCTGTTTCACTTCGGCCTGCGCTTTGGGCTGGCGCACTACGGCTATCAGGCCGGCACCAGCGCGCTGGCGCTGTTGAAGACCCACACCCGGCGCATTTCTCATGCCGCGTCGATCGTCGGCATGACGGTGATCGGCGCACTGGTGGCCTCGTATGTGCACCTGTCCACGCCGCTGGTCATGCATGCCGGCAAGGCCAGCGTGGCGCTGCAGACAGACGTGTTGGACAAGCTGATGCCCAACCTGTTGCCGCTGTGCTTCACGCTGCTCATTTTCTTCCTGATGAAGCGCGGCTTCTCGCCGGTGAAGCTGATTGGCGTCACCGTAGCGATCGGCGTAGCGGGCAAATTTATCGGCATTTTGTGAGGAGTGGGGTATGCCAGGCATTGTGATTACCGGCCACGGCGGCTTCGCCACCGGGCTGTTGCAGGCGGTGGAGCAGGTGGTGGGGCCGCAGCCGCACTGCGCGGCGGTCGATTTCCCTGAACAGATGAGCACCGCGCAGCTCAACGACGCCTTGCGCTCGGCGCTGGCGGCGGTGGCGCAACCGGACGGCGTGGTGTTTCTCACCGACATGCTCGGCGGCTCGCCGTTCCGCAGCGCCTGCGAACTGGCGGATGCGCAGGGCGATTGCGAAGTGCTGACCGGCGTCAATATGCAGCTGGCGGCGGAAATGATGCTGGAGCGCGACGGGTTGAGCCTGGATGAGTTTCGCGAGGTGGCGCTGGCGTGCGGCAAACGCGGCCTGACGAGCCTGTGGCATGAGCGCCGCCGGGTGAAATGCGAAGACGTGCAAACCGACGGCATCTGAACGAACGCCGTCGGTCTGCGGGTTATACCGGCAGCGGGCTCAGCGCCAGGCGCGCCGGTTGATCTTCGCTGCGGCTGAAGCGCCAGCAGGTCTGGTGGTACTTCGCCACGCTGTTGCGGTGCGCCACGCTGATCAGCGTTACGTCCGGCAGTTCATCCACCAGCAGGCAGTACATCAACTGTTCGGTTTCGTCGTCCAGCGCGCTGGTGGCCTCGTCGAGGAACAGGATGCTCGGGCGAATCAACAGGGCACGAGCGAACGCCAGCCGCTGTTGCTCGCCCGGCGACAGGCGATGGCTCCAGTTGGCGGAGGTATCCAGCCAGCGCTGCAGGTGCTTCAGGCGGCAGTTTTCCAGCACCCGCATCAGCTGCGGATCGCTGTATTCCGACGCCAGGCTCGGGTAGCTCAACGCTTCGCGCAGCGTGCCGATCGGAATGTAGCTGCGCTGCGGCAGGAACAGCGTGTTGGCGTTGGCCGCTACCCCGATAGTCCCCGCGCCGTAAGGCCAGATACCGGCGATGGCCCGCAGCAGCGTCGACTTACCGCAGCCGGAAGGGCCGACGATCAGCAGGCGTTCGCCGCGTTGCAGCGTCATCTCGGCGCCGGCCAGCAGCGGCTGGCCGTCGGGCAAGTTCAGGCTGAGGTTATCCAGCGTTAACGGATGGGCGGTCTCTTCCCGCAGCTGAACGCCGCGCGGCTGATGATGCACCTGATCGACGGCGGCGTTGAAGCCGGCCAAACGGTTGACGCAGGCTTTCCAGGTCGCCAAATCGTTAAACGCGTCGATAAACCATGACAGCGCACCTTGCACCTGGCCGAAGGCTGAGGCTATCTGCATCAGGCCGCCCATCTGAATGGCGCCGGAGAAGTAGCGCGGCGCGGCCACCAGCAGGGGAAACACGATGGCGAACTGGCCGTAGAAGTTGGTGGCGATGTTCAGCCGCCGGGTGATGCGCATAATTGCCCACCAGTTGCTGCGAATGGTGTCGAAACGATCGCCCAGCTGCTGCGCCTCGCGCGGTTCGCCGTGGTACAGCGCGATGGCGTCGTTGTTTTCGCGGATGCGGATCAGGCCGAAACGGAAGTTCGCCTCGTACCGTTCCTGATTGAAGCCCAGCATGACCAGCGGTTTGCCGACCCACCAGATCAGCAGCGATCCCAGCACCGCATACAGCAGCGCGAACCACACCATATAACCGGGCAGCGTGATGGCGTGCTGGCCGAGCGCGAAGGTCATCGGCCCGCTGACGTGCCACAAGATGTCGATAAAGGAAAACAGCGTCACCAGGCTGGAGAGCAGCCCGAGCGACAGCGACAGGGTATATTGGGTCAATACGTTGAGATCTTCGGCAATACGCTGATCGGGGTTATCGACGATCTGCTGCTGCTCGGTGTGGTAATACGCCTGGTGCGCCAGCCATTTTTCCATGAACTTTTCCGTCATCCAGCGCCGCCAGCGCATCTGCAGCCCCTGAGTCAGGTAGATCTTGTAGACCGCCAGCACGATGAAGATCAGCGCCAGATAGGTAAAGCGCCACAGCTGCGCCTTGAATACCGGGTAGTTTTTGTTCTGCAGCGCATCGTAGAACACCTGGTTCCATTGGTTGATCTGCACGCTGATATAGACCAGACCGAGCGACAGGACGACGATGGCAATCAGCATCATCCAGGCGCGCCATCGCTCCTCCGACACCCAAAAGGGTTTGATCAGCTGCCAAACGGCGTGTTTCTGCAAGGGGGTTGCGTTCATAGCGACTCGTTAATTGCGGCATTTTGTTCAGCATGGGCCGCGGGCCGGTAACAAACAAACCGC
This sequence comes from Serratia sp. 121840015-1, assembly GCF_053627655.1. NCBI lineage: Bacteria > Pseudomonadati > Pseudomonadota > Gammaproteobacteria > Enterobacterales > Yersiniaceae > Serratia > Serratia sp. 121840015-1. The sequence goes on from NZ_JBSEYF010000005.1 coordinate 242,182, forward strand.
GACTGTAAGCAGTTTTGACCTCGCTAACCGTTTGAAATAAGGCGGTTGAATCGTCAGCGGTGCGCAGATGGGCGCAATTGCGGCATACACTCCGCCGCCGGGCGGTTATACTGGCGCCGAATTTTTGCAGAAAGGATAAACGATGAAGGCTTGGGTTCCCCTGTTGCTGACCTGCGGCGTCTTCGCCAGCGCCCGGGCCTGGGCGCACATTGACGAGCCGGACATCGCCGCCGACTGCCAAAAGGTGGCGAGCTACGCCGAGCTGGGAAAAAAGGCCTATCAGCGGCAGGATTACGCCAAAGCTGCCGACATCTTTCGCGATCAGGCGGCCTGGAGCGAGTTTTGCGGCCTGAGCGAGCAGGCCGTCGCCACGGCCTACAACAACGTGGCGCTGTCGCTGATGCACGCCGGCGAATTGCTCAAGGCGCAGGCCTATCTGGCGCTGGCGCCGCACGATGACAAATCGCAGCACAACATGAGCCTGTTGCGCCAACGGCTGGCGCAGCGGCCGCAGCCGCAGGGGCCGGGCGGCGTGTATTGGCAATACGCCGGGCGCGGCGTGTGGAGCGAAGTGGTGGTGAAGCCGCAGGGCGAGCGCTGGCTGATCGATTTTTCCGGCTACGCCATGCCGCAGATGGGGCTGTATTACGGCCCGAACATGGGCGATTTCACCGCCGAGCTGCCGATCGAGCACGGCAAGGCGGTTTACCACCAGCATGACTCGGAAAGCGCGCAGGTCTGCGACGTGACGATGGCGTTTGGCGAGCAAACGTTGGAGATGCACACGCGCGGGGATTGCGGGTTCGGTCACAACGTACGGGCTGAAGGGCGGTTCGTGCGGGTCGAATGACCCGCCCCGGCAGCCGGGGCGAGAAAGGTTGGTTACGCCAGCGCGGCGGCGCCCAGCAGGTTTTTCCAGGCTTCTACATTACCCAGATAGTTGCCGGCCGGCAGCAGATGCAGGCGGCCTTCGCTGTCCTGTAGCGCAAAGGTCGGGAAGCCCTGGCCTTGCACTTTGGCCAGCAGCGCCCGGCTTTCCGCGATGTGTTGCGCGGTCGGCGCGCCGCTGCTGAAACGCATTTCGGCGATAAACGCCGCCGAAGGCAACCCCAGCTCTTTCGCCAACGCTTCCAGCACCGGCGTGTCGGCGATGCGCCGGCCTTCCTGATAGTGCGCCTGCTGAATGCGGTGCAGCATGTCCAGCCCGCGTCCCGCCAGCTTTTCCGCCGCCAGGATAGCGGTGATCGGCGGCTCGGAATCCATCACCGCCGTGGTGTCGCGCAGCAGGCCGTTGAAATAGGCTTCGCCAAAAGGCTGGCCCGTCATCTCGGCGATGCGTTTGTCGTGCGGAATAACGTAGTTGCGCCATTCGTCGGTAATTTGGCGGCGATTGTTGCCGGTCATCATGCCGCCGGCGTGCGGCACGACCTTCAGCCCGGGGAGGCTCTGAGCCGCTTTCACCAGCGGCGCGGCGCCGTAGCACCAGCCGCACAGCGGATCGAAAATGTAATGCAGAGTGGTTTCGGTCATCTTTACTCCTCGCCTGGCGCGCGGCAGCTCACCGCGGCGCCAGGGCTGGTTCAATCACGCACGGGCGCTTATTGCGGCCACTTCATCTCGCCTTTCAGCACTTTCGCGCTCAGTTCCAGGCTCGACTCGTCTTTCAGCGTCGGGTAGTGCTTTTTCATCGCTTCAATCAGCGCGGCGGAATCCTTGGCTTTCGGCAGTTCGGCTTCCAGCGTGGTCAGGTATTTCTGGGTAAAGTGCACCGATGCCAGCGTTTGCGCTGCGCCCGGCAGGAAGTGGCCCGGCACGACGACCTGCGGCTTCAGCGCTTCGATGTTTTTCAGCGTCTGCTGCCAGTGCTGGCGCGATTCCACGCTCTGGTTGTCGGCGATCCACGGGTGGATGTTGTCACCGGCGACGGCGACACCGCCTACGACCGCCTTCAGCGCCGGGATCCACACGAAGGTGCGATCGGGGGTCGGGCCGTTCAGGCCTTTCACTTCCACTTTCTGGCCGTCGATGGTGAAGCTGTCGCCCTGCAGCGGCTGCGGCACGATCACGGTTTTCGGCGCGTTGTCTTTCAGGATCGGGCCCCAATAGGCGACTTTACCGTCTTTGGTGGCGTTGATGTCCTTGATGGTGCCTGGCGAAGCGATGATTTTCGCCTCCGGGAAGGCCGCTTTAATCACGTCCAGACCGAAATAGAAATCCGGGTCTGAGTGGCTGATATAAACGGTGGTCAGTTTCTTGCCGGTCGCCTTGATCTTTTTCACCAGCGCTTCGGCATCGTTACGCTGGAACTGAGCGTCGATCAGCGCCACTTCGTGTTTGCCGCTGATGATTTCGGAAGACACCGGGAACACGCTTTTCTCGCCCGGGTTATACACTTCCATGGTCAGGGTATCGGCCGCGGTGGCGTAGGTGCTGAGGGTGGCGACGCCGGTGAAGGCCAGAGTTAACAGTGATTTCTTAAACATGGGCAGAGGTCCTTGGGTATCGGTTAATGTTGTAATGATGTTAGGTTGCATAAAGCGATAGAAAAACCGGATAATAAGCAATTATTCGTTGCATAAATCGGACTAATCATGGATCGCATTACCGCCGCTGAGGTTTTTGTCACCATCGTCGATCGCGGCAGCATGATCGCCGCCGCGGAAACGCTGGAGATGTCGCGCGCGATGGTGACGCGCTACCTGGCGCAGATGGAGCAATGGGCCGGGGCGCGTTTACTGCACCGCACTACCCGTAAGCTTAGTCTGACCGACGCCGGGGAGCGTACTCTGGAACGCTGCCGGCAAATGCTGGCGCTGGCAGGGGAGATCGACCTGGTGGAGGAAGGGCAGAGCGATGAGCTGCGCGGCCTGCTGCGTATCACCTGTTCGCAGTCGCTCGGGCAAACGGCGCTGGTGGGGGCCGTCGCTCAGTATCTGAAGCGTCACCCGCAGGTGGCGGTCGATCTGCAGATGAACAACCGGGCGGTGAACCTGGTGGAAGAGCGCATCGATCTGGCGCTGCGCATCACCAACGAGCTGGATCCCAACCTGATCGCCCGCCCGCTGTCCACCTGCGCATCGGTGGTGTGCGCCGCGCCGGCATATCTGGCGGCGCACGGCACCCCGCGTCAACCGCAGGATCTGGCGTTGCACAACTGCCTGACCTACTCCTATTTCGGCAAAAGCCTGTGGCACTTCGATGCTCAGGGCGTGAAATCGGCGGTGGCGGTCAGCGGCAACCTGAGCGCCAACGAGTCGGTGGTGCTGATGGCCGGCACGGTGCAGGGGGCAGGCATTTCCATGCAGCCCTATTATTCGGCGGCGCCGCTGCTGGCCAGCGGCGAGCTGGTCGAACTGTTGCCGGATTACCGGCCGCAGTCGATGGGCATCTACGGCATCTATACCTCACGCCGCCAGATGCCCGCCACCTTGCGCACCATGCTGGACTTTCTGGTGGAGTGGTTCGCCACCGATCCGCAGTGGCAGGCGACGCTGCGCTGATGCTTCGGCAATATTCCCACGCCGATTTCAGCGCCTGACGGCGGCGGCCAGCCGGGCGGCAAAGGCGGCGGCCTGCTGATGAAGGTGGTCGATAAAGGCGGTGACCAGCGCCGATGAAGGGCGGTGCAGCGGCCGGATCAGGCTGACGGTGAACGGCACGTCGATGCTGAACGGCCGCACGTGCACACCGTTACCGGCATAGTCGAGCGCCGTCAGCGGGTTGACGATCGACACCCCCACGCCGGCCCTCACCATGGCGCACACCGACGCCGCGCTGTGCGTTTCCATCACCATGCGGCGCTCGACGCCCTGTTCGCCGAACAGCGCATCCAGCAGGTGGCGATAGCTGTCGGTGCTCGACAGGCTGATAAAGTTCTGCCCGGCGAAGTCCTGCGGCGTCAGCCGATCTTTCACCAGCAACGGGTGGCCCGTCGGCAGCACGCAGACTTCGTTCAACGTCATCAACGTCACCCGCTCGGTGCCCGCCGGCGTCAGGGTGGTTTCCGTCAGCCCGAGATCGTGACGCTGGGCAGACAGCCACTCTTCCAGCAGCGGCGACTCTTGCGGGATGACGCTGAAGCTGACTTCCGGGTAACGTTCGATAAAGGGCCGACACACCGCCGGCAGCAGCGATTGAGAAAATACCGGCAGGCACACGATCGACAGCTGTGCCTGCTGAAACTGGCGAATGCCGGCGGCGGCGTTGACGATGCGATCGAGGCCGTAATAGGAGCGCTGCACCTCTTCGAACAACCGTAGGCCCTGCACCGTGGGGGACAAGCGACCGCGCACCCGGTCGAACAGCTGCAGCCGGATCAGCTTCTCAAAGCGCGCCAGCTCGCGGCTGACGGTCGGTTGCGAGGTCTGCAGCAGGGCCGCCGCCTCGGTTAGGTTGCCGGTGGTCATCACCGCCCGAAAAATTTCGATCTGCCGCAAAGAGATGCTGTGCATGGTGAGGCCGCTCGATTAAGGGGAAAGCCATATCATAAATGAATAGACTACGGCTAAATAGATATTTTCCACCCGATTCAGCGTGCGGCACTATGGCGTTATCTGCCGTCATTTTCGAATTGGGAATATCGCCATGCCACGCCCGTTGCACGACACCTCCACCGCGTTGAACGCCGCTAACCTGTTGGCCTTACCGCAACGTTTCGGCTGCCCGGTCTGGGCCTATGATGCGGACATCATCAGCCAGCGCATCGCTCAGCTGCGCCATTTCGATACCGTCCGTTTCGCGCAGAAGGCCTGTTCGAACATTCATATTTTGCGCTTGATGCGCGAGCAGGGCGTGAAGGTGGATTCGGTGTCGCTGGGCGAGATCGAGCGGGCGCTGCGGGCCGGTTTTCAGCCGGGCGGCGAACCGAGCGAGATCGTGTTTACTGCGGACGTGTTGGATCACGCCACGCTGGCGCGCATCAGCGAATTGAAGATCCCGGTCAACGCCGGTTCCATCGACATGCTGGATCAGCTCGGCCAGGTTTCCGCAGGGCACCCGGTGTGGCTGCGCATTAACCCGGGGTTTGGCCACGGCCATAGCCAGAAAACCAACACCGGCGGCGAGAACAGCAAGCACGGTATCTGGTATGCCGACCTGCCGCAGGCGGTGGAGAAGATCCGCCGCTACGGCCTGAAGCTGATCGGCGTGCACATGCACATCGGTTCCGGCGTCGATTACCAGCATCTGGAACGGGTCTGCGATGCGATGGTGCAGCAGGTGATCGATCTCGGTCATGACATCAGCGCCATTTCCGCCGGCGGCGGCCTGTCTATCCCGTACCAGTACGGCGAAGAGGCGATCGATACCGAACACTATTTCGGGTTGTGGAACCGGGCGCGTGAACGCATCGCCGCGCATCTGGGGCATCCGGTGCAGCTGGAGATCGAACCGGGGCGTTTCCTGATGGCGGAAGCGGGCGTCTTGGTGGCCGAAGTGCGGGCGGTAAAAGACATGGGCAGCCGCCACTTCGTGCTGGTGGACGCCGGTTTTAACGATTTGATGCGCCCGGCAATGTACGGCAGCTATCACCATATTTCGCTGTTGCCGGCCGATGGGCGCGATACCTCGGGGCAACCGCTGCGCGAAACGGTGATCGCCGGGCCGCTGTGCGAATCCGGCGACGTGTTCACCCAGCAGGCGGGCGGCGGCGTGGAAACCCGCGAACTGCCGCCGGTTCAGATCGGTGATTATCTGGTGTTCCACGACACTGGCGCCTACGGCGCATCGATGTCCTCCAACTACAACAGCCGTCCGCTGTTGCCTGAAGTGCTGTTCGAAAACGGCGAGCCGCGCCTGATCCGCCGCCGGCAAACCATCGAAGAACTGATCGCGCTGGAGCTTATCTAATAAGCGGGCGGGCGTGCTGCGCCCGCTTTACAGCGTCATGCGGCGGCGCGAATTACGGCTGTTCGTGCGCGTTGTTGAGGGTGGCGACCGAGTGGCGGCGCACCAGCGTCGGGCTGAACATGTTGGTGATTTCCGGCAGCGGTTGCCGGTTGGCCAGCGCCAGGGCCAGCTCTGCCGCCTGGGTGGCCATCGCTACGATCGGGTAGCGAATGGTGGTCAGGCGCGGCCGCAGGTAGCGCGAAATCAGCACGTCGTCGAAACCGATCAGCGAAATTTCCCCCGGTACGTCGACGCTGTTGTCGCTCAGCACCGACAGCGCGCCGGCGGCCATCGGATCGTTGTAGCAGGTAACGGCGGAGAACGAACGGCCGCGGCCGAGCAATTCAGTCATCGCCTGTTCGCCGCCGATCTCGTCCGGTTCGCCGTAGGCGATCAGCTTTTCATCCACCGCAATGCCGTGCTCCTGCAGCGCGTCGAGATAGCCCTGTAGGCGATCGGTGGCGTCGGAAATCTGGTGGGTGGAGCAGATGATGGCGATGCGCTGATGCCCTTGCTGGATCAGATGCCGGGTCGCCAGCCAGGCGCCGTAGCGATCGTCGAGCGCCACGCAGCGCGTTTCAAAACCCGGCAGCGTGCGGTTGATCAGCACCATGCCCGGGATCTGTTGCATCCAGCCGCAAAGTTCCCGATCGCTCAGTCTCTTGGCGTGCACCACCAGCGCCTCGCAGCGGTGCCGCACCAGCTGTTCAATCGCCTGGCGCTCTTTTTCGGCGTCGTGGTAACCGTTGCCAATCAGCAGAAAATTGTGGGTGGCGTAGGCCACCTGCTCGACCGCTTTGACCATCGCGCCGAAGAAGGGGTCGGAAACGTCGGAGACGATCAGGCCCAGCGTCTCGGTGGATTGCTGTGCCAGTGCCCGAGCGTTGGCGTTAGGGTGATACTGCAGCTGTTCCATGGCGGCCAGCACCGCAGTGCGTGACCCTTCGCTGGCCTTGGGGGAATTATTTATCACGCGGGACACCGTGGCCACGGAAACACCCGCCAGCCTGGCAACATCCTTTATCGTAGCCATATCAGTCAATACATCCTGGGTAATCGCTTACATCCCTCAGTTTTGCGGAAAACAACCGGGGCTGCAAGCGGTCTCGTGCGCAACTTGTGGCGGCCGTTGCAGAATCTCTTCGCGTCTGTACGCATAACCATCGGCTGCCGAACGATAGCGCAATTTGTACGTTGGCTCTGGCGGCGGGCTGAGGTAACGTCTGTGCATTCCGATTTGCGCCGAGAACGCCATGTCCATTAAACGCTATCCGCAGCTCGCCCATTGGGGCGCTTATACCGCCGTGGTTGAAGACGGCCGGCTTATCCGCTGTGAACCCTTCGCCGACGATCCCGATCCTTCGCCGCTGCTCGATTCCATCGTCCCGATGGTTTACTCCGATAAACGTATCCGCAAGCCGGCGGTGCGCCGCTCGTGGCTGCAAAAGCGCGAGGGCAGCGACCGTACGCTGCGCGGCAGGGAAGACTTCGTCGAGGTGGACTGGGAGCTGGCGCTCGATTTGGTGGCGCAGGAGAACCGCCGGGTGCGCGATCGCTACGGTGCCTCCGGGCTGTTTACCGGCTCTTATGGCTGGTCGTCGGCCGGGCGTTTGCATCATGCGCGTTCGCTGGTACGGCGGTTCTATTTCAGCGGCGGCGGCGGGGTCGATCAGCAGGGCAACTACAGCTGGGGCGCGGCGCAGTTTTTCCTGCCGTATGTGATCGGCACTTTCTCGCCGTTGACCGGGCGCGTCACCAGCTGGCCGAGCGTGGTGGAGCATTGCGAGCTGTTTGTGGCGTTTGGCGGGCTGGCGCTGAAAAACGCCCAGGTCTCTTCCGGCGGCGCGGCGGAGCATGCGCTCAAGCCCTGGCTGCAAAAGCTGGCGCAGAAGGGCACGCCGGTTGTCAACATCAGCCCGATGCGCGACGACTGCCCCGGATTCGTCAACGCGGAGTGGATCCCGATCCGGCCGAATACCGACGTGGCGCTGATGCTGGCGCTGGCTTACGAAATCCAGCAGCTGGGTGCGCACGACGAAGCCTTCCTGGACAGCCACTGCGTAGGCTATCAACAGCTGGCGGATTACCTGAACGGCGTGAGCGACGGCGTGGTAAAAACGCCGGCCTGGGCCAGCGCCATTACCGGCATTCCGGCGGCGCGCATCGCGCGGCTGGCGCGGCAGCTGATCGGCGTGCGCAGCTTCATCACCTGTTCCTACTCGGTGCAGCGCGCGCACCGCGGTGAGCAACCCTATTGGATGATGATCGCGCTGTCGGCGATGCTGGGCCAGGTGGGGCTGCCGGGCGGCGGCTTTTCCTTCGGCCACGGATCGATGAACGGCGTCGGTAACCCGCGCGTGGACACCCCCGCGCCGACCATGCCGGTAGGGGATAACCCGGCCGGGCTGGCGATCCCGGTGGCGCGCATCTGCGACATGCTGCTGCACCCCGGCGAAGCCTATCAATTTTGCGGCGAGACGCGCCAGTACCCGGATGTCCACCTGGTGCACTGGGCCGGCGGCAACCCGTTCCATCATCATCAGCAGCTGAACCGGCTGGTGGAAGGCTGGCAGAAGCCGGATACGGTGATCGTACAAGATATCTGGTGGACGGCGGCGGCCAAAATGGCGGATATCGTGTTGCCGGTCACCAGCTCGCTGGAGCGCAACGATATCGGCGGCTCCTCGCGCGATCGCTACGTGCTGGCGATGCATCAGGCGATTGCGCCGCAGCATCAGGCGCGCAACGATTTTGATATCTTCGCCGATCTGGCGGAGCGCCTGGGTTATCGCGAACGCTTTACCGAAAACCGCGACGAGCGGGCCTGGATCGAAGAGATCTATCGGCAATGCGGCGTGGCGCAGCGGCGTGCCAGCGTCGCCTGGCCCGAGTTTGAGGATTTTTGGCGCCGGGGCTATGTCGAACTGCCCGCGCCGGCCAAGGAATTCGTTTTTTTTGACGCGTTCCGCGCCGATCCCCTGGCTAGTCCGCTGCAGACGCCCAGCGGCAAGATCGAACTGTTCAGCGAGCGGATCGCCGGTTACCGCTACGAGGATTTCGCGCCGCATCCGCAGTGGCGGCCGCCGGTGGAGTGGCTGGGCGCGCCGCAGGCCAAAACCTGGCCGCTGCATCTGATCTCCATCCAACCGAGCGATCGTCTGCACAGCCAGATGGATCCGGCGCCGCTGGCGCAGGGCAATAAGACCGCCGGGCGCGAAACCCTGTATATGCATCCGGAAGACGCGGCGCAGCGCGGCGTGGCAGAGGGTAGCGAAGTGCTGGTCAGCAATGAGCGCGGCAGCTGCCTGGCGGGGGCGTCCCTCACTGACGGCGTGACGCGTGGCGTGGTGCTGATGGCGACCGGCGCCTGGTTCGAGCCGGGTTACGACGCGCAGCGCCGGCCGGTCGAACAGGCGGGCAACCCGAACGTGCTGACGCTGGATATCGGCACCTCATCGTTGACACAGGGGCCGAACGCCATGAGCTGCCTGGTCGAGGTCAGCGCGCGATGAATGACGATTTCGCGTCGGGATAACCGGCTCGCCGTCGTTGTTATATTTATTTTTTCGCCGCTGCGGGAAGGTTTAAGTTTCATTGAGTTATTACAGCAGATCGCGGGAAATTTACAGCTGGTTGCATTTGGAGCAGAACTCTTGCGATTCGCAGGTAGTTTCCTGCACGCCATCTCTCTAGAGTAGGTGATCCCAGAGGTATTGATTGGTGAGAAATCAGCATACTCTGTATGTTGAAGCCATTTTCAATTGCACCAACCTACGCGGATGCGTAGGTTTTTTTTTGCCTGCCATATAGTATTCTTTTCCCTACAACGATTTACGCCTCCATGGCCAAGGGAGAAGGGCATGATCTTTTCACTGCTGCGCGCGCTGTTTCGCCTGCTGTTTCGGGTTCGGGTCGAAGGGGATGTCCAGCACTTCGAGCGGCAAAAACTGCTGATTACGCCGAACCACGTCTCTTTCCTCGACGGCGTGCTGCTGGCGCTGTTTCTGCCGATTAAACCGGTGTTTGCGGTTTACGCCAGCATCGGCGAGAGCTGGTTTATGCGCTGGCTGCGGCCCTACATCGATTTCGTCTCGCTCGATCCCACCAAGCCGATGGCCATCAAACAGCTGGTGCGGATGGTCGAGCAGGGGCGGCCGATCGTGGTGTTCCCTGAAGGGCGCATCACCGTGACCGGCGCGCTGATGAAAATCTACGACGGCGCGGCGTTTATCGCCGCCAAATCGGGTGCCACTGTAGTGCCGGTGCGGATCGACGGGCCTGAATTCAGCCCGTTCGGCCGCATGGCCGGGGTATTCAAGATCCGCTGGTTCCCGCGAATCAGCATCCGCATCTTGCCGCCGACCACGCTGCCGATGCCGGAAGCGCCGCGCGCGCGTGAACGCCGGGCGCTGGCGGGCGATCGGCTGATGCAGATCATGATGCGGGCGCGGATGGATACGCGTGAACCGCAGACGCTGTTCCATGCCTTGCTGGCGGCGCAGCACCGCTACGGGCGCCGCAAGCCCTGTATCGAAGACATCGCTTTCAAAGAAGACAGTTACCAGACGTTGATCAAGAAATCGCTGGGCGTCAGCCGTATTCTGCAGCGCTTTACCGCCGAAGGGGAACACGTCGGCCTGCTGTTGCCGAACGCCACCATCACCGCGGCGGCGATCTTCGGCGCTTCGCTGCGTAACCGCATCCCGGCGATGCTCAACTACACCGCCGGCGCCAACGGCCTGAACAGCGCGATGACTGCCGCCGACATCAAGACCATCGTCACCTCGCGCCAGTTTCTGGAAAAGGGCAAGCTGACTCACCTGCCGGAACAGGTGCCGCAGGCCAACTGGGTGTATCTGGAAGATTTGAAAGATACGGTCACGCTGGCGGACAAGCTGTGGATTTTGCGGCATTTGCTGCAGCCGCAGCGCGCGGCGTTGCCGCAACGCCCGGAAGACGCGGCGCTGATCCTGTTCACTTCCGGTTCCGAAGGCCACCCCAAGGGCGTGGTGCATTCGCACGCCAGCCTGCTGGCCAACGTAGAACAAATTCGCACCATCGCCGACTTCACGCCGCGCGACCGCTTCATGTCGTCGCTGCCGCTGTTCCACTCGTTCGGTCTGACGGTGGGGCTGCTCACGCCGCTGATCACCGGCAGCCGCATTTTTCTCTACCCCAGCCCACTTCACTATCGCGTGGTGCCGGAGCTGGTGTATGACCGCAATTGCACGGTGCTGTTCGGCACGGCGACCTTCCTCAACAACTATGCGCGCTTCGCGCATCCGTATGATTTCGCCCGCCTGCGCTACGTGGTGGCCGGCGCGGAAAAACTGGCGGACAGCACCAAACAGATCTACCAGGACAAATACGGCATCCGCATCCTGGAAGGCTATGGCGTGACCGAGTGCGCGCCGGTGGTCTCCATTAACGTGCCGCTGGCGACGAAAGTGGGCACCGTTGGCCGCATCATGCCGCAGATGGAGGCGCGCCTGATCGCGGTGCCGGGCATCGATAACGGCGGCCGCCTGCAGCTGAAGGGGCCGAATATCATGAAAGGCTATCTGCGGGTTGAGCGCCCCGGCGAGCTGGAGCCGCCGGCGGCGGAAGATGAGAACGGCGTGCTGCAGCCGGGCTGGTACGACACCGGCGATATCGTCAGCCTGGATGAGCAGGGTTACTGCACCATTCGCGGCCGCGTGAAGCGCTTCGCCAAGCTGGCGGGGGAGATGGTGTCGCTCGAGAGCGTCGAATTGCTGGCGCAGCGGCTGTCGCCGGAAAAACTGCATGCCGCCACCGCCAAAAGCGACAGCAGCAAAGGCGAGGCGCTGGTGCTGTTCACCACCGATCCCGCCATCACCCGCGAGGCATTGCTGCGGGTGGCGCGCGAGCTGGGCAGCCCGGAGCTGGCGGTGCCGCGCGATATTCGCCTGTTGAAAACGCTGCCGGTGCTCGGCAGCGGCAAACCCGATTTTGTCACCCTGCGTCATATGGCCGAACAGCCGGAGAGTGCCTGATGAATCCTTCGACCGAATCCCCTTTGTTGTCACGCGGCATGATCGCCGTCATCAGCGCGCAGTTCCTCTCGGCGTTCGGCGACAATGCGCTGCTGTTCGCCACGCTGGCGTTGATCAAGCAGCAGCTGTACCCGGATTGGAGCCAGCCGATCCTGCAGATGGCCTTCGTCGCCACCTACATTATCCTGGCGCCGTTTGTCGGCCAAGTGGCCGACAGCTTCGCCAAAGGGCGGGTGATGATGTTCGCCAACGCCCTGAAGCTGGCGGGGGCGTTGGTGATCTGCTTTGGGTTCAACCCGTTTCTCGGTTACAGCCTGGTCGGCGTGGGGGCCGCTGCGTATTCGCCGGCCAAATACGGCATTCTGGGCGAGATCACCAGCGGCGAGAAGCTGGTCAAGGCTAACGGCCTGATGGAGGCCTCGACCATCGCCGCCATTCTGACCGGTTCGGTGGCCGGCGGTATTCTGGCGGACTGGCATGTGGTCGCGGCGCTGGCGGCCTGCGCCTTGGTTTACGCGGGAGCGGTGGTCGCCAACCTGTATATTCCGCGTCTGGCGGCGGCGCGCCCGGGGGCCTCCTGGCGCCCGCAGGCCATGACGAACAGCTTCTTTACCGCCTGCGTCACGTTATGGCGCGATGGGCAGACGCGTTTCTCCTTGATCGGCACCAGCCTGTTCTGGGGGGCCGGCGTGACGCTGCGTTTTCTGCTGGTGCTGTGGGTGCCGGTGGCGCTCGGTATCGCCGATAACGCCACGCCGACGCTGCTGAACGCCATGGTGGCCGTAGGTATCGTGGTGGGGGCCGGCGCTGCCGCGCGCTTCGTCACGCTGAAGACGGTAAAACGCTGCATGCCGGCCGGGATCCTGATCGGCGTCGCGGTCGCGGTGTTCGCGCTGCAAACCACCATGCTCAATGCCTATGTCTTGCTGGCGATCATCGGCATGCTGGGGGGCTTCTTCGTGGTGCCGCTCAATGCGTTGCTGCAGGAGCGGGGCAAGCATTCGGTCGGCGCTGGCAATGCGATCGCGGTGCAAAACCTGGGTGAAAACGCCGCCATGTTGCTGATGTTGGCGCTGTATTCACTGGTGGTGAAGCTGGGCGTGCCGGTGGTGGGCGTCGGCGTAGGGTTTGGCGTGGTGTTTGCGCTGGCGATTAGCGTGCTGTGGTGGTCGCAGCGGCGGTAAAATACAGGGCGCAGCCAGGCTGCACCCTGGCTGTATTAAGGCGCCGGAATGGTAAACCGGGTATGGATTTCTTCAAGCGCCTGCAGCACGTCCTCATCCAATACCACATCGAGGCTGTCGATGTTGATTTTCAACTGTTCCACCGTGGTGGCGCCCAGCAGGGTGCTGGCGACGAACGGCTGCTGACGCACGAAGGCTAAGGCCATCTGCGAAGGATCCAGCCCGTGTTTTTTGGCCAATGCCACGTACTCGGCGATCGCCAGCTGGGTTTGCTGCCCTGAATAACGGTTGAAGCGGGTGAACAGCGTATTGCGCGCACCGGCCGGTTTAGCGCCGTTGAGGTATTTACCGCTCAGAGTACCGAACGCCAGGCTGGAATAGGCCAGCAGTTCTACCCCTTCGTGCTGGCTGATCTCGGCCAGGCCAATCTCAAAGCTGCGGTTCAGCAGGCTGTACGGGTTTTGAATCGACACGATGCGCGGCAGCTCGTGTTTCTCCGCCAGCTGCAGGTAGCGCATCACGCCCCAGGGCGTTTCATTGGAAACTCCGATATAGCGAATCTTGCCGGCGCGCACCTGCTCGGTCAGCGCCTCCAGCGTTTCCAGCAGCGTAACCGTAGCTTTGTCATCGGTGTATTGATAGTTGAGTTTGCCAAAGCAGTTGGTGGCGCGCTGCGGCCAGTGCAATTGGTAAAGATCGAGATAATCGGTGTTCAGCCGCTTGAGGCTGGCGTCGAGAGCGGCGCGGATGTTCTTGCGATCGAGCGCCTGCTGCGGGCGGATGCTGCTGTCGGTGCCGCGCACCGGGCCCGAGACTTTGCTGGCCAGGACGATTTTTTCGCGATTGCCGCGTGCCTTGATCCAGCTGCCGATATAGCTCTCGGTCAGGCCCTGGGTTTCCGGGCGGGGCGGCACCGGATACAGTTCGGCGGTATCTATCAGGTTCACGCCTGCGGCCAATGCATAGTCCAGTTGCGCATGGGCGTCGGCTTCGGTGTTCTGTTCGCCAAAGGTCATGGTGCCCAGTCCCAGCACGCTCACTTCTAAAGAACTGTGGGGAATACGGTGGTATTGCATTAACGGCCTTCCTTTCTTGTTAGCGCTGACGGGCCGCGCGGCCCGGTGAAACAGGAGCCCAATGTCAGAAGACGGCGCAAAGTCCGTCGGGCGGCGATGTCGCCTTTCCTGACTATAACCAAGCGGTGAAGATGGGGGAAGCGGATTCCGTGCGGACACGAATGAGGGCTACCGCGCACGCGCGGGCGATAGCCGGCGGGCGGTGATTAGCGTTCGATAACCTGGGAAACCTGATCGCCGTTGATCTGGCGGTGGTTGCCTTTCTCGTCTTTATAGCTGATGAGGCCAGTATCTTTGTCGATCTCTGGCTTGCCTTGCGTCAGGATCATGTTGCCGTCTTTGGTCGCCATCACGTAGTCGCTGGAACATCCCGCCAGGCCGGCCATCATCACCAGCGCAGACACTGCCATTACCCACTTTTTCATCCTGCGGATCCTCGATTATCCAGAAAAGGTTGTTATTTCAAGATTAGCAAACTCTCGGCGAAGGGCGTCTCAGATAAGTCTTTATCTGATAAGAAAAAGTGAAATGAGAGGTCAACGAAGCGATGGAAGCCGCCGATGGCGGCTTCCGGGTAGGGTTATTCCGGCGAGCGGTTTTTCTTGCTGCGCATCAGATTGAGCGCTTCTACCGACATCGAGAAGAACATGGCGAAGTAGATGTAGCCTTTCGGCACGTGCACCTGGAAACTTTCCAGCATCAGCGTGAAGCCCACCAGGATCAGGAACGCCAGCGCCAGCATTTTCACCGACGGATGGCGATTGACGAACTCACCGATCGGCCGGGCGGCGAACATCATCACACCGACGGCGATCACTACTGCCGCCATCATGATGAACAGATGGTCGGAAAGGCCCACGGCGGTAATCACCGAGTCCAGACTGAAGATAATATCGAGCAGCATGATCTGCACGATCGCGCCGAAGAAGCTGTGCACCTTGGTGTGGTGCTCTTCTTCCGTGCCTTCGATGGTTTCGTGGATCTCTTTGCTGGCTTTCCAGATCAGGAACAGCCCCCCCAACAGCAGGATCAGATCGCGGGCGGAAATGGCGTGATCCCACACGGTAAACAGCGGGTGCGTCAAGCGGATCACCCAGGCGATGGAGGCCAACAGCGCCAGGCGCATAATCATGGCGGCGGCCAGACCGAGCCGGCGAGCTTTGTTCTGTTGCGCTTTGGGCAGCTTGGCCACCACCAGCGACAGAAAAATGATGTTATCAATACCCAGTACGATCTCAAGAATGGTTAGCGTACCTAACGCTAACCAGGCATTGGGATCCATAATCCATTCGAACATTGCCCGGCACACCTTAATACTTAATAAATGCAAAGCGTGAATTATACGCGTTTATCGTGGCGCTGACAGGGTTAGCTAAACCAGAGTTAAACGAAATCGCTTAGATTGAGAAATGTCTTGCCAGCAGCGCGCCGGTAAAACTCTTTTTCAGATAGAAACCGCGCGGCAGCGTCATGATAGGTTGCCCCTGTTCGCCGATGGCTTCGGTGAGCGCCTTGCTGTTGGCGGCTTTGGGGCGCAGCTGCAGCACTTCGCCGTGGCGCGCGGTGATGCGCTCTACGTGGCCGAGTACGATCAGATCCATCAACTCTTCCCAATCGCGGCGCAGACTCTCTTCTTCTGCGGCGCTCGGGCTCCACAGCAGCGGCGAGCCGACGCGGCGTTCGGCCAGCGGGATCTGCCGTTCGCCTTCTACCGGTATCCACAAGACGCGCGCCAACTTGTGGCGAACGTGGCTGCTGGCCCAGGTGACGCCGCTGTTGCCGGTGAGCGGGGCGACGCAGACAAAAGTGGTTTCCAGCGGTTTGCCGGCGGCGTCGACAGGAATGGTTTTCAGCTCGATGCCCAGTTCGGGAAAGTCCTGCTCCGGTTTGCTGCCGGCCATGGCGCCGAGGTACAGCTCCAGCAGCATGCCCACCCAGCCCTTATCGCGCTTCAGATCCTTGGGGATCGGCAGCTGCGCGCGGGCGGCCAGCTCGCCAAAGCTGGCGCCGGCCAGCGCCTGAGCACGCTCGAACAGCTGCCGTTCATTTTCCGGCGGGGGCGGCAAAGGGGATAAAAACGCCATAAATCAAGCCTGTCGAATTTGGTTGAAAAACGTACTGCAATTATGCACGACGAACGATAACCGTCATCGCCTGGGGAAAAGAATAATAGTAGCATGATTTTACATGACTTTTTTCATTTCCTTGCGGGGGAGGCAATGCACTGGCGGGGCTTGTTCACCTGAAGCCACCGACAATAAACAGGATCTTACACCTATTTATCCACAGATTTATGGGATAACCCAAATTTTTACCGATCACTGGTTCAATTTACAGCCTTGACTCGGGCGGTTTTTTACGAATTTGTCCGTTTTGTGCGTAACTTGCTCGGATAATCTGTGGATAAAAACGGCGTTGGTGAATCTTTCGCCAGGGTAAGATCCTTACCGTGCATAGATCACATTTTTACCCTGTACATAATGATGCGGTATTAATTAAGTATATGCTTTTAAAGTAAATATGTGTTTTTGAGGGCGGTGGGGGATTTTGGGGTTTAAGAGTTGTACCGGCTTATCCCTCGAGTTCTGCACACACCTATCCACAGAAAAAGTGAATAAAACCGGCCCGAAAGGCTGGGGTATGTTTATAACTTTGCCTATATCTGTGAGTTATCCCAATGTTATCCGGTCCGCAGCGCCGTAAAGCAGTGGTTTACCGCCTGTAGCTTGTGTGAAACAATCAGGACATCTATGCGAATTTAAGCTTATCGAGGTAGTCCGGTGATCGATGATGATGGCTACCGCCCGAATGTTGGTATCGTAATCTGTAATCGTCAGGGGCAGGTCTTATGGGCCCGCCGTTACGGTCAGCACTCCTGGCAGTTTCCCCAAGGTGGGATTAACCCTGGCGAAACTGCGGAGCAGGCGATGTACCGTGAGCTGTTCGAAGAAGTGGGGCTGAGTAAAAAGGATGTGCGCATCCTGGCTTCGACCCGCAACTGGTTGCGCTATAAATTGCCGAAACGTTTGGTGCGTTGGGACACAAAGCCGGTTTGTATCGGCCAAAAGCAAAAATGGTTTTTGTTGCAGCTACTGTGCAATGACGCTGATATCAATATGCAGCGCAGCAGCACGCCGGAGTTCGACGGTTGGCGCTGGGTGAGCTTCTGGTATCCGGTGCGCCAGGTGGTGTCGTTCAAACGCGACGTCTACCGCCGGGTGATGAAAGAATTCGCCGTGACCGTGATGCCGATGCAAGAGCAGGCGGCGCCGCGGCAGGCCCCCGCTTATCGCCGAAAGAGAGGTTAAGTTAAGCCGACTATGCTCACGCGCTTGCGAGAAATTGTAGAGAAGGTGGCCGCGGCGGCCAGTCTGACGGATGCGCTGGATCTGCTGGTCAATGAAACCTGTCTGGCGATGGACACCGAAGTGTGTTCCATCTACCTGGCGGACAACGATCGCCGCTGTTACTACCTGATGGCCACGCGCGGGCTGAAAAAGCCGCGCGGGCGCACTATCGCATTGGCGTTTGACGAGGGCGTCGTCGGGTTGGTCGGCCGCCGGGCCGAGCCTATCAACCTGGCCGATGCCCAAAGCCACCCCAGTTTCAAATACGTTCCGCAGGTGAAAGAGGATCGTTTCCGATCCTTCCTCGGGGTGCCGATCATTCATCGGCGCCAGCTGCTGGGCGTGCTGGTGGTGCAGCAGCGCGAACTGCGCCAGTTCGACGAAAGCGAAGAGTCTTTCATGGTCACCCTGGCCACGCAGATGGCCGGGATCCTGTCACAGTCGCAGCTCAACGCCATTTTCGGCCAGTATCGCCAAACGCGCGTGCGCGCGCTGGCGGCTTCGCCCGGCGTGGCGGTGGCGGAAGGGTGGCAGGACAGCAGCCAGCCTTCGCTCGATCAGGTTTACCGCGCGTCGACGCTGGACACCGCTAGCGAGCGCGAGCGCCTGACGCTGGCGCTGGAAGAGGCCGGCGCGGAGTTTCGCCGCTTCAGCAAGCGTTTTGCCGCCAGTTCGCAAAAAGAGAGCGCGGCGATCTTCGATCTTTATTCTCACCTGTTAAACGACGCCCGTCTCAAGCGCGAACTGTTCGCCGAAATCGACAACGGTTCGGTGGCGGAGTGGGCGGTGAAACAGGTGATAGAAACCTTTGCCGAGCAGTTCGCCAAACTGCAGGACACCTACATGCGCGAGCGCGGCAGCGACCTGCGCGCGCTGGGCCAGCGCCTGCTGTTCCACCTCGACGACACCACCCAGGGCGCCACCCAGTGGCCGGCGCGTTTTGTGCTGGTGGCGGATGAACTGACCGCGACATTGCTGGCCGAAGTGCCGCAGGATCGTCTGGTCGGCGTGGTGGTGCGCGACGGTGCCGCCAACTCGCATGCGGCAATTCTAGTGCGGGCGATGGGGGTGCCGACGGTGATGGGCGCCGACATCCAGCCTTCTCTGCTCAGCCAGCGGCTGCTGATCGTCGACGGTTATCGCGGTGAACTGCTGGTCGATCCTGAGCCGGTACTGGTGCAGGAATATCAACGGCTGATCAGCGAAGAGCTGGAGCTGAGCAAGCTGGCGGAAGACGACGTCGAGCAGCCGGCGCAGTTGAAAAGCGGCGAGCGCATTCAGGTGATGCTGAATGCCGGCCTCAGCCCGGAACATGAACAGCTGTTGGGCGGCCGGGTGGATGGCGTGGGGCTATACCGCACCGAAATCCCGTTCATGCTGCAAAGCGGCTTCCCTTCCGAAGAGGAGCAGGTCGCGCAGTACCAGGGCATGCTGCAGCTTTACCCGAGCAAGCCGGTCACGCTGCGCACCCTGGACATCGGCGCCGACAAGCAACTGCCTTATATGCCGATCAGCGAAGAGAACCCTTGCCTGGGCTGGCGCGGCATCCGTATTACCTTGGATCAGCCGGAGATCTTTTTGATTCAGGTGCGCGCGATGCTGCGTGCCAACGCCGGCACCGGCAACCTGGGCATTCTGCTGCCGATGGTCACCAGCCTGGAAGAGGTCGACGAGGCTAAGCGCCTGATTGACCGCGCCGGGCGCGAGGTGGAAGAAGTGCTCGGCTACGCGATCCCGAAACCGAAAATCGGCGTGATGCTGGAAGTGCCGTCGATGATTTTCCTGATCCCGCATCTGGCCGGTCGCGTTGATTTCATCTCGGTCGGCACTAACGACTTGACGCAGTACCTGCTGGCGGTGGATCGCAACAACACCCGGGTCGCCTCGTTGTACGACAGTTTGCATCCCGCGATGTTGCAGGTGCTGAGATTGATTGCCGAGCAGGGGAAAGCAGCCGGGTTGCAGCTTAGCCTCTGCGGTGAGCTGGCCGGCGATCCCATGGGCGCGCTGTTGCTGGTGGGTATGGGCTATCGTAATCTGAGCATGAACGGCCGCAGCGTGGCGCGCATCAAATACCTGCTGCGGCATATCGACCTTGCCGACGCCGAAGTGCTGGCGCAGCGGGTGTTGAACACTCAGATGACCACCGAAGTGCGCCATCTGGTGGCGGCGTTTATGGAGCGGCGCGGCATGGGCGGGCTGATCCGCGGGGGCCGATAGCCGCCGTGCGGTGTGATTTTTTACAGAACTTTTCCCGCCCTGCCGGACCGGACCGCGCTAAGCCTATGTTATGATGCGCAACCTCAGCGCGGCGCATGCTCGTCGCCTTGCACACCACAGCGGCTAACGCTGCCGTTTGCAAGGCGCGGGATAATCTCCGTCGCCGCTTGGCACCTGCCGCCCCCGCATGGGGAAAAATAACAGACATGTTGTGGTGATAGATGAGCAATAGCTATCTGGCGTTTCCTAAATTTGATCCGGTCATTTTCTCCATTGGCCCGGTTTCTTTGCATTGGTACGGCCTGATGTACCTGGTCGGTTTCGTTTTTGCCATGTGGCTGGCGGTGCGCCGCGCCAACAAGCCGGGCAGCGGCTGGACCAAAGACGAAGTTGAAAACCTGCTCTACGCCGGTTTCCTGGGCGTATTCGTCGGCGGCCGCGTAGGCTATGTGCTGTTCTACAACTTGCCGCTTTTCCTGGATAACCCGCTCTATCTGTTCAAGGTCTGGGATGGCGGCATGTCGTTCCACGGCGGCTTGATGGGGGTGATTCTGGTGATGTTCTGGTTCGCTCGCCGCACCAAACGCACCTTCTTCCAGGTTTCCGATTTTATCGCGCCACTGATCCCATTCGGTCTGGGTGCCGGCCGCCTCGGCAACTTCATCAACGGTGAACTGTGGGGCCGCGTGACCACCGATACCCCTTGGGCAATGCTGTTCCCAAGCTCGCGCAGCGAAGACGTGGCCCTCGCCGCCGCCGATCCTTCTCTGCTGCCGCTGCTGAACCAGTACGGCGTACTGCCGCGCCACCCGTCGCAGCTGTATGAACTGCTGCTGGAAGGCGTGGTGCTGTTTATCATTCTGAACCTGTTTATTCGCAAGCCGCGGCCGATGGGCGCCGTATCGGGCCTGTTCCTGATCGGTTATGGCGCATTCCGCATCATCGTTGAAGCGTTCCGCCAGCCGGATGCCCAGCTTGGCTTGTTCGACGGCGTGATCAGCATGGGGCAGATCCTGTCCATCCCGATGGTGGTGGCCGGTGTTATTATGATGATTTGGGCGTACCGTCGTCGCCCGCAGCAACAACTGTCGTGAGGGACAAATGAAACAGTATCTGGATTTGATGAACAAGGTGCTCGCCGAGGGCACCCCTAAAGCCGACCGTACCGGCACTGGCACGTTGTCGATTTTCGGCCACCAGATGCGTTTCAACTTGCAGGAAGGTTTCCCGTTGGTGACCACCAAAAAATGTCATCTGCGTTCGATCATTCATGAGCTGTTATGGTTCCTGAACGGCGATACCAACATCGCCTACCTGCGTGACAACAAGGTCACCATTTGGGACGAGTGGGCCGATGAAAACGGCGATCTCGGCCCGGTGTACGGCAAACAGTGGCGCGCCTGGGGCACAGCGGACGGCCGTCAGATCGATCAGCTGAGCAACGTGCTCCAACAGCTGAAGCAGGATCCGGATTCGCGCCGCATCATCGTTTCCGCCTGGAACGTCGGCGAGCTGGATCAGATGGCGTTGGCGCCGTGCCACGCATTCTTCCAGTTCTACGTAGCGGACGGCAAGCTTTCTTGCCAGCTGTACCAGCGATCCTGCGATGTCTTCCTCGGCCTGCCGTTCAACATCGCCAGCTACGCGCTGTTGGTGCACATGATGGCGCAGCAGTGCGATCTGGAAGTGGGCGATTTCGTCTGGACCGGCGGCGATACCCACCTGTACAGCAACCACATGGAACAGACTCAGTTGCAGCTGACGCGTGAACCGCGTCCGTTGCCGAAACTGGTGATCAAACGCAAACCGGCTTCGCTGTTCGATTACCGTTTCGAAGACTTCGAGATCGAAGGTTACGATCCGCATCCGGCCATCAAGGCGCCGGTCGCGATCTGACCTTAACCGCATCACATCAGGGGCGCAGCGATTGCGCCCCTTTTTTTATCCGCATTGCGCACCGCGCCGCATTTTTTTGTCGCCGCCTGCCGTCGTAGAGGAAACATTGCGCAGCTTGCCGCAGCGCTTGCGCATGCGGCTTTACCGCGTTGTTACGGCCCTTACACTGGCGGCATGAACGACAATACTCTCTCGAACATTGATGATCGCCAGCGTGGCATGACGTTGATTGAGCTGTTGGCGGCGATATTGATCGCCGCCATGCTGACCGGCTGGGGCGTCGGGCAATGGCGCTATCATCAGCAAGCGCTGCGGCTGGAACACACGGCCCAACAGCTGCTGGCGTTTCTGCTGCGCTTGCAGGCGGACGCCAACTGGCGTAACCGCACGACGCTGCTGTGGTTCAAGAACGGCACGCCCTGGTGTTTGGGCGGTGGCGTGCCGCCGCCGGATTGCGCTTCCGCCGAAGGCTCTGCCTTCTCGCCGTCTTATCGCGACGTTGCGCTGAGCGGCTACACCGGCAAAGAGATTGGGTTTTACGGTTTGCGCAATACCGCGCAGGCGGGGCACATCCTTCTCAGCAACGACGCAGGCAGCCTGCGGCTGGTGCTGTCCGCCCGTGGGCGGCTGCGTTTGTGCAGCGAAGGGCAGCGGGTCAGGGGCATTGCGCTATGTTGACTTTAGCACGCGGTTTTACCTTACCGGAGGTGATGTTGGCGTTGGTCTTCGGCAGCGTAATCGCGCTCGGCGCGGCGAAAACTTACCCGCTGTTGCGCCAGCAAAGCGTGGCCGTCGGCCAGCACTTTCGGCTGGAGTCAACGCTGCGGCAGTTGGCGTTCGGCATTGAGAAAGATCTGCGCCGCGCCGGTTTTTGCGCCGGGCAGTGCGCCGGCCGGCCGCTGCTGATCGGCCAGGCTGCGGGAGAAGCGGCGGGCAGCTGCGTTATCGTCGCCTACGACATTGCTCGCAGCGGGCAATGGCTCACTTCGGGCGAGGATGCAGGCTATTTCGGTTACCGGCTGCGCAATGGCGGCTTGGAAGGGCAGCGTGGCGTGAGCCAATGCGATGGCGGTGGCTGGGAGCGGCTACTCGACCATGACGAAGTGCGCATTGAGCGGTTTCATGTGGCGATAGAGCGGGGCAATCACGGCGCGACCTTGGCTCGCCTGACGCTGGCGGGGCGCTCCGCCAGCGATGCACGTATCGGGCGAAGCCTGAGCGGGAGCGTCGAAATGGCGGCGCTGCCATGAACCGGCGCACCCAGCGAGGCGGTAGCACCCTGGCGGCGGTGATGCTGCTGCTGGCGCTCGGGCTGATGTTGCTTAACGCTCAGCATCGGCAGTTGGATAACGCGCTGTTACTGGCTGCCGATCAGCAGCGTTACCTTCAGGCTTACAATCAGGCCGCTTCGGCGCTGAGTTGGGGCATGAGCCAGCGCTGGCCACGCGCCGAGCTGAGTGCGGCGGCCTGGTTATGCAGGCAGCGCGCGGAGCTGACGGCCTGCGCTCGGCTGTCTGCCAGAGCGGGCGTTGTGACGGTACGCGGCCTTGGCGAGATGCGCGGCGGTGAACCGCTATGGTTGTATCAATGGGGCACCTTTAACGGCGCGGAGGCCGCTGGCAAGGTGCAAGCACAGCCGGGCGGTCGGCTGGATTTTTGCCCCGAGAAAAGGCAGGCCGACTGTGACGGCTAACGCTCGGGCTGGGCGGATATCCCGCAACGGCTTCAGCCTGCCGGAAGTGTTGGTGGCGGCCTTGCTGTTCTCGGTGTCGCTGCTGGGCTTGTTACAGTATCATCAGGTGCTGTTGCAGTCGTTTCAGCGCCAGTGGCACTACCGGCAAGCCTGGGGGCTGGCGCATCAGCAGCTGGAGGCGTTTGCCGTCACCGGGCGGCTCGAGGCTGAACCGCTGCCGGAAGGGTGGCGACGCGAGACGGCTATTGATGATGCGGAGAGTGATTGCCGCCGATTGACGGTCAGGATCCAAACGCCGCAGCGGCAGTGGGCAACGCTGAGCCGCTGGTATTGCACCCGCTTTTAAGCCGGTATGTCTTTTGTTTTAAAGGAGCCTTGATGTTCACGGTTTATCATTCCAATCAGCTGGATTTGTTGAAAACGCTGACCAGCGCGCTGATAGCCAGAGATCCGTTGGCCGATCCTTTTCAACCGGAAGTGGTGCTGGTGCAGAGCCCTGGCATGGCGCAATGGCTGCAGATGCAGCTGGCGGAACAGTTCGGCATCGCCGCCAATGTCGCGTTTCCGCTGCCGGCGACCTTTATTTGGGACATGTTCACCCGGGTGTTGCCGGATATCCCGAAAGAGAGCGCCTTCAGCAAGGACGCCATGACCTGGAAGCTGATGTGGTTGTTGCCGGAGATGCTGACCCAGCCGGCGTTTGCGCCACTGCAGCACTATCTGACCGATGACGGCGACAAGCGCAAGATCCACCAGTTGGCCGGCCGGGTCGCCGACCTGTTCGACCAGTATTTGGTTTATCGCCCGCAGTGGCTGGAGAGCTGGCAGCGCGGTGAGCATATCGACGGTCTGGCGGAAGCTCAGCAATGGCAGGCGCCGCTCTGGGCGCGATTGGTGGAGTACACGCAAGAGCTGGGGCAGCCTGAATGGCACCGTGCCAATCTGTACAGCCGCTTTATCCACGCGCTGGAGCAGGCAAAAACGTGCCCGCCCGGTTTGCCGCCGCGGGTGTTTATCTGCGGCATCTCGGCGTTGCCGCCGGTCTATTTGGAGGCGCTGCAGGCGCTGGGGCGGCATATCGATATCCACCTGATGTTCACCAACCCCTGTCGCTATTACTGGGGCGACATTCAGGATTACGCTTTCTTGGCTCGCTTGCAGAGCCGCAAGCGCCGTCACTACCACCAGGCTCGTGAGCAGGGACTGTTCCGCGAGCCGGATGACGCGGCGCGCCTGTTTGACGCCGAAGGCCAGCAGCAGCTCAGCAACCCGCTGCTGGCCTCCTGGGGCAAGCTGGGGCGCGATCACCTCTATCTGCTGTCGCAGATGGAAGGGGCGCAAGAGGTCGACGCCTTTGTCGATATCCCGGCCGATACCATGCTGCACGCCGTTCAGCGCGATATGCTGGAGCTGGAAGACCATGCGGTAATCGGTATTACCGCGGAAACGCTGGAAAGCAGCTTCAGCAAACGTCCGCTTGATGAGAACGACCGCTCCCTCAGCCTGCATGCCTGCCACAGCCCGCAGCGGGAAGTGGAGGTTTTGCACGATCAACTGCTGAGCATGCTGGCGCAGGATCCGTCGTTGACGCCGCGCGATATCATCGTGATGGTGGCGGATATCGACAGCTACACGCCTTACATTCAGGCGGTGTTCGGCAATGCCCCCGCCGAGCGCTACCTGCCGTTCGCCATTTCCGACCGTAAAGCGCGCCAGGCGCATCCGGCGCTGCAGGCGTTCATTTCACTGCTCGATCTGCCGCAAAGCCGCTTTACCTCAGAACAGGTACTGGCGCTGCTGGAGGTGCCGGCCCTGGCCGCCCGTTTCGCCATTGGCGAAGAGGGGCTGCGCCTGTTGCGTCATTGGGTCGGTGAATCCGGCGTGCGCTGGGGCCTGGACGACGATAACGTGCGCGAACTGGATCTGCCCGCCACCGGCCAGCATACCTGGCGTTTCGGCATTACGCGCATGCTGCTCGGCTACGCGATGGACAGCAATGCCGGCGATTGGCAGGGCATTTTACCTTATGACGAATCGAGCGGATTGGTCGCCGAGTTGGCGGGGCAGTTGGCGGATCTGCTGGCGCAGCTCAGCCACTGGCGGCAAATCTTGAGCGAAGCGCGCCCGCTCGAAGCGTGGCTGCCGCTGTGCCGGCAACTGCTGGATGCCTTTTTCGCTGCGGACAGCGACACCGAAGTTGTGCTGGCGCTGATCGAACAGCAGTGGCAGCAGGCTATCAATTTTGGCCTGGCGGCGCGCTATCCCGACGAGGTGCCGTTGACCATTCTGCGCGACGATCTGGCGGCGCGCCTCGATCAGGAGCGCATCAGCCAGCGCTTCCTCGCCGGGCAAATCAACTTCTGTACGCTGATGCCGATGCGTTCCATTCCGTTCAAGGTGGTGTGCCTGCTGGGCATGAACGACGGCGTGTATCCGCGCACGCTGCCGCCGCTGGGGTTCGATCTGATGGCGCAGCAGGTCAAACGCGGCGACCGTAGCCGTCGCGATGACGACCGCTATCTGTTCCTGGAAGCGATTTTGTCCGCTCAGCAGCGGCTGTATATCAGTTTCATCGGCCGTTCCATTCAAGACAACAGCCCGCGCTACCCTTCGGTGCTGGTCACCGAGCTGCTGGAGTACCTGGAGCAAAGCTATTGTCTGCCGGGAGATGAGGAACTCAGCGCAGACGACAGCGCCCGGCGGGTTGGTGAGCACTTGCTGAAGTGGCACGCGCGCATGCCGTTCGCCGCCGAGAATTTCTTGCCGGGCTCGGAGGCGCAAAGCTATGCCGCCGAGTGGCTGCCCGCCGCCGATGGGCGCGGTGCGGCGCATCCGGCGTTCAACCAGCCGCTGCCCGCCGAAGCGCTGCAGCAAATATCGTTGGATGAGCTGCTGCGATTTTACCGCCATCCGATTCGTGCATTTTTCCAACTGCGGCTGGGAGTCAGTTTTATCCTGGAAGAGACCGAGCTGCCCGACGAAGAACCCTTCACGCTGGATAACCTCAGCCGTTACCAGTTCAACAGCCAGCTGCTGAATACGCTGATAGACGGCGACGATCCCGAACGGTTGTTCCAGCGGGTGCGCGCCGCCGGCGGCTTGCCCTATGGCGCCTTCGGCGAAATCTATTGGCAAAAACAGCAGGAGGAGATGAGCGAACTGGCCGAGCAGGTGCGTGCGGAACGCGCAGAGAGCCATAGCCTGGAGCTGGATATCGATATCGCCGGCGTGCGCCTCAGCGGCTGGCTGCATCAGGTGCAGGATGACGGCCTGCTGCGCTGGCGGCCTGCTACGCTGTCGGCGGTGGACGGCATATTGCTGTGGCTGGAGCACCTGGTGTACTGCTGCGCCGGCGGCACCGGCGAGAGCCGCATGTATGGCCGCAAGAATTCCGCCTGGCGCTTTGCCGCGCTGGCGCCAGAAGAGGCACAGGCGCAGCTGGCGGAACTGCTGGCGGGCTATCAGCGCGGTCTGAGTCAGCCGCTGCTGTTGTTGAACAAGAGCGGCTGGGCGTGGCTAAGTCAGTGCTATCTGCCGGAAACGCAGGAAATCGACTGGGAGGAAGAAGCGCAAATTAAGGCACGCGCCAAACTGCTGCAGGCCTGGCAGGGCGATCAGCGCATTCCCGGAGAAGGGGAAGATCCCTACGTGCAGCGAGTGTTCCGCCAATTGGATAATGAATACTTGGCGCAAATACTGGCTGAAACAGAGCGTTATCTGTTGCCGGTGGCGCGGCATAACCTGGGGTAACAATCCCCCGGTGGTGCTGTGCGGCGGGAGGTGGTAAAAATAACGAAGGTTATATTCAACCATTGGGGTAATTCCCGGTCTTAAATAACGTACAGGCATATACCCGCCGTGTTTCGGGCCGCCACATTGGCGAAGAACCCGGCGAGTACCGATTTGGTTATGTGGTTTTGATGCACGTCGCCAACGTCAGGGAGTGGGCGTAGCGACGTCAGAATAGGGGTTTATTTTGGATATGCGCAGACAGTTGGCCCGTATCGCCGGGCTGGTATTATTGGCTATGTGTTGGGCACCGTTGAGTTGGGCCGCGCAAGGATGGCAACCGCTGGCGGAGAAGATCAACAAGAGCGAACACGATCCACGTCAGTATGAAGCGATCAAGTTGGCTAACGGCATGACGGTGTTGCTGGTGTCCGATGCCCAGGCACCGAAATCGCTGGCGGCGCTGGCATTGCCGGTCGGGTCACTCGAAGATCCGAACAGCCAACTGGGCTTGGCGCACTATCTGGAGCATATGGTACTGATGGGCTCCAAACGTTACCCAGAGCCGGAGAACCTGTCCGAATTCCTGAAAAAGCACGGCGGCAGCCACAACGCCAGCACGGCCTCTTATCGCACTGCCTTCTATCTGGAAGTGGAAAATGACGCGCTGGAGCCGGCGGTCGATCGCATGGCCGACGCCATTGCCGAGCCGCTGCTGGATCCGGGCAATGCCGATCGCGAGCGCAACGCGGTGAACGCCGAATTGACGATGGCACGTTCGCGCGATGGCATGCGTATGGCGCAGGTCGGCGCGGAAACCCTTAACCCGGCGCATCCGAGCGCGCGCTTCTCCGGCGGTAATCTCGATACGCTGAAAGACAAGCCGGACAGCAAGTTGCACGATGAGCTGACCGGCTTCTATAAACGCTACTACTCCGCCAACCTGATGATGGGCGTTTTGTACGGCAATCAGCCGCTGCCGCAGCTGGCTGATATTGCGGCAAAAACCTTTGGCCGCGTGCCGAATCACGACGCCAGCGTGCCGCCGATCACCGTGCCGGCCGTGACGCCGGAACAGCAGGGCATCATCATTCACTATGTGCCGGCGCAGCCGCGCAAGCAGCTGAAGGTCGAGTTCCGCATCGATAACAACAGCGCCGCGTTTCGCAGCAAAACCGATACCTACATCAGCTACCTGATCGGCAACCGCAGCAAGAACACCCTGTCTGACTGGTTGCAGAAGCAGGGGCTGGCGGACGCCATCAATGCCGGCGCCGATCCGATGGTCGATCGCAACGGCGGCGTCTTCGCCATCAGCGTTTCACTGACCGACAAAGGCCTGGCCCAGCGCGACGAAGTCGTCGCCGCCATTTTCAACTACCTGAAAATGCTGCGCAGCGAAGGCATCAAGCAGAGCTACTTCGATGAAATCTCGCATGTTCTGAACCTGGATTTCCGTTATCCGTCGATCACGCGCGACATGGACTACATCGAATGGCTGGTGGACACCATGCTGCGCGTGCCGGTTGAGCATGCGCTGGACGCGCCTTACCTGGCCGATCGTTATGATCCTAAGGCGATCGCCGAACGTCTGGATGCCATGACGCCGCAAAACGCGCGCATCTGGTTCGTTAGCCCGGATGAGCCGCACAACAAGACGGCCTATTTCGTCAACGCGCCTTACCAGGTCGACAAAATCACGCCGCAGCGTTTTACGCAGTGGCAGCAGCTGGGCAGCGGCATTTCCCTGTCGTTGCCAGCGCTCAACCCGTACATCCCGGATGACTTTACCCTGACCAAGCCGTCGCACGAGTTCAAAAAGCCGGAAATGGTGGTGGATAAACCTGGCCTGCGCGTGCTGTACATGCCGAGCCGTTACTTCGCCGACGAGCCGAAGGCCGACGTCACCGTCGCTTTCCGCAACGCCAAAACCATGGATTCCGCGCGTAACCAGGTGCTGTTCTCGCTGACGGATTATCTGGCCGGCCTCGCGCTGGATCAACTGAGCTATCAGGCATCGGTCGGCGGGCTGAGCTTCTCGACCTCGCCGAACAACGGCCTGATGTTTAACGCCAACGGTTTTACCCAGCGTTTGCCGCAGTTGCTGACGGCGCTGATCGAGGGCTATTCCAGCTTCACGCCGACGGAAGATCAGCTGGCGCAGGCCAAATCCTGGTATCTGGAACAGTTGGACGCCGCCGAGAAGGGCAAGGCGTTTGAGCTGGCCATTCAGCCGGTGCAGATGGTTTCCCGCGTGCCGTATTCCGAACGCAGCGAGCGCCGCGAAGTGCTGAAGACGCTGACGCTGAAAGACGTGCTGGCCTATCGCGATAGCTTGTTGGCCGAGGCCACGCCAGAGCTGTTGGTGGTGGGCAACATGAGCAAGCAGCAGGTCGACACGCTGGCGTCGACGCTGAAACATCGCCTGGGCTGTACCGGCATCGAATGGTGGCACGGCGAAGACGTGGTGGTGGACAAGAATCAGCTGGCCAACCTGCAACAGGTGGGCAGCAGCACTGACTCGGCGCTGGCGGCGGTCTATGTGCCGACCGGCTACGACGAAGTGACCGGCATGGCCTACAGCTCGCTGCTGGGGCAGATTATTCAGCCGTGGTTCTATAGCCAACTGCGCACTCAGGAGCAATTAGGGTATGCGGTCTTTGCCTTCCCGATGTCGGTGGGGCGCCAGTGGGGCGTGGGCTTCCTGTTGCAGAGCAACAGCAAGCAGCCGGCCTACCTGTACCAGCGTTATCAGGATTTCTACCCGAAAACCGAGAAGCGCTTGCGCGACATGAGCGAGGCGGACTTTGAGCAGTACAAACAGGCGCTCATCAATGAGCTGAAGCAGCGGCCGCAAACCCTGAGCGAAGAGGCCAGCCGGTTCGCCAACGATTTCGATCGCGGCAATTTCGCCTTCGATACCCGTCAGAAGCTGATCGCGCAGGTGCAGCAGCTGACGCCGGCCAAGCTGGCGGATTATTTCCACCAGGCGGTGATCCAGCCACAGGGGCTGGCGGTGCTGTCACAGGTGAGCGGCAGCGGGCAAGATAAGGCGGATTACGCGGCGCCTAAGGACTGGGTCACCTATCCGAACGCGTCTGCATTGCAGCAGATCCTACCGCGCAAAGTGGCGACGCCATGACGGAAACGGCCCCGCAGAGGCTGGAGCCGCTGACGCTGCCGCTGTTCGGCGAACGCCTGATCGAAGCGTCGGCGGGCACCGGCAAAACCTTTACCATCGGCGCGCTGTACCTGCGTTTGCTGCTGGGATTGGGCGGTGAAGCGGCGTTTCCTCGTCCGCTGACGGTAGAAGAAATCCTGGTGGTGACCTTTACCGAGGCCGCCACCGAGGAGCTGCGCGGGCGTATCCGCGACAATATTCACGGATTACGCATCGCCTGCGTACGGGGTGTCAGCGCCAACCCGCTGTTTTCGGCGCTGATGGCTGAAATTGACGATTTGACCGACGCCGCCTCGCAGCTGCTGGCGGCGGAGCGGCAGATGGACGAAGCGGCGATCTACACCATTCACGGCTTTTGCCAACGAATGCTGACGCACAACGCCTTCGAGTCCGGCATGCTGTTTGAACAAACGCTGGTGCAGGACGAACTGCCGCTGCGGCGGCAGGCCTGTGCCGACTTCTGGCGTCGCCACTGCTATCCGTTGCCGCTGGGCGTGGCGCGTGCGGTCAGCCAGGAGTGGAGCGGCCCGGAAGCGTTGCTGGCCGATCTTTCCGGCTATCTGCACGGTGAGGCGCCGGCGCTGCGTCGGCCGCCGAAGGATGAAGAAACCGTCCTGATGCGCCACGAGCAGATCGTCGCGCGCATCGACGCCATCAAGGCGCAATGGCGGGCGGCGGCGGGCGAGCTGGAGGCGCTGATCGCCCAGTCCGGCGTCGATAAGCGCAGCTACAGCAGCAAGCACCTGCCAAACTGGCTGAACAAGGTCGGCGAATGGAGCGGGCAGGAGACTCAGGACTATCAGCTGCCGAAGGAACTGGATAAATTTCGCCAGTCGGTGCTGCTGGAGAAGACCAAGAAAGGCGAGCCGCCGCGGCATGCGCTGTTCACGGCGATCGACGAGCTGTTCGATGAGCCGTTGACGCTGCGCGACCTGATCATGGCGCGTGCGCTCAGCGAGATCCGCACTTCCATTCAGCAGGAAAAGCGCCAGCGTGCCGAGCTGGGGTTTGACGACCTGCTCAGCCGGCTGGACGGCGCCCTGCAAAGCGGCGGTGGTGAACAGCTGGCGCAGGCGATCCGTCAGCGCTACCCGGTGGCGATGATCGATGAATTCCAGGATACCGATCCGCAGCAATACCGCATTTTCCAAAAGCTTTATGTCGGCCGGCCCGATTGCGGCCTGCTGCTGATTGGCGATCCCAAGCAGGCGATTTACGCCTTTCGCGGCGCCGACATTTTTACCTACATGCGGGCGCGTTCAGAGGTGAGCGCCCACTATACGCTGGAGACCAACTGGCGCTCGTCGCCGTCGATGGTCGCCAGCGTCAATCACCTGTTTTCTCAGGTAGAAAAGCCTTTCCTGTTCGGCCAAATCCCCTTTATCGAGGTCAGCGCGGCGGAAAAGAACCAAGGGTTGGCGTTTGACCTGCACGGCAAGCCGCAACCGGCGATGCAGTTCTGGCTGCAGCAGGGGGAAGGCGCCGGTGTAAGTGATTACCAACAGTTGATGGCGCGCCTGTGCGCCACGCAAATTCGCGACTGGCTCAGCGCCGGGCAGCAGGGCCAGGCATGGTTGCAGGGCGGCAAGGAGCCTCGTTCGGTACAAGCCTCCGATATCACAGTGCTGGTGCGCAGCCGGAATGAGGCGGCGTTGGTGCGCGATGCGCTGAGCGCGCTGTCCATTCCGTCGGTGTATCTGTCCAACCGCGACAGCGTGTTCGACACCCCGGAGGCCAAAGACCTGCTGTGGTTGTTGCAGGCGGTGTTGGCGCCGGAACAGGAGCGCACGCTGCGCAGCGCCATGGCCACCGGGCTGATGGGGTTGGACGCGCCGACGCTGGACGGCCTGAGCCGCGATGAGCGCGCCTGGGACGCGTTGGTTAACGAGTTCGACAATTACCGCACGCTCTGGCTGCGCCGCGGCGTGTTGCCGATGCTGAGCGAGGTGATGAAAGCACGCCAGCTGGCGGAGAACCTGCTGGCCAGCGCCGGCGGCGAGCGTCGCTTGACCGACGTGCTGCACCTGGGGGAGCTGTTGCAAGAGGCGGCGGCGCAGCTCGACAGCGAGCATGCGCTGGTTCGCTGGTTGGCGCAGCAGATTGCCCAGCCTAATCGCCAGTCCGACAATCAACAGCTGCGGCTGGAGAGCGACCGGCATCTGGTGCAGGTGATCACCATCCACAAGTCCAAGGGGCTGGAATTCGATCTGGTGTGGCTGCCGTTCGTCGGCAATTTCCGCCAGCAGCAACAGGCGCTGTATCACGATCGCCACAGCTTCCAGGCATTGCTGGATCTCGACGCCAATGAAGAGAGCCAGGCCTGGGCGGAGGAGGAGCGGTTGGCGGAAGACCTGCGTCTGCTGTACGTGGCGCTGACCCGCTCGGTGTACCACTGCAGCATCGGCATTGCGCCGTTGTTCCAGGGCACGCGCAAGAAACAGGGCGAGACCGATCTGCACCGCAGCGCATTGGGTTATCTGGTGCAGGGCGGGCAGGCCGGCGACGCCGCGTATCTGCAAGAGCGGCTGCAGCAACTGGCGGGCGGCGGTATTGCGCTGTCGCTGGTGGAACCGCCGGACGAGGTGCCCTGGCAGCCCCAGGCGTCGCTGACCGAAGCGCTGGAAGCGAAAAGTTTTACCCGGCGGATCCAGGATTTTTGGCGGGTGACCAGCTATACCGGTTTGCAACAGCACGGCGCGAGCCTGATGCAAGATCTGCTGCCGCGTCTGGATGTCGATGCCGCGGGCGAGCGCGGGGAAGAAAGTGAGCCAGCGCTCACACCGCATACCTTCCCGCGCGGCGCAACGCCCGGCACCTTCCTGCACAGCCTGTTCGAAACATTGGATTTCACTCAGCCGTTAGACGAACAGTGGCTGCTGGCACAGCTGCAACAGCACGGGTTCGCCGAACATTGGCAGCCGATTTTGCTGGCGTGGATGCAGGTGTTGCTCAACACGCCGCTCGCCGACAGCGGCGTGACGCTGGCGGCGCTGACGCCGCAGCACAAGCAGGCCGAGCTGCAGTTCTATTTGCCGATCAACCGGCTGTTGCAGGCGAAGGAGCTCGATGCCCTGGTGAAGCGTTACGATCCGCTTTCCGCCCGCTGTCCGGCGCTGGATTTTCATCAGGTGCAGGGCATGCTGAAAGGCTTTATCGACCTGGTGTTCTGCTGGCAGGGCAAATACTACCTGCTGGACTACAAGTCCAACTGGCTGGGGGAAGACAGTAGCGCCTATACCCGGCCGGCGATGGAGCAGGCGATGGCGGAGCATCGTTACGATCTGCAATACCAGCTGTATACGCTGGCGCTGCATCGTTATCTGCGTCATCGGTTGCCGGATTACGATTATCGGTGCCATTTTGGCGGGGTGATTTATCTGTTCCTGCGCGGCGTGGATGCGGCGCACCCGGGCAACGGCATTTTCACCTGTCTCCCTGAGCTTGAGCTGGTAGAGGGGATGGATCGCTTGTTCAGCGGCGAAGCTGTGGCGACGGAGGAAGGATCATGATCGCACTGCTGGAGCAGGCGGTAGCGCTTGGCGTGCTGCGCCCGCTGGACGTGCAGTTCGCCCGCGTGGTGGCGAACGAAGACGAGCCCGATATTTTGCTGGCCGCCGCCTGCCTGAGCGCAGAGGCGGGGGCCGGCCACGTCTGCCTGATGCTGGAACAGCTGCAGGCGGACACGCTGTTTGAAGGGCGCCAGCCGGCGTTGGCGTTGGCGGTGTGGGAGGCGGCCGGGCGACCGGATAGCGCGCGTTGGCAGCAGCGTTTGGCGGCCAGCGCAGCGGTTGGGGACGGCAGTAGCGCTACGCCACTGGTGCTGCGCGGGCCGCGTCTGTATCTGCAGCGCATGTGGCAAAACGAAGGTGAAGTGGCGGCGTTTATCGGTGGTGAAGGCGAGTCGCTGGCGGTGCCGGAGGCTGAGCTGCGCATTATTCTCGACCGCTTGTTCGGCGCGGCGAGCGACGAACCCGATTGGCAGAAGATCGCCGCCGCAGTGGCCGCCACGCGGCGTATCGCGGTCATTTCCGGCGGGCCTGGCACCGGTAAAACCACCACCGTCGCCAAGCTGTTGGCGGCGCTGGTGCAGCTGGATGAAGGCGCGCGCTTGCGCATTCAACTGGCGGCACCGACCGGCAAGGCGGCGGCGCGCCTGACGGAGTCGCTTGGCAGCGCCAGCCGCCAGTTGGCGCTGACCCCGGCGCAGCAGGCGCTGTTCCCGACGGAGGCGGCGACGTTGCACCGTCTGTTGGGGGCGCAACCGAACAGTCAGCGCATGCGCTATCACCGTGGCAACCGGCTGCATTTAGATGTGCTGGTGGTGGATGAGGCCTCGATGGTCGATCTGCCGATGATGGCGCGCCTGATTGCCGCGCTGCCCGATCGGGCGCGGGTGATTTTCCTCGGCGACCGCGATCAGCTGGCCTCGGTGGAGGCCGGCGCGGTGCTGGGAGATATTTGCCGCTTTGCCGAGCAGGGATACAGCGACGCGCGTGCCGCAGAGCTGAGCCGCCTGACCGGCTGTTCGCTCGCAGGGCGGCAGGCCGATGCGGAAGCGGCGGTGCGCGACAGCCTGTGTCTGCTGCGCAAGAGCTACCGTTTCGATGCCCGTTCCGGCATCGGTCAGCTGGCGTTGGCGGTCAACGCCGGTGCGGGGGATCGCGCGCTGGCGGCATTAAACGGCAGTTTCGGCGATGTCACGGGCTATGCGCTGGCGACGAGCGAAGAGTATCAGGCGCTGTTGGATGCCTGCGTGGCGGGCTATCGCGACTATTTGCGGCTGACCGCCGAAGGCGCGGACGCGGCGGCGGTGCTGGCGGCCTTTGGCCGTTTTCAGGTGCTGTGCGCGCTGCGTGAAGGGCCGTTCGGCGTCGCCGGCTTGAATGATCGTATTGAGCTCGGGCTGCAGCGTGCCGGTCTGATCGACCGCAAACCGGGCGTGCTCGGCCGCTGGTACCGGGGGCGGCCGGTGATGATCGGCCGCAACGACAGCGCGCTGGGGCTGTTCAATGGGGATATCGGCATTACGCTGCCGGATGAGCACGGCGATCTGCGCGTACATTTCCAACTGCCGGACGGCAGCATCAAGTCGGTGCAGCCGAGCCGTTTGCCGGCGCATGAAACCGCCTATGCCATGACGGTGCACAAATCTCAGGGATCGGAATTTGACCATACGGTCCTGGTGTTGCCGAATCACTTCCTGCCGGTGCTGACGCGTGAGCTGGTCTATACCGCGATCACTCGCGCGCGTAAGCAGCTCTCGCTGTATGCCACGGAGGCGGTGTTGCTGCGGGCCATTCGCATGCCGACTCAGCGTCGCAGCGGATTGGCTGAACGGCTACAGGCGACGGAATAAGCGTTGAAGGGGCGCGGCAACGGCCGCGCCGTGGGGATTACAGATCGGCTAGCAGGATTTTGGAACGGCGCTGGTAGTTATACAGCGCCTGCTTTTGCATCGGCAGCACGTCGACTTCCGCCGGGGTGAATCCGCGTTCCTGGAACCAGTGGATGCTGCGGGTGGTCAGCACGAACAGCTTCTTCAGCCCCATCTGCCGCGCCTGGTTTTCCACCCGCTGCAGCAGCATCTCGCCGCGCGAAGAGCTGCGGTAATCGGGATGTACCGCGACACAGGCCATCTCACCGATTTTTTCCTCTAAGAACGGGTACAGTGCCGCGCAGGCGATGGTCAGGTTGTCGCGTTCGATAATGGTGAACTTGTCGATCTCCATCTCCAGCTGTTCGCGCGAACGGCGCACCAGAATACCCTGCTGTTCGAGCGGCCGAATCAGCTCCAGAATGCCGCCGATGTCGTTGATCGTCGCCCGGCGCACCTGTTCGGCGCTCTCCATCACGATTTGGGTGCCGATGCCGTCGCGTGAGAACAACTCCTGCACCAGCGCACCGTCCTCCTGGTAGCTGATCAGGTGGCTGCGGCGCACGCCGCTGCGGCAGCCTTTCACCGCCCCGCGCAGGAAGCGCACGGTGCCGGAATGGTAATCACCGCCTTCCTCCAGCTCTTCAAGGCGCTTTTGCGCGTCGTTGGGGAACAGCTCGGAAAGGATGTTGCCCTCCGCGTCGGTCACGCCTTGCGAGGAGCAGAAACCGATCATTTTTTCCGCTTTCAGCTTGATCGCCAACTGGGTAGCCACTTCTTCCGAAGTCAGGTTGAAGCTCTCGCCGGTGACCGAAACCGCGACCGGGCCGATCAGCACGATGGCGTTGCTGTCGAGCTGGCGGTGGATCGCGTCTTCATCGATGCGGCGAATGCGGCCGCTGTGACAGTAGTCGATGCCGTCATCGACGCCCAGCGGCTGCGCGATGATGAAGTTGCCGCTGACCACGTTGATATGCGCACCTTGCAGCGGCGTGTTGTTGAGGCTCATCGACAGCCGGGCGGTGATATCGAGCTGCAACAAACCGGCGGCCTGCTTGACCAGCTCGAGCGTATGGGCGTCGGTCACGCGGGTGTGTTTGTGGTAGATCGGCTCATAGTTGTGCTGCGCCAGATTGGCGTCGATCTGCGGCCGTGCGCCGTAAACCACCACCAGGCGAATGCCCAGACTATGCAGCAGCCCGATATCGTTGACGATGTTGGAGAAATTCTCGTGTTCGATGGCTTCCCCGCCGAGCATGATGACAAACGTTTTGCCGCGGTGGGCGTTGATATAGGGGACTGAGTGACGGAATCCTTGCACCAGCTCTGTACTACGTTCCTTCACGGCCAAACCTCTTTTGCATATTTATACGATATTTTTGTATTTTTATTCTTTTATGGCACCAATGGCAAGCGAGAAATCGTCATGAAGAGTGCGCTAAGGGGGCTAAATCGTTAATAAATTGAAAAACCATAAAAAGATTTTCTGATGACAGGGCTGGAATGATTGGTTAAAGTTTTCGGCATCCCCATTCTATTGGTGTTTTTTTCATCTGTTGTAAACAGCTATTACTGCCGGAGCCGCATGCCAAACTCTAATCACAATCTGGGCCGCCGTCGTTTATTACAGGGCGTTGCCGCCAGCTGGTTGCTGAGTGTGAGTCGCACGGGCTTCGCCGCGTCATCGCACGTGATCGCCGTGCGCGTCTGGCCATCCTCGACTTATACCCGCGTCACGCTGGAATCCAACGTCGAGCTGAAATACAAGCAGTTTGCCCTAACCAATCCCGATCGCGTGGTGGTGGACATTGAAGGCGTTCACCTTAACAGCGTGCTGAAAGGCATCGCCGGGCAGGTACGTGCCGACGACCCTTATCTCAAGCAGGCGCGCGTCGGCCAGTTCGATCAGAATACCGTGCGGCTGGTGCTGGAGCTCAAGCAGAGCGTCAGCCCGCATATTTTCACGCTGGCGCCGGTGCCGGAGTATCGCAACCGTCTGGTCATGGATCTCTACCCGACCAAGGCCGGCAGCGGCGGTGAGGAGTATGATCCGCTACTGGCGTTACTGGAAGATTACAACAAGGGCGATCTGGAGCGCACGTTGCCGCCGGAAGCGCCGCAGGCCGGCAAGGCGGGGCGCGATCGGCCGATCGTCATCATGCTGGATCCTGGCCACGGCGGCGAAGATCCCGGCGCTATCGGCAAGTACAAGACGCGCGAGAAAGACATCGTATTGCAGATTGCCCGCAAGCTGAGAGCCATGATCAAGCGCGAGCCGAACATGAAGGTGTTCATGACGCGCAACGAAGACGTGTTTATCCCGCTCAAGGTGCGCGTCGCCAAGGCGCGCAAGCAGCGCGCGGATCTGTTCGTTTCGATTCACGCCGACGCCTTTACCAGCCGCGCGGCGCGCGGTTCATCGGTGTTCGCGTTGTCCACCAAGGGCGCCACCAGCTCGGCGGCCAAGTTCCTGGCGCAGACGCAGAACGCGTCGGACCAAATTGGCGGCGTCAGCAAGAGCGGCGACCGTTATCTCGACCATACCATGTTCGATCTGATCCAGACCGCGACCATCAACGACAGCCTGAAGTTCGGCAAGGAAGTGTTGAATCGGATGGGGAAAATCAACCGGTTGCACAAGAATCGCGTCGATCAGGCCGGTTTTGCGGTGTTGAAGGCGCCGGATATCCCGTCGATCCTGGTGGAAACGGCGTTTATCAGCAATATCGAAGAGGAGCGCAAGCTGCGCACCAGCCATTTCCAGCAGCAGGTGGCGGAGTCGATTCTGGCGGGCATCAAGGCTTATTTCGCCAACGGCGGCGCGCTGGCGAGCCGATAGAAGCAGGGCCGGGCGCGAGTCCGGCTATTTTTGCGGATTGCAGATACAAAAAAACACCCGTCAGGGTGCTTGTCTGTTGTCATCAAGAGTTGGTTGCGGAGGCCGGATTTGAACCGACGACCTTCGGGTTATGAGCCCGACGAGCTACCAGGCTGCTCCACCCCGCGTCCGTCTTGATGCTGTATTACTACGAAACCACCGTTTCATGGTATGCCGCTGGTACGACATTCGGTTGGTTGCGGGGGCCGGATTTGAACCGACGACCTTCGGGTTATGAGCCCGACGAGCTACCAGGCTGCTCCACCCCGCGTCCGTATAATACTTTGTTATCGAAGCCAAACGCAAATACCGCCAATGCGGCATCGGTTGGTTGCGGGGGCCGGATTTGAACCGACGACCTTCGGGTTATGAGCCCGACGAGCTACCAGGCTGCTCCACCCCGCGTCCGATGGATGCGCACTATACTCTCCGTGCGTTTTGTTGCAAACCCTTTTTGCATTTTATTGGCCTAAACCCGTTTTTCTGCTGGATTTGCCCGCAATTTGCCTTCTTTTTCATCACCATCCTCCGTGCGGCTTTTTTTATTTGCAGCGATTCCTTTATCAATGAGCGTTTGTTATCGTTCAGCCGGTAGATCATATCAGTTTGAGAGTGTGCGCGATGAAAGGACGTTGGGGCAAATACCTGCTGGGCGGGGTGATAGTGGCGGTGTTGGCGGGCTGTTCGTCCAAGCCGACCGATCGGGGTCAGCAATATAAAGACGGCCGTCTGGATCAATCGCTGGAGCTGGTCAATCAGCCCAACGCCAAAGGTTCGCCGGTCAACGCCAAGGACTACTCGGATCAGCTGATGGAGATCAAGTACGCGTCGCCTTCGCTGTTTAACCGCAACAACAGCACCTATCAGGCGGTGCAAAGCTGGATGGCGTCCGGCGCCGACACGCGCATGCTGAGCCAGTACGGCCTCAGCGCTTACCAGATGGAAGGCGTCGACAATTACGGCAACGTGCAGTTTACCGGCTACTACACGCCGGTGGTGCAGGCGCGCTATACCCAACAGGGCGAGTTCCGCTATCCGCTGTACCGCATGCCGCCGAAGGGCAGAGGCCGCTTGCCGGATCGCGCGGGCATCTATTCCGGCGCGCTCGACGATCGCTATATCATCGCTTACACCAACTCGCTGATGGACAACTTCATGATGGAAGTCCAGGGCAGTGGCTACGTCGACTACGGCAACGGCCAGCCGCTGGTGTTCTTCGGCTACGGCGGCAAGAACGGCCACGCCTATCGCAGCATCGGCAAGGTGCTGATCGATCGCGGCGAAGTGGCCAAGGCGGACATGTCGATGCAGGCGATCCGTCAGTGGGCGGATACCCACAGCGCCGCAGAGGTGCGTGAGCTGCTGGAGCAAAACCCATCGTTCGTGTTCTTCCGCCCGGAAGCTTTTGCGCCGGTGAAGGGCGCCAGCGCGGTGCCGCTGATCGCCAAAGCCTCGGTGGCCTCCGACCGTTCGCTGATCCCGGCGGGCACCACGCTGCTGGCCGAAGTGCCGCTGCTGGACAACAAGGGCAAATTCACGGGAAAATACGAGATGCGCCTGATGGTCGCGCTCGACGTGGGCGGCGCCATCAAGGGCCAGCATTTTGACATGTATCAGGGCATCGGGCCGGAAGCCGGCCACTCGGCGGGATACTACAACCACTATGGCCGCGTCTGGGTGCTGAAGAACAACGGCGGTGGCCAGCTGTTCAGCGCCAATCAGTCAAACGGCGGCGGTTCGTTGCTGGCCACCCGCTAAACGCATACGGCGTGAAAAGAGTGACCCGCAAGGGCCGGATTTTCCGGCCCTTATCATTTGCATTACGAAGGTAATTAAAGCGTTATGAGCACAGCTTATTCGGAAGCCTATCTGCAGCGTTTCGGCGGCACGGCGCGGTTGTACGGCCAGCAGGCGCTGGCGGTGTTCGCGCAGGCGCACGTCTGCGTGATTGGCATCGGCGGCGTGGGTTCCTGGGCGGCTGAGGCACTGGCGCGCACCGGCATCGGCGCCATCACCCTGATCGACATGGATGATGTTTGCGTCACCAATACCAACCGCCAGATCCACGCGTTGCGCCAACACGTCGGGCAATCGAAAACCGAGGTGATGGCG
Organism: Serratia sp. 121840015-1; assembly: GCF_053627655.1. Lineage (NCBI taxonomy): Bacteria > Pseudomonadati > Pseudomonadota > Gammaproteobacteria > Enterobacterales > Yersiniaceae > Serratia > Serratia sp. 121840015-1. The sequence continues at coordinate 282,772 of NZ_JBSEYF010000005.1, forward strand.
GAGCGTATCCTGGCGATTAACCCGGAATGCCGGGTGACCTGCATCGACGATTTCATCACCCCGGACAATGTCGCCGAGCTGCTGGACCATAACTTCAGCTACGTCATCGACGCGATCGACAGCGTGCGGCCGAAGGCGGCGTTGCTGTCATACTGCCGCCGCTTCAAGATCCCGGTGGTGACCACTGGCGGCGCCGGCGGGCAGATTGACCCGACCAAGATCGAAGTGGCCGATCTGGCGAAAACCATTCAGGATCCGCTGGCCGCCAAGCTGCGCGAGCGGCTGAAGCACGATTTCAACGTGGTGAAAAACGGCAAGGGCAAGCTGGGCATCGACTGCGTCTTCTCCAGCGAGCCGCTGGTTTACCCGCAGCCGGACGGTTCGGTGTGCGCTTCGCGCAGCACGGCGGAAGGGCCGAAAAGAATGGATTGCAGCGCGGGATTCGGCGCGGCGACCATGGTCACCGCGACCTTCGGCTTCGTCGCCGTGTCGCACGCGCTGAAAAAGATGGTGGCGAAGGCGGCGCGTCAGGCGTAACGGGCGGCGATGGCCTTTACGGCGGCGGCCAACGCCGCCAGGCCGCTGGCGCGGGTGGCGCTCAGCTGCGCGCGCAATGCCAGGCGGTCGAACAGCGCCAGCGGATCCAATGCGGCGATCTGCTGCGGCGTTTTCCCTTCCACTTCGGTCAGCAGCACCGCCAACAGGCCGCGCACGATGCGGCCTTCGCTGTCGCCATAGAAGTGCAGCGTGCCGTCTTCCAGCAACTGGTGCCCCAACCAGACGCGGTTTTCACACCCGCTCAACGCTATTTCTTCACTGCGCAAGGCCTCCGGCAGCGGCGGCAGCCGTTTCGCGAGCATAATCAGCTGGCGGTAGCGGTCTTCCCACTGTTTCAGCGTGCTGAAGGTGGCGATCAACGCTTCGGCGGTGACCTCTCGGCCAAAAGGATGGGGGGCGAGCATAGCGTCTCCGGGAATCAAGTCAGTCGGCCAGCAGATCGAGGGCGTGAGTCAACGCGCTGACCAGCGTATCGACGTCCTGTTGCGTATTGTAGGGGGCGAACGATGCGCGCAGCGTGCCGCTGACGCCTAACGCCGCCATCAGCGGCTGCGCGCAGTGTTGGCCGGCGCGCAGCGCAATGCCTTGCTCCGCCAACAGCGTGACGATGTCGCTGTGGTGTACGCCGGCGATATCGAACGCCAGCAGGCTGGAGCCGGAGCTGCGGAAGCTGCGAAAGCCCGGTAGCTGCGCCAACCGCTGTTCCGCCTGGTCCGCCAGCTCGCGGCTGTAGCGCTCCGCCGCCGCCATGTCCTGCTCGCTGAGCCAGGTGAGCGCCGCGGCCAACCCCAGCACGCCGGCGATGTTCGGCGTGCCGGCTTCGAAGCAGTGCGGCGGTTTTTGCGGGGTAAAACCGTCGAACGACGCCTGGGTCAGCATCTTGCCGCCGCCTTGCCACGGCGCCATCTGCGCCAGCAGCTCGGCTTTGCCGTACAGCGCGCCGATGCCGGTCGGGCCATACAGCTTGTGGCCGGAGAAGGCGTAGAAATCGATGTCGAGCCGCTGTACGTCGGCCGGGCCGTGAACCACGCCCTGAGCGCCGTCGATCATCACGCGTGCGCCGGCGGCATGCGCCTGTGCGATCGCCGGCGCCAGATCCGGGCAGCCGCCGGTGACGTTGGACATTTGCCCCAGCGCCAACAGGCGGGTGTTGTCGTTGAGCAGGGTGGGCAGCTGCGTCAAATCCGGCAACCGATCGGCGCCGATCGGCAGTTTCACCACCCGCGCGCCGGTTTGCTCTGCCACCATCAGCCAGGGGATCAGGTTGGCGTGGTGTTCCGCTTCACTTACCAGGATTTCATCGCCCGGCTGCAGGCGCGGACGCAGGTAGCTCTGCGCCACCAGGTTGATCGCCTCGGTGGTGCCGCGCGTCCAGACGATGTCGTCGGCCGACGGCGCATTGATCAACTGGGCCACTTGGACGCGCGCTCGTTCGAAACGGGCGGTCAGATCCTGCGCTGCCCGATGCTGGCTGCGGTGCACGGTGGCGGCGTCATCGCGATAAAATTGCTGCGTGGCGTCGATCACCGCCTGCGGTTTCAACGCGGTGGCGGCGCTGTCCAGATAGATGCCGTCCTGCGCGAGCGCGGGAAACTGTTGGCGAAAAAGGCTGGGGTTAAAAGGCGTCATACCCTGATTGTCACTGGCTTGAGTCGATGGGTGATCCTGTCCTATTTTGCCGCCGGAGACAAGCGATCCTGCCTATTAGGACTTATCGCCTGGCAAAATTGGGAAAGTTTGTTATGCTATTAAATGTGCGCTAATTAATCGCATCTATACAGATAAAAGGTATTTATCAGCATTTAAAACTACAAAGGAGTCCTCAATGAAGAAAACAGCCGCAGTTCTCTCTGCTCTGATGCTTACGTTCACCCTGGCCGCCTGTTCCAGCAACTACGTGATGCATACCAATGACGGACGCACCATTGTCGCTGACGGCAAGCCTAAAGTGGACAACGACACCGGCATGATCAGCTATAAAGACGCCAACGGCGTCGAGCAGCAGATCAACCGTGCCGATGTGAAAGAGATGGTTGAAAGCAACCAGTAACCGTCAGGCAAAAAAAAGCACCGCAAGTTTTGCGGTGCTGCATAAAATCACTATGGACAGACAGGGTAAATGTACAGGAAGTGAAAAAACAGTAGCCTAGCTACCATGTCCGGAATCGCCGGACAATTTGCAAACACAACATCACAACCACAAGCCAAAAGTTCATCGGCGTCCTCGACACCCACTCCCTTTTCGTTCCGGCCCGGGAAGTGCCGCCACTATAGGTATTTGCTGGCGCATCCTCAACGGACAAATTATAATGGCTCGGATTAAAAAAACTAATGGCAATACGCCGTTAGCGTTTACCGATGGCTTGCCACGCAAAGCCGCCCGATTTTCGGCGCCGAATCATTCGGATTAATGTTACACAAAAGTAGCTAATTTAATGTCTAAACGCTTACCTCCCCTCAATGCGCTGCGCGTGTTCGATGCGGCCGCTCGCCACCTGAGTTTCACCAAGGCGGCGGAAGAGCTGTTCGTGACCCAGGCCGCGGTGAGCCACCAGATCAAGTCGCTGGAGGACTTCCTCGGGCTGAAGCTGTTTCGCCGGCGCAACCGCTCGCTGCTGCTGACCGAAGAGGGGCAAAGTTACTACCTTGATATCAAGGAGATCTTCTCTTCGATCAACGAGGCGACGCGCAAGCTGCAGGCGCGCAGCGCCAAGGGGGCATTGACCGTCAGTCTGCCGCCGAGCTTCGCCATTCAGTGGCTGGTGCCGCGCCTGTCCGGCTTTAACTCAGCTTATCCGGGGATCGACGTGCGCATCCAGGCGGTGGACCGCGAAGAAGACAAGCTGGCGGATGACGTCGACGTGGCGATTTTCTACGGCCGCGGCAACTGGCCGGGGCTGCGTGCCGAGCGCCTGTATGCGGAATATCTGCTGCCGGTGTGTTCGCCGAGCCTGCTGACCGGCGATCATCCGCTGAAAACCGCCGAGGATCTGGCTTATCATACGCTGCTGCACGACGTTTCACGCCGCGACTGGCTGGCCTATACGCGCCAGCTGGGGTTGCAGCACATCAACGTGCAGCAGGGGCCGATCTTCAGCCACAGCGCCATGGTGGTGCAGGCGGCGGTACACGGCCAGGGCGTGGCGCTGGTGAACAACGTGATGGCGCAAACCGAGATTGAAGCCGGTCGCCTGGTGTGCCCGTTCAACGATGTGCTGGTCAGTAAAAACGCTTTTTATCTGGTATGTCATGACAGCCAGGCAGAACTGGGTAAAATAGCCGCCTTCCGGCAGTGGATCCTGGCGCGTGCCGCCAGCGAACAAGAGAAGTTCCGCTTCCGCTACGAACAATAAGGCCGGCCGCCGCCTTGCCGCGGCCGGTGATTTTTAATGGGATAGATCACGATGAGCAGCCGTTCCATGCTGGTTTTCGCCGCTATCAGCGGCTTTGTGTTTGTCGCGTTGGGCGCATTCGGCGCGCATGTGCTAAGTGGTACGCTCGGCGCCAACGAAATGGCCTGGATCCGCACCGGGCTGGAGTATCAGGGGTTCCACACCCTGGCCATCCTGGCGCTGGCGGTCGCGATGCAGCGCCGAGTGAGCCTGTGGTTTTACTGGAGCGGAGCGCTGTTGGCGTTCGGCACCGTGTTGTTCAGCGGCAGCCTCTATTGCCTGGCGCTGTCGCACCTGAAGGTCTGGGTATATATCACGCCGGTTGGCGGCGTGTGCTTCCTGATCGGCTGGATATTGATGTTGATTGGCGCTTTGCGTCTGAGGAAAAAGGCCGAGCGCCATGAATAAGATTGCGTTGTACTGCCGCCCCGGCTTTGAAAAAGAGTGTGCGGCGGAGATCACAGACAAAGCCGCCCAACTGGAGATTTACGGCTTTGCGCGGGTAAAAGAGCACAGCGGTTACGTGCTGTTCGAATGCTATCAGCCGGACGATGCCGACCGCCTGGCGCGGGAAATTCCGTTCCGCGAACTGATTTTCGCCCGCCAGATGATCGTGGTGGGTGAGCTGCTGCGCGATCTGCCGCCGGAAGATCGGGTATCGCCGATCGTCGGCATGCTGATCGGTGTGGTGGATCGCGGCGGCGAGCTGCGGGTGGAAGTGCCGGACACCAACGAAAGCAAAGAGCTGATGAAGTTCTGCCGCAAGCTGACGGTGCCGCTGCGCGGCGCGATGCGCGAGCAGAAGGTGCTGATGGCGCGCGAGAACCCGACTCGCCCGGTGGTGCACGTGTTCTTCATCGCGCCGGGCTGCTGCTACGTTGGTTACTCCTACAGCAACAACAACTCGCCGTTCTACATGGGCATTCCGCGTCTGCGTTTCCCGGCCGATGCGCCGAGCCGGTCGACGCTGAAGCTGGAAGAAGCGTTCCACGTGTTTATCCCCGCCGACGAGTGGGACGAACGCCTGGCCAGCGGCATGCACGCGGTCGATCTGGGCGCCTGCCCGGGCGGCTGGACCTATCAGCTGGTGAAACGCAGCATGATGGTGCATTCGGTGGATAACGGCCCCATGGCGCCGAGCCTGATGGAAACCGGCCAGGTGACGCACCACCGCGCCGACGGCTTCAAGTTCGAGCCGAACAGCAGCAAGATCTACTGGCTGGTGTGCGACATGGTGGAGAAACCGGCGAAGGTGACCAGCCTGATGATTCAGTGGCTGGTGAAAGGCTGGTGCCGTGAAGCTATTTTTAACCTCAAGCTGCCGATGAAAAAGCGCTATGAGGAAGTGTCGCAAAACCTGACGAGCATCCGCGAAGCGTTGGGCGCCGCCGGCATCAGCGTCGAAGTGCACGCCAAGCAGCTGTATCACGACCGCGAAGAGATCACCGTACACGTGCGCCGCATGTGGTCGGCGGTGCCTGGCCGGCGCGACGAGCGCGATTAATCGCGTTAAGCCTGATGAAGGGCGCTGCTTGCAGCGCCCTTATTGTATCGGCAGGCGCAGCTGCTGCAGGTTACCGTCCAGCGACAGATCGGTGCGCAGCGTGGCGACCTGTTTGCTGACGTAGGCCAGCTCGCGGTGTTGCTCCAGCTTGCCGCGCCATTTCTCCGGCACCTGCTCCAGGTGCTGATAGAGCCCGTCCAGGCTGCCCGACTGCTGCAACAGCAGCACGGCGGTTTTCGGCCCGATGCCGGCCACGCCGGGGATCTTGCTGCTGCCGATCCCCGCCAGCCCCCAATAGTCCGGCAGTTGCTGCGGCTGTACGCCGAATTCTTGCTGCACGAAGGGCATGTCCAGCCAGCGTTTCTGGAAGTAATCGCGGATCTGCACGTTCGGCGCCAGCAGCTGGCAGTAGCCTTTGTCGGTGGAGACGATGGTCACCTGGTGGCCGCCGCCGGCGACCTTCGCCGCCAGCGTGGCAGCCAGATCGTCCGCCTCGTTGCCGGGAGAATGCCAGCTGGCGACGCCCAATTCGGCGAAGGCCTCGCGCAGCTGCGGCATCTCCTGCTGCAGATTTTCCGGCATCGGCGAGCGCCCGGCCTTGTAGTCCGGCAGAATTTGGTGGCGCCAGCTGTCACGGCGATCGTCCTCGTCGAAGACCGCCACTGCATGGGTTGGGCGGCTGTGTTGGATCAGCTGCTGCAGCGCGTGGCGGCAGGCGTTGACGCAAGGGGAGCCCTGCACGGCGTGAATGCGGCGGATGAGGTTCAGGGCGTCGACAATCAGTAGGTGTATCATCATGGGCGGTAAGGTCAGAAAAAACAGGGCGGCTGTTACGCCGCCCGGGATTGAGGGTCAGGCTACGATTTCGTAGCAGGGCACATAGGCGCTGCCCGGCAGCTTCATGCGGTGCTGGGCGACAAAGCCCTGCAGCAGGCTGTCCATCTGCTTCATCATCTGCGGTTCACCGTGCAGCTTGTACGGGCCGAACTGCTCGATGGCATGGATGCCATTTTCCTTCACGTTGCCGGCCACGATGCCAGAGAACGCGCGGCGCAGCGCGGCGGCTAATTGCTCCGGCGGCTGGTTCGGATACAGATTGAGGTTCGCCATGTTCTCATGGGTCGGCTCGAACGGCAGCTGCAGATCCGGCGCGATGCGGATCGACCAGTTGAAGCTGTAGGCGTCGCCGGTGTTGCGGCGGTTTTCCTTCACCAGCGGCATGGCTTGCTTCATCTGCCGCGCCACTTCCGCCGGATCGTCGATGATGATGGTGTAGTGGCGGCGCGCTTCGTCGCCCAGTGTGTTCATGATGAACTCGTCCAGCACGCGGAAGTAGTCGGCGCTCTCTTTCGGCCCGGTCAGGATCAGCGGCAGCACCTGTTCGCTGTTCTCCGGGTTCATCAGGATACCCAGCAGGTACAGCAGCTCTTCGGCGGTGCCGACTCCGCCCGGGAAGATGATGATGCCGTGTGCGATACGCACGAAGGCTTCCAGGCGTTTTTCGATGTCCGGCATGATCACCAGCTCGTTGACCAGCGGGTTAGGCGGCTCGGCGGCGATGATCGACGGCTCGGTCATGCCGATGAAGCGGCTGTTGCGGTAACGCTGCTGCGCGTGACCGACCGCCGCGCCTTTCATCGGCGCTTCCATGGCGCCCGGCCCGCAGCCGGTGCAGATGTTCAGCTCGCGCAGGCCCAGCTGGCTGCCGACCTTGCGCGCGTACAGGTATTCGTTTTCGTTGATCGAGTGGCCGCCCCAGCACACCACCATGTTGGGATCTTCATCCAGATGCAGCGTGCGTGCATTGCGCAGGATCGAGAACACCAGGTTGGTGATGTGGGCCGAGTTTTCCAGGTTCAGGTGCTGGAAGCGGCCGGCGCTGGCGATTTGGCCATGCACGAACAGGATGTCGCGCAGCACGGCGAACAGGTTGGCCTGCAGCGAGCGGATGATGCGGCCGTCGACGAACGCCTCTTCCGGCGGATTGACCAGCTCCAGCTTCACCCCGCGCTCGCGGCGCAGCACGTTGATATCGAAGGTTTCATAGCGCGACAGCAGCTGCTTGCTGTTGTCGGTTTGGCTGCCGGAGTTCAACACGGCCAGCGAACAGTTGCGGAACAGGCGGTACAGGTCGCTGCTGGCGGTGCGCTTCAGCATGTCTACTTCCAGCTGCGACAATAAATCCATAGAGCCAAGCGGGCTGATGTGTGTAATCAAGGTAACTCCTTTGCACCCGGTGCGGGGCGGTAGTAATCCATACGCAGCAAAACAGCATCTCGTTATGGTTGGCGTGCTGCGGCGAAGCGGGCGCTCTGCCCGGCCGCAGCCTCGTTTTAACCTTACCGCCGTCCCTGTGCTTTTACCAACACAAACCGCTCGTTAGCTCAGTTGTTGAGCAATGTTTCGCACTTATTGGCGCGCCAGGCGGCCGTGCTCGGGAGCGAACGCGACGTTGCTGCGCCACGGGTTGATATCCAGCCCGCCGCGGCGGGTATAGCGAGCGTAGACCGTCAGGCTTTGCGGCCGGCAATAGCGCATCAGATCGTTGAAGATGCGCTCGACGCACTGCTCGTGGAATTCGTTGTGGTGGCGGAAGGAGACCAGATAGCGCAGCAGCGCTTCGCGATCGATCTTGCCGCCGCGGTAGCTTATCTGCACCGAGCCCCAGTCCGGTTGATGGGTGATCAGGCAATTGGACTTCAGCAGGTGGCTGACCAAGCGCTCTTCCACCACCTCTTCTCCGGCGGCGTTCAGCAGGTAGTCGGCATTGAACTCATAATTGTCGATGCGGATATCCTGCTGGTCGATGCAGTCGCCGGCCAGGCGGGCGATCGGCGTGCCTTCCAACTGCTCGACGCTGAACAGGGTGACGCTGACTTCGCCCTGGGCGCAGGCGGACAGATCGCGTTGCAGGGTGCTGCGCACCGTTTCCCAATCGGCGAACGGGGTTTGGTTGAAGCTGTTGAGGTACAGCTTGAAGCTTTTCGATTCGATCAGGTTCAGGCTGTCGGCGTTGAGGCTGATTTCACCGACCGCCACCTGCGGCAAGCCGTTGGCGTTCAGCCAGGAGAGTTCGTACAGCGTCCAGATGTCCGCACCGTGGAAGGGCAGGTTATCGGGATACAGGCCCAGCGGCTCGCGGTTCATGCTGCGCGGCACCGCCTGCAGCAGCGCGGCGTCGTAGCGATCGCGGTAGGCGGTGGGTTTGCCCAGCGTCAGCCCCGACAGGGCCTGGTGGTCTTGATATGAGGACATCTGCTGTCACCTCGGTCAGAGATAGGTACAATGGCCGTCAGTTTAACGTATGCGAGAAAGAATATGGACCATGATGTATCGCACGCTCTGCGTGAATTCACTCAACGTTATGTCGAGTTGTGGCAGCAAGAGCGCGGCCACGCGCCGGCCAGCCAGGCGCTGTACGGCGTGCCGTCGCCCTGCATCGTGGAGAACCGCGAGGACGAAGTGCTGTGGTTGCCGCGGCCTTTCGAACCGGCGGCGACGCTGGAAAAGGTAGAAACCGCGCTGGAGCTGCGTTTGCAGCCGGATGCGCACCGCTTCTACACGCAGCAATACGCCGGTGACATGAGCGCGCAGTTCGGCGAGCATCGCCTGAGCCTGCTGCAGGTCTGGAGCGAAGAGGATTTTATCCGCCTGCAGGAGAACCTGATCGGCCATCTGGTGACGCAAAAACGTCTCAAGCTGTCGCCAACGCTGTTCCTGGCGACCACCGAATCCGAGATGACGATGGTGTCGTTGTGCAACGTCAGCGGCAACGTGGTGCTGGAACAATTCGGCAGCGATAAGCGCACCCTGCTGGCGGCGACGCTGGGGAATTTCCTCGATGCGCTGCGCCCGGTGTTGAACTGAATCGCGACGGATTCGCCGTCGCCCGTGTGAGAGATCTCTCACACGGCCTGTGAGAGATCGCTCTTAATTTTTCCCGCCTTTCTCCAGGCTATGAGATTATTGTTATCCAGATCAATTGGTTAGAATTTCTTTAGGATAACTCTTAGTCTTAATTTAGTGTGAGACACCTCCCAAACCCTTGTGATTCCGGGGAATTTAAGCGATCTTATCGTTACCGGAACGGAACCGGCGGAGCAGGAAAGCATCAGGATGATGCAGCTTCAGGAAGAAGAAAGGGATGCGCTCAGGCAAGAGCGAAGGATGGCGTCAGGAGATGCCCAGGATGTTTCAGGATAGAAACCAGGGACACCTCCAGGACGGAGATTGAGAGCCGGCACAGGACTGTCGGCGGGTCAGGAAGGCTGAGGAACCGCGTCAGGACGATGCTGCAGGATGATGCAAGGACCACTTGGTCAGGATGGCCGCAGGAAAAGTTTTCAAGGATTGAGCAGGGAGCACGCTGTGTAGCGGGATAGCTATAAAACGAACCGGGGGCACTGTTAACGCAGTGCCCCCAACTTTTTGTTTTATCCCGCTGCGCGTGCGCCCCGCCTTAATCCCTCTTCAGCGTTAACCAATCGCGCCCAGCGTATCGCCTGCGCCCTGTTTTTTCGGCAGCAGGAACAGCGTGGCGTAGATATCCAACAGGTAAATTGCCGCCAGCAGGCTGATGGCCGCGGTAAACGACACCTGCGTCACCAGCGCACCGATCACCAATGGCCCCAGGCCGCCGACGCCGCGCCCCAGATTGAACAGGATGTTCTGCGCGGTGGCGCGCGCCTGCACCGGATAGGTATCGGAAATCAACGCGCCGTAGCCGCCTATCATGCCGTTGACGAACATGCCCATCACGGCGCCGGCGAACAGCATCAGCGTCGGGTCGCTCAACTGGGCGTAACCGATCACCATCACCACGGCACCGATCTGATAAAGCACGAAGATCTTCCAGCGGGCGAAGCGGTCGGCCAGCATGCCAAACAGCCAGATGCCGAACGTCATGCCGACCACCGTCACCGCCGTCCACAGGCCGGATTTGGTGAGCGAGAAGCCAAAGTTTTTCGCCAGGTAAGTCGGCATCCAGATCATCAGGCCGTAGTAACCGAAGTTCTGCACCGAACAGAGAATGAAGATGCCGATGCTGGCCCTGCTGGTGGCGCGATCCTTAAACAGCAGGCGCAAACGCTGCAGGAAGGAGAGCGGTTGCCCGGCATCTTTCTGCCGCACGAATGCTTCCGGTTCGCCCAGGGTACGGCGGATCAGGAATGACGCCAGCGCCGGCAGCAGGCCGACCAAAAACATGCCGCGCCAGCCGATGTGTTCCAGCAGCAGCGGCGTCAGGAAGGCGGCCGCCAGCACGCCCAATTGCCAGCCCATGCCGACGTAAGCCGAAGCGCGGTTGCGCTTCTCCGCCGGCCAGGCTTCGGCGATCAGCGCCATGCCGATGCCGAATTCGCCGCCCAGTCCGATGCCCGCCAGGGTGCGATAGGCCAGCAGATCCCAATACCCTTGCGCCACGGCACACAGGCCGGTGAACAGGGAAAACATCAGGATGGTGATCGTGAGCACACGGATACGGCCGAAACGATCGCTGAGGTGGCCGAAAATCACGCCGCCCAGCACCGCGCCGATCAGCGTCCAGGTGACCAGTGAACCGGCGGCCGATGAGGTTAATCCCAATTCGATGCTGATGGCCGGCAGCATAAAGCCGAGGATCAGCAGGTCAAACCCGTCCATGGCATAACCGGTGACCGAAGCCAGCATGGCCTTACCGGGCGTCGCGTGGTTTTTTTTCTCTATTATTACGGACATGAATCTTTATCTGTGTGGTGAACTCGGTGGGCCTATTGTGCCGCGCGGCGGCGAACGCCACCAGATAAAAACGGCGGACTGTCTCAGGCGCGCCGAATTTGGGCTATAAAAATGCTATGCTTTGCCGCCTTTCAGCCAGCGTGCTGAATACCATGATGAAAAGAGATCGGGAATGCAGATGAGTATACATAACCAGGTGCGCCGCAGTTTGCAGGCGATTGAACAATCCATGCGCGATCTGGCGCTGTGGCAGGCCGCGCCGCCTGATCATGAGGCTTTCTCCAGCACCGAGCCGTTCTGCATCGATAGCATGTCGGCCGAAGCCTGGCTGCAGTGGGTGTTCTTGCCGCGCATGTATGCGTTGCTGGACGCCGAAGCGCCGCTGCCGACGCGCTTCGCCATCACGCCTTATTTCGAAGAGGCGTTGAAAGATCGCGAACCGAGCAGCCTGCCGCTGCTGGTGCTGCTGCAACAGCTGGATTTGATGTTGAATAAAGAGCCGTAATTCGCCGGCGGCGCGCAGATTTTTGCCGCCCGGCAGTGTAGAGTACTCGCGCGGATGCCGGGCAGGAGAGCCGACGGTGTCTTTCGGCTCGGTTGAACCGCGGCGGTTGACCGGGGGCTGCATTAGGATGATGAGGTGCTGCAATAATGGATTTATTAAGGTTTATCCTGCGTTTGCCTTTTACCCTGGTTAAGGGCGTTTGTCGCCTGCTGGGTGGGGTGTTGTCGCTGTTGGGGCGGTTGCTGAGACCGCTGGTCGGCAACCTCAGCTGGCGTGCGCCGGCCTGGTGGGCTGCGCTGCCGCGCGGTTTCTTGCGGCTCGAAAGCGGCGTGGATAAACACCCGAAAGCGATCGGTTTAGGCCTGTTGCTGTTGGCTGGCGCCGCAGGCGGCGCGTTTTACGGTTGGCACTGGTGGCAAAACCGGCCTCAGCCTATCGAGCCTGCGCCGATGGTGGTTCAGGAGGTCAGCGCATCGCTTGCCAACCCCGAGCCGATAGATTACGCCGCCGCCCGGCAGGTGCCGCAAACGGTGAGCCTGACCTTCAGCGGGTCGGTCGCGCCGATCGCCGCAGTGGGTAAAACCGTGAGCGCCGGCATCACTCTGAAGCCGACGGCGGAAGGGCAGTGGGCATGGATCAATGAGTCGACGCTGCTGTTCACGCCGAAAAAGCCGCTGCCGATGGGCGCGAAATATGACGTGACCCTTGAGCCCGCCACCCTGCTGGCACCGCAGATCAAACTGGCCAAAACCCGCTATGCCTTCACCGTGCCCGCGTTCGATTACCGCCTGGGGCAGGCTGAGTATTACCGCGATCCGCAAGATGCGCAGAAACGCAGCGCGATTTTCAATCTGAAGTTCAACGCGCCGGTCGACGTCGCCAGCTTTGAAAAACAGATTTCGCTGGGGTTGAAAGAAGGCAGCACTTCCTCCGAGAAAAAGTTGAACTTCTCTCTGGTCTATGACGAGAAAAAACTGAACGCCTGGGTGCATTCCGAGCCGCTGCAGGCGCTGGATCAGGGCGGCGCTGTGCATCTGACCGTCGGCAAGGGCGTCAAATCGACGGCGGCCGGCAATGCGGTCGAAGAGGCGAAAAGCAACTGGGTCAAAGTCCCGACGCTGTACAGTCTGGCGCTGAGCGACGCCAGTGCACAGGTCGTGGATACCGACGGCGGCCAAGGGCAGCGTGCGCTGGTGGTCGGCTTCAGCGATGCGGTGAAGGATAAAGAGCTGGCGCGGGCCACCAAAGCCTGGCTGCTGCCGCAGCACGATCCGAACGATGCCGAGGCCGCCAACGATGCCGAAGATTTCTATCAATGGACGGTCGACAGCGTCGGTAAAAACGTGCTGGCGCAGGCGACGGCATTGCCTTTGACGCTTAACGAGGCGGAAGAGGCCTACCAGCCGCAGTTCAGCTTCCGCTTTGAAGCTCCGGCGCACCGCTTCGTGCTGATCGAGATAGACAACCAACTGGTCTCCGTCGGCGGTTACAAAATGCCGAAGAAGATTTATCGGGTGGTCGAAGTGCCGGAGTTCCCGAAATCGCTGCAGTTCATGTCCGCAGGCTCGCTGCTGTCGGTCAACGGCGACAAACAGATCAGCGTGGCGGCGCGCAACGTGGCGGGCCTGCGGCTGGACATCAAGCGGGTGATCCCGAGCCAGCTGCAGCACATCGTCTCCTTCAAAAGCCGGGAATATTCGTCCGCGGAATTCAACCGGCTCAACGACGAATATTTCACCGAGCATTTCAAATACCAGACGGCGCTCAATAACGAGCGGCCGGGGGAAGTGAACTATCAGGGCATCGATCTTTCCCGTTATCTCTCCACCAACGCCAGTTCGCATCGCGGGGTGTTCCTGCTGACGCTGTCTGAATGGCAGCCGAACCGGAAACCGGCGGCGGAAGAGGCGGGTGCCGAGCCAGAACAGGAACCGGACGAGAGCACCGGAGATGATCAGCCCGACGTCGGCGATTCGCGCTTTGTGGTGGTGACCGATCTGGGCATCGTCGCCAAGAGCTCGCAGGATAAGACGCGCGACGTCTTCGTGCAGTCGATTCAAAGCGGCGCGCCGGTCAGCGGCGCCAACGTGTCGGTAGTGGCCAAAAACGGCGTGACGCTGCTCAGCCAAACCACCGGGGCCGACGGCCACGTGCGTTTCCCGGCGCTCGACGTGTACACCAACGAGCGCCAGCCGGTGATGTTCCTGGTGGAAAAGGAAGGGGATGTCTCCTTCCTGCCGACAGGCAGCTATAACGATCGCGGGCTGGACTTCTCGCGCTTCGACGTCGCCGGGGAGCAAACGCCGACCGATCCGCGCACGCTCGGCAGCTACCTGTTCTCCGATCGCGGCGTTTATCGACCGGGGGATACTTTCAATATTGGCCTGATCACCCGCGCCGCCGACTGGCGCGTTGGCCTGGCCGGCGTGCCGGTGCGCGCCGAAGTCCGCGATCCGCGCGACAAGCTGATGACCACCGTGCCGCTGACGCTGAGCGCCAGCGGTTTCAACGAGCTGAGCTATACCACCGATGAAAACTCGCCCACCGGCGAGTGGAACGTCTATCTGTATCTGATCGGCAAAAACAACGATACCTCCACGCTGCTCGGCCATACCGCGGTCAATGTGAAGGAGTTCGAGCCGGATCAGCTGAAAGTGAAGCTGGCGCTGACGCCGAATCGCCAGCAAGGCTGGGTCAAACCGTCCGAGCTGAAGGCCAGCATCGATGTGCAGAACCTGTTCGGTACCCCGGCGCAGGATCGCCGCGTGACCACCAGGCTGACGCTGCGGCCGATGTATCCGAGCTTCGATCGCTTCCCAGATTATGCGTTCTATGAAAACCGGCAAAACAGCGACGGGTTCGAAACCGAGCTGGAAGATCGCACCACCGATGAGCACGGCGCGGCCGAAATCCCGCTCGATCTGAAATCCTACGCCGACGCCACCTATCAGCTGCAGCTGCTGTCGGAGGCGTTCGTCGCCGGCGGCGGGCGCTCGGTGGCGGCTACCGCCCGCACGCTGGTTTCGCCTTACGATTACCTGATTGGGGTGAAGGCGGACGGCGATCTGGGCTACATCAACCGCGACGCGGAGCGGCATCTGAACGTGATCGCCATCGATCCGAATCTGCAGCAGATCGCCATGCCGAACCTGAAGCAGGTGTTGATCGAGCAGAAATACATCTCGGTGCTGACCAAACAGGATTCGGGCGTTTACAAATACCAGTCGAAGATGAAGGAAGTGCAGCTGTCGGAACAGCCGCTGGCGCTGAGCGAGCAGGGCGCGGATCTGCGGCTGGCGACCGATAAGCCGGGCGACTTCGTGCTGGTGATTGAAGATGCGCAGGGCAAAACGCTCAACCGCGTCGCCTACAGCGTGGCCGGCAACGCCAACCTGAGCCGTTCGCTGGATCGCAACGCCGAACTGAAGCTGAAACTGAACCAGGCGGAATATCAGCCGGGCGAGGAGATCGAGGTGGCGATCAACGCGCCTTATACCGGTAGCGGCTTGATCACCATCGAGAAGGACAAGGTTTACGCCTGGCAGTGGTTCCACACCGATACCACCAGCTCGGTGCAGAAGATCCGCGTGCCGGCCGGCATGGAGGGCAACGGCTACATCAACGTGCAGTTCGTGCGCGACATCAACTCCAGTGAAATCTTCATGAGCCCGCTGAGCTATGGCGTGATGCCGTTCAAGATCAGTACCCAGGCGCGGCAAAACAGCCTCGAGGTGACGGCGCCGGAGGTCATCAAGCCGGGTGAAAACCTGACGATGACGGTCAAGACCGACGCGCCGCAGCAGGTGGCGCTGTTTGCCGTCGATGAGGGCATTCTGCAGGTGGCGCGCTACCGCCTGAAGGATCCGCTGGAGTTCTTCTTCAGCAAGCGTGAACTGAACGTGAGCAGCTCGCAGATCCTCGACCTGATCCTGCCGGAGTTCAGCAAGCTGATGGCGCTGACCGCGGCGCCGGGCGGCGACGCGGGCGAAGGGCTGGATCTCAACCTCAACCCGTTCAAGCGCAAACGCGACAAGCCGGTGGCCTATTGGTCCGGCATTACCGAGGTCAGCGGCGAGAAGCAGTTCGTCTACCCGGTGCCGGACTACTTTAACGGCAAGATCCGCGTGATGGCGATTTCGGTGACGCCGGAGAAAATCGGCAAGGCGCAAACCGCCGCCACGGTGCGCGACAACTTCATCATGACGCCGAACGTGCCGGCGATGGTGGCGCCGGGCGACGAGTTCGACGTCAGCGTGGGCGTCAGCAACAACCTCGAAGGGTTGAACGGCCAGTCGGTGGCCATCAACGTTCTGTTGACGCCGCCGCCGCAGTTGGAGGTGGTGGGCAACGCGACGCAAAGCCTGACGCTGGCGGAAAAACGCGAGGGTGTGATCACTTTCCGTCTGCGCGCCAAATCCGCGCTGGGCGATGCACCGCTGGTGTTCGACGCCCGTTACGGCGACCAGGCCAGCCGCCGCACCGTCAGCACCTCGGTGCGGCCGGCGGCGCCGTACCGCACCCAGTCGGTGATGGGGCGCATGAGCGGCAGCAGCCAGAATGTCGATGGCCTGCGCCAGATGTTCGACGCTTTCGCGCAGCGCCGGGCGGCGGTGTCGAATTCGCCGCTGGTGCTGACCAGCGGGCTGGCGCAATACCTGGCGGATTACCCGTATTACTGTTCCGAGCAGATCGTCAGCCGCTCCATTCCGCTGATGCTGCAGAGCCGCCACCCAGAGATGAAAAGCAGCCTGAGCCAGGCGGAAGTCAGCAAGCAGCTGCGCAACCTGCTTGGCGTGCTGCGCGCGCGCCAGAACGACAGCGGGGCGATCGGCGCCTGGCGTTCGTCGCCGGATGCCGATCCTTTCGTCACGCCTTATGTGGTGCAGTATCTGCTCGAAGCCAAAGCGGCGGGCTACGCCCTGCCGGAAGGCATGCTGGACGAGGCCAACGGCGCATTGCGCGAGCTGGCGGCCAGCGGATTCGACGATCTGTATCTGCTGCGCTTGCGCAGCTGGGCGGTTTACCTGCTGACGCTGCAGGGCGAAGTGACCACCAACTCGCTGGCGGCGGTGCAGGATACGCTGCAAAAACGCTATGGCGAAGGGTGGAAAATCGATCTGAGCGCGCTGTATCTGGCTTCTTCTTACCGCTTGTTGAAGATGGACGACGAAGCCGCCGCGTTGCTGCAACCGAGCTGGCAGCAGCTGAGCAAGGCGTATGACAGTGCCTGGTGGACGCAGAATTATTTCGATCCGCTGGTGCAGGATGCGACTCGGCTGTATCTGATTACCCGTCACTTCCCGGAGAAAGTGGCGTCGATCCCGCCGCAGGTGCTGGAGAATATGGTCAAGGCGCTGAAAGAAGAGCGTTACACCACCTACTCTTCCGCGATGAGCATTCTGGCGCTGGAAAGCTATTCGGCCCAGGTGGCGGCGCAATCCGCCAATGCGGATGCCTTGGGCATCGTGCAGGTAGGCAAAGCCGGCGGCGAGCCGCAGCGCATCAGTGAGCTGCAGAGGTTGTTCGTGCAGGGGCAGTTCAACGCCGATGCTACCGCTGTGCGCTTCACCAACGGCGGCAATGCGCCGGCCTGGTATGTGGTGACGCAGGCCGGTTACGACCTGAATGCGCCGCAAAAAGCGCTGTCGCGCGGGATTGAGATCGTTCGCGATTACACCGACGAACAGGGCAAACCGGTGACGCAGGTGACGCTGGGGCAGAAGATCAACGTCCATCTGAAGGTGCGCGCCAACTCGAAAGAGGGGCAGAGCAACCTGGCGATCGTCGATCTGCTGCCGGGCGGGTTCGAAGTGGTGCAGCAGACGCCGCCGGAACCGGCCGATGCCGGCGAGGAGAGCGAAGACCGCGGCGGTTGGCAGTCGCCGCTGGCCGCTACCGGCTCTACCTGGGCGCCGGATTACAGCGATATCCGTGAAGATCGGGTGATTATCTACGGCAGCGCCGGCACCGAGGTGCAGGAGTTCGTCTATCAGATCAAGGCCACCAATACCGGCAGCTTTATTGTTCCACCGGCCTACGGCGAAGCCATGTACGACCGTGAAGTACAGGCGATGTCGGCCGGCGGCGGCAAGCTGGTGGTGGTGCCGGCGGGCAACGACTAGGCCGGATCCGGCGCCAGGCCAGCGTCTGGCGCCGGGGTGGTGAGAACGTATGAAGATCCTGACCGGGCGCGTGCTGCAAAACGGCTTGATGGCGGCGTTTTTACTGGCGCTGCTGCTGACCGCGATTCGGCTGTGGCCGCATCCGCCCCTGTGGCAGGGGCTGCCGCAGTCTTCCGTCTATTACGACAGGCACGGCGCGCTGCTGCGCATCACGTTGGCCAACGACGACCGCTACCGGCTGTGGACCCCGCTGGAGCAGGTGTCGCCGCTGGCGGTGCGTGGGCTGCTGCTGCACGAAGACCGCTGGTTCTACTACAACCCCGGCTTTAACCCCGTTAGCCTGATGCGTGGCTTCTGGCGCAGCTATGTCGCCGGCGGCAAAATGCAGGGCGGGTCGACCATCAGCATGCAGCTGGCGCGCATGCGCTGGCATCTCAACACCCGCACGCCGGGCGGCAAGCTGCTGCAGGTGCTGCGCGCGGTGCAGCTGGAGCTCAGCTACTCCAAGCACGATATCCTGGAAGCCTACCTGAATTACGCCCCTTACGGCCGCAACATCGAAAGCATCGGCGCTGCCAGCCTGATCTATTTCGCCAAGTCGCCGAAGGATTTGACCCTGCCGGAGGCGCTGACGCTGGCGGTGCTGCCGCAGTCGCCCAGCTACCGTCTGGAGCCGAAAACCGGCGTGCTCGGCGCTGCATTGACGCAGGCGCGCAACCGTCTGTTCCAGCGCTGGCAGCGGGTTTACCCCACCGACGCCAGCCAGCAAACGCTGTTCCGCCTGCCGCTGGCGCTGCGACAGCCTGAGCAAGTGCCCTATATCGCGCCGCACTTTATCGAGCAGTTACGGCTGCAGACGCAGCAACTGGTGCAGCGCGATACGCGCGTCGATACCACGCTGGACGCCGGGTTGCAGCGGCTGGTCGAGCGGCAGGTCAACGCGTTTATCGCCCGCAACCGCAGCCGCGGCATCCAAAACGCCGCGGTGCTGCTGGTGGACAGCCGCGATATGGGGGTGCGTGCGCTGGTGGGATCGGCGGACTATTACAATCGGCCGATCCAGGGGCAGGTAAACGGTACCAACGCCAAGCGCTCGCCGGGTTCGACGCTGAAGCCGTTCATCTACGCGCTGGGCATGGAGCAGGGCGTGCTGCATCCGATGACCATCCTGAAAGACGTGCCTTCGTCGTTCGGCGCCTATGCGCCGGAAAACTTCGACCGGCGCTTTCTCGGCCCGGTGACCGCCACCGATGCGCTGAATTTCAGCCGCAACATTCCGGCAGTGTATGTCGCCTCGCAGCTGCGCCAGCCGACCTTTTATCAGTTTTTGCGTCTGACCGGCGTGGCCAATATGGCCAACGAGAGCCACTACGGGTTGTCGCTGGTGCTGGGCGGCGGCGAGGTGACGGCGCAGGAATTGGCGAAGCTGTATGCGCTGCTGGCGAACCGCGGCGAGCTGCGGCCGCTGCGCATGCAGCTGAACGAGGCCGAATCGACGCCGGTTCGGCTGTTGAGCGAGGAGGCCAGTTTCATCACGCTGGATATGCTGCGCCAGCACCTGCGGCCGGGCGATACGCTGGCACAGCGTTCTTCTTCGCTGCCGGTGTACTGGAAGACCGGCACCTCGTGGGGCTTTCGCGACGCCTGGAGCGTCGGGATTTTCGGGCCTTACGTGCTGGTGGTGTGGGAGGGCAATTTCGACGGGCGCGGCAACAATGCGTTGGTCGGCGCCGAGGCGGCAGCGCCGCTGTTCTTCAACATCATCGACAGCGTCAACGCCAGCTACCCAGGCCTGCGGGAACCGAAGCACCCGTTCCCCCAACGGCTGCGGCGTGTGGAGATTTGTCTCGCCAGCGGCGATCTGCCCACGCCGTGGTGCCAGCAGAAGGGCAAGACCTGGTTCATTCCCGGCAAGTCGCCGATCAAGGTCGACAGCGTCTATCGGCCGGTGGTGCTGGATATTCACAGCGGCGAGGTCGTCTGCCCGCCGTATGACGCGGCGCAGACCCGCACCGAAATCTTTGAGTTCTGGCCTTCCGATTTGGCCAACGTGTTCGCCCAGGCCGGGCTGCCGAAGCGGGCGCCGCCGGTCAACCGCTGCAAGGACAACGGCGTCGCCGTCGGCGGCAACGCGCCGCGCATCACTTCGCCGCTGAAAAACACCACCTATACCCTGCGCCAGTCGCAGCAGGGGCGAGATAAAATCGCCTTCAACGCGGTGACGGACGCCGACAGCAAGACGGTGTATTGGTTCGTCGACGATATCTATCTCGGCAGCAGCGCCAGCAAAAAGCCGATCGACTGGCGGCCGATCAACAACGGGCGCTACCGCATTCGGGCGGTGGACGATCGCGGCCGCGCCGATACGCGCCTGGTGACCATCGAATGGGTGAACTAGCGCTGAGCCGCACGCCTGTTATACTCGCGCCCGAAACGGCTATTTACCTGGGAAAGCGATGTGATTGAGATTTTGTATCAGGATGAACACCTGGTGGCGGTGAACAAGCCGTCGGGCTGGTTGGTGCACCGCAGTTGGCTGGACCGTCATGAAACTCGCTTTATGATGCAGACGGTGCGCGATCAGCTTGGGCAGCACGTCTTTACCGTGCACCGTCTCGATCGCCCGACTTCCGGCGTGCTGCTGATGGCGCTCTCCAGCGAGGTGGCGCGCCTGCTGTCGCAGCAGTTCGAGCAGCATCAGGTGCAGAAAACCTACCATGCGGTGGTGCGCGGCTATGTGCAGGAGGGGGCGACCCTCGACTACCCGCTGACGGCGGAGCTGGACAAAATCGCCGATAAACATGCCGATGCCGATAAGGGACCGCAGCCGGCGGTGACGCACTACCGGCCGCTGGCGCAGGTAGAGATGCCGGTGGCCGTCGGCCGCTACGACAGCGCGCGCTACAGCCTGGTGGAGCTGCAGCCGGAAACCGGCCGCAAGCACCAGCTGCGGCGCCACATGGCGCATCTTCGCCATCCGATCATCGGTGACAGCAAGCACGGCGATCTGCGGCAGAACCGCGGTATGGCGCAGCATTTCGGCTGCCCGCGTCTGATGCTGCACGCCAGTCATCTGCAGCTGACGCACCCGGTGACCGGCGAGCCGCTGCGGGTGACGGCGCGCTGGGACGAAGACTGGCAAGGGGTGATGGCGCAGTTCGGCTGGGCGGGGGTATTCCCTGAACTTGCCGGGGTTGAGTTTAGCGCGGCTAACGGTCAGGATAGCTGACAATTTTTAAAGGTAATGAAGGGAGTAGGAGCCATGGCTCAGGTTGGTATCTTCGTGGGAACGGTCTACGGCAATTCGCTGCTGGTGGCGGAAGAGGCGCAAAACATCCTCAGCGAGCAGGGCCATGAGGTCAAACTGTTCGAAGAGGGCACGCTGGAGGCCTGGCAGTTTTATCGTCAGCACTACGCGCTGGTGATCACCTCCACCACCGGGCAGGGCGATCTGCCGGACAGCATCGCGCCGCTGTTCCACGCCATTCGCGATCAGGTCGGCTACCAGCCGGAGCTGCGCTATGGGCTGATCGCCCTCGGCGACAGCAGCTATGACAACTTCTGCGGCGCCGGGCGCGCGTTCGACGCGCTGCTGCAAGAGCAGGGCGCCACCCGTGTGAGCGAAGTGCTGGAGATCGATGCGATGGAACAGCCGGAGCCGGAAGTGGCCGCCTGCCCGTGGGTCGAGCAGTGGGGCACGCTGCTGCAATCGTAAAGTAAAAAGGCGCCGCGAAAGGGCGCCTTGGCGATGATGCGGGTCAACCGATCCGCATTATTTGCCGCGGGTGAGTTTTTCCAGATCGGCTTCGATCTCGGCAATCTTGTGCGACACCACGCCTTCAAGATGGCGCAGGTCGTCGAGGATTTTACGCTTCAGATCCACTTCCACCTGATCGCGCTGGCACAGCTGATCCAGTTCGTCGATCACGTAGCGCAGGTTCGGGTTGATCTCGTGAATTTCCTTGTAGCCCTGGCCGGCGTTGTCCGCCACCACGGTTTTACGCTGGCGCGGGTACTTGAACTTCACGCTCTTGGCGAAGAACTCGCCCTTGTCCTTGCGGAAATAGATCTTGAGGATGTCGTTGTTGGCCTCTTGACGCAGGCTATAGCGATCGACGTCTTCCGGTTGATTGATGCCCAAACTCTTCAAGTTATCGTACATACTGCGCCCTCTTTAGATGTGATCGTTATATTCCACGACTGCAATTATGGCGGAAAGCGAGATCTGCGACTGTGACTGCCAGCGAAACGCAGACAAAAAAATAGCGGGTGAATCACCCGCTATTTCAATTTAGTCGATAGTGCGCAATAACTCATTAATGCCGACTTTACCGCGTGTTTTGGCGTCGACTTTCTTGACGATCACCGCGCAGTACAGGCTGTAAGAACCGTCTTTCGACGGCAGGTTACCGGAAACCACCACCGAACCCGCCGGTACGCGGCCGTAATGGATTTCGCCGGTCTCGCGGTCATAGATACGGGTGCTCTGGCCAAGGTATACGCCCATCGAAATCACCGAGCCTTCTTCCACGATCACGCCTTCCACCACTTCGGAGCGCGCGCCGATGAAGCAGTTGTCTTCGATGATGGTTGGGTTGGCCTGCAGCGGCTCCAGTACGCCACCGATGCCGACGCCGCCGGACAGGTGAACGTTTTTGCCGATCTGCGCGCAAGAACCGACGGTGGCCCAGGTGTCGACCATGGTGCCTTCGTCGACGTAGGCGCCGATGTTAACGTAAGACGGCATCAGCACGGTGTTACGCGCGATGAACGCGCCCTGGCGCACGGTGGCCGGCGGCACGACGCGGAAACCTTCCTTCTGGAAGCGCGCTTCGTCGTAGTCGGCGAACTTCATCGGCACCTTGTCGTAGTAGCGGGTTTCCGCGCCGTCCATCACCTTGTTGTCGTTGATGCGGAAAGAGAGCAGCACGGCTTTCTTCAGCCACTGATGGGTGACCCATTGACCGTCGATCTTCTCGGCGACGCGCAGGGCGCCGCTGTCCAGCAGGCCGATCACCTGGTTTACCGCTTCGCGCGTTACGGTGTCTACGTTCGCCGGGGTGATGTCCGCACGGCGCTCGAAGGCGCTTTCAATAACGTTCTGTAATTGCTGCATGCTGTTCTCTTTCCTGATGTTGTCGGTAAAAAGTTACTTGTATCACATTTTATCGTTTGGGGTGAGGGCCTCTGTCAACCGTTGCTCCAACTTTCTGCGCGTTTCCTGATCGAGCGCGCGTCGCTCGCCGTCGGCCAGGATAAACAAGTCCTCGACCCGCTCGCCGATGGTGGTAATGCGCGCGCCGTGCAGCGACAGCCCCAGGTCGGCGAACACTTCGCCCACCCGCGCCAGCAGGCCGGGCTGGTCAAGTGCGATCAGCTCCAGGTAGCTGCGGCGATCGGTGTGAGTCGGCAGGAAGGTGACCTCGGTCGGCACGCTGAAATGACGCAGCTTGGAAGAAGGCCGGCGCACGCGCGGCGGCTGGTACTCCCGCTGGGTGATGGCCTGCAGCAAGGCCTGGCGGATCGCCGTGTGGCGATCCTGTGCCAGCGGGCTGCCGTCCGGCTCCAGCACGATAAAGGTGTCCATCGCCATGCCGTCGCGGTTGGTGAAGATCTGCGCGTCGTGCACGCTCAGATTGCGGCGATCCATCTCGCCGGCGACGGCGGCGAACAGGTAGGGGCGATCCGGGCTCCAGATAAAGATCTCGGTGCCGCCGCGCGTCGCCTGGCGGCTGACCAGCACCAGCGGCTGGGTGGAGTCGTGGGCCAGCAGGTGACGGGCGTGCCAGGCCAGCTGGTTCGGCGAGTGGCGCAGGAAATAGTCGGCGCGGCAGCGGCTCCAGATGCGGTGCAGCGCCTCTTCGTCGATGTTGTCCATGCGCAGCAGCGCCAGCGCCTGCAGGCGGTGATGGCGCACGCGTTCGCGCAGATCCGGGCTGTTCTGCATGCCGCGGCGCAGCTGCTTCTCGGTGGCGAAGTACAGCTCGCGCAACAGGCTCTGTTTCCAGCTGTTCCACAGGGTTTCGTTGGTGGCGCAGATATCCGCCACCGTCAGGCACACCAGGTAACGCAGGCGGGTTTCGCTCTGCACTTCGCTGCTGAACTGCTGGATCACCGTCGGATCCTGGATATCGCGGCGCTGCGCGGTGACCGACATCAGCAGGTGCCAGCGCACCAGCCAGGCCACCAGTTGGGTTTCGCGCGAGTTCAGGCCGTGCAGTTCGGCGAACTCCACCACGTCTTCCGCGCCGAGGATCGAGTGATCGCCGCCGCGCCCTTTGGCGATATCGTGGAACAGCGCCGCTAACAGTAATAATTCCGGGTGCGGCAGGCGCGGGTACAGCTCCACGCACAGCGGATGGCGTGGCCGGGTTTGCGCATCGGCGAAGCTCTCCAGCTTTTGCAGCACGCGGATGGTGTGTTCATCGACGGTATAGGCGTGGAACAGGTCGAACTGCATCTGGCCGACGATCTTGCCCCACTGCGGCATATAGGCCCACAGCACGCTGTGACGGTGCATCGGCACCAGCGCGCGCGAGACCGCGCCGGGATGGCGCAGAATGGCCATAAACAGATCGCGCGCTTCCGGAATGGTGCACAGCGGCTGTTTCAGATGGCGGCGGGCGTGGCGCAGCTGGCGCACGGTGGTGGAATAAATGCCCTTGATCTCGCGGTTGCGCACCATCAGGTAGAACATGCGCATGATGGCCTGCGGCTCGCGGATAAACAGCGTCTCGTCGCGCAGATCGATCAGATCGCCGCGCAGCTGGAAATCGTCGTTCAGCGGGCGCGGCTTCTCGGTGGCGTCCAGCGCCAGGATGGCTTCGTCGAACAGCTGCAGCAGCATGTGGTTCAGCTCGCTGACGCGCCGCGTCATGCGGTAGAAGTCTTTCATCATGCGTTCGACCGGCTCGTTGCCTTCGCCTTCATAGCGCAGCAGCTGCGCCACGCTGAGCTGGCGATCGAACAGCAGGCGGTTGTCGTAACGCGGCAGCACCAGATGCAATGCGAAACGGATGCGCCACAGGAAGCTCTGGCACTCGTTCAGCTCGTTGCGCTCGGCCTGGGTGAGGAAACCGAAGCCGACCATTTCGTCCAGCGAGGTGGCGCCGAAGTGGCGCCGCGCCACCCACAGCAGGGTGTGGATGTCGCGCAGGCCGCCAGGGCTGCTTTTGATATCCGGCTCCAGGTTATAGCTGGTGCCGTGGTAGCGCTGGTGGCGCTCCTGCTGTTCGTTGACCTTGGCGTGGAAAAACTGCGGCGAGGGCCAGAAGCCGTCGCTGAAGATATGTTTTTGCATCTGCAGGAACAGCGCGACGTCGCCGCAGATCATGCGCGATTCGATCAGGTTGGTGGCCACGGTCAGATCCGCCAATCCCTCCAGCAGACATTCTTCCAGGGTGCGCACGCTGTGGCCCACTTCCAGCTTGAGATCCCACAGCAGGGTGATGAATTCGCCGACTCGCTGCGACTGTTGTTCCGTCAGCCGGCGCTGGCTGAGCACCAACACGTCGATGTCCGACAGCGGGTGCAACTCGCCGCGGCCGTAGCCGCCGACCGCCACCAGCGCAGTTTCCGGGATATCTTCGAAGCCGTAGAAGGTCCACAGCCGGCGCAGCAGGCGATCGATGAAGTCGCTGCGCGCCGCCACCAGGCTTTCGGCGCTGGCACCGGCGTCGAACGCTGCCGCCAGCCACAGCTGGAACTGCTCCAGCCGCTGTTTCAGCACCGGACAGGTGAGCTCGTCGTTGCCGTAGGTGCTGGGGGAGGCGGGCGGCATCGGCACGGCCGGGGCCGCTTGTTGAAGGAGATTGTCAGACATAGTGCGCAGCCCATAAAAAAGGCCGGCAAAAGCCGGCCTGGTGATATTCTGCACGCGGCGTTCGCCGCGGTGCTTACATCTCGTGCGTAATGATGTTGGGGATGGTGTCATCCTTGCGCAACGTCATTATCTCGCAGCCGTTATCAGTGACCACAATAGTATGCTCATACTGCGCCGACAAGCTGCGATCTTTGGTTTTTACCGTCCAGCCGTCTTTCATGGTGCGGATGCGGTAGTCACCGGCGTTGACCATCGGTTCGATGGTGAAGGCCATGCCCGCCTGCAGGACCACGCCGCCGTCATCGGCATCATAGTGCAGCACCTGCGGCTCTTCGTGGAACACTTCGCCGATGCCGTGGCCGCAGTACTCGCGCACCACGGAGAACTTCTCGGCCTCGACGAATTGCTGGATAGCCTTGCCCAGGGTGCGCAGGCGGATGCCCGGCTTGACCATCTTCAGCGCCAGATACAGGCTTTCCTGAGTGACGCGGCACAGGCGCTCGCCCAGAATGGTCGGTTTGCCGACGATGAACATCTTCGAGGTGTCGCCGTGGAAACCGTCTTTAATTACGGTCACGTCGATGTTGACGATGTCGCCGTCCTTCAGCGTTTTGTCATCGCTCGGGATGCCGTGGCACACCACTTCGTTCACCGAGATGCACACGGATTTCGGGAAGCCGTGGTAGCCGAGGCAGGCGGAAATGGCCTGCTGCTCGTTGGTGATGTACTCGTGACAGATACGGTCCAGTTCGCCGGTGGTCACGCCAGGTTTGACGTGCGGCTCGATGATTTCCAGCACTTCGGCGGCCAGGCGGCCGGCCACGCGCATTTTTTGGATGTCATCAGGTGTTTTAATTGAGATTGCCATGAAATTCGTCCGCAGGTGTCGTTATCGTCGACAATAAGAAGCAGTGACTTATGGTATCAGCCCGGCCGGAGGCTGCCAAATTTCATTTCCCGATGCCCGGCGTAAAGCAACAAAAGTTGGTGTCTGCAGCGGGTTTATGGTATAAAGCGCGCCGGCGATCCGCGACTTGGTTCTTGTGACCTGGCAGGAATTGGCCGAAAATACTTTAACTGCACTCATTTTGTGTAAATAACACACACGTATCGGCACATCCGCCGGGGTGCCCTGAGGTGACTTATCGCCGCCAGGGTCGGCGCTATGGGATACGTGGAGGCATAACCCCAATTAATCTATAGAGGTTTAATCATGGCAACTGTTTCCATGCGCGACATGCTCAAGGCTGGTGTTCACTTCGGTCACCAGACCCGTTACTGGAACCCGAAAATGAAGCCTTTCATCTTCGGCGCTCGTAACAAGGTTCACATCATCAACCTGGAGCAGACCGTACCAATGTTCAACGCCGCTCTGGCTGAACTGAGCAAGATCTCTTCCCGTAAAGGCAAGATCCTGTTCGTTGGTACCAAGCGCGCAGCAAGCGAAGCGGTAAAAGACGCTGCTAACAGCTGTGACCAGTTCTTCGTGAACCACCGCTGGTTGGGCGGCATGCTGACTAACTGGAAAACCGTTCGTCAGTCCATCAAGCGTTTGAAAGATCTGGAAATCCAGTCTCAAGACGGCACCCTGGACAAGCTGACCAAGAAAGAAGCGCTGATGCGCACTCGTGAACTGGCCAAGCTGGAAAACTCCCTGGGCGGTATCAAAGATATGGGCGGTCTGCCAGACGCACTGTTCGTTATCGATGCCGATCACGAGCACATCGCGATCAAAGAAGCCAACAACCTGGGTATCCCGGTATTCTCTATCGTTGATACCAACTCCAACCCAGACGGCGTTGACTTCATCATCCCTGGTAACGACGACGCAATCCGTGCAGTAAACCTGTACCTGACTGCCGTTGCTGCCGCTGTGCGTGAAGGTCGTTCTCAAGATCTGGCCGTTCAGGCGGAAGAAGGCTTCGTAGAAGCTGAATAATAAGGCAAGCTCGTCACTGAGCCCTTATTAACCAGGTATTGACATATGTTGGTTAGGGGGGCCTGTAAAGGCCCCCTTTGCTTATCTGAATGAGAACTGTCTCCACGCGAGATAACCGAGGAAAAATAAATGGCTGATATTACCGCTGCCCTGGTAAAAGAACTGCGCGAGCGTACCGGCGCTGGCATGATGGATTGCAAGAAGGCGCTGGTTGAATCCAACGGCGACATCGAACTGGCAATCGAAAACATGCGTAAGTCCGGTGCGATCAAAGCCGCTAAAAAAGCAGGCAACGTGGCTGCTGACGGCGTGATCAAAACCAAGATCGAAGGCAACTACGGCATCATTCTGGAAGTTAACTGCCAGACTGACTTCGTAGCAAAAGACGCCGGTTTCCAGGCGTTCGCCGACAAAGTGCTGGATGCCGCTATGGCCGGCAAAATCACTGACGTTGACATGCTGAAAGCACAGTTCGAAGAAGAGCGCGTAGCGCTGGTGGCAAAAATCGGCGAAAACATCAACATTCGTCGCGTTGCTTCCCTGGAAGGCGAAGTGCTGGGCAGCTACCTGCACGGCGCGCGTATCGGCGTACTGGTTGCGGCTAAAGGCGCTGACGAAGAGCTGGTTAAGCAAATCGCAATGCACATTGCGGCAAGCAAGCCAGAGTTCGTGAAGCCAGAAGACGTGTCTGCTGAAGTGGTAGAAAAAGAGTACCAGGTTCAGCTGGACATCGCCATGCAGTCCGGCAAGCCGAAAGAAATCGCAGAGAAAATGGTTGAAGGCCGCATGAAGAAATTCACCGGCGAAGTTTCTCTGACCGGTCAGCCTTTCGTTATGGATCCGAGCAAATCCGTTGCTCAGGTGCTGAAAGAGCACAACGCTGACGTGACCAACTTCATTCGCTTCGAAGTGGGCGAAGGCATCGAGAAAGTCGAAACCGACTTCGCTGCTGAAGTTGCCGCGATGAGCAAACAGTCTTAATGACTGTCGATGGAACCGCCGTCTGGCGGTTCCATACTATCCAGCCAGAATTACACCGGTGGCAGGCCCTGCAGCGTGATTCTCACCTCAGGCGCGTTTCATCGGCTGAAATCCCCAATACTAATACTGCTTCTTAGGACAGAACACCATGGCAACCAATGCAAAACCCGTATATCAGCGTATTCTGCTTAAACTGAGTGGCGAAGCCCTGCAAGGTGCAGAAGGTTTTGGTATCGACGCCAGCGTTTTGGATCGCATGGCTCAGGAAGTGAAAGAGCTGGTCGAACTGGGAATTCAGGTCGGTGTAGTTATTGGCGGCGGGAACCTGTTCCGCGGCGCGGGCCTGGCGCAAGCCGGCATGAACCGCGTAGTGGGCGACCACATGGGAATGCTGGCTACCGTGATGAACGGCCTGGCTATGCGTGATGCACTGCACCGTGCCTATGTGAACGCCCGCCTGATGTCGGCGATCCCGCTGAACGGCGTATGTGACAATTACAGCTGGGCAGAGGCTATCAGCCTGCTGCGCAACAACCGCGTGGTGATCTTCTCCGCCGGTACCGGCAACCCGTTCTTCACCACCGATTCCGCCGCTTGCCTGCGCGGTATCGAGATCGAAGCGGACGTGGTGCTGAAAGCCACCAAAGTGGATGGCGTATACTCCGCCGATCCGGTGAAAAACCCGGATGCGACGCTGTATGAACAATTAACCTATCAGGACGTGCTGGAGCGCGAGCTGAAAGTGATGGATCTGGCGGCGTTTACGCTGGCCCGCGATCACGGCTTGCCGATCCGCGTGTTCAACATGAACAAGCCTGGCGCGCTGCGCCGCGTGGTGATGGGTGAGAACGAAGGTACGCTGATCAGCAAATAAGGCTGTTCACACCCCTTTTTCGGTGCGCGTGACGCCAGGCGCCGCGCGCTCTCCGAGTACGATTACGGGCTATACTTGAGTATCGCCTGCCAAGTAACCAGCTTCCAAGGGTTTGCAACGTGACTAATGAAATCAGAAAAGATGCTGATTCACGCATGGAAAAAAGCGTAGAAGCATTCAAAAACCAAATCAGCAAGATCCGCACCGGCCGCGCTTCTCCAAGCATTCTGGACGGCATCATGGTGGAATACTACGGCGCCGCTACGCCGCTGCGCCAGCTGGCCAACGTGACCGTGGAAGACTCCCGCACGCTGAAAATCAACGTGTTCGACCGCAGCCTGAGCCAGGCCGTTGAGAAAGCGATCATGAGCTCCGATCTGGGCCTCAACCCGTCTTCCGCCGGCTCTGACATTCGCGTTCCGCTGCCTCCGCTGACCGAAGAACGTCGTAAGGATCTGATCAAGATCGTACGCGGCGAAGCCGAGCAGGGCCGCGTAGCGGTGCGTAACGTGCGTCGCGACGCTAACGACAAGGTCAAGGCGCTGCTGAAAGACAAAGAGATCAGCGAAGACGAAGAACGTCGTTCACAAGACGAGATTCAGAAAATGACCGACGCTTACATCAAGCTGGTCGATGCCGCGCTGGCAGAGAAAGAAAAAGAGCTGATGGATTTCTAATCAGCATCGCGCAGAAAAAAAGCGTCGCCTGGGCGGCGCTTTGTTTTTTGTGGCGCAGATCCCGTTTCATCGTACTGAAAGATCATGGACAAGCGGTGTCCAAGGTTCCACACTGGAGCACCTCCGATCTCATCAGACAGTTATTCAGAGTGAACTCATGAAGCAACTGACCATTCTTGGCTCGACCGGCTCGGTAGGGACCAGCACCCTGGCCGTGGTCAGGGCGAATCCCGACCGTTTTGCGATCAAAGCACTGGTGGCCGGCCGCAACGTCGCGGTCATGGCGCAGCAATGCA
The DNA here is from genome assembly GCF_053627655.1 of Serratia sp. 121840015-1. NCBI lineage: Bacteria > Pseudomonadati > Pseudomonadota > Gammaproteobacteria > Enterobacterales > Yersiniaceae > Serratia > Serratia sp. 121840015-1. Next base: position 313,157 of record NZ_JBSEYF010000005.1, read on the forward strand.
TGGAATTCCGGCCCGCCTTCGCCGCGATGGCTGAGGAAAGCGCCGCTCGCGAGCTGCGCGCCATTCTGGTGGAAAACGGCGTCGCTACCGAGGTCTTGGCCGGGGAACAAGCGGCCTGCGAACTGGCGGCGTTGGATGACGTCGATCAAGTGACGGCGGCCATTGTCGGCGCCGCAGGGCTGCTGCCGACGCTGGCGGCGATCCGCGCAGGCAAGCAGGTGTTGCTGGCCAACAAGGAGTCGCTGGTCACCTGCGGCCGTCTGTTTATGGACGCAGTGCGGCAAAGCCAGGCGCAGCTGCTGCCGCTCGACAGCGAACACAACGCGATTTTTCAGAGTTTGCCTGAGAGCATTCAGCGTCAGTTGGGATACTCTTCCCTGGACAGTCATGGCGTTTCGCGCATCGTGCTTACCGGCTCAGGCGGCCCGTTCCGCACCACGCCGCTGGAGCAGTTCGCCGCGATGACCCCGGATCAAGCCTGTGCCCACCCGAACTGGTCGATGGGCCGCAAGATCTCGGTGGACTCCGCCACCATGATGAACAAAGGTCTGGAATACATTGAGGCCCGCTGGCTGTTTAACGCCTCGGCCGAGCAAATGGAAGTGATCCTGCACCCGCAGTCGGTGATTCACTCGATGGTGCGCTATGCCGACGGCAGCGTGCTGGCGCAGCTGGGTACGCCGGATATGCGCACGCCGATCGCCCATGCGATGGCGTATCCGCAGCGCGTAAACTCCGGCGTGGAAGCGCTGGACTTCTGCCGCATCGGTTCGCTGACCTTCGCCGAACCGGAGCGCGAGCGCTATCCTTGCCTGTATTTGGCGATCGAAGCGTTCGACGCCGGCCAGGCGGCGACCACCGCACTGAACGCGGCGAATGAAATCGCCGTGGCGGCATTTTTGCAGCAGCAGATTCGCTTTACCGACATTGCCGCGGTCAACCGGCAGGTCGTCGAGCGCCTCGCGCTGCAGGAACCGACGTGCATCGAAGCGGTCTTAGACATTGACCGCCAGGCGCGCGCCGCCGCCGAGGAGCGCGTTCGCGCGTTGCGCGGTTGAGCACGGCGATTATCCGATTTTGCTCGTAATTCGCGTATGCCGCAGCGGGGCCGTTTGTTCATGCTCCGCTGAGGTGGTATAGTCTGCGCCACCTGTCAGCGGTTATACCGTTGAATTATGGCCCGATTGGCGCCCTGTGCGTCAATGGCGACCCGGCTGCGCCGGGCATCGCGAGGGCAGGCTGAAAGCCGTGTCGGGCACACGGCTTTTTTTGCGCGTAAGGGCCTGATGTTCCGGAAAGGCAGTTATATTTCTATTGAGGAAATAAGTACGAGTTATGTCGTCCGCAAACCAACAAGAGGCTAATCCATCTTCCCCGGGGCCGCGCCATGTCGCCATCATCATGGACGGTAACGGACGCTGGGCCAAACGTCAGGGCAAGTTACGTGTCTTCGGTCATAAAGCAGGGGTGAAATCGGTTCGCCGCGCGGTCAGTTTTGCCGCCAGCCACCATTTAGATGCGCTCACGCTTTATGCCTTCAGCAGCGAAAACTGGAACCGTCCGGTGCAGGAAGTCTCCGCCCTGATGGAGCTTTTTGTCCGTGCTCTGGATAGTGAAGTAAAAAGCCTGCATAAACATAACGTCAGGTTGCGGGTGATCGGCGATATCAGCCGGTTCAGCTCGCGTTTGCAGGAGCGGATCCGCCGCTCTGAAGCGCTGACGGAAAATAACGATGGCCTGACGCTCAATATCGCTGCCAACTACGGCGGCCGTTGGGATATCATTCAGGGAGTAAGGGAGCTGGCCGAACGGGTACGGGTGGGAGAGTTGCACCCGGATCAGATCAGCGAGGAATTATTGAGCGAGCGGGTTTGCATGAGCGACCTGGCGCCGGTGGATCTGGTTATCCGCACCGGTGGCGAGCATCGCATCAGTAACTTCCTGCTGTGGCAAATCGCCTATGCTGAACTTTACTTTACGGATGTGCTCTGGCCTGATTTCGATGAACTTGTCTTTGAAGGTGCGCTGAATGCATTTGCACAACGTGAGCGCCGCTTCGGGGGAACAACACCTATCGGCGCCGATGCGTCCTAGGGAGAACTTTTGCTGAAGTATCGCCTCATAACTGCTCTGATTTTAATCCCGATCGTTATCGCGGCGCTGTTCCTGTTGCCGCCGCTGGCCTTTGCTCTGGTAACGCTCGTCGTGTGCATGTTAGCAGCCTGGGAGTGGGGCCAACTGGCCGGTTTTACCTCCCGTTCGCAGCGCATCTGGCTGGCGATACTGTGCGGTTTTCTGCTGGCGCTGATGATGCTCAGCGTTCCCGCGTACCATCAATCCGTGCCGCAGGTGAGCGGCTCGCTGTGGCTGTCGCTGGTCTGGTGGCTGGCGGCGCTGCTGCTGGTGCTGTTCTACCCCGGCTCGGCCGCCATCTGGCGCAACTCGCGCCCGCTGCGCCTGCTGTTCGGCCTGCTGACCATCGTGCCGTTCTTCTGGGGCATGCTGGCGCTGCGCCAGTACGGCTACGAGCAAAACCCGTTTACCGGCGCCTGGTGGCTGCTGTACGTGATGCTGCTGGTGTGGGGCGCGGATTCCGGCGCCTACATGTTCGGCAAGCTGTTCGGCAAGCATAAGCTGGCGCCGAAGGTCTCGCCGGGCAAAACCTGGGAAGGGCTGATCGGCGGGTTGTTGACGTCGGCGGTAATCTCCTGGCTGTTCGGCCGCTATGCGCCACTGAACGTGGTGCCGACCACCCTGTTGGCCTGTTCGGTGCTCGCCGCGCTGGCTTCGGTGCTGGGCGATTTGACCGAAAGCATGTTCAAACGCGAAGCGGGCATCAAGGACAGCGGTCATTTGATCCCCGGTCATGGCGGCATACTGGATCGTATCGACAGCCTGACCGCGGCGGTGCCGGTGTTTGCCTGCCTGATGCTGTTGGTGTTTTAATCCGTCGATGACGGAAAGTGAGGGATGATGGTCAGCGTGCTTTGGAACCTGGTGGCGTTTCTGATTGCGCTCGGTATCTTGATAACCGTGCACGAGTTCGGACACTTTTGGGTTGCCCGCCGTTGTGGCGTGCGCGTTGAACGTTTCTCCATCGGCTTCGGTCGCGCGCTGTGGCGCCGCACCGATCGCCAGGGCACCGAGTACGTCATTGCCTTGATTCCGCTCGGCGGCTACGTGAAGATGCTGGACGAGCGCGTGGAGTCGGTGGCGCCGGAAATGCGCCATCAGGCCTTCAACAACAAAACCGTCTGGCAGCGCGCGGCCATCATCAGCGCCGGCCCCATCGCCAACTTCCTGTTTGCTATCCTTGCCTACTGGCTGGTGTTCATCATCGGCGTGCCGAGTTTCCGCCCGGTGATCGGCGAAATCGCGCCGCAATCCATCGCCGCCAAGGCCGAAATTTCGTCTGGCATGGAACTAAAGTCGGTTGACGGCATCGAAACGCCTGATTGGGAGTCAGTTCGTCTGGCGCTGGTGGCGAAGATTGGCGATGCACAAACCGAAGTCGGCGTTGCGCCATTCGGCTCTTCGCAGGTAGTGACCAAAACCCTGGATTTGCGCCAGTGGAACTTTGAGCCGGACAAGCAGGATCCCGTTGTCGCGCTGGGCATTATGCCGCGCGGCCCGCAGATTGAATCCGTGTTGGCGGAAGTGCAGCCTGACTCGGCGGCGCAAAAGGCGGGTTTACAAGCGGGGGACAGGATCGTTAAAGTCGATGGTCAGCCGTTGGGTCGTTGGCAGACGCTGGTGAAGCGTATCCACGATGGCCCGGGGCAACCGCTGGCTTTGGAGATTGAAAGAAACGGCGCCCCCTTGTCTTTGACGCTGATACCGGATACAAAGCCGGTGGGAAAAGACAAATCGGTGGGTTTTGCAGGCATCATTCCAAAGGTGCTGCCGCTGCCGGACGAGTATAAGACGATTCGCCAGTATGGACCGTTCCCGGCGCTGTATCAGGCCGGCGACAAGACCTGGCAGCTGATGCGGCTGACGGTTAACATGCTGGGCAAATTAATAACCGGTGATGTAAAGCTGAACAACCTGAGTGGCCCGATCTCGATTGCACAGGGAGCAGGGGCGTCAGCCGGAGTCGGGTTCGTGTATTATCTGATGTTCCTGGCGTTGATTAGCGTCAACCTGGGGATCATCAACCTGTTCCCATTACCGGTGTTAGATGGTGGGCATCTCCTCTTCCTGGCGATAGAAAAGCTGAAGGGTGGGCCGGTTTCCGAGCGAGTACAGGACTACAGCTACCGCATAGGTTCGATCGTGCTGGTGTTGTTGATGGGTCTTGCACTTTTCAATGATTTTTCCCGCCTCTAGGGGCGGGGATAGGTTAGGAAGAACGCATAACAACGATGGCGATGAAAAAGTTGCTCATAGCGTCGCTGCTGTTTGGCAGCGCCACCGTATACGGTGCAGACGGGTTCGTAGTGAAAGATATTCATTTCGAAGGCCTGCAGCGAGTCGCCGTCGGTGCGGCGTTACTCAACATGCCGGTTCGCGTCGGCGATACCGTCACTGACGATGACATCAGTAATACCATCCGAGCCTTGTTTGCCACCGGCAACTTCGAGGACGTGCGCGTACTGCGCGATGGTAATACGTTGATCGTGCAGGTGAAGGAACGTCCTACCATCGCCAGCATCACTTTCTCCGGCAACAAGTCGGTGAAGGATGACATGCTTAAGCAGAACCTGGAAGCCTCCGGCGTCCGGGTGGGCGAGGCGCTCGACCGCACCACGATCTCCAGCATTGAAAAAGGGCTGGAAGACTTCTACTACAGCGTCGGTAAATACAGCGCCTCGGTGAAAGCCGTGGTTACGCCGCTGCCGCGCAACCGTGTCGACCTGAAGCTGGTGTTCACGGAAGGGGTCTCCGCCAAGATTCAACAAATCAACATCGTCGGCAACCATGCCTTCACCAACGACGAACTGATCTCGCGCTTCCAGCTGCGTGATGAGGTGCCGTGGTGGAACCTGGTCGGCGATCGCAAATACCAGAAGCAAAAACTGGCGGGCGATCTCGAAACCCTGCGCAGCTTCTATCTGGATCGCGGCTATGCCCGCTTCAACATCGATTCTACCCAGGTGAGCCTGACGCCGGATAAAAAAGGCATCTACATCACCATCAACATCACCGAAGGCGATCAATACAAGCTTTCCGATGTTGTCGTGAACGGCAACCTGGCCGGCCACTCGGCGGAAGTTGCTCAGATCACCAAGATCGAACCGGGCGAGTTGTATAACGGCAGCAAGGTGACCAAAATGGAAGACAACATCAAAACGATGTTGGGCCGTTATGGTTACGCCTACCCGCGCGTCGGCACTCAGCCGGAGATCAACGACGCGGATAAAACCGTCAAGCTGCACGTCAACGTCGACGCGGGCAACCGCTTCTACGTGCGTCGCATCAAGTTCGAAGGCAACGACACCAGCAAGGATTCCGTACTGCGTCGCGAAATGCGCCAGATGGAAGGCGCCTGGCTGGGTAACGAGCAGGTCGAGCAGGGCAAAGAACGCTTGAACCGCTTGGGCTACTTCGAAACGGTTGACGTGGAAACCCAGCGCGTGCCGGGCACCGCCGATCAGGTCGATGTAACCTACAAGGTGAAAGAGCGCAACACCGGTACCTTTAACTTCGGCGTCGGTTACGGCACCGAGAGCGGCGTCAGCTTCCAGGCCGGCGTGCAGCAGGACAACTGGTTGGGTACCGGCTACTCGGTCGGCATCAGCGGCACCAAAAACGACTACCAAACCTATACCGAATTCTCGGTCACTAACCCGTACTTCACCGTTGACGGTGTGAGCCTGGGCGGCCGCGTGTTCTACAACGACTTTAAAGCGGATAACGCGGATCTGTCGGACTACACCAACAAGAGTTACGGTGTCGACGGCACGCTGGGCTTCCCGATCAACGAAAACAACTCGTTGCGTACCGGTCTGGGCTACGTCCACAACGGCCTGTCGAACATGCAGCCGCAGATCGCCATGTGGCGTTATCTCGACTCGATGGGCGTGGATGCGAACAAGACTGACCGCGCCAGCTACTCGACGGACGACTTTACCCTGAACCTGGGCTGGACCTACAACAACCTGGACCGCGGCTACTTCCCGACGTCGGGTAACCGCACCACGTTGAACGGCAAGGTCACCATTCCGGGCTCGGACAACGAATACTACAAGGTAACGCTGGACAGCGTTCAGTACGTGCCGATCAACGACGATCGCACCTGGGTGCTGTTGGGCCGTGGCCGTCTGGGTTACGCGGATGGGCTGGGCGGCAAGGAAATGCCGTTCTATGAGAACTTCTATGCCGGTGGTTCAAGCACCGTGCGTGGCTTCCAGTCGAACACCATCGGTCCGAAGGCGGTGTATTACAACTCCAACTCGTACCAGTGCCAGTTCAACGCCGGCAGCACCACCACGCGTCAGAGCATCTGTAGCTCGGATGACGCGGTGGGCGGTAACGCCATGGCGGTGGCCAGCCTGGAGCTGATCACCCCGACGCCGTTCATCAGCGAGAAATACGCCAACTCCGTGCGGACGTCGCTGTTCATCGATGCCGGTACCGTGTGGGATACCAAGTGGAAGAATACCGACGAAACGCTGATGTACGGCGTGCCTGACTACAGTAAAGCGGGCAATATTCGTTCTTCCGCCGGTATCGCGCTGCAGTGGATGTCGCCGCTGGGGCCGTTGGTGTTCTCTTACGCCAATCCGATCAAGAAATACGAAGGCGACAAGTCCGAACAGTTCCAGTTTAACATCGGTAAGACCTGGTAACGGGTCTCGCCTCTGGGCATAACAGTTATTAAGAATCGCAATGGCCAGGCGCCCGCCGGCAGAGGGAGATGATTCTCATTGTTTGGTGGGATAAGTCTGGCAAATTGTGTACTTCAGTGTCATATGACACAAATGGGTGATGGTAAGGAGTTTATAGTGAAAAAGTGGTTGTGTGCCGCAGGCCTCGGTTTAGCAATGGCTGCTTCAGCTGGCGTTCAGGCAGCAGATAAGATCGCTGTCGTTAACGTCTCCAGCATTTTCCAACAGCTGCCGGCCCGCGAAGCGGTCGCTAAACAGCTGGAAAACGAGTTTAAAGGCCGTGCAAGCGAACTCCAGAACATGGAACGTAGCCTGCAGACCAAAATGCAACGTCTGCAGCGTGACGGCGCTACCATGAAAGCCAGCGACCGCAGCAAGTTGGAAAAAGACGTGATGGCACAGCGCGAGCAGTTCTCTCAGAAAGCGCAGGCTTTCGAGCAGGACAACCGTCGTCGCCAGATGGAAGAGCGTAACAAGATCCTGAGCCGTATCCAGGACGCTGTGAAATCTGTTGCCAGCAAAGGCGGTTATGACGTGGTGATCGACGCCAACGCCGTTGCCTATGCAGACTCTTCCAAAGATATCACTGCTGACGTGCTGAAACAGGTTAAATAACACATGCTTTCAATTCGACTGGCTGATTTAGCGCAGCAGTTGGATGCACAATTGCACGGTGATGGCGATCTCGTCATCACCGGCATTGCTTCTATGCATTCGGCACAGCCTGGCCAAATCACGTTTTTGTCAAACAGCCGCTATCAAGAGCAGCTGTCTTCCTGCCAGGCAAGCGCCGTGGTGCTTACCGAAGCGGATTTACCACACTGCCGTACTGCGGCGCTGGTGGTTAAGAACCCTTACCTGACCTACGCGCGCATGGCGCAGCTGATGGACACCACGCCGGCACCGGCGCAGGATATCGCGCCAAGCGCGGTGATCTCGCCTGAGGCGCAGCTGGGGCACAACGTCGCCATTGGGGCGAACGCGGTGATCGAGTCGGGTGCGGTGCTGGGCGATAACGTGGTTATCGGCCCGGGCTGCTTCATTGGCAAACACGCACGCATCGGCGCGGGAACGCGTCTGTGGGCGAACGTCACGATTTATCATGCGGTTGAAATCGGCCAGCGCTGCCTCATCCAGTCCGGCACCGTGATCGGCGCGGACGGTTTCGGCTATGCGAACGAGCGCGGCGAGTGGATCAAAATCCCTCAGTTGGGCACGGTGATTATCGGCGATCGCGTCGAAATCGGCGCTTGCACCACCATTGACCGCGGCGCTTTGGATAACACCCAAATCGGGAATGGTGTTATCATCGACAACCAATGCCAGATTGCACATAACGTCGTGATTGGCGACAATACCGCCGTCGCCGGCGGCGTGATCATGGCCGGCAGCCTGAAAATCGGCCGCCACTGCCAGATCGGCGGTGCCAGCGTGATCAACGGTCACATGGAGATTGCCGACAAGGTTGTTGTTACCGGAATGGGAATGGTTATGCGACCAATCACCGAACCTGGGGTATACTCTTCGGGCATTCCGTTGCAGCCTAACAAGGTTTGGCGTAAAACCGCTGCGTTGGTGATGAATATCGATGAGATCAGCAAGCGCTTGAAAGCTGTCGAACGTAAAGTCGGAAAAGACTAATCATTGCCGCCCGCCCTGGCGGGGACAAAACGAAACGCGTTGGTCGTGAGACCAAAAGCGCAAAGAGATGTTAATTTGCGGCCTGCATGATGATCTCCTTTTGGGGTCAGCGCAGGCCGTGTTGTTGATGCCATCAGTTTTTAGAGACAGGAAGAGTATTTTGACTACTGACACTCATACTCTGGATATTGCAGAAATTTTGGATCTGCTTCCTCACCGTTACCCGTTCTTGCTGGTCGACCGCGTCCTCGAGTTTGAAGAGCACAAATATCTGCGTGCGGTGAAGAACGTATCGGTGAACGAACCGTTTTTCCAGGGCCACTTCCCTGGCAAACCGATTTTCCCAGGCGTATTGATCCTGGAAGCCATGGCGCAGGCCACCGGTATCCTGGCGTTTAAAAGCGTCGGCAAACTGGAGCCGGGCGAGCTGTATTACTTCGCCGGTATCGACGAAGCACGCTTCAAGCGTCCTGTGGTGCCAGGGGATCAGATGGTCATGGAAGTCACCTTCGAGAAAACTCGCCGCGGCCTGACTCGCTTCAAAGGCGTGGCGACCGTTGACGGTAAAATTGTCTGCGAAGCAACCATGATGTGTGCCCGCAGCCGGGAGGCTTAATCCGTGATTGACCAAACCGCCTTTATCCATCCTAGCGCGATAGTCGAAGAAGGCGCCGTGATCGGCGCCAACGTGCATATCGGCCCTTTCTGCTACGTCGGCTCCCAGGTGGAAATCGGCGCCGGCACGGTGCTGAAATCCCACGTGGTGGTGAACGGCATTACCAAGATCGGCTGCGATAACCAGATTTATCAGTTCGCCTCTATCGGTGAAGTGAACCAGGATCTGAAATACGCGGGCGAACCGACGCGCGTTGAAGTGGGCGATCGCAACCGTATCCGCGAGAGCGTCACCATTCACCGCGGCACCGCGCAGGGCACCGGCCTGACCAAAGTGGGCAACGATAACCTGCTGATGGTCAACGTGCACGTTGCCCACGACTGCGTGGTCGGCAATTCTTGCGTGTTGGCCAACAATGCCACGCTGGCGGGGCATGTGGAAATCGACGATCACGCCATCATTGGCGGCATGACGGCGATCCACCAGTTCTGCATTATCGGTGCGCATGTGATGGTAGGCGGTTGTTCCGGCGTCGCTCAGGACGTGCCTCCTTTCGTCATCGCTCAGGGTAACCACGCGACGCCGTTCGGCGTCAACGCGGTCGGCCTGAAGCGTCGCGGTTTCGAAAAGGATGAAATGCAGGCGATCCGCAACGCCTACAAGATCCTGTATCGCAGCGAGAAAACGCTGGATGAAGCGAAAGCGGAAATCGAAGCCCTGGCTAAAGAGCAACCGGTGGTGCAGCTGTACCTCGATTTCTTCACCCGTTCCACCCGCGGCATCATTCGCTGAGTTATGTCGAATCGTCCATTGACTATCGGATTGGTCGCCGGAGAAACCTCCGGTGACATTCTCGGCGCCGGTTTGATCCGCGCGCTCAAGGCGCAGATCCCCGACGCGCGTTTCGTTGGCGTCGCCGGCCCGCTGATGCAGGCCGAAGGCTGCGAAGCCTGGTACGAAATGGAAGAGCTGGCGGTCATGGGCGTGGTGGAAGTGCTCGAGCGTTTGCCACGCCTGTTGAAGATCCGCAAGGATCTCACCCGCCGCTTCGGCGAGCTGCGGCCGGACGTGTTTGTCGGCATTGACGCGCCGGACTTCAACATCACGCTGGAAGGCCGCCTCAAGCAGCGCGGCATCCGCACCATTCACTACGTCAGCCCTTCCGTGTGGGCCTGGCGGCAAAAGCGCGTTTTCAAAATTGGCAAAGCCACCGATCTGGTGCTGGCCTTTCTCCCTTTCGAAAAAGCGTTTTACGATCGCTTCAACGTGCCTTGCCGGTTTATCGGCCATACCATGGCAGATGCCATGCCGTTACAGCCCGATCGGCTGGCGGCGCGCGCTCAGCTTGGCATCGATCCGCAGGCGCGCTGTCTGGCCTTGTTGCCGGGCAGCCGCGGCGCCGAAGTCGAGATGCTTAGCGCCGACTTCCTCAAAACAGCGCAGCTGCTGCGCACGCGTTATCCCGAGCTTGAAGTGGTGGTGCCGCTGGTTAACGCCAAACGGCGCGAGCAGTTTGAGCGCATCAAGGCGGAAGTGGCGCCGGACCTGACCGTACACCTGCTGAACGGCCAGGGGCGCGAGGCGATGATTGCCAGCGACGCGGCGCTGCTGGCGTCCGGCACGGCGGCGCTGGAGTGCATGCTGGCCAAGTGCCCGATGGTGGTGGGCTATCGCATGAAGCCGTTCACTTTCTGGCTGGCGCAGAAGCTGGTGAAAACGCCTTACGTTTCGCTGCCGAATCTGCTGGCGGGGCGCGAGATCGTCACCGAGCTGCTGCAGCATGACTGCGTGCCGGACAAACTGGCTGCCGCCGTGATGCCGCTGCTTGAAGAGAGCCCGCAAACTGAAGCGCTGAAACAGACTTTCCTTACTTTGCACCAAAGCATCCGTTGCGGTGCGGACGAACAGGCCGCTCAGGCTGTGTTGGAGCTGGCGAAAGCATGATTGAACCCTTTATCTATCCCGCTGCCACGCTGATTGCCGGTGTGGACGAAGTGGGCCGCGGCCCGTTGGTTGGCGCGGTGGTTACCGCCGCCGTGATCCTCGATCCGGCGCAGCCGATCGTCGGGCTGGCGGACTCCAAGAAACTCAGTGAAAAACGCCGCCTGGCGTTGTATGACGAAATCGTCGCCAAGGCGCTCTCCTGGAGCCTGGGGCGCGCCGAGCCGGCGGAAATCGACCAGCTGAACATTTTGCACGCCACCATGCTGGCGATGCAGCGCGCGGTGGCCGGGTTGCATATCGCGCCGGACATGGTTTTAATCGACGGTAACCGTTGCCCGAAGCTGCCGATGCGTTCGCAGGCGGTGGTGAAGGGCGACAGCCGCGTGGCGGAGATCAGCGCGGCCTCCATTCTGGCAAAGGTCACGCGCGATCGTGAAATGGCCGAGCTGGACAGCGAGTTCCCGGACTACGGTTTCGCGCAGCATAAAGGCTACCCGACGGCCCTCCACCTGGAGCGGCTGGCCGCGCTGGGCGCCACCGAGCACCACCGCCGCAGCTTCGCGCCGGTGAAAAGGGCACTGGCGCTGTAGTCTGCGGGCCTGGTTGACCAGGCTCGACGATAGCATTAACCCGGGCTCAGCCTGCTGAGCCCCTTCAATCAGGTATCTGGAGATGGCCGAACCTCGTTTTATTCACCTGCGCGTCCACAGTGACTACTCCATGATTGATGGATTGGCCAAGACGGCACCGCTGGTGAAAAGAGCCGCCGCGTTAGCCATGCCTGCTCTGGCAATCACCGATTTCACCAACCTGTGCGGGCTGGTGAAGTTCTACGGCAGCGCGCACGGCGCCGGGATCAAACCGATCATCGGCGCGGATTTTCATGTGCAAAGCGAAGAGCTGGGCGACGAGCTGGCTCAGCTGACGGTGCTGGCCAGCAACAACGAAGGCTACCAGAACCTGACGCTGCTGATTTCCCGCGCCTATCAGCGTGGCTACGGGGCCGCCGGCCCGACCATCGATCGCGACTGGCTGATTGAACATCGTGAAGGGCTGATTCTGCTCTCCGGCGCGCGTCAGGGCGACGTCGGCAAGTTTCTGCTGCGCGGCAACCAGGCGCAGGTGGATCAGTGCCTGGACTTCTACCAGCAGCACTTCCCGGACTGTTACTACCTGGAACTGATCCGCACCGGCCGCCCGGACGAAGAGAACTACCTGCATGCGGCGGTGGCGCTGGCCACCGAACGCGGTTTGCCGGTGGTGGCCACCAACGACGTACGCTTCCTGGTGGAAGACGACTTCGACGCCCATGAGATTCGCGTCGCCATCCACGACGGCTTTACGCTGGACGATCCCAAGCGGCCGCGCAACTACAGCCCGCAGCAATACATGCGCAGCGAAGACGAGATGTGCGAGCTGTTCGCCGACATCCCCGAAGCGCTGCTGAACAGCGTCGAGATCGCCAAGCGCTGCAACGTCACCATTCGCCTCGGCGAATACTTCCTGCCGCAGTTCCCGACCGGCGACATGAGCACCGAGGACTTCCTGGTACTCAAATCGAAAGAGGGGCTGGAAGAGCGTCTCGAGTTCCTGTTCCCCGATCCTGAAGTGCGCGCGCAGCGCCGCCCGGAATACGACGAGCGTCTGGACGTCGAGCTGAAGGTGATCAACCAGATGGGGTTCCCCGGCTACTTCCTGATCGTGATGGAGTTTATCCAGTGGTCGAAGGACAACAACGTGCCGGTGGGCCCGGGGCGCGGCTCCGGTGCCGGTTCGCTGGTGGCCTATGCGTTGAAAATCACCGACCTCGATCCGTTGGAATTCGACCTGCTGTTCGAACGCTTCCTGAACCCGGAACGTGTCTCGATGCCCGACTTCGACGTCGACTTCTGCATGGAGAAGCGCGACCAGGTAATTGAGCACGTGGCGGAGATGTACGGCCGCGAAGCGGTATCGCAGATCATCACCTTCGGTACCATGGCGGCGAAAGCGGTTATCCGCGACGTGGGCCGCGTGCTGGGGCATCCGTACGGCTTCGTTGATCGCATCTCCAAGCTGGTGCCGCCGGATCCGGGCATGACGCTGGAAAAAGCCTTCGCCGCCGAACCGCAGCTGCCGGAAATTTACGAGGCCGACGAAGAGGTCAAGGCGCTGATCGACATGGCGCGCAAGCTGGAAGGGGTGACGCGTAACGCCGGTAAACACGCCGGGGGCGTGGTGATCGCGCCGACCAAAATCACCGACTTCGCGCCGCTGTACTGCGACGCCGAAGGGCACCATCCGGTGACCCAGTTCGACAAGAACGATGTGGAATACGCCGGGCTGGTGAAGTTCGACTTCCTCGGTCTGCGTACCCTGACCATCATCGACTGGGCGCTGGAGATGATCAACGCCCGGCGCGCCAAGACCGGGCTGGAACCGATCGACATCGCCGCCATTCCGCTCGACGACAAGAAAAGCTTCGACATGCTGCAGCGCTCGGAAACCACGGCGGTGTTCCAGCTTGAATCGCGCGGCATGAAAGATCTGATCAAACGTCTAAAGCCCGACTGCTTCGAAGACATGATCGCACTGGTGGCGCTGTTCCGCCCGGGGCCGCTGCAGTCGGGCATGGTGGATAACTTCATCGACCGCAAGCACGGCCGCGAAGAGATCTCCTACCCGGATATCCAGTGGCAGCACGAGTCGCTCAAGCCGGTGCTGGAACCGACCTACGGCATCATCCTGTATCAGGAACAGGTGATGCAGATTGCCCAGGTGTTGGCCGGCTATACCCTGGGCGGCGCGGACATGCTGCGCCGTGCGATGGGTAAAAAGAACCCGGTCGAAATGGCCAAGCAGCGCGGCGGCTTTGAAGACGGCGCGAAATCACGCGGCATCGACGGCGAACTGTCGGTGAAAATCTTCGACCTGGTAGAGAAGTTCGCCGGTTACGGCTTCAACAAATCGCACTCCGCCGCCTATGCGCTGGTGTCGTATCAGACGCTGTGGCTGAAGGCGCACTATCCGGCCGAGTTTATGGCGGCGGTGATGACCGCCGATATGGACAACACCGACAAAGTGGTGGGGCTGGTGGACGAATGCTGGCGCATGGGGCTGAAGATCCTGCCGCCGGACATCAACAGTGGCCTGTATCACTTCCACGTCAACGACGACGGCGAGATCGTTTACGGCATCGGCGCCATCAAAGGCGTGGGGGAAGGGCCGATCGAGGCCATCATCGAGGCGCGCAACAGCGGCGAACAGGGTTACTTCAAAGACCTGTTCGATCTCTGTGCGCGCTCCGACATCAAGAAACTGAACCGCCGCATTCTGGAAAAGCTGATCATGTCTGGCGCGTTCGATCGCCTCGGGCCGCACCGCGCCGCGCTGATGAATTCGCTCGGCGACGCGTTGAAAGCGGCGGATCAGCATGCGAAAGCCGAAGCTATCGGCCAGGTAGATATGTTCGGCGTGCTGGCGGAGGCGCCGGAGCAGGTGGAGCAGTCCTACGCCAATATCGCCCCCTGGCCGGAGCAGGTGGTGCTGGACGGTGAACGGGAGACGCTGGGGCTGTACCTGACCGGCCACCCGATCACCCAGTACCTGAAGGAGATCGAACGTTACGCCGGTGGCCAGCGTTTGAAAGACATGCACCCGACGGATCGGGGCAAAATGACCACCGCCGTCGGGCTGGTGGTCGCCGCGCGGGTGATGGTGACCAAGCGCGGCAACCGCATCGGTATCTGTACATTGGATGACCGTTCGGGCCGCCTGGAAGTGATGTTATTCACCGAAGCGTTAGAAAAATACCAGCATTTGTTGGAAAAAGACCGTATCCTTATCGCCAGTGGACAGGTCAGCTTTGATGACTTTAGCGGCGGGCTTAAAATGATGGCCCGCGAGGTAATGGACATCAGTGAAGCCCGGGAAAAATACGCTCGCGGGCTTGCTATCTCGCTGACTGACAGGCAAATTGATGACCAGCTTTTGAACCGTCTCCGTCAGTCGTTGGAACCCCATCGATCGGGGACGATTCCAGTGCATCTCTACTATCAACGGGAAGATGCACGAGCCAAGCTGCGTTTTGGCGCAACCTGGCGCGTGACGCCCACCGACCGCTTGTTGATCGACTTGCGGACGTTGGTAGGCAATGAGCAGGTGGACTTGGAATTTGACTAAAATAGGAATGCTATGAGTCTGAATTTTCTTGATTTTGAACAGCCGATTGCAGAGCTGGAAGCGAAAATTGACTCGCTGACTGCAGTCAGCCGTCAAGACGAAAAATTAGATATTAATCTGGACGAAGAGGTTCAGCGCCTGCGTGAAAAGAGCGTTGAGCTGACGCGCAAGATTTTTGCCGATCTTGGGGCTTGGCAGATTGCCCAATTGGCACGCCACCCGCGCCGTCCTTATACCCTGGATTATATCAAACACATCTTTACCGACTTCGAAGAGTTGGCGGGCGATCGCGCTTACGCCGACGACAAAGCGATCGTCGGCGGTATTGCGCGCCTGGATGGCCGCCCGGTGATGATCATCGGGCACCAGAAAGGCCGTGAAACCAAAGAGAAGATCCGCCGCAACTTCGGCATGCCGGCGCCGGAAGGCTACCGCAAAGCACTGCGCCTGATGGAAATGGCCGCCCGCTTCAAGATGCCGCTCATCACCTTTATCGATACCCCGGGCGCTTATCCGGGCGTGGGCGCGGAAGAGCGCGGCCAGTCCGAAGCCATCGCGCGCAACCTGCGTGAGATGTCGCGTCTGAATATCCCGGTCATCTGCACCGTCATCGGCGAAGGCGGCTCCGGCGGCGCGCTGGCGATCGGCGTGGGCGATAAGGTGAACATGCTGCAGTACAGCACCTACTCGGTGATTTCGCCGGAAGGCTGTGCTTCCATCCTGTGGAAGAGCGCCGACAAGGCGCCGCTGGCTGCAGAAGCGATGGGCATCACCGCGCCGCGCCTGAAAGAGCTGAAGCTGATCGACTCGGTGATCCCGGAGCCGCTGGGTTCCGCGCACCGCGACGTGCCGGCGATGGCCGCCGCGCTGAAAGCGCAGCTGCTGGCCGATCTGAAAGATTTGGACGGTCTGAACGACGAAGAGTTGCTCAACCGCCGCTATCAGCGTCTGATGAACTACGGCTACTGCTGAGTTCTGTTCTTAGCTGCAAGAAACCGCCTTCGGGCGGTTTTTTTTTGGCTACACACCGCCGGATTTTCGTGGTGTTATAGAGACTTGGCCGTTAACTGACAGGAGCTGCCGATGAATATCATCGCCATCATGGGCCCGACGGGCGTCTACTACAAAGATGAGCCGATCCGCGAGCTCCACGCGGCGCTGGCCGCCATGGGATTCCAGCTGGTGTACCCCAAAAACAGCGGCGACCTGCTGAAGCTGATTGAAGCCAACGCCCGCATCTGCGGGGTGATCTTCGACTGGGACGACTACAGCCTGGAGCTGTGCAGCGAGATCAACGAGCTGAACGAATACCTGCCGCTGTATGCCTTTATCAATACCCACTCTACCTTCGACGTCAGCCTGCATGAAATGCGCATGGTGCTCTATTTCTTCGAGTATGGCCTGAATGCGGCGGACGATATCGCGCAGCGCATCCAGCAGTACACCGCGGAATACATCGACACCATTACGCCGCCGCTCACCAAGGCGTTATTCAACTATGTGCGCGAAGGGAAGTACACCTTCTGCACGCCGGGCCACATGGCCGGCACCGCGTTTCAAAAAAGCCCGGTGGGCTGCCTGTTCTACGATTTCTTCGGCGCCAATACCTTGAAGGCCGACATCTCGATTTCGGTTACCGAGCTTGGTTCGCTGCTGGATCACACCGGGCCGCACCTGGAGGCCGAAGAGTATATCGCGCGCACCTTCAACGCCGAGCAGAGCTATCTGGTCACCAACGGCACCTCCACCGCCAACAAGATCGTCGGCATGTATTCGGCGCCGGCCGGCAGCACGGTGCTGATCGACCGCAACTGCCACAAATCGCTGTGTCACCTGCTGATGATGAGCGATATCGTGCCGATCTATCTGCGCCCGCTGCGCAACGCCTACGGCATCCTCGGCGGCATTCCGCAGCGCGAGTTTACCCGCGAAAGCATCGCCGCCCGGGTGCAGGAGACCCCGAACGCCACCTGGCCGGTGCATGCGGTGATCACCAATTCCACCTATGACGGCCTGCTGTACAACACCGACTACATCAAGCAGACGCTGGAGGTGCCGTCGATCCACTTCGACTCCGCCTGGGTGCCTTACACCAACTTCCATCCGATTTACGACGGCAAAAGCGGCATGAGCGGCGAGCGGGTGCCCGGTAAGGTGATTTACGAAACCCAATCGACGCACAAGCTACTGGCGGCCTTCTCGCAGGCTTCGATGATTCATATCAAGGGCGATTACGACGAGAGCACCTTCAACGAAGCCTACATGATGCACACCACCACTTCGCCGCACTACGGCATCGTGGCGTCGATGGAAACCGCCGCCGCCATGCTGCGCGGCAATCCGGGGCGCCGCTTGATCAACCGCTCGGTGGAGCGTGCGCTGCATTTTCGCCGTGAAGTGCAGCGGCTGCGCGAGGAGAGCGACAGTTGGTTCTTCGACATTTGGCAGCCGGAAGAGATCGATGAGGCGCAATGCTGGCCATTGGATCCGGACGACAACTGGCACGGTTTCGGCCAGACCGATCGCGATCACATGTACCTCGATCCGATCAAGGTGACGATCCTGACGCCGGGCATGAACGAGCTGGGCGCGCTGGAGGAGGAGGGGATCCCGGCAGCGCTGGTGGCGAAATACCTCGACGAGCGCGGCATCGTGGTGGAGAAGACCGGGCCGTACAACCTGCTGTTCCTGTTCAGTATCGGCATCGATAAAACCAAGGCGATGAGCCTGCTGCGCGGCCTGACCGACTTCAAGCGCGCCTACGATCTCAACCTGCGGGTGAAGAACATGCTGCCGGATCTGTACGCCGAGGATCCGGATTTCTATCGCAACATGCGCATTCAGGATCTGGCCGCCGGCATTCATCGCCTGATCTGCCAACACGATCTGCCGCGCCTGATGCAGCGGGCGTTCGACGTGCTGCCGGAAATGAAGCTGACACCGCACCAGATGTTCCAGGAGCAGGTGCGCGGCAACGTGGAAACCTGCGAGCTGGATCAGCTGGTGGGCAAGGTGGCGGCCAATATGATCCTGCCGTATCCGCCGGGCGTGCCGCTGGTGATGCCGGGGGAAATGATCACCGAAGAGAGCCGGGCGGTGCTCGATTTCCTGCTGATGCTGTGCTCGATCGGCGAACGTTACCCCGGTTTTGAAACCGACATCCACGGCGCCAAACTGACGGAGGACGGACGCTATCTGGTCAAGGTGTTGAAAGCCCCGCTGCCGTAATGCATTACACGCCCGGCAGTTTGGAAAGATATGCCGGGCGTTCTCATTGACGGCATCGCCGCCGCCGGATACCTTGCCTCATCAGACCGAACAGGAGAGGCCGCCATGCTGGCGTTACGTCAGGTACACCATATCGCGATCATTGGCGCGGACTACGCCGCCAGTAAGCATTTTTACTGCGACATTCTCGGATTTACCCTGCTGAGCGAAGTCTACCGCGAGGAGCGCGGCTCCTGGAAAGCCGATCTGGCGCTCAACGGGCAATACACTATCGAGCTGTTTTCTTTCCCTTCGCCGCCGGCTCGCGTCAGCCGCCCGGAGGCCTGCGGCCTGCGCCATCTGGCGTTCAGCGTTGACGACATTGACCTGGCCATCGCCCATCTGCAGGCGGCCGGCGTCGCCTGCGAACCGGTACGCGTCGATCCTTATACCCAATCTCGTTTTACCTTTTTCAGCGATCCCGATGGTTTACCGTTAGAATTATACGAGAGTTAACGGCTTAATCGCCTCCCGGCGGCCACAGCCGGGGACGGTTATGCTATGATCGCGCCCTTGCCCTACATGCCTACAGAGTTATTTCCGCCATGCAAGAGCCTGCTTTTCGCGTCGGGGAGTGGCTGGTTACCCCTGCCGACAACACCATCAGCCGCGACGGACGCCAAAAAACGCTGGAACCGCGCCTGATCGATATGCTGTGCTATTTCGCCCGGCATCCCGACGTGGTGCTGAGCCGTGACGAGCTGATCGACAACGTCTGGAAGCGCAATATCGTCACCAACCATGTGGTGACCCAATGTATTTCAGAGCTGCGCAAATACCTGAAAGACGGCGACAGCGACAGCCCGGAATACATTATCACCGTGCCCAAGCGCGGGTATAAGCTGGCGACGTCGGTGATCTGGTGTGAAGAAGGGGAGACGCAACCCGCTCCCGCACAGGCGCCGCAGATCGCGGTGATCATGCATGAGCCGGAAGACGGCAGCGAGGAAGACGAGACGCCGTACGTACCGCCGCGCCGGGCAAGCGCACCGCCTGCTGCGCCCGGCGAAAAGAAGCCGCGTTTTTATCGCCGCTCGACCTTCTGGGTGTGGCTGGCGTTTCTGGCGGCGCTCAGCGTCTGCGTGGCGTTTGTCGGCATCGCCACGCTGTCGCAGCGCGTGCCGGTATCCACCATGCCGGTGCTGCTCAACCCGCGCGATATCGATATTCGCATCCAGGGCGGCGAGAGCTGCAGCAACTGGATGCCGCAGCTCTCTTATGTGGTGGGCGTCAGCGAGCTGATCACCGATTCGCTGAACACCTACTCGACCTTCCTGGTACACGACCAGACCAACTACAACTATTCCGGCCCCAGCAACTCGGGCAAGTCGCTGTATATCGAGTTCGTCAATCAGCGCCACTACCGCGCCCAGCAGTGTTTCCTGTCCGTGCGGCTGGTGGATAACGCCGACAGCTCAGTCATGCTGGACAAGCGTTACTTTATTACCGCCGATAACCAGCTGAAGATCCAGACCGACTTCCTCTCCAGCCTGTCCGCTGCGCTGAAGCAGCCCTGGCCGCCACAGCTGGAGCAGCGCCTGGCGCAGCTGCTGCCCGACAACGGGCCGTTGCTGCAGCGTTTCTACCAGGCGCACCAGTTGCTGATCCACGGCGACGCCGATTCGTTGACCCGCGCCAGCGCCCAGCTGAGCGAGCTGATTAAAAGCGCGCCGAACTTCCATTACCTGCTGGCCGAAAAGGCGCTGGTGGATCTGCTGCGTAATTCTTATCAACCGTTCGACAGCCAGGCCCTGGCGCAATTGCGCGCCGATATCAACCATCTGGCGACGATCCCCGAATTGAAAAACACGCCAATCATGCAGCAAGTTCTGGCGGTAGATGCATTGACGCAGGGGCGCATTGACGAGGCGCACCGGGCGATCGATCTGGGGATTGAATTGCAAATGTCGTGGCTGAATTATGTGCTGCTGGGCAAGGTGTATGAAATGCAGGGGCAGAACCATTTGGCGGCGGATTCTTATATTACCGCATTCAATCTTCGCCCCGGCGAAGACACATTGCATTGGATCACCAATGGCGTATTCCAAACGTCATTGACCAACGTGGTGCCTTATTTAAATAACTATCAGCACCAATAATTAACTGATATAACGCCGCCATTATTCTCCGGGAATCATGGCGGCGTTATCTATTGGTGAAGGCATGTTGCGTGAATGTATTATTTTGCTGCGCGATATTATTTATTTTCTGCCGTTTGTTATGCGCCATTAACCTTGTCATATTGTTGTTTTTAAATGATGTTTATCTTTTCTTTAGCTTACCTTTTTATCTTGATGTGTTAATGAAAAACCTCAGGTTATCATTTGTATGATCATGAGCGTAATCTCACTTTATCTTTAGGACTTTATTCCCTCCGATGGTTAGCATCCTGACTATCAAGCCGGCTCATTAAAATCTTTTATTTATGGGTGTGGCTTATAAGAAACGTAAATCAGGAGAAACTGACCATGGCTTCACCCAAGAAAATAGGGCTTATTGCCTGCACCGGCGTCGTCGCCGGTAATATGATGGGGAGCGGGATTGCCTTATTGCCCGCCAACCTGGCGAGTCTCGGATCTATCGCCATCTGGGGATGGGTGATCTCGATTATCGGGGCGATGTCGCTGGCCTATGTGTATGCCCGCCTCGCCACCAAAAACCCGCAGCAGGGCGGCCCTATCGCCTACGCGGGTGAAATTTCCCCGGCCTTCGGTTTCCAGACCGGCGTGCTTTATTACCATGCCAACTGGATCGGTAACCTGGCCATCGGCATTACCGCCGTTTCTTATCTCTCCACCTTCTTCCCGGCGCTGAACAACCCGGTACCTGCCGGCATCGCCTGTATCGCTATCGTGTGGATCTTCACCTTCGTCAACATGCTGGGCGGAACCTGGGTCAGTCGTTTGACCACCCTGGGCCTGGTGCTGGTGCTGATCCCGGTGATCGTGACTGCCACCGTCGGCTGGCACTGGTTTGACGCCGCCACCTATCAGGCTAACTGGAATACCTCCGGCACCACCGACAGCCATGCGGTCATCAAAAGTATCCTGCTGTGCCTGTGGGCGTTTATCGGCGTGGAATCCGCGGCGGTCAGCACCGGCATGGTGAAAAACCCGAAACGCACCGTGCCGCTGGCAACCATGCTCGGCACCGGCTTGGCTGGCATTATCTACATCGCTGCCACCCAGGTGATCAGCGGTATGTTCCCGGCGTCTGAAATGGCCGCCAGCGGCGCGCCGTTCGCCATCAGCGCCTCGGCGATTATGGGCAACTGGGCCGCACCGATGGTTTCCGCCTTCACCGCCTTCGCCTGCCTGACGTCACTGGGTTCGTGGATGATGCTGGTTGGCCAGGCCGGGGTCCGTGCCGCCAACGACGGCAACTTCCCGAAAGTGTACGGCGAGCTGGATAAAAACGGTATTCCGAAGAAAGGCCTGCTGCTGGCCGGTTGCAAAATGACCGCGCTGATGGTGCTGATCACCCTGATGAGCTCCGCCGGCGGCAAAGCGTCCGACCTGTTCGGCGAGCTGACCGGCATCGCGGTGCTGCTGACCATGCTGCCTTACTTCTACTCCTGCGTAGACCTGATCCGCTTCGAAGGGGTCAACGTGCGCAACCTGCTGAGCCTGATCGCTTCGGTGTGCGGCTGCGGCTTCTGCTTCATCGCGCTGATGGGCGCCAACTCATTCGAACTGTCCGGCACCTTTATCATCAGCCTGATTATCCTGATGTTCTACGCCCGGAAAATGAATACCCGCCAGGCTGCCAACGCAGCGGCGGTTGATGAAAACACCACGGCCAAAGCGCACTGATTCGCGTCCGCTGACCGACTGAATTTACCCAGCCCCTTTCTTTCCGACCTGTCAGCCGCGACGGGAAGGGGCTTGCTTTGCCAGGAGAAATGCATATGAACGTTATCGCCATCATGAATCACATGGGTGTCTACTTCAAAGAAGAGCCTATCCGTGAACTGCATCAGGCGCTGGAAAGTCTGGATTTCCGCATCGTTTACCCTAACGATCGCGAAGACCTGCTGAAACTGATCGAGAACAACGCCCGTCTGTGCGGGGTGATCTTCGACTGGGACAAATACAACCTGGAGCTGTGCGAAGAGATCAGCCAGCTGAACGAGTACATGCCGCTGTACGCGTTCGCCAACACCTATTCGACGCTGGACGTCAGCCTGAACGATCTGCGCATGCAGGTGCGCTTCTTCGAATATGCGCTCGGCGCGGCAACCGACATCGCCGCCAAGATCAAACAGAATACCGACGAGTATATCGACACCATCCTGCCGCCGTTGACCAAGGCGCTGTTCAAATACGTGCGCGAAGGCAAATACACCTTCTGTACGCCGGGCCACATGGGCGGTACCGCGTTCCAGAAAAGTCCGGTGGGCAGTATCTTCTACGATTTCTTTGGCCCGAACACCATGAAGTCGGATATCTCGATTTCGGTGTCCGAACTGGGATCGTTGCTGGATCACTCCGGCCCGCACAAAGAGGCGGAAGAGTACATTTCCCGCGTATTCAACGCCGAACGCAGCTACATGGTCACCAATGGCACCTCCACCGCCAACAAGATCGTCGGCATGTATTCGGCTCCGGCGGGCAGCACGGTGCTGATTGACCGTAACTGCCACAAGTCGCTGACTCACCTGATGATGATGAGTGACATCACGCCGATCTACTTCCGCCCGACCCGCAACGCCTACGGCATCCTCGGCGGTATTCCGCAGAGCGAGTTCCAGCGCGCCACCATCGCCAAACGCGTGAAGGAGACCCCGAACGCCACCTGGCCGGTGCACGCGGTGATCACCAACTCCACCTATGACGGCTTGCTGTACAACACCGACTTTATCAAGAACACCCTGGACGTGAAATCTATCCACTTCGATTCCGCCTGGGTGCCTTACACCAACTTCCACCCGATCTATAAAGGCAAGTGCGGCATGAGCGGCGGCCGCGTGGAGGGCAAGGTGATCTATGAAACCCAGTCCACCCACAAACTGCTGGCGGCCTTCTCGCAGGCTTCGATGATTCACGTGAAGGGCGACATCAACGAAGAGACCTTCAACGAAGCCTACATGATGCACACCACCACCTCGCCGCACTACGGCATCGTGGCGTCGACCGAAACCGCTGCGGCGATGATGAAAGGCAACGCCGGCAAGCGCCTGATCAACGGCTCTATCGAGCGCGCGATCAAGTTCCGCAAAGAGATCAAACGCCTGAAAGTCGAATCCGACGGCTGGTTCTTCGACGTCTGGCAGCCGGAGCATATCGATGAGCCGGAATGCTGGCCGCTGCGTTCCGACAGTGCCTGGCACGGCTTCAAGAACATCGATAACGAACACATGTATCTCGACCCGATCAAGGTCACCATTCTGACGCCGGGGATGAGCAAGGAAGGCGAGATGCAGCCGTTCGGTATCCCGGCCAGCATCGTGGCGAAATACCTCGACGAACGCGGCATCATCGTCGAGAAAACCGGGCCGTACAACCTGCTGTTCCTGTTCAGCATCGGCATCGACAAAACCAAGGCGCTCAGCCTGCTGCGCGCGATGACCGACTTCAAACGCTCGTTCGATCTGAACCTGCGGGTGAAAAACATGCTGCCTTCGCTGTATCAGGAAGCGCCTGATTTCTATGAAAACATGCGCATTCAGGATCTGGCGCAGAACATTCACCGCCTGGTGGAGCAACACAACCTGCCGGACCTGATGTATCGCGCGTTCGAAGTGCTGCCAACCATGGTGATGAACCCGTACCAGGCGTTCCAGAAAGAGCTGCACGGCGAAGTGGAAGAAGTCTATCTGGAAGAGATGGTCGGCAAGGTCAACGCCAATATGATCCTCCCATACCCACCGGGCGTGCCGCTGGTGATGCCGGGCGAAATGCTGACCGAGGAGAGCCGGCCGGTGCTGGAGTTCCTGCAGATGCTGTGCGAAATCGGCGCGCATTATCCGGGCTTTGAAACCGACATTCACGGCGCCTATCGTCAGGCCGACGGACGTTATCGGGTGAAAGTGCTGAAGGCGAAATAACCGCAGCCAATAACAGGGGAGGCGCTCGCGCTTCCCCTTTGTCGTTCACCGACTGATGGGAGACCTCCATGAAAACACCCTCACAGCCGCGCGCAATCTACTATGTCGTAGCCATACAAATTTGGGAATATTTCAGCTTTTACGGCATGCGTGCGTTACTGATTCTCTATCTGACCCACCAACTCGGCTATACCGACAGCCACGCCATCGATCTCTACAGCGCTTACGCTTCGTTAGTTTACGTCACTCCTATTTTGGGCGGCTGGCTCGCCGACCGCCTGCTGGGCAATCGCGTCGCGGTGATTGCCGGCGCGGCGCTGATGACGCTGGGGCATATCGTGCTCGGCCTGAGTGCGGTCTCCGCCCAGTCGCTCTATCTGGCGCTGGCCATCATCATCTGCGGCTATGGCCTGTTCAAATCCAATATCAGCTGCCTGCTGGGCGAGCTGTATCCGGCGCAGGACTCGCGCCGCGAAGGGGGCTTCTCGCTGCTGTACGCCGCCGGCAACGTCGGTTCCATTTTGGCGCCGATCGCCTGCGGGTTGGCGGCCGAGCGCTATGGCTGGCACGTCGGCTTTGCGTTGGCCGGGATCGGCATGTTCGCCGGCCTGGCGATCTTCCTGCTCGGCGGGCGCCACTTCCGCCATACCCGCGGCGTGAATGCACCGCTGATGCGCGCCAAAAGCCTGGGTTTGCCGCACTGGGGTTGGCTGTTGGCGGCGCTGCTGGCATCGCCGCTGTTCTTCACGCTGCTGTTTGTGCACGACTGGGCCGGCTATTTGCTCGGGCTGGTATGCGTGGCGGCGGTGGTGCTGGTGGCGCGCATTATGCTGCGTGCGGACGCCGGCCAGCGCCGGGGGCTGTGGCAGATCGTTGTGCTGATGCTGCTGGGCACGTTGTTCTGGGCTTTCGCCCAGCAGGGCGGCAGCTCCATCAGCCTGTTTATCGATCACTTCGTCGATCGGCGCTGGTTCGGCTGGACGGTGCCGACCGCGCTGTTCCAGTCGGTTAACGCCTGTGCGGTGATGCTGGGCGGCGTGGCGCTGGCATGGCTGGCGAGCGGCGACGGTACGGGCGATCGCACGCTGCGCATCTGGTGCAAGTTCGCCTTCGGTCTGCTGTTGATCGGCGTCGGCTTTACGCTGATGGCGCTCAATACGCGGCTGCACGGGCCGGGATCGATGGGGCTGATGATCGCCGGCCTGGCGGTGATGGGCTTCGCCGAACTGTTTATCGATCCGGTGGCGATGGCGCAGATCACCCGGCTGAATATCCCCGGCGCCACCGGCGTGCTGACCGGTATCTATATGCTGGCGACCGGCTCGATCGCCAACTACTTGGCGGGCATTATTGCCAATCAGACCGCCGAGGATCACATCGAGGGTGCGGCGATGCAGGCGTATGGCCGCATTTTCGCTCAGATCGGCTGGGGAGCGGCCGGATGCGCGCTGGCGGTGATCGCGGTGCTGGGCGGCTGGTGGTTGCTGGCGCGGCGCCAGGCCCGGACGGTTAATGCTTGATTGATGACGGTAGGCGGGGTTAACGTGCAGCTATGTAGAAGTGACAAAGCCTACCGATGAATACTGATCAATTAACGACGCGGGTGGCAGACCAGTTGGGCGCGCAGCAGCGGCTGCTGGTGGCGTTCAGCGGCGGCCTGGATTCCAGCGTACTGCTGCATGTGCTGGCGGCCTTGCGCCGCCAGCGTCCGGCGCTGCAGCTGCGTGCGCTGCACGTGCATCACGGCCTGAGCGCCTTTGCCGACCGCTGGGTTGAGCATTGCCGCAGCCGCTGTGCCGACTGGCAGATCCCGCTGACGGTGACGCACGTGCAGGTGGACGCCCGCCAGGGCGGTATCGAAGCGGCGGCGCGTGCGGCGCGCTATACCGCCTTCAGCGCCGCGCTGACGGAGGGCGAAGCACTGCTCACCGCTCAACACCTCGACGATCAAAGCGAAACCTTCCTGTTGGCGCTCAAGCGCGGCAGCGGGCCGGCGGGGCTGTCGGCGATGGCGGCACGCGCGGCGTTGGGGGAGCACTTGCTGTTGCGGCCGCTGTTGGGCTGTTCGCGTCAGACGCTGGAAAGCTACGCGCAACGCCACGCCTTAACCTGGATCGATGACGACAGCAATCAGGACACGCGCTTCGATCGCAATTTCCTGCGGCTGCAGGTGCTGCCGCAGCTCAATCAACGCTGGCCGCACTTCGCCTCGGCGGTGGCGCGCAGCGCCGGCCTGTGCGCCGAGCAGGAGCAACTGCTGGACGAACTGCTGGCGGAACCGCTGCAAAACCTGTTGGCGGCGGATCGCTCATTGGCGATTGACGGCCTGACAGACTGTTCGCCGGTGCGGCGCTTCGCCTTGCTGCGGCGCTGGATCGCATTGTTTAACGTCACTATGCCGGCGCGTGAGCAGCTGCAACGCCTGTGGGAAGAGGTGGCGCTCAGCCGGGAGGATGCCGAACCGCAGCTGCAGCTCGGCGCCTATCAGATTCGCCGTTTCCGCGGCCGGTTGCACCTGTTGCCGCCGCTGGCGGCGCTGCGCGATGTGCATCTGCCCTGGCAGCCTGACCAGCCGCTGACGTTGCCGGACGGGCTGGGGCAGTTGATTCCCGGTGAGGGCGAGCTGGTGCTGCGCGCACCGCAGCCATCGCAACAGGTCAGCGTTCGGTTCGGCGGCGTGCAGGGCACGGTGCGCATCGTGGGGCGCGCCCATTCGCGGCCGATAAAAAAACTGTGGCAGGAGCTGGGTATTCCGCCCTGGCAGCGTGAACGCATCCCGTTGATTTATTATGATGAGCAGCTGATTGCCGCGCTGGGCATATTCGTCTGTGAAGCGGGGCAGGTGCCGGAAGGCGAACGCCCGTGGCGGCTGCGCTGGGAAAGAAATCATAATAGCGAGGAGCAATGATGAAGTTTGTGGGGATCACGCTGTTGGCCACCGGCCTGTTCAGCCTGCCGGCGTTGGCGGCGGGGGATGCGGCCGCCGGCCAGGCGAAAGCCGCCGCCTGCGCGGCGTGCCACGGCGCGCAGGGCAAGGTGACGGTGCCGATGTACCCGAATCTGGCCGGGCAGAACGCCATGTACCTGCAGCACGCGCTGCAGGCGTATAAGAAAGGGGAGCGCAACGGCGGCCAGGCTGAGGTGATGAAGGCCTATGTGTCGGGGCTGTCGGATGACGATATCGCCGATCTGGCGGCCTTTTACGCCAGCCTGAAGCCTTAAATGACGAGGGCAGCCGTTGGGCTGCCCTGTTGGGATGGGGTTACCGCTGCTCAGTCCGACAGACTGACGACCACGGTACCGATTTCCGGATGACTGAAACTGCTGATATGGTCAAGGCGCAGGTCGCGCTGTTGGCCGTTCTGTTCGATGGTCAGATACTCAACGCGTTTCTTTTGCAGCAGGTCGATCGCCTTGGCCTCGATCACTTCTCCGTCGCGTAACTCCAGCTTCAGAATAAGTTTATGCTGACAGGCGAGTTCCAGGTTGTCGTAGTCATCGCAATTGATGGGTTGGTACTCATCATTCATCAACATAGTCGCTCACCAATAAGTTAGCGGCGGCAAAGGCCGCCTGTTCCCTAACGGAGGACGGTAGCGCGTCGTTCGCTGCGACATCGTCCAATGCCTTTAACGCACAAGCCAGCGCATCAGGCACGTAGCCAAGATCTCCACTGCCAATCTCGGCGTAAGTACGGCGTACTAACTCACAGTATTGTTGCACAGTTTCCTCCCTTAAGAACCTCTGCATCATCAAGACCGCTCTCGCGATGAGGCGCAGGCTCTCGGAGTTTTATCCTATCCTAGACGACTATAGCACAGCTGTTATGGAGTTATCAGCACCCCGGCACGCCTTTCGCACTGCCGCGGCCTGGCCGCGCTGGCGGGGTTTGGCCCT
Organism: Serratia sp. 121840015-1; assembly: GCF_053627655.1. Classification (NCBI taxonomy): domain Bacteria; kingdom Pseudomonadati; phylum Pseudomonadota; class Gammaproteobacteria; order Enterobacterales; family Yersiniaceae; genus Serratia; species Serratia sp. 121840015-1. Next base: position 341,559 of record NZ_JBSEYF010000005.1, read on the forward strand.
GATCAAGTACACTGTCGCCGGATAATAACGAGGTCACCCATGGCGCTGAAAGCAACCATTTATAAAGCCGCGGTCAATATTGCTGATATGGATCGTCACTTCTACCACGACGCCACGCTGACGCTGGCGCAACACCCGTCCGAAAACGAGCAGCGCATGATGCTGCGCTTGCTGGCCTGGATCTGCCATGCGGACGAACGGCTGGTGTTCACCAAAGGGCTGAGCGCCGACGACGAGCCGGAGATCTGGCAGCGCAACGACCACAATGGGCTGGAAATGTGGATCGAGATGGGATTGCCCGACGAAAAACGCATTCGCAAGGCCTGCAACCAGTCGCCGCGCGTGGTGCTGTACGCTTACGGCGAGCGCGCCGCGCACGTATGGTGGCAGGGAATACAGGGCAAGGTGGCCGGCCACAAGAACCTGAGCGTGCGTTTTCTCGACGACGAACAGCTGGCGCGCCTGACGGCATTGGCCAGTCGCACCATGACGCTGCAGGCGACGTTGCAAGAGGGAACTATTTGGCTGTCCGATGCTCAGAATAGTCTGGAAATCCAGTTTGCCGAGTGGCAGCAGGCACAGGTGTGACCGGTGCTGGAACTGTCAAGAAACGTAGCCATACCGGATAATGAGCTGGAATTGACGGCGATCCGCGCGCAGGGCGCGGGCGGCCAGCACGTGAACAAAACCTCAACGGCGATCCATTTGCGCTTTGACATCCGGGCATCCAGCCTGCCAGAGTATTATAAGGAAAGGCTGCTGGCGCTGAATCATCATCTCATTACCGCTGATGGCGTGGTGATTATCAAGGCGCAAGAGTATCGCAGTCAGGAATTGAATCGCGAAGCGGCGTTGGCCAGGCTGGCCGCGCTGATTCGGCAGGCGATGGTGGTGGAAAAAACGCGCAAGGCGACCAAGCCCACGAAAGGGGCCAAACTGCGTCGCCTGGAAGGCAAGGCGCGTAAAGGCGCCACCAAAGCGCTGCGTGGCAAGGTTCGCACTTAGGAATACATGAACACAGTAGGAGAATAACTGTGAAGAAAATTACGGTAGCCCTGTTCCTCGCGGCAGGCGCACTCTCGTTGTTGGGATGCAACAATCATTATCAGCCGAAGGAACAACCGCTGCAGGCGATGCCGCAGAGTTATCAAGGGCTGTTGCCTTGCGCCGATTGCGGCGGTCTGGATACGGCTCTGTTCCTGGATGAGGACGGCACCTTCGTGCTGCAGGAAACCTATCGCGACACCAAAGACGGCGATCAGACCTTTGCCGATTACGGTAAATGGGCGCGCACGGCGGATAAACTGGTGCTGACCGACAGCAACGGCGAAAAACGCTACTTCCGCCCGGTGGGCAAGAGCCTGGAAATGCTGGATCGCAGCGGCGTGCCGATCGAGTCCAAGCTGAATTACCGCCTGGATCCGGTTGAGAAGCCGTTGCCTAAAACGCCGATGACGTTGAAAGGCAGCTACACCTATATGGCGGACGCGGCCGTCTTCAAGGACTGCGCGACCGGCAAAACCTTCCCGGTGGACAACAACATCGCGCTGGAGCAAGGTTACGCCAAAGCATACAAGACCGCCGGTGAGCCGGTATTCCTGACGTTCAGTGCGCACTTCAGCGTGCAGCCGTCGATGGAGGAAGGTCTGACCGAAAAGGCGCTGGTGCCGGACGGTAAAATCGCGTTCGACCGCAGCAAGAACTGCAGCAGCAAATAAGCAATTTCGGATATAAAAAAACCCGCCTGAGCGGGTTTTTTATTTTCTGACGTTCGTCGCTTAGCGTTTGATCTGGCCCAGCAGGAAATCAACGATTTCGCCGGTTTTGATCATTTGCTTCTCGCCGACGCGGCGGTTCTTGTACTCGATCTCTTCGTTGTCGAGGTTGCGGTCACCGATAACGATAGAGTGCGGCACGCCGATCAGCTCCATATCCGCGAACATCACGCCCGGACGCTCTTTGCGGTCATCGAGGATCACGTCGATGCCGTGGGAGCGCAGGGTGTTGTACAGCTCTTCGGCCAGCGCCTGCACGCGGAACGACTTGTGCATGTTCATCGGCAGGATCGCTACCTGGAACGGCGCGATGGCGTCCGGCCAGATGATGCCGCGTTCGTCATGGTTCTGCTCGATGGCGGCGGCCACGACGCGCGTAACCCCGATGCCGTAGCAACCCATGGTCAGCACCTGGTTGCGGCCGTCTTCGCCCTGCACGGTCGCTTTCATCGCTTCCGAGTACTTGGTGCCGAGCTGGAAGATATGGCCCACTTCGATGCCGCGTTTGATCAGCAGCGTGCCCTGACCGTCCGGGCTGGCGTCGCCTTCCACCACGTTACGGATATCGGCCACCTGTGGCAGCGGCAAATCGCGCTCCCAGTTGATGCCGAAGTAGTGTTTGCCGTCAACGTTGGCACCGGCGCCAAAGTCGCTCATCGCCGCTACGCTGCGGTCAGCAACCACCGGCATCGGCAGGTTGACCGGGCCGAGTGAACCCGGGCCGGCGCCGACGATGGCGCGAATTTCTTCTTCGGTGGCGAAGGTCAGCGGCGCGGCAACCTGCGCCAGCTTCTCGGCCTTGATTTCGTTCAGCTCGTGATCGCCGCGCACCAGCAGGGCAACCAGCTTGTGGCCGCTCTCTTCGGTGGCGCGCACCATCAGCGTCTTCACGGTTTTTTCCACCGGCAGCTGGAACTGCTCGACCAGCTCAACGATGGTTTTGGCGTTTGGCGTATCCACCAGGCGCAATTCTTCGCCGGCCGCCGCGCGTGGAGCCGCCGGCGCGACCGCTTCCGCCAGCTCGATGTTGGCGGCGAAGTCGGAACCGGTGGAGAATACGATATCGTCTTCACCGCTGTCTGCCAGCACCTGGAATTCGTGCGAGGCGCTGCCGCCGATCGAGCCGGTATCGGCCTGCACCGGGCGGAAATCCAGGCCCATGCGGCTGAAGATTTTGCTGTACGCTTCGTACATCGCGTCGTAAGTCTCCTGCAGAGACTCCTGTGAGGTATGGAAGGAGTAGGCATCCTTCATCAGGAACTCACGGGAACGCATCACGCCGAAACGCGGGCGCACTTCATCGCGGAACTTGGTCTGGATCTGGAAGAAGTTCAGCGGCAGCTGTTTGTACGAGCTGATCTCGTTGCGGATCAGATCGGTGATCACTTCTTCGTGCGTCGGGCCCAGCACGAACGGACGGTCGCCGCGGTCGACAAAGCGCAGCAGCTCGGGGCCGTATTGCTCCCAACGGCCGCTTTCCTGCCACAGGTCGGCAGGCTGAACCACCGGCATAGACACTTCGATCGCATTAGCATTGTTCATTTCTTCGCGAACGATGTTTTCAACCTTTTTCAGAACGCGCAGGCCGGTCGGCAGCCAGGTGTAAAGACCGGAGGCCAGCTTGCGGATCATCCCGGCGCGCAGCATCAGCTGGTGGCTGATCACTTCGGCGTCGGCAGGTGTCTCCTTCAGAGTGGAGAGCAGATATTGGCTAGTACGCATGGTGTTTTGGTTCCGTTAGAACTGCAAATTGCATCGGGCTGCCAGAGTGGCGGCCAAAAGTGACAAAAGTGGTTTAGTTTACCAGCGCGAGCGGGTCGCCAAAAGAGAGGCGGCGGAATTTTAACGCGGGTCGAGCGCCAACACTTCGGTATGACCGTCCACGACGCGCCAGCGCACGTTGAAATCCAGCAGCCAGACGGCGTAATCCCGTTCGACGTCCTCTCCTTTACGATAGGCGGGACGGGGGTCTTGTGCCAGCACCTGGCTGATAAAACGCCTTAATTGCGGGTAACGCGCCTGATGTTGCTGCAGCTGCTGCTCGGCCTGCGGCGCGAAGCGCACCGGCATGTCGCTGGCGGGCGCGGCCTGGGCAAAGCCGGCGCGGGCCTGCGGCTGGCTCTCGGCGAACGGCAGATAAGGCTTGATGTCCACCACCGGGGTGCCGTCGACCAGATCGAGGCTGCCCAGCTCCAGCACCACGTCGCCGTTTTTTACCCGCACGCCTTTCAGTTCGATCAGGGACATGCCGAGCGGGTTGGGGCGGAAGGTGGAGCGGGTGGCGAACACGCCCATGCGGGCATTGCCGCCTAAACGCGGCGGGCGCACCGTCGGCCGCCAGCCGCCTTCCAGGGTTTGATGGAAAATGAACATCACCCACAGATGGCTGAAATCGCTGAGGCCGCGTACCGCCTCCGCCTGGTTGTAGGGCGGCAGCAGCAGCAGTTCGCCGCCACCGTCTTCGACCAGCCCCGGCTGGCGGGGAACGGCGAATTTTTCTTTATACGGCGAGCGGATCACGCCGATCTGCTCGAAAACGAATTCGGTCATTTGGACGAGACGTTAAGCGCCGAGCCCTGGCAGACGGCCTGCTGGTAACAACCGGCGACGCCGCTGACAATCTGGCAGTCGTGCAGCAGCACGGCGTTGGCCTTCATGTAAGACGCGCGGATTTGCATGCGTTTGCGGGCGGTGGCCAGATTCGGTGGGGAGTCTTGTACGGTGGTTTGGCACGATTCGCCGGACACTTCACCCAGATCGCGGAACGGTTTACCCACGAGCTCTTCTGCACTTTTGTACAGTTTTACCGGAGCAGGGCGGGCGGCCGGCGTGGTCTTGGCCGGGCTGGTGGTGGTCGGCTTGCTGGTGCTGTTTGTTGAGGACGGCGCGATACGTTGCGATGAACATCCGGCCAGCGCGAGCGCTAACAAACAGAGAGGTAAAACACGCATTGAGATTCCTCTGCCTTAATGAAAGTGGCGCTATTGAAGCAATCTATGGCGGAAATAACAAGACGGGCCTTGGCCCGTCTTGCAATTATAGGAATAAAATTGGCGAATAAGCGCTTACCAGCCTTTCACCGCACCACCGTTGAAGATTTTGTTGGCGGCGGCGTCGACTTCGTCAGACTGATAGGCCTGCACGAATTTCTTCACGTTTTCCGCATCTTTGTTATCTTCGCGCGTAACCAGCAGGTTGACGTAAGGCGAGTCTTTGTCTTCCACGAACAGACCGTCTTTCGCCGGCGTCAGGCCGATCTGGCTGGCGTAAGTGGTGTTGATTACCGCTAGCGCGATCTGCTGATCGTCCAGGGAACGTGGCAGCTGAGGCGCTTCCAGCTCAACCAGCTTCAGGTTTTTCGGGTTCTCGGTCACGTCCAGCACGGTCGGCAGCAGACCAACGCCGTCTTTCAGTTTGATCAGGCCGACTTTCTGCAGCAGCAGCAGCGAACGGCCCAGGTTGGTCGGATCGTTAGGCAGTGCGATCTGAGAGCCGTCTTTCAGCTCGTCCAGCGATTTGATTTTCTTGGAGTAACCGGCAATCGGGTAAACAAAGGTGCTGCCGACCGGCACCAGCTTGTAACCGCGATCTTTGATTTGCTGATCCAGGTATGGCTTGTGCTGGAAGGCGTTCAGATCGATATCGCCTTTGCTCAGCGCTTCGTTAGGCAACACGTAGTCGTTGAAGGTCACCAGCTCAACGTCCAGACCGTATTTCTCTTTCGCCACTTTCTGAGCGACTTCAGCTACTTGCTGCTCAGCGCCGACGATCACACCGACCTTGATGTGGTTTGGATTCTTTTCATCCTGGCCACAGCCCGCCAGAGCCAGAGTACCGATCAGTGCGCCAATTGCCGCGATGGATTTAAATTTTAACGACATATCCCTTCCTCATTAGACTCGCATTAACATGCTGTGAAACTATTTATGGGTAACGGCTTTGACGATGCGATCGCCGCAGAACTGGATCAGATAAACCAAAACTACCAGTAATACTAATACGGTATTCATCACTGTGGCGTTATAACCGATATAACCGTATTGGTAACCGATTTGGCCCAGACCACCGGCGCCGACCGCGCCGCCCATGGCGGAGTAGCCCACCAGGGTGATCAGCGTGATGGTTGCGGCGTTGACCAGGCCCGGCAGGGCTTCCGGCAGCAACACTTTCTTGATGATCTGCATCGGCGTGGCACCCATGGCGCGCGCCGCTTCCACCAGACCGGACGGGATCTCCAGCAGGGCGTTTTCCACCATGCGCGCGATGAACGGTGCGGCGCCCACGGTCAACGGCACGATGGCCGCCTGCAGACCGATAGAGGTGCCGACGATCATGCGGGTAAACGGAATCATCCAAACCAGCAGGATAATGAACGGGATGGAACGGAAGATGTTCACCAGCCCGGACAGGATTTTATACAGCGAGTTGTTGGCGATGATCTGCCCCGGGCGGGTGACATACAGCAGCACGCCGACCGGCAGGCCGAGCACGAAACCGAAGAAGCCGGAGACAAAGGTCATCATGACGGTTTCCCACACGCCACGCGCCATCAACCACATCATTGCCTCAGACATAACCCAGAACCTCTACTTTTACCTGATTTTCTTGCAGGAACTTAATCGTCGCCAGCGCGTCTTCGTCGCTGCCGTGCAGCTCCGCCAGCATCACGCCGAATTTCACGCCGCCGGCATAATCCATCTGGGCGCTGATAATGTTGTTGTTCACGTTGAAGCGGCGAGCGGCTTCAGACAGCAGCGGCGCATCGACCGACTGGCCGGTGAATTCCAGGCGCAGCAGCGGCTGGCGGTCGCCCTGACGTTCCGGCGACAGGCGCGCGGCGTAGTCGTCCGGGATATCCAGATGCAGCGTGGACTGAATGAACTGTTGGGCCAGCGGGGTTTTCGGGTGTGAGAACACTTCGCTGACGCTGTCTTTTTCGATCAGTTGCCCCTGGCTGATGACCGCGACCTGGTCGCAGATGCGTTTCACCACGTCCATTTCGTGGGTGATGAGCAGAATGGTCAGGCCCAGACGGCGGTTGATGTCTTTCAGCAGTTCCAGGATGGAACGGGTGGTGGCCGGATCCAACGCGCTGGTGGCTTCGTCGCACAGCAGCACTTTGGGATTGCTGGCCAGCGCACGGGCGATCGCCACGCGCTGTTTCTGGCCGCCGGACAGGTTGGCCGGGTAGGCGTCGTGCTTGTCCGCCAGGCCGACCAGCTCCAGCAGTTCGGTCACGCGCTTTTTGATCTCGGCGCGCGGCGTATTGTCCAGCTCCAGCGGCAGCGCCACGTTGCCGAACACCGTGCGGGAAGAGAGCAGGTTGAAGTGCTGGAAGATCATGCCGATTTGGCGACGGGCGCGCGTCAGTTCGCTTTCAGACAGCGAAGTCAGATCCTGACCATCGACCAGAACCTGGCCGGACGTTGGGCGCTCCAGCATGTTAGCGCAGCGGATCAGCGTGCTTTTGCCGGCACCGGAAGACCCGATAACGCCATAGATTTGCCCGGCAGGGACGTGAAGGGTCACGTCAGAGAGCGCGGTAATAGTGCGCGAACCCTGCTGGAACACTTTAGTGATGTTAGAAAGTTTAATCATATTCTTCTTATTTTAGCGTGGTTGCCCGTGGCTAGATAAAAGTAAACCTCGGCGTGGAACCAAGGTATGGATCAGATGTTAAGGCGTCTAGACGTCCAAGTCAACGGCCAACGACGTTCTCCGGCGTTCTCAGTGCGGGGTAAAACATGCGATACTGTCAGCGTATACAGGCCCTCAGGAGCAAAGCGGTGACACAAAGCGTTCCAGCAATTTTTCTCGATCGTGACGGTACGATTAACGTTGACCATGGCTATGTCCATGAAATCGACAACTTCCACTTTATTGACGGCGTGATTGACGCCTGTCGCGAACTCAAAAAGATGGGCTTCGCGTTGGTGATGGTGACCAACCAGTCCGGCATTGCGCGCGGCAAGTTCAGCGAAGACCAATTTATGTACCTGACCGAGTGGATGGACTGGTCGCTGGCCGATCGCGACGTCGACTTCGACGGCATCTATTTCTGCCCGCATCATCCGGAGGCAGTAATAGAAGAGTATCGTCAGGTGTGTGACTGCCGCAAACCGCAGCCGGGCATGCTGCTGCAAGCGCAGCAGGAATTGAACATCGATATGGCCGCTTCTTATATGGTGGGCGATAAACCGGAAGATATGCAGGCGGCGATCGCGGCCGGCGTTGGCACTAAGGTGCTGGTGCGTACCGGTAAGCCGGTAACCGAGCAAGGCGAAAAGCTGGCCGATTGGGTGCTAAATAGCCTGGCGGACCTGCCGGCAGCCATCAAAAAGCGGGTTTAATAGGCGTTACGAATGAATAGTGAGCGGTCAGATAAAAAATGCAGATTATCGCTTGTCATTCTGAACCGGCTCCCTATAATGCGCCTCCATCGACACGGAACATGTGAACAACTTCACAGAGTATCCGGGGGTCGCAGAGAAAAAATCCTGAAAATTAGGGTTGACTCTGAAAGAGGAAAGCGTAATATACGCCACCTCGAGTTAGCAAGCGAAAGCGCCTAACTCACTGCTCTTTAACAATTTATCAGACAATCTGTGTGGGCACTCCACAAGACGATATCCAGCATCTTCGGATGCAAAAAAATATCAAGTCTTGAAG